>CAVVET010000027.1:0-279516 GCA_963747215.1 uncultured Acidimicrobiales bacterium
CACGCGGACCCTCAGGTTCCAGTCGTGTGTCGATCGCGACGCGTAGGCGCCTTTGTCGCTTCGTCCGACAGAGCCGACGGCGACGACAGCGACAGCTCGCACGCTGTCGGGCCTTTCGGAAGGATGGAAATCACCAGTTCGCGTGACGGGAGCGCCGCGAACGCAGGAAACAGCGTGACGCCACCTTCGACCGCAGCGATCCCGACCAACGCCTCCAGGGCAACCTTCCAGTTCACGTCCACTCGCGCCGCCGGTTGGGAATGCCGTAGCAGTGCGAAGCCCTGGCGGACCTCGTGAATGGCGGCCGAGAGGGTCCGGCCTGCTCGTCATCAGCGACGGGTGCCCACTCGGCGTCCCAGCTGCAGAACAGCAGATGGCCGATCTCGTCGGTGCGTGTCACCGGCACCAGGCCGAGGTCCCGGTCGCGTGCCCACTGCGAGAACTGCTCGTCGCCGCCGGTGACGCCGACGAGCCGGCCGTCGAGGTCATAGACCCATCCGTGGTACCCGCAGGTCAGCTGCGCCGCCTGTCCCGACGGACCGCACACCTGCAGGCCCCGGTGGCGGCAGGAGTTCAGCATCGCTCTGAGCCTGCGTCGCCTTCGACGGAGCAGCTACGCGCCAACCGGCTCTCCCTGGTGAAGGTGCTCATGAGCTGCCGGGGTCCGGCCAGCGCTGTCGGTGTCACAGAGGAAGCACCACGTGTGTGCGAAGACGTGCTCGAGCTCGATCTCATAGATGTCGTCGTCGGTGAACGTGTGCCCTGCGACAGTGCCGCGGTCGAGGTCGACGAGACCAGCGAGGTCATCGGACGAGAGCGCCATGCGTGGACTCTGCCGCATGAGCGCCAGGGGACGAGCCATGTCGTTCTGAGGGATGGCACTCACCCGTTGACCCTTCTCCCCGTGGGCCGTTCAGTATGTCGATGAGCGACATCGGGCTGTTCGAGGCGATCTACTCCCAACGCGTGATTCTCGCAGCTTCAAGCCAGACCCCGTTCCCGACGAGCTCATCGAGAAGGTTGTCGAGGCCGCCACGAAGGCACCGAGCGGAGGCAACAGCCAGCCGTGGGCCTTCATCGTGGTGCGCGGCACCGAGACGCGAGCAGAGCTGGCCTCCATCGCCCGGCGCACCTTCGACGGCATGTACCAAGCTGCCCTCGGCCGCGGACAGCCGGGCGACCCGCCTCCCTTCCCGAAGCTCAAGGTGATGGTCGACCACCTCGACGACATCCCCGTCTGGATCGCGGTGTGCAGCACGATGCCCGGCCCGGGCGCCTACGGATCGATCTTCCCCGCCGTCCAGAACCTTCTCCTCGCGGCAAGAGGCCTCGGCCTCGGCGCGGTGCTGACCGGACTCCTCGGCGGTCCCTCAGTCGAAGCCACGAAGAAGGCGCTCGCCATCCCCGAGGACGTCGAGCCTGTCGCCTTCATCCCCCTCGGCTACCCCGACAAGGAGCGGTACGGGCCGACGACCCGACGCCCGCTCTCAGAGGTCTTGCACTGGGAGCGCTGGGAGGACGGCAAGGAGAACACCGCCAAGCGGCCCTACCGCTGACGCTTTCCCCCCTGACGGAACGGGCGACGTGTGCCCGGCTCGTGGGGCGTGGGATCCTGCGGTCATGGCGATCACCGAAACCTTCTCCGTCGATGGCCTCGTCTCTGTCGAGAGAGGTGAGATCGATCGGAGGATCTTCAGCGACCAGGAGATCTTCGACGCCGAGATGGAGCTCATCTTCGGCCGGGCCTGGCAGTTCCTTTGCCACGAGTCTCAGGTCCCCAAGGCCCTGGGGACTTCTTCGAGAACGCCGGTTTGGTCTCGACAACGTCCTCGCGGTCCGTCAGAAGGACGGCACGATCAAGGGTCTGCTCAACACCTGCGCGCACCGTGGAAACGTGGTGCCGTGCTCATGAGGGCAACACCAAGGTCTTCATGTGCACGTATCACGGGTGGTCCTACGACCTCGCCGGCAACCTGATCGGCGTTCCGGGACTCGACCGCTTCTACAAGGGCGATCTCGACATGACCCAACACGGCCTCGGTCAGGTCGCGGAGATCGCCAGTTATCACGGTTTCGTCTTCGCCACCATGGACCCAACCGCACCACCGCTCGAGGACTACCTCGGACCCACGGGTCGCCTCGGCATCGATCTCCTCGCCATGCGGGAACATGCCAGGGTGATTCCGGGCATCCAAAAATTCTTGATCGACTGCAACTGGAAGTTCGCCGTCGACAACCTGTTCGACTGGTATCACCCACAGGTCACGCACATGTCGGCGATGGCGTCAGGCATCATCCCGCCGTCGCCGGACGTCGTGGTCGACGTCGGCGGCGCAAAGACGACGCAGGGCGACGATCTTCCGATTCCCGCCGGCCTCGGCGGTAGCGGCATCGACGAGATGACCTTCGTCGCCGAATACGGCCACGCGATCGGTGGCCCGAGCGCCAAGGGCTTGGGTGATGCCGGCGGATTGATCGATCACTCCTGGAGAGAAAAGCCCGAAGTCCTCGAAGTGCTGTCGCCGATCGGCGCCCAGGTAGGTGGGCACCCGAACATCTTCCCCACGAGCTGGATCACGGGCACCAACCAGCTGTCATTGCGCATCCCACGCTCGCCGAACCAGACGGAGATCTGGTGGTACAGCTTCGAGGATGCCGACGCGAGCGAAGAGGCACGCAAGGTCAACCTGATGGTGACCAATCACATCTTCGGGCCAGCGGGACTGCTCGAGCAGGAGGACGGTGAGAACTGGTCTCAGAGCACGATGCAGACGCGGGGACTGGCGAGCCGCCGCATGCCGCAACTCCTCTGCATGGATCTCGGGCGGGGCAAGATCATCCGTGACGACCGCGGGCGCGCCCGCATCGAAGGCTGCACCAACGAGCACGCTCAGCTGTGGACCTACGCGGCCCGGGCCGAGTGGATGAAGGGCACCGACTGGGACACGCTCCGGGAGAACACGACTCCCGGCGACTTTCTGTGAGGAGCGACGCGATGGCTGTTGACGAAGAAGCGATGGTCGACCCGCGGCGGCTCTCCAGGATGCTGCTGCAAGACGACGTGGAGCAGTTCTATTACGAGGAAGCGGCCATCCTCGACGAGCATCGCTACGCCGACTGGATCGAGCTGTTCACCGACGACACCCACTACTTCATGCCGATCCGCCGCACGCGCGCGCGCAACGTGCGCGAGCTCGACAAGGAGTTCACGAAGCCGGGCGAGATGGCCTACTTCGACGACGACAAGATGCTGTTGAACGGGCGTGTACTGTAAGTTCTTGTCTGGCACCTCGTGGGCAGAAGATCCGCCGTCGGCGCACTCGCCACATGATCCACAACGTGCGCATCGTCGCCGACCGCGGCGACGAACTGGATGTCGAGGCCAACTTCCACATCTACCGCACGCGGTTGAAGTCCGAGGAGGACGCGTCGGTGGGCAAGCGGTGCGACACCCTGCGCCGCGACGGCGACAGCTTCAAGATCGCGAAGCGCTGGATCCTGCTCGATCAGACCGTGCTGCTCGCTCGCAACCTGAGCACGTTCTTCTAGGGCGACTCGACCGGCTTCCCGAGATCCTCTACGACCTCGACTCCCGGTCAGCGCGGCGAGCGTCGCCGGGGTCATCCGCAGCTTCGTCGACCGGTCGCCTCCGCCGAGCACGATCGACGCCGGCTTCATCACCGCGGCGTCGACCCAGATCGGGATCGTCGTCGGGCAGCGCGACCGGCGTCACTCCCCCGATGAGCATGCCGGTGAGCTCGCGTGTCTCGTCGGCCGACGCGAACGACGCCTTCTTCACGCCGAGCCGTTGGCGCACGATGCCGTTGACGTCGAGTCGTGTCGTGGCGAGCACGACGCAGGCGACGTAGCGCCTCGGCTCGGACTTGCCGACGACGAGGATCGTGTTGGCCGACTCGTCGGGTGCGATGCCGTACCGCTCGCAGAACGCTGCCGTGTCCGCGAAGTCTGGATCGCAGTCCATGACCTCGAACTCGACTCCGTCCGCGGCGAACGCCTCGACGACCGCCGCGTGCGGGTCCGCGGCGACGTCGGTCATGGCTGCAAGGGCCAGGTGGCCACGGTCTCGTAGCGGGCCGGCCCGCCTCCCAGGTGACTGCGCACGAGGGCGAACGTAGCAACCGTCCATCGACAGTCGATCTCTGCGGGTACTCGGGGCACCCGCCCGTCGAGCGCGCGCCATCGTGAGGTGGCCGCGGAAGTCACGATGCTCGGGCGGACGACCGATCGACCTCGTCGCGTCGATCACGGCTGCAGCGACGACGTCGAGCCCTGACACGGGGATGCACAGCACGCCCCTCCCGAGTCGTCTCACCTCGGGGCCGAGGTGCGCCTCGACGACCGGCGCCTCGACGCCATCGAGCGCCTGGCGGACCACGGATTCCGTCGGCCTCGCCGAGGAAGCGGAGGGTGACATGCCACTGCGCCCTTCCCGTCCACCGCACACCGGGCAGCTCGGGGCGCGGGAGTGACTCGATCTCGTCGAGCACCTCGTCGGGAGGCCAGACCGCGACGAAGAGACGCTCGCTCAGCCGACCTCGACCCGATCCAGCAGACGCAACCGCAGGAGGTTGAGCGCCGAGATGGTCGGCGAACTGCCGCATCTGATCGCGGTCGCCCGGCAAGCGCAGGTGTGCCGCCTCGCACCGCGCCGTCGATGCACAGCCCGACGAACAGGGTGCCGACGGGCTGACCGTCTTGCTCGGTGGGACCGGCGACGCCGGTGAGCGCGAGGCCGACGTCGGCATCCATGACGCGGCACGCGCCCTCGGCCATCGCCATCGCGGCCTCCTCCGACACGACGGGACCCTCCGGCACGCCGAGGATGTGCTGCTTCACTCCCGTCGCGTACGACACGACGGATCCCCGGAAGACGTCGGACTGCGCCCGGCACCGCGGTGAGCCGCGCCGCGACGAGGCCGCCCGTGACCGACTCGGCCAGCGCCAGAGTGCGGCCCTGCGAGCGCAGGAGCGACAGCACGGCGCTCTCCATGTTCTCGTCGTCGGTGCCGAACACGAGCCGTCCGAGGGTCGCGCGCACCTCGGCTCCTCCACGGCAAGCAGCGCGCGCGCGGCTTCCTCGGACCCCGCCTTCGCGGTCAGCCGCACCTTCAGACCCTCGATGCCGCTCGCGAGGAACGCCAGCGTCGGATTGCCCGTGGTGTCGAGCCGTTCGATCAGCGGCGCGAGGATCTCCGCCAGCCCGGACTCGCTCTCGCCCCACGTCCGCAGCGTCCGGCTGACGATGACCGCGGTGTCACCGGAGCGAATGCGCAGATCGGGAACGATCGCCCGCTCGAGCATCTCCTTCATCTCGTGCGGCACGCCCGGAACCGCGTAGATCACCTTGTCGCCGACGGGGCAGATCAGACCGGGCGCGGTACCTCGGCGCTGCGGGATGATCGAGGCACCGACGGGAACGTCGGCCTGGCGCAGGTTGTTGTCGGCCATCCGGCGGCCCCGGCTCTCGAACATCTCGCGGATGTGATCCGCGATCGCCTCGTCTCGTTCGAGCCCGACACCCATCACCTCCGCGATGCACTCTCGCGTGATGTCGTCGTGCGTCGGGCCGAGACCTCCGCAGACGATCACCGCGTCGCTGCGGTCGAGCGCGAGTCGCAGCACCGACACGATGCGGGCCCGGTTGTCGCCGACCTTCGTCTGGAAGTGGGAGTCGATGCCGGAGAGCGCGAGCTGCTCACCGATCCACGAGGAGTTCGTGTCGACGACCTGACCGAGGAGCAGCTCGGTGCCGACGGCGACGACCTCGCAGCGCAGGCTCACGCGAGCTGCTGGCGAGCGACGCGGCGGGCGTCGAGCAAGTACTGCGCGCCCGTGACCAGCGTGAGCACCACGGCGACCCACAGGAACGTGTTGAAGAGCCAGCGCTCGTCCGCGAGGGGCGGGGCCAGCAGCGAACCCGACCGCGAGCTGCTGACACAGCGTCTTCAGCTTCGCTCCTCGGCGCGCCGGGATCGTGATCCCCTGCTTGCCCGCGAAGCTGCGGTACATGCTGATCGCGACCTCGCGCACGGCGATCAGACCCGACCGGCAGCCACCAGAAGACGTCCTCTTGCACGAGGGCGAACATCGCTCCGAGCACGAGCACCTTGTCGGCGAGCGGGTCGAGGAACGCACCGGAACGCGTCGTGCCGTGGCGGCGGGCGAGGATGCCGTCGATGCCGTCGGTGACGCAGAGAGCGGTCCACACCAGGAAGGCGGCCCACGACCCCTCGGTGCCCTCGATCATGGCGAACAGCAGCGGTGCGGTGAGCAGCCGCGCCACGGTCACGCCGTTGGCCGGGGTCGCCAGCGCGGACGGACCGAAGCTGGTCGCCATCAGACGCGGCACCGCCACGAGATCCGGACCCATCGCGCCCGTCACCGACCACCGTCGCGAACGATCCGATCGCGAGCTGCTCGGGGATCTCGACGATGCCGTCGATCTCCGGGGCCTCGCGGTGGCTCCGCCCGACGCCCGGCCGGTCGACAAGCACCTCGAGCTGCTCACCGATGAGGTCGTTCGCGGCGACGCGCCGTGATGTCGTCCTGGCGTTCACGCAGCTCGCCCAGGCGCTCGGCCATCAGCGGAGCGGCGACGACGCCGTCGAGATCGGCCGCGTACGTGCCCTCCTCCTTCGAGTAGGCGAAGAACCCGCACCAGTCGAGCTGGGCTTCGTCGACGAACGCGAGGAGCTGGTCGTGATCCTCCTCCGTCTCGCCCGGATAGCCGACGATGAAGTTCGTGCGGAACGCCGCGTCGGGCCGCCGCTCGCGGATGTCGCCGATCCGGCGGAGGAACCGGTCGCCGTCACCCCAACGGCGCATGCGCCGCAGCAGGGGCTTCGACACGTGCTGCAGGGAGAGGTCGAAGTACGGGACGCTCCCCTCACAGATCACATCGATCAGACCCTCGCTGAGGTCAGAGGGATACAAATAGAGGAGACGCACCCGCGGGACCTGGGCCGCGACCTTCTCCACGAGGGGAACGATCGCGCCCGCGCCGAGCCCGGGAACGTCCTTCCCGTACGAGGCCAGGTCCTGTGCGACGAGCACGATCTCCTGCGCGCCGAGCTGGTCGACCTCGGCGAGGATCGAGTCGGGGGTGCGGCTGCGCTGAGGCCCGCGGAACGACGGGATCGCGCAGAAGCCACAGGTGCGGTCGCAGCCCTCCGCGATCTTCACGTACGCCCACGGCGCCGAAGCGGGCGGGCGGGGAAGGTTGAGCAGGTCGAGCGACGGGGCGGCCGAGCCCCGCTTGACCGTGAGGGTGACCGGCACTCCGAACCCAGCGACGGTGTCGACCTCGGGGAGCGCGTCGGCGAGCTCGCTGCCATACCGCTCGGCGAGGCACCCGGTGACGACGATGCGGGCACCGGTCTTGCGCGCCGCGGACAGCGTCAGGATCGTGTCGACCGACTCTTGCCGCGCCTCTTCGATGAACGCGCACGTGTTGACGACGACGAGGTCCGCTTCGTCGACGCACTCGGTAGGCCGGAGGCCGTCGGCGAGCAGCGTGCCGACGATCTTGTCGGAGTCGACTTGGTTCTTCGGGCAGCCCAAGGTCTCGATGTAGAACCGGTGGGCCATGTCCCGAAAGGCTACTGGCCGGGGCTCTCCCGAGACCGGGCCAGGATCCTGCCCGTGTGAGCAAGAGCGCGCGAGCGAGAGAATGGACGGCGATGAGCCTTCCCCTCGACGACATCCGGGTGGTCGACCTCACGATCGCCAGAGCAGGGCCGCAGTGCGTGCGGCAGCTCGCGGACTGGGGCGCCGACGTGGTGCGGGTCGAGCCGCCGTCTGATCCTGCGGGCGTGCGTGGGCAGCGACGCCCGCAACCTCCATCGCAACAAGCGCATCGTGCCGCTCGACCTGAAGGCCGACGGCGCGTCGGACGCCCTGCTGCGGCTGGTCGATCGCGCCGACGTGCTCGTCGAGAACATGCGGCCATCGGTCAAGCACAAGCTCGGGTTCGGGTGGGAGATCGTGCACGCCCGCAACCCACGCCTCGTGTACGGGTCGATCTCGGGCTTCGGGCAAGACGGTCCGTACGCAGATCGGGGCGGCGTGGATCAGATCGCGCAAGGCATGGGCGGGCTGATGAGCGTCACGGGGTTGCCGCACACCGAACCGACGCGCGTCGGCATCCCGGTGAGCGACCTCGTCGGCGGGGCTCCACCTCGCGATCGGCATCCTCGTTGCACTGCACGAGCGGGAGCGCACCGGCGTCGGACGCTGGGTGCGCACGTCGCTGCTGGAGACGATGATCTCGATGATGGACCTCCAGGCGGTGCGGTGGACCATCGACGGCGAAGTGCCCGTGCAGGAGGGGAATCACCACCCCACGCTCGTGCCCATGGGGTGCTTCAAGTCGAAGGACGGATGGGTGAACATCGCGGGCCCGTCGGGCCGGCTGCTCCATCGCTTCTGCGAGGCCATCGACCTTCCCGATCTGCCGCGCGACCCGCGCTTCGACAGCGGCACCAAGCGGTCGGCCAACCGTGCCGCGCTCAACGACATCGTCGCCGAGCGGCTCGCGCCAGCGCACCACGGCCGAATGGGTCGAGGTGCTCAACGCGGCCGGGGTGCCGTGCGGGCCCGTCTACTCGGTGGACGAGGTGTTCGCAGACGAGCAGGTGCAGCACCTCGACATGGTCGCCCTCGACGTCATCCGCAACCCCGTCAACATGGACGGCATCACGACGGTGCGGACCGCGGCCGGGGAAGGTTCTGCCTCGGTCGAGGAGGTGCTGGAGCAGTGGGCATGATCGACACCGGCACCGAGCAGCTGTTGTGCGACATCGACGAAGGCATCGCGCTCGTCACCTTCAACAACCCGACCAAGCACAACGCCCTCTCCGCACCGATTCGAGAGGCGCTGCCCGGCGTGCTGCGCGCGCTGCAGGCCGACGACGCCGTGCGAGTCGTCGTGCTGACGGGAGCCGGCGAGAAGGCGTTCGTGTCGGGCGCCGACATCAGCGAGTTCGGGACGCAACGCACGACGCCGGAGGCGCGAGCCGACTTCGACGCCGGTCAGGTCGACGCGGCTCGAGCGTGGGTCGAGCTCGAGAAGCCGATCATCGCCATGATCCGCGGCTACTGCATCGGCGGCGGACTGCTCACTGCGCTGCAGGCGGACATCCGCATCTGCAGCCGAGGACAGCCAGTTCGGCGTGCCCGCCGCCCGGCTCGGACTCGGCTACGGCTTCGGCGGCGTCGACCAGCTCATGCAGCTCGTCGGCCCGTCGTGGGCCAGCGAGATCCTGTTCTCGGCGCGGCGTCTCACCGCCGACGAGGCGCTGCACGTCGGACTCGTCAACCGGGTCGTGCCCACCGAGAACCTGCGGGATGAGGTCTGGTCGCTGGCGGGCGCGATCCGCGACAACGCCCCGCTCACCGTCAGGTCCCTCAAGGTCGCCATCCGCGAAGCGCGGCGAGATCCGTCAAGAGCGCGATCTCGACCGCGTGGCGTCGCTCGTCGAGGCGTGCTTCCGGTCCGACGACTACCGCGAAGGGCAGGCCGCGTTCATGGAGAAGCGGCCACCTGTCGTTCCGCGGGCGCTGACACGAGTGCGATGACTCAGTAGGCGAGCTTCAGCCCCGGCCGCGGCCACTCGGTCGCGAGCAGACGTCCGCTCGACGACACCGTGATGTACGCCGTGCGGAGGTCGTCGCCGCCGAAGCAGATGTTCGTGGTGAGGAAGTCGCCGGTGTCGACGTGCTCGATCACCTTGCCCGCGGGTGAGATCACCGTCACGCCCGCGTTCTCCGCGATCGTCGCGACGCAGACGTTGCCGTCGCCGTCGACGGCGAGCGAGTCGAGCAGCGAGAGGCCGGGCAGCCCGCACAGCAACATCGCGCCGAAGTCGAGCGGAGCCACGGGCGCGACCTCACCGGGCCCGGTGATGCGACGCTGGAAGACACGGCCCGCGTGGGTCTCCGCGTAATAGACCATGTCGCCCGCCGGCGAGAGCCCGATGCCGTTCGGCGAATCGACCGGGAAGATCACCTCTTTGATCAGCGATCCGTCGGCCTTCGCGTAGTAGATGCCGGTGCGGTCGCTCGTGCGCTCTTCGCGGACGCCGTGATCGGTGAACCACATGCCGCCGCTCTCGTCGAACACGAGGTCGTTGGGAGCGCGGAGGGGATGGCCGTCACACTCGGTGTAGAGGTCGGTGACCGCCCCGGTCGCGATGTCGACGCGCTGGATCCGACCGCCGATGTACCGACTCGGATCGAACGGCCCCGGCAGCATCAGCCCGCCGAGATCGACCGGAGTGAAGCATCCGCCGTTGTTGCACACGTAGATCGCGCCGTCGGGGCCGATCGCGATGCCGTTGGGCCCGCCCGGGCACCTCTGCGATCACCTCCTTCGTGCCGTCGGGCTTCACCCGGGTGATGGCGGGCCCGAACATCTCGACGAGCACGATGCTGCCGTCGGGCATCGCGATCGGCCCCTCGGGAAAGCGCAGCCCGGTCGTGATCTCACGCAGCTCAGCCATGGGTAGCGGTTACCTCCGTCGTGATGCCGCCGCGAGGCAGCCAGGTCGTGTGCACTGTCATGCGGCGCGGCGCGATCGCAGCCACGAGGTCATCGAGGATGCGATTCGTCACGTCCTCGTGGAACGTCCCTTCGTCGCGGTACGACCACAGGTAGAGCTTGAGCGACTTGAGCTCGACGATCGACGCGTCGGGCACGTACTCGATGCGCACCGTCGCGAAGTCGGGCTGCCCCGTCATCGGGCAGAGGCACGTGAGCTCGGACGTCTCGCACGAGACCACGTAGTCGCGGCCCGGGTGCGGGTTCGGGACCGCGCAGAGATCGCGCGACGGGACGGTGGGCACGGCGCGGACGTTATCGCTGGTCGGCTCGCGTCCGTCCGGTGTCCGGTTGCGCCTCAGTCTCGGTTGGCGGCTTCGGCTCCGTGCGCCACGACGGTCGCTACTGCTCCCGCCGCAGTCAAGACTCCCGCCGCGACGACGACCGGGCCGAGGTCGATCCCAGTCACAGGAAGGGTGTCGCCGTTCGCTTCAGCGCTCGGCGATGTGGCCTGCGGGACGTCGGTGCGGGTCGCGTCGCGGTGGGCGACCCGTCGAGCCCGAGGACGGTGCGAGATGCTGCCCCGGGAACCGGTGCACGTTGCGGGGGCGCGGACGTCGACGAGCTGAGCGGAAGCGGTGACGATGTGCGAGGTGAACGGCCGTCGGCGGCGGCGAGGTCGCGAAGCACCCCGAGAGCGCCGCGGCGACGCCCTCGTAGCGCCGATCAGTCGCGTCTCCACCCGAAGACGCGAACAGCGCCGTGACGCAACCGGCCGGCACGACGAACGACTCGGGTTGGCACAGGCAGCAGGGGTGGATCCGCGCGGCAACCGCGGCATCGCTCGTCCGGAAGATCTTGTTCGCCGCGTGGAGGTGGCAGGCACGGCAGGTGCACCGCGTCTTGCCGTTGGGTCCGACCGGATAGCCCCAGCTCGCGTTCAACCGCCACAGGGTCACGGTGTCAGCTGCGCCCGCGGGCGGTGCGACACCGACGAGCGTGGCGAACCCGCCGCCCGCGAGCGCGGCGAGCGACGTGAGGAAGCGGCGGCGCCCGATCGAGGACGGCGACGCAGGTTGGGGCATGCGGTAGCACTCCCGGGCTCGCGGTGGCGGCGCATCCGCTCAGGGAGCCGCACCCGGCCTTCCCCGATCTCCATCGCCAACCGAAAGGACCTACTCGGGCGAAGCCCGAGCGGTTCCCCTCCCGGCTACACCCTCGCGGATGCACGCGACGACAACCGGTTCCAACCGGATGCAGCATCCTCAACGGATGCCCCCAACCTCGTCGGCAGCGCGCCGACCCGATCATGAGGTTCGCCCGGGAGCGGTGCTCACGAGTCGCTGCTGAGGATGCCGTCGAGCTCCTCGGGCGTCATCAGCACCGCCCGCGCCTTGGATCCCTCGGACGGGCCGACGACGCCGCGCTGCTCGAGCAGGTCCATGAGGCGCCCGGCGCGCGCGAAGCCGACGCGGAGCTTGCGCTGCAGCATCGACGTCGAGCCGAGCTGCGAGCGCACGACGAGCTCCATGGCCTGGCGCATCAGCTCCTCGTCGTCATCGTCGTCTCCGCCGAATGTCGACAGACCGCCTCCGGCAGCCGGCGTCGTCGTCGCCTTCGATGCCGGACGACGTAGCCGGGCTCGCCGCGCCTGGCGGCGCCAGTGGCCGACGACCTTGCGCACCTCTTCCTCGCTGACCCACGCGCCCTGCACGCGCTGCGGCACGCTCGATGCCGGACCCGAGCAGCAGCATGTCGCCCTGGCCGATGAGCCGCTCGGCGCCTTGCTGGTCGAGGATGACGCGGCTGTCGGCCAGGCTCGACACCGCGAACGCGAGGCGGGCCGGGATGTTCGCCTTGATCACGCCGGTGATCACGTTCACCGACGGTCGCTGCGTCGCGATCACGAGGTGGATGCCGACGGCACGAGCCATCTGGGCGATGCGGCAGATCGAATCCTCGACGTCGCGTGCGGCGACCATCATGAGGTCGTTGAGCTCGTCGACGACGACGAGGATGAACGGCAGCCGCTCGTACTGTCGCTCCGAGCCGAGCGGCGGCACCAGCTCGCCGCGGTCGTACGCCGCGTTGTAGCCGGTGATGTCGCGGACGCCGATCTCGTGCGAGCAGGTCGTAGCGGCGCTCCATCTCCTTGACCGCCCACGCGAGCGCGTTCGCGGCCTCTTCGGGTTGGTGACCACCGGAGTGAGGAGGTGCGGCAGCCGGTTGTACTGGCCCATCTCGACGCGCTTCGGGTCGACGAGGATCATGCGCACCTGGTCGGGAGTCGAGCGCATGAGCATCGACGTCACGATCGAGTTGATGCAGCTCGACTTGCCGGCGCCGGTCGCGCCCGCGACGAGCAGGTGAGGCATCGTCGCCAGGTTCATCAGCACGGCACGGCCGGTGATGTCGCGTCCCACCGCGACCTCGAGCGGGTGCGAAGCCTTCCGCGCTTCCGACGAGCTGAGGATGTCGCCCAGCGCGACGAGGTGGCGTTGCCGGTTCGGCACCTCGACGCCGATGGCCTGAGCGCCCAGGGATCGGGGCGAGGATGCGCACGTCGGGCGAGGCCATCGCGTACGCGATGTCCTTGTGGAGGCTCGTGACGCGAGCGACCTTCACGCCCGGCGCCGAGCTCGAGCTCGTACCGGGTGACGGTCGGGCCGACGATCATGCCGACGAGCCGCGTCTCGACGCCGTGGGCCGCGAGCGCCGCCTCGAGCACCCGGCCGGCCTCCTCGACCAGTCGCTCGTCGACCTCTTGCGCCGAGCTCCGCGACGAGCAGGTTGAGCGATGGCAGCTTCCATGATCCCTTTGCGGCTGCCGGACCGAGCGGGATCTCGAGCTGCTCGACGACGGCCGCTTCCGGCTCGCTGTCGTCGTCGGCGTCCTCGTCATCGAGCGCGACATCGAGCTCGGCGTCGCGTCCTGTCGTCCTCTTCGTCCTCTTCGTCTTCTTCGTCCGCGTCGTAGATCAGGGTGACCGACTCGGTCGGCTCCGCGGTCTCGCGGACATCGACCACCGTGCCGTCGCCGGCACCGAAGCGCTCAGCGGAGAGCGTGGACACCGAACCGACGACGCGCCTCGCCGCGGCGTGCACCGGTCGCACGCCGCTCGCGGCGCCGGACGCGAGCGCCTGGAGCGTCGCTCGGGTGAGGATGAGCACGCCGGCCAAGCCCACGCCGACGAGCACGAGGGTGGCGCCAGCGGTGGCGAGCACCCTTTCCATGGGGAGCGCTGCCGCGGCCCCGAGGAGCCCGCCCGCGTCGCGGAACTCGTCGAGCGCGGCGTCCCACTGACCGGGGCCGAGCGCCAGCTCGAGGAGGCCGGTCGCGGAGATCGTGAGCAGCGCGAACCCCAAGGCCAGGCGGATGCGTTCGGCGGGTGCCCGACCCCGGATCAGCGCGATGCCGACGAAGACCAGCGCGATCGGCACGGCCAGCCGCACCCAGCCGACGAGGAGCCCGATGCCCTCACGCAGGGCGGTGCCCACGACGCCGGCCCAGTCCGCGTAGATCCCGAGGCCGGCGACGAGCGCGACGACGAGGCAGGCGAGACCGGCGAGGTCACCCTCGTGGCCCGAGATCGCCTCCCGCCATCCGCCCGAATCGGGGGCGGGCCGCGACGACTTCGAACCCGATGCCCCCGAGGAGCGGCGGGACGCGGAGGACTGCTGGCGAGTGACCACAGCAGCCACAACGCTAACAGCAGCAACACCAGCAACATGGGTGTTGCCGAGTCGTCAACCGGGAACGACGCTCAGGACAGTGAAGGGGATCTCATGAAGTGGAAGCGCGGGACGTCGACCGAGCATGTCCGCGACGAGCGCGGTCAGGGTGGATCCACCGGTGGGCTCGGGGGCCTGGGGTCGGTGATCGGCGGCATGGGCTCGCTGGGCAAGGGCGGCGGCGTCGTGGGCCTCATCGTGGTCCTGGTGGTCGCCTTCCTGGGAAGCAGAGCGCTGACCGGAGGCGGCGGAGGCTTCGACGTCGGAGACGTGCTCGAGGACGTGACCGGAGTCCAGGCCGCGCCCGCCGGGCAGTCGTTGGACGCGCCTGATCCGCTCACGGACTTCGTGGTCTTCGTGTTCAACGACACGCAGTCGCTCTGGGAGCAGCAGATCTCGGGGTACCAGCCCGCGGAGCTCGTGCTGTTCTCGGGCGGGCACGCAGTCAGCGTGTGGGTTTGCCGACTCGGGCGTCGGGCCGCACTACTGCTCGGCCGACAGCACCGTTCGCATCGACACCGACTTCTTTCGCGAGCTGTCGACGCGCTTCGGAGCACCGGGAGACTTCGCTCAGGCGTACGTGATCGCGCACGAGATGGGCCACCACGTCCAGAACATCACGGGCATCAGCGGCAAGGTCCACCAGGAGGAGCAGAACGACCCGGAGGGAGCCAACGAGCTGTCCGTGCGCCTGGAGCTGCAGGCTGACTGCCTCGCCGGCGTCTGGGCGCACCAGGTGTTCGCTCGCGGCGATCTCGAGCAAGGTGACATCGAGGAGGCCCTCGGTGCCGCGGCGGCGGTCGGCGACGACACGCTCCAGCAGCAGGCCAACGTCACGGTCGACCAGGACACCTGGACGCACGGCTCGGCCGAGCAGCGCTCACGCTGGTTCACCACCGGCTACGACAGCGGCGAACCCGGGAACCTGCGACACGTTCAGCGGCGACATCTAGTCTCGGCGCCGGGCTCGCAATGCTTCGGGCGGCGCCTAGCGGTTGCTCGAGCACCGGGCGGCGCCACGAACAGCGGCTGGTCGACTGAGTCAACCGGGTCGGTTGGTAGACGCCGAAGACCTCGCGGAGCGCGTCGCTGACCTCGCCCAACGTCGTGCGCCTCTCGAGCGCGACCCGCATCGGGGGCAGGAGGTTCTGGGTGCCGCTCGCCGCCGCGCGCACGTCGTCGAGCGCGTGGGTCACCGCGTCCTGGTCTCGGTTCGCGCGCAGTGCCCGAACCCGCTCGGCTTGCTGTCGCTGCAGCGCCGGGTCGATCGGGAAGACCTCGGGCTCGACGTCGGTCTCCTCGACGAACCGGTTCACGCCCACGATCGTGCGCTCACCGTCATCCACGGACTTGGCGTACTCGTACGCGGCGGCTTCGATCTCGTCCATCTGGAACCCTGCCTCGATCGCCGCGACGGCACCGCCCATCGCGTCGATCCGGTCGAGGTACTCGCGCGCCTTCGCCTCGACCTCGTCGGTGAGCCACTCGAGGTAGTACGAGCCGCCGAGGGGGTCAGCGGTGTCGACCACTCCGGACTCGTACCCGATGATCTGCTGCGTCCGGAGGGCGATCTTCGCCGCGCGCTCCGTGGGGAGGCCCAGCGCCTCGTCGAACCCGTTCGTGTGGAGCGACTGCGTGCCGCCCATCACCGCCGCGAGCGCCTGCAGCGCGACGCGCACCACGTTGGTCTCAGGCTGTTGCGCGGTGAGCGTGGAGCCACCCGTCTGGGTGTGGAACCGCAGCAGCCTCGACGCTGCCTTCTGCGCACCGAACCGCTCCCCCATCAGCGAGTACCAGATGCGTCGCGCGGCGCGGTACTTCGCGATCTCCTCGAGGAAGTTGTTGTGCGCGTTCCAGAAGAACGACAGGCGCGGACCGAACTCGTCGACATCGAGACCCGCGTCGATCGCCGCCTGCACGTACGCGATGCCGTTCGCGATGGTGAACGCGATCTCCTGCACCGCCGTCGATCCGGCCTCGCGGATGTGGTAGCCGGAGATCGAGATCATGTTCCACCGGGGGATGCGCTCGTTGCAGTAGGCGAAGATGTCGGTGATCAGCCGCATCGACTGGCGCGGCGGATAGATGTAGGTGCCGCGCGCGATGTACTCCTTCAACAGGTCGTTCTGGATCGTGCCGCCGCCGATGTCGGCCGCGGCGACGCCCTGCTCCTCCGCCACGAGCTCGTAGAGCAGGAGGAGGATCGCCGCCGTCGAGTTGATCGTCATCGACGTCGTGACCTTCTCGAGCGGCAGGCCGGCGAGCAGCAGCCGCATGTCCTCGATCGAGTCGATCGCGACGCCGACCTTGCCGACCTCGCCCTCGGCGCGCGGGTGGTCGGAGTCGTAACCCATCTGCGTCGGGAGGTCGAACGCGCACGACAGCCCGGTCTGGCCCGCGTTCAGCAGAAAGTGGAAGCGCTCGTTCGTCGACTCGGCGGTGCCGAAGCCCGGCGTACTGCCGCATCGTCCAGAGCCGCCCACGGTGCATCGTCGGATAGATGCCACGCGTGTAGGGCGGTTCGCCCGGTGCCCCGAGCTGCGTCTTCGGATCCCAGCCGGCGAGGTCCTCCGCCGTGTACGTCGGGCGGATCTCGATGCCCGAGTCGGTGTGTCGCTCGTCCCTGGCCATGCCGTCAGGTTACGGCGGGCCTGAACCCGACGCCCTCTGCCCGTAAGAGAGCACAATGGCGCCGGCACTATGGCTCTCACCGCGACAGTGGGGCGCGAGGCAGAGCTGGACTCGATCCAGGCGTTCATCGACGCGGTGCCGCGGGGACCGAGCGC
The DNA here is from genome assembly GCA_963747215.1 of uncultured Acidimicrobiales bacterium. Taxonomy (GTDB): domain Bacteria; phylum Actinomycetota; class Acidimicrobiia; order Acidimicrobiales; family DATKAS01; genus DATKAS01. The sequence continues at coordinate 17,077 of CAVVET010000027.1, forward strand.
GCTGTCGATCTCGGGGCCGGCGGGCATCGGCAAGACGATCCTGTGGGAAGCAGGCGGTGGAGGCGCGCCCGAGCGAGGTTCTCCGCGTGCTTGTCGTGCCGCGGCATCGAGACCGAGGCGTCGCTGTCGTTCGCCGCGTTGTCGGATCTCCTCGGCCCGGTGTTCGACGACGATCGCTCCCGCGCTCGCCGGGCCCCGCCGGCGGGCGCTCGAAGTAGCGCTGCTGCTCGCGGACCCCGGCGACGCGACACCGGACCCGCTCGCGATCGGCCTCGCGGTGTTGGACGCCCTCCGAGCGCTCAGCTCCGCGGGTCCGTGCATTCTCGCGCTGGACGACATCCAGTGGCTGGACGCCGCCTCCGCCGCCGCGTTGCAGATCGCGCTCCGACGTCTCGACGCCGAGCCGGTCGCGGTGCTGGCAACGTTCCGACACGCGCCCGGACTCAGCATCCCAATCGATCTCGACCGCTCGTTCGATGCAGATCAGCCTCACCAAGGTCGACGTCGGGCCGCTCGACCTTGCGGCACTCCATCGTCTGCTGCGCGAACGAGTCGCGCTCGACCTGACGCGGCCCGAGCTCGTGCGGCTGCACTCCATGACAGACGGCAATCCGTTCTTCGCGCTCGAGGTCGGACGCGAGATGGTCCGGTCGGGGACGCGGCCGACCGAGGACCGGCGTCGTGCAGGTTCCCGAGACGCTGAGCGCGGCGCTGGCAGACCGGCTCGCGCGTCTGCCGGCCGAGACCGCCGACGTGCTCCTCGAGACGGCCGCGCTCGCACGACCCACGGTGGAGGTCGTCGCGGCCGCGCATGGAGACCGCGAAACAGTGCTGAGCTCGTTCGCCGCCGCGGCGGCGGATGGCTTGATCGTGCTCGACGACGAGCGGGTGCGCTTCTCCCACCCGCTCCACGCGTCCGTCTGCTACCAGCAGGCGCCCATCTGGAAGCGCCGGGCCGTGCACAGAGAGCCTCGCGCTGGTCGTGACTGACCCCGAGGAGCGCGCCCTCCACCTCGCGCGCGGGAGCCGAGGGTCCGAACGCGGAGATCGCGGCACAGCTCGACGCGGCCGCCGAGGGGGCCGCGAGCACGTGGAGCGCCAGCTGTCGGCGCGAACCTTCTCGAGCTCGCCGCGGACCTCACACCCGACGATCTCCGGCTTGTGCGTCACCGCCGGCGGCGAGCTGCCGTCCTGCACCGCGTCTCGGGCAGCAACCCACGCGCCATCGCGATCCTCGAGGCACTCCGGGATGCAGCTGAGCCGGGCGCGCGAGCGCGCGGATGTGCTCGCTGAGCTCGCAGGGAGCAACTTCCGAACCCCTTCGGTGGTGGTGTCGCTGTGCAACGACGCACTCATCGAGGCCGCCGGCGACGACAGGAGATCGGCGCGACTCCTCGCCGACCGAAGTCTCTGCCACATGATCCAGGGGGACGTCCCGGCCGCGCTCGCGGACGGATGGGCCGCTCTCGAGCTCGCCGAGCGACTCGAGGACCCAGGCCTCATCGCGGTCGCGATCGCACACATCTCGCATGCTCGAGGCCCGCTCGGTCGAGACGACACGACTGCTCCTCGATCGGGGCGTCCAGATCGAGCGTGCCGAGCACTGTGATGTCGCGAGACATCCCGGACGGGTGTCGCGTGACATCCCGGACGACGCTAGGTGTGTTGTCCGGGTCGTTGTTGTGTTTGGTAGTTGCTTGGTGGGGTCGATGGTGAACTGGGCGAGTAGTTCGCCGTCGCTGTTGATGACTCGCACGTCGCGGTCGGCGACGAGGAGCATGACGCGAGTGCCGATGTAGCGGCGCCCGATGCCGAGGTGCAAGAGCTTGGACTGGTAGCGCAGGGTGACCTTGCCGGCGTTGTCGACGCGGTCACGGCGGACTCGGTGCTCGGACGGGGACGGTGATGGCGGCGCGGCGGGGGGTGGCTTTGGTGCGCGCGGCGAACGCCTCGGCGGGGGTGCGCCGGCCGAGGGCCCGGTGGGGTCGGACGGTGTTGTAGTAGGTCGCGAACCGGTCGAGCTGGGCTTGCAGTCCGGCGATGGTTGGCGGCCGGCGGCTGCTTGGCGAGCCATTTCTTGAGGGTCTGGTGGAAGCGTTCGACTTTCCCGCAGGTCTGGGGGTGGTAGGGGCGGGAGTGCTTGTAGTCGATGCCGAGCGCGAGCAGCTCGAGCTCGATGGCGCAGGTCCCGTTGCGCGACGCGGCGGTGAAGATGGCGCCGTTGTCGGTGAGCATCGACGCGGGCAGGCCGTGGTCGGCGGCGGCGAGATGGAAGTCTCGACGACGTCGGCGGCTTGGCGGTCACGAACACCCGCGACGCGACCAGCAGGCGGGAGTGGTCGTCGATGACGTTGAGGATCTCCACGTCGCTGCCGTCGGCGAGCGCCCAGTGGGTGGTGTCGGCCTGCCAGCACTCGTTGGGCAGCTCGGCCTGGAACCGCCGCCACGAGCTCTTGGGCCGCTTGTGGGGCTGCGGGGTGACAAAGCCCCGCCGGGACAGCACCCGCCAGATCGTGGCCACCGACGGCACCGCCCGGCGCCCGCCGGTGGCGTCGAGTGAGGTGATAGTGGATCGTGTACGCGCCCGGCGTCGACGCCGAGATCGGTGAGCTCTTTGCGCAACGCCGACGATCTCGTCCTCGATCGCTGACGCCGACCCGCGTCGGCGACGAGCGCGGCCGTTTCGACACAGGCCGCAGCCCCTCGTCGCCGAGCTCGCGGTAACGGCCGATCAGCTCATACAGCCAGCTGCGAGAGATGTCGTGGGCTTCGCACACGTCTTTGACGCTGCGGCCCTCGACCAGCACCGCGTTGATGACATAGCCAGCCAGATCCATGCGCACAGTCCTTCATGCTCATGTCCGGCATGTCTCGCGCAGGCATCCGGGATCTCATGAAACCGCAGAGCGCGCCCGAGCACCTCGCGGCTCGAATTCCTCGACAGTCCCCGCCGCGCGCTCGCCCGACAGCAGATGCGAATGGGTGAGGTCGAGGAGGCGCGCTCGCTCCTGGAGGAGCTGGCGAGCGAGGCGGCGGCCCGCGGCGACGAGAACACCCGCGTGGTGTTGCTCTGGGTGCTCGTCCTCGTCGAGTGGCTCGCCGGTCGGTGGGCAGACGCTCTCGACCTCGCGCGTGAAGCCGCCGTCGCCGGCGAGCAGAGCCAGGCGGTTGACCACAGGTGGCTCATCGTCCGCAAGGCGCTCGTCGAGGCAGATCTCGGACTGGTGGACGACGCCCGCGCACTCAGCGCGATACGCCCTCTCCGGGCACAGACGCGAGCGACTCGCTTGGTCGAAATCGAGATGGTTGCGGTGCTCGGGCGCATCGAGCTGATGCTCGGCAATGGCCACGCTGCCGCCGACCTGCTGCGTGATCTTCCCGCTCACCTCGTCGCGATCGGCAGCGACGACCCGACGGCCTGTGTGGCCCGACACGATCGAGGCCCTGGTCGAAGCCGATGAATCGAGCGCGCTCGCCACGTCCTCGCACAGTGGGAGCAACGCGCCGACCGGCAGGGAGGGCCCTGGGCCCTCGCCACCACGTCTCGGTGCCGGGCGCTCCTCGCCGCGGTCGACCGCAACTTCGACGCGGCCGAGCGCGCCTTCGGCGAGTCGCTCGCCGCCCTCGACGGCTTCACCTATCCCTTCGAACGCGCCCGCACGCTGCTGTGCATGGGTTCCGTGCTCCGTCAGGCTCAGCAACGGGCGCCGCTCGCGACGCGCTGGAGCAGGCGCTCGCGATCTTCGAGGAGCTCGGAGGGCGACTGTGGGCCGAGAAGGCGCGCGCCGAGCTCGCCCGCATCAGCGGTCGACGACCGCCGTCCGAGATGCTGACCGAAACCGAGCATCAGGTCGCCGAGCTCGCCGGCACAGGTCAGAGCAACAAGGAGATCGCGGCGTCGCTCCACATGGGCGTGAGCACGGTCGAGGCGCACCTCTCGAACGTGTATCGCAAGCTCGACGTACGCCGAGCGGGTCTGGCCGCTCGCCTCGCGGAGCTCTAGTGAGCCCGGTGGGGCATGCAGTGCTCGTCGTACTCGGCGATCACGATGTCGGCCGGGTCGAGTGAGCACGCGGGGCACTCGGGGTCGCGCAGCACCTTGTAGGTGCGGAACGACTGCTCGAGCGCGTCGTACGCGAGCAGGCGACCGGCGAGGCTGTCGCCGAGGTCGAGCAGGAGCTTGATCGCTTCGAGCGCTTGGATCGAACCGATGATGCCGGGGAGCACACCGAGGACGCCGGCCTCCGCGCACGACGGCGCGAGCTCGGCGGGCGGGGGCTCGGGCACCATGCACCGGTAGCACGGTCCGACGAACGGGTGGAACACCGTGGCCTGTCCCTCGAACCGGAAGATCGATCCGTGGACGACCGGGATGCCCTTCTTCAGCGAGGCGTCGTTGAGCAGGTAACGCGACGGGAAGTTGTCGGCGCCGTCGATGATCACGTCGTAGCCATCGATGATGTCGAGCACGTTGCCCGCGTCGAGGCGCGTGTCGTACGCGACGACGCGGACTTCCGGGTTCAGCGCGGTGAGTGTCTTCTTCGCCGAGTCGACCTTGCGATCGCCGACGCGATCGATGTTGTGCAGGATCTGACGCTGCAGGTTCGACTCGTCGACGACGTCCATGTCGACGATGCCGATCGTGCCGACGCCCGCCGCGGCGAGGTACATCGCAGCCGGTGAGCCGAGGCCACCCGCGCCGAGCAGCAGCACCTTCGAGTTCGAGCAGCTTCGTCTGGCCCTCGACGCCGACCTCGGGCAGCAACAGGTGGCGGTGGTAGCGGATGCTTCTGCTCGGCGTTGAGCTGTGTGGGCACCGCCCACTCACGACCCTCGTCCTTCCAGCGGCCGAAGCCACCGGCCACCGACACCACGTCGCTGTAGCCGAGCTCGGCGAGCGTCTTCGCTGCGAACGCCGACCGCGTGCCGCCGGCGCAGTAGATGACGACCGACGTGTCGCGGTCGGGCACCTTGCCTTCGATCTGCGACTCGAGGTGGCCACGCGGGATGTGGATTGCGCCGGGCAGCGCCCCCTGCTCGTACTCGTCGGGCTCGCGGACGTCGAGGAGGATGGTGCCGGGCAGCCGGCGCAGGTCGTCCGCAGTGGCGGTGTCGACCTCGCGGATCTCGCTCTTGGCCTTCGCCAACAGCTCGCGGAAGCTGGACATGGGCAAAAGCCTACCTTCTCGGTCAGGATTTGCGCTACCAGTCAGATCGGCGGATTCAGCCGCAGCGATCAAGGGCAGCACGTCGCTGATCGAGCCCCGAAGCACCACGTCCGCGAGGTCGTCCATCTCGGTCGGCTCGGCGTTCAGGATGATCACCGAAGCGCCGTTGCGCTTGGCGATCGGCACCACGTTCGCGGCGGGATACACGCCCAGCGTCGTGCCGACCGCGAGCACGACGTCGGCCTCCTCGGCCACCGTGTAGGCCCGGTCGATCACCTCGGGCACGAGCGACTGACCGAACGAGATCGTCGCGGACTTCAAGATGCCGCCGCAGCTGCGGCAGTCGGGATCTTCCTCCCCCGCGTCGACTCTCGCGAGCGCCCGCTCCATCGGCGCGGTCTCGCCGCAGCTCATGCACATGACCGTGCGCATGGTGCCGTGCACCTCGATCACCAGGTTCGGATCGGTGCCGGCCCGTTGGTGCAGCTCGTCGACGTTCTGGGTCACGACGGCGTGGAGCTTCCCCGCCTTCTCGAGCTCGACGATCGCGCGATGGCCCGCATTCGGCTCGGCGTTCCAGGCGGGCGAGTCGCGACGACCTCGCCACGCCTGCTTCCGAATCTCGGGGTCGCCCATGTAGTGCTGCAGGGTGGCCGTCTTCTCGGCCGCGGGATTCTTGGTCCAGACCCCGTTTGGCCCCCGAAAGTCGGGGATGCCGGAATCGGTCGAGATGCCTGCGCCGGTCAACACGACGACGCGTTGCGCCTGCTGCACCAACACCCGGGCGAGGTCGAGATCGACGGACGGGTCCGCGCATCGCCTCACTCTGGCACGACGCACGAAATCTCCCCTTGACATCTGAACGGGAAATACATGAAATACATCGACACTCGAGAGCGGCCCGGCGGGGCCGAACGGCGGAGGAAGAGATATGACGGCGGAGATTGCGGACGTCCCGCTCGTGTTGCCGGGCGACGTGGTGCAGGTGGTGCCCTGGGTCGATCCGGTGATCGACGCGCTCGGCTTCGACCCCCGGTCCGACTACGTCGAGCTGTTCTGGCTCGGCGTCGTGGGGCCGAGCACGACCTGGCTGATGCGGCGCCTCGTCGCCGGCCTCGACCGGGCGCCCGAGGGGTTCGCGCTCGATCTCGCCGAGACCGCGCAAGCCATCGGCATCGGCGGCAACGGGGGCGGCGCCGGCGGACGCAACTCGCCGTTCGCCCGCACGCTCGTGAGGGCCTGTCAGTTCGGCCTCACCCAAACGAACGGAACGCAGCTCGCGGTGCGCCGGCGTCTCCCTCCGCTGAACGCCCGACAGCTCGAACGGTTGCCGGCTCGGCTGCGCACGCTGCACGCGACGTGGCCCCTCCCCGCTCGTGAGACACCTGACGCGGCGGCGCGCCGGGCGCGTCGCCTCGCACTCACCCTGAGCGAGCTCGGAGAGTCCATCGACGCAGTGCAGGCGCAGCTGGGCCGGTGGCGCTTCCCGCCCGATGAATGCCGGGCTGCGGCCATCTGGGCCGACACCGAGCGCGGCTGCCCGCGCCGCACGAGCAGCCGCCGGCCCCGACGCCGTGTGACCTCAATCGTCGGTCGACCGCCCCCCTCCTCTGGCGGTCGGCCGATGCTGGCGGGCACCACGGCGGAGGTGCCCGCCGCCCCCGCATTGGGGGGCTACGGCGTGAAGCGGTCGAGCAGCTCGACGAGCGTGCGCACACCGAAGCCGGTGCCACCGCGCGTCACGTACGTGTCGTCCGCGTCCGCCATCGCCGGGCCCGCGAGGTCGATGTGGACCCAAGGCACGTCGCTCACGAACTCCTTGAGGAACAAGCCGGCAGTGAGTGCGCCACCACCCCCGCCTCCGGAGCCCAGCACCGACGTGCCCCCGATGTTCTTGATGTCGGCGACGGGCGAGTCGATGAACTTGCGGTATTCGGCCGGCAACGGCAGCGGCCACACGAGCTCGTCGGCTCGGCGCGCCGCTGTCGCGGACCTGGTCCATCAGCACGTCGTCGTTGCCCATCACGCCGGCGATCCGGTTGCCGAGTGCGGCGACGACCGCGCCCGTGAGCGTCGCGAGGTCGATGATCGCGTCGACGTCCTCCTCGACTGCCAACGAGAGCCCGTCCGCGAGCACGAGGCGGCCCTCAGCGTCGGTGTTGAGCACTTCGACGGTCTTGCCGTTTCGAATCGTGATGACGTCACCCGGCTTCAAGGCCGTCCCGCTCGGCATGTTGTCGGTGCAACACATGAATCCGATGACCTTCACACGGGGCTTGGTCGCCTTCAGCGCGCTCATGGTCGCGAGCACCGCCGCGGCGCCCGACATGTCGATCTTCATCGCCATCATCCCCTCGCCCGACTTCAGCGAGAGACCACCCGAGTCGAACATGATCCCCTTGCCGACCAGCGCGACGGACCCGGTCGGGTTGCGAGGGGTATAGGTGAGCTTGATGAGACGAGGCGGCTCGTCGGATCCGCGATTCACGCCGAGCATGCCGCCGAGGCCCGCCTGCTCCATCGCGTGCTCGTCCATGACCTCGACGGTGAGCCCGTTGTCCTTCGCGACCTCAGTCGCGAGCTCGGCCATGTCGCGCGCGTTGAGCGAGCCGCCCGGTGTGTTCACGAGATCGCGGGCCATCGCCACGGCGGTGGCGATGGCAGTCCCGCGGTCGACGCCGACCTGCGTCGCTTTGGCCGCTGCCTCGGAAGCCAAGATCGCGACGGACGAGACGCCCGCCTTCGGCGCTTCCGACTTGTAGCGCGTGAACGAGTACGCCCCGAGCATCGCCCCCTCGACAACCGCCTGTGCCCCTGCTTTCGCGTCGACGCCTGCGGTCTCGACGATGCCGGTGGCGAGCGACGAGAACCGGCTGGCGGCGCGCACGAACGCACCTGCTGCCCTCCGCACGTCAGCGACCGTCGTCTCGCCCTTCTTCCCGAGCCCGAGCGCGACCCTCGTCGGACCGCCGCCGCCCGCCAGCACGCACGCCTGTCCGACCTTGCCTTCGAACCCGAGCGCGGCCAGCCCCGACCGGTCGATGCCGAGCGGGCGCGGCGCGGCGCCCTCAGTGAAGACGCCGATGCCAATGGCGTCGGCGTCTCGCGGCGCGCTGCGGGTGACGGTGAACGTGATCGACATCGGGTCTGCTTTCTCTGTCAGGCCGGCCGAGCCGGCAACGCCTCATCTTCCTGCCATCGAGCCATGGTCCACAGCAGATCGGAAAGACGGTTCAGGTAGGGAACGACGAGTGAGGGCGGCGGTGCGGCGGCGAGCGACGCGCGCTCAGCACGGCGCACCACCGTTCGGCCGAGATCGAGGTACGCGGCGATGCGGGACTGCCCCGGCAGCACGAACTCGGTCGGCTGCTCGAATCGACCAGTGAGGCTGTCGATGATCGGCTCGAGGCGTTGGATCATCTCGGGGGTCACGCTCGACTGGCCGGGAGTGAGCTTGCCTCGGTTCTCCGGCGCGGTCGCGAGCTCGGCCATCAGCACATACATGTCGCGGTCGAGGCTCACGAGGAGATCGTCGAGCTCGCCGCCCCGCTCGGCCTCCGCTCTGGCGATGCCGAGCACGGCTTGGGCCTCATCGACCACGCCGTACGCGGTGGGCTGATCGGAGTCCTTGCGCACGCGTCCGCCGTAGAAGAGACCGGTCGTGCCGTCATCGCCCTTCCGCGTGTAGATCTTCATGGCCCGCGGGAGCCTAGGACACCTGGTTGAACGCCCGAGTGCGCAGGCAACCCGCCGGTAGCCTGAACAGATGTCCTTCCTCGAGGCGGTGCACGAGCGCGTCGTCGTCTATGACGGCGCGATCGGCACGAGCTTGTTGCGCCGCGAGCCGAGCATCGACGACTACGGCGGCTTGGCGTACGAGGGTTGCGTCGATCTGCTGTCGCTGACTCGGCCCGACTTCATCACCGAGCTGCACGCGTCGTTCTTCGAGGTGGGCGCGGACATCGTCGAGACGAACACGTTCGGGGCCTTCGGCACCGTGCTCGCGGAGTACGGCCTTCAGGACCGTGCGCACGAGATGTGCCTGGCCGCCGCTCGCCTCGCGGCTCGGGTCCGCGACGACTTCAGCGCCGACGGCCGCCCTCGCTTCGTGGCCGGCTCGATGGGACCAGGCACCAAGCTGCCGTCCCTCGGTCACGTCGGCTTCGTCGACTTGCGCGACGCGTACGAGGTGATGGCCCGCGGCCTCATCGAGGGCGGCGTCGACGTGCTCCTGATCGAGACGTGTTACGACCTGCTGCAGGCCAAGGCTGCGATGATCGGCGCACGACGCGCCATGGCGGCCGAGGGACGGCTCGTGCCGATTCAGCTGCAGGTGACGATGGAGACGACGGGTCGCATGCTCGTGGGCTCCGAGATCGGCGCAGCGCTGGTCTCGCTCGGAGCGATGAAGCCCGACCTGTTCGGGCTCAACTGCGCCACCGGCCCTCGCGAGATGACCGAGCATCTGCGCCATCTCTCCCAGCACTGCAGCGTGCCGATCTCGGTGCTGCCGAACGCCGGCCTGCCGAGCATCGTCCACGGTCAGACGCATTACGACCTCACACCCGAGGAGCTCGCCGAGTACCACGCCCGGTTCATCACCGACTTCGGCGTGCGAGTCGTCGGCGGATGCTGTGGCACGACACCGGCGCACATCGCCGCGGTGATCGAGCGATGCCGCGATCTCACGCCCGCCTCTCGGCCGGCGGCCGACGAACCCGCCGTGTCATCGCTGTACACCGCGCAGGCCATCGCGCAGGACACGTCGTTTCTGATCATCGGCGAGCGGACGAACGCGAACGGCTCGAAGGCGTTTCGAGAGGCGATGTTGGCGGGCGACTGGGACGCGAGCGTTCGCATGGCCGGCGACCAGATCCGCGAAGGTGCGCACGTCCTCGACGTGTGCGTCGACTACGTCGGGCGCGACGGTGCGACCGACATGGACGCGCTCGCGAGCCGCCTCGCGACCCAGGCGAGCGCTCCGCTCGTCCTCGACTCCACGGAACCCAACGTGATGGAGGCGGGCCTGCGTCACATCGGCGGACGCGCCATCCTCAACTCCGCGAACCTCGAGGACGGGTACGGCGAAGGATCGCGCTTCGATCGCGTGATGAGCCTCGCCGCCGAATACGGCGCCGCGGTCATCTGCTTGCTGATCGACGAAGAGGGCCAGGCACGCGACGTCGAGTGGAAGATGCGAGTCGCCCACCGCATCCACGAGCTCGCCGCCGAGCGATACGGCCTGCGCGCCGAGGACTTGATCTTCGACGCGCTCACGTTTCCGTTGTCGACGGGAGGCGACGACCTGCGCGGTGACGCACTCGCGACGATCGAGGCGATACGGCGCATCAAGGCGGAGATCCCCGGCGCGTTCACCGTGCTCGGCGTCTCCAACGTGTCGTTCGGCCTGAATCCCGCCGCCCGCCACGCGCTCAACTCCGTCTTCCTGCACGAGTGCGTCAATGCGGGGCTCGACGCGGCGATCGTGCACGCCGGCCGCATCATGCCGCTGTCGAGGCTTCCCGAGGAGCAGCGCCAGGTGTGCCTCGACCTGGTGCATGACCGGCGCGCAGCCGGGCTACGACCCTCTGCAGCGCCTGCTCGAGGTGTTCGCCGACGTGCAGGCGGCAACTCGCGAGAAAGAAGACCGCTCGGGCTGGCCGGTCAACGAGCGCCTCAAGTACCGCATCATCGACGGCGACCGTGACGGTCTCGACGACGATCTCGAGGCGGCGCTGAGTGAGCGCACTCCTGCGCTCACGATCGTCAACGATGTGCTGCTCGACGGGATGAAGGTCGTGGGCGAGCTCTTCGCGACCGGTGAGATGCAGCTGCCGTTCGTGCTGCAGTCCGCCGAGACGATGAAGGCGGCCGTCGCCTACCTCACCCCGCACATGGACCGACTCGAGGGCGAGACCAGCAAGGGCCGGATCGTGCTCGCGACGGTCAAGGGCGATGTGCACGACATCGGCAAGAACCTCGTCGACATCATCCTCACGAACAACGGCTACGAGGTCCACAACCTCGGCATCAAGTGCCCCATCGGCGACATGGTCGCCCGCGCCGAGGCGATCAAGGCCGACGCCATCGGCATGAGTGGTCTTCTCGTGAAGTCGACGCTCATCATGCGCGACAACCTCGAGGAGCTGAACAGCGGTGGGCTCGCCCACTACCCGGTGCTGCTCGGCGGCGCCGCACTCACTCGGTCGTATGTCGAGCGCGACCTTCGCGAGGTCTACGAGGGACGACTCTTCTATGGACGCGACGCGTTCGAGGGGCTCCGCACGATGGAACGCCTGATGGAGCTGAAGCGCACCGGCGACGAAGACCCCGAGTTCGGCGCGCGCCGACCGGCCGAGTGCTGCCCGAGCGGCGATCGAAGGTGGACGACACCGGGGCCGCCGTCCCGGCGCGATCACCGGAGGTCGTGACCGACAACGCCATCCCGACGCCGCCGTTCCTCGGGTCACGGGTCGTGAAGGGCATTTCGATCGACGACATCGCAGGCTTCGTCAACGAGACCGCGTTGTTCCGCAACCAATGGCAGTTCCGTCCCGAGTCGGGCGAGACCGACGACACGTTCAAAGCGCGCCTCCGACCCACGCTTCGGGCCCAGCTCGCGTTGGCGAAGACGACCGGCGTCCTGGTCCCGCAAGTGGTGTACGGCTACTTCGCCGCGAACGGGGATGGCGATCAGCTCGTCGTTTGGGCTGACGAGACGCGGTCAGCCGAGGTCGCCCGGTTCGACTTCCCCCGCCAACGGGTCGAGCCGTACCTGTGCATCGCGGACTTCTTCCGACCGGTCGAATCCGGCGAGGTCGACTACGCCGCGTTCCACATCGTCACGATGGGAAGCGCCGTCTCGGACGCGACGGCCGAGCTGTTCGGCGCGAACCGCTACCAGGACTACCTCCTGCTGCACGGTCTGGGCGTCGAGATGGCCGAGGCACTCGCCGAGCTGTGGCATCACCGCATCCGGGAGGAGTGGGGGTTCGCCGACGAGGACGGCCCGACGGTGGCGGGCTTGTTCCGGCAGCAGTACCGAGGGGGCCGCTACTCGTGGGGGTACCCGGCCTGCCCCGACCTCGAGGACAACGCCAAGGTCGCGGACCTCCTCGGGGCGCACGCGATCGGCGTGGCGGTGAGCGAAGAGAGCTCGTGGCAGTACCACCCCGAGCAGACGACCTCCGCGCTCATCTGCCATCACCCCCACGCGAAGTACTTCGTCGCGCGGTAGGTCGCGCACGCGCGGACCACGCGCGAGCCGACCAGCTACGCGGCGGTGCCGTGCTCGCGCTGCGGGCTCGAGATCGCTTCCGCCATTGCCTCTCGGAGAGCCCGGCGGGCCTCGGCGACACCACGACGACCGAGCTCGCGCGTGGAGTCGTCGAGCCGCCACTGTTCGTCGGTGGGAGCCTCGATCAAGACCAGCTGCCGTGCCATGGATCCAGTATGCGGAGGGGGTGGGACATTGCCGCCCGGCCGTGCGTCACAGCCGTGTGTCACGGCCCGGCTGGCTCACGCGGCGGTCAGCGCCGCCGGAAGAGCAAGGGTGTGCACGAGGACCAGGTGCTGCACCGCCCGCGTCATCGCCACATAGAGCAGGCGAGCGCCGTTGACTTCCCGATGGATCAACGCCGGCTCGACGACCACCACCGCATCGAACTCGAGGCCCTTGGCCCCGAGGGCGTCGAGGAGGGCGACATGGCTCGCCGCTCCGACACCGTCCTCATCGAGCCGCGCTGTCGCCGCCTCGACGACAGCCTCGAGCTCGGCGAGCAGCGCCTCGGGCGCGATCACCGCGACCGACACCCAGTCTCCTGTCAGCGCGGCGAGCTCGGCCGCGACGCTGCCCGCGAGCTGATCCCGCTCGACGCGCACGAGCACCGGTGCCGCGCCGTGGGCTCGCACTGACCGCGAGGGACGCACCTGGGGCGCAGCCTCGGGCAGCAACCGGTTCGCCATCTCGAGGATCGGGCCCGGTACCCGGTAGCCGATCTCGAGCTCGGCGACTTGCGCGTTCGCAGGTTGGCCGAGGTGCGCGAGTGCTTCTTCCCACGACGGTTGCGACCACGCGGTCGTCGCTTGCGCGAGGTCGCCCAGGATCGTCATCGACGGACGCGGGCCGGCGCGCCGGGCGAGCACCCGGAGCGCCATCGCTGACAGATCTTGCGCCTCGTCGACGACGATGTGGCCGTATCGCCGCGGCGGCCCGGCAATGAGCGACTCAGCCTCATCGATCAGCGGGATGTCCGCAGCCGTCCACGGCTCGGACGCCGCCGACCCGACGGCGGGACGGCGCAACCGGGCCTGCTCGTCCGCGGTGAGGATGCCGTCCGCGGCGCGGGCGAGAGCGGCCCGGCTGGTCAGCAACTGGCGCACCACTGCCGGCGCGCTGATCGTCGGCCACACCCGGTCGATGGCGCTGCTCGCGCTGCGGTCGTTGCGCAGATCCTCGGCGAGGTGCTCCACGTTCGCGAGCACATCCGGCCGCACCCGTTCGAGTCCTTCGAGCAGAAGGCCGAGGATCGAGGACCGGAACGCGTCGCGGTCGAGCTGCCACGACCGACCGAGCGCCCGCGCCGCGTCGAGGGCTGCACACACCACGTCGGGCGTGAGTCGCACCGGCCCCCAGCGGGTCGCGACAACGATCTCCTCGGTCGGGCGTCGCAGTCGATCCGTGCACGCTTGTGCGAGCACGCTCGCCATCCGAGCGTCGCCCTTGAGGGCGGCGATGTCAGCCGGCTCGACCGCACGGACCGGAAACGACGCGCCCCGCAGGCCCGGAACCGTCGTCTGCACGACGGAGGTCTCACCGAGGGAGGGAAGCACCTGCGAGATGTAGCGGAGGAACACCGGGTTCGGGCCGATGACGAGCACCCGCGACTCGGTGAGCTGGTCGCGATGCTCGTACATCAGGTACGCGGCGCGGTGGAGGCCAACCGCCGTCTTGCCCGTTCCCGGACCTCCCTGCACGACCAGGCACACGTCGAGACCCGCGCGCACCACGACGTCCTGTTCGGCCTGGATCGTCGCGACGATGTCACGCATCTCGCCGGTGCGGGCGCGCTCGAGCTCGGCGAGCAGCGGGTCGGCGATGCCGCCCGCCATGCCGCTGAGCATGCTGTCGGGATCGTCGAAGACCTCGTCGAGGATGTCGAGCAGGTGGTGGCCTTCCACGCTGAACCGGCGGCGGCGCTTCAGCCCGAAGGGGTCTTGGACGGTCGCCCGGTAGAACGGCACCGAGACCGGGGCTCGCCAGTCCACGACGATCGGGTCGCCGCGAGGCGTCTCGACGTGCCGCCGTCCGACGTAGAAGGTCTCGGGCTCTTCGGACTGCTGCGCCTCTTCGTCGATCCGCCCGAAGCAGAGCGCCAAGCCTCCGACGTCGAGCTGTGAGAGGCGACGGCCCAGGTGCATGGCGGCGGCGTCCGCGTTGGTGTCGCCGCGCCGGGCGTCACCGAGCGCCGCCTCGAGCACGACCGCCGTCCGGCCCTGCATGGCCGCGAGCGCCTCGTAGGCGGAAACGATGTACGCCTGCTCGCGCTCGAGGTCGGGATGAACGCTGGGCACAGGGTGTCTCACCGTACGCCGCCCACCGGCGTTCTCGCGCGAATAACGCGTCGTCGGTGACGCGTTACTCGCGCGGGAAGCGTGAGGGCCGTAGCGTCGGCGGGCGATGAGCATCCTCGGGTGGATCGTGATGGGCCTGCTGGCCGGATGGCTGGCGAAGGTCGCGACGGGCTACCGCCGGTCGGGGTGCCTGTTCACGATGGCGGTGGGCATCCTCGGCGCCCTCATCGGCGGGTTCCTCTTCGGCCTCGTCGGCGAGGAGGGCGTCACCGACTTCAGCGTGTGGTCGCTGATCGTGGCCTTCGTCGGCGCTTCGCTCCTCCTTCTCGTCCTCGGCGCGATCTCCGGGATGGGTCGCCGCCGATAGCCGCCGGTACGCTCGACTCATGACTGAAGTCGTGATCGTCGAAGCCGTCCGCACCCCCGTCGGCCGCCGCAACGGCGGCCTCTCCACCGTCCACCCCGCCGACCTGCTCGCCGACCGTCGCAGAAGGCCGCTCATCGAGCGCTCGGGCATCGATCCCGCCGACGTCGGCCAGGTCGTCGGCGGCTGCGTGAGCCAGGTCGGCGAGCAGGCGCTTCAACATCGGCCGCACCGCCTGGCTCACCGCCGGGCTGCCGCTGTCGGTCGCCGCCACCACCGTCGACACCCAGTGCGGCTCGTCGCAGCAGGCCACCAACCTCGCCACCGCGCTGGTCGGCGGTCCGGCGTCGTCGACGTCGCCGTCGCCTGCGGCGTCGAGGTCATGAGCCGGGTGCCGATCGGCGCCGACAGCCGGGGCGAGCTCGGCCTGGCACCCGATCCCGAAGTCCTACTTCGCCGCAGTACGAGTTGACGTCGCAGTTCGAGGGCGCCGAGCGCATCGCCGAGAAGTGGGGCATCACCCGCGCCGACACCGACGCGTTCGGCCTCGCGCTCGCAGCAGAGCGCCGCCACCGGCCTGGGCCGAGGATCGCTTCGGCACCCAGATCGTGCCGGTCGACGCGCCCGACCTCGACGAGGACGGCAAGCCCACCGGCACCACGCACACGTCGCGCAGCGACGAGGGCCTGCGCGAGACCACGCTCGAGAAGCTCGCCGACGCTCAAGCCGGTCGCCCGCGAGGACGGCGTGCACACCGCCGGCTCGTCGTCGCAGATCTCCGACGGCGCCGCCGCGGTGCTGCTGATGACCGCCGAGCAGGCCGAAGGCGCTCGGCCTGCGCGCCCGGGCCCGCATCGTCGACACCTGCCTCGTCGGCGTCGACCCCGTCCTCATGCTCACCGGCCCGATCGACGCCACCCAGCGGCTGCTTCGAGCGCACCGGCCTCACGATGGACGACATCGACGTCGACCGAGATCAACGAGGCGTTCGCCTCCGTCGTGCTGGCGTGGCAGCAAGGAGCTCGGCGTCCCGACATGGAGAAGGTCAACCCCAACGGCGGCGCCATCGCCCTCGGCCACCCGCTCGGCGGCACCGGCGCCGTCCTGCTCACCAAGGCCCTGCACGAGCTCGAGCGCACCGGCGGCCGGTACGGCCTCGTCACCATGTGCTGCGGCGGCGGCCTCGGCACCGGCACGATCATCGAACGCCTCTAGCCCGGCCGATCGCTCGCCGGCAGCGGGCGTCAGAGCCCCGGACGTCGCCGAACCAGCTCTGGCGGAGTTGTGTCACGCCCTCGTGCGACTATCTGCGTGATGCGTCGCCTGCTGCTCGCCGTCGCCGTGCTGCTCGGCTTCGTCGCGGCCGGGTGCGCTACGACGTCGTCGAACACCGGCGGTGCGTCGGGCCCGGGCGACGGCGGTGGTCGTGCGCGTCGTCGACGGCGACACCATCGTCGTCGACATCGCCGGACGACGAGGAGCGGGTGCGGCTCATCGGCATCGACACACCCGAGACGCGTCGACCCCCGACAAGCCCGTCGCAGTGCTTCGGCCCGGAGGCCTCGGCGCGCACGACGGAGCTGCTGCCGGCCGGCACCGTCGTGCGGCTCGAGCGCGACGTCGAGGCCCGCGACCGCTACGACCGGCTGCTCGCCTACGTCTACCGGGTCGCCGACGGCCTGTTCGTGAACCTGCGAGCTCGTCGCGCGAGGGCTACGCCGAGGTCGCTCACGTATCCCCCCGAACGTCGCCCACGCAGAGCGAGCTCCGACCGTGGCCGCGGCGGCGGCGCGCCAGGCCGGCACTGGGCTGTGGAGCGCTCTGGCCCGACGCGTGCGGCGGCACGCGACGCGCCCATCGCGACGCCGCGGTAGCGTCGGTATCGCCGTGACGTGCACTCTCGCCGAGCGCCTCGGCTACCGGCCCGACGACCGCCTGCTGATCATCAACTGCGACGACCTCGGCTCGTGCCACGCCGCCAACGTCGGCGTCTACGAGGCCCTCCGCGACGGCGTCGCCACCAGCGCGACGCTGATGGTGCCCGTGCCCCTGGGCCCGCGAGGCCGCCGCCCGCTACCGCGGCGAGGACGTCGGCGTGCACCTCACGCTCAACGCCGAGTACGACCTGTACCGCTGGGGCCCGATCACCCAGGCGCCGTCGCTGCTCGACGGCGACGGCGGCTTCCCCCGCACGGTCGACGACGTGTGGGACCACGCCGACCTCGACGAGGTCCGCCGCGAGCTGCCGGGCCCAGATCGAGCGGGCGATCCTGTGGGGCTTCGACGTCAGCCACCTCGACAGTCGCACATGGGCACGCTGCAGCTGCGGCCCGAGTTCTTCGACGTCTACCTCGAGCTGGCCGTCGAGTTCGGCGCTGCCCGCTCCGCCTCCCGGGCGCCGCGACCGAAGCGGACGATCGGGTTCCCGTTCCGGCGGCTGGCCGCCGAGGAAGGCGTGCTGTTCCCCGACCACTTCGTGCCCGCGCGAGCGGCGTCGGCAGCCGGCGCGCGATCGAGCGGGTCGTCGCACGACTTCCGGCCGGGCGTCACCGAGGTGCTACGTCCACCCGCGGTCGACACGCCCGAGCTCCGGGCGCTCTCGCCGACGACTGGGCGGCCCGGGTCGACGACCACGCGCTCGTCGTCCACGACGAGCGCTCGGCGAAGCGTCGATCGCACCGGCGTCCACCTCATCGGCTTCCGCCAGCTCCGCGACCGCGCAGCGCGCCGCCTGATGCGTCGCGGCCTCGGGCGGCAGTCGTGCTCGTCGCGCTCGCGACCGTCGGGCTCACCGCTTGCGGGGACGACGCCGAGCATCCCCGGCCGCGCCGACCTCGCCGACTCGACCTGCCGGACGACCGTCACGATCGGTCGGTCGACTTCGTCGGGAATCGAGCCCGCGCGCGCTGGAGGTGACCTCCGGCGAGGTGGTGCGCTCGCGAACGAGGACGACGTGCCCCACTCGCTTCACCGCGGACGATCGCTCGTTCGACACCGGCGTGCATGCAACCCGGCGAGGACACCACGCTCGTCGTGTTCGGCGAACCCGGCACCGTGGAGTTCGACGACGCGCTCGACCCGGACCGAACCGGCGAGGTGCGCGTCGCTCCTGTCAGTGCCGGCTCAGTACTCCGTCGACGCTCGCGGATCTGTTCCTGGATCGCCTTGTACTCAGGCGCTCGCGGTGAGCGGCATCAGCGCCATCAGCTTCGCCATGTCCCCGCCACCTTCATCCGCCCCTGCATGAACGCCGCGTTCGGATCGAGAGACCCCTCCTGCACGAGCGCGGCGTCGGCGTAGGACAGCGTCATGGTGACCTCCACGTCGGGGTCCTCGCCGAGCGCGGCCTCGAGCAGCTGCCGTCGTCGACGACCCAGTAGAACCAGCAGTCGTACCTCGCCGTCGGGCATGTCCGTGACGACGTACTGCACGCGGGCGGTGGCGCCGGCCGCTCGGAAACGACTGCCCGAGGCGCACGACCTCGTCGAGCCACTCCTGCGCTCAGGTACTTCGCCATCAGGCGACAGTATCCCCCTACGTCGTTGACGCTCGCCCCGAGATCGGAGCGGAGGCCGGCGAACAGATCGTCCTCGGGCTCGGCGTTCGGAGGCGTCGCCACGAGGCTGCGGGCGAGGATGTAGTCGTCGTACGGGTGGATCCGCCGAGCACCTCGTCGGGGCAGCCCGAACCAGAACGGCGACGTCGGATCGATCTGGGTGGCGTGGGCGAGCAGCGCGCTCGTGCCGCACGCCGGCGAAGCCCTCGATGTCGATCGCGCGTCGTGATGCGGTCGTCCTGCCACGGGCGCTCGAACCACTCCTCGCGTGAAGGGCGACTCGAGGCCCAGCTCGAGGCATCTTGGCGTGCATCGCTCGATGCGGTTCCGCGACCAGACCGAGTAGTAGATCTTCGAGCGGCTGCCAGGGCTCGCCGAGCTCGGGGTACCACTCGGGGTCGGCGGCCCGGTCGAACGGCCGGCAGCGTGATGTCGTGCACCCGCAGGTGGTCAGGGTGCGGGTAGCCGCTCTGCTCGTCGCCGTAGGTGATGATCACCTGCGGGCGCTCGCGCCGCAGGATCGGCGACGAGCCGGCCGACCGCCTCGTCGAAGTCGGCCTGGGCGAAGCACTGCCGGGTTGTGCGTTCGCCTCGCTGTCGGGCATGCCGGAGTCGCGGTAGCCGAGCATCACGACCTCGTCGTACCCGATGATGGCGGCCGCCTCGGCGAGCTCGGCGGCACGGACGGCGCCGATGTCGGCCCGCACCTCGGGACGGTCCATGGCCGGGTTGAGGATGTCGCCCTCCTCGCCGCCGGTGCAGCAGACGAGCACGGTGCGGACGCCTTCGCCGCGGTACTTGGCGACGGTGCCCGCGCCCTTCGACGCCTCGTCGTCGGGATGGGCGTGCACGGTGAGGAGGCAGAGCGGTTGATCCACGTCGAGAACGGTAGCGGCGCCCCCCGCGAACCCGGTCACGGCGTTACCCTCAATCTCGTGGACGACCCTGAGGTCTGGCGGTGGATCTGGCTGGCCACGGCAGTCGTGTTCCTGCTCGGGGAGATGTTCGCCTTCGGATCGTTCTTCCTGCTGCCGTTCGCCATCGGCGCGGCGGTCGCCGCGATCCTGGCCTTCGCCGGCGTGGGGGTCGGCTGGGAGTGGCTGGCGTTCGTCGTGGTGTCCCTCGGTCGCTGGCCTGCCTCTATCCCCTTCGTCACCGCCTCGACCGAGCCCGACCCGCCGAGGGCATCGGCTCGCGGCGGTTGATCGGTCAGCCGGCACTCGTCCTCCAGGAGGTGCCCGCGGGCCCCTCCGAGCTCGGCCTCGTCCGGGTCGGACGTGAGGAGTGGCGGGCCGAAAGCCGCGACGGCCGCGCCCTCGCGGCCGGTACCAACGTTCGTGTCGTCGACGTCCAGGGGACTCGGGTCATCGTCTGGCCCGTCGACGAGATCGCCAACCCCCCTGACTTGCCAATCCCCCCGTCGTGAAGGCCTAGGAGGCCATCATGGTCGCCGTCATCGTCCTCGCCGCCCTCGCGCTGCTGCTGTTCGTGTTCGTCGCCGCGGGAGTGCGCATCGTGCGCCCCTTCCAGCGCGGCATCGTCGAGCGCCTCGGTCGCTACAAGGAGACCGTCGATCCCGGTCTGCGCATCATCATCCCGCTCGATCGAGCACCTGCGGCTCGTCGACATGCGCGAGCAGGTCGTCGACGTGCCGCCGCAGGAGGTCATCACCAAGGACAACGTCGTCGTGTCGGTCGACGCCGTCGTCTACTACGAGCCGACCGACGCGCAACGTCTCGTCTACAACGTCGCGAACTTCATGCTCGCAGTGACGAAGCTCGCCCAGACGAACCTGCGCAACCTCGTCGGCGATCTCCAGCTCGACGAGGCGCTCACCTCCCGAGATCAGATCAACAGCCACCTCCGCCAGATCCTCGACGACGCGACCGACAGCTGGGGCGTACGCGTGAAGCGGGTCGAGCTGCAGCGAATCGATCCGCCGCCGGACGTGATGCACTCCATGCACGAGCAGATGAAGGCCGAGCGCACCCGCCGCGCGGTCGTGCTCACTGCGTCGGGCGAGCGGGAAGCCGCCATCGCACACGCGCGAGGGCGAGAAGGAGTCGGCGATCCTCGAAGCCGAAGGCATCCGTCAGCGTCAGATCCTCGAAGCGGAGGGCCAGGCCGGCGCGATCAAGGCCGTGGCCGAGGCCGAGCGCTACCGTCAGATCACGGTGGCGGAGGGCCAGGCGCAGGCAACCGAGAGCGTGTTCCGCGGCATCCACGCCGGCAACCCGACACCCGATCTCCTCGCGATCAAGTACCTCGAGGCGCTGCAGTCGATCGCGAACGGCCGAGCGACGAAGATCTACCTCCCGGCCGACACGAGCAGCATGATGGGCTCACTCGCCGGCGTCGCCGAGCTGTTCCGCAACGCCGGCGACCGCGACATCAACGGCGACGGCGACGACGACGTCCCGATGCTCACGCCGCCTCCACCACCGCCCGACGTCCAGTAGCTCCCGACGTCTACGAGGGCCGCAGCGCGCCGGCGGGGCTCACCCGCAACGTCACGGCCGGCGTGTCGACCGGGTCGGCGGGAAGGTCCACCCGCATCGCGCCGTCGCGATCGCTCCACGTGAGCGGCGCGTGGTGGCCCAGCATCGTGACCGTCGCCGACGGATCCGCGGTCACGGCTTCGAGGGTCAGCGTGCGTCCCGGTGGGCGGCCGAGCGCGATCGCGTACGTCGCGTCCGGGCCCGCCGTGAAGCGAATGTCGAGCCCCTCAGCGGTGGCACCCGCGGCCTTCGC
This sequence comes from uncultured Acidimicrobiales bacterium, assembly GCA_963747215.1. GTDB lineage: Bacteria > Actinomycetota > Acidimicrobiia > Acidimicrobiales > DATKAS01 > DATKAS01. The sequence goes on from CAVVET010000027.1 coordinate 38,489, forward strand.
CCAGGGCGAGGTGTCGTAGATCGCCTCGCCGTTCACCCGCAGCCACCAGCCGAGGCCGAGCAGACGCTCTGCTTGCGCGTGAGGGATGCGTCCGTCGGCCGCCGGCCCGACGTTCAGCAGCAGGTTGCCGTTCTTGCTGACGATGTCCACCAGCATGTGCACGAGGCCATCGACGGTCAGCAGATCCGCGTCGGGTTCATTGCGGTTCAGCCCGAACGAGCGGCCGATGCCGCGGCACGTCTCCCACTTCTCCGCCGTGATCTCAGCCATCGTTGCGTATTCGGGAGTGGTGAAGTCAGCGTGGGCGGTTCCGCCGGAGACCCCGAGGAAGTCGAACCGGTTGTTGATGACACCGTCGGGATGGGCGTTGTAGTAGTCGGCGAACAACCGCGGGGAATCGCCCGCGGTGGGGTAGCCGATGTCGTTCCACAGCACGGCGGGCTGGTACCGCTCGATGAGCTCTCGCCAGTGCGCGTCGGCGTACTGCGCGTACTCCTCGCTCTGGGGGATCGCCTTGACCATCGACCGGAACGAGTCGATGCCCGCGCCCCCGAACGTCCAGTCGAGCCCACCTGAGTAGTAGAGGCCGTAGGTCAGGCCGTGCGAACGAACGGCGTCGCCGAGCTCACCGACGAGATCGCGGTCGCTGTGCCACCCCTCCTTGAACGGGTTCGGATGCCGACTCGGCCAGAGAAGGAACCCGTCATGATGCTTCGTCACCAACACCACGTAGCGAGCGCCGGCCGCGGCGAACAGGTCGGCCCAGATGCTCGGATCCCAACCTCGGATCGCTTCCTTGAACTGTGGCGCGAACGCGTCGTAGGGATAGTCGACCCCGTAGGTGTCGCGGTGATGGGCTTGCACCGGACTGCCCTCGAGGGCGAGCGAGTTGAGGTACCACTCCGTGTAGGGGGTGTTCCGAAAGGGGTCCTGCTGGTCGAACATGGTTCCCGAGGTGGGCGCCCAGGCCGGGACCGAGAACACTCCCCAGTGGATGAAGATGCCGAACTTCGCGCCGGCGAACCAGCCCGGCACCGGATGGGAGCGCAGCGACTCGAGGCTCGGTTCGTACGGCACGGCGGCACGGTAGGCGACGCGGCGGTGCCTTCGGATAGGGAGGGCGGGCTGCCAGACTCGATCGGTGCGCACCCCCCGCCGAGCTGTCGCGCTGACCGCCTCGCTCCTCGTTCTCCTTCTCGCCGCGTGTTCGCGTGACGGGCGCACACTGGCTCCCGCCGAGCCCGACCAGACCGCGAGCATCATCACGACCTCGACGCTTCCCCCTGACGCCACCTTCCAGCTCGCGACGCCGTTCGGCTCGACGACGCCGATCCAGGAGCAGTACACGTGCGAGGGAGACGACCTCTCGCCGCCGATGTCGTGGGTCGCCGTGCCGACAGGCACGGCCGAGCTGGCGCTCGTCGTCACCGACGCGGACGCCGACGAGTTCGTGCACTGGGTGATCGCCGGGATGGACCCCGAGATCGTGACCGAGATACTCGAGGGGCAGTCGCCGCGCACGGCGGTGGAAGCCGACAACGACTTCGGGAGACTCGGGTGGTCAGGCCCGTGCCCGCCCAGCGGCGAAACGCACAGCTACGTCTTCACGCTGTACACGCTCTCAGAGGCCGTGAGCCTCGAGAGCGGCATGAACCCTGCCGACGCGATCGCTCTCATCCAGGGCGCCTCGGCCGCGCAGACGTCGGTGACCGCGGTCTTCCCGTGAGCGCCCCCGTCTTCCCATGAGTGCAGCGTCCGCGTCGCGACCTTCGCCGAGCTGACGCCACTGCAGGTCTACGGCATCTTGAAGCTCCGCTCCGATGTGTTCGTGGTCGAGCAGGACTGTGTCTATGCCGACATCGACGACCGCGACCTCGAGCCCGACGCGCAGCACTTCTGGATCGAAGAAGACGACACTGTGGTCGCATACCTCCGCGTCGTGGCGGAGCCGCCGAATCGCACTTGGCGGATTGGCCGTGTCGTCACCGCCGCCCCCGCCCGGGGCAAGGGGCACGCCGCCGGCCTCGTGCAGCGGGCGCTCGCGCTCACCCAAGGGCCGGTGGTCCTCGCCGCGCAGTCCTACCTGGTGGAGTGGTACGGGAGTCTGGGCTTCCAGGTCGACGGCCCGGAGTTCCTCGACGACGGCATCCCCCATACTCCGATGCGTCTCACCCGCTGACCTCGTCGGCCGATAATGAGACGTGCTGTGGGCCATCCTGATCGGCGGCGCCGCCATGGCCGCGGGACTCGTGAGCCTTTCGATGTTCCTCGGCGAGCGGAACCGAGCGCACGCACTGGCGAGCTCGGCGAAGCGCCACGGCCTCTGCTTCTCGCCGATGGACCACTTCAACTGCGCCAGCCCTCCGTTCGATCTGTTTCGGGAGGGCGACGGGCGCGGGACTGAGAACGTCATGTGGCGGGCGACGGAGAAAGCTCCTGTCCGCGTTTTCGACTACTGGTTCTACGACGAGTCGGAGGACGGGAACGGCTCGACGCATCGGTCGTATCACCGTCGCACGTGCGCGACCGCGGACGTCGGGTGGATGTGGCCGAAGCTCTCGTTGGCGAAGGAGAGCCTCGTGAGTCGGGCGGCGGGCGCACTCGGCGCGCGCGACCTCGAGTTCGAGTCGGAGGAGTTCAACCGCACCTTCTTCGTCACCTCCGAGGACCGGCGCTTCGCCAACGTGTTCCTCGACGCTCAGATGATCGACCTGCTCGCGTCGACGAAGGGCTTCGTGGAGATGGAGGTCCACAACCGGTGGATCCTCTTGCACACCGAGCGTCTGAAGGGCGAGGAGCTCCCCGCGTTGTTCAAGCTGACCGAAGCGATCGTGGCGCGGGTCCCCGCCCTCGTCTACGAGATGTGGCCGGCCCGATGAACGCCATCTGGATCACCCTGGCCGTCGCGCTGCTCATCGTCATCCTGGTCGCGGTCTCCTACAACCGGTTCGCCACCCAGACGGCCTTGATGGAGAACTCCTGGGCGAACGTCGACACCGAGCTGCGGCGGCGCCACGACCTCGTGCCCAATCTGGTCGAGACCGTGCAGGGCTACGCGGGACACGAACGCACGCACGCTCGAGCAGGTGGCCGACGCACGTTCGTTGGCGCGTGCCGCCACGGGAGAGGGCGCCGAGCACAATCAGGGTGAGGGGATGCTCACGTCCGCGCTGCGATCAGTGCTCGCGCTGGCCGAGGCCTACCCAGACCTGCAGGCGAGCACCCACTTCCTCGACCTCCAGCGTCAGCTGACCGTCACGGAGGATCGCATCCAAGCGGCGCGGCGCCTCTACAACTCCGATGTCCGCGACTACAACCGGCGGGTCTCCTCGTTCCCGTCGATGCTCGTCGCGCGCTTGTGTGGCTACCGACGCGCCGAGTACTTCGAGCTCGAGCCCTCCGTGCGCGGCGTCGTCCCCAACGTGCAGCTCTGACTCGGGCCCCGTCGGGCTACGCCGCCCGGGTGGTCCGGCGGAAGAGCTTGGGCTTCGGTGCGGGGTAACCCCGATCCGAGGACCACCTCGCCGTGGGCGAGTACACCAACGCCGCGAGCTGCACGAGCACCGCGTCGTAGTTGACCCTCCAGCCGGCAAAGTCGCGCCAGGCCTGATCGAGGTCGGCCTTCAGGGGGACGCCCGCGGCTCTCAGCTCCTCGCACACGGCGTCGAACTCGTCCTTCGTGACCGAGATCGCACCGTCGGGTCGAGGATCGGGGTCGTAGCGGATGCCGAAGTAGTCAGCGATCCGGCGGAGGCAGAAGAAGCCCGTGCGGAGGCACATCTGCGTCGAGCCCGAGCGGGGCCGATCGACGGTCGAAGTTCAGCAGCGACGGCCGTGTCGAGCACGCACCCCGCCGCGACGATCCACGAGCGCTCCGGCTGCGGCGAGCGGAAGAAGACGAGGGCGGCGAACGAGGTGTGGCTTTCCTCGACGTCGCTGAACCACTGCTCCCAGCGCGGGAAGAGGTCGCTGTCGATGAACGCAAGAGCATCGACGCGCTGATACCTCGTGAGCATCTCCACGGCTGACGGAGGAGTCCCCGCCCGCGCCTCGAGGAGACCCACGAGCTGCTCGCGGCGCGCGAACGCCCCGTAGATCGACGGCAGGTAGCTGATCACGAGCGCGACCAACCCGAGGCCGAGGAACGCCTCGAGGAAGACGAGCACGTCGACCGGGAGGCTCTCGGGCGCGGCGAAGCCGAGCGTGAAGATGGACGAGCCGCTGAGGATGAAGGCCTGTCGCAAGGGCTCGACACCGAATGCCCACATCATCAGGGTGAAGCCCGTGACGATCAGCGCGATCCAGACGAACGGCAGGAGGACGAGACACAGCGGGCCGTACACCGCCAACACTCGGTCCCGCGCCGCGTAACTCCTGCGCTCGTGGGCCAGGAGGTCGAAGATCTTCCGGATCCGATGAACACGACCCGATTGATCATCGTGCTCGCGGCACGGGGAAGCACCACGGTCCGGAAGGCGGCGAACGCCGTATAGGAGACGATCACGCCCCGGCCACGAACGCGAGGAGCTCGACCGGATCCACGTGATCACTCTGGCACCCGCCGTGAGTCATGATCGTGACCCATGGAGCCAGCAACGCGGGTGCGCTGGGTCATCGAGACCGCGCGGAGCGTGCTCGACGGCCGCCTCGCTCCGGACCAGGCCGCGTCATCGGTGCAGATGCAACGGGACCAGCTCGTCGGCCTGCTGCGGGCCGACCGGCTGACCGTCACACAGCGGGAGTGCGACTCTGTTGCGACGACCTTGCGGATGCTCGCCGAGCAAGTGAGCGACCAAGCGTCGTCGGTTTCCGACAACGACGACCACCTCGCGATCGCCGAGGCGCTCGGTGAGCTGGCCCAAGCCCTGAGGTGACCCGCCGGTAGTCTGCAATCCGATGCCCGACACGCCTCGTTCCTGTCTGTCGGTCGTCATGCCCTGCTTCAACGAGGCCCCGACGGTGAAGGTCGTCATCGACCAGGTGCTCGCGTCGCCGTACACGCGCGAGCTCATCGTGGTCGACGATGGCTCGACGGACGGCACCCGGGAGATCGTCAGCGGGTACGTCGACCCGCGGATGCGGGTCCTGCTCCAACCCGTGAACGAGGGCAAGGGCGCCGCCCTGCGACGCGGCTTTGCGGAAGCCACGTCGGAGTTCGTGATCGTGCAGGACGCCGACCTCGAGTACGACCCTCGGGAGTACGCCGTCATCCTGCAACCACTGCTGGAGGAGAAGGCGGACGTCGTCTACGGCTCCCGGTTTCACGGCTCTCGTCCGCATCGGGTGCTGTATTACTGGCACTCGGTCGGCAACAAGCTGCTCACGACGCTCTCCAACATGTTCACCGACCTCAACCTGACCGACATGGAGACCTGTTACAAGGCGTTCCGGCGCTCGGTCCTCGACTCGTTCGTCCTCGAGGAGAGCCGGTTCGGCATCGAGGCCGAGATCACCGCGAAGGTGGCTCGGGGCGGATGGCGCGTCTACGAGGTGGGGATCTCCTACGACGGCCGCACCTACGCCGAGGGCAAGAAGATCGGCTGGAAGGACGGCATCCGGGCGCTCTACTGCATCGTGCGGTACTCGTTCGGACCGGTGCACCGAGCGCGTTGAGCATCGCCCGCCTCGAGACCGACGAAGGGCCCGCCGAGGTCACGCCCTCGACGCTCCCGCCCACCCCCGCTCGCCCGCGATGGCTCAAGCCCGTCCTGCTCGGGGTGCTGTTCGTGGGGACGGTCCTCTTCATGCGCCGACCCACCCCCGACACCATCTTCCACTCGATGCCGGCGAACACCGGCGATCCGGCATTGGTGGCCTGGATCATGTCGTGGGACATCCACGCACTCCTGACCCATCCGCGCCAGCTGTTCAACGCGCCGATGTTCTGGCCCCGCAGCTACACGCTGGCCCACTCGGACCTCCTGCTCACTGCTGCCCCGCTCTTCGCCCTGCTCCACGCGCTCACGGGCAGCTTCGTCGCCGCGCTGAACCTCACGGTTCTGCTCCTGATGGTGCTCACTCAGGTGACGACCTACCTGCTCGCGAAGCGGCTCACCGGACGCGACGACGCGGCGATCCTCGCCGCGCTCGCCTTCACGTTCAGCGGATTCGCACTCTCGCACTGGGGGCATCCACAGCTGCAGCTGCTCGGGCTCCTTCCGCTCGGCTTCCTCGTGCTCTTCCAGATGCTCGAACGGCCATCGACGCGGACCGGGCTCACCTTCGGCGTCGTCACGGCCGCGATCGCGCTCGGGGCGCTGTACTACGGGGCGATCTTCGCCACGTGCGCTCTCGCCGTGGTCATCGGGCACTTGTGGTCGCAGCGGTACCGCGTCAAGGCCGGCACCTACCGCGCCCTGGCAATCGCCGTGCTCGTGGTCGGCGTGCTCGCCGCTCCGTTCGCCTACGGCTTTCAGCGGCTGCACGCGCAGGGCGGGTACGAGCGCCCGTCGGTGCCCGAGTGGGGTCTGAAGGCAGCCGACGTCGTCACTCCCGCGCCGCGCAGCTACCTGTACGACTGGATGGCGCAGATCGGGCCCGAGCGCGACGGGGAGCACATGCACTTCCCGGGCTTCATCGTGATCGCCTTGGGAGGCGTGGGCCTCGTCGGCGCGCTTCGGCGCCGCCCGGGGCACACGTGGCGAGACGATGTGGAGACGGAGGTCGAGGCACCCGAGGCGCGCCGGCATCGGGAGCTGCGCTTGCTGGTGCTCGCCGGCGGGGTGTCGCTGATCCTCGCGATCGGCCCCGAGGTCTACGGGCTCACGATGCCGTTCGACGTGCTGCACGCACATGTGCCGGGATTCGGCGGCATCCGAGTGGCCTCTCGCTTCGCCGTCATCGCGTGGCTCACGCTCGCGATGCTCGCGGCGACGGGTTACGTCATGCTCACCCGGCACCTGCGGTTCAGGATGCGGGCCGGGCTGAGTGTGTTGGTCGGCGCCGTGATCCTGCTGGAGCTCGCCGCGCCCGCGCCCCGCGCCGACATCTCGACGAGCGACGCAACGCTCGCGGTGTACCGGGCCCTCGACGACCGGGGCAGCGAACCCGTCGTCGAGCTGCCGATGGTCCAGCCGCTCGATCCGGGCGGGGGCTTCCCGTGGGCGACGATCGAGTCGCCCCGGATGCTGTTCTCGACGATCGACTGGCATCCCCGGGTCAACGGCTACTCGGGCTATGTGCCGCCCGGCTACGCCGAGGACATCGACGTGCTGAACACGTTCCCGTCACCGGTGGCGGTGGAGCGCATGCGCCAGCTGGGCGTTCGCTACGCGGTGCTCCACCTCGGCTCCGGCCAATACACGCCCCAGCAGGTCGCGGACATCGTCGCCGCCCTGCCCCCGGGTCCACGGCCCGCCCGTACGGAGACGCCTGGCTCGTCGACATCGAAGCGCCGCCCGAGACGCCGAACCCCTGAGCCGCTCGCACGCTCAGGACTGTGCGCCTCAGGAATGGGCGCGGCGGGCGCGCCGACGGATCTCCGCCTGGATCGCGTCACGGTCGCCGTCGGGCCACGGCTCGGGTGCCGACTCGACGGCTGCCGGCGCCTCGGTGACCCCCGCCGCTGCACCCATCGCCGCGGTGAGCGTGAGGTCGTCGTCGACCAGCACCGTGCCCGCGGGAGCTTGCTCGCCGAGACCACCGATGCGGGTCGCGATCACGAGCCGGCTGTACAGCGCCGCGCGCTCCATGACTCCTGACGACCAGATCTGGCGGTAGGGCAGCACGACGGCGTCCGCGGCGACGAGCCATCGGTCGAATTCCTCGTCGCTCACGTAGCCCTCGTGGAAGACCGCTCCCGGCGTCTGGCCGATCGCGAGGGCGAGCTCGTCGCGGTACTGCAGGAACGCCTCCTCGTCGACTCGGACCGAGCCCACGACGTGCAGCTGTGCACCGGTCCGCGCCGCGCCGCTCGCCGAGAACGCCGCGACCGCGCGGTCGAAACCCTTGTGGGGCTGGATGAAGCCGATGGTGACGAACACGAACTCGTCGGAGGGCAACCCCAGCGACACCCGCGCGTCGTGACGGTCGACGGTGGTGTGGGGCACGAAGCTCGCGCCGTGGGCCACGACGGTCGTGTGGTCCTCAGGGACCGGCCAGACCGCAAGGAACCGGTCGCGCTCGATTGCCGTGTGGAAGACGAGCTGGTCGACGGATCGCCACATGCGTGCGGTGAGACCGCGGTTGCTCCGTCCGTATCGCAGCGGCTCGTCGTCGAACTCGTGGACGACAACCTCGCTCGCGTGCGCGAGTCGGAACGCCACCATGAGACCGGCCGTGCCGACGGCGTGATCTCGCGGCGAGACACCGATGCGGAAGAACACGTCGGGGTGGAACTGCACGATGAGCCGGTCGAACCGGCTCACTCGTCGGGCGAGCGCCGCCGGACCGCGTCGATTGCGCAGATCCAGCCACTGGTGCGCGGCTGAAGGCGCCGGGGAGAGCACCTCGACGTCGTGACCCTCCGCGCGTAGTGCCTTCACCTGCTGGACTGCGTACGCGGCGATGCCGTCTCGGTAGGGCGCATAAGGCGTGACCATCAGGACGCGGCTCATGGCGAGGTCCAGTCGCGCAATGTCGCCTCCACTCGATCGAGCACGTCGCTCGGGTGGTAGTGAGCGAGCACGTACGCACGGCCGTCCTGGGCGAGGCGGCGAGCCTCGTCCGGCCTGTGGGCGACGAAGTCGAGGCAGGCGCCGAGCTCATCGGCGTCCTCATAGAGGAGACCGGCACGAGACCGCTCGCAGTGCCACCGCACGACGCTCGCCGCGCCGTTCGCGATGACCGGCGTGCCCGCGAGCCATGCCTCCATGATCGTGAGCGAGAAGCTCTCCAATGCCGACGGCTGCACATACGCGTCGGCGGCGGCGAACGCATTCGAGAGCTCATCGTCGGGCAGGAACCCGAGATCGATCACGCGTTCCGCGATCACACTCGGCGCGGCAACGGTGCCGGTGCCGGTGGTGACGAGGTCGAATGGCAGGCCGTAGCGCATCACGGCGGCCGCGAACGCCGCCAGCAGCCCCTCCCAACCCTTCGCCCCCTCACGCCGGCCGGCGTACAGCACGAACCGCCGATCGAGCCCGTGGCGCGCTCGGAAGCCGTCCGGGTCGTAGCTCTCCGGCACCGTGACGCCGGCGCCGATGGCAGCCGTCCGTGCGGAGAGGTGTTGCAGGCGGCGGGCGAGGGCCGCCTCGGGCTCGGACAGGAACCACAGGCCCCGAGCACCGCTGAAGAGCGGGGCGTACAGGGGCAGCCGCGCCTCGGGCTCGTCATGCAGGCAAGGCATCAGGATCGTGCGTTCTGGCGCGATCTGCCCGCATGCGAACGTCGGCCAGAACATGTACGGGGCGAACACGAGGGCGCGGTACTGGTCACTGCGGTCGAGGAGGTAGTGAAACAGCTCGGGGACTCGCATGTCGTCGTTGACCCAACGTTGCTGCTCGGTGATCGTCAACCGCTCGCCGCTCAGGATGCGGGCGTGCAGCGCGGCGCGCTCGACACGGGGCGTGTCGACGACCGCGGGGAAGCGCCTGATCGTCAGCGGCGGATCGTGACTGACGCCGGGCGAGAACTCGTTGGCCCAGGTGAAGTGGTCGCGTGCGCAGGTCGTGAGGATCTCGACTGACCAGCCGCGCTCAGCGAGGCCCCGGGCCGTTCGGGCCAGCACCGTCTCCGCGCCGCCGACGACGCCGGGGCCGTAGCGGGGCGGCACGAAGCCGAGTCGACCGGTGCGCTCCACAGGCCTCGCAGGGTATCCGCCTACTGTGGTCCGACCGGTATGGACATCTGCGTGTGTGGCGCCCAGGTCCCGTTCATGTACGGCGGCGCCGAGCAGCTTCTCGAGAACCTCGTCGGCGCGCTGCGAGCGGCCGGACACCGCGCTGACCTGGTGCGGCTCCCCGCGGCGTGGGAGCGCGAACGGGTCTTCGACGCGGCGATCGCGTGGCGGATGGTGCCGATCGATGCCGATCTCGTGATCGCGACGAACTTTCCCTCCTACTTCGTCCGTCATCCCCGCAAGGTCGTCTGGCTGTTCCACCAGCACCGCGTCGCGTACGACCTGGCCGGCTCGGACCTGAGCGACTTCGATCTCGACGACGGCGCCCTCGAGGAGCAGCGCTTGCTCGTCGAATGGGACACGAGGGCGCTCGAGGAGGCCGTCGAACGGTTCACGCTCTCCCACACGGTGTCGGACCGGCTGGCCCGGTTCAACGGGCTGACGTCGACTCCGCTCGCGCATCCCCCGCCACTGTTCGAGCGACTGCACCCCGGACGATCAGAAGGCGGGCTGTTCACGGCGCTGCGCCTCGAACGCAACAAGCGTCCCGAGCTGCTGCTCGACGCGATGACTCATGTGCAGTCGGACGTCACGCTGCAGATCGCCGGCACAGGCAGCATGCGCGATGCGCTCGAGGCCCGCATCGACCGGCTCGGTCTGCGTGATCGAGTAGAGCTGCTCGGTTGGGTGAGCGACGACGAGCTCGTCGCACGGTATGCGTCGGCGCGTGCGGTCGTCTACGCGCCCTACGACGAGGACTATGGCTACGTGACCCTCCAAGCCTTCGCTGCCGCGAAGCCGATCATCACGACGAGCGACGCGGGGGGCGTGCTCGAGTGGGTCACCGACGGCGAGAACGGTCTGGTCACCGCGCCGGAGGGCGCGGCGTTGGGAGCAGCTCTCGACCGCCTCGTGTCGGACGATGTGCTCACGCAGCGGCTGGGCCGCGCCGGCCGGGAGCGGGTCGCGTCTCTCTCCTGGCAACCGGTGGTCGACTCGTTGCTCGCCCCGGCGCCGGTGCGATGAGGGGTGCGATGAGCTACCCGACCCTCGGCCTCGTCTCCGATGTGCGACGTGCCGACGATGTCGCGCCGATCCTGCGAGCCATTGTCCGATCGCTGCCACGTCGTCGCGTGGCACCCGGGCCTGCCGGTGGACGCGGTGTTCGTCACGTCCGGTCGCGCGCCGCGCGCGCGCGACGCGGCGCGTTCCGCCGGCGGCCGAACGGCCCTGTGGCGCGCCGCTGGCGATCCCCTGCCCGAGACGCTCGCGCACGCGGCGACCACGATCGGCACCAGTGACACCGTGGACATCAGGGTGCCGGCGCCGGGCATCGACTTGCGCCTCTTTCGGCCGCTGGCCCCGTTCCTTCGCGAGCGGTGGCGGAACAAGTTCCGCGTCGACGCGCCGGTCGAGGTGCCGCCCGATCTCAGATGGAGGCAGCGGCGCACGCTGCTCGCACTGTGCCCCGCGATCGCGGCGACCGGCACGACGGCGCTCGAGGCGCTCGCGTTCGCGACTCCACTCGTCACCGACGCGACGACCGCAGCCCGAGCTCGGCGGCACCCCCGACATCGACATGTTGGTGTGCGCCGACCCGACGGCCGCCGCAGAGCTCGCCGCAGAGCTCGGGCGCGATCACCGACGTGCGGCCGCGATTGGTCGCGCGGGTCGGCGGCTGGCCGAGCAGCGGCACGATCTCGCGCTGCCGGCGGCGGCGCTGGCCGCCGCGTTCGGGTGGCTGCCGCGCGGTGATCTCGTCAGCACCCATCTGGCCGATCTTCCGAGTCCGCCCCTCGCTCGGCCGTTCACGAGGGCAGCGGCACGCGTCGGAGAGCTGAGCCCGATATGAGCAGCACGGCATGAGCAGCGCGGATCCCGATCTCACCCCGGAGCACGTCGATGCGCTCCGCGTCGCCCTGGGTCAGGCGCCGCTCTCCCCTCCGCCGGGCCCTCCCCCACCGCCAGTGACGGAACGAGCCAAGCGGGCCGCCGCTGCCGTGTTCGGTCCGATCGCTCGCCGCGTGCTCGAAGGCATCGCGGTGCGAGTGAGCGAGCGCGTCGCGATCCGCGTCGAGACGCGCACGACGGGCCGCGTCCAAGAGCTGGGCGCGCTCGTCGCGTCGTTGCAGCAGCAGGTCACGCAGCTCGTGCCTTCGATCCACGCGCTCGGCATCCTCGACTCGAACATCGAGCTCTTCGCGTCGGCCGACGACGCAATGCACGAGATCCGAGTGCACGGCGTGCAGCTCGAGCTGCTCAAGGCACAGCTCATGGCGTTCGAACGCACGCTCGACGACCTCGGGCGAGCGATCGCGCCCGACGCGGGCATCGACGCGGCCGCACACCGGTTCGCCGAGCTCCGCGACCAGATCCAGCGGCTCGACCGCGCCACCCGCGAGCTCCGTGCGTCCGGCGCTCCCGCGCCCTCGGGTTCTCGCGCGGAAAGCGCGTCACTGACGACGCGAAATCCGAACGAGAACGCCGCGGAGCCCGACGTCGACTTCGACTACGTCGGGTTCGAGCGGCGGTTCCGTGGCGACCCTGCGTCGGTCGCGATGACGCTGGCCGAGCGCTACGTCGAGGAGCTCGCTGATCACGCACCCGTGCTCGACGTCGGCTGCGGAGCGGGCGGCCTGCTCGCCGCGTTGCGCGAAGCCGGCATCGAGGGCCGCGGCGTGGATCTCGATGCCGGCATGGTCGCCGAAGCCCAAGCCGCGGGGCTCGATGTCGTGCGGGGTGACGGCCTCGCCTACCTCGCTGCCGTCGAGGACGAGAGCCTGGGAGCGATCACCGCCATCCACGTGATCGAGCATCTCGAGTTCGCCGACCTGTGCCGCTTCCTCGACCTTGCCTCAGCGAAGCTGCGACCCGGCGGGCTACTCGTGTGCGAGACGCCGAACCCGACCGCCCTCATCGTGCTCGGCCACTCCTACATCCTCGACCCGACCCACAAGTGGCCGCTGCACCCGTCGCTCGTCACGTTCCTGTGCGAGCGGTCAGGGTTCGCCGACGTGGAGATCCGCTTTCACTCCCCCGCCGACTTCTTTGCCGTCCCCTTGCTCGACGAGAACGTCGACGCGCCGGCGCAGGTAGCGGTGATCAACGACGCGTTGCACCGGCTCAACAGCGTGCTGTTCGGCCCGCAGGAGTACGCCGTCATCGCGACGAAGGCAGGGTGAAGCGAGTCACCAGGGGAGAGTCAGGCGGTGCGAAACCAGAACGCGCCGCCGTGCTTCTCGACCGCCGCCAGATGCGGTGCGTCCCAGATGGGGTCGCAGATCGACGCAAGCTCGGGGCGGCTGCGGATGAAGTGCGCCGGCAGCACGATCTCCGCGCCGCCCGCGCCTCCGAGGAGCCACGCCGCGAGCAGGTACTGCTCGGAGTACCAGCGATCGGTCCACTGCGGCGGGTAGTCGTCGGGCAGGAAGATGTCGTGGACGCCGACCAGCACGCCGGGCGCCAGCGCCGGCACCACCTCGGTGAACATGACCGTGGCGTCGGAGTTCTGGAAGGCGCGGTGGGAGTTGTCGACGAAGAGGATGTCGCCGTCGCCGAGGCGATCGAACAACGCGAGATCGACGTCCTCAGCGGGCTGGCGAACGATCTCGTCGCAGAGCGCGTCGATCTCCGCACGGGGGAACGGATCGATCGACACGACCCTCGTAGGCAGCGCGTGGTCACGGATCGCCCGCGCGACGAACTTCGTCGAGTTGCCGGATCCGACCTCGACGTACAAGGCGGGAGCGAGATCGGCCACGAACGCGTAGAGCGCCACCGCATCGAGACCGGGGATGAACGTCGTTGCCCCAGTACGGATCCTCGGCCGACGCGGGGCGTCCACGCTCACTGTGGCGAGCTCGCTCGGCATGCGCGAGAAAGCCCTCGAGCACGGCTCGGTAGCGGTCGGTGCGACTGCGCCAGCAGGGCCTCGAGCTGGCGGTGCGACGGCACTCCCCAGCCATACGCGCTCGAGGCCGTACCGGGTAGTCGAGCCGGATCGCCGCCGCGGGATCGGCCGCCGGAGCCGTCGAGGTGGGCGGCGGCGCAGCCCGGCGTCGAAACGCCATCAGAACCGTCTCCAGAAGGGCTGCACGCGACTGAAGATAGAGCCGCTGGGCAGCTCGGCCCCGACCCAGTAGGACGGCGCCAGCCATCCGTAGGTCTCCTGCAGCGTGCCGGTCCGGAACGCGAAGGGGTTGGCGAGTGGGTCGATGGGCTCGGGCTCGACGCACATGACTGAGCAGTAGAGCGACGGCGACACTTCGAGGGTCTCGGCGACCTCAGGGTCCTCGGGGACCGTCCGCCCCCACTGGGGGCCGGGCATGCCGAAGTCGAGGCCCCGGATGACGTCCCGCACGACTTTGTGATCGGGGTGCTCGTAGCGAATCGAGGGATCGAACTCGTCGTTGAAGTACGCGGCCGCGACCAAGTCGTCTTCTGTCGAGACGGGCAGCACCCGCGAGCGAAGCGCCCGCACTGCCTCGATGCCGAGCAGGACCTCGTTGATGCTCAGGTCCCGGTCTCCGAAGTCGAATGCGAACCGCGCCGACTTGTCGCCGACCCACAGCAAGTACTGGGTGGACGCAACTCGCTCACCGGTCGCGTCGACGCGGCTCGGGAGCGTGGCGCCGGCGGGAAGGTCGAGATCGAACTGCCCGAGGAACCCAGGGCGACCGATGGCCGACTCGACGCCGCCGCGCGTGTCGAGGAACTCGCGCCACGCATCGAGGCGCTGTTGGGAGCAACCGTCGGTGCCCTGCCCTGTGAACGGTTGAGGTTCGGGCGGACGCTCTGCGCGCGTTCTCTGCAACTCCGAGATGCCGCTGCCGTCGCAGTACTGCGAGTACTCCCCTCGGGTGAGGAGGATGAACACGATGTAGTGCGTCGTGTCGCCCGCGACCATCGACCACGCTTCGAACTCGTCGTCGGGGTGGGGAGTGACGATGTAGCGGATCTCGAGGTCTGGCGACACGGGAGCCAGCACCGCAGTCGGCGGATCGCCGCCCGTCGCCGGCGTGACGAACTCCGGCGCCACGGGGACGCTCGAAGTCGAGGCTGGTGGGAGCGAGGTGGTGACGGCGATCTCGGCGTCGGGTGACTCGCCCGGGACTCCGCTGGGCAGGTCGTCGGTGGACAGTTCGTCGAGCGACGGGTCGGGAACGTCGAGCGTCTGCTCAGGCGTCGAGCCAGAGGTCTGCGTCGTCGTCGGGGTCGCCGTCGTCGTGGATGCCGCGGTGGTCGCATCGTCAGCCGTGGTCGCCGGTGCCGCGTCGTCTCCGTTCGAGCACGCGGCAACAAGGAGCCCTGAGGCCAACAACGCCGCGACGAGAACCCGCGTCGGCCTCACAGCGTCACGTACCACTGCCGGGCGTGGAGCACGCACGCGAGAACCGTCCAGGCCGTCAGCATGACGATTGCGTACATCACGTAGGCACCCGGTGGGGCGACCCACTGCTCACCGACACGATCGACGAGCCACGTCGAGGCGGTGACGTCGCCGACGTGGGTGCGCGAGAGCCACACTCCGACCACGTGCTGGCCGACGTACACGAGCAGTGCGTTCCGGCCGAGCGCCACGAGCGGGAACGCCAAACGACGGCCGGCACGGGAACGGTCGACGGCTGCGTGCGCGATCCACATCAGACCGATCGAGATTGCCGCGGTCACGAGAGTGAACGACGGTGTCCACAGTCGCTTGTTCACCTCGAGTGCATTGGACCAGAGGACTCCAGCCGCGAGGCAGCCGGCGCCGAGCGCGGCCATGCGCGCGACACGATCACGCCGCAACAGCTCGCCGGCAAGCCATCCGATGAGCACCGACGCGACGGCTCCCGCGGTCGACGGCAAGCCTTCGGGGTCGTAGCCCGCCGCCCCGTCCCGGTACAGGTGGTCGGCGCCGAACACGTCGACGTCGACTTGCCCGACGGGCGTGCAGTCGGAGACGTCGGTGCCACGACATCCGTCGATCGTGGGCACCTCGAGAAGCCAGCCGTATCCCACCAGAAGCGCCACGGCGAACAACGAGACCGCCCACCACCGTCGCAACCCGACGATCACGACGCCAGCGAGCAGCCCCGCGACGCCGATCCGCTGCAGCACGCCGGGGATCCGCAGCGACTCGAGTCCGCCTCCCTCGCCCCACCACCCGAAGACCACGAGACCGATCGCGATCAGCGCCGAGCGAGCGCACGACGAGCCGCCGGAGCGTCCGGAGCTCGACGGGCGGGCGCAGCCACTGCGCCATTCCGGCGCCCATGACCACGAGGAAGAGCGGGAACACGACGTCGGCGACGGTGAGGCCGTGCCACGCGTCGTGACGCCACCATCGAAACGACTCGAGCGGCCCGGCAGGTTCTCGACGAGCACCATGCCGCGCGACGGCGAGGCCGCGGACGGCGTCGAGCGACGTGAGCTCGGGACCGGCTGCCCGATGCTGTGGGCGACTCGGTGTGGTCAGCGACCGCGGTGGTCATGCAGTGAGGCGGCTAGGGCTGCGGAAGCTTCGGGATCGTGTCCTTGGCGAGCTGCACGAGCTCGCTCGATGCGTCTGGTTCGGGCCCGGCGGCGAGTCGAGCTCGTAGTCGCCGGTGAAGACGAACAGCAGCTTGATGTCGCTGCCGGGGATCACGACGCGACGCGCCGCGTCACCGACGCCCTCGACGGGCTCGAGCGCGAAGCCGGCGATATCGGTTCTGCTCGAGGTCGAGGAGGTCACCCTGGAGGGTGTCGGCCGACCCGGCACGAGCTTCGCGCTCGACCGACACGCCGTTCTCCGGCTGACCGCTCAGTGTCGTTGTACGCGCACGACCGCGAGGATCGTGTCGCCGTCGACCTGGCTGCCCTTCATGTTGACCGGTCCGACGTCCTCGCCGAGGAACGCCTTCGCATCGGCGGCGGTGAAGAACGGGCACCCGGCGAGCGGGCCGAGGTCGACGTTGCCGACGATCGGGTCGAGCGTGCTCGTCGGCCCGGTGGCGGCGCTGGTCGCGGCACCGTCCGCGGCTGTGCGTCGAGCCGCCGACGATTCGCTGTCGTCACTGCAGGCCGCGGTCACGAGCACGAGCAGACGGCTGCGGCCGCGGACAAGCAGACGTGAAGGCGCTTCGACATGGGTCTCGAGGTTACTGGCGCCTCGGCCCGCGGCCGCAGTCAGGCGCTCAGGTGGACGACCCGCCGATGGCAAACTGCGCGGCGAGGCGCACCGAGTCACTCACTGCCGTGGTCCGCCGTAGAGGAAGCCACCGGCGATGCCCGGATGCCTTCGCCGACAGATACGCCTGCGTCTGCGGCGACAGCGTCGACGGGTCGGTGAGCAGCATCGGCCCCGAGAAGCGCGCGATGTGGGCGCCGCCGGACAGAGCATCGGGGAAGTTCGTGCCCGACGCGAGCCCGACGGTGCCGGGGGTCGGGAAGAACCGCGCCGCCACCTGAGTCCGCCGGTGTCGTAGCGATCGATGCCGACGATCGCCTGACCCGCCGGGTACGCGAGGGCGGCCGGGCCACCGACCGAGAACAACGTGCCTCCCGCCGGCCGAGTGCTGATGTACGACGACGTGATCGCGACCGGCGACGAGCCCGCGGAGAGCAGCACCGCGCCCTGCGCCTTCGCCGCGGCAGCACCTGCGGTGAGCGCGTCGGGGAAGTTCATGCCGTCGGCGACGAACAGCGTCGAGGGGTTGTTGAGGCCGTCTCGGGCGATGCGCATCGCGGTGTCGAAGCGATCGACGCCGTCGAAGCGAACGATCTGGTAGCCGGCCTGCGTGATCGCGGTCTGCCACCGAGCCGAGAGGGCAGCGGTGCCCCCGAGCAGGAAGACCGTCTTGCCGGGAGTCAGCACGCGCTGGATCTCGGCGAGCGTGCGCGGATCGAGCGACGCTCGACCCCGTGAGCAGCAGCGGCGCGACTCTTGGCGGCCGCGAGCGGCGTGCCCGCGAGCGCGTCCGGGAAGCCGTCGGCGCGAGCGAGCACCACCGCGCTCGCGGTGCCGACGCCGGGGAAGGACGACTGCGAGATCGCATTCGCGGTGTCGATGCGGTCGGCACCCGGAGATCCGCGTGATCGTCTTCGCCGACGGGGTTGACGACGATCGGCGGCGTGACTGTTCGTGCTCGGGTTCGAGAAGTAGCCGATCGTGGCGAACGTCGTGCCGCTCGCCGGGATCGCCCCCGAGCTACGGGTGCCGAACGGCGCCGAGTCGCAGTCGGTCAGGAAGATCTGTGCCTTGCCCGGGCGTGGTGCCGGGCTGGATCTTCATGCCGGTGAGCGTGAGCGTGCTCATGCACCGACGTCGGGCTGTTCTGGATCGAGACCTTCAGCCGCGAGCTCGGCCACGCCGGACCGGTCTCGATCGTGACTCCGTTGACCGCGTCACCGCCGACGCCGCTCGACACCGTGCGAGGTCGGGACGTAGACCACACGATGGACGGCTGCATGCTGTCGAGTTCGAGCGACGTGTCGAGGCAGACGTCGCTCGCGGTGCCCGGCGGGCCGAACGCGTCAGCGACCGCCTCGTCGAGCACGATCGGCGACGATCGTGACCGGCGGCGACGGCAGCGTGATCGGCGCGCTCACGGTGCCCCCGGTCAGCGAGATCGTCGTGAGCCACGCGTTCGAGGTGTTGGCGGTGCGAGAGCGTGAACGGCGGGCCGACCGCGCCACCGCCCGCGACCTTCAGCTGCACCGGACCGGTGCCGGCGGAGCCGGCGAGCGTGCCGTTGGAGCCCGCCGGTGTACCGGATGTTCGACACCGTGATCGGCCCGGGGCCGCCGATCAGCACGTTGACCGTCATCGACGTCGAGCTGCGTGCCGCCTGTCTTGCGTCGCGCACAGAGGGCGTCGAGCCCATGTTCACCTGCACGGATCGCAGTGGGCCCGGGGATCGTCGCCGTCGGCGTGCCTGCGAAGGCGACGAAGTCGCGGAAGCCGAGCCCGTCGAAGCAGTTCGCGACTCGTGTCGCTGTCGTCGAGCGAGACCGTGATCGTGTCGCCGGCCTGGAACATCGTGGTCGTCGTGCCGATCGCGAGGTCGCCGGCGACGCCGCCGCCGAACCCGACGGGGATCTCGGGCGTCTGCCGGCCTTGAACGTGGTCGCGTCGATGAACGGGATCGCCGCACCGGCCGGCACCGCCGGCGAGCACGATGCCGCCGAGCGAGGCGACCACCGCCAAGGCCGTGATCGTTCGTGAACCGCGTTCCGCCGCATCTGCCTCCCCTGTCGACCGCCCCGTAGGGGGAGCGACCCTACCAGCCCGTTACCCAGCGCACGACCGGCGCCAAAACGCGGAGAAGGGGCCCCGAAGGGCCCCTTCTCTCAGGTTGCCGTTGGACGGACTAGGTGGTGATGCCAGCCAGTGCGCTCTGGGCGGCCGTGCAGGTTGCGTCAGAGATCGCAGCCTGGAGACCGAGGCACTTGATGGCGTTCACCAACCGGGACAGGCCGTTGGTGCCGCCGCCCACCGCGGTGAGCGCGCCGCTGTCGACGCGCCGAGCGTGGTCGGGTTCGACGGTCGAGCAGGATGCTCGCGTTGCCGCGGGAAGTTGAGTCTGTGTTGGGCTTGTCGACGTCGCCACCGGCCGGATCGGCGTGACGGCACCGTTGATGGACTGCACGCCGAAGAGCGACCCGACGCCCTGAACCGCTGCGGTGAGCGAGTCGGGGAACGTGTCGCCACGGGCGAGCAGGACGGTGGTGACGTTGGTGAGGCCGAGACCAGGCAGCGAGGTGTTGGTCGGGTTCCGCACGCGAAGTAGTGCACAGGCCACAGCCGTTGCCAGCCGATCAGCACCCGAGACACGGGCGACGACCAGGCCCAGACCACCGTCTTGCGTGGCCTTCGTCGAGCTCGTCCTGCACGGCCTGCGAAACCGCTGCGGTCGCCACCGACGATGTACACCTGCTGCGTCTGAAGGTCCTTCAGCGTCTGCGCTGCCTCAGGCGACAGCGCCGCCGGATCCGTGAGGATCATCGGGATGCCGTGGGCGTAGCGCACGAACACCCGCCGACAGAGCGTCGGGGAAGTTCGCACCGGACACCAGGAAGGCGCTGCGGCACGACCGGCGCAGGTGTTGGCCGGCGATGCCGGGGCGACCTGCTTGGTGGCGTTGAACAGCGGCGGCTGCAGCGCCTGTTGCACAGGTGACCGGCACCGACACCGGCAGACCCGTGAGGATGTTCAGCAGCCTCATCGTGCCGTAGCGGGTGTCGTTCAGCGGATCCTGGATCCGTGCCAACCGCGAGCTTCGTGCCCGGGGCGACCCGCGGGTCACCGTTGGTGAGGGTGTTCGGGACGCCACCGCATGGCTGTCGGTGGTGCAGCTCGTGTTCAGGCCCTTCAGGAAGTCGACGACCGTGTCGGGAACGGCGGCGGGACCGCCGAGCACGAAGACCGTCTTGACGCCGAGGCCGGCGAGGGCGAGCTGGACCTGCGCCAGCGCGTCAACCGTCGGACGGACCAGCAGGATCGCCGCCCCGAAGGGGACGCGTCCGGCCGCGTACGAGGCCGACAGGGCGTCGGGGAAGTTGTCAGCCGTCGCGACGAGCGCGACACGCGTGCCGCCGCAGAGCTCTGCTGGAGGCTCCGGCGTTGGACGCCGCGCAGCCGGGCACCGCTGTGCTAAGGTTGACACCCGACGAGGCCGTACTTCTCCTGCTGGAGGATGCGCGCGGTGGCAACACGGTCGTTGCCGCCGGAGCGGTCAGCCAGCAGGAGGAAGAACACCACGACCCGGTTGCGATCGTTTCATCGCAGGTCGTTCGGACCCGAGAAGTTGCCGATCACGTCGAAGTTGGTGTTCGCCGACGACGTCTGCGGGTTGGGCAGACCGCCGCATGGCACCGCCGTTGGCGCTCAGTCGAGCGCGCCAGCGCCGGCGTCAGCGGGTGCCGAGCTGGCCCTTGAGCGAGCCCTGCGGACCGAACCGCGTCGCCGCAGTCCGTGAGGATCACGCGGACCGAGCCGACGCGTGCTCGGCCGCGATCGTCAACCGCACGTTGTTCAGCGTGAGGTTGGTCAGCACATCAGCCGTCGGGTTGTTGACGATGGTGATCGTGATCCGGGTGTTCGGTGCCGCCCGGGCGGGCCGTTGCCCGGGATGCACGATGCGCTGCGACGAGGTCGGTCGAGAGGCCGGAGCCGGTCACGCTCGAGGCTCGGCGAGGCTGCCCACTGTGCGTTGCACGTCGCGATGTCGATGCAGAACGTGTTGCCGGGTCACCGAGCGACACCGAAGGCATCGGCGACCTACTCGGTGATCGTGAGGCCGCTGATCGTCTTCGTCGAGCGATCGTGCCGCCGCTCGTCGGCGCGAACGCCTTCGGCGGGCCCGTCAGCAAGATGGTGGTGACCCACACGTTGCGTCGAGATCCGCGCCGGTGAGGATGTCCCGTCCGGGTTGAACGTCGGCTGGACGTTGTTGCCGTTGGCCGAGTTCAGCTTGGTGAGCGTCGTGACGCCGTTCGTCACGTTCGTGAAGAACATGAACTGACGGACCGGGCCGGTCGTGGTCGAGTTCGCGCGCAGTCGTCGGACCGGTGTTGTTCGCCAGGCCGGTGCCACGACCGACGTCGTACTGGACGTTGCTGATCGTGATCGGCCCGGGGCCGGTCGTGGCCACGGTGAACGTGAAGATGTCGTTGCTTGGTGCCGCCGTCCTGCGCGTTGCAGAAGCCGGGGACGGTGCCGCCGACGCCAGCGGGCGTCGACGACGCCGGGAACGCCGGGCAAGCAGCGTGAGCGTGCCACCCGTCGGGCCAGCCGCCGTCGGGGTCGCAGCGATACGACGACGAAGCGACGATCGCCGCGTGACGCGGACGTCGAGTCGCCAGCCGGCCGTGACGTCGTTGCAGTTCGGCGTTCATCGCGGCAGCGGTCGGGCGCCAGCCGTGGTCGGGCGTGCCGACGCCGGGCTGGGCGACCTGCACGGTGATCTGGTCACCTGCGTTGAACGTGTCCGTAGACTGGCGCCGATGATGATGTCGCCGCCGGCGAGCCGGCTTGGCCGACACCGATGACGGTTTGGTCGACGACCGCGATCGCCGGGGTGTTGGTCGACGCTGCTGTGCGCCACCCCCGACGTCACGATCGGTGCGAGGCCGACGGCGAGGAGGCCGGCGGTACCAGCGCCGACCAACCGCCGCAACCTGCGGGACGGTGACTTCATACAACCTCCTGGTTGTTGTCCTGTCTTGGTTGCGATCGACGCATCCGTCCAACGGAAACCGCGATCGCATGCGGGAACAGGCAGAAGCCCTGCCGCCCCTCGGTAGCGAGAACCCCAGGCGTGACGACTCGTGACACCAGAAATTCGGCTGGCGGCACCCTAAAGGGGTGCGATCCGCGAGGTCAAGAACCGTCGCGGACGCGTCGGCCCAGGTCAGCCGCCTGCCAGGGCGTCGAGCCGGGCCTGGAATGCGTCCGCTGCGGCGGTGTCGTCCTGGGCCTTCGCGGTCGCCACCGCCTCGGTCAGGAGGGCCTCGATCCGTCGGGAACCTGGTCAGGCCGTTATCCACAGCCGCGCGGGCGCCGGCGAGGTCGCCCGTCGCGCGCTTGGCGGTCGCCTCGCCGGCGACGTAGCTCGGCTCGTACGGGTTCGCTCGGGCGGCCCGGGTGAAGAGCTCGGCCTCGAGCGTCGGGTCACCGCTCGTCGGGCGCGAGCTCTCGCAGCCGAGCGAGGAGGCGCGCGTAGCTCGACAGCGGCACCGGGTCGCGGGGCGCCCGGTCGACCGCGGTCTGCAGCATCGCCTTGACCGGCGCGAGTCCGCGCGACGTTGTCGGCCGTGAGCGAGTTCGTCGCCGCGAGCGTCTGGAGCACGAAGTTCGCCTCGCTGACCGGATAGCGCGACTCGGATGTGTTGCTGCGTCGTCGCGTCGTGGAAGTCGCCGAGCGTCGAGTTCACGATCCGCGTCTGCGCCGTCGACGACAGGTTTGCGTCTGTCCAAGCGCGACCGTGCCGTCGATCGCCGCCTGGTACGCGCGATCGGCGCGCCACCAGGTGCTCCCGAACCACGAAAGCGCGACGACGACCACGCCTCCGATCGCGAGCGGCACCGCCGGTGATGACCGGCGCGACGGGCGGCGCGTCGCGTCGCGAGCCGCAGCTCGTGCGAGAGCGGTCTCGTCGAAGAGGTTCCGCCGAATCACGCGCGCCGGGTTGAGACAGGTGGGGACCCCGACGCTGAGTGCGACCACGCTCACGACTCCGGCCACGCCCCACAACACGATGTTGATGCCGACCAGCTCGACGTTGAACGAGTTCTGCAATGAGCACGGCGAGCGCGGCCCCGACCGCCGCCGTCAGCATCAGCCGGTGCTCCCGCCAGCGGTCGTCGACCCGCTCGCGCGCTCGGGCGTTGCGCCAGCCGCCGACCGCGCGCAACGCGAGCCACACCAAGAAGAAGAGGAGCGCACCGAGACCGAGCACGCCCTTCGTCGCGAGCGTCTGCAAGAACGTGTTGTGCGCGCCGTTGATCACCTGGTTGGGACCGAAGGCGTCGACGAACTTCTGCGTCTGGTACGTCGGCGAGAGGTAGCCGTACGTGTCGGGTCCCCAGCCGAGCACCGGACGGTCGCTTCGCCATGTCGACCGCGGAGTGCCAGTACTGCACGCGCTGCGCCGCGGTGCTCTTGCCCGACGACCACTCCGTGAGCGCGTCGAGCTTGCGGGAGATCGTGCCCTGCGCAGCCACGATCACGAACGCGAGCGACGAGCGCGACCGCGGCGGCGGCCCCGCACCAGAGCGCGAGCCGCGCTGTGGCCGCGCAGCTCCGGGATGAGCAGCAGGCCGGTGAGCACGAGCCCGCCGACCGCAGCGGCGAAGCCGCCGAGGCTGCTCGTCTCGACCAGGCACACGAGACCGCCGAGGAGCACGACACCGGCCAGCGCCCTCAGCCAGATCGATCGATCGCTGATCGCGACGATCACGCCGATCGGGCAGGAGGCAGGCGACGAAGCCGGCGAGGTGGTTCGGGTTGCCGAACGTCGACCACACCGTGCTCGTCGGCCCGAACGAAGCGCCGGCGTTGACGAAGTGGATCCAGTCCCAGTGCGTGCCGAGCTCGACGTCGGCGGTCTGGATGAGCCCGTAGAGGACGACCAGCCCTCCGCTCGCGAGCACGAACGCCGTGAGGATGCGACGGAGGTCGCTCGCGCGCCAGCGACTCGGCCGCGACCAGAGCGACGACCGCGAACGATGCGAGCGCGAGCAGTCCGTCGTAGGACTGGTACGCGCCGACGATGCTCAGGCTGGGGTTGACGCTGAAGATCGTCGCGAGGGTCGCCGACCACGACCATGGCGAGGATCGGCCAGTGCAGCCCGGTGCGGAGGTCGGGCACGGTGATGTTCGTGACGCGTCGACGATCCAGAGCACCGCGAGCACGAGCGCGCCGACCATCAACACCGTGAACTTGGCGACGCCGAACCGCTCGGCCGTGCCCGGGATCGAACGTGACCGGAAGGGCGACGACGACCACGAGGAAGGCAACGATGCGGCGGGCGCTGCGCAGACTGTCGACTGCGTCCCAGAGGTCGGCCACTCGTTCGGGCCACGCCGACTGCGGCCCACGAGAGGCCGATCAGGAACAGCGCGAGCCCGAAGGTGGAGAGGATGCCGATCACCCAGAGGAGCAACCACAGCACCGACAGCCCCGCACCGATGAGCACCGGCACGCTGAAGGGCGAGGGGGCGTGCTGCGCGCGGGCGCGCCGTGGGCGCCGACCGCGACGCCCGGGCGGACTCCGCGGGCTGCGGATCGAGGACGATCGTCGCCTGGGCCGTCGCCTGGGCCGTCGATGGCGCCTTGCCCGGCGAGCGCGCCGGGCGGTGCGACGTACGCCGCGATTTGGCCACCGAGCGAGCATAGGGGTCGGCTCTCAGCCGATCGGCTCGCCTCCGAGCTCCACTCACCGATCTCGTCGGCGTGCGGCGTGACCGAGAGGAGGACGCCCGACAGGACAGCCAGGATCGCAACGACCGCGGCCAGCACGTAGGCCGAGGTGCGGTCGATGCGGCTGACGACGAACGCGACCATCCCGAGGCAGATGCCGATCGTGTAGATGAGCGCGACAGCGGCGGGCACGGGCAGGCCGAGGCGGACGATGCGGTGGCTGGTGTGGTCGCGACCGCCCGACGAACGGGCTGACGCCTCTTCGCAGCCGCGTGACGGTGACGAGCGTCGTGTCGAAGATCGCGACACCCATCACGAGGATCGGCACGAGGAACGTGGTGTTGGTGGGCGCGTCGAAGCGCAGCTTCATCGCCAGGTAGGCGAGCATGAAGCCGAGGAACAGCGCCCCCGCGTCTCCCATGTAGATCCGCGCGGGATGGAAGTTGTGGCGGAGGAAGCCCAGTGCGCAGCCGGCCAGAGCGATCGCGAGGCCGGCGACGAGGAACTGCCCGTTCTGCGCCGCTATCACGAAGATCGAGCCGGCGGCGATCGCCGCGACACCCGAGGACAGCCCGTCCATGTTGTCGAGGAGGTTGAACGCGTTCGTGATGCCGACCACCCACGCGACGGTGATCACCGCGTCGGTGACACCGGGGCCGAACAGCTCGACTCCCGCTCCGATGGCGAACACGACCAACCCTGCGCCCGCCTCGACGATCAGACGCACGGCCGGACTGAGGCCTCGGACGTCGTCGAACAGGCCCAGCACCGCGAGGAGGAGCGCGAGGCCGAGCACCGTGAAGAGCTCGCCCCGACCCGAGACCGGCGGGCGCACGAGCGCGGCGAGGACCAGCGTGAGGGTGAACGCACCGACGATCGCGAGCCCGCCCAGATAGGGCACCGGGTCGGCGTGGCCCTTGTGCTCGCCGGGATGGTCGTACACGTTGCGCCACAGCGCGAACCGCAGCACGAGAGGCGTGAGGAACAGCGACAACGCTGACGACACGAGGAACACGGCGAGGTACTGCCAGCCGCCCCCGGTCACGACGAGCGACAGTACCGGCAGGCGCGCGCTATCTCAGGATCAGCTCGAGCGTCGCGAGCCCGCGGACCCGCCACTCGACCGGGGTGAACCCCGGCCTCGCTCCTCACGCAATCGGAGGCCAGACGCGGACACTCGTCTCCTCGCACCTGTCAGGCCCGGCCCTAGGCTCCCGCCGGTGCTGTCTCCCGACGCGCAGTTGCGGGTCGCCGTACGGCCCGCCGCGGCGGGACGCACCCTCGACGCAACGGACGGAGCGCTTCTCGCCAGGGCGGGCGTGCGCTCATGAGGATCTCGATCGTCACGCCGACGCTCAACGCGGCCGCCTATCTCGAAAGCGCGTTGTCGAGCGTCCGCGAGCAGGGCGTCCGTGTCGAGCACCTCGCGATCGACGGCGGCTCGACCGATGGCACGATCGATCTGCTGCACAGATTCGGGGCGCGGGTGATCTCCGAGTCCGACTCGGGCCTGTACGACGCGATCAACAAAGGTGTCGCGCTCGCCACCGGCGACGTGGTGGGTTTCGTGAACGCCGATGACCTCCTCGCGCCCGGCGCATTGCCGGCGATCATCGAGGGCTTCGCCGCGCACCCGACTGCGCACATGGTGTGCGGAGGCTGGGAGGTATTCCGCGACACTGCCGCGGGTACCGAGACGATCGTCAAGGTGCACGATCGCGGCGCGAAATCGCTGCGCGAACAGGACATCATCCATGGCGCTCCGATCTTCAATGCGCGGTTCTTTCGCCGGTCCTTCCTGCATCGGATCGGCCCGTTCGACACACGGTGGCCCAGATGCGCTGACGCCGACCTGCTCATGCGGGTGCTGCACCTCGACCCCGAGCGCGCGGTCGTCGACCCCGTCGTGTACCTGTCTCGCGCGCATCCGGGCTCGTTCACGTTCCGCGGCGGCATCGAGGTCGAACTCACCGAGGAGAAGCTGGCGTTGTGCACTGCTCGCCTCGCGGAGACCATCGGTGACCCAGCGCTGCATGCCCGCTACAAGCGATGGCACAGCTGGGAGTCGGCGTACATGTTCTGGCGGCGAGTCCGCGGCGGTCAAGTTGTGCGAGGTGCTCGCGAGCTGGGCACAGGCGTGAAGGTGGACCCGACGCTGCCGGTCGTCGTACCGATGCAGGTCGCCCAGCACCTCAGGATGCGGGCGAAGCATCGATGACCGCGCCGCGAGTGGCGCTGGTCGCGCTCACGACAACGGGAGCGGCGGGCGAGTACATGGCCGGCTTGGCCAACGCTCTCGGCCGCAGGGCGGTCGTTCGCGTGTGGTTGCCCGACCGGCCCCGGATCGAGACCAACGCCGCAGAGCAACGCACGTTCAGGAAGCCCGACACTCGGGGCGCGGTTGCATGGCGTGAGGCGTCGTCGTTGCTGCACCCGAGCGCGATTGCGAACGAGGCACGGGAGTGGCAGGCCGACGTCGTCCACGTGGTGTTCGGCGAGGGCTACCCCACGGCCGCGCGCATGTGTCGGGACCTCGCACTTCACGGGACGACGACTGTGGCGACATGGCATGACCCCGAGTCGCACGGACAACCGCTCGACCGGGTGCAGCACGCAGTTGCGACCCGCACGATGCGCGCCGTCGCCGGCATCCACATCCATTGTGAGCAAATCGTCCCGAGCGAGTTCGAACCGAAAGTCCTCGTTGCCGAACACCCCGCCTTTGCGTGTCCGCTGTGTCCCGATCACGCCACGACGCTGCCCCTGCGGACCGACGGCTCGATCATCCTCGGTGGGGCGCTTTGCCCCCTACAAGGGAGTAGGCGAGCTCTGCGCGGCACTCGACGCCTACTGGCGATCCGGCGGCACTCGAGCGTTCGAAGTCGTGGGCCAGGGCAAGGTGCCGAGCTCGTTGCGGCGCCTCGAGACCAGCTGGCCGTCCTCGGTTCGGATCACGAACGACTACGTGAGCGCAACCGCCCTGCATCACGCACTGAGCAAGGCCGCGGTGTGCGTCATGCCTTACCTGAGCGCCACACAGTCGGCTTTGCCGTGGTTGGCACGGATGCACGGCGCGCACCTGATCGCGACCGACGTCGGATGCATCGGGAGCATGGCGCGCAGACTCGGAGCGCGAGTGGTGCCGGCCGGTGACGTCAACGAGCTCGCGGATGCCCTCCACGAACCGCCGGCGATGTGGACCGACGTCGGCCGGATGCCGCTCCCGACGTTCGACACCCTCGCGGAGCGACTGCTCGAGTGGTATCCGACGCTCAGCGCGGCGTGACCCACTGCTGCGAGACGCTGGGCCCGACGTGAGGTGCCAATCTGCCGCAGTGGACGTGAGCGTGATCATGCCGGCCCGCAACGCGGCCCGTTGGATCGGCGAACAGCTCGAGGCGTTGTCCCGCCAGACCTTCGATGGCGAGTGGGAGGTCATCGTCGCGGACAACGGCTCGACCGACGCGACACGCCAGATCGCGTCGTCATGGGCGGACCGCCTTCCGCGCTTGCAGGTCATCGACGCGTCACAGAAGGTCGGAGCCAACCACGCGCGCAACTGCGGCGTCGCAGTCGCCACCGGGCGGTTGTTCGCGTTCTGCGATGCCGACGACGTCGCGTCGTCCACCTGGCTGGCGCACATGGTCGACGCCGGTGAACGTGCGCCGTTCCTCGGGGGGCCACTCGACCTCACCACCTTGAACGACGAACGACAGCGTCACTGGTACGGACAGGGGGACCGAGTCGCCGGGATTCGTCCGTTTCCGGGCTTCTTCCCGTTCGTAACGTCGGCGAACCTCGGGCTGCGGGCCGAGCTGGCACGCGAGCTCGTGCCGTTCGACACCCGCTTGGTCGGCGCGGGCGACGATGTCGCTCTGAGCTGGTCGGCCGCTCTCAGAGGACACCGAGCAGTCGAAGTGCCCGACGCCGTCATGCACTACCGGCTGCGTCCGGCGGGCGTGCGCTCGTGGCGCCACTACTACTTGTACGGTCAGCGCCAAGTCACCCTGTACCGGTACTACGCGGAGCTCGGCATGCCCCGCCGGAGCCCCGTGCTCGCCGCAGGCTCCTGGGCCTTTCGCGCTCGCGGGATGTGTGGCGTTCCCGTTCCTGGCAGAGACGGCGAGGATCAACTCACTCAGAGTGCTCGCCTTCAACTCTGGGCGCGTCGTCGGGAGCGTGCGGGAGCGCGTCGTGTTCCTGTGACCGTGTTCCTGTGACCGTGTTCCGGTGACCGTGTTCCTCTGACCGGGCCGAGCCGGTCGTCGCAGTGCGTCTATGTGCCGAACATGAGACGGGCTCGGGAGGCGAGCTGCCGGCCCGCTCTCGACGACGCCCCGACCCGTGCGGCGCACACCGCGATCGACGGCCAAGGCCCAGGGCTCGGGCCACCGCCGAGGCAAGGGACCGAGGGTGCCGTTGTAGCGCCGCAGGAAGTCGTCGAACACACCGCGTTCCTCGACGTCGACGCCCCACACCTCACGGAAGCGCTCGCCTCCACGGCCGATTTCGACGGGGTCCCAGCCGTCGGATGAACAGGGGGATGTCGTCCAACTCGACGGGCGCCTCCTGGCTCACATGCACGATCGCGGTGGGCTCGACCCACACCTCGCGTCCGGCCGAGCGGAGACGCCGTCCGAAGTCGATCTCGCCGAACTCGGGCATCGCGCTGTCGAAGCCCCCCACTGCCCGGGCCGCGGCGACGTCGATCACCATGCAGTGGTACTCGGCGTAGTCGATCAAGGCCGGCTCGAGTGCGCTGTCCTCGAGATACGGCAGACCCATGTACCGCATCTCCTTGAAGACGTACTGGACTCCGTCCTTGACGGTGGCGTACTCGAGGTTCCCGGCCGTGTGGATCGTGCCGTCGTCGTAGACGACAACCGGCCCCACCGCGGCGGCGCCCGTGTCGCGCAACCGTTCTCGGCAGCGATCGAGCCATCCCGGCTCCCCCTGGAGATCCGCATCGAACACCGCGATCACCGGAGCCGACGCGCGCTCGAGCGCGACGTTGCGGGCCTCGCCGCCATTCAGCGGGCGGTCGACGAACGCGAACTCGACCCAAGGGAACCTCGACGTCCACTCGGCCCGGAGGCGAGCGGGCGCCTCGTCTGCGACAACGAGCGTGGGCAGCTTGTCGAGTCCCTGGGCCTCCAGGCCCGCGAGGCAGCGCGCCACCACTGAGTAGCGGTCGCGCAAGACGATCGCGATGCACGCGTCCAACTCGGCCCGAGGGACTTGCGTGTCTGAATCGGCGTGGGCGTCGATGCCGACAACCTAATGCAGCCGGGTTCTGGCGAATGTCGCTCTCAAGCCGGGTCCACACGACCGCGGAAGTCGACGACCACGATCGGTCCGCTCGATGCATGCGGCCCGACGACGAGGGCGGGCTCGAGCGCGATCGCGGAGCGACCGCCTGAACTCTCCAAGGTCAAGGTCAGCTCGTAGCGGCCGGACCCGAGCGGGAGCCGATCGAATTCGAAGGTCGCCACGTACCCCCCGACCGCGAGGTCCACGTCCAGCGCACCCTGGCAGACCGCCACCGAGTCGCGCCCGGCGGTGAGGGTGAGCGAAGACGGCCCGAGGTCGGTGGCGACGTCGAAGCTCACCTCGAAGGCACACGGACCGGCTCGCGGCAGGACAGGGTCGTCGCTGCCGTTCACCTTCCAGTCTCGAACCGACAGAAGCCGGGGGCCTTCGTCGATGGCTCCTGAGAGGTACGTGTCGACGATCTCCTGCGGTGGGCCGCTCGCCACCAACAACCCGGCGTCGAAGAGATGCGCGACGTCACATCGAGCGCGCACCGCGGCGAGGTCGTGGGACACGAGGAGGATGGCCCGCCCGTTCGCGGCGATCTCGCTGATCTTGTCGAGGCAGCGCTTCTGAAACGCCGCATCCCCCACGGCGAGGACTTCGTCCACGATGAGCACCTCGGGCTCGAGATGGGCGGCGACCGCGAAGCCGAGCCGCACCTGCATGCCGCTCGAGAAGTGCTTCACCGGCGTGTCGATGAAACGTTCGACGCCCGCGAACTCGATGATGTCGTCGAGCTTCCGACGAACCTCGGCTCGGCCCATGCCCAGCACAGCCCCAGAGAAGAACACGTTCTCGCGCCCCGTCAGGTCGATGTGGAACCCGGTGCCGACTTCGAGCAGCGACCCGACCCGGCCGTCGATCTCGGCTCGACCCTCCGACGGCGTGGTGATGCGCGAGAGCAACTTCAGCAAGGTGCTCTTGCCCGCGCCGTTGCGTCCGATGATGCCGGTGACCTGACCGGCCATCACCTCCAGGTCGACGTGTCGGAGCGCCCAGAACGGCTCCACCGGACCGTGGGGTCGGGCGCTCCGGCTTGCGCGTTCCGCGACGACGTCGCGTATGCGCCCACGCGCCTGTACGACCTTGCGGTACTGCTTCCCGAGGTTCTCGGTAGAGACGACGACGTCGCCGACGGTCACAAGATGTCGACGATGGCGCCCTCGACCCTGCGGAAGTAGCGAAGGCCGATCATCATCGCAGCAACGGCGACCAGAGCCGACAACACGAGATCGCCGGGCGCGGGCGCGGGGACATCGGCCAGGACGGACCACCTGAAGCCCTCGACGGCCCCCGCCATCGGGTTGAGGAAGTAGATCCAGCGGTATTGCTCCGAGATGATCGCCGAGGAGTACACGACGGGCGTCGCGAAGAACCAGAGCTGCAGCACGAACGGCAGCGCGAGCCTGAAGTCGCGAAAGCGCGCGTCGAAGGCGGCGAAGAACGCGGCGAACCCGACGCACGCCGCAATGGCGATACCGACGAAGCAGGGGGCAAGGACCACCGCCCAGCCGGGGCCGTCGCGGTAGAAGGCCATCACCACCGCGGCGGCAAGGAGTGCGCAAAGGAAGTCGACGAGCGACGCGATGATCGACGCCACGGGAAGGAAGATCCGCGGGAAGAAGACCTTGGTGACGACGTCGTAGTTGTGCGACAGGCTGACGCCGCCGACCGACAAGCCTTTCGCGAAGAACTGCCACAGGACCATCGCGGGGAGCATGAAGACGGCGTAGGGGAGGCCGGCGACCGGGTTCGGCACGAACCGACCGAAGAAGACCGCGAGCACCAAGGTGAGGCCGAGTGGCTGCAGCACCGCCCACGCTGCGCCGACGAACGTCTGCTTGTAGCGGAGCGCGAAGTCGCGGCGCACCATGGCGGCGAGCAGCTCGCGCGCCCGCCAGGTCTCGCCCCACGTCGCTCCGCCGGCGCCGGCAACGATGATCGTGCGATGCGGAGGTGAATCGAGCGCCATGTCCGGCCCGAGAGTACTGGGGCGGCGACTGTTCACAGCCGCTCGTACGACGGATGGCCTCGACGCTCGAGCGCGCCGACCGCGTCGAACACCGGCGCGACGTCGGGAAGTCCGACGAGCTCGCTCCACTCGGGATGCGCGACGAGCACGACGACGAGATCGAAGCCGTCCGCCATGGACGGGCCGATCGGCGACCGCCTTGCGGCGTTCGCCGGCGACGTCGAGCTCATCGACGCGGGGGTCGGCGAACTCCACGTGGGCACCGGCCTGCGCGAGCAGCTCCGCCACCCGGATCGCGCGCGAGTTGCGCGTGTCGCTCACGCCTGGCTTGAACGCGACCCCGAGACACAGGACGCGCGCCCCGGCGAGCGCGAAGCCGCGCCGGTCGGCGAACGCGCGCATCCGGCCGACGACGTAGTCGGCCATCCCCTGGTTCGTGTCCGCCGCGAGGTCGATGAACTCGGTGCGGAAGTCGAACTCGCGCGCCTTCCACGACAGGTACTGCGGGTCGACGGGGATGCAGTGACCGCCGGGGCCCACGCCGGGCCGGAACGCCTCGAAGCCGAACGGCTTCGTCGCGGCCGCGTCGATGACCTCCCACACGTCGATGCCCATCCGATGGCAGAGCTGCGCGAGCTCGTTGACGAGCGCGATGTTGACGTTGCGATAGGTGTTCTCGAGCAGCTTCGCCATCTCGGCCGCCGCCGGTGTCGAGACCTGACGGACGCCGCCGGGCGACGCCATCAGCGTGGCGAGCACCGCCGCGGCTCGGCGACCGCATTCCTCGGTCGACTCCCGCCGACGACCTTCGGCGTGGTGGCCACGGTCCACTCGGCGTTGCCGGGATCGACGCGCTCGGGTGAGAACGCGAGGTGGAAGTCGACGCCCGCACGCAACCCCGTCGCCTCGAGCGCGGCGGCGGCAGACCTCGGTCGTGGTGCCCGGATACGTCGTCGACTGCAGGATGACGAGGACGCCGGGCCGCAGCACCTCGGCGACCGACGTGAGCGCCGCGTGCACATACGACAGGTCGGGGGTCTGGTGGCGATCGGCGGGAGTGGGCACGCAGATGAACACGACGTCGACGTCTTCGAGGGACGCACCGGATCCGCGGCGGCGCGGAAGCGCCCTGCGCCGAGCGACCGTCCGTGAGGCGGTCGCCGGCGACGTCCTCGATCGGGCTCCGCCCCTCGTTGAGGGCCACGCAGCGCTCGACGTCGACGTCGAATCCGACGACGCTGAACCCCACTTCCGCGTGGGCAAGGGCGAGCGGCAGACCGACGTAGCCGAGTCCGACGACGCCGACGACCAGCTCGCGCCGCTCGACCCGATCGTAGAAATCAGCCATGGTTGGCGACCCACCAGTCGAGGGTGCGGGCCAGCCCGTCGCGGCAGCGCGACGTGGGGCTCCCACTCGAGGATCGTGCGAGCCGCGGCGTGATGTCGGGGCGGCGACGGGGGGCATCTTCGAACGTCGCGCCGATAGGCCCGCTCGTAGCTCACGCGCTCGAGCTCCGAGGTCGACCCTGTGAGCTCGATGATCAGCCGCGCGAGCTCGTCGATCGTGGTCTCCTCCTCGGTGCCGAGGTTGAACACCGAGCCCTGCGCGTCCACGGTGCGCGCCGCCAGAATCGTGCCCGCGACGGTGTCGGCAACGTACGTGAAGCACCGTGTCTGCGTTCCATCGCCGTGCACCGTCAACGGCTCGCCCGCGAGTGCTTGGCCGATGAACTTCGCCACCACCGATCCGTAGCCTTGCGGATCCAGGCGGGGGCCGTAGGTGTTGAAGTACCTCACGATCGCAACCCGAAGGCCCGCGGCGGCATGCGCGAGCGCGAAGTGCTCGTCCAACGCCTTCGCGGTGGCGTAGGACCAGCGCTGCACGCTCGTCGACCCCAGCACCCGCTCGTCGTCCTCCCTCCACGGGACCGCTGTCGACTTGCCGTACACCTCGGACGTCGACGCGACGAGCACAGGCCGACCGTGCCGCGGCGCAGGCGTCGAGCACGTGCTCGGTGCCGCGTGCGTTCACGCGCATCGCTTGCAGTGGATCGTCCAGGATGTGCTGGACACCGACTGCCGCGGCGAGGTGGAACACCTCGTCGGCCGCCTCGACTTCCTTGTCGACGAGATCCGGATCCAGGATCGATCCCTCGACGATCCTGACGTCTTCGCCCTGGAGGTTCGCGAGCCGACCCGTGGCGAGATTGTCGAGGACCGTCACCTCGGCGCCTTCGTCGCGCAGCGCGTCGACGAGATGGGAACCGATGAAACCGGCGCCTCCGGTCACGAGGGAGCGCACCTCGTCAGGGTACGGCACCGTCCCACGAGCCCACGGCACGGCTCGCTCCCGAGTTTCGGCGCGGAGCGCCGGGGCTACCGTGCCGACCCGTGACACCCCCCGTTCGCGTCCTGCGCGTGATCGCGCGGATGAACGTCGGGGGACCGGCCCGCATCGTGGCTGACCTGATGGACGACTTGGATCCGGCACGGTTCGAACAGCGGCTGCTGACCGGTCAGGTCGGAGCGGACGAGGCCGACGAGCTCGAGCTGCGCCCGAGGTCGTTCACGGTCACCCGCATCGACGGGCTGGGCCGGGCGCCGAACGTGCTCGCCGATCCCCAGGCCCTGGCGCGGGTGACGTCCGAGATCCGCGCGTTCCGCCCGCACATCGTCGAGACCCATACGGCCAAGGCGGGCGTCATCGGGCGGATCGCCGCGTTCGCCGCGCGCGCTCCCGCGACCGTGCACGTCTACCACGGTCATCTCCTGCACGGATACTTCTCCCCATCTGTGACGAAAGGCGTCGTCGGCGTCGAGCGCCTCCTCGCGCGCCGCACGACGCGCCTCGTCGCGGTCGGCCGTCAGGTACGCGACGAGCTCGTCGCGGCTCACATCGGGCGCGCTGATCAGTACGAGGTGATGACACCCGGCGTCGAGCCTCGCCTTCCGGCAGGACCGCACGCAGGCGCGCGGCGAGCTCGGCCTCGCGGCCGACGGCATGATCGTCGCGTTCGTCGGCCGTCTGGCCGACGTGAAACGACCCGATCGGTTCGCCCGCGTCGCGCAGCGTGTCGCCGACCGAACGATCCGATGTTTCGTTCGTCGTCGCCGGCGAGGGCAGCGGGCTCGGTGAGCTGCAAGCAACCGTCGCACGATCGCCTGCGCTTCGCGGACGCGTGCACTTCCTCGGTTGGCGGTCGGACGTCGCGAACGTGCTACGCCGCGGCTGACCTCGTGCTGCTGACGTCCGACAACGAAGGAATGCCGCTGTCCTCTGATCGAGGCAGCCGCGGCCGGTCGGCCGACGGTCACGACTGACGTCGGGGGTGCCGCCGAGGTCGTCGTGAACGGGCAGACGGGCATCGTCTGTCCGATCGACGACGGCGCGTTGGCTCGCGCCGTGCTCGATCTCTGCGCCGACGACGCTGGGCGCGAGTCGATGGGAGAGGCCGCGATCGAGCGAGCGCGAACAGAGTTCAGTCGCACCGGCGTCGCCGAACAGGTGTGGCCGCGCTCTATGAGCGCTTGAGCGCGATCAGCTGACGGTGCCGTCGAGACGCCACGAGACGGTGTCGTCTCCGGTACCGGGGTTGCCCAGGGTGATGTCGGCGGCGAACCCACCGGACCCCGCGGCGCCACCGCCGGTCGGATCGAACTGGCTACTTCCCCGGAGCCGCCACACGCCGGCCGAGAGCAGCGCCTCCCCGGCGACGGTGCCGGAGACGACTCCGCTCGTCGTCGAGAGCGTGAAGGTGCCCGCGACAGTGTGCGGGGCGGTCGCGCGTCGCGCCCCTCGTCACCGTGAGCGTGAGCATGGCGCCGGACACGTTGGCGGGCAGAGCCGGCCTTGATCGTGATCTGCACGGGCGCAAGCGGCGTCGACGTGTAGGTCCACGTCGTCCCGACTGCCGGGTCGGTCGACTCGGACGCGGCGCCGGAGCCAGTCACTCCGGCCTGTGCGAGGTTCGCCGACAGCGTCAGACGCTGCACTGGCCCGTAGGAGACAGCGCCGTGCGCGGCGTCGCCCTTCCCGAGAGACTCACGCCACCCACGAAGGACAACCCCTGAGGGCTGCCGTTGAAGAGCACGCGCAGACCGGCGCGCTCACCCCGGGAGTCCGCGACACGCCGTCTGCATCAGTGACGTACCGCCCGGTCATCATCACGTCGAACTCGCTGTCGAACTGTGTGGCGGCACTGTCGCTGAACACCGAGAGCCACCGCACCGCCAGCAAGGCACCACGAGTGAAGCATTGGCGGTTCGGGCCGGCGCCCCCACCGGCCGCGAACACCGGCGAGAGGTCGAGACCCGGTCGTGAAGCCCCCGGCGACCGTCGGCGTGACGTCGTCGGCGCACCTGATAGGTGCCGCCGGAGACAAGCGTCGCGGCCTCCTGCAGGGCTTCGTCGGCAACGACAGCACGCCCACCGAACGCGACGGCGAAGCCGGGCGCACTGCACGAGGAAAGCGTCGCCGCGCTCGAACACCAGTTGCCCGTCGGGAAGACCGACGCGAGGAAATCTCGACGTCGCCGCCGGCAACGAGGACGACTGCGGCGTCACGAGCAGCACGGGCACCGCATCGCGCGCCGGTCGCACGCCAACCGTCGCTGACGGGGCGGCGCCAGCGGCCGGCGGCAACGCGCGACTCGGAGCTCCGGGGTTCGACGGCTCCACCATTGATCGCTCCGCAGAAGGGTCCCGCTCCGAGCGCGTCGGGCCATCCGACCGAGTTCGCGCCCTGCCCGCCCGACGCGGCGATGCAAACGAGCGACCCTGCGGAATCCGCCGCGTCACCGGTGGGCCACCACCCGCCGAGACGCCGCGCCATCTCCACTGCGGTCGCGTACCGATCGGCTCCGGCGATCCGCAGGACGGAACCGCCCGGTGAGAGCCTGCGCCTCGGCGAGCACGGCGTCGGAGATGCGCGCCGGGCCGCCGAGCACCACGACGTGGTTGATCGCTGTCGCTTGCAAGGCCGCTCGCGTCGGTGCCGGCAGAGACGCCGTCCGGCGCCGTCAGCAGCACGGGCACCTGCCAGAAGCTCGTCCACCATCCCGCAGCGAGCGCGTCGGCGCCGGTGCCGCCGTCCGCGAGCACGACAGTCCGTCCGAGGAGGCGGCATGACGAGGCGCTGTCGCGGAGCTCGACCACCGACGGCGCGTAGAAGGCCATGCGGGCCGAGCCGTCAGTGACATCGGGATCGACACAGGTGGTCGTGCTCTTCGGGCACCGAGCGCGTCCCGAGCGCTTGCGCGACCCGTGCAGCGGTATCGAAGCGATCGAGCCCGGCGACGCGGAACACCTGCGTGTAGCCGACACCCAGCAGGTCGCGCTCGATCGAGCGCGGCACGGCACCGATGCCCGCCGACGATCACCGCATTCCGAGCCGTCGTGCACCCGCCCTGGGCCATGTCTTGCGCGGCGATGCGCGCACTCACCGCGAGCGAAGTCGCTCTTGGCGACCGGAAGGGGTGACGATGATCGGCGCCAGCGCCATGTCGACGCGGGCGAATCCGCCGATCGGATCGAAGAGAGGATCCGCGGCCGCAACGCGTTCGAGCAACGGACCGATCGCCCTTGTCGGTCGGGTCCGAGAGTGACGTCGCTGCGAGCGCGTCAGCGAAGTTGTCGCCGGCGACCACGATCACCGACTTGGGGCACGACCGCGTCTCCCCACCAATCGTTGGCGCCGGCCAGGCTGGTGTCGCCACCACTGGTGCGGTCGCTCGTGCTGTAGGGGAACCCACCGCCACCGCGCAGGGCCAGCGTCACGGCCAGATTGGTCTCGAATCGATCGGCAGGCCGAGCAGACGCGAGCGTGTGCGCGGTGCCTTCGATGCGAGGGCTCGCTCCCGGCCCCACCGGCCACCGACTCGGCTGCGCCGCGTTGGTGCCGTCGTCGGCCACCGCTCCGATGGCGGAGCCGGCGACCGCGCCGAAGGCGATCGCACAAGTGAGGAGAAGGCCGGCCAGCCGGCGGGTGCGCGGCATTGGCCGGGCACCCTAGGCGCGACGGCTCGAGCGCTCAGCGCGGGGCAGTCGGACGCGCGCGGACCTCAGGACAGGACGAGCGAGACGCTCAACGCGTTCCCGATGCCGACGACGATCGCTCCAGTCATCTGGCCCGTCGTGACGGCGGTGCCGTCGTCGAGCTCGAACCGACCGGCGGTGATCGTGTAGGTGCTCACGCCACCCGTGGTCGTCACCGTGGCTCGGATCGCGATCCGAAGGGAGTGTGTCGAACCATCGACACCAACGAAATGAAGATCGTGCCGTCGATGCGCACCGGGTCGTCAGGAGTGGCACCGGCAGTGACGACCAGCGAACCGTCAAGGGATCCGGCGAGGGTGTTCGAGCCGACGAGCGAGGCGCCGCCGTTGAGGACGATCTGATCGCCTGATGCGGTCGCGGTGAGCGCTGAGGCGTCGAGGCTCTGCGTGACCGTCGAGGCGGCGGGCACCGCAGTCGATCCCCCGTCGGCGGGCGCGGTGGCGACCTGCGGACGGCTCGCCACCGGTGGCCGGCGTCGCACCCTCTGTTTCACCGCTGCGGGCAATCGGCCGGCCGGCGCGGAGAACGTCTGCTGCTCACCGACCGCTGAGGCGGATTCGCCACCGGGGGCGCTGGCCGACGGGTCAACCGGCGCGTCCGCCGCAGCGTCGATGCCCGCGGCTGCACCGCTCGCGGCATCGACCACGACGGTCGCGTCGGCGGGAGGAGGCAGCGGCGTGACGTCTGTGTCCTCGGCGGGCGCCGCCACGACAGGCGCCGGAGGCGGTGCGAATGTGCGATCGGCAACCGAGGACGCGACGGGAACGGCCACGGTCGTCGCGGCCGCCGCAACGACTCCGGCAACGATGCCCGCCTTCGTCGACAGCGGACCGCTCAGCTCGACGGCGACTCGCGTCATCGTCGGGGTCGCCTGCGCGATCGCCGACACCGACGACGAACTGTCGCCACTGGTCAACGCAGCATGTGCCGCGCGCTCACCCTTCCGCACGGCGGGCACCAGCAACGCGATGAACGCGTACGGCGCGTTGATCAGGCGACGCAGTGCGGCGCGACCGCGATGCACTCGGGCGCGTGCGTTCTCCTCGGTGACACCCGTGACGTCCGCGACTTCGCGGAACGAGAGCTGCTCGACGTAACGGAGCTCGAGCGCCTCGCGGTAAGCGTCGGGCAGCGAGGCCAACGCGCTGGCGACCTCGCGGCGGGCGAACTCCATATCGAGGTCGAACCCCTCGTCGGCCGGCGGCATGGTCGGATCGGCCAGCGAGGCGAGCCGTTCGAACGTGCGCCCCTCACGACGGCGACGGTCGCCCTCGTCGAAGCAGACATTCGTGAGGATGCGATGCAGCCAGGCCCGAAGGTGGAACTCGCCGTTGAACCGCGGCATCGCCCGGTAGGCGCGGAAGAAGGTCTCCTGCACCGCGTCCTCGGCCGCGCGGGACTCGCCGAGTCGCATGACGGCGTGCGCGTAGAGCGAGGCCGAGTACTCGTTGACGATGCTCACGAACGCGGCGGCGTCACCCTCGTTGTGGGCTTCGACCAACAGCCGTTCGTCAAGGCTCGTCATCGCCATGAGGCGCAGATCCTCTTGTCTGTCTGAGGTGGGTGGACATGGATGTAGAGGGAATTATCGGCTTCCCCCGCCCCGCCACCTTAGCCCCAGAGTCCCGTTTCCCGGAGCACATGCACTTGTACCCTCGCTCGGGGTGGCCGCGATGCAGAAGCCTGGGATCCGAGGAGCCGGCGGTGCCGCGGTCTCGATGGCCGGGTCGGTTGCTCCGTGCCGGCCGGTGGCTCTTCGCCGTGGCAGTGCTCGGTGCCCTGGTTGCGGTGGCGCTCGACAACGCCGACGCCCTCCGTGACGTCGATCTCGAGATCACCTGGGCCTGGCTGATCGCGGCGGTGCCGATCGGACTCGCCGCCGGGGTCGTGCTCCCCCTCGGTTGGCGACGCCTGGTTGCCGCGTACGGCGTCGCCATCAGCCGGGGTGCCGCGGTCCGGGTGTGGTGTCTCTCGCAGACCGGCCGCTACTTGCCGACGGGCCTGGCGGGGTTCGCGGCGCGGGTCGTGATGGCCTCGAAGGAAGGAGTGCCTCGCACCCTCACCTCGGCGACGCTCGCCATCGAGCTCGGGCTGCTGGCGGCGTGGTCCGGTCTGATCGCGGCCGTGTTCATCCCGTCGTCGGTGGTCGCAGCGCCGTGGCGGGTCCTGCTCGGTGCCGCGTCGCTCGTGGCGATCGCAGCGCTCCCCACGGTCCTCGCCCTCGGCGGCCGAATGTTCCCGCGCGTCCCGCGTTGGCGCCGCACCTCCTCAATCGACGTCAGATGCACGAAGCGACGCTCGTGTACGGCGTGAACGCGGCGTTGAAGTCGGCGCGGTGGCTGATGATCGCCGCCGGAGTGCTCACCGTGCACGGCGCGGACATCCCACTGCTCATCGGTGCTGAGGCACTCGGAGTGCTCGCCGGACTGATCGGCATCACGCCCGCGGGCCTCGGCGTGCGTGAAGCCGTGATCGCCGGCGCGCTGCGCGATCGGTACGGGTTCGCCGACGCGTTTGCGCTCGCGGTGATCGCCCGCGCGTTCGACTTCGTGATCGAGCTCATCTGGATCGGCATCGCGCTCGTGCTGCGGCGGCAGTCTTCTTCGACACCCGGCACCTCCGATCCCGCGACGCCGGCCAGTAGCCTCGGGGACGCATGACCGCCGATCTGTCCGATGCGACGCTCGATGTCACGGTGGTCCTCCCCGTGCACAACGAGGCGGGCCATCTGCGGGCCGAGGTGGACCGTGTGAGGTCCGCGCTCGAGGCGTCGGCGCACTCGTTCGAGATCCTCGTCGTCGATGACGGCTCCACCGACGGTTCGCTCGACGAGCTCGCCGACCTCGTCGCGACCGATGCGGTGCGCGTCATCCGTTTCGCCGAGAACCGAGGATCGGGCTCGGCCCGAAAGGCCGGAACTCGCGCAGCACGCGGGCGTGTCGTCGTCTGGACCGACGCGGACATGACCTATCCGAACGATCAGATCCCCGCGCTCGTGAAAGAGCTCGACGGCTACGACCAGGTCGTCGGCGCGCGCACGTCCGAGCAGGGCACACACCGGGCCGCTCGGGTGCCGGCGAAGTGGTTCATCCGAAAGCTGGCGTCGTTCCTCGTCGAGAAGCCCATTCCCGATCTCAACTCGGGCTTCCGGGCGTTCCGCCGCGACGTCGGGCTGCAGTTCGTCTCGCAGCTCCCAGCGGGATTCAGCTGCGTCACCACGATCACGATGACGTTCCTCGCGAACGGCTACTCCGTGAAGTACGTCCCGATCGACTACGCGCCGCGAGCGGGCCGCTCGAAGTTCCACTGGTGGAGCGACACCCGGCGCTACCTGACGCAGGTCATCCGGCTCGTGCTGTCGTACAACCCGTTGCGGGTGTTCCTGCCGATCGGCATCGCGCTCACGGTCCTCGGAGTGGGCAAGCTCGTGTACGACCTCGTCGACAAAGACTTCCGGGTGGCGACG
This sequence comes from uncultured Acidimicrobiales bacterium, assembly GCA_963747215.1. GTDB lineage: Bacteria > Actinomycetota > Acidimicrobiia > Acidimicrobiales > DATKAS01 > DATKAS01. The sequence continues at coordinate 79,965 of CAVVET010000027.1, forward strand.
AACACGTTGCTGATCCTGTTCGCGGCGTTTCAGGTCTTCGCGGTCGGACTGCTCGCGGATCTCGTCGTACGTGTGAACAAGCCCGAGAACGAGGTCGACCCCGCTACGAAGTAGCGCTATGAGCTAGCGACGGCGCGCTCGTAGACGTCGCGATGCGCGGCGACGACCGCGGCAGGATCGTGCAGCCGAACCGCAGGCGCGGGATACGGCGGATCGGGAAGCGGGAGCGCGCTGAGCGCGGCCGCGAGCGCCGACGCATCCTCGGGCGGGACCAACAGCCCGCTGCCAGAGGTCACCACCTCCACGAGGCCGCCGACGCGAGACGCGATCACCGGGCGTCGGAGCGCGAGCGCCTCGACCGCGACGAGTCCCAAGCCCTCATGCCGGCTCGGCACGACGAGGGCGTGCGCTGCAGCGATGCGCTCGTGAAGGTCGCCACGCGGCAGAGGTTCCACGAACGCGACCACGGCTCGCAGGCCGAGGCGATCGCGCTGCTCCGCGAGCCGCACGCGCTCGGGTCCTCCGCCGATGATCTCCAGCGTGGCGTCGAGCCCGACGGCGCGGGCCGCCGCCAACGCTTCGAGCAGCACGTCAAATCCCTTCTCGCGCGACGCCCGCCCGACGGCGACCAGCCGCCAGGGGGGTCCCGCGGGCGGAGACGGGGCGGCTCGAGCCGCGTCGACCACGACCGGCATGCGCACCACTCCGCTTCGGGCGGGATCGAGCGCGAGCACCTCTCGTGCCTGCGCGAGCAGCGGCTCGGAGACCGCCGCGACGAACGCGGCCCGACGCGTCACTGCCCGACCGACGGGCGCCATCGGGCCGCGGTGTGCGAGAGCGACATCGCTGCCGTGAAGGGTGACGACGACGGGCGCGTTCGCCGTCATCGCGGCCAGACCCGCTGGCAACCACCAGTGAGCATGGACGACATCGGGTCGTTGCGCGCGGTCCACCTTGCGCGTCGCGGCCGCGAGTGACGTGACCAGCGCGGGGATGAGGACCGCTCGGCGGGGGTCACGCGCGTTCGCCAGCAACCCGCCGCGGTACGCGAGCTGTTCCGCACGGTCAGGCGCATACCGCGCCCGCACCACCTCCACCTCGTCGATCACCTCCCGCATCGGGAGGCCCTCGTCGTGGGGCGCGACCACCGTCACGCGCATCCCGTCGGCAGCCTGCGCGCGGGCGAGATCGAGCAGAAATGGTGCGACGGCGTCGTCACGATGGCGCGGGAACGACGAGGTCACGTGAAGGACCCGGTACGACACCGGCCGGTACCATACGGCCCCGTCATGAGCCGAGCCGACGGCGCCGCCGTGCCCCGCTGGTTCGAGCTCACGGTGCTGTCCGCGGTGGCATTCGTGTCGGGACTCGCCCTGACCGCGCTCGCGCTCGCCGTCTTCGGCGTCTTTCGCCCGATCGTTGCCCTCGCGATCGGCGCGAACGTGGGACTGCTGTTCGTGCTCGGCGTCGTCCGCTTGCCCGCCCGCGACGTCGACCGGGAGCGTCGACCGCCCGCCGTCGCTGCCGTCGCAATCACGCTCGTGGTGATCGCTGCGATGACCGCGATGAACGGTTGGGCGCACAGCGAGCACGTGCTCTCGAGCCGCGATCCGGGCATCTACCTGATCACCGGCAGGTGGCTCGCCGACGAGGGCGAGCTGCCGATCGACGCGGCCGTCGGCCCGTTCGCCGACTCGGACAGCGGTCGATCCCGCGTCCGCGCTCGGCTTCTTCCCCGAGGGCTACCCCGATGACCCGGAGCCCGCGAGCGAGCTGCAGCCACAGTTCGTGCACCTCTACCCTGCGCTCCTCGGCACGGTCAACGGGCTTGCCGGTGACCGCGCGGCGCAGATGGTGCCGGCGGTGATGGGTGGTTTGGCGTTGCTCGCGCTGTTCGTCCTCGGGAGCCGCTGGATGCCGGCATGGGCCGCCGCGGGCGCGACGATCGCGGTTTCCGTCTCGCTCCCCCAGGCGTTCTTCAGCCGGGACACGTTCTCCGAGGTTCCGGTCCAGGCGTTCCTGTGCGGCGGCATCGCGCTCGCCGCGTGGGCATTCACCGGGACGCGGGATCGGGTGTGGCCGGCATTGATCGCCGGTCTCGTCCTCGGCGCTGCTGTCGCGGCGCGGGTGGACGCGCTCGTTGCGCTCGTCGTGCTGCCGCTGTGGATGTCGGCGCGCTGGATCGAGCAGCCGCGACGCGCCAAGGGACGGGTGATCGCGATCGGAGCCGGAGCCGCGATCGCCATCGCGCTCGCGGCCGTCGACCTCCTCGTGCGAAGCCGTCCGTACTTCGACTCTGCATCGCAGCGAGGTGCTGTCGCAAGCGGCCGTGTTCGGCGACGTCAGTCGCTGTTCGCGCTCGCAGCATCGATCGTGGTGCCGCGATGGAAGGGGCTGCGCTCCGTCGTGCGGCGGTGGCGACGTGTCGTCGGCGGGCTCGCCGCGCTCGGCACCGTCGGGCTCGCTGCGTTCGCGTGGTTCGTGCGGCCCGACATCGAGACGACGACCGAAGTCGCGAGCGGCAACATCGAGTTCCTCCAGACGGCCGAGGGACTCGTGATCGAACCGGCGCGTCGGTTCTACGAACACTCGATGGAGTGGCTGTCGTGGTACCTCGGCCCCGTCACGCTCGCTTTCGGCATCCTCGGCATCGCGCTCGCAGTGCGATGGGTCGTGCTCGGGAAGTCGGCCCGCACAGGGCTTTCACTCGCGCTGGGAGCGTTCCTCGCACCGACGCTTCTGTACCTGTGGCGGGCGCGCGCGTTCCCCGATCATCTCTGGGTGATGCGCCGCTTCCTTCCACTCACGATCCCGGGCATCGCGTTGGCGTGCTTCGCGGTGCTCGCGATGATGTGGCGGACTCGTGACGGGCTGTTGCGCGTCGCTGCGCTGGTCGTCGCCGGATTCGCGGTCGTCGCGCCGGCCATCGCGCTGCAACCGGTGTGGCGGGCATCGACCGACCGTGGGCTCCAGTCGGCGGTCGACGTGATGTGCGACGCGGTGGGGGGAGACGGTGCCGTCGTGGTGCTGCAAGGAGCCGACCTCGACAAGCTGCTTCCGCAGACGATCCGGTCGTGGTGTGGTGTGCCGGCGGCCGGCGCCCTGCCGATCTTCGACGAGACCGCGGCGCGTCGAGCTCGACGCGCGCTGGGCCGAGCAAGGTCGCCGGCTGTTCGTCATCGGTGACGATCCGGACGCCGTCGGCGCGGTGACGCCCGCCGCGCAGGCGATCATCTTGGTCCCCACAGACCGCAAGCTCGAAGAGACGCTGAGCCGTCGACCGTCGCACCTGATCGAGCACACCTACCGGTTCGTGGTGGCTCCTGTGCGCACCGCCGGCTAGAACACCGGCGAGACGAGCGGCGTCAGCGCGGCACACGGTCGAGCGAGCGCTCCTCGTTGGCTGCTTCGTGCAGCAGACCGAGACCGTTGGCGACTCGGTTCGTGTAGTTGAGGTGGGCGCATTGATTGTTCGCGTCGAGGATCTCGAGATCGCCGAGACCGGCGGAGCGCAGTGCGTCGATGTCGGCTTCGGTCATCTCACCGGGTCGCAGCGTCACTTTGTCGACATAGCGGGCGATCGCCGCGTCGACCGGCTCGAGCGCGTCGTAGTCGCGTCGGTCGAGGGCTGACATGAGCTCGGCGCCGCCGTCCATCTGGTCGAGCTGCGTGCGTGACAGAGAGGCGCAGTGCGGGGTCGTGTTGAGGATCGACGTGAGATAGCTGATGAGCTGCTTCTGGAGCGGTGTCAGCGCGGACTGCACACCCTCGGAGGCCCGATAGAGCACCAGCCGAGCGTTGACGACCTCGGCATCGAGGCTGCCGAGCTGCGTGAACTCGGTCGGGCGTCCGAGCTTGGCGGCCTGCCAGCCGTACACCTCCGCCAAGCGTCCCGTCGCGTCTTCAGGCTCGATGGTGCGGATCCACGGCATCGCCTCAGCGTAGGCGTCTACCTGCAGGAACGTTCGCCTGCCGCACAAGCCGAACGTTCGCCGGGAGCGAACGATTGACGCTTGTGAACATGTGCGCGCGTCGTAGCCTTTCCTCTTGATGACGTCCCCGATGTCATCCGTGGGAGGGGGTTTCCACACCAATGAGCACGACATCCATTCCCGTAGACACCGTCACCGTCGACAGCCCGACCTTCGTCGACACCTTCGAGGGGCCGCTCGCTGCGAGTGATCGCTGGCGGGCGTGGGTGGCCCGCAACCCGTTCGGCGCCGCCGCCGTCGCGGGGATCATCGCGACGCAGATGGCCACGTTGGTCGGCTACTACTTCCGGGGCATCGGTCTGCCGCAGACCCCATGGCCGCTGTTCAACGGCGCCCTCGTCGCGCCGGCGACCGAGTACGGCACCGTGGCGTCGTACTTCGCCGGCCAGTCCATTCACATGGTCGACGCGGTGGTGTTCACGATCCTGTTCGCGGTGCTCATCCACGGTCGCATGCGCTTCCTCCCGGACACTCCGGGGGGCGACATCTGGAGAGGGATCATCTACGGCGCAAGTGCTCGGCCTGATCAGCATGGGCTTCCTCGTGCCGTACGTGTACGCGCCGAAGTCGGGGTTCGGACTGTTCAGCTTCGGTACGCCCGACGAGTGGAAGCTGCCGCTCTCGATCGCCCTGTGGCACCTCACGTACGGGTTCCTCGTCGGAACGCTGTACAGCCCGGCGCGCGCTCGGGCCCGCGCTGCTCGATAGCGACAACCGTTCAGCGGTAGGTGTTGTTGCTCGTCCGGTCGCCCGCCAGCCACCGCTTCAACGTGTCGCGTGCATCGGCGCTTCGATCGCGTGCGATCTGATCCGCGTTGTCCGCGTCGACGGTGAACTCGAGGTTGAGCCCGTTCGGATCGACCGTGTAAAGGGAACGGCAGTAGCCGTGATCCCTGACCCTCGCCGCGGGCTTCCAGTCCGCCGCGGTGAGACGGTCGTGGATCGCGTTCTGCACGTCCGCGGTGACGTTCATCGCGATGTGGCGAAACGGCGTCGGCACGTAGTCCGGGTTGAATTGCTCCTGATCCGCGGGATCGGCGAACTGGAAGAACGCCAGCGCGCTGCCGTCGCCGAGCGCGAAGAAGGTGTGGCAGTACTCGCGGTGCGCCCCCTGGATCTCGTCGGCCTCGGACCAGGTCGCGACGAGCGGAAGCCCGATCAGGTCTTCGTAGAACGCGCGGGTCGCCTCCTGGTCGTTGGTCAGGAAGGCGTAGTGGTGCAACCGGCTCGGCCGGCCGTCGATCGTCATCTCCCGACGGTACCCCCCGGGGAATGTCCCACCCCTTCGTACGCTCGGATCCTCGCACTTCCCCTGCGATGTCACCCATCTCAGGAGCAGTGTGCGATGCGAACCCTCGACAGCGCCAAGACCGCGCTCGACCTCGTGCTCATGGCTGCCGCGCAGCCGCTCGAGCATCAGACCATCGTCTTGCTGGGTCGAGCCGACGAGGGCGGCGGCTCGTGTGTCGTCATCGACGGCGAGGTCCCTCGCGACGAGCTCTCGTCGATGATCTCGCTGCTCGCGGGCGTGGCCGGCGAGGGCAGTCCGCTCGTCGTCGCCACCCTCACTCCCGAACCCCCCACCCTGACCGAGGACGAGCTCGCGCACTGGTTCGATCTCGACGACGTGGTCGCGGCACACGGCGCCACGCTGTGCGAGTGGTTCCTCGTCGGCGAGGGCACCGCGATCGCGGTCGGTGAGTGGTCAGGGCTCGAACCCCGGTGGCCCGTCAGCGGAAGTCGCGCGAGCGCAAAGAGCCGCCGACGGGCATCGCCTCGAGCTTTTCGGCCACGACATTGATCACGCCCTCCACCTTCTCGACCCGCCCGCGGATCAACAGCGCCGGCAGCGCCTCGAGCGACTCTGCGATACCGCGCCCAACATCCCTTCGAACAGATCACGTTCACGAGACCCGTTTCGTCTTCGAGGTTGAGGAATGTGGTGCCGCTCGCGGTCGCGGGCCGCTGGCGATGGGTCACGACCCCGCCCACCAGCACTCGGCTGCCGTGGTCGGTGTCGACGAGACCGGCCGCGGTGACGACGCCGAGCTCGTCGAGATGGGAACGCACGAAACGCGTCGGGTGCCCCTCGGGCGAGACCCCGGTCGCCCACAGGTCGGCATTTGCCTCCTCCGCGAGGCTCATCCCCGGCAACGAAGGTGCATCGACGCCGACGACCACGCCTGACAACCGCTCGGGACGCGACTGGGCCACGGCCCCCGCCGACCACAGCGCGGACCGGCGCGTGAGCGCGTGGCCGGCGCCGTCCTCGAAGCAGCCGAACGCACCGGCCGTCGCGAGTGATTCGAGCACCGGCAGCGTGGCGCCGGTACGCCGGGTGAAGTCCTCCATGTCTGCATACGGGCGGCCCGCGGCGATGGCCTCGGCGAGATCGGTGCCGACGTGACGCACCGACCCGAGTCCCAGCCGCACCGCCACGCCGTGGTGCGATTCCTCGCACGGCTCCAACGTGGCCGCCGCCTCGCTCGCGTTCACATCGGGGGTGCGCACGACGACGCCGTGACGACCCGCGTCCTGCACCAAGGTGTGCGGCGAGTAGAAGCCCATCGGTTGTGCGTTCAGCAACGCCGCACAGAACGCCGCGGGCTCGTGCAGCTTGATCCACGACGACGCGTAGACGAGATAGGCGAACGACACCGAGTGGCTCTCGGGGAAGCCGAAGTTCGCGAACGCCGCCATCTTCTCGAAGATGCGATCGGCGATCTCGCCGGTGATGCCTCGTTCGGCCATGCCTTCGTACAAGCGCTCACGAAGGCGTTCCATGCGCTCACGGCTGCGCTTCGAACCCATCGCTTGGCGCAGCTGGTCGGCTTCGGCAGCGGTGAAACCCGCGACGTCGATCGCCATCTGCATGAGCTGCTCTTGGAACAGCGGCACACCGAGCGTCTTGCCCAGCGAACCCTCGAGCAACGGGTGCAGGTACGTGACGGGCTCGGTGCCGTTGCGCCGGCGGATGTAGGGGTGCACCGACCCGCCCTGAATCGGTCCGGGGCGAATGAGGGCGACCTCGACGACGAGGTCGTAGAACGTGCGCGGCTTCAGGCGAGGCAGCGTCGCCATCTGCGCGCGGCTCTCGACTTGGAACACGCCGATCGAGTCGGCCTTGCACAACATGTCGTAGACCGCGTCTTCCTGCGGGATGGTCGCGAGGTCGATCTCATATCCGCGATGGAGACGGACGAGGTCGATCGCGTAGTGCAGCGCGGAGAGCATCCCGAGACCGAGCAGGTCGAACTTCACGAGACCCACTGCGGCGCAGTCGTCCTTGTCCCACTGCAGCACGCTGCGATCCGCCATCCGTCCCCACTCGACCGGGCACACCTCGATCACGGGGCGGTCGCACAGCACCATGCCGCCCGAGTGGATGCCGAGATGGCGCGGGAAGTTCTCCACCTGCGCGGCGAGCTCGAGCACGGCGGCGGGGATGTCGTGCGAATCGGGCTGGCGGGTGGTGGCTTCGAGCGGACCCCACGCGTCCACCTGCTTCGACCACGCATCTTGCTGACCGGTGGCAAAGCCGAGCGCCTTCGCCATGTCGCGCACCGACGACTTCGCCCGGTACGTGATGACGTTGGCCACTTGGGCGGCGTACTCGCGCCCATGGCGCTCGTACACGTACTGGATCACCTCTTCGCGACGATCGCTCTCGATGTCGATGTCGATGTCGGGCGGGCCGTCACGCTCGGGCGACAAGAAGCGCTCGAACAACAGGCCGAGCGACACTGCATCGGCGTTGGTGATGCCGAGCGCGTAACAGACCGCCGAGTTCGCGGCCGAGCCCCGCCCTTGGCAGTAGATGTCGGCGCGCCGGCAGAACTCGACGAGATCCCAGACGATCAGGAAGTAGCCCGGAAAGCCGAGCTGCTCGATCACCTCGAGCTCGTGCTCGAGCTGTGCAAAGGCGCGCTCGGCGTACTCGCCCTTGCGCGGCCCATAGCGACGCTCGGCCCCTCGCCAGGTGAGCGCCCGCAGCCAGCTCATCTCGTCGTGACGAGGCGGGCACGGGAACGGCGGCAGGTTGGGAGCGACAAGAGCGAGGTCGAACGCGCACGCGCGGCCGAGCTCGGCCGCGGCTTCGACCACGCCGGGGTAGCGCGAGAACCGGCGAGCCTGCTCGGATCCCGAGCGCAAGTGCGAGCTGCCGCCGCCCGGCAGCCACGGGTCGATCTCGTCGAGCGATCGCCGCGCCCGCACTGCAGCGAGCGCGGTGGCGAGCGGACGACGAGCAGGGGTGGCGTAGTGCACGTTGTTCGTGGCCACACACGCGACCGAAGCGCGGGCGGCCATCTCGGCGAGGGCGTCGTTGCGGGCAGAGTCGAGCGGATCACCGTGATCCCACAGCTCCACCGCGACGCGGTCACGGCCGAACGCGTCGACGAGCCGCTGCAGCTCGCGCGCCGCGGCCGCGGGACCGTGCGCCACGAGGGCTGCCGGCACCGTGCCCTTGCGGCATCCGGTGAGCACCCACCAGTCACCCGACGGCGAGTCCGAGGTACCGGCGTTCGCATCGGCGAGCTCAGCGAGCGATGTGCGCGGCGCGCCCTTCTCCCCTGCCATCTGCGCCTGGCTGATCGCTCGACCGAGCCGGGCGTACCCGCTCGGTCCGGTGGTGAGCACGATCAGATGTGTGCCTTCAGGATCGGCCACACCGTTCGACGGGCTTGTCGCGCCGAGGGTGAGCTCGGCGCCGAACACCGTCGGCAGACCGACCGTGCGTGCCGCCTCTGCGAAGCGGACCACTCCGTAGAAGCCGTCGTGATCGGTGAGCGCGAGGGCTTCGAGACCGAGCCGAGCCGCTTCTTCTACGAGCTCTTCGGGATGGCTGGCACCGTCGAGGAAGCTGAAGTTCGAGTGGCAGTGCAGCTCGGCATACGGCACTGCGTCGGACGGGCGCTCGAACTGCGGAGGGCGGTACGGCTGGCGCTTGCGCGACCAGGCAGGGCTGTCGCCGCCGGCGTTGGTCCACGGCGGCGAGCCGGGTGCCCGTCCGTCAGGGCCTCGGTCGGAGAGTCGCTGCTCGAGCTCGATCCACGGAACTTGCGGGTTCCCGAAGCCCCATCCGGCGAGCGTATCGAACACATGTTCGCCCGTCCACCGGCGCACTTCGATCCAGGTCGCTGGCGCGATGATCCGGCGATGCGCATCGGACTCGTGTCGGACACTCACGACGACCTCTGCGACTGGCCAGCGGTGCGTGATCGCGTCGCTACCGCGCTCGCCGGGGTCGACATGGTCGTGCACTGCGGCGACCTGACGACGATCGCAGTGCTCGACGATCTCGAGAAGGTCGCGCCGGTCCGGGCGACCCGCAGCACCGGCGATCCCGACGCGATCCCCGGCCGCCTCGAAGACGGACCGATCGTCATCGACGCCGACGGCATCGCGATCGGTGTGACGTTCCGGCTGCCCGATCCCCCGACCGGACGCGACTGGGCGGCGATGTTCGGGCGACCGGTCGATGTCGTGGTGTTCGGCGGAAGGCATGAACCGCTCGTCGAGCAGGACGGCGACGTGCTGCTCGTGAACCCCGGCAGCCCGTCGCTCGCGGCTGAGCTCACCGTGGGCGAGCTCGTCGTCGGTGAGGGTCCCCCGAGCGCGCGCATCATCGGCGTGCCGGCCTGAGCCCTCAGTCGTAAGCACTCAGTCGTGGACACTCAGTCGTAGGTCGCCTCGACCCACCAGCGGCGGTGCTCGAGCACCAGCAGGTGGGCGGTGCCGCTCGCAGTGACGATTTGCATGCGGGCTTGACGCCGATCGCTCGTCGGCAGCCCACCATCGCTCGTCGAACACCCACGGACCTGACCAGGCCGACACGTCTTCGGCGCGACCCTCGTGCGGTGATCGTGGCGGGTGGCCCACTGATGAGCCCACGCCCGCTCACGACAACGGGTTCGCCATGACGATCGAGCACGTCGACCGATCGTCGTCGTCGTATGCACCGCGGCGGGCAGTGGCGCGGGAACCTGGCCCGGCCACGGCGCGTCGGGCGCCGGTTCCATCACCCTTCCGGGCTCGGCGAGACCAACCGGCACGAGCACCACCTGCTCTGCAGGTGCCCGTCCTCCCCTGACTTCGGGAAGCGCGACAGCGTCGACACCGAGCAGACCCTGCACACGTGCCAACGCGCGGGTGGCGCGTTCGTCGGCCAGCGTGCGCCCTCCCCAGAACCCCATCTGGTGCCCGCGTGCCGCGCCGACTTCGTCGGGGACGAGGCGCAGCATCGTGATGCCACCGGTCGGACCACGAGATGACTGCAACCAACCATCGAGCTGCCATCGGGCTCGCTCGGCGATCGCCGCCGGCGTGAGCCCTCCTTCGTGACGCCAGAGTCGAGCGAGGTGCTCGCCGTGCTCGGTCTCGGCCTCGATGGCGACGCGCGTGCACGCCAACCCGCGCCCGTCGAGACGCGCGTGCAGCTCGTCAGCGAGCGCTTTTGCCACAAACGCGGCGTGATCGACGCGCTCGGCCGGAGGATCGAGCTCGGCGGACACGACGAGATCGAGTGGCACCGGCCGCTCGTCGAGCAATCGTCCTTCGCGTCCGCTCGCGAGCAGATGGGCCAGCGCGCCGAGGGGGCCGAAGCGGGCGGCGACATCAGACGGCGGCAGCGCGGCGAGCTGGCCGAGCGTGCGCACACCGAGGCGGGCGAGCAGATCGACGAGCTCGTCGAGCTCGAGATCCGGCTCGACGAGGGGCAGCACCGGGGTGGGGATGGGGGCGAGGAACGCGTCGGTCTCTCCGGAGACCACGATGCGCAGGGATGCCTCGCCGCTCAGCGCCGCGAGCTCAGCGGCGAATGCCGTGTCGGCGACGCCGACCACCGGTGGGCCGGCGACGTCGGCTCGACCGCCGAGTGCCTCGGCTGCAAGTGCAACGACCCGCTCGGCCAGCGCGTGATCTCCGCCGAAGTATCGAGAGGGACCACGGGTCGCGAACGCCAGGCGCCCGGGACGGGTCAGCTCGATGCGTGGCGTCAGCGCGTCGAGGGCGATCGCCACTGGCTCGAAGGCGCGGGCATCACGAGCGGGATCGGCCGCAACCACGACGAGTCCCGGACAACGCGATTGCGCTTCACGACGACGCAACCCGATCTCGACTGCCTCGCGTCGCGCTGCGGGCGACGCAGAGACGACACGATTCGCGTGCACGACCGCGAACGGCTGCTCCGGCTCGGCGCCGGCCGCCACCACTGACCAGTCGGGACAGCACAGCACCAACGTGCGCACGTCAGCCCGCCTGCGCGTGGACGACCTGCGGGTGGACGAGAGAGGTCACCTCCGCGCACTCATCCATCTCGTCGCACACCGACACCGATGCCGTCCGGGCCTGGCAGCCAGAGCGATGCGGTGCGCACGCGCGCCGCGCTGCCTCGTCCCGATGCGCTGACCGTCACTCGGCGGGCCGTCAGGTGCCCGGCTCCGTGCCCGACACCGCTCCATTGGGCGTCGGTGACGGTGCAGCGCAGGTCGACCGTGAGCGCTCCCGGCGTGCGCAGGGCAACGAGCACCGCTCCCCGTTCCCGAGCTCGCGCCGCGAGACGCCGCGCGTCGGCCATCCCCCCCTTCGGTGGCGACACGAACACGACATCAATTGCATCGACGAGCGCGGCAACGACTGTTGCCCACTCGTTGCGTTCCGGCGCGCCGATCACCGCGAGGCGATCGAGCACGATGCCCCGTTCCGCGGCAGCCGCCAGACCGAGCCACGGGATGCCCACTGCCGCGACCCACGAGCCTTCTTGTGACGCACCTGCAGCCAAGGCGAGCGCGAGCGACGTGGCCCCACTGATGCCGTCGACGACGACCGTCGTGCCGCGGATCAGCCCCTGGGGCAGCAACGAGGTGAGCGGTTCGATGACCGGAAGCACCTGCTCGCGTGCCAGCGCAACCGGACGCACCCGTTCGGAGAGCGCGGTGTGTTGCAGCGCCGTGTCTCGAAGCGCTGTCGCTCCGCCAGCCATGCAACGAATGTATCGAACACCTGTTCGCCCGTCCAGGGCCCGTCCTGGGCGGGCGGTCAGTCGGCCGACTCGCGTGTGGCGCCCGCTGTTTGGCGGGCGTCAGCTGCAAGTGCACGGGAGGCGGCGGCACCGGCCAGCGCTCGGCGGCGCACCTTCGACACCACGACCCAGGCGGCCACGGCGAAGGCGATCGAGATCACGCAGATCACCGTGTGCACCGCCTTGAACGCGCCATCGCGGGTCTCGTCACCCCAGATGTTCCAGATCCGAGTGACCCACACGTAGACGGTCCACAGGCAAAAGGCCCGGATGACGTTGGCCTGGCCGCGACTCACCGCGACACGGTACGTTGACCCACGGGTCAACATCCACGCACAGGGGGAACCAGCGCATGCCCGACATCACCCTCGACCAGTTCGAGTCCGAGGCGAAGTCGTTCCTCGACAGCAACGCATCGCTGAAGGCGGAGGAGAAGAAGTTCGTCTGGGGCGAAGGCTCCGACAAGGTCACGCTGTTCGACGAAAAGACCCGCACGAACGAGCAGGAAGAGCTCGCGAAGGCCCAGGCGTGGCGCCAGAAGAAGTACGACGCCGGCTTCGGATGGATCACCGGTCCGTCGCAGTACGGCGGCCGTGAGCTGTCGCAGGCCTACGACCGTGCCTGGCAGGGCCTCGAAGGAAAGTACGCCGTGCCGAACCAAGGCTTCTTCGGCATCGGCCTCGGCATGGTGGCCCCGACGATCCTCGCCCACGCCACCGACACCGCGAAGGACGCCTACCTCAAGGCGCTGTGGCGCGGCGACATCGTGGCGTGCCAGCTCTTCAGCGAGCCCGGCGCCGGCAGCGACCTCGCGTCGCTCCAAACCAGAGCCGAGCGCGACGGCGAAGAGTGGATCCTCAACGGGCAGAAGGTCTGGACATCCGGCGCGCAGTACAGCGACATCGGCGAGATCATCTGCCGCACCGACCCCGACATGCCGAAGCACAAGGGACTCACCGGCTTCATCGTCGACATGCACGCGCCAGGCGTCGAGGTGCGACCGTTGCGCCAGATGACCGGCGGGGCGTCCTTCAACGAGGTGTTCTTCACCGACGTGCGGGTGCGCGACGACCATCGGCTCGGTGACGTGAACCAGGGCTGGACGGTCGCGCTCACCACGCTCATGAACGAGCGGGCCTCGATCGGTGCCGGCGGTGCCGGCGGTGGCGGCATGGCCTCGACGAACCGACTCATCGAAATGGTGCGCTACTTCGGCCTCGACGAAGACCCGATCATCCGCCAGCGCCTCGCCGACATCATCGTGCGGCAGAAGGTGGCGAGCTACACGAACCAGCGGGCGATGGACAAGATCAAGATGGGCCAGCTGCCCGGGCCTGAGATGTCGATCGCGAAGCTCGCGCTCACGCAGAACATGATGAAGACCGGAGAGTTCGTCGCTGACGTGCTCGGGGCCAAGATCACCGCCGACTCGGGCGAGTGGGGCACCTACGCCTGGGCCCAGTTCGTGATGGGCATCCCCGGCATGCGCATCGCCGGCGGCAGCGACGAGGTCATGCGCAACATCGTCGGCGAGCGCGTGCTCGGCCTCCCGAAGGACGCGGGCATCGACTCGACGACGCCGTTCCGCGACCTCAAGGTCGGCACGCAAGCGAGCTGAGGCCGACATGAAGGTCAGCATCGGCGACGTCTCGTTGTGGTTCGACGTGCACGGGCAGAAGCTCGTGGCGGATGGACCGCAGCTCATCGAGCGTCCGACGCTGGTGCTGCTCCACGGGGGCCCTGGCTTCGATCACACCCAGTTCAAGCCCGAGTTCGACCGCTTCGCCGAGATCGGCCAGGTCGTGGCGTATGACCACCGCGCGAACGGACGCAGCGACGAGGGCTCGCGCGACAGGTGGACGCTCGAGCAGTGGGGCGACGACGTCGTCTCTTTCTGCGACGCGCTCGGCATCGAGAAGCCCGTCGTCATCGGGAGCTCGTTCGGCGGAATGGTCGCCATCGCGTACGCGACGAGAAATCCGGACCACCCGGGCAAGCTCGTGCTCGACTCCACCAGCGCCCGCATGGACGACGAGGCGATGTTCGCCGTGTTCGACCGCCTCGGCGGGTCCGAGGCGGTCGGAGCAGCGAGGAAGTTCTGGAGCGATCCGAGCCCCGAGAACCTCGGCGACTATGGCCGCCTCTGCATCCCGCTGTACAGCCGCCGGGGCCCGGAGGCGATGACCGAGATGATGGACATGCAGGCCCGCTCGATCGTCAACATGGAAGTTCTCGCGCACTTCGCCACGAACATCCACCCGACGTTCGACTTCAGTGGATCTCTCGGCCGGATCAAGTGCCCCACACTCGTCCTCGGCGGCGCGGACGACCCGGTGTGCCCCCTTGTCGGATCGAAGGAGATCGCGGCTGGCATAGGCGAGAACGCTCGCCTCGTCACGTTCGCAGGTGGGCATGGCATGCCCGACCGAGCAGAAGGACGAATTCTTCGCGCTACTCGCGGAGTTCGTCGCCAGCTGATTCAGTGGCGGCCGCGTCACTCCCGACTTCGCCGAGCGCATCGTGGATCCGGTCGAGCCAGTAGGGCTCGAGGTTCGCGTAGACGAGCGTCGCTCCCGAGAATCGCTCGAGCTCGTGCACGAGGGCGTCGCGGTCGAGGTCGGTGACCAGCAGTGCCAGCGTCGTCGTGCCCGGCTCGACCTCGTCGCGGAACCACGACACCCAATCGTCGGGAATGCCGAGGTCGACGAGCTTGGCGGCCGCTGCCCCACCCGCCGCGCCGATCGCGCCGCCGGCGAGCCAGCCCACTGGCCCTCCGAGGAGCAAGCCGAGCAGGCTCGCCCACACTGCACCGGAGAGCGCCGTACGACCCGGCTGCGGGTCGAGCGTCTCGCGCACGACGGTCGCTCCGTCTTCCTTCTTGACGACGAACACGGCGTCCTTGAGGTGCATGCGGCCAGTCGAGGCGAGCCGCTGCGCCGCGGTCAGGAACTCCTGCGCGCGGTAGGCGTCACCGAACGAGATGCCGACGAGCGTCTGTGGTGAGTCGTCGGACATGCAGCTCAGCCTCGCACGCGAACGCCGAGTCGGACGAGTCGCACGACCTCGGCTGTCGCACCGCGGCGCCGAGGGCCCTTCGGCAGTGGGAGCACGACCTCGTGCACGAGCGACAGCGTGGCCACGACAAGGACTCGTGCTCTCGTCGCGGTGTCGTCGCCGTGGCCGAAGCGGCCGAGCTGGAACGCCACCTCGTGCGACAGCTGCTTCACGAGCGTCACCACCTGGGGGCTCGTCGCGGCGACCGGCGCCGCCGCATAGAGCAGGCGGTCGAGGTCGGAGTCGTTCGCTTGCACGAGCAGCTCGACGAACGACTGCGCCCACTGCCTCGGGATCCGGGCGCTCCTCGCGCCACCGTGCTGCTTGCGATGCAAGTGAGCGCTCGACGTCCGCAAGATGGCGTTCGACGAGTGCGCGTAGCAGCGCGTCCTTGTTCGGGAAGTACTGGTACAGCGATCCGATCGAGACGCCCGCGGCCGCGGCGACGTCATTGGTCGTGATCGCGGAGTAGCCGTCCTCGACGAGGATGCGAGCCGTCGCGCTCAAGATCCCGTCGACGGTGCGCCGCGAGCGCTGCTGGACGGGAGACTTGCGGACCGCAGTCGACGGACGGGAATGCGAGTTGATGAACATGAGCATTCCTCACATACTGCATCGATGTCCACCTCGCTCCTCGCCGCCGGATACGACCTCATCAACGCCATCATCTGGATGCCGACCGGCATCGCTCACATCAGAGACGAGTTCGTGGCGTCGCTCGATCTGCGACCTGGCGCCAAGGTCCTCGAGATCGGCTGCGGCACCGGCGCGATCACGAAGCGCCTCCTCGCCACGGGCGCTCACGTCACCGCGCTCGACCGGTCGGGCGACATGCTCGACGCCGCTCGCCGACGCGCGCCCGGTGCGCACTACCTGTGCTGCGACGTCACCTCGGCGGACCTCGGCGACGGATACGACTGCGTCGTGCTCGCCTTCGTGCTCCACGAGCTCCCGAACGAGAAGCGCCGAAACACGTTGGCCGCAGCCACACAGACGTTGGCCCCCCAGGGCCGAGTCGCCGTCATGGAATGGGCACTACCGGAGAATGCGACGGGACGGCGGGTCTGGCAGCGCATCATCCGCACGATCGAGCCGCCGCACGCTCTCGAGCTCGTCGCAGGGTCGGTGACCGACGAGATGGCGAGAGCGGGCCTCACGATCACCGCCACGAGGCGGATCGCGCAAGGTCGCGTGCAGATGGTCACTGCGACAACCTGACCGGTCGCTTGCTAGGTTGCTCTCGCTCGGCTCTGCCGGGTGACAACAGATCTCTCTCGGATGGGGGAAGCCGGTCGAAGTCCGGCACTGACCCGCAGCCGTAGCCCACGAGGTCCGCCTCGTCGGAAGTCGGAATGCCCGACCGAGAGTGCATCGGCTCACAACACCGCCGTGGTCTGCGGAACGAGAGCCCGGGGTTTCATGATCGCTCCCGATAGCGGTCCGAGCTTCGGTCGCGTTGTGCAGGCGCAACCGAAAGCGAGAAACCCACATGCGATTCCGTTCGCCGCCCCATCGTCCTCGCTCTGCTGCTCTCGGTCGTCGCCTTCGTCGCCCCCATCGTCGTGCCCGCCCTTCCGCGCGCGCCGCCACCGATCCCGCCGTGGCGGGGCTCAACTGGCTCGAGCGCGAGCTCTCCTCCAATGGGCATCGGGTGCCATCAGAGTTCGGCGACGAATTCACCGATTGGGGTCTCACGATCGACTTCATCCTCGCCCTCGCCGGCGGTCAACGCGGCAAGTCAGCCGAGACCGCCGCGACCACGGCGAACGTGATGAGCAACGCCCCGAGCTACGTCACCGGAGTCGACTTCGGGTCTCCCGAGGAGCGCTACGCCGGCCCGCTCGGGAAGCTGCTCCTCGTCGCCAAGGTGCAAGGCGTCGACACCACCGATCTCGGCGGCCTCGACATCGAAGCAGAGCTCCGCGCCCGAATGCAGACGAGCGGCCCGCAGCAGGGTCGCTTCTCCGATGTCAGCGCCTTCGGCGACTTCAGCAACGGGTTCGGGCAAGCGTTCGCGGTGCTCGGCCTCAACCGAACCGCCGGGCGGAGTGCCTCCGGAGGCGGTCACCTTCCTCCTCGCGCAACAGTGTCCCGCCGGCGGCTTCCGTCTCTTCTACGACAGCGGTGACCAGTGCACGAGCGACGGCGAAGCCGACACGGACGCGACGGCGATGGCGATCGAGGCGCTCGTGGTGCAGCCGGGGGCACCGGGTGCGTCCGGCTCGTTGAACCGGGCGGTCGCATGGCTGTTGGCTCAGCAAGACGGCGCCTCCGGAGCCTTCGTGGGCACGGGCCCGACGGCGACGCCCAATGCGAACACGACCGGACTCGCGGCCAAGGCGCTCAGGTCCGCCGGCCAGACGGCGGCCGTGAGCAGGGCGGGACAGTGGATCCTCTCGCTGCAGCTGTCCGAGGACAAGGTGGTCGGCACCCCCGCCGCCTCCGACGTCGGAGCGATCGCGTACGACCCGGCCTCGTACAACGCGGCGATCGCCGGCGGCGTACCTGCCGAAGGACGCGACCAGGTTCGCCGCGCGACAGCGCAGGGTGTCCTCGCGTTGCCCCAGCCGGCAAGCGACGGGGGCGCGGGCGGTGCGACCTCGGGTGCCGCCGCAACCATCTCGTCGACGACCGCGGAGCCGGGCGACCAGCTGACGATCTCGGCGAACGGCTTCAACCCCGGAGAGGCAGTCGACGTCACGCTCTTCTCCGATCCCGTGCTGCTCGGAGCGCCCAGCGCCGACGCGGCCGGACGGATCACATTCGGCTTCAAGGTCCCCCCGGACACGACGCCCGGCGAGCATCACGTCGAGCTGCGCGGACAGCAGTCGGGCAAGAGCGTCTCGATATCGCTCCAGGTGACGCCGTCGAGCACCACCACGACCACAACGACGACCACGCTGCCGGGTACCCCGACGTCGACGCCTCCCGCCCCGGTCCCCACAACGGTGGCTCAGGCCGGCGGATCGGGGAGCGGATCGGAAGTCCTCCCGACGACGGGTGCAGAGAGCCAGCACCACGCGGAGATCGCGGTCGCGCTGATCGTCCTCGGCGCGATGCTGGTGGCAGTCGCGCGGCGGGCGCGCGCCGTGTCGTGATCGCCGTGTGATGATCGCCGTGGCGGGGATCGCGCTGCTCGTCGCACTGACCACGCCTGCCGCCACGCCGTGGCGCAGCAGGCTGGCGCCTGTTCGAACGCGAGCGGCGTCACCGTGGTCGTGGACTTCCAAGAGCTCGGTGGCGGCGTCAACGTCGTCTGCGCGCCCGGCCCGGTGACCTCGGGGTTGGAGGCGATGCGCGCCGCCGGCGTCGCCTATCAGACGGCGCAGCGCTTCCCTGGCTTCGTCTGCCGCATCGCCGGACAGCCCACGAACGATCCCTGCGTGAACACCGTCACCGGCGTCGGCCTACTGGTCGTATTGGATCGCCGCTCCCGGCGGGTCGTGGTGCTACAGCACGTTCGGCGCCGGTAGCCGGCGGCCGCCTCCCGGCACGTTCGAGGGTTGGTCGTTCGCGCTCGATCGCACCGCGGCCGAGCTGCCGCCACCGCGATTCGATCCTCCTCCGGTGCCGGCCGGCGCGGCGCCGATCACGCTCAACACCAGCGACTGCACCTCGACGCCCCGGCCTCCCCCGTCCAGCGCTCCGACCGGGGCACCCACCGTTCCGGCGACGCCGCAACCCTCGCCGCCGACGACCGCTTCGACAGTCGCGCCGACCGTCGCGTCAACCACCATCGCGACCTCGACCGTGCCTGGACTCGACGCTCGGGGCGTCGACCACGCCCGGGCCCGAGCCGACCGAGGTCGAGACGAGCATCGCCACCACGGCTACGACAACCGCAACCGACGAGGCCGAGGGGTCGCGGCGGGAACGGTCGACCTCGGCGAGGATGGTGGCGGTGGAGGATCTCCCGATCGGCTTCGTCGTGTCGGCGACGGTGGTCGTCGGCCTCGGCACGGCGGCCGTGTTGATCGCGCGCCGCCACCGGCTACGGGGCGGAGCATGACGCTGCGGGGCGACCGCCTGCCCCGCGAGCTGCATCCGGGCGCATGGTGGATCTGGGCGCTCGGCATGGCGACGGCCGCGAGTCGCACGACGAACCCGTTGCTGCTCGGTGCGATCATCGCCGTCGTCGCGTTCGTCGTCGCGGCCCGTCGCGGCGATTCGCCGTGGAGCCGAGGGTTCAGGGGCTATGTGATCGTGGCGCTCGTCGTGATCGCAGTCCGCGTCGTGTTCCGGACGGTGCTCGACGGCCAGTACGGCGACCACGTGCTGTTCCGGCTGCCCGGCAGTCCCGCTGCCGGACGCGGCACAGGGCATCGACATCGGCGGCCCGGTGTCGCTCGAGGGCTTGCTCGCGGCGTTCTACGACGGCCTGCGGCTCGCGACGTTGCTCCTCTGCTTCGGCGCGGCGAACGTGCTCGCCAACCCGAAGCGCCTGCTGAAGTCGATGCCGAGCGGCCTGCACGAGATCGGGGTGTCGATCACCGTCGCGCTGTCAATGGCTCCACAGCTCGTCGAGAGCGCTCGTCGCGTGCATCGCGCTCGACGACTCCGCAGTGGTGACGCCTCGCGAAAGCACGTCATCCGTCAGGTCGCGATCCCGGTGATGACCGACGCGCTCGACCGCTCGCTTCTCCTCGCCGCCGCGATGGACGCACGCGGGCACGGACGCACCGCGCACACCGACGCCCGAATGCGCGCCGTCAGCGGCGCGCTCGTGCTGTTCGGCTTGTGCGGCGTCTGCGTCGGCGTCTACGGCGTCCTCGACGCCACGACTCCGGCGGTGCTCGGCGCACCGATGCTGATCGTCGGCATGAGCGCGGCGATGCTCGGGCTCGCGCTCGCCGGCCGTCGCGTGCACACCTCCCGATACCGCCCCGATCCGTGGCGCGCCGCCGAGTGCATCGTGGCGGCGTCCGGCATCGTCGCCGCCGCAGGACTCTTCGTCGCGGGCCACCTCGATCCGGCGAACCTCAACCCGTCACTGCAACCGCTGCAGTGGCCGACGCTCGAACCGCTGCCGTTGCTGGCGATCCTCGCCGGTGCCCTCCCCGCGTCCATCGCGCCGCCGCCGCGACGGGCTGCCATCCGCGACGCGAGCGGGGCACGCGCGACGGAGACGGTGCCAGCGCAGTCCTGAGCGCACGCTCACCGAGGTGGCGACATGATCCGCATGGACGTCGATTCGTTTGCCCACGCCGGAGCGTCGCGACCGGTGTTGCGCGACGTCCACCTCACGATCGACGAAGGCGAGCTCTGCCTCGTCGTCGGTGCGACCGGCGTCGGCAAGTCGACGCTGCTCGGGCTGATCAACGGGCTGGTCCCCCACTTCACCGGCGGGCATCTCACTGGTGCGGTCGTCGTCGACGGCCGCGACACCCGCGAGCACAAGCCCCGCGACATGGCCGACGTCGTGGGCTACGTCGGACAGGACCCCGTCGCCGGCTTCGTCACCGACACCGTCGAGGAGGAGCTCGCGTACGCGATGGAGCAGCTCGGCTTGCCGGCCGACGTGATGCGCAAGCGGGTGGAGGAGACGCTCGACCTCCTCGGCATCGCCGATCTTCGCGACCGGCCGCTGCGCATGCTCTCGGGCGGGCAGCAGCAGCGCGTCGCGATCGGGTCGGTGCTCACCGCGCACCCCCGCGTGCTCGTGCTCGACGAGCCCACCTCCGCGCTCGACCCGACCGCGGCCGAGGACGTGTTCGCCTCGATGACCCGACTGGTGCACGACTTCGGCGTCACGGTCGTCGTCGCCGAGCACCGCCTCGAGCGCGTCGTGCACTACGGCGACCAAGTCATCTGGCTGCGCGGCGACGGGACCGCGATGAGCGGCTCTCCCCAAGCAGTGCTGCCCGAGATCCCACTGGCGCCGCCGGTGCTGCAGCTGGCCCGCGCGTTCGGATGGACGCCGCCGCCCCTTTCGGTCCGCGACGCTCGCCGGCTCGCCGGACCGGTGCGCGACGCGCTCGGCGACGCGAACGACGCCGACGAGGGGACGGATCCTCGGGCGTCCCGCAGGGCGCCCCCTCCTCGGCGCGCGGCGGATCACCGTGATGTACGGACCGCTCGTCGCCGTCCGCGGGGTCGATCTCGACCTGCATGGCGGTGAAGTCGTCGCCGTGATGGGCCGCAACGGGTCGGGGAAGTCGTCGCTGCTCTGGGCGCTGCAGGGGACAGGGCCGCGCGTCGGAGGTGAGGTGGACGTGGGCGGCGTCGATCCGGGGAGTCTCCGGTCGGGCGACGCTCGCCGCCTCGTCGGCCTCGTGCCACAGTCGGCGTCGGATCTCCTGTACCTGCCGACCGTGGCAGCGGAGTGCGCGCAGGCCGATGCGGACGCCGGCGCGGCGCGGGCACGTGTCGCAGCGTTGCTCGACCGGCTCGCCGGCGAGATCAGCGACGACGCGCATCCCCGCGACCTCTCGGAAGGACAGCGACTGGCTCTCGTGCTCGCTGTCCAGCTCACCCCGAGGCCGCCGGTGTTACTGCTCGACGAGCCCACACGCGGACTCGACCCGACCGCCAAGGAACGGTTCGCATCGATCGTCGCTGAGCTCGTGGCCGACGGTCACGCGGTCGTGATCGCCACCCACGACGTCGAGTTCGTGGCGAGCGTCGCCGATCGGGTTGTCGTGCTCGCCGACGGCGAGGTCGTCGCCGACGGACCAACGGCCGATGTGGTGTGCGCTTCGCCGGCGTTCGCACCGCAGGTGGCCAAGATCCTGTCCCCCGCACCGTGGCTCACCGTGCGCGAGGTCGTCGAGGCCCTCGCATGAGGCCGTCGGTGTTGCGCATCGGCGCGCGTCCGGCAGTGGCGATCGTGCTCGTGTCGATCGCGGGGCTGATGATGTTCGCCTGGCCGTTGTTGATCAGCGCGCCCTCCGGCTTCGCCCACAGCCGCGACGCGCCGTTCATCTTCGCGGCGCTGCTTCCGTGCCTCATCGCCGTGCTGCTCGCGGAGATGACGAGCGGGCGCATGGACACGAAGGCGATCGCGATGCTCGGCGTGCTCGCGGCGGTCGGCGCCGCGCTCCGCCCGATGGGAGCGGGCACCGCCGGCCTCGAGACGGTGTTCTTCCTGCTCGTCCTCGGTGGCCGCGTGTACGGCCCCGGGTTCGGCTTCGTGTTCGGCTCGACGACGCTGTTCGCGTCCGCCTTGCTGACCGGCGGCATCGGGCCGTGGCTTCCGTTCCAGATGCTCGCGGCATCGTGGGTCGGGCTGGGTGCGGGCCTGCTCCCACCCGCACGCGGCCGCCGCGAGATCGCGATGCTCGCCGCGTACGGCGCCGTGTCGGCATTCGTCTTCGGCATGTTGCTGAACCTCTGGTTCTGGCCGTTCACCGTGGGCACTGACAGCCAGCTCTCGTACATCGCGGGTGCGCCGGTGCTCGAGAACCTCCACCGGTTCCTGCTCTTCACGCTGGCGACCTCGATGTGGGGCTGGGACATGGGCGCGCGATCACCAACGCCGTCGCGATCGTGCTGCTCGGCCCCGCGGTGCTGCTCGCGCTCCGGCGCGCATCGCGCCGAGCAGCGTTCAGCGCCCCCGTCACGTTCGAGGCCGGCTCCGCCCGGTCAGGTCTCGAAGAGCTGCGCTTGCTCGGGGCGATGCACTCGCAGGCCGGGCCACGGCAGATGGTCCATGAAGATCCAGGTCCGACGATGGATCGAGGTCGGCCCCCACGCGGCGAGTGCCGCCTTGTGGCGCGGGCACGGATAGCCCTTGTTCGCGTCGAAGTCGTAGCCCGGGAAAGTGCTCGGCCTCGCTACGCATCATGCGGTCACGTGTCACCTTCGCCAGGACTGACGCCGTCGAGACCGAGAGGCACGTGGCATCGGCTTTCACGATCCGGTGCACGGCGGCACCGGGCAGCGGCGCGGGACACGAAATCCCACTTGCCGTCGACGACGATCGCGTCGGGAACGACACCCAGACCCTCGATCGCCCGGCGAGCCGCGAGTCGCTGCGCGTCGGACATCCCGATCTCGTCGCACTCCGCCTGTGACGCGTGGCCCACCGACCACGTGAGGCACCATCCCGCGATGCGGCTGTACAGGTGCTCGCGCTCCGGTTCGGTCAACGCCTTCGAGTCGCGCACCTTGTAGACCCGCCGATCCCGGGGAAGCACCGCGGCGCCGACCGAGAGCGGTCCGGCCCATGCGCCGCGCCCGACCTCGTCCACGCCGACGACCACCTCGTGACCTTGATCCCACAGCGCGCGCTCGACCCCGAGGGAGGGTGGGCGAGTCCGCATGACGCTTGCACTCACCGCAACGCCACGCCCGGCGAGCCCGCCACGACGTTGCCGATCGCGACGAACCCGGCGGCTTCCACGCGAGACCGTGCATCGGGCGACAAGGCCGCCAGCAACCCACCCGAGGTCTGAGGATCGAAGCAGAGCGCGTCGAGTGCGTCGGAGGCGATGGAATCGACGCGGTCGGCGAGGTGCTCGCGGTTGCGCTCGTCGCCGCCGGTTCGGGTGCCTGCCTCCGCCGCGGCGAGCGCGCCGTCGTAGAGCGGCAGCGACGCGGTGTCGAACTCGACACGCGCACCCGATCGCTCGGCCATCTCCCATCCGTGGCCCGCGAGCCCGAAGCCGGTCACGTCGGTGACCGCATGCACGCCGTCACCCATCGTGCTCAACGCCTCGGCCGCGGACCGGTTGAGCATGCGCATCCGCTCGATCGCGGCACGCTTCTGTGCCTCGCTGCCTCCGGACAGCACGATGCCCGTGCCGAGGGGCTTCGACAGCATGAGCACGTCACCGGGCCTCGCCCCACCCTTCGTGAAGATGTGGTCGGGATGGACGAGCCCCTGGACGGCCAAGCCGAAGATGGGCTCTTCCGACCGGATGGTGTGGCCGCCGGCGATGACCCCGCCGGCCTCGCGCACCTTCTCGGCCGCGGCCTCCAGGATCGCGCCGATCACCGCGACGGGCATGCGTTCGGGAAACGCCGAGATGTTCAACGCCATGACGACGCGGCCACCCATCGCGAAGACGTCGCTGCACACGTTCGCCGCGGCGATCGCCCCGAAGTCACCGGGGTCGTCGACGAGTGGCGGGAAGAAGTCCGTGGTCGATACGACGGCGAGGTCGTCGCTGATCTTGTAGACCGCGGCGTCGTCGAAAGGCGCGAGCCCGACGAGCAACGCGGGATCGGCTACGGACGCGAGCTCGCGCACGAGCGCGGACAGCGGCGCTGCGCCCCACTTCGCAGCGCACCCACCACATGAGGTCCACTCGGTGAGGCGGATCTCCGTACCGTCGTCGAGGCTGTCGTCGAGGCGCGTCATGCCAGCTTCTCGATCGTCGGCAGCTCCGCGGTGTCGACCTCGGTCGAGAAGAACGCGTCGAGGATCTCGTCGGCGACCGCCTCTGAGGTCAGGCGCAGGCTGAGTGCGAGCACGTTCGCGTCGTTCCAGCGACGCGCGCCGCTCGCTGTGGCGGCGTCGGTGCACAGCGCGGCGCGTACACCGGACACCTTGTTCGCCGCCATGCTCACGCCGGTGCCCGTCCAGCAGCACACGACGCCGGCCTCAGAGCTCCCCGACCCGACGGCCTCCCCCACGAGACGACCGGCGTCGGGCCACGGATCTCCGAGCGCCACCACATCCACTTCGTGGCCACGGTCCGCGAGCAAGGTCACGATCGCGTCAGTCAACTGGGTCTGCTGGTCGGTCCCGAACGCCACGCGCACCTCCTCAACCTAGGACTCGCCGAGGTGGGTACGGTGAAGGCATGGCGAGACGCGTGGCGATCGTTCCGCACACCCACTGGGATCGCGAGTGGTACTCGCCATTCCAGGCGTTCCGGCTCCGGCTGGTCGAGGTCCTCGATGACCTCCTCCCCCGGCTCGAGGCCGACCCGTCGTATGCCCACTTCCTGCTCGATGGGCAGATGGCAGTGGTCGACGACTACCTGGCCGTCCGGCCCGAGGCGGAGGCGCGTCTCCGTCGCCTCGCGTCCAACGGGCGGCTCGCCATGGGGCCGTGGTACGTCCTCATGGACGAGTTCCTCGTGTCCGGCGAGACGATCGTGCGCGACCTTCAGCTCGGCCTCGAACGCGCGGCCCAGTTCGGCGGCGCGATGCCCGTGGGGTACCTCCCCGACATGTTCGGGCACATCGCTCAGATGCCGCAGCTCCTGCAGCAGTTCGGCTTCGACGACGCAGTGGTGTGGCGCGGTGTCCCGCGGGCCGTCGACCGAACCGCGTTTTGGTGGTCGAGCCCCGACGGCAGCACGGTGCGAGCCGAGTACCTGCCGAACGGCTACGGCAACGGGGCGGCGCTCCCCGACGACGGGAAAGCGCTGCTCGAGCGCATCTCCAGCTGGATCGAGAGCCATCACGAGATCGTCCGCGACGACCCGGTGCTGATCATGAACGGGACCGATCACCTCGCGCCGCAACCGTTTCTCGGCAGCGTCGTCTCCGAGGCGAACGCGGTGCAGGACGACCTGTTGCTCGAGGTCACGTCGCTCGCGGCGTACCTCGCGACAGCACCACGCGAGGACCTCCCGCGCTGGCAGGGCGAGCTGCGCTCCGGTGCGCGCGCGAACCTGCTGATGGGAGTGGCGTCGAACCGCGCCGACGTGCGTCGCGCCGCCGCGGCGACCGAACGCAGCCTCGAGCGGCTCGCCGAGCCCCTGTCGGCGCTGTTCCTCCCGCCCGAGGCATGGCCCGGCGAGCTGCTCGACCAGGCATGGCTCGAGGTCATTCGCAACGCCGCCCACGACTCGATCTGCGCGTGCTCGGTCGACGAGGTGTGCGACGCGGTGCTGCACCGCTTCGCCGAGGCCCGCCAGATCGCCGACGGACTGACGCACCGTGCGGTCCACGCTCTCGGCGCGAACTTGCAACGCCACGGACCGGTCGCGCTGAACCCGTCGGCTCGCACGCGCAGCGGTCTCGTCACGATCACGGTCGACGCCGATGCGGCTGGAGAGCACGGACAGGTGATCGGGCAACGCGGCGGCGAACAGCTGTTGTGGAGTCTGCCGGCCGAGAACGCGGCCGCGGTGCTGCACGAGGTGATCGAGTGGACCCGCGACCTGTATCACGTCGACGTCGAACGCCAAGACGACGGTTCGGTCGATGTGCGCGCGTACGCGTCGCCGGGCGCGCCCCGCCTCGTGACGCAACCCATCAAGGCGCGGATCGACCAGCTCGCCGCCTCGAACCCGAAGTCGACGTTCCGGTACCACCTGCACGAGCCGGCCCGCACCGTGATGCTGGCCCGGGTCACCGACGTCCCCGGCTTCGGCTGGCGACCAGTCGATCTCCAGCCTCTCGATGTCCCGCCGGTCGTGGTCCACGACACCGTGCTCTCGACCCCAGCGCTCACGAACGGATTGGTGTCGATCGAGGTGGACACCGCGACGGCGACGTTCGCGATCACGGACGCCGACGGTCGCTCAGCCAGCGGCCTCGGCCGGCTCGTCGACGACGGCGACGAGGGCGACACCTACAACTACTCGCCGCCCGCGTTCGACTCCGTGGTCGACTGGGCCGACTCGTGCACGGTGATGACACTCGAGCACGGACCGCTCCGCGGGCGCGCTGCTGATGACCGCCCGCTACCACTGGCCCGAGTGCATCGAGGACGGCGAGCGCATCCGAGGACGCGATGTCACCGTCGGAACGCTCATCGAGCTGCGAGCCGGCGAGCGGTTCGTCCGGATCACGGTCGAGCTCGACAACCAGTGCCGCGACCACCGTCTGCGGCGCCTGGTTCCCGTTGGTCACCCCCGCGTCTGCGTCGCGAGCCGAATGCGCGTTTGCGGTGGTCGAGCGTGGGCTCGAAGCCGAGGGTGGGCTCACCGAGGTCGGACTGCCCACCTTCCCCTCGCGCCGGTTCGTCTCCGCGGGCGGTGTCACGATCGCTCACGAGGGCATCGTCGAGTACGAGCTCGTCGACATCCACGACGGCGGCGCGAGAGCTCTGGCGCTGACGCTGCTGCGTGCGACAGGGTTTCTTTCGCGGGGCCCGATGGCGATGCGCGCCCTTCCCCGCTGGCCCGATCATCGAGATGGAGGGCTCGCAAGTGCGCGGCGTCCACCGGTGGTCGTACGCGGTGGCGATCGGCGACGTCGACCCCTATGCGCTCGTCGACGACGCATCCCTTCCGATGCCCGTCGCGGTCGGACAGGGTCGAGGCAACTGGAGCGACGTCGGTGACCTCCTCCGTGTCGACGGCGCGGAGGTGTCGTCGGTCCGGCGGGTCGGAGGACGGCTCGAGGTGCGTGTGTTCAATCCGACACCGGACGAGGTGCGCGTCGATCTCGGACACCGCGGGGGCTGGCTCGTCGACCTGCGCGGCCGTCCGCAGGAGCCGGTCGAAGGCGGGTTCGCGCTCGGCCCGTGGAGGATCGCGAACGGTCAGGTTGCGCTGAGGGCGAGCAGCGCCTCGCCTGTCGCCTGCGTCGACCTCCAGCTCTGATCGAGGCGGGGGGCGCGGAGCATCACCGGCTCCCCATCTCGCCCATCCAGCTCCCACAGCACTGCGGGTCGGGTGCCGCGCCATCGGACCGCGAACGACACAGGCGACCGAACCGGGTCGGCACGTCATGGGCCGCGACGTTTCTCGCCCTGCCACTCGACGGCCGGAGACGGCAGGAGAAGCAGCTCGCGCTTTGTCGAATCTGCGTGCGTGACGATCATGCGACGCACCGTCGCAACGACACCCGCGGAGTCCGATTCGTCGAGCTCGGGATGAAGAACGTCGCCTGGTCGAGCAGCAGCGCGACATCGCGCTGCGGCCGTCTGGTCGCCGCCGGCAATCAGCAGGTCGTGCGCGTCGACGAGCGCGACGCCGGCCCTCGAAGACATGCCGCCGTGGGCCAGCGCGGCGACCGCCTGTGCGGCCCGACCCACCTGGTACGCGGTGTCGCGATCGACCGATGCGATGCCGAGGCGCACTCGCACCCCGAGCGTGATGAGCATCGCCGCGGGTTCGACCTCGTCGGCGAGAAGGAGCTGCGAGAGGGCGACCGCGTACCGATTCGGCCACAAACCGGGCGCGATCGAGCCGCTCGGCCGCCTGGAGCTGCGCATGCCACCCCGAGATCACCTGCGTGGCGCTCGGAGCGCGATCCGGCCACGTCGGTGTTGTGCCGGCGAGAGGCACGGCTACCCGCAGCACCCCGCGGTGCGGCAGCGGGAACCGTGACGCCTCCGACGGTGGCGAACCGGGACCCGACGGTCCCGCGACCAGCGGTGGGTGGACGAGGAGAGATCAGCGTGTGCGCACGCGCTCCGCGGCAGCAGGAACGCGATCGCGACCGGCGCCGGCGAGTCGTTCTCCACCTCGACCATCACCAGCCCGTCGCGCTCGGCCACCGTGTAGACGTGCTGGCGCACATCGCCGCCGTCGACCCTCAACGCCGTCTCGAACACGGGTGCGCCGTCGCGCGGACCGTGGCGCACGGACACTTCATTGCGGGGATCACGCCAACGGTCTGCGCCGACCCACCAGTCCAGTCGCCATGAGCCGTCGGCGGCGCGAACTGCCCCGCGCTCGTTGACCTCGGCCCATCCGGGCCGACCGAGCACGCCGACGGCCCCGCGGATCGGCATGGCGCGGACCATAGACTCGCCGCGGTGCGCGCCGCCGTGCTGGTGCCCGTCAAGAGCTTCCGCCACGCGGAAGGTGCGCTTGGCTTCCGCGCTCGATCCCGCGTGGCGAGCCGCGCTTGCACGCGAGATGGCGAGTGGCGTGCTCGCCGCGTCCCGACCCCCTCCCGGTCTACGTCGTGTGCGACGACGAGGAGGTCG
Source organism: uncultured Acidimicrobiales bacterium (assembly GCA_963747215.1). Classification (GTDB taxonomy): domain Bacteria; phylum Actinomycetota; class Acidimicrobiia; order Acidimicrobiales; family DATKAS01; genus DATKAS01. The sequence goes on from CAVVET010000027.1 coordinate 108,811, forward strand.
CGCTGTGGGCGTCGGCCTCGGGAGCTGAGGTGCTCTGGAGCCCGGAGCGCGGGTTGAACGGCGCGGTCGACGATGGAGTGACCGCGCTCGCCGCCGCCGGCATCGATCGCGTCGTCGTCGCCCATGCCGATCTGCCGCTCGCACTCGACGTCGCGTGGCCGGCGCGCGCACGACGGCGTCACCCTCGTGCCCGACCGTCACGACGATGGCACCAACGTCGCCTGCATCCCTGCGAAGAGCGGGTTCCGGTTCGCCGTACGGCCCGGGGTCGTTCCGGCGCCACGGTGCCGAGGCGCGGCGCCTCGGTCTGGCGCTACGCGTCGTGCGCGAGCCGAGCCTCGGATGGGACGTCGACCTGCCCGCGGATCTCGACCATCCCGGCCTCGCCGCCACGTTGGCGCGACCGTGACGGCGCGCAGTTGCGCGATGAGCGGGATGCGATGAGCGGGAAGCGATGAGCGACGAACCCGGACAACCCCCGCGCCATCCCGGGCGGGGCCGAGGTCCAACCTGCCCGTGCCGGCGGTGGCACTCGCGATCGGCGCCCATCCGGACGATGTGGAGTTCGGCGCCGGCGGCACGCTCGCGAAGTGGGCCGCGGCCGGCTGCCTGATCCATCACGTCGTGTGCACGGACGGGTCCAAGGGCACGTGGGATGTCACGGCGGACACCTCCGCCCTCGTCGCTGCGCCGCCAAGACGAACAGCGAGCGGCGGCCAAGGCCCTCGGTTCGCGTGGCGAGGTCGTCTTTCTCGGATGGACCGACGGTGAGCTCGCCTCCGGCCTGAGTGAACGCGCCGAGGTCGCCCGCTGGATCCGGGAGCTTCGACCGGATGTCGTCCTCGGCCATGACCCGTGGCGGCGATACCGGCTCCACCCCGATCACCGCCACGCCGGCCTGCTCGTGTGAGGGCATCGTCGCCGCACGTGATCCCCACTTCTTCCCCGACCAGGGCGTGCCCCACCACCGTCCGACCCACCTTCTGCTGTGGGAGGCCGACGCCCCGAATCACGCCGAGGACGTCACGGCCTCACTCGACGCGAAGCTGGCGGCGCTCGAATGCCACGCGAGTCAGTTCGAGTCGACGATGCATGCAAGCGGTCCGGACGAGCTCGAGGAGCTCGAGGCATTCCGGTCGCGCGTGCGACATCGGTTGAGCGAGCAGGGCCGGCGCGTCGGGGTCGCCTATGCGGAGTCGTTCACGCTCATCGATCGGCTGTGAACTGTCCGGGCCGCCGGCCGTCACCCGGCGGACCGGCGAACGCCTGGGCGATCTCCATCCAGTCGGACGCGAGCGGTCCCTCGACGACGAGGTTGGTGTCGGCGAGATGCCTCCGTTGGGTGACGACCAAGCAGAAGTCGAGCGCGTCGCCACGTACGACGTCGGTCGACGATGCGTTCCACTCCCACATCGCGCCGCTGGGTGCCACGAGCTCGACTCGCACCTCACCGCTCGGAGCTTCGCGTCCGTTCGTCGCATAGCTGAAAGGCCGGGCTCGCACCCCGATGTGCGCGACATGGCGCAGACGATCGGTGGCCGGTCGGACCGCGCCGACGGCGTCCACCACATCCTGGCCGTGCGCCCACGTCTCCATGAGACGGGCGGTCGCAAACGACATCGCGCTCATCGGCGGCCCGTACCACGGGACGCGCCGCTTCGGATCGACGCCGGCGAGCTCATCGAGAAGCGCGGTGCGACTCGTACGCCAAGCGGCGAGAAGCTCGCTCGGTTGCTGCAAGCGGGCCTCGGCGAGTGTGGGGTCGCCGTCGGTCGAGCTCATGCTCGACAGCAACGCCTCGACGGAAGACGCGAACCGGTCGGGGTCGGTGAGCGCCAACATCGCGGCGCCGTCGAAGTAGGAGAGGTGACCGATCTGGTCTTGGACGGTCCATCCCGCGGCAGGAGTGGGACGTGCCCACTCACCTTCGGAGAGCGATGCCACGATCTCATCGAGCGCTTCGTGCTCCGCTCTGAGATCCCGACAGATCGCATCCACCCGCGCATCCTCGCGGTGGTCGTGAACAAGAGCGGATGCACAAACGAGGGGCCCTCGCGGGCCCCTCGTGAGTGATTCGACCCGTCAGTGTTCGGGGTCTACTTCTTCGCTGCGGCCCGCTTCCTTGCCGGGGCCTTGCGCTTGGCCGGAGCCTTGCGCTTCACAGCCTTCTTGGCCGGCGCCTTCTTGGCCGCCGCCTTGCGCTTGGCCGGAGCCTTCCGCTTGGCCGGAGCCTTTCTCTTCGCGGCCTTCTTGGCCGGCGCCTTCTTCTTGGCAGCCGCCTTCTTGGCCGGGGCCTTCTTCCTAGCCGGGGCCTTCTTGGCCGGGGCCTTCCGCTTCGCAGCCTTCCGGGCCGGGGCCTTCTTGGCCGGGGCCTTCCTCTTGGCTGCCTTCTTGGCAGGGCTCACGGGTCTCCTCTCTTAGCTAACCGTTGAGCTTCTCTTTGAGTGCTTTACTCGCCGAGAACTTCATCGCCGTCGATGCGGCGATCTGGACCGGTTCTCCGGTCTGAGGGTTGCGACCAGTACGAGCCGCACGTTGGCTCGCACTGAAGTTTCCGAAGCTCGGCCATCCCACCTTGTCGCCGCGCTTTGCTGCGTCACCGACATAGTCGAAGAACGCGTCGAGAACTGTCTCGACGTCGGCCTTTCGCATGTCGGTCGCCTTCGCAATGGCGTCGACGGTGTCGGCCTTGCTGACTGAAGCCACCGCTACCTCCTGGTCACAGCGCGTAGCGCCAGGGCAAATCAGAACCGAACTGAGCGCGAAGGTCAAGCATTTCCGCACATCACCACTCTCGCCGCATCATCTCGATACACCAGAGCCCGTGTCAGTTTTCGTTGCATTCGCAACTATCTCGGAGATTCAACCCCCGAAACGCGCCGCACGGCAACGAAAGTGAGCACGCGCTCACCGACTTTGATCTGCGTTTCGGCGATGATCGAGTCGGGTCGCGAGGGCGCGAGACGCGTCCATTCGCGGTCGCCTGGTCTGCGGATCCAGGTGCCCGCGTCGGGTGCGCGGTCGGCGACGGTGACGTTCCAGCCGTCGAGCACGACCTCCGCGTGGGTGGGGACGACGCCGTCGGCCTCCGGCAGCACGAGTGGACGCACGTCGCCGCGCGACAACGAGTTCGCGAGGTCGGGGCGCGACCCGATCAGGTACCCGGTGTCGAGCGCGTACGCCGAGCCGTCATCGAGCAACAGCAGGCCGAGCGAAGGCTGAGGACGGTCGACGAGCCGAGCGGTGCCGTCGAGCAACGACCTGCCGCAGTGGCCGCAGTGACTCGCAGCCGGGTTGTTCGGATGGCCGGCCGAGCAGCGGAGCGCGGGCACGAGGATCGCGTCAGGGGCGGGGATGGGATCGTCGAGCGACGTGGTCGCGACCGGGAGTGGGGACGCGGCCACCACCGAGGGCGCGTGCCAGAGCGGCACTGACACGAAGCCGCGCGAGCTGTCGCCAGGCTCGAGCGGCGTGGCTCGCCCCGACCCTGCCGCGGGGACCGCGACCTTCCGTGTCAGACGGCGGTCTCGGGCGTCGTGGCCGCGGGGCGACGTCCGGGCTCCCCTGGGAGTCGATCGCGCTGCGTGAGCCGCAGGCCGCCACCGGGCACGACGCCGTCGTGAAGGTCGAGTCGCACGTCGCTCGCGGGCTCCGCCGAGCCGAGGGGGACCGCGACGAGCCAGTCGAATCCCTCGTCGACGAGAAGGTCGACCCATGTGTCCGGATCGGGCCCCGCGTGACGGCTCACCTGTCCGCCGCGAGCGACGGTCACCTCGACCTCGCCGCACAACACGACCTCGACGCCTTCAGCGGATGTGGCGAGCACGCAGAAGGACGGACTCGCGGGCATGCGCTCGCCGAGGAGGGCGTCGAGCTGGTCGACGAGGATCGCGCCCGGCTCGTCAGTGCGCGCGCTGCCCAACGCGCGACACGTTGCGAGCAGCTGGTCGATCGCAGCACCACTGCCGCCGGACAGTGCGAGCAGCGCCACCTCACCGAAGCGCGCCACCAGCCCTTCGCCGGGCACCACGGTGAGCTGGAGATCGTCGAGACGAACGGCGGGCGCGGCCACGATGACGCTCAGGCTGCCAGCAGCAGCGACCGCAGACGCGTCGCCAGTGCTTCCGCAGTCAGGGGACGCTCGACGGGATCGTCCGCGACGCAATCAGCGATGATGCGCGCTTCAGCCGGCGCGAGCGATCCGCCGAGGCGAGCGGAAGCGACGATCACATGTCGGAGCGCTTCGGTCTCGCCGACGTCGGGGACGACGCCGAACAGTGACTGGCCCGTCAGCAGCCGGTGGAGGGTCGCGCCCAGTGACCACACGTCTGATGCACGCGACGGCGCGGCCCCGAGCAGAACCGCCGGATCCGTCAGATCAACCGCGTCCCCCGCGCGCACGCCAGCCGTCGTGCGGCCGGGATCGAGGACGGCGAGCAGTGACGCGTCTGCGAGCTTTGCGCATCGGGCTCCGAGCAGGATGTTCGCGGGCGTGATGTTGGCGTGGGCGATGCCCGTCTCGTGGAGCGCGTGCGCGCCGAGTGCCGCGTCCGCGACGGCTTGCATCACCTCGCGCCGGGCAATCGGACGCGCCGGTGTGTCGAGCGCTCCGCCGGGCACGAGCTCGGTGACGACGCCGATCGCACGCTCGACGCGCACGACGTCGAGTGGTCGCGCAAGGTAGGGAGACAGGACCGAGGCGACGGCCGCGAGCCGATCGGTCGCTCGGGCGAAGTCGTCGTCGGCGACCTCACGGTGGAGCACCTTGAGCACGACGTACTCGTCGCTCACGCCCAGGCGCAGCGGGGGTTCGGCGAGAAACGAGCGCCCGTGGGAGCCCTCACCCAGCCGCCTCACCAACAAGTAGTCGCCGAACCGCGCCATCGAGGCCTCGCCAGCCGGTCGGATCAGACGAAAGAGGTGTGACCGGCTCCCCGAGAGAGGGTACCGCTCACGCCGGAGCGCTCAGTCGACCGGAGCGTCGAACACGACCTGATCGGAGGCATCGGTCACCCAGACCCGACGGGCGTCGTCGAGCGGAAGGGCAGCTGACATCTCCATGTGGCCGTCGCCGCGGAAGGTGCCGGCCGCGACGCGATCACCGTCGGCGGCGCTGAGCCACAGCCAGTACACGTCGTCGGCGTCAGCGAGGCCCTCGACGTCGAGCGCGATCTGCGTACCCCAATCGGCCTCGGAGAGCTCGACGTTCGCGACCACTCCTTCCGGCGCAGTGGTGAACGCGACGACGGTGTCGGGGCCTTCTGTCCGCGTCGAGACCGCAAGCACTCCGACCAGCACCGCAGCGGCTCCCGCCACGGCCGCCGCGGCGATGGCGGCCCGCCGCCACCGCGCCGCCCGTGCCTCGGACCGACGGACCGCCGCGACAGCGGAGACGACGCTGCGGCCCAAGCCCTCGGGCGGGCCGGGAGGGTCGGCCAAGCGGTCTGGGTCGACGAGCTGCAGCGCGTGCGCCACAGGGGTGAGCTCGGCCAGCTCGTCGCGACAATGCCGGCAGCCCTCGAGGTGGGCAGCGAGCCCGGTCGCTCGCAGGGGGTCGGGCCGGCCGGCCGCCGTCGCCGCGATCTCGTCTCTCCAGTCACGGCACGCGTCAGTCACCATCGACCCACCCCAGCTCCTCGAGCGCCAAACGGAGTGCTTTGAGCCCGTAGTACACGCGGCTCTTCACGGTGCCCACCGGCACCCCCAGCTCGGACGCGACCTCTCCGTAGGGCCGACCGCGCACGTGCACCTCGACGAGCGCGAAGCGATGCTCCGCCGTGACGTTGCGCAACGCCTCCTCGACCTGCCATGCCGCGAGGGCCCGGTCGAACTCGTCGACGCCATCCGCGACCTCCGGCGCCCGACTCGGATCGGCGGCGAGCATCGGCCGCACCGCTCGCGCTCGAGCCATGTCGACCACGACGTTGCGCAGGATCGCGAACAGCCAGGTGCGCAGGGACGCCAGCAGGGGGTCGTAGCGGTCCGCGGCCCTCCACGCCCGAACGAACGTCTCCTGGACAGCCTCCTCGGCGAGCGGGGCGTCGCCGAGCGAGCGCACCGCGGCGCGGTAGAGCTCACCGCCGTGCGCGCGGTACGCAGCGGCGATCGCGGCTTCGTCGCTCAGCACGAGCGGATCTCTGCCCATCAACGCCTGCCCATCACAGCGAGGCTACGAATGGGGGACCAGTTCGGTTCACGCAAATCGGTTGTGGCCGCTCCGACCGAATCGGACACTTGTCACATGCGCTCACCCCACTGGCCGCTGTTCGGTCTGCGGATCACCACGCCGCGCCTGCAGCTGCGTCCACCAACCGACGAGGACCTGGCCGATCTGGCGCTGGTCGCGGCGGATGGCGTGCACGAGCCCGACTTCATGCCGTTCTCGATCCCGTGGACCGAGGGAGGGCCGGACGTGGCCGCCCGAAGCGTCCTCCAGTTCAACTGGCGGCTGCGTGCCGAGTGGAAGCCCGACGACTGGCACCTGAACCTCGTGACCATCGTCGACGAGGAGGTCGTCGGCAGCCAAGGCATCGCCGCGAAGAGCTTCGCAACAGTGCGGAGCGTCGGTACAGGGTCGTGGCTCGGGCTGCGCCATCAGGGCCAGGGAATCGGCAAGGAGATGCGGGCCGCCGTCCTCCACTTCGCGTTCGCCGGGCTCGGAGCGGTCGAGGCCCTGAGTGGCGCATGGGACGACAACAGGCCGTCGCTCGGGCGTCAGCGCGGCGCTCGGCTACGAGCCGAACGGCGAGCATCTCGCCGCGCGCGCTGGACGAGCTCCGGCCGGTTGCGCGATCTCCGCCTTCCGCGCGCGGTCTGGGAAGCGCGGCGCCGCGACGACATCTGCATCGAAGGCCTCGAGGGATGCCGTCAGGAGTTCGGTCTCACTGACTGACGGCCGGCGCGAGAGCGGCGCGGATCTTGGCGGCCACCTCTTCGGCTTCGCCCGCGGCGTACTTCCGGCGCGGCCAGAAGAAGCCGCGCAGCCCGTCGCCTCGTCGGCGAGGCACGACGTGCACGTGGAGGTGGGGCACGCTCTGACTGACCCGATTGTTCATCGCGACGAATGATCCATCGGCCGCCAGCGCCGATTCGACGCCGGCCGTGATGAGCTGGACGCGCTGGAAGAAGGGCGCGATCTGTTCGACGGGAAGGTCGCCGAGCGTCTCCACGTGATCTCGGGGGACGATCGAGCACGTGCCCGGGGAACACCGGTCGGCGGTCGAGGAACGCGAGCGCAGCCGCGTCGTCGAACACCACCTCGGCCGGCTCGTCACCCGCGACGATGGCGCAGAAGACGCAGCGGTCGGCGCGAGCCGTGGGCATCGGGGCATCATGGCGCATGCCTCGCATCGCACCGCTCCCCATCGACCGACTGGGACGAGGACACTCCAGGCCCTCGGCGTCGGCGGGCTCACCGCCCCCGACGGCTCTCCGCTCAACATCTTCGCCACGCTCGCCAACCACCCGAAGCTGTTGAAGCGCTGGCTCGTGTTCGCGAACCACGTGCTCGCGAAGAGCACGCTCACCGCTCCGCGACCGCGAGCTGCTGATCCTGCGCAGCGGGTTGGAACAACCAGGCGCCCTACGAGTGGGGTCAGCACGTCGCCATCGCGTTGCGCAGCGACATCAGCCAGGAGGAGATCGACCGCGTCGCCGCCGGACCGGACGCCCCCGGCTGGGATCCGTTCGATGCGACGCTGCTGCGCCTCGCCGACGAGTTGCACGCGAAGGGCAACGCCACCGATGCGACGTGGGCGACGCTCGCGGACCGGTACTCGACCGAACAGCTCATGGACGCCGTGTTCGCAGTCGGCCAGTACACGCTGGTCTCGTACGCGCTCAACGCGTTCGGCGTGGAACGCGAACCGGGCGTCGTCGGGTTGCCGAGTCCGCCGCCTTAGCCCGCTACGGTCGACCCGTGCGCGTCTCGTTGCTCGTCACGTGTCTCGTCGACCTCTTCGAGCCCGAGACCGGCGTCGACGCGGTGAAGGTGCTTCGTGCCGCGGGATGCGAGGTCGACGTGCCCCCCGGACAGACGTGTTGCGGCCAGCCGGCGTGGAACTCGGGCTTCGCCGACGAAGCGGCCAAGGTCGCGCGGACGACACTCGACGCGTTGAGCGAGACCGACAGCGAGGCGATCGTCGTGCCGGCGGGGTCGTGCGCCACGATGATCAGGGTCTTCTGGCCAGAGCTGTTCGAGGTGGTCGGCGATCACGAAGCGGCTGCACGCGCCCGCGCCGTGGCCGCGCGCACAAAGGAGCTGACAGAGCTTCTCGCCGATCGTGACCTGCCACCGATGCACGTCCCCGAGGCACGCCGGGTCGCGTACCACCACTCGTGCCACATGCTGCGCGAGCTCCGCGGTCACGATCACCCTCTCGCGCTGCTCGATCGCGTGGCGGGGTGCGAGACCGTCGACTGGTCCGCGTGCGAGCGTTGCTGCGGGTTCGGCGGGCTCTTCAGCATGAAGCTCCCCGAGGTCTCGGTCGCCATGGCTGACGACAAGCTCACGTCGCTCGCGGAGCAGCAACCGGACCTCGTGGTCGGCGCCGACGGGTCTTGCCTCATGCACCTCCGCTCCCGCGCCGTCACACGAGGGCGCGCCGATCCAGACCCGGCACATCGCGCAGGTGCTCGCGGCCGCCCTCGAGGGGCGCGAGCCGTGACCGGCCACCAGCTCGTCGGCACCACACTCCGCGACCGCACCATCGATGCGACCTCGAACGTTCGGCTGCGCGGCGCGCTCGCGCGGGCGGTCGGCCGGTTCGCCAGCCGACCGCGAGTCTGCGCTCGGCACGATCGACGATCCTGACGCGCTGCGCGCCGCCGCCCGCGCGATCAAGGCCGACGTCGTCGGTCGACTCCCCGACCTGCTCGAGCGGTTCGCCGACAATGTCCTCGCCGCCGGCGGGCAGGTCTACTGGGCCGCCGACGCGGCCGAGGCCAACGCCTACATCGCGTCGGTGGCCGCGAGCATCGGCGCGCGCACGATCGTGAAGGCGAAGTCGATGGCGACCGAGGAGACCGGGCTGAACGAGGCGCTCGAAGCGGCGGGATGCCGCGTCGTGGAGACCGACCTCGGCGAGTGGATCATCCAGCTCGCTCACGAGACGCCCAGCCACATCATCGCCCCCGCGGTCCACAACGACCGCTACCAGGTCGCGCGAGCATCCTGCAGGCCGAGGTGACCGACGACCGCATCCTCGAGGCCGGCACCGGGCCCGCTCGCGGCCTTCGCCCGCGAGCGATTGCGCGCCGAGTTCCTCCGCGCCGACCTCGGCGTCTCCGGCGCGAACTTCGGCGTCGCCGAGACCGGCTCGATCGTGCTCGTCACGAACGAGGGAAACGGTCGGCTGTGCACGACGGTGCCGCGCGTGCACGTCGCGGTCATGGGGATGGAGCGCCTCGTCGCCGACTGGGAACAGCTCGACCTGTTCGTCAACCTTCTGGCGCGATCGGGGACGGGCCAGCACCTGTCGACGTACACGAACGTCATCACGGGGCCCCGCCGTACCGGCGAGGCCGACGGTCCCGACGAGCTGCACGTCGTCATCCTCGACAACGGACGCAGCGACATCCTCGGCACCGAGTTCCAAGAGATCCTGTCGTGCATCCGGTGCGGCGCCTGCCTGAACGTGTGCCCCGTGTACCGACAGATCGGCGGCCACGCCTACGGGTGGGTGTACAGCGGGCCGGTCGGCGCCGTGCTCACCCCGCTGCTCGCGGGCGCGCACCACGAGGCCGCCGAGCTGCGCGAACGCGTCGACGCTGTGCGGCGCCTGCATGGATGCCTGCCCGGTGAGCATCCCGCTGCAGGACCTGCTGCTCGCGCTGCGACGACGCCGGGCCGCGGCGCGCGACGCGCGCCGAGCGCGCCGCGCTGGAGGGCTTGGGCAACCGCGTGGTCGCAGCCCACGCGTTACCGAGCGTCGGTGAAGGCGATGAGCACCGGGCGGCGGCCTGGCCCGCTTCGCGGCGCACGCACCGGGGCTCGCCCGTTGGGCCGCGGGTCGGGACGCGCCCCAGCCGGCCGCGCGCACGTTCCACGAGCGCTGGCGCGACGGGAGCGTGTGATGGACCCTGTGATCGCGAGACCGGCGACCGCCGCGTCTTCCTCGCGCGCCTGCGGCGCCGGTTGGCCACGCCGGCCCCGGCGAATCCCGCCCATCCGCTGCCGCCCCTGCCCGCGGCCGTGCCCGAGGTGCACTCGCGCCACCTCGATCCCGACGACCTCATCGGGTCGTTCGAGCGGGCCGCCACGGCAGTGAGCGCGACCGTGCACCGGGTCGCGGGCCGCACCGTGCCCGACGATCTCCTCGCGGAGCTCGTCATGCAACACGACGTCCGCCGCGCGGTGCGTGTCGGCCGAACCGGAAGCGGCGGAGGTCGGGCGCGCGCTCGAAGCGCTCGGCGTGACGGTCGAGCCACTTTCGATCGAGACCGCCGCCGCACGCCGACCTCGGCGTCACCAGCGCGACATCTGGCATCGCCACGACCGGCTCGGTCGTGCAGGAGTCCGACGTCGCGGGTGGGCGCACGGCGAGCCTGCTGCCTCCTGTCCACCTGTGCGTGTTGCCGGCCGACCGTCTCGTCCCGTCCACCGCGGCGCTGCTGCGCACGTTGGGCGCGCCCGGACGGCTCCCGAGCAACCTCGTGGTGATCACGGGACCGAGCCGCTCGGGCGACATCGAGCAGATCATCACGCTCGGCGTCCACGGGCCCACGGCGCTGCACATCGCGCTCCTGGAATCGGGCTCCTGAGCGCGTCAGGTCTAGGCTGCCCCGTTTCCACTGTGCTGTGACCTGGGAGGAATTGGCGTGCGGAGAGTTGGAGCAGCCCTTGTTGCCGTGAGCCTGGCGTTCGCCGCTCGCGGCGTGCGGAGACGACGACGGCGGTGGCGGGCAGCAGCGACGGTGCCGCGTTCGGCGACTGCGAGATCCAGTCCGAGGTCGGCGAGCTCGGTGATGTCGAGCTCGTCAGCGACGGCACGCTCACCGTCGTGACCTCCCTGCCCGGCACCCGGCTTCTGGAACGGCGACGACCCCGAGAGCATCAACGGTGGCTTCGAGTACTGCATGGCCGCCGAGATCGCGACCTCGCCTCGGGCTCGACGCCGTCGAGGTCGTGAACGTGTCGTTCGACGCGCTCGTGGCCGGCCAGACCGGTGATTTCGACATCGCGCTCTCGCAGGTCACGATCACCGACGAGCGGGCCGAAGGTCGTCGACTTCTCGATCCCGTACTTCAGCGTCGGACCAGGGCATCCTCGTCAACGCCGGCACGACCGTCGCTGACATCGAGGAAGCCAAGGCGCTCAAGTGGGGTGTGCAGACCGCGCACGACCGGCCAGACCTACCTCGCCGACGTGGTGCAAGCCCGAGCAGCGAGGCAGCCTCGTTCCAGGACACGCCGTCGATGTTCGCCGCCCTCACGTCCGGACAGGTCGACGCCGTGCATGCTCGACACCGCCATCGTGCTCGGCCAGGCGGCCGAGAGCGACGGCGCGCACGAGGTCGTCGCGCAGTTCAGCACCGGCGAGGAATACGGCGCGATCTACCAGAAGGGCTCGCCCAACGCGTCGGCGTTCGACGGCATCATCTCGGACGTTGGACGAGGACGGCACGCTGCGATGCGCTCACCGAGAAGTGGCTCGCGCCGGTGTTCGGGGGCGACCCCAACGACATCCCCTACATCACTCCGTAGCGACATCACTGAGAGCGGCAGTGCCGCGAGGAGCGCGGTATGAGCTCCGCCCCGACGACTGACGTGACCACGGGCGACCGACCCGATCCTCCGGGACGGGCGGCGCCCAAGGTCCGCACCTATCTGCTGCCGGCGATCCTGACCGTGCCGCTGTTCTTCCCGACGGCGATCCCCGCGATCGTGCACGCGGCCAAGGCCCGCGGGCACGTGCACGAGCGGCGACACCCGGCGGCGAGGGCGCAAGCCGACGCGGCCCGTCAGTGGGTGTGGATGACCGTCGGCATCGGGCTCACCGTCTGGTTCTGCGTCTTCGCGGTGCTCAGCATCTACCTGAACGACGGCGCGCTGCGGAAGGTCTTCTTCAACTGGGACGTGATCTCGGACAGCTGGGCCAGCATCCGCAAGGGCTTCTGGCTGAACATCAAGCTGTTCATGATCGCCGAGGTGCTCGTGCTCATCTGGGCGCTCTTCATCGCGATCCTGCGCGGCCTGCCCGGCCGGGCCGCCACGCCCGATCCGGTTCCTCGCCGTCGCGTACATCGACCTGTTCCGCGCGCTGCCAGCCGTCATCGTCATCTACCTGATCGCCTTCGGCGTCCCCCTCACCGATCTGCCGATCGTCGCGCGACCTCTCCCAGTTCTGGCTGTGCGTGATCGCACTCACGCTCGTCTACGGCGCCTACGTCGCCGAGGTGTACCGAGCCGGCATCGAGAGCATCCACTGGAGCCAGACCGCCGGCGGCCCGGTCGCTCGGCCTCTCGTACACCGAGACGATGCGCTTCGTGGTCGTACCGCAGGCGGTGCGCCGCATCATCCCGCCCCTGCTCAACGACTTCATCGGCCTGCAGAAGGACACCGCGCTCGTCGGCTTCGTCGGCGTCTGCTCGACGCGTTCAACCGGGCCCGCATCATCGCGTCGAACCGGCTTCAACCTGTCCGCGGTCACGGGCGTCGGCGATCTGCGTACATCGTCATCACGATCCCGCTGGCCGTCGTGGTCGACCACCTCGTCAAGCGCGACCAACAACGGATGCGAGCGAACGGCTGAGCGCGTTCCTCGAGATCGACGACGTCCACAAGCGGTTCGGCGACAACGAGGTGCTCCGGGGCATCACGATGTCGGTCGAACGAGCACGAGGTCGTGTGCCTCATCGGCGCCGTCGGGCTCGCGGGAAGTCGACGCTGCTGCGCTGCATCAACGTGCTCGAGACGATCGACGGCGGGTCGATCACGATCGACGGCGACCGCATCACCGACGTCGGGCGTCGACGTCGACGAGGCTGCGCCGCGACGTCGGCATCGTGTTCCAGAGCTTCAACCTCTTCCCGCACATGACGGTGCTGCGACAACATCACGCTCGCCCCGATGCAGGTGCTCGAAGCACAGCAAGGTGCTACGCCGAGACGGGCGCGATGACGCTGCTCGAGCGCATCGGCCTCGCCGACAAGCGCAACGAGTACCCGGACCGGCTCTCGGGCGGCCAGCAGCAGCGGGTGGCGATCGTGCGGGCGCTCGCGATGCAGCCCGCGCGTGCTGCTGCTCGACGAGATCACCAGCGCCCTCGACCCCGAGCTCGTCGGCGAGGTGCTGAACATCGTGCGCGACCTCAGGAGGACGGGCTGACGATGCTGCTCGCCACCCACGAGATGGGCTTCGCCCGGGAGGTCGCGAGCCGGGTCGTGCTTCCTCGCCGACGGCGTCGTGTGCGAGGAGGGTCCGCCCGAGCAGATCTTCAGCGAGCCGGCGACGCCGAGGCTCCAAGGCTTCCTCCGCCGCATCATCGAGGCCGGCCGGTTGTAGCGCGACCGTGGCGCAGTGCGCCACTCGGGTCCGCGCCGCTTCGGGATTGTCGAGCGCCAGCGCGCTGGCGCTCGATCGAATCGGTAGCGTCGAACGGCGCCGAGCATGGGACGGCGCACTGCGCCGCTCCGGCCCGGCATCCCCACCATCCGCGAGTCACGACTCGCGAGGCGGTTCAATGCGGGCACGACCTCTCGACGCCGTCCGCCCACCTGGTGACCGACCTTCTCGACCCGCAGGCCGCGATGGCCTGCACCTACGTGCTCGACACGTCGGTTCTGCTCGCCGATCCCGCGTCGGTGTTTCGCTTCGACGAGCACGAGGTGGTGCTCCCGCTCGTCGTGATCGCCGAGCTCGAGGCCAAGCGCGACCACCCCGAGCTCGGCTGGGCGGCTCGGCGCAGCCTGCGGCTGCTCGAGGACCTCCGGGCGCGGCACGGCTCACTGGTCCGCTCGATGCCGATCACGCCGCTCGGCGGCACGTTCCGGGTCGAGATCAACCACATGGACGCGACGGGGTTGCCGGCGGCGCTGCATCTCCGACAACAACGACCACCGCATCCTCGCCGTGGCGAAGAACCTGGCGAACGAAGCGCGCCGCGTCGTCGTCGTCACCAAGGACCTGCCGCTTCGGCTGAAGGCCAGCATCGTCGGCCTCGAAGCGGAGGAGTATCGCAACGAGCTCGCGGGCGACGCGACCTGGACCGGCTTCACCGAGCTCGACGTCGAGAGCGAGCTGATCGATCGGCTGTACGCCGACCGCGTCGTCGACATCGCCGAGGCGCGTGAGCTGCCGTGCCACACGGGCGTCGCGCTGACATCCGGTTCACAGTCGGCGCTCGGTCGGGTGCACGACGACAAGCGGGTGCACCTCGTCCGTGGCGATCGCTCGCTCTTCGACGTGCGGGGCCGCAGTGCCGAGCAGCGCGTCGCCATCGACCTGCTCGCGGATCCGAGCATCGGCATCGTCAGCCTCGGCGGCAACGCCGGCACCGGCAAGAGCGTGCTCGCCCTCGCGGCCGGCCTCGAAGCCGTGCTCGAGCAGCGCACGCACAAGCGGGTGCTCGTCTTCCGCCCGCTGTTCGCCGTCGGCGGTCAGGAGCTCGGGTTCCTCCCCGGCTCCGAGACCGAGAAGATGGCGCCGTGGGCCGCGGCGGTCGGTGACGCCCTCGAGTCGATCGTCGGCGCGGAGGTCATCGAAGAGGTGTTCGCCCGCAACCTGCTCGAGGTGCTCCCCCTCACGCACATCCGTGGCCGCAGCCTCACCGACAGCTTCGTGATCATCGACGAGGCACAGAACCTCGAGCGGGGGGTGCTGCTCACCGCGCTCAGCCGGCTCGGCGAGGGCAGCCGGGTCGTGCTCACGCACGACGTCGCCCAGCGCGACAACCTGCGCGTCGGCCGCCACGACGGCGTCGTGTCGGTGATCGACGCGCTGCGCGGCCACCCGCTCTTCGCCCACATCACGCTGACGCGGTCCGAACGCAGCCCGGTTGCCGCCGTGATCACGCAGCTGCTCGACGCGCACCCCGAACGGGGCGACTGGGCTCAGCGGTAGCGCTCGACGAGCGGGTCGTATCGGTCCAGCACGCCGAGCACCTTGTCGGCACTCGCGGGCGGGAGCCACAGGATCACGCTCTCGGCGCCGGCCTCTTGGTAGTGGTCGAGCACCTCGGGATCCGGGCGCCCGCCGAACACTTGGAAGCGCAGGGTCTGCGGATCGCGACCCGCGGCGGCGGAAACGTCGCGGAGCTCAGCCGATGCGCTCGACGACGTTGCTCCGGCCTGAGATCGGCATCCAGCCGTCGCAGTACTCGATGATGTGCCGGTACGTCACCGGGCCGCCGGCGCCGCCCATCAGGATCGGCGGGTGGGGCTGCTGCACCGGCTTCGGCCAGGACCAGCTCGGCTCGAACTTCACGAACTCGCCGTCGAAGCTGGCTTCGTCTTGCGTCCACAGCGCCTTCATCGCGAGCACCTTCTCCCGGACGACCGCGCGGCGCCGGGAAGGATCGACGCCGTGGTGCTCCATCTCGTCCTCGTTCCAGCCGACTCCGATCCCGAAGAGGAACCGACCGCCCGAGATGAGGTCGAGCGTCGCAACCTCCTTCGCGAGCACGATCGGGTCGTGCTGCGCGACGAGGCAGATGCCGGTGCCGAGGTGGAGCCGCTCGGTGACGGCCGCGGCGGCCCCGAGGGCGACGAACGGATCCAGCGTGTGGCTGTACTCCTGAGGCAGGTCGCCCCCGCCTGGCCACGGGGTGCGACGGCCAACCGGGATGTGGGTGTGCTCGGGGAACCAGAGTGACGCAAATCCCCGGCGCTCCGCTTCAGTCGCCAGCTGCACCGGGCCGATCGTGTAGTCGGTGGGAAACATCACGAGTCCGAGATCCATCAGTCGCTTTCTATCCCGCGACGGGTCTCGGCGCGTCGGGTCCCTGTGTAGCCTCGGCCGACCGCCCGGTCGGGCGGCGACCACCCGCTTCACGGGCACAGATCGGCCACGCATCCGTGAGTGACACCACGACCGACCTCGAGCGCCAGACCTCTGGTGCGACCATGCGCCTCATCGTCGAGTTCGTGCGTGCGCGGGCCGGGGATCGGGGCGTGCGGCGCCTGCTGCAGCTCGCCGGCGAGCAGCGGACCGAGCGCCAGGTCTGTGACGAGCGCAGCTGGAGCACCTACGGGCAGAAGATCGCGCTGTTCGAGGCGGCCGCGGTCGTCCTCGACGATCCCGTGGTCGCGCGCCACGTCGGCGAAGCGTCCCTGGCTCTGGGCGTCGGCGCGTCGACGAAGGCCCTCCTGCGCAGTCTCGGGTCGCCGGCGATGGTGCTGCGCAACCTGTCGAGGATCACCGGCAAGTTCTCCAGCGTCGCCATCATGGAAGCGCTCGAGATCGAGCGATCGCGGGCCTTGGTCGCGTACCACGTGCTGCCGGTCGTCGAGCCGCACCGCGCCGACTGCCAGTACAACATCGGGCTGCTGTCGCAGATCGGCCCGTTGTTCGGACTGAGCCGGTCCTCGGTGGTGCAGTACGGCTGCCAAGCGGAAGGCGACCGGCGTTGCATCTACGAGGTCACCTGGGTCGGCAAGGCACCCGCGCAACGCGGACGGCGGCGCAAGGCGTCGGTGCTCGCCGCGCAGCTCGCGGATCTCGACGCGACGTTCGACCAGGTGCTGTCGACGGCAGCGGATCTCGTCTCCGACGACGACGTCGACACGGTGCTGTCGCGCATCACGAACCGCGCCGCCGTCGCGGCGCATGCCCCGCAGTTCGTCCTCGCCGTTCGACCGACCGACCATGATCCGCTCCGCGTCCATCACGTCGGTCTCACGGATGACGAGGTGGCACTGCTCGTGCCGCTGCTGACCGCCCGACTGCCCCCCGACGACGATCCGAGGCTGCTCGTCGTCGAGGTCGCTTCGTCGCGCCGCCGGTACGGCCGGTTGGCGGCCCGCTATCCCGAGTCGCACGGCTTCCTCGACGACGAGCGCCGCATGTTGTCCGTCTACGCACGCCATGCCGCGGCCGCGCTCGACGCCGCGACCGCACTCGACGAGGTGCGCGACCAGCGCAGGCACCTCGTGGAGCTCCTCGAGCTTTCTCGGTCGCTCGCGGCCGCACGTGAGGTCCCCCAAGTCGCGGACCAGGTCGCGGTCGCCGTGACGACGGTGGTCGGCGCCAGCCGCGCCGCCGTGTTCTCGGCCGACTCGACGTCGACTACGTTCACGCTTCGCGCCACCCACGGCTGGGAGCGCGGATCGCGGCGGGCCCGCCCGCTGCGACTGCGCGTCAACGACAACCCGGAGATCGCCGAGGTCCTACGGCACGGAGCCCCCCGTCGCATCGACAGGGAGACCGCAGGGACGCGCAGTCGCCGGCTCCTGCGCGCGACGGGACTGCAGAGTGCGCTCTTGGCACCGATCGTCACGAGCGACCGCACGGTCGGAGTGCTCATCGCCGGCTGGACCGGGGAAGCGGAGCGCGACGGCTCGCTCGACCCGCGGCTGCACGAGGCGTTGGCTGGCGTTGCCGATCAGGCCGGCATCGCCTTGGAGCGAGCCGAGCTGCTCGAACAGGTGCGCCACCAGGCGCTGCACGACTCGCTCACCGACCTCCCGAACGCGTCGCTCGTGCGGGACCGTGCCGAGCGCGCGCTCGCCAGCCTGAGTCGCCACCCTGGTCGGCGCACCGGGGTGCTGTTCATCGACCTCGACCGGTTCAAGTCCGTGAACGACGACCACGGCCACGCCGCCGGCGACGCAGTGCTCCGCGAGGTCGCGCACCGACTCGCGGGGTCGGTTCGCGCCGGCGACACCGTCGGGCGGCTCGGCGGCGACGAGTTCGTCGTCCTGCTGCCGGACTTGTCCGGGCCCGGCAACGCGTACGCGGTCGCCGGCAAGGTGCTCGAGCGGCTGCGGGTGCCGATCGAGGTCGAAGGCAAGCCGACGATGGTGACCGCCAGCGTGGGTGTTGCGGTCGCGCCAGACGACGGCATGGACTACGAGGCGTTGCTCGCCCGTGCCGACGCGAGCATGTACCGAGCGAAGGAGTCGGGCCGGAACACGGTGCGAGGCACCGGCGCCGGCTCGACCCCCTGAGCCTGATGTCAGGCGGGGATCACTCGCTTCATCGTGTCGATCATCTCGACCGCGGTGGCACCGGGCGTGAGCACCGCCGCGACGCCGGCGTCGAGCAGCTTCACCACGTCGGCGGCGGGGATGATGCCGCCGACGATCACGGGGATGTCGAGACCGACCTCGCGCAGCTTCGCCACCACCTTGGGGACGAGCGTCATGTGCGCACCCGACAGCATCGACAATCCGACCGCGTCGACGTCCTCGTCGATCGCGGCGGCGGCAACGGTCTCAGGTGTCTGGAACAGCCCGGTGTAGATGACCTCGTAGCCCGCGTCGCGCAGGATGCGCGCGACCACCTTCACCCCCCGATCGTGTCCATCGAGGCCGACCTTGGCCACCAACACGCGATGGGTCATCGCTTGCTGTAGTCGTAGAAGCCGCGGCCGGCCTTGCGTCCGAGGAGCCCCGCCTCGACCATGCGCGACAGGAGGGGCGGAGGCGCGTAGAGCGGCTCCTTGAACTCGGCGTAGAGCGAGTCGGCGACCGCCATCGTCGTGTCGAGACCGATGAGGTCGGCGAGGTGCAGCGGGCCCATCGGATGCGCACAGCCCTCGACCATGCCGGTGTCGATGTCCTCCGCCGTCGCGAAGCCCGACTCGAGCATGCGAATCGCCGACAGCAGGTACGGGATGAGCAGAGCGTTCACGATGAAGCCGGCCCGGTCCTGCGACTTCACGACGCGCTTGCCGAGCTGGTCGGTTGCGAATGCCTCGGCCTGCTCGGTCGTCGTGGGGGCGGTGAGCAACGACGTCACGACTTCGACGAGGT
This sequence comes from uncultured Acidimicrobiales bacterium, assembly GCA_963747215.1. Lineage (GTDB taxonomy): Bacteria > Actinomycetota > Acidimicrobiia > Acidimicrobiales > DATKAS01 > DATKAS01. The sequence goes on from CAVVET010000027.1 coordinate 127,723, forward strand.
TGAGCACCGGCACCGGGTTGAAGAAGTGGATGCCGACGACTGACTCGGGCCGGCCTGTGGCCATCCCCAGCTTCATGATCGGGATCGAGGATGTGTTCGACGCGAGCACCGCGTTCTCCGAATCGACGACCTTGTCGAGGAGGCCGAACACTTCAGCCTTGAGCTCTTCGGACTCGACCACTGCCTCGATCACCATGTCCCGATCGGCGAGCTCTCCATAGTCGGTCGTCACCCGAATGTGCTCGAGCGTCGCCTCTCTGCCGGCGTCGTCGAGCTTGCCCGCGCGGGCGGCACGCTCCAGTGAGGTGTTGATGCGAGCCAGCCCGGCTTCCGCGGCTTCGGGCGACGCCTCTCGCACCACGACGTCGAGCCCGGCGCGAGCGCACACCTCGGCGATGCCCGAGCCCATGAGCCCGCACCCGACCACGCCTACCCGTTCGATCACCATGCGCGGCAGTCTCGCACTCAACCCGGGCCCGCGGAGAGCGGCGACGAATCAGTTCGCGTCAGTGGGAGCGGGCCGCCGCGAGCATCGATCGGCTGCGGTCCCCGATCTGCCGCGCAACTTCGGCGGGGTTCCCCGATTGGAGGTCGACGCTCATGATCTCGATGGAGTACGGGACGTCGACACCGATCTCGTCGAGCACCTGCACGAACCGGCCGAGCGCGAACTCGCCGTCGCCCGGGATCAAGCGGTTGCTCATCGTGTCCTCGAGGTAGTCGTCGATCGCAGGCACCGACTTGCCGTCGTTGACCTGCACAGAGACGACGCGTGCCGGTGGCATGGCCTCCAGCGCCTCCCACTCGACAGTGCCGCGGAAGTGGTGCCACGTGTCGACGCACAAGCCACCGTTCGGGCGATCGGCACGTTCGACGATCTCGAGCGCAGCACGGACATCCGGGATGTTCGTGAACGGGAGGAACTCGATCGCCGCGCGCAGACCGTGCTCGGCGCACAGATCACACATGCGACCGAACTCGTTCGTCGCGTCGACGACGGTGCCCGTGTGAGGCGGGAAAACGTGAACATGGCTGCTGCCGAACGCGTCGGCCATCTGGCACACGACATCCTCGTAGCGGCGCGAGCCGTCGAGCCACATCCCCTCGATCTCGTCGAGTGCGACGCCGTGCTCGACGAGCACGCTCTGCAGCTGGGCGTCGGACCAGCCCTCGTCTCGAAGCCGGACGTAGTCGGTGACCGTGAGGCCGATACCCGCGAAGCCTGCACTCGCCGCCGCTGCCACACGATCGACGAAGTCGACCCCGCGCAAGCTGAAGTGGCTGAGGATCAGATCGTCGCGGGAGAGAGCCACCCTCAGATCGAGGGAACTTCGATGTGGCGGCCGAAGACGTCGGCGAGGGTGGACATGATCTCGCCGAGCGTCGCGTAGGTCTTCACCGCGTCGATGATCGTGGGCATGAGGTTGACCTCGGGCTGCGCGGCCTCGGCGGCGAGGCGGTCCAGGGCTTCACGGACCGCGGCTTCGTCACGGCTGTCCTTCACTGCGGACAGGCGCTTGATCTGACGCTCCTCGTCTTCGGTGGTGATCTCGAGGAGATCGTCGAGCTGCTCGTCGTTGCCCTCGGTGAACCGGTTCACACCGACGATGATCCGGCGCCCCTCGTTGAACTTGCGTTCCAAGCGGTAGGCCGACTCGGCGAGCTCACCCTGGAACCAGTTCTCCTCGATGCCGCGGATCGCGCCCTCGAGCATCGAGCCCTCACCGAGCTCGTCGATGTGGGCGAAGATCACCTCGGCCTGACGCTCCATCTCGTCGGTGAGCTCCTCGACGAAGTAGGAGCCCCCGAGCGGGTCGGCGACGTGCGCGACGTTGGTCTCGTACGCGAGCACCTGTTGCGTGCGCAGCGCGATGCGGGCTGCACGCTCGGTGGGCAGCGCGAGCGCTTCGTCCATCGAGTTCGTGTGCAGGCTCTGGGTGCCGCCCAGCACGCCGGCCAGCGCCTCGATCGCGGTGCGCACGATGTTGACCTCGGGCTGCTGCGCGGTGAGCGACACGCCCGCGGTCTGGGTGTGGAATCGCATCTGCATCGACCGTTCGCTCTGCGCGCCGTACCGGTCGCGCAACCACCGCGCCCAGATGCGACGCGCCGCGCGGTACTTGGCGATCTCCTCGAAGAAGTCGATGTGCGCGTTGAAGAAGAACGACAGCCGCGGCGCGAACGCATCCACCGCCAGCCCCGCTGCCAGTGCCTGCTCCACGTACGCGAACCCGTTGGCCAACGTGAACGCGAGCTCCTGCGCGGCCGTCGAACCCGCCTCGCGGATGTGGTACCCCGAGATCGAGATCGAGTGCCACCTCGGCATCTCCGCCGCCGTGAACCCGATCACGTCACGCACCAGCCGCATCGACGGCCGCGGCGGGAACACGAACTCCTTCTGCGCTTGGTACTCCTTCAAGATGTCGTTCTGCAGCGTGCCCCCGAGCAACGCACGCGGCGTGCCCGCCATCTCCGCCTGCGCCACGTACATCGCCAAGATCACCGCAGCGGGCGAGTTGATCGTCATCGACGTCGTGATCGTGCCGAGGTCGATGCCGCGGTACAGATCCTCCATGTCCGCCAGCGTGTCGACCGCGACACCGCAGCGTCCCACCTCGCCGTCCGACAGCGGGTCGTCGGAGTCCAGACCCATCAAGGTCGGCATGTCGAACGCGGTGGACAGCCCGTCGCCACCCGCCTGCAAGATCTGCCGGAACCGCCAGTTCGTGTCGTCGGCCGTGCCGAACCCCGCGAACATCCGCATCGTCCACAGCTTCGAGCGATACATCGACGGATACGGACCCCGGGTGTACGGATACTGGCCCGGGAACTCACCGTCGGCCGGTCCGTACGCGGGAGCGAGCGGGATGCCCGACATCGTCTCGAAGTCGGCCTCGCGATGAGACGCCGCGTCGAAGGCCGCCTGCCACTCGTCACGTCGGCTCACCAGCGACCTCCCCCACAGGAAATGTGTGCTCGTAGTGTACGAGCCGCCCTTCATCGAAAGGACGGCCATGACGACGTTCGACCTCGAGCAAGTCGATCACCTGCTCTCGACCACACGGGCGGTGCGCAAGCGTCTCGATCTCAGCCGGCCCGTCCCCCGCGACGTCGTGCTCGACTGCATCCGAGTTGCCACGCAAGCACCCACCGGCGGCAACGTGCAGCGGTGGCGTTGGCTCGTGGTCGACGACGCCGACAAGCGCGCCGCGTTGGCCGACATGTACCGGCGCTCGTACGCGCCGTACATCGCCGAGCGCGAACGGGCGATGGAGGGCGCAGGAGGCGTCGACGACGCGACCCGCAAGATCGTCGACTCTTCGACCTACCTCGCCGAACATCTGCACGAAGTGCCCGTGCACGTGATCCCGTGCGCGCTCGATCGGCTGCCCGCAGGCATGCCCCAGGGACAAGTCGCCGGCTTCTACGGCTCGATCCTGCCCGCGGTGTGGTCTCTGCAGCTCGCATTGCGGGCGCGGGGCCTGGGCTCCGCGTGGACGACGTTGCACCTCGCGTACGAGGACGAAGCCTGCGAGCTGCTCGGCATCCCCACGACCGTCACCCAGGTCGCGCTCATCCCTGTCGCGTACTACACCGGCACGGACTTCAAGCCGGCGCCCCGACGTCCTGTCGAGGAGGTCACCTACTTCAACGCATGGCGCCAGCGTGACTGAGCGTCAGGCCTCGTCGCGCGGCGCGGTGCGGTAGTCGCCGAACGTCGAATCCCGCGCGTCGAGCGCGGGTTTGACGCCGCGGGCGAGCTCGGCCATGTACTCACGCGACGACCGTTGATGGAAGCCGAGTGCGTTGAGCTCCGCGGTCGCCTTGATGCCGTCGCGGATCCCCATCACCTCCATCGCACGATGCACGACGCGCTTGTTCAGAGCCTGCAGGTCGGGTGGCACTTTCGCGACGCGCTCGGCCATGTCGAGCACCGCGTCATCGAGCTCGTCCGCGGGGAACGCGCGGTTGGCGAAGCCCGCCGCGACAGCGTCCTCGCCGCTCATCGAGTCGCCGGTGAGCATCGCCTCCATCGCTCTCCTCATCCCCAGCAGCCACGGCTGCCAGGCCATGTCGGGAGCGGACATCAGGCGCACCGGGGGGTAGCCGATCTGTGCATCGGTGGCGACGTAGACGAGGTCGCACGCTGACGCCAGCTCGGTGCCGCCGGCGAGACAGAAGCCGTGGACCTGTGCGATCAGAGGTGTCGCCATGTCCCACATCTCGAACCACCCGTGCACGACGTGGCGAGCCCACGCTCCGTCGGCCCGGGAGATCGGCCACGGCAACGGCTCCGACGGGTCCTGGGCGAGGTCGTAGCCAGCCGAGAAGCACGACCCTGCGCCCCGGATCACCACGACGTGGACGCCGCGATCCGCGTCGGCCTCTCTCAGGGCCGCGAACAGCTCCCCGCGGAGGGCGTTCGAAAGCGCATTGCGCTTGTGGGGACGATTCAGGGTGAGCCGGCGCACCGTGGGACGCGGCTCGTCGACCAACACAAGGGCCATGCGCGCGGAGCGTATCGGGAGGGCGCGTCGACCTTCACCGGAACGCAATGGACCCGGCGCTAACGTTCCGCCCGTCGTTACCGCGGTACAGACATGACGGCGCGAGACATGAGGAGCGGGACATGTCGACGAATGACCCAACGCAGCCCGAGGTCCCGACCCCGCCGCCCCCACCTCCCCCGCCGCCTCCTCCTCCCCCGCCGGCCAGCCCGACACCCCCCGGCCAGACGCCTCCCGGCCAGACGCCTCCCGCGCCCACTCCGACGCGGCCTCCGGCCCCGCCCACCGGTCCGATCGGCGGCGGCACCCCGCCCACGACTCCCACCTCGTACACCGCGACCCCGCCGCCCTCGGGTGGAGGCGGAGGCAAGAAGGTCGGGCTGATCGTCGGCGGCATCGCCGTGGTCGCCGCGCTCATCGTCGGCGGTCTTGTCGTGTTCGGCGGCGACGACGACAGCGCCAGCCCCGACACCACCGGTGCCAACGACACGAGCACCGAGACGACGGTGGCCGGCAGCGGCACAGCCGTCACCTCGGTCGAGGACGCGTCGGGCGCGGTCATCCGCATCGAGACGGAAGGCACGATCCGCGACCCCGAGTTCGGTCAGACCAGCAATGCGGGAGCCGGCAGCGGCTTCATCATCGACCCGTCCGGCATCGCAGTCACGAACAACCACGTCGTCACCGGAGCAGCCACGCTCGACGTGTTCGTCGGAGGGTCGGCCGAACCGATCTCGGCCCGCGTGCTCGGAGTCTCCGAGTGCTCCGACCTCGCGGTCATCGACCTCGAGGGCGAGGGTTATCCGTTCCTCAACTGGTTCGATGACGAGATCCGCCCCGGCATCGAGGTCTTCGCGGCGGGGTTCCCACTCGACGATCCCGAGTTCACGCTGACGAACGGGATCGTCTCGAAAGCGAACGCCGACGACATCTCACCGAGCTCCAACATCGACCATGTGATCGAGCACGACGCGAACATCCAGCCCGGCAACTCGGGCGGACCTCTCGTCACCGCGGACGCGCTCGTGGTCGGCGTGAACTATGCGGGCTTCGACTTCGCCGGCACCGGAACCGAGCAGTTCTTCGCGATCGCGTCCGACACGGCGCAGCCGATCGTCGCGCAGCTGCAGGAGGGCGAGAACGTCGACTCGCTCGGCATCAACGGCACCGCGGTGAGTGACGAGGAGTCGGGCACCTTCGGTCTGTGGGTGAACGGCGTCGACGCCGGTTCGCCCGCGTCGGGCCTCGGCCTCGAGCCCGGCGACATCATCACGAGGATGGCGGGCGTCGACGTCGGCCTCGACGGCACCATGAAGGACTACTGCGACATCCTGCGCACGAAGGGCCAGGACGCCGCGATCGGCGTCGAAGTGCTGAGGTTCGACACGTCCGAGGTGCTCCGAGGCGAGTTCAACGGCAAGGAGCTCGAGCTGGCGTTCTCGTTCGCAGATGAGCTCGGCGAGACCGGCGACACCTACGAGAACTTCTCGATCGTGACTGACGACTCGAACACCATCCAGGTCGAGGTGCCCGACGAGTGGGCCGACGTCCGCGGTGAGGCGCAGGAGATCGCCGGCGTGCTCGCACCGTCGATCCAGGCGAGCCCCGATGTCGACGCGTTCATCAACACGTTCGACGTACCCGGCATGGAGTTCGTGCTCAGCGACCAGTTCACGCCCGCCGACTTCGAATCGATCATGGACGCGATCGGCCCGTCGGACCTCTGCACAAGTGCCGGCCGTGAGGACTACGAGGATCCGCTCTTCACGGGCCGCTTCGAAGTCTGGGAAGCCTGTCAGGGCACGGATGCGTCCTACATCGTCGTCGTGGCAGCCGAGGAGAACTCGACGGACGTGGCGATCGTGACGGTGCAGGCGATCGACGACCGCGACTTCGACGCGCTCGACCGCATCCTCGCGACGTTCAGCACGACGTCGACCGTCCTCGAGCCGGGGGATTGAGCCGGAGACGATGGTTGTCGTCAGCGGCCAGTTGCTCGTAGCCGCGCCGACGCTGGCCGATCCGAACTTCGCCCGCACCGTCGTGCTGATGCTGGCGCACGGGGAGGAAGGCGCGCTCGGCCTCGTGCTGAACCGTCCGAGCGAGATCGACGTCGAGGTCGTGCTCACCGACGAGTGGCACGAGGCCGCGGCTGCGCCACCGACGCTGTTCTTCGGTGGTCCCGTCGCGACGGAGTCGGTGATCGGGCTCGCTCGTGTGCACGGGTTGGGCGACGGCATCGGGTTCAGCGCCGCGTCCGGGACACTCGGCACCGTCGACCTCGAGCTCTCGCCGAGCGCGATCGGGGGCGGCATCGAGGTCGCGCGGGTCTTCGCCGGCCACGCCGGTTGGGGGCCGGGCCAGCTCGAGGGCGAGCTCGAGGTGCCGGGGTGGATCGTCGTGGACGCCCTCGACGACGATCCGTTCACGGACGACCCCGATGGTCTGTGGCGGCGCGTCCTGGGCCGACAACCGGGGCGCCTCGGGTGGCTCGCCAACTTCCCCGACTCCTTGCAATCGAACTAACTCGTGCAGGGGCGGCGCAATGCGCCCCCATCCTCGTCGCCGTCCTCCGCTGCGCTTCGGCCGGCTCCGCTCGCTGCGCTCGGCAATCGGTGCTGCGCGCACCCGGCGCGGCGCATGCGCGCAGCCGCATGGCGCACGAGACATCGCGACCATCACTGACCGCGCTGGAGCGCGCGGGTACGGTCGATCGGCAGTGCGCGTCGTCTTCGTTGTCGCGGGAACGATGATGATCGCCCTCGCGACGGTCGACACGATCGGGCACGTTGGTCGCGACTCGGATCCGCACTCGCCGGTGGTGGCCGACGGCGGTGCTCTACCAGTATTCGTGGGCGCCCTGGCGTGCGGCCGCCAAGCGCATCGACGACGAGGACGACCGGGAGTCCTTTCTCTCCATCTACGGCCCGTTGTCGCTCCTCATGCTGCTCGTGTTCTGGGCCTCGATGCAGGTGGTGGGTTGGGGTCTCGTGTGGTGGGGCATGCGCAACGGCATCCCGACGCTCGAATCCCTCATCGAATCCATCTACTACTCGGGCGTCGCGTTCTTCACGATCGGGTTCGGCGACGTCGTCCCGATCGCGAGCGCGCCGAGGATCCTGGTCGTTCTCGAAGGCTTCTTCGGGGTCGCGACAATGGCGTTGCTGATCGGGTTCTTGCCCACGTTGTTCGCCGCCTACAGCACGCGCGAGGAGCTCGTCTCGACGCTCGACGATCTGACCGGTGATCGAGTCACGCCGATCGGAATGCTCGAGCGCCTACACGCGAGGTGGCGACGCCAGCGAGCTCTACTCGCAGTTCGAGCGATGGGAGGCGTGGACCGCGAGCGTGCTCGAGAGCCACTCCAGCTATCCGATGCTGATGCTGTTCCGATCGAAGCAGTTGGGACAGTCGTGGATCGCGGCGATGGTCATCGTCACCGAGACGGCGGCGCTGTGCATCTCCATCATCGACACGCCGCCTGATCCCACGTGGGCTCCGGCTCTGCCGTCGAACCGCCCAAACCGTCGCTCGCCTCACGAGCGCACTGGTCGAGGAGGGCATCCCGGTCGAAACGGAGCGGCTGGCGCTGCCCGAGGAACGACTGCAGGCGATCTACGACAAGTTCGGCGAGCGCGGCTTTCCCCGGCGTCCCTACGCCGAGACACGTCGAGCGCCTGGACCACTGGCACGAGGCGTACATCCCCGAGCTCGAGGCGCTGATCCGGCGCTTGCTCATCCCGCGTGAGTTCCGCCTGCCGCCCTCGGTCGCCACGCTCTCCAACGACTGACTGGTCTCTCGGCGTCGGGTGGTCCCCATAGGACCGGCTCGACGCCAAGAAAACCAGTGTGGTCAGAGGATGCCGGCGATCGCGTCGGCGAGCTGCGAGAGGCTGCGCACTTCGAAGACGCCGGTGCAGGTCGGTCGGTACAGCGGGAGGGCGGAATCGTCGGTGCCCCACTCGTCGGCGGGCTCCGGGTTGAACCAGTAGACGCGCCGCACGCGCTGACAGATCTCGCGGAAGGTGCCGACACCGGCGGGCCGATAGTTCGTGCGTCCGTCGCCGGCGACGATCACCGTCGTGCCCGGCCGCAGCGCGGCGGCCTGCTTGTCGAGGAAGCGGCGGAACGCACCCTCGTAGTCGCTGTGCCCGTCCGCGGCGATCACTCCGGGCAGCGTGACGAGCAAGCGGGGATCGAGGTGCACCTCCGCGGTCTGCAACACCTTGGTCACTTCGGCGACGCCGTCGACGAAGACGAACGAGCGCAGGCCCGACAGCTCGCTCTGCAAGGCGTGCAACAGCAGCAACGTGAAGTGTGCGAACTCGGCTACCGAACCCGAGATGTCGCAGAGCACCACGACGTCGGGCTTGCCCGGGCGCCGGCGCCGGTAGGCGACGTCCATCGGCACGCCGCCCGAGTCGAGCGACCGCCGAATCGTCCGGCGCATGTCGGGGCGGCCGCGCTGGTGCCGCCGTCGTTGCTGGCTGACGCGACTCGCCAGCTTGCGAGCAAGAGGGCGTATGGCTTGGCGCATCTGGCGCAGCTCGGTCGTCGACGCCGCGAGCACGTCGACGTCCTCGAGGCGACGGGGCGCGAGCAGTCCCGACCCTGCGCCACCGCGCGGTCCATCGCGCAGCCGCCCCCGGATCTCGTCGGCGAGCAGGCGCCGGTACTGCTCCAGGCGCCGCGCCAGGTCGTCCTGCAGTTGGCGCAGCGCGGCGCCATCCCCGGCGCCGGCCGACGCACGCGCCTCTGCCATCGCGGCGACCAGCAGGTTGCCGAGGTCGAGCGCCCTGAGCACGCGATGGAGGAAGTAGCGCTCGCCGCCCTTCGCCGACTCCATGCCGCCGTACAGGTCGACCGCGTCGACGGCGAGCAGGCGGAGCTCGTCGAGATTGCCCTCGCGGAGCGCCTGCAGCAGCGAAGATCCGAGCTCAGGGGCCGCGATCCCCACCGTTCCGGGGACTGTCGTGTCTGAGCCCGCTCCGGCGCGCTCACGACGCGTCGGGTCGACGCCGAGCCGCCGAGGGAAGCACTCGTCGAACAGCGACGCGAAGACCGCGAGGTCCTCGGGACGTTTGATCAGCGTGGCCTGCATCACTGTGCGCAATGCGTCGCGGTCGACGAGATCGACGTGGCGCATCGCGGCGGCGGCGTCGAGCACCTCGCCCAGTGACACGTCGACACCGCCCTCTCGCAGTCCTGCGAACAGGCGAAGCAGCATCGCAAGGATGGCGTCGCCTGCGGAGGTCACCGCTTGCTCAGCCGCACGTTGATCGAGGAAACGGTCTCGAGCAGCGCGTCGAGCATCGGGCCACCGAGCTCGTCGAGGCTCACTCGACCCGCGTGAGTCGAGACGTTGATCGCGGCGATGGCTCGTCCGGAGCGGTCGCGCAGCGGCGCCGCGATCGAACGAACCCCGTCCTCGAGCTCTTGGTCGACGAGGGCCCACCCCTGGTCGCGGACTCGCCTGATGACGTCAGCCAAGCGGCGGGGCTCGACCTGCGTCTTCTCCGTGCGACGGGTGATCTCCATCGCGGACAGCCGGGCGACGAGCTCGTCGTCGGGCAGATCCGCGAGCAGCACTCGTCCCATCGAGGTGATGGCGGCCGGAAGCCGCGACCCGAGCGAGAGCGCGATCGTCATGATGCGCTTCGTGGGCACCCGGGCGATGTACACGATCTCGTCGCCGTCGAGCACCGACGCCGAGACGGACTCGTTGCAGCGTTCGGACAGCTCCTCCATGTCCGGCTGCACGAGATCGGGCAGCTTGCACGAGGAGATGTAGGCGTACCCGAGGTCGAGCACGAGCGGCGTGAGCTCGAAGAGCCGGCCGTCGTTGCGCATGTACCCGAGGCGCTCGAACGTGAGCAGCAATCGGCGCGAGGTCGCGCGGGTGAGGCCCGTGAGGCGGCCCACTTCGGAGAGCGTCAGCTGCGGATGCTCGGCCGAGAAGCACCGGAGCACCGAGAGGCCGCGCTCGAGGGACTGGACGAAGTCGTGGTCGCGCTCGGGAACGGCTTCGGGGTCCTTTGACACCAATTCGAGGCCGCGCGTAGAGTGTTCAACCATCGCACAACCGTACGCAATCCGCACGCGCCAGGCAAGAGGCGTGCTCGTGGCGGAAAAGAGATGATCGGACCGACCGCAGGCTGGCCAGGGTTGGGTAAAGGGGGGCGACGTGTCGTACACGACGGAGTTCGGATCGCTGGACGGCTTCCGCAAGGGCTTCATCGACATCATCGATGACGACGCGAAGCACTACGCGTTCTCCAACATGTTCGAGGTCGCGAGCGCGTCCAAGCCCTACGAGAAGGTCGCCGTCGGCAAGAACATGCAGTACGTGCTCGAGGTGCTGCGGGCTGAGGGCACCTCGCAGTGGCGCACCTGCGCACACGACGAGTTCGCGCTGGTGATGGACGGCACCGTCGTCGTCGAGCTCGTGAAGCTCGACACGCCGATTCGACCCGACGGCGCGGAAGGCTCGGTGGCGATCGACGGCGAGCCGGTCGGCCCGCCCATGGGTCGCATCACTGCCACCCGCGGCCACATGGCCCTTCTGCCCGCGCACTGCGCTTACCGCTTCTCGACCGAGCAGCCCGGTGTCATCCTCCTTCAGACCATCGTCGGCCCCGACACTGTCGAGCGCTGGGATGAGATCTGCCTTTCGTAGGCCCGTACACCATCGCCCTTAGTCCGTGAACCGTCCCCACTTCAGGAGGCGACCATGACCCTGACCGACAAGAGCTCGTACGAGACCGGCGACGCCAATGAGCACGGCTACAAGTCGTTCACGATCGGCGGCTTCACCTTCACGCGCGACGAGTTCTTCGCGCACGTTTCGTGGCCCACCGGTCGTCACGTGCTCAGCGTCGACACGTTCCTGCGGGCGCTGCAGCGCGACGTGGCGTGGGACTTCTTCTACGGCACCGTCAACTTCGACAGTGTGATCGGCACGGTGAACCACTACGGCACGGTCGACTTGTTCGCGGGTCGCTACAACGACGCCTACCGCAAGGCCGAGCTCGACCATGTCGAGAACTTCGACACGCCGATGCTCCGCGAGGCGTTCAAGTCGATGCTCGACGACTGGACGAACGCGAGCTACGACCCGTTCGCCAGCCCAGCCGAGACCGGCAAGCCGTTCGGTGTGAAGGACGGCTTCAACACCGAGGCGGTGACTCGGCGTCGCATCGCTGCAGCACGGATGGTCGGGGTGGCCGGCGACGAGCAGATCCGCTCCGACGAGATGGGCTTCCCGATCAACCGGATGTTCGCCGACGTCGGGCAGGAGGAGCCGGTCGTCGAGGCCGAGCCCGGGTTCGAGGGCGAGGTGGCCGCGTTCAACCTGTTCGCGTACCTGTCCCGGTCGAACGTGACATGGAACCCGTCGGTCGTCAGTGTGTGCAAGGACAGCCTGTACTGCCCGACGACCGAGGAGTACATCCTCCCGGTGTTCCACGGGAACGACCGGGTCGAGTGGTTCGTGCAGCTGTCCGACGAGATCATCTGGGACGTGCAGGATCGCGACACCGGCTCTCCCCGGGCCAAGGTGGTCATGCGGGCCGGAGATGTCGCCGCCATGCCGGCCGACATCCGCCATCAGGGCTACTCGCCGAAGCGCTCGATGCTGCTCGTGTGGGAGAACAACTCGAGCGAGCTTCCCGAGCTCATCGCCACCGGTCGCGCGCCGCAGTACCCCGTCGACTTCTGAGCCTGTTGGTGCCCGCCGCCGCGCTCGTCACTCTGCGCGAAGCCGTCGCAGACCACATTCACGACGGCGACACCGTCGCGTTCGAGGGGTTCACCCACCTCATCCCGCATGCCGCGGGCCACGAGGTCATCCGCCAGGGACGCCGCGATCTGACCCTCGTACGGATGACGCCGGATGTCGTGTACGACCAGCTCATCGGCACCGGCTGCGCGCAGAAGATGGTGTTCTCGTGGGGCGGAAACCCCGGCGTCGGGCTCACTGCACCGGTTCCGAGACGCGGTCGAGAACGGGTGGCCGCGCCCGCTCGCGATCGAGGAGCACAGCCACGCGGGCATGGCCGCGCGCTACGTCGCGGGCGCCTCCGGCCTTCCATTCGGCGTGCTCCGCGGCTACGTCGGCACAGATCTCATGGACCACACGCCTTCGATCGCTCCGATCCAGTGTCCGTTCACCGGCGAGACCCTCACTGCGGTGCTCGCCATCGAACTCGACGTCGCGGTGATCCACGCGCAGCAGGCCGACCGTCAAGGCAACGTCCAGCTCTGGGGCCTCGTCGGCGTGCAGAAGGAAGCCGTGCTCGCGGCTCGCCGTTCGATCGTGACGGTGGAGGAGATCGTCGACGAGCTGGAGCCGCGGCCCAATGCCGTGGTGCTGCCATCGTGGGTGGTGTCGGCGGTGTGCCACGTGCCGGGCGGGGCGCACCCGAGCTTCGCGATGGGGTACTCCGAGCGTGACAACGACTTCTACCGCTCGTGGGACGAGGTGTCGCGCGATCGCGACGGGTTCATCGAGTGGATCGACCGACATGTCCGAGGCACGGCCGACTTCGAGGAGTACTGCCGCAGCGCCGGCGTTCGCCAAGGAGCCAGTCGTGTCTGACGAGTGGAACGCCGATGACCTGATGATCGTCAACGCCGCCCGCCAGCTCTGCGACGAGACGGTGTGCTTTGTCGGCATCGGGCTGCCGTCGACGGCGGCGAACCTCGCCCGGCGCACCCACGCGACCCGTTGCACGCTCATCTACGAGTCGGGCTGCATCGGCTCGAAGCCGAACCGGCTGCCGCTGTCGATCGGTGACGGCGACCTCGCCGAGACGGCTGATTCGGTGGTATCGGTGCCCGAGATCTTCGCCTACTGGCTGCAGGCCGGACGGGTCGACGTCGGGTTCCTCGGTGCCGCGCAGCTCGATCGGTTCGGCAACATCAACTCGACGGTCATCGGGCCTTACGAGAAGCCCAAGACTCGTCTGCCGGGTGCGGGCGGGGCGCCCGAGATCGCGGCGTCGGCCGGCGAGGTCATCGTGATCGTGCGGCAGGGCCCGCGCACGTTCGTCGAGCGCTGCGACTTCCGCACATCCGTCGGCTTCGGCGACGGCGCAGCCGATCGCGAAACGGCTCGGTCTCCGCGGCCGCGGCCCCCAGATCGTGATCACCGATCTGGGCATCCTGCGGCCCGATCCCGCGACCGGTGAGCTCGTGCAGACCGCGCTGCATCCGGGGGTCACCGCGGAGCAGGCGATCGCGGCGACCGGGTGGCCGCTACGTGTCGCCGACGACCTCGGCGTCACGAATCCGCCGACCGCGACCGAGCTCGCGGCGCTCGCCGCGCTCAGGGCGGCGTGAAGCCCTTCACCTACGACGCGCTCGCGGGCCGCACTGTCTTCGCCGTCGGCGCTCTCGGGCAGGTCGGCGACGAGCTCGCTCGCCTCGGCTCGCAACGTGTCTTTCTCATCGTCGACAGCCAGGCGAAGGAGTTTGGCGATGTCCTCGCGGAGTCTCTGGGGTCCGTCGTCGTGGCCCGCTGGCACGAGGTCACACAGCACGTGCCGTTCGAGCTCGCCGAACGGGCGCGGGCCGCCGTCTCCGATGCGGGTGCCGACACCGTGGTGTGTCTCGGCGGCGGCTCGTCGACTGGCCTTGCGAAGGCGATCGCGCTCACGCACGACCTGCCGATCCTCGCGGTGCCGACGACCTATGCCGGCAGCGAGCAGACACCGATCTATGGCCTCACCGACGCGCGTCACAAGCAGACAGGACGCGCCCTCAAGGTGGTGCCGAAGGTCGTCGTGTACGACCCCGCGCTCGACGGTCGGCCTGCCTCCGCAGGTGACCGGCCCGAGCGCCTTCAACGCACTCGCGCACTGCGTCGAAGCGCTCTATGCGACGGGGTGCAATCCCGTCACGAGCGCGATGGCGCTCGAGGGCGTGCGCGCGATCCGGGGGTCGCTCCCCCGCGTGATGTCGGCGCCCGATGACCTCGACGCACGCGGCGATGTGCTCTACGGCGCGTACCTCGCCGGCATCGCTCTCGGCACGACGTCGACCGGTCTGCACCACAAGCTCTGCCACGTGCTCGGCGGCAAGTTCAACCTCGTCCATGCGGACACGCACTCGATCGTGTTGCCGCACGCCGTCGCATTCAACGCACCTGCGCTGCCCGACGAGATGGCTCGGCTCGAGGAGGCTCTCGGCGCCGCACCTGGCGATGCCGCGGGGGCGCTCCACGACCTTGCCCTCGAGAGCCACGTGCCGACACGGTTGAGCGAGCTCGGGTTACACGCCAGCGACCTCGACGAAGCCGCCGAGGCCGCGGCTGTCGAGATCACGGTCAATCCGGTCCCGGTGACGGTCGAGGCTCTCGCCCGTCTTCTGCGCGACGCCTACGAGGGGACGAGGCCCGACGCGCGTCAGTGATAGATGTTGGCTCGGTACCCTGCTGGCCGCGAGGGGGAGGACCTCATGACTGTCGTGGACACGCAAGCCGGAGCGGACCTCATCGCGAGGACGCGGGCGCTCATCCCTGAGCTGGCCAGCCGCGCCGAGCAGACCGCCGCCGCCCGCCGCGTCCCGATCGAGAACATCCGTCTCTTGCAGGAGGCGGGCTCGCTCAAGACCGTCCAATCGCGACGGAACGGCGGGTACGGCCTCGGGATGCGCGCCCACCTCGACACGATCTCCGCGCTCGCCGAGGGCTGTGGCTCGACCGCCTGGGTCGCCGGAGTCGTCCACGCGCACTCCTGGCTGCTCTCGCACTTCCCCGGCGAAGCCCAGGACGACATCTACGGCGGCAACCCGAACGCGGTCGTCGCTGCGGTGATCGGGCCTCGAGGCAAGGCGACGCGGCGCGCCGACGGCGGCTTCACGCTCTCCGGGTTCTGGCCATTCGCGTCGGGCAACGAGGTCGCCGATTGGCTCCTCCTCGGCGCAGTCGTCCACGACGAGAGCGGCGCGGTCATCGACGAAGGTGATTTCGCCGTGCCGGCCTCCGCGGTCGAACGCAAGGACGACTGGTTCGTCAACGGGCTGACGGGCACGGGCTCGTGTTCGGTGGCGGTGGAGAACCTCGAGATCCCCGCGCATCGGTTCCTCTCCCTCCCTGGCCTCATCATGGGGTCGAGCCCGGGGATGGACCTGCACGAAGGATGGACGCACAAATGTGCCCCGGTTCCCGTGCTCGCGCTCGCGCTCACTGGCGGCGCGGTGGGCATTGCCCGGCAGGCGCTGCGCGACTTTCCCGCGCTCGTGAAGGGGAAGGTCATCGCCTACACCGCCGACGACCAGTACTCCCATGCCCTCACACACATGCAGGCGGCGGAGGCCGCGATGTGCATCCACGAGGGGACGCTCGTCCTCTACAGCTGCGCGGACGAGATCGATGCGGCGGCGAGCGACGGCCGCCAGCTCGACCTGCTCACCCGGGCGCGGATGCGCCTCGACTGCGCCGAGGGGGTGCGGCGTTGCCTCGACGGTGTCGAGATCCTGTTCCACGCCAGCGGGTCGTCGGGCATCCGGCTCAGCAGCCCGCTGACGCGAGCGGTGGCCGACCTGCGCGCGATCAACCAGCACGGGTTGCTGAACCTCGAAATGAACCGCGAGCTCTACGGCCGGGTGCTGCTCGGCCTCGAGCAGAACAGCCCGCTCATCTGACGGCCGCCGCGATACGGCGGTCGGCGTCGTCGGCGAGCTCGCACAGCGCGCGACGGCCATCACCCGTGAACACCGGGCCGTGCATGAGCGCGAGCGCAGCGACGTCGAGTTCGGCGAGGCTGCGGATGAGCGAGCCGCTCGCGGGGTGGAGTGACATCGACGGGAAGGCGTCTTCGGCATCGATGGCGGGACCGACGATGTCCTCGGTCGTCGCCGGCGCGTAGCTGCCGTACCGGCTGAACAGGTCGCCGCACAGCAGCGTGCGCGTCGCATGGTCGAAGAGGACGCCCGCCTCCCATGCGTGGGGAACGTGTGGAGTGTCGATCCACTCGACGCAGTGCCCGCCGAGGTCGAGCTTGTCGCCCGGTGCAAGTGGACGCGGCGGGCGGTCGGCCATGTCGGCAATGCTCACCATGCATCCGATCGCTCCTTGCACGACGGTCGCGTCGGGCGCGACGCCGAGCCACTCGTTCATCGACCCGCACTCGTCAGCCTCTACGTGACCAAAGCCGATCCACCGAACCGACTCGATCGGGATCACCTTCCCCACGGCCTCGGACACATCGGGGAACAGCTGTCGCATGCCGGTGTGGAACAGCAGTGGTTCGTCGCCCGTGAGCAGGTACTGGTTCACGCCGAAGTCGATGTCCTCGAGGTAGGTGGCGATCTGGAAGACGCCGTCGCCGACCTCGGCCACTCGGGTCTCCATCAGCCCGCTCCGGCATTCTTTGCTTCGATGAGCCACGCGGCGCTGTCGAGGAGCACACCGTCGGATGTCTCGTGCTTCTCGAGCAGGTTCCGCATCGCCGCGAGCGCTGCCCTGCGGCTGTCCTCGTCCAGGTCGTGGGTCAGCCCGCGGGTGATGCCGAAGGTCAACAGGAACGAGTAGGCGTCGTCCGCGTCGCGCCCGAAGCACATCGGCTCGTCGAGCGGGGACAAGCGAACATCGCCAAAGCCCGCCGCCTCGAGACGGCCCGTCGCGATGTTCGGATCGGCGAGGCTGAACGGTCCCTGCGCTCCGGGTGGAGGCGTCGGCAGGTCGCGCCCGGCCGCGAGCGCGCTGCGGAGCTCGACGAGCCATCCGTTGCTGCGGAAGGTCGCGCCACGCGAGCATCGCGAGTGACCCTCCCGGTCGCAGCCCGCGGCGGATGTTGGCGAACGCCGCGACCGGGTCAGCGAAGAACATCCCACCGAAGCTGCTGGTCGCGACGTCGTACGCGGACTCGACGAAGGGATGCACCTGCGCGTCGGCCTGTGCGAACTGCACGTGGTCGAGCCCTTCGGCCGCCGCGACGGACCGCGCTCGGGCCAGCATGCGCGACGAAAGGTCGACGCCGAGCACGGACCCCTGTGTGGCGATTCGACCGGCCTCGATGCTCATGACACCTGTGCCACACCCGATGTCGAGCACGGTGCTGTCGGCTCCGAGGTCCAGGGCGGCGAGCAGTGTCCGCTCGTACGCCGCATTGGTCGCCTCGTACCGCTCGGCGTTGTCGGCCCAGTGGTCGCCTTCAGGCCCGTCCCACAGCGCCAGCATCTCCGCGTTTGCCGACATGGTCCACCTCCCGGTTGCGTTCAGCGTATACTCTACTTTGGAGTAAATCAATGGCGAATGATCTGACGACCACCTCGTACGCGATCCTCGGATTGCTGTCGCTTCGAAGCTGGACGAGCTACGAGCTCGCGGAGCAGATGCAACGCGCCCTTGGGCTGTTCTGGCCCCGCGCCGAGAGCGGCATCTATCGCGAACCGAAGAAGCTCGAAGAGCACGGGCTCGCGCGCAGCACGACGGAGTACGTCGGTGAGCGAGCGCGCACTCGCTACACGATCACGGCGAAGGGACGGCGCGCGCTCGCCGAGTGGGTGCCGACGTCGGGCGCAGGGCCGGTCGTCGAGTTCGAGCAGCTCGTCAAAGTCTTCTTCGCCGAGCAAGCGACGAAGGACGACCTGCTTGCGACGCTCGAGGGTGTGCGGGAATGGGTCGAGGACCAAGCTCTCTCAACTGCAGGCATCCCGCACGAGTACCTCGAGGGACGCGGCGGGTATCCCGCGCGGTTGCCATGGCTCATCCTGATCGGGAAGTTCCTCGATGACATCCAGCAGACCGTCGACCGCTGGGCAGCATGGGCGATCGCGAACGTTCAGTCCTGGCCCGACGACCTCACGTTGGCGGAGCCCGATCTGAAAGCCCTCGAGACCATCGCGGCCAACGAAGAGCGAATCGTCGCGCGCGCCGAAGCGCGCGCGTCAGCCAACAGCCGTGATCGCGGCTTCGATCTCGGCGAGGTCGCTCGGCTCGACGAAGTCGCGCGGCACGGGCGGACCCCACGCGTACAGCGCCTTGTCGGGCTCCCACTGGCGCGCTTCCCACTCGGCCGCTGCGGGGATCTGGTCGAGGTCGGCGAAGTACTCCGCGTAGTTGCCCGCGGGGTCGCGGAAGTACCAGAAGAGGTTCGATCCTAGAAAATGTCTCCCGAGTCCCCATACGTTGCGGGTCGGATCGGTGGCGAGCAGGTTGTGGGCACCCTTGCCGATCTCGTCGACGTCGTTCACCTGCCACGACGAATGGTGGAAGAACGGAACCGGCGAGCTGATGAGGCCGACGTTGTGATGGTCCTCGGAGCAGCGGAGGAAGGCGATGATGCCGGGCGAGCTGTCGCTGAGCTTGAACCCGAGCACCTCGGTGAGAAAGCGCATGCTCGCGTCGAGGTCGGGCGTCGTGTACAGCACATGCCCCAACCGCCGCGGCTGCGCCGGCCCAACGTCGAAGATCGCGGGTGCCCGCTCCCCCGGACGGGGCGTGTTCCCCGGCAGGTTCATCAGCGGACTCTCGTACGGCTTCGACTGGATGGGCTCACGCACCGTGACCCGGGCCCGGATGCCGACTACCGGTTCGGTGAGCGAGATCCCGCCATCTGCTTCGTCGGTGACATCGACGCCGGTTCGTGATGCGGCGGCCCTCACTCGCTCCACGTCGTCGGGGTCGGCTGCACTGAGCGCGTACTCGACGAGCTGCCGGTAGGGGCGCTCGACGATCCGCAGCTGCTCCCCACCGTCGGCGGTCGCGAACACTCCTGGGCTCGTCTCGGCCAGCCCGAACTGTTCGTAGAACGCACGCGTCTCGTCGACGCGGGGAACGCCGAGCGTCATCTCGGCCAAGCCCTGCAGCGCCATCGCGGCCCTCCTTCGAAGGAGTGTGTGTGCGCTATGTAAACACGGTTTCGATATCGCTTCAGAATGATGAATGTGTGGTTCAATGCGGCGACTCGGACCACAGAGTCGGACCACAAGGGGGAGAGTGGATGGACGAGAACGAGAGCGGCTCTGCGCGACCGATCTATACGCGCCGCCGCGTGCTGATCGTCGGGGGCGGGGCGGCGATGGCCGCGGTGCTCGCAGCCTGTGGCGGAGATGACAGCGAGGCATCGAGCACGACGGGAGGCGGCGCGGGCACGACCGGCGGAGCCGGCACCACCGGGGCGGGCACGACCGCAGCCGGCGGCGCCGCGGGCGCGAACGCGGCGGTGTTCGGCGGAGGCGGAGGTGACGGCACGATCAAGATCGGGTTCACGGCACCGCTCACGGGCCCCCTCGCCGGCTTCGGCGCCGCGAACGACTACATCCTCGCCGGCATCGACGAGCTCATCGCCGACGGGCTGATGATCGGGGATCAGTCGTACACCGTCGAGATCATCCAGCGTGACGTGGAGTCGAACTCGGACACCGCCGCGACCCGGGCGAGCGAGCTGATCCTCGACGATGGCGTCGACATGATGCTCGCGATCGCCACTCCCGAGATGATCAACCCGGTCGCCGACCAGTGCGAGGCCAACGGCGTGCCGTGCCTGTCGACGTTGGCACCGTGGCAGCCGTACTTCTTCCCGCGGGGCGGAGATCCGGCGGTCGGCTTCGAGTGGACGTATCACTTCTTCTGGGGCGCCGAGCAGCTCGTCGGCGTCTTCGTCGAGATCTGGGATGCCTCGGAGACGAACAAGGTCGTCGGCCTCTTGTGCCCGAACGATCCCGACGGCAACGCGCTCGCCGACCCGGAGACGGGCTTCCCTGCGGGTGCTGCGGCGGCCGGCTACACGGTCGTCGATCCCGGGCGGTTCCAGGTGCTGTCCGACGACTTCTCGGCCATCATCGGCCAGTTCAAGGAAGAGAACGTCGAGGTCGTGGTCGGCATCCCCCTCCCTCCGGACTTCGCGACGTTCTGGACGCAGGCTGCGCAGCAGGACTTCAACCCCAAAGTCGTCACGATGGCCAAGGCGATCCTCTTCCCGGAGGCCGTCGAAGCCCTCGGGGATCTGGGCAACGGCCTGGCGACGGAGATCTGGTGGACGCCTGGTCATCCGTTCTCGAGCTCGCTCACCGGCGTCAGCGCGCAGGAGCTCGCCGACGAGTACACCGCATCCACGGGAAATCAGTGGACGCAGTTCCTCGGCTTCGTTCACGCGCTGTTCGAAGAGACCTTCGACGTGCTCGCTCGGGCGGGGAGCACCGACAAGGCGGCGATCGCGGCGGCGGCCGGGGCAACGACGCTCGACACGATCGTCGGCCCGCTGCAGTACGGCACGGAGGGGCTGCCGAAGAACATCTCGAGGACGTCGCTCGTGGGCGGCCAATGGCAGGAGACCGATGGCGGGGAGTTCCAGTTCGACCTCGTCGTCACCAACAACAAGCTGTCTCCGGAGATCCCGCTCACCGGCGACCTGCAACCACTGGCCTGACTCACTCCCGGTGACGGCTCTGCTCGAGGTCGTCGAGGTCTCGAAGCGCTTCGGCGGCGTTCATGTCATCGAGGACTTCACGTTCGAGGTTGCCGAGGGAGAGGCCCTCGGCATCGTGGGACCCAACGGTGCGGGCAAGACCACGCTGCTGAACCTCATCGCGGGTGACCTGCGTCCCGACCGCGGCGCGATCCTCCTCGAGGGCGTCGACATCACCCGGCAACCGACGCATGACCGGTGTCGCCGAGGGATCGGCCGCACCGCGCAGATCCCGCGACCCTTCGAGGGGCTGATCGGTGTTCGAGAACGTGCTGATCGGCAGCACGTTCGGCGCGGCAGGCCGTCTGCACGGCTCCGCCGATGCCGCCGCCGTCGACGCGCTCGAAACGACCGGGATGGCGGACAAGGCCAACGTGGTCGCGGGCACATTGACCTTGCTCCAACGCAAGCGGCTCGAGCTCGCGCGAGCGCTGGCGACGCAACCAAACGTGCTCCTGCTCGACGAGATCGCCGGCGGGCTCACCGAGGCGGAGATCCTCGAGCTCGTGACGCTCATCGAAGGCATCCGCTCAACCGGCGTGGCGATCGTCTGGATCGAGCACATCGTCCACGCGTTGCTGCGTGTGGTCGATCGGATGATGGCGATGAACACCGGACGCAAGCTGATCGAAGGAGATCCCCATGAAGTGATGGCCTCGTCGGCGGTCCGGGCGGTCTACCTCGGCGAGGAGTTCGGCGAGGTGGCGCCGTGAGCGACACGCTGCTCGACATCGAGGCGCTCGACGTGTCGTACGGCGACTTCCAGGCCCTCTTCGGCATCGACCTCCACGTCGCCCGCGCCGAGACCGTCTCCATCATCGGGGCAAATGGTGCCGGCAAGTCGACGCTGCTCAAGACGATCGTCGGGCTCGTGCCGATCGGGTCGGGGACGATCACCTACGCGGGCACGTCGGTCACCACGTTGTCGGCTCCTCGTCGTGTCGAGCAGGGAATCTCGCTCGTGCCCGAGGGACGGCGGATCTTCCCGTCGCTGACGGTCGAGGACAACCTCGCCGTCGGCTCGTTCTCGAAGCGGAAGGGGCCTTGGAACAAGCAGCGGGTGGTCGCGGCCTTTCCGCTGCTCGGCCACCTGCTGAAGCGCAACAGTGCGGCGCTCTCGGGCGGCGAGCAGCAGGCGCTCGCCATCGGCCGGGCCCTCATGTCGAACCCCGATCTTCTGCTGCTGGACGAGGTGTCGCTGGGGTTGGCGCCGATCGTCGTGAAGCAGGTGTACCAAGCGATCCCGGCGATCAAGGAGCAAGGCACGACGGTGCTGCTCGTCGAGCAGGACGTGAACCAAGCGCTCTCGGTCGCCGATCGCTTCTACTGCTTGCTCGAAGGCCGCGTGTCGTTGGCCGGAGTGCCCGCCGGGGTCACGAAGGACCAGATCACCGAGGGCTACTTCGGCCTCGATCGGGGGCACGCAGCCACATGATCTGGGCCAACGCGATCGTGCAGGGCATCCTGCTCGGCGGTCTCTACGCGCTCTTCGCCACTGGCCTCTCGCTTGCATTCGGGGCAATGCGCTTCGTGAACCTCGCGCACGGCGACCTCGCGATCCTGGCTGCGTTCGTGATGCTGTCGCTGTCGAGCACGATGAGCATCAACCCGCTTTACGCGCTGGTCTTCGTCATCCCGCTTGCCTTCGGCACGGGTTACGTGCTGCAACGAGTGGTCTTCGACCGCGTGATCGGCGTCGACCCCACGTTCCAGATCGTCGCGACGTTCGGGCTGGCGATCGTGATCCAGCAGGGGCTCTACCAGCACTACACCGCCGACACACGCGGGCTCGACGTGGGCGCGCTCGAGACATCGAGCATCAAGATCAACGACACGATCAGCATCGGATGGCTGCCGCTCATCACGCTCCTCTGCGCGATCGCGGTGCTCGCCGGCCTCGCGCTGTTCATGAAGCGCACGCGCCTCGGTCGGGCGTTCCACGCGACGTCAGACGATCCGGATGCCGCGCGGATCATGGGCATCCACGTCGAACGCATCTTCGCGATCGCCATGGCGCTCGCCGTCGCGACCGTGGCACTCGCCGGGGTCTTGGCAGGGGCTCGCTCCTCGTTCGACCCGTTCCTCGGACCACAACGGCTGATCTTCGCGTTCGAGGCCGTCGTGATCGGCGGCCTCGGGTCGCTGTGGGGCACGCTGATCGGCGCCATCATCCTCGGCGTCTCGCAGTCGATCGGCCGTCAGATCGATCCGCAGTGGGGCGAGCTCGCAGGCCACCTCGTGTTCCTGACGGTGCTCGTGTTCCGGCCGACGGGCCTGTTCGGGAAGGGACAGCTCCGGTGACCGACTTCCGCGTGGTCCGCGGGTCGGCGGCGAGCCGCACCTTCGGCGTCGTCGCGATCGTGGTCGTTGCCCTGATGGCGATGATGCCCTCGTGGGGCGATGCCTCCCTGCAGCGCAAGATGGTCGAGCTGCTGACCCTGCTGTCGCTCGCGCAGATGTGGAACCTGCTCGCGGGGTTCGCCGGCGTGGTCTCGGTCGGCCAGCAGGCGTTCGTCGGTCTCGGCGCCTATTCGATGGTCGCGCTCGTCAACGTGCACGGCCAGAACCTCTACGTCTCGGTGCCGATCAGCGCACTGATCACCGCGCTGATCGCCATCCCGCTCGGCTTCGTGGCGTTCCGGCTCCGGGGCAGCTACTTCGCCATCGGCACGTGGGTCCTCGCCGAGATGATCAGCCTCATCGTCATCCAGCAGACGGCCCTCGGGGCCGGCAACGGCGTGTCGCTCGACGTGGCGGACTACGACCTGCAGGCACGCCAGGACGCGACGTATTGGCTCGCGCTGGTAGGAGGAGTCGGGTCGGTGCTGCTCGCCTACCTGATCTTGCGATCGCGGCTCGGTCTCCAGATGCAGGCGATCCGCGACAACGAAGCCGGAGCGCGCGGGCTCGGTGCCAACGTGTACCGCACCCGCTTCTTCATCTGGGTCGTCGCCGCGTTCTGGACCGCGTTCGTGGGCGCGGTCTTCTACATGTCGCAGCTGCGGGTGCAGCCGAGAGAGGCGTTCAGCGTGGTGCAGTGGACCGCGCCGATCATCTTCATCGTGGTGATCGGCGGCATCGGCACCCTCGAGGGGCCGATCCTCGGCGCGATCCTCTACTACTTCCTCCGCGAGTACTTCAACGACCAGGAAACCGCCTATCTCATCGGGAGCGGTGTCGTCGCGATGGTCGTCGCGCTGTGGCTTCAGCCGGGAATCTGGGGCAAGGCCCGCAAGTGGATCGGCGCCGACCTGTTCCCGCTCCGCCGAAAGCTCGTGCGTCAAGCCCCCGAAGCACAGAATCTCCCGAAGGACCATGTCGTAACGTGACCGCGATGCTGACCGACGCCCTCGTGCTCGACGGGGTCCGTACGCCGATCGGGAAGGTGGGCGGCGCGCTCTCGGGTGTGCGCCCCGACGATCTCGCTGCGACGGCGGTGAAGGGCCTGCTCGAGCGCCATCCTGATCTGGATCCCGCGACGATCGAGGAGGTGTACTTCGGCGACGCGAACGGCGCCGGCGAAGACAACCGCAACGTCGCCCGCATGGCCGTGCTCCTCGCCGGGCTTCCGGTGTCGATTCCAGGGGCAACGGTCAACCGTCTCTGTGGGTCGGGTCTCGAGGCGGTGAGTGATGCGAGTCGGGCTGTTGCGGTCGGCGAAGCCGACTTGATCATCGCCGGCGGGGTCGAGTCGATGACGCCGCGCACCCTGGGTGCTGCCCAAGCCGTCGCGGGCGTTTCCGACGACGCACGAGCAGGTGTGGAACTCGGCGCTCGGCTGGCGGATGGTGAACCCGAAGATGCCGTCGCAGTGGACGGTCGCGCTCGGCGAGGGCGCCGAGATCCTGGCCGACGAGCTCTCGATCACGCGAGAGGAGCAGGACGCGTTCGCGCTCGGGTCGCACGAGCGTGCCGCGAAGGCATGGGCGTCGGGCGCGTTCGATGCCGAGTCGATCCCGGTACCCGGTGTGGAGCTGGCACGCGACGAGTGCATCCGTGAGGACACCACGCTCGAGAAGCTCGCCACGTTGAAGCCGGCATTCCGTGAGGGTGGCACCGTCACGCCGGGCAACTCGTCTCCGATGAACGACGGCGCCGCCGCACTGCTGCTCGCGTCGCCGGCCGGGGCGGAGCGCGCCGGGCTCGAGCCGATGGCCCGCATCCTGAGCAGAGCAACGAGCGGTGTCGAACCGCAGCGCTACGGCATCGGCCCGGTCACCGCCGCGCTCATCGCCTTGCAACGGGCGGATCTGAAGTGGGACGACATCGCGTCGGTGGAGCTGAACGAGGCGTTCGCGGCGCAGAGCCTGGCGTGCTTGCGGGGCTGGCCCGACCTCGATCCCTGCCCGGGTCAACCCGCTCGGTGGCGCGATCGCGATCGGCCATCCGCTCGGCTGCTCCGGCGCCCGCATCCTCACGACGCTCGTACACCACCTCGCTGCGACCGGGGGCCGGTACGGCGTGGCCGCGATGTGCATCGGCGTCGGCCAAGGCATCGCGGTGGTCGTCGAGAACCTCCGCTGACCCCTCCTTCTCCGACCGCTTGAGCGCCAGCGGTCCCATATGGACCTCTGGTGCTCAAGCGCGGGATGAGACTGAGAGATGGGGCGTCAGAGCGTTGCCCCCCAGCCCGTCGCGTCTACACGACGGGAACCGCTGCCCCCCGCATGATCGCGCTGCGCACCCGGTCGAGGTCGATGTCGAGCTTCAGATCATCGACGACGCACACGGAACGACACTTGGTCGCCGATGCGATGGGCGTCGACGAGCCGCATGCCGGGGGGTAGTGGTGGCAGCTCGATCTCCCGGACGATGCGCACCCACCGGGGCAGTCGCACGCCCTTGTCGCCGTAGCCGACCGCACTCACCTCGACCTCGAGCTTGCCGTTGGCGACAGCGCCGGTGCCTCCGACTGCGGAATGGGCGCTCTCGGTGCACCGCCCGCAGCACTCCCGCTTCGTCGAGATCCACTGTCCACCCGGTGTCGTTCGTCGCCAGCCAGGCGAGCGCGTCGGTCAGCTGCGCTCTGCCCTCGATCTCAACCGGGTCCGCGGTGAGCGTCGCCGTGAGGCCCGGGCTGATCCGGAGCTGGCGTGCCCGCACGACGACTTCTTCGAGGTGATGGCCTCGCCACTCGACGTCGCTCAGCACGGCGTGGGCGCGCTGGTCGGTCTGCGGGCCCGACACGCGCAGCGCGTCGAGAACGCCCGACACCTCGTTGCCGTGCACCGTCACCGTGAGTCGCCTCCCGGCAAACCGGGCGAGCAGGCCGTCGATCATGTCGCCGAGGAGCCGTTCGGGGGTGGGAGGCGCGGATGTCCATGCTGACGTCGCGTCGACCCATTGGTCGAACCAGCTCTTCGCGTCGCGCGTGCCTCGAGTCCAGAGGCGCCCGACCGTCCCGACCGGATCGAACGGGTCGATCGGTGAGGTCACGGCCCCACCCTCACGTGTTCTCCACGAGCGCGGCGATCTCGACGAAGTCGACGCTCGGCCGCACGCCGTAGAGGGCAGTGACCCGCTCGAGAAGCGATTCGTCGAAGAATGCGCGCGCCGCGTCCTCCGAATCCCAGACGTACACGTTGGTCGCCCGGGCACCGGCTTCGTCGAGCATGAACGTCTTCGAGCGAAGACCGGACACACCCTCGAAACGGGGAGCCGCCTCGGTCGCGATCAGGAGGATGCGCTCCCGATCGACCACGCCGTCGTACTGAAAGGTGACGACGACGCCAATCATTCGAGATCCCGTCAGCCACCAGGGGCCCACTTCGGCGGCCGCTTCTCGCGGAAGGCGGCGATCCCCTCAGCCGCCTCGGGCGAGCTGAACAGCGCGGTAGAGATGGCCTCAGCGTGTCGCAGCCCCTCACCTACTTCCATCGCCGACAGGTCGACGAGCAGGCGGCGGGTCGCGGCGACGGCGTTGGGCTCGGTCAACCGGACCGCCTCGGCGACCCGCTCGGTCGCGGCGTCGAGCTCGTCTGGCTCCACTGCGATCGTGACGAGACCGGCGTCCACCGCGGCCAGCGCGTCGAAGACCTCTCCCGTGAGCATGTAGCGGCTCGCCGCTCGCGCGGGCATCTTGCGTTGACAGAGGACGGCGATGATCGCCGGCGCGACACCGATGCGCACCTCGCTGAACGCGAACGTCGCCGACGTCGGTGCAATCACGATGTCGGCGGCCGCGACGAGGCCCGTGCCGCCGGCGCGGACGTGTCCGTTGAGCCGCGCAATCACGGTCTTCGGGTAGTGCCAGAGCTGCTCGAGGATCTCGACGAACGGCACGGATCGGACTCCCGGTGCGGTGGCGCCCGAAAGGTCGGCACCGGCGCAGAAGGTGTTGCCGGTGCCGGTCAGCACGATGCCGCGGACGTCGTCGGCGGCCGCTGCCGTCCGCAGGTGCGCGTCGAGATCAGCGAGCAGCTGTTGCGAGAGCGCGTTGCGATTGTGCGGCGAGTCGAGCGTGATCGTGCCGATCAGGTCGTCGATCTCGAGGTGGACGAGCTCGCCGTCGGTCACTGGCTGTCGGCCTCCGTCTCGCGCAGCTCACGATAAAGCAGCTTGCCGGTCGCGTTGCGTGGGAGCTCGTCGACGAACATCACCTCGCGCGGCACCTTGAACCGGGCGAGCTGGGCACGCACGTGATCCCGCAGCTCCTGCTCCGAGACGGTCGCACCCTCGAATCCCCACGACGTAGGCCCGCAAACGCTGGCCGAACTCTTCGTCGGGTACGCCGACCACCGCTACGTCCGCGACCTCGTCATGACGCTGCAACGCGTCCTCGACCTCACCGGGAAACACGTTCTCGCCACCCGAGACGATCATGTCGTCCTCGCGTCCGTCGATCATCAGGCGGCCGGACGCATCGAAGTGGCCCACGTCGCCGGTGGACAGCATCCCCCTCTGCTCCTCTTTGCCCCCTCCGCCCGTGTAGCCGTCGAAGCGGAGATCACTGCCGACGAACACACGGCCTGTGGTACCCGTGGGCACCGACCGTCCCGCCCCGTCGAGCACCTGCACGCGCGTGGCGAGCACGGGTCGACCGACCGTGTCGGGCTGTGCCTTCAGATCGGCGGGAGTCGCCACCGGTCGCGATCGACACTTCTGTCGAGCCGTACGCGTTGTAGAGGACCGGACCGAAGCGGTCGAGGGCCCGCAGCGTCAACCGCGCGCCGAGGGCAGACCCGCTCGACGCGATGATCCGAAGTGATGGCGTCGGGTGCTCGGCGAAGACGCGGTCGTCGAGCGCGAGCATGCGGTGGAGCATGACTGGAACGACGATGAGCGCGTCGGCCCGTGTGCGGCTCACGAGTGCGAGCGTGGCCTCCGGATCGAATCGGGACGCGAGCACCACCGTTCCCGAGAGACCGAGCGTCATGAACGCGCCCGCGAGGCCCCACGAGTGAAACAGCGGCGGTGCGACCACGACGGTCTGTCCGACGCGGAACGGGATGCGCTCCAGAAGACCTGCCCCACTCGCTCCCCCACCGACTCCTCCGCCGAGCGACGCGCGCACCGCTCCCTTCGGCCGGCCGGTCGTCCCCGATGTGAGGATGACGGTGCGTCCCGTTCGTCGAGGAGGAGTGGGGTCGTTCGTCGATGAGGCTGCTGCAAACGCCGCGAGTGCAAGGCCGTCGAATCGTTGGATCGGAAGGTCGGCCAGCAATCCGGCGAGCTCACGATCGTGCAGCACGACGGCGATGCCCTCGGACTCCACGACCCCGGCGACCTGGGGCGCTGCGTGCTCGGTGTTGAGGAAGACGGTGCTCGCGCCGACCTTCGCCGCGGCAACGACCGAGGAGATGAACCGGTAGGAGTTGCGGTGCAGGATGCCGACTGTTGCGCCCGACGTCACGCCCTCGTTGATGAGGCCGTTCGCGACGGCGTTTGTCTCGGCCCACAGCTCCGCGTAGGTGTGGGAGCCGTGCTCGTCGACGATCGCCGTTCGATCGGGATACCGAGCCGATGCCGCCGCCATGAGGCCGGCCACGCTCTGCCCCCACCGACCGAACGCAACCGCCGCGCGGGCGAGACGATCGGGTCGCTCGGGGATGACGAGTCCAGCCCGAGCAACGGTCGCGGCCAAGCGGAGCTGGTCCAACGCAGTCGTGGGCGCAACCTACCTTCTCGCTCGGAGAGGGCGGCCCGGCGGGACCTCTCGTGGGAGACGCGGACACAGCGGCCATCGGAAAGGGACTGAGGTCCCTGGGCGGTGCAGAACCGCGCAGGTAGACAGGCTGGTGGTAGTGATGCACCACCATGGCCACGTTGCGCGACTTCGTTCGCCGGTTCCGTCCGGCTGGGGCACCGGGCGCGGCCGCGCCCGCGGGCGTTCCGGCGGACCGTGACGCAGAGCTGGCGGCGGAGCTCGCGCCGGTCTTCGAGGCGCTGCGAGAGGCTCTGAAGGAGGCTGAAGACGTGGTCGGCGATGCCGGCCGCGACGCCGAGCAGCGAAGGGCCGCGGCCGTGCAGAACGCCGACTTCGTGTTGGCGGCCGCCCGTGGAGATGCAGAGATCGAGCGGGCAACCGCGGCAGCGGCGGCGGTCGAGGCCTCGGCTCGAGAACGTGCGGAGTTGCTCGATGCTGCCCGGCGCGACGCCGATGAGATCGCCAGCCGCGCGGCCGAACGGCTCCCGACGCTGACCGACCGACTCGTCGCCACCGTACGGGCCGCAGGACCGGATCGAGAGCCGGCCCGGTGAAGCCCGGGTGGGTGGCGGGCAGTGTCCGGGCACGCCTGCTGGCGGACCGCCGTCTCGCCGGCGCGGGTGCCCGCAGCGTCGCGGCTGCCGGTGACGTGAGCTCCGCGGTGGCGGTGGTCGCAGCGTCGCCATACGGCCGCGACGTCCACGGCGGCATGGGCTTGGTCGACGCCGAACGTGGCGTTCGGGCAACGGCGTTGTGGCACCTGCGAGTCCTTGCGGGCTGGTTGCCGCCCGGCGGGAGCGATGTCGTTCGGGTGCTTGCCGGGGGGCACGAGATCGCGAACATCGAGGCGCACGTCGACGAGCTGGCAGGCGCGCCCCCACGGTGCCGTTCGACCTCGGGGCACTCGGCACGGCATGGCCGCGGGTGCGAGCCGCTCGGACGATCGGTGAGGTACGGGCCGCGCTCGCCACGTCACCGTGGGGCGATCCTGGGTCGAGCGAGCGGGCCGTGTTCGCCGCGTCGTTGCGCATCGCGTGGGCGCGGCGGATCACCGAACGAATCCCGGAGCTTCGTCGG
Source organism: uncultured Acidimicrobiales bacterium (assembly GCA_963747215.1). Lineage (GTDB taxonomy): Bacteria > Actinomycetota > Acidimicrobiia > Acidimicrobiales > DATKAS01 > DATKAS01. Next base: position 157,866 of record CAVVET010000027.1, read on the forward strand.
TGGGCGTCAGCCGGCGCGGCGGTCGTGATCGCGAGCGAGCGGTTCGGGAACGACCGCGAGCTGAGCACCACCGCGGCGATCGACGCCGGGCGGCTTCTGGGTCCGGGGTGGGCAGCGGCGAGCCTCCGATCCTTCATCGACAGCCTCCCCTCCGACGACGCGGTGGGTGTTCGCCGATGTGTCCGACGACCGCGACGTGTGGCGCGCCGAGAGTGCCTGGTGGCGCCGGCTCGGCGAGGAAGCCGCCCGTCAGACCCGGCGCGCGCGCGACGGCGAGGCGACCGTCGCCTGGTCGGCAGTGCTGCTGCTCGCCGACGCACGTCGAGTCTGCGCGGCGTTGGAGGCTGCGGCATGGGGGCCGGACGGCTTGGAGGCGTTCGATGCCGTGGCGTGACCTGCCCGGCCCGATCGCGATGCGCCGCATCGCGGTGGTGGCGCCGACGCGCCGATGGCGCAGCGTGCTGGTCGCGGTGGCCGACAGCGGCGTGGTCGAGCCCGAGGAAGTGGCGCATCCCGCACGGACAGATGGGCGGGTCCCGACCTCCGAGCTGGTCGCCGCTGCAGGCGGACCACGGCTCGCCCCGGACATCCCGGACATCGAGGCGCTGCGCGCGGCGGGTCGGGTCGAGCTCGTCGCGGGAGAAGCCGAGCTCGAGCGGGTGAGCAACGGCGCGTTGCAGCGAGACCAGATCACGGCATTGGCGGGATGGGCACCGGCCGACGCCATCGGGCCGCTGGCTGAACGACTTGCGCCGTTAGGTGGTTCGGTCGTCGAGATTCCCACGCCTCCGGGAGTGGACGTGCCGACCGCGTTGCCTCCCCGTCGGTCGTCGGAAGCATTGCGCCCGTTGGTCGACACGTACGCGACCGATCCCCTATCGAGACGTGGACCCCGTGTGGTTCGCGACCATCGCGTATGTCGTGATGTTCGGGATGATGTTCGGTGACGTGGGCGACGGGCTGGTGCTCGTCGTGGGCGCGCTGTGGCTCCGACGGACCCGGAGACCGCGCTTCGCCCGCGTGCGCCAGGTGTGGCCCTTGATCCTCGCGTTGGGCGCGATGGCGACAGTGTTCGGCTTGCTCTACGGAGAGGCGTTCGGTCCGACGGGGCTCGTGCCCACGATTTGGATCGCTCCCCTCGACGAGCCGGAGACTCTGCTGCTGGCTGGCGTCGGGGTCGGCGCGGTCCTCCTCGCGTGCGCCTACGCGATCGGCATCGTCAATCGTTGGCGCGAGGGCGGCCCCGGCGCGGCCTTGTGGGCACCGAGCGGTGGGGCGGGCGCCGCGCTCTTCCTCGGTCTCGCGCTCGTGGCGGGTGGCGTCGTGTGGTCATTGCCACCGCTTTGGGGTGCTGGTCTCGTCGTCGGCCTCGTCGGTCTCGCGCTCGCCGCGGTGGGGCTGCGAAGCCAGGCCGGCCCCGGTGGCGCCGGGCATCGCGCAGGCAGGGGTCGAGACCTTCGACCTGACCCTGCGCATCGGATCGAACGTCGTGTCGTTCGCCCGCCTGGCCGCGTTCGGCCTGATGCACGCGGCGATCGCGTTCGTCGTGTGGGACGCGACGAAGAGTCTCTGGGGATCGGGGACCGCCGCGGCAGTTGCAGCTCTCGCGGTCTTCGCGATCGGCCACGTGGTGGCGTTCGCGCTCGAGGCGCTCGTCGTGGGAGTGCAGGCCTTGCGGCTCGAGTACTACGAGCTGTTCTCGCGGATATTCGTCAGTGAGGGCCGCCCGTTCCGGCCGTGGCACGTCCCGGTCATCCGAGAGGAGACACCATGCTGATCTGGCTCGTCGCGGTCCCTGCCTTCGTGGCCGGGTCGCTCGTCACAGCGATGGCCCTACGGCGCGGTGCCCGGTCCACGGTCCGCGTGCTGCGGGTCGTGAACACGGTGTTGCTCGTCGGTGGCTTGGCACTGTTGTTCGTCGCGCTCACGGGCAGTGCCGGGTCGGCCCAGTCGACCGACGAGCGAAGGTTCGACGATCAACGACTCGGCGTTGATCGGCGCTGCGATCGCCGTCGCCGGTTCGTCCTTCGGCGCCGCGATCGCCGTCGCCTACACCGGATCGGCTGCGCTGGCAGCGATCAGCGAACGACCCGAGATGTTCGGACGAGCGATGGTCATCGTCGGCCTGGCGGAGGGCATCGCGATCTACGGCCTGATCGTCGCGATCATCCTCATCGGCAAGGCATGAGCACCATCGCCGTGCTCGGAGAGCGGCATCGAGTGGAGGGCTTCGCCTTGGCGGGCGCGGCGGTCTTCGACGCGGCCGACGCTGATTCGGTCAGGGACGCGTGGGCGCGACTCCCCGACGATGTCGCTGTGGTCGTGCTCACACCCGCGGCGGCCGCCGCGCTCGAAGATGTCGTGCAGGCACGACCCCTGCGGGTGGTGTTGCCGACGTGAACCTCGACGCCGTTCGCGCCGCGCTGATCGCAGACGCACGAGCCGACGCCGAGGCGCTTGCTCGCCGCAGCTGACCACGATGCCCACGACTGCACCGCTCGCAGCCACGAGGAGGCCGCTGAGCTCGTCGAGACCGCCCGCGCCGACGGAGCGCGCGAGGCCGCCGAGCGACTCGCCCGCCAGCACGCCGCGACTCGCCGTGAGGCTCGCGAGGTCGTCCTCACGGCGCGGCGTCGAGGCGCTCGACGAGCTGCGAGAACGCGCCCGCACGGCAGCGCGACAGCTCGCGCGCGAGGACCGATACGGGGAGCTGCGGGAGCGTCTACGGAACTTGGCCGCGTTCCAGCTCGGTCCCGATGCAGAGATCCTCGACGATCCCGATGGTGAACCTGGCATCGTCGCGTGCGATGGGCACCGCCGCGTCGACTACCGGCTCGTCACGCTCGCCGACCGGGCCGTCGACGCGCTCGGCGCCGACGTCGCGACGCTGTGGGAGTGAGGCCGCGAGCGCGGAGTCGACGACGGCCGGTCGCGTGGTGCGCGTCAACGGCCCGCTGCTCGACGTCGAGGGCCTGACCGGGTCGGTGGGGCTGCTCGACCTCGTGGAGGTCGGTGAGGGCGGGTTGCCGGGCGAGGTGGTCGCGCTCTCGGGGGATCGCGTCGTCGTCCAGGTCTACGAGTACACGGGCGGGGTAGGGCCCGGCGCTCCCGTCCTCGGCCACCGCCGCCCGCTCTCGGCATCGCTCGGACCATGGCTGCTCGGCGGCGTGTTCGACGGCCTGTTGCGGCCCCTGCTCGACGGGCCCGAGTGGCTCAGACCCGGCGCGCTCGGGGCGGTCGAAGGGCAGTGGGTGATCGAGCCGCGGACGCGGCTCGGCGAGACCGTCTCCACCGGTGCGATGCTCGCCGAGGCGACCGACGCCCGCGGCATCGCACATGCGATCCCCGTTCCCGCCGGTCTGTCCGGCACGGTCAGCTGGCTCGCGTCCGCCAGGCTCCTTTGGGCCCGAGGACCCGATCGCCACCGTCGACGGTGTCACGGTCACCATCACCGAACGGTGGCCGGTCCGCACGCCACGACCCCACGGCAACCGGCTCGAGGCCCCGGTCCCGCTCGTCACCGGCCAACGGGTCCTCGATCTCCTCGAACCGGTGGCGAAGGGCTCGACCGCCGCCGTGCTGGGCGGCTTCGGTACCGGCAAGACCGTGCTGCTCCAACAGATCGCGAAGTGGTGCGACGCGGACGTGATCGTCTATGTGGGCTGTGGTGAGCGGGGCAACGAGCTGGCCGACGTGATCGACGAGCTGCGCGCACTCGATGACCCGCGGACAGGCCGGGCGCTTGTGGGAACGCACGGCGATCATCGCGAACACCTCGAACATGCCCGTGATGGCCCGCGAAGCAAGCATCTATACGGCGATGACCGTCGCGGAGTACTTCCGGGATCAGGGACGCGACGTCGCGTTGATCGCCGACTCGACATCGCGCTGGGCTGAAGCCTTGCGCGAATTCGCCTCACGCAACGGCGAGCTCCCAGCCGAGGAGGGCTACCCGGCGATCCTGCCGTCGGCACTCGCCGCCTTCTATGAACGCGCCGGGCGGGTGCGCACGCTCGCCGGCGGGGAGGGATCCGTCACCGTCATCGCTGCGGTCTCACCGCCCGGCGGGGACTTCACCGAGCCGGTGTCCGCCCACACCCAACGGTTCGTGCGCACCGTCTGGACACTCGACCGCGACCTCGCGTATGCGCGTCACTATCCCGCCGTCACGTGGCGCTCCTCGTTCTCACGCGACGCCGACGACCTCGCCGCCTGGCATGTCGCCCACGCCGATCCGAGCTGGCCCGGCCGCCGCGCCCGGCTCTCGGGACTCCTCGCCGAAGCAGACCGGCTCCAACCCATCGCGGACCTGGTCGGGATCAGCGCGCTTCCCGGCCGTGAGCGCGTCATCCTGCTCACCGGCCGTCTCATCCGCGAAGCGATCCTCCAACAGAACGCGTTGAGTCAGAACGACGGCTACGCCGCGCCTCCCAAGCAGGCCGCCATCGCCGATGCCGTCCTCGCCGTCCATGACCGCTGCCTCGAGCTCATCTCCCAAGGGGTGCCTGCGTCGCTGCTCGAAGAGGTCGACTTCTCCGCCTTGATCCGGGCACGCGACGCCGCCGGTCCCGGCGACGTCGACACCGTGACAGAGCATCGCGACCAAGTCCTCGCACTGCTCCCCACCCCATGACCACTCCGGCTCCGATCGAGTACACCGACATCCGTCGGGTGGAAGGCCCCCTCCTCGTCGCCGCGGGAGTCGACGGTGTGGGTTGGGACGAGGACGCCGAGATCCTCCTCGACGGCAAGGAGTGCGCCACGGCGTCGTCCTCGAACGCGACCGTGACCTGGCCGTGATCCAGGTGCTCGAGGGCACCTCGGGGATCGCCACGACGGGAACTGCCGTGCGCTTCTCCGGTCATCCGATGCGCATCGGCGTCGGCGAGGCCTGGCTCGGCCGTGTGTGCAGCGGTCGCGGTAGGCCGCTCGACGGCGGCCCGCCGATCCTCGGCGACACCTTCGCCGATGTGAATGGTGCACCGCTCAACCCGACCGCCCGCGACACCCCGAGCGACGCGATCCTCACCGGCATCTCGGTCATCGACGCGCTCACCACGGTCGTGCGCGGCCAGAAGCTCCCGATCTTCTCGGTCGGTGGGTTGCCGCACCTCGAGCTCGCAACCCAGATCGCCGCGCAAGCCCACGCCGGCGGCGAACCGTTCGCGGTCGTCTTCGCCGGGATGGGCATCACACACGCGGACGCCGCCGCGGTCCGAGACACGCTCGAGGAACGCTCCGAGTCAGGGGAGCTCACGCTGCTGCTCAACACCGCCGACGATCCCGTGATCGAACGCATCATCACGCCGCGTGTGGCCTTGACTGTCGCCGAACACCTCGCGTTCGAGACGCACGACATGTGCTCGTCGTGATGGCCGACATGACCGCCTACTGCGAGGCAGTCCGACAGGTGTCCGCAGCACGCGGCGAGCTGCCGAGTCGGCGCGGCTACCCCGGCTACCTGTACAGCGACCTCGCATCGATCTACGAACGATGCGGTCGCATCCGCGGCCGCCTCGGGTCGATCACCGAGATCCCGGTTCTCACGATGCCGGGAGGCGACATCACCCACCCCGTCCCCGACCTGACCGGCTACATCACGGAAGGACAGCTCGTGCTGTCCCCCGAGTTGCACGCCTCGGGCATCTACCCACCCATCGAACCGCTCGCGTCACTCTCCCGCCTGATGCGCCGCGGCGCCGGGCCGGGCCGGACCCGCGACGACCACCTCGAGCTCGCCGCCCAGCTCGTTGCGCTCCTTGCGAAGGCGCGCGACGTGCGCGAGCTCGCCGAGCTGCTCGGAGCCGCCGCGCTCTCCCAGACCGATCGCGCGTACCTTCGATTCGCCGACGAGTTCAACCGCGGCTTCGTCACGCAGCGTCTCCACGACAATCGCACTCTCGACGACACGCTCAGCCGCGCCTGGGCAGCCGCCGGCGTTCTGCCGCGCCGCGAGCTCACGATGCTCTCCGCCGACACGCTCGCGGCGCACTATCGCCCGAACCCCTCGTCGCGGCCGCCGGCATGAGGATCCGCCACCCTCCCGGTCGCTCCGGCCGACTGTGGCTGATCGGTCGTCTCGCGGTCGCCGAACGAGCGGCCAGCATCCTGCACCGCAAACACCAAGCCCTCCGCCAGGAGGAGATCCGCCTGGCTGCGCTCACGGAGCGGAGCGCGGCCACCTGGACCGCCGCGGTACGCGACGCCGAGGCGTGGCAACGGCAAGCGGTGATCCTCGGCGCCCGCTCAGACCTCCGAGCTGCCGCCACCTTGGTGCGTCCCGCCAGCGCTCACCTCGTGTGGCGGACCGAGATGGGAGTCGAGATCCCCGCCGAAGCCAGTTGCGACCTCCCGCCGACGCCACCGATCCCCGGCACCCCGGCGCTCGCCGCCGCTGCGGCCGCCTACCGTCGTGCGCTCGAAGCGGCAGTCGAACATGCCGCAGTGACCAGCGCAGCCGGGCGCGTCAGCGCGGAGCTCGTCGTCACCCAACATCGGTTGCGGGCGGTGCGCGACCGCTGGATCCCGCAGCTCCGATCCACGCTCCAAATCCTCGAGCTGCGTCTCGACGACCACGAACGCGAGGAGCTGAGCCGCGGCCGCTCGCACCGCACGAGTACTCCCCTCTCCGTACCATCGACGCAGGAGCAACAATGACGATCCGCCGCGTTCTCGTCGCCGTCGACGACTCCCCACCGGCGCTGCGCGCCGCACACGTCGCGCTCGATCTCGCCACTGATTGGCACGTCTCGCTCCGTCTCGTGACCGTCGCCACCGATCATGCCCTCGGCGCTCTCCTCGACACCGCTGCCCCCGACGGCGGAGCGACGGAACGGATCGATCAGGCGAGCCGCTCGGTCCTCCGCCACCTCACCGAGACCGCGCGATCCCGAGGCTTGGATGTCGACGCCGTACCGCTCACCGGCGAACCCTCCCGCCAGATCCTCGACGAGGCCCAATCCTGGCGAGCCGACCTCATCGTGATGGGACGCAGCGACCGACGTGGCCCGTCTTCGCCTTACCTCGGCAGCGTCACCGCCCACGTCCTCGAGTTCGCCGAGTGTCCCGTGCTCGTCGTTCCCCGCTCCCCGACCGCCGATTCAGAGGAATGATCAACCTGCGGACACGCGGACGATCTGGTGCACATGCACCGACATCGACGCTCGGGAAGAATCGGACGATGATCTTCACGAGTCCTTTGCCGGCGGTCAGCATCCCCGAGACGGCACTCACGCCTTACATCCTCGAGCGTGCCGCTCGGCGCGCCGAGAAGACCGCGTTCATCGACGCCGCCACTGGCCGCACGATGACGTACGCGGAGTTCGAGGACGCCGTACGCCGACAGGCCGGAGGCTGGCTCGACCGCGGGCTCGCCAAGGGGGAAGTCGTCGCCGTGATGGCCCCGAACTGCCCGGAGTACGGGGTGCTGTTCCACGCCGTCGCGCTGGCCGGAGGTGTCATCACGACGGTCAACCCCACGTACACCGCTGGTGAAGTCCACCATCAGCTGGTCGATGCCGGTGCGACCCGGCTGGTGACCGTTCCCATGTTCGTCGAGACGGCCGCGACGGCGATCGCGGACACGAACGTGACGGAGACCTACGTGATCGGCGAGGCGGTTGGATACCCATCGCTCTCATCCATCGATGCCGCGCCGCTCATGGACCAGGTGCCCGTCGACCTCGACGACGTCGTCGTGCTGCCCTACTCCTCGGGCACGACGGGTCTGTCGAAGGGCGTGATGCTCACGCACCGCAACCTCGTCGCGAACACCGAGCAGGCCCTTGCCATGATTTCGCTTCAGGAGGACGACGGCTTCGTCGCGGTGCTCCCGTTCTTTCACATCTACGGCATGCAGGTGCTCATGAACACGGGCCTGCGGGCCGGCGTCAGGATCGTGACGATGCCGAGATTCGATCTCGAGCAGTTCCTGTCGTTGCACCAAGAGCACCAGCTCACGTGCGCGTTCGTCGCGCCGCCGATGGTCGTCGCGCTGGCGAAGCATCCGATCGTCGACAGCTACGACCTGTCTGCGCTGCGATTCATCTTCAGTGGCGCGGCGCCCCTGTCGGCCGAGCTCTCGGCCGAGTGCGGCGAACCGCCTCGACTGCCTGGTCTTGCAGGGCTACGGCATGACCGAGCTGTCACCGGTCAGCCACGCCACGCCGCCGGACCGAGCTCGGCCCGGGTCGGCCGGCGTGACGGCCCCGAACACCGAAGTCACCATCGTCGACCCGGCCACGCAGTCCGCGCTCGGCGTGGACCAAGACGGCGAGGTCTGGGTCCGTGGTCCGCAGGTGATGAAGGGCTACTTGAACAACGATGTCGCGACGAAGAGCACGATCGACGATCAGGGCTGGCTCCACACCGGCGACATCGGCCACATCGACGCCGACGGGCACCTCTTCGTCGTCGACCGGCTGAAGGAGCTCATCAAGTACAAGGGCTTCCAGGTGCCGCCCGCGGAGCTCGAAGCGATGCTGCTCACGCATCCGCAGGTCGCAGACGCCGCGGTGATCGGCCTTCCCGACGAGGAAGCGGGCGAGATACCGGTGGCGTACGTCGTCCTGAAGCAAGGACAGGAGGCGACGGCCCAGGAAATCCAGGCCTTCGTCGCAGAGAGGGTCGCGAGCTACAAGCAGATTCGCAGGGTCACCTTCATCGACGCGATCCCCAAGTCCGCGTCGGGCAAGATCCTGCGCCGGGTGCTGCGCGACGAAGCCGCGCACTGACGGGCGACTCGACGAGTGACCGAATGAAAGTCCTCGTCGTCACCTGGGATGGTGGCGGTAACCGCCAGCCGTTCGAGGTGATCGTCGCTGAACTCGTCGGCCGTGGCGATTCGGTACTCGTCGTGTCGAACGAGGTCCACCACGAGGTGTTCGAGTCGCTCGGTGCGACGTTCTCGCCACTCGGAGTCGCCGACAAGACGCTGGTGTCTCGGCCACAGCTCGATCAGCAGCTGGAGCGTCTCGGTGAGGTCGTGTTCTCACTCGTCACGCCCGAGCGCGTCGCCGCCGCAGTGGACGCTTTCAGTCCGGAAGTCACCGTTGTCGACGTCGTGATGCTGTCCGCCCAGGCCGCGATTGAACGCGCTCGGCGCGCCGCTCGTGTCGCTGCATCACACGTTGACCGCGGCCAGCTGGGGAGGATCACGGCGAGAGCAGATCGAGGGCTCTGTCGGCCGCGTCAACCGCATGCGATCCGACCTCGGGTTGGACGCTGTCAACCACTACCAGGACGTGCACGCGATCCCGTCGGCGCACATCGTGCCAACGGCGGCAGCGCTCGACGCGCCAGCGCCGTGGCCGATTGACCTCTCGTACGTCGGTCCGTTGCAGCCGCCAAGCACGGGGCGGATTCCCGGCGACCTTCCGCCGAGGTTCGTGCTCGTGTCGTTCAGCACGACCTGGCAGTTGCAGGTCGAGGTCCTCCAGCGCGTGATCGACGCGCTGGGTCAGCTCGACCGTCCGGTCGTGGTGACCACCGGACCCTCGGTCGACCCCGCCGAGCTCAGATCGGCGGAGAACACGTTCATCCACGCGGAGGTTCCGCACCATCGCATCCTCGACCGAACCGAGGCGGTGGTCGACTCACGCCGGCCATGGCACCGTGATCAGCGCACTCGCCGCTGGCGTGCCGCTCGTGTGCGTCCCGCAGGGACGAGATCAGTTCGACGTCGCCCGGCAGGTCGACCTCACGGGCACCGGGATCGTCGTCGGCTCAGAGTTCGTGCCGGGCGACCTCTGCGATTCCGTCAGGATTGTGCTTGACGACGCCCGCTACCGCGTCGCCGCAGCAGAGATGAGCAAATCGATCGCAGGGCACGGCGGAGTCCAGGAAGCTGTCGCGATCATCGATCGATGCCGCGCAACGCTCGTGAGCCCGCGCTGGCTCTGGCAGCCCCAACGGGATTCGAACCCGTGCCGCCACCTTGAGAGGGTGGTGTCCTAGGCCACTAGACGATGGGGCCGTGCAAGTGGAAGGAAGATCCTACAGCGGCCGCCATGCCCCCGACCCGGCGAGGGTCAGCGGTAGCCCGTCGTGTCGGCGGGCTTGCCGGCGTCCTGCACCTCGACGACGTACCGCCATGCGTCGGGTCTGCTGCCGTCGACGTCGGTGAAGCCGTACACCTGCGCGAGCTGCCCGCTCGAGAGCGACTGACCGTTCCAGCGCGCGACCTCGGGATCGGCGGCGAGCGCGGCGACCGCACGCCCCACGAAACGGGGCGACTCCGAGATCGCGAAGTGGGGCTGGAACTTCGTGGCGTCGAGCCACGTCTCCTCGGTGACGCGATAGGCGTCGAGCATCGCCTCGGATCGCAGCCAGCCGGGCGTGAGTGACACCGCAGTGCACCGATACTTCTCGAGCTCGTGTCCGAGCGCGAACGCCATGCGCAGGACCGCAGTCTTCACGAGGTCGTAGAAGAACGACACCCGGTAGTTCGCGTCGTTGTACTCGGTGGTCCCGTCGTTCACTTCGACGACGAGACCACCGGGGGACTGTATGAGCAATGGAAGCGCGAAGTGACTCGTGATGGCGTGCGTGTCGATGCCGAGGCGCAGCGTGCGCAGCCCGATGTCGAGTGACGACTCCCACACGGTCTTGTCCCACTCCATCGCGGTCGCGCCCCAAATGTCGTTGACGAGGATGTGCAAGCGCGCCCTGGTCTCGCCCTATGCGGTCGACGAGCGCCGACACCTGCTCGGGCACGAGATGATCGACGCGGATTGGAATGCCCTTGCCGCCAACGGCATCGACCAGCTCGGCCGTCTCCTCGATCGTCTCCGGCCGCTTCATCTCGGACTGCTGCGTGCGGGTGGTGCGCCCCGTGACGTACACGGTGGCTCCCGCTGCACCGAGCTCGACCGCGATCCCCCGCCCCGCGGCGCGAGTTCCTCCCGCTACCAATGCGACCTTTCCAGCCAGCGGACCATCCATGTCCCGAACGTACCCACCGAAAGGCTCGAGCAACTTGACCGTGAGCGCGCCCTTTCGGGCGCGCTCAGCGTCAGGACGGGCAGGATGCGGACGTGCGCCTGATCGACCTGTCGGACACCGGAGCGCGAGCGGTCGGCGCTTTCGCACGACCGGACACCGCCACTGGGTCGTGTCCTGCCGTCATCGTGGTCGGCGGGTCAGGCGGTGGAGACGGCCCGGCGCGCCTCGTTGCGGCCGAGTTCGCGGAGGCCGGCATCCCGGCGCTCGCGCTGGCGTACTTCGGGGCACCGGGCGTCCCACAGCGGCTTACATCGATCCCGATCGAGTACTTCGCCGGTGCCGCCGCGTGGCTCGGCGCGCAGCAGGGCGTGAACCCAGCCCGACTCGCGATCCTCGGGATGTCGCGGGGCAGTGAGGCCGCCCTCCTGACCGCCGCGCACCACCCGACTGTGGTCGACCGGGTGATTGCCATCGTTCCGAGCAACATCGTGTGCGCCAGCTTTCCTGACGGTGGTCCAGCCTGGACCGTCGACGGCGAGCCGCTCCCCTACTCCACGACAGCAGGTCCCGAGGCCGCCGATCCAGACGCACTGATCCCAGTCGAGCGCATCAACGGACCCGTGCTCGCGATCGGCGCGGGCAGGGACGAGATCTGGCCGTCACTGGCGATGGCGCGGGCCATCGGCGAACGGTTGCGAGTCGCACGGCCACGGGGCCGGGCACGAGATCCTCGAGTACCCGAACGCGGGCCACGGGCTCTCGATCCCCGCGCCGATCGGGACCGTCGCCGACACCGATCAAGCTGCGCGGATCGATGCGTGGCCGCGCATCCTCCGGTTCGTCCGCGGCGAGTGGACAGCTACGCCGCGGTGACTCGACCGGCGAGGATGGCGTCCATCTGGCCCATCGCCGCCGTGAGCCCTTCCTCCATGCCCATCTCCGCCAGCTGTTCCATCGCCTCCAATGACGGGAACCGCGACTCGATCGTCATGACCGTGCCGCCGCCATCGCGCTCGGTCAGCGTCACGACCAATGTCATCACGGGCATCTTGTCGTTGGGGGTGCCGCTGTCGTCGGCGAACCCGTCACGGAACTCGAGTCGGCGCGGCGGCTCGACCGACACGATCTCCCACCAGCCGCCGTGCTTGTCACCCTCGGGGCCCGTCATGAAGTAGGTGACCCGGCCGCCCGGAGCGAGGTCGTGATCGACGACCGTGGCGGGATACGTCGGCGGGCCCCACCAGCGCTCGAGCTGCCGCGGGTCGGCCCACAGCTGCCACGACCGCTCGACCGTCGCGTCGAGCTCGGCGGTGACGGTCATCGTCAGGGCCTTCGGGTCCTTCTGGACGCTCTTCACGGTCATCGCTTGGGTCCTTCCTCGTCGGTCCTCGGCGAGGATCTCGCCGATCCGGTCGATGCGGCCTCTCCAGACGGCCTCCAGCTGCTTCGAGCAGCCGATAGGCCTTGCGGATGGTGTCGACGTTGCCGCGGACGAGCTGCTCGCGGCCGTTGCGCTTCTTGACCACGAGCCCCGCCTCCTCCAGCACGGCGACGTGCTTCTGTACCGCGGCGAAGCTCACGGGATAGCGACGCGCGAGAGCAGACACGTTGTGCTCGCCCTCGAGCGTGCACACGACGATGTCGCGCCGGGTGGCGTCGGCGAGGGCGTGGAACACGCGGTCAGCACGTTCGTCGGACAGAAGATCTACAACCATTCGGTTGTAGATTACGCCACTCGGGCCAATCCGGCAACCCCGAAGTTGGGACGGTGCACGTCAGGCGCCGGTGTAGGCCGCGAGGTGTTCGCCGGTCAGGGTGGAGCGGGCGGCGACGAGGTCGGCGGGCGTGCCCTCGAAGACGATCCGGCCGCCGTCGTGGCCGGCGCCCGGGCCGAGGTCGATGATCCAGTCGGCGTGAGCCATGACCGCCTGGTGGTGCGCGATGACGATGACCGACTTGCCGGAGTCCACCAGCCGATCGAGCACGCCGAGCAGCAGCTCGACATCGGCGAGGTGCAGACCGGTGGTCGGCTCGTCGAGGAGGTAGATGCCGCCCTTCTCGGCCATGTGCGTGGCGAGCTTCAGCCGTTGCCGCTCGCCGCCCGACAACGTCGGGAGCGGCTGTCCGAGAGTGAGGTAGCCAAGCCCGATGTCGACCAGCCGATCGAGGATGGCGTGCGCGGCCGGCGTGCGACCCGCGCCGTCACCGAAGAATTCTGCGGCCCCGGTCACCGACATCGCCAGCACCTCGCTGATGTCGCGGCCGCCGAAATGAAAGTCGAGCACCGCGGCCTGGAACCGCTTCCCCTCGCAGTCCTCGCACGTCGTCGCGACCCCGGCCATCATCGCCAAGTCGGTGTAGATGACCCCCGCACCGTTGCAGGTGGGACAGGCGCCCTCGGAGTTGGCACTGAACAGCGCCGGCTTCACGCCGTTCGCCTTCGCGAACGCCTTGCGGATCGGCTCGAGCAGTCCGGTGTAAGTCGCCGGGTTGCTCCGTCGCGAGCCGTGGATCGCACCCTGGTCGATCGACACTACCCCCGCGCCGGCAGGGATCGACCCGTGCACGAGTGAGCTCTTGCCGGAACCGGCAACACCCGTGACGACGACGAGCACCCCGAGCGGGATGTCGACGTCCACCTCACGCAAGTTGTTCGCCGTCGCGCCGCGGATCTCCAGCGTGCCGGTGGGCGCCCGCACCGTCTCCTTGAGACTGGCGCGGTCGTCGAGATGGCGACCGGTGACGGTGCCGCTGGCCCGCAGCCCCTCGACGGTGCCCTCGAAGCACACGGTGCCGCCCGCCGAGCCGGCACCGGGGCCGAGGTCGATGACGCGGTCCGCGATCGCGATCGTCTCGGGCTTGTGCTCGACGACGAGCACCGTGTTGCCCTTGTCCCGCAGCCGGCGGAGCAGGCCGTTCATGCGCTCGATGTCGTGCGGGTGCAGCCCGATGGTGGGCTCGTCGAAGACGTACGTGATGTCGGTGAGCGACGAGCTCAGGTGGCGGATCATCTTGGTCCGCTGCGCCTCGCCCCCGGACAGCGTGCCCGTCGGCCGTTCGAGCGAGAGGTAACCCAGACCGATCTCCACGAACGACTCGAGGGCCTGTTGCAACGCGTCGAGCAGCGGCGCCACCGACGGCTCGTCGAGACCTCGGACCCACTCGGCCAAGTCCCTGATCTCCATCCGACAGGCGTCGGCGATGTTGACGCCCTTGATCTTCGAGGACCGGGCGCCCTCGCTGAGCCGGGTCCCGCCGCACTCGGGGCAGGTCGTGAAGGTGACGACTCGATCCACGAAGGCCCGGATGTGCGGCTGCATGGCCTCCCTGTCCTTGGAGAGCATCGACCTCTGAAGCGTCGGGATGAGTCCCGCGTAGGTGAGGTTGATGCCGTCGACCTTGATCTTGGTCGGCTCCTTGTGCAGCAGGTCGTCGAGCTCCCTCTTGGTGAACTTGCGGATCGGCTTGTCAGGGTCGAAGTAGCCGCAACCGCGAAAGATGCGGCCGTACCAGCCGTCCATGCTGTAGCCGGGGATCGTGAGCGCTCCCTCGTTCAGCGACTTGCTGTCGTCGTACATCTGCGCCAGATCGAAGTCGGTCACGCTGCCCATGCCTTCGCAGCGGGGACACATGCCGCCGGTGATGCTGAAGCTCCGTCGCTCCTTGGTCGTGCGGCCACCGCGCTCGACGGTGACCGCGCCGGCTCCGCTGATCGAAGGGACGTTGAACGAGTAGGCCTTCGGCGAGCCGATCTGCGGCTTTCCGAGACGGCTGAAGACGATCCGCAACATCGCGTTTCGCGTCGGTGACGGTGCCGACGGTCGAACGGGGATTGGATCCCATCCGCTCCTGGTCGACGATGATCGCCGTCGTCAGCCCCTCGAGCAGATCGACCTCCGGGCGGGCCAGCGTCGGCATGAAACCCTGCACGAACGCGCTGTAGGTCTCGTTGATCAGCCGCTGCGACTCCGCGGCGATCGTGCCGAACACGAGCGAGCTCTTGCCCGAACCGGAGACGCCGGTGAACACCGTCAATCGGCGCTTCGGCAGCTCGACGCTGACGTCCTTGAGGTTGTTGACCCGCGCCCCGTGCACCCGAATGAGGTCGTGGCTGTCGGCGACGGGCGGCGGGCGCCTGCGCGGGCTTCTTGGATGCGGGGCTCATCGACTCTCCAGGTTCAGGATGGGGCGCGCCACAGACGAGGCTCGGGCAGTGCGACGTCGCCGTAGCCGTTGCATCGCACCTCGGCCGGGCGCAGCTCGAACAGCACGTACCGGTCGGCGGGTTCGTAGCTGGCGGCGGCAACGACCGTGGACCGCACGTCAGCGTCTTCGACCGGATGACCGGAGCCGCTCACCGAGGCTTCGCCGCCGGTCCCGGCGTTGTCGGGCACGCCGTTGTGGAGGGCGAACCACTCACGCTCGCGGAGGTCCGCGCCCTTCGGTGAGGTCGGCTCCATGAACAAGTAGAGGCCGTCGCCGGTGAAGATCGGCGTGACGGGGTGGACGCGCGGCGCGCCGCTCACCCGCACCGTCGCCAGGTACGACGGCGCCGCCCGCAGCCGCTCCGCCACGAACGCTGCGAGCTCCGGTTGCTCTGCGGCGAAGGCACCCCATGTCGTCATCCGCCCATGATGGACCGCCGTCAGGGTGGCCTGATCACGCAGAAGGCCCAGGTCGCCGACCTGGGCCTTCACTCACTCGACGAGCTCGGGGGGGAGGACTCGAACCCCCAACGACAGGGCCAGAACCTGCTGTGTTGCCGATTACACCACCCCCGAAGGGCTCGGGCATCGTAGCCGCTGGCCGTGCCGATTCCCTTGGCGCCGGCGGGTGTCAGAGACCCGAACGCGCCAAGAAAACGGGCCGTGGCCAGCTCTGAGTCAGCTGTCGAGCTGGAGGAGGCGGCGGTAGCCGATCACGCGGCCGACCGCGACGGCGCCGGTCTCGCGCACCATCTGCTTCACCTGCGCGCCGCCGCTGATCGGACTCGTGCGCGTCGGCGACACATGCGCGTGCAGGCCGAGCTCGTCGGCGATGCCACCGATGCGAAGCGCGTGGAACGGATCGGACACCAGAATGACCTCGGACAGCCCGCGCTCGCGCAGGATGCGCGCGGCGGCGGCGAGCGACTCCCACGAGTTCGTGCCCTGCACCTCCCGCAGGATCTGCGCGTCCGGAACGCCACGCTCCAACAGATAGTTCGCGGACGCGGTCGCTTCGGTGAAGCGATCGCCCGGCCGCTTGCCGCCGGTGACCACGATGATCGGCGCGAGACCTTGCTCCCACAGCTCGAGGGCGTGATCGAGCCGCGCTTCGAGCACGGGTGAAGGGCGGCCGTCGTACTGCGCCGCTCCCAACACGACGATCGCGTCGGATTGCGTGGCCCCGTCGTGACGAGACGCCATCCACACCTGTCGCGAACGTGATGCCGACGTACAGCAACAGGAACCCGCCAACCGCGGCGAGCGCGATCGCGATGCCGCGCCCCCAGCGCCGGCGGGAGGCACGCACGACAGGGATCTCGGCGGTGTCGACCGCGACAGACTCGGACCGGCGCGGTGGGTTCAGACACGTGCACGCGCGGCCCGAAGCCGCGCCAGCGTGCGCTCGCGGCCGAGCACCACGAGCGACTCGAAGAGGGGCGGGCCGACCGTGCGCCCGGTTGTCGCGACGCGGATCGGCGCTTGAGCCTTGCCGAGCTTCAGGCTGACGCCCTCTCCCACCATCTCGAGCGCAGCCTTGAGCGTGTCGGCATCCCACGGGGCGTCGGCATACGCATCGATCGCGCCGTCGAGCATGGGGGCCGCCGTCTCGGTCTTCATGACCTTCTCCCACGACGCGGGATCGATCGCGGGCTCGTCGAGGAAGACGAAGTCCACCATGGCGGGCACCTCGCTGAGCCGGGTGACCCGTGTCTGCACGAAGGGCGCCATCGCCTCGAAGGCCCCTCGATCGAACTGCTCGGGATGCCACGCCGCGTGCGGCGCGACGAGCCACGGCTGACTCCGCTCCACGAACTCATCCGCCGTCATCGCTCGGATGTACTCACCGTTGAATGCTTCGAGCTTCTTGACGTCGAAGTACGCCGGCGACGAATGCACGTCCTCGAGGCGCCAGAGCCGAGCCAGGTCGGCGAACGGCATGATCTCTTGGTCTCCGGGCGGCGCCCACCCCAGCAGCATCAGGAAGTTCTGCATCGTCTCGGGCAGGTACCCCTCGTCGCGATACAGCTCGAGCGCGACCGGGTCGCGGCGCTTCGACAGCTTCTGTCGCTTCTCGTTCACCAGCAGGGGGACGTGCGCGAACACAGGCAGATCGCCGCCCTCGAGCGCCACCCAGAGCAAGATCGCCTTCGGAGTGTTGGGGAGGTGCTCCTCGGCGCGGATGACATGGCTGATCCGCATGTCGATGTCGTCGACGACATTCGCGAGGAGGAACATCGCCCTCCCGTTGCCGCGCACGAGGACGAAGTCCTCGATGAGGGCGTTCTCGAACTCAGGCTCGCCCCGAATGAGGTCGACGACGGTCGTGGTTCCCTCCGTTGGCGTGCGGAACCGCAGCGCCCGCCCCTCGCCCGGCCCGAGGCCCCGCTCGCGGCAGAACCCGTCGTAGCCCGGGCCGCGCCGCTGCCCTTCGTGCGGGCGTCCACGACCTCGCGCGGTGCAGTCGCAGTAGTACGCGTTGCCGCTGGCAAAGAGGCGTGAAGCCGCGGCGTCGTACAGGTGGCGTCGCGCTGACTCTGGAAGTACGGACCCTCGTCCCAGTCGACGCCGATCCACCGGAGCGCGCTCTGGATGCCGTCGATCCACTCGTCGCGGTTGCGCTCGGTGTCAGTGTCCTCGATACGCAGCACGAACGTGCCGCCGTGCTGACGCGCGTAGATCCAGTTGTACAGAGCGGTCTTGGCTCCGCCGACGTGGAAGTAACCCGTCGGAGACGGCGCAAACCGCACACGCGGGGCGCTCGGGGTCACCTCCCGAGGCTACTGGCACCCACTGCGTCGCCTCAGGGCGCCGACCTGGATTCGTGGCAGAGTTTCCTCGCATGGCCGCAAAGAAAAGTCCCCCAAAGGCGAGTCGCCGTCTGAGCTCATCGACGCGAGGATCAAGGAGCTCGGCGACTGGCGGGGCAAGACGCTCGCTCGGATACGCACCCTGATCAAGCAAGTCGACCCTGACGTGGTCGAGGAGTGGAAGTGGCGAGGCGTCCCGACTTGGTATCACGACGGCATCATCTGCACGGGCGAGACCTACAAGGACAAGGTGAAGGTCACCTTCGCCAAGGGCGCCTCACTCGATGACCCCTCGCGCCTCTTCAACTCGAGCCTCGATGGCAACGTCAGACGGGCCATCGACATCTCTGAAGGCGAGAAGCTCGACGAGAAGGCGCTGAAGGCCCTCCTCCGCGCCGCCGATCGCGCTGAACGAGTCCAAAGCGCGCCGCTAGCGCAGACACCTGACCGCCTGACCGTTTGCTCCGGCATGGGTAGCGTGCCTGCATGCCCGCAGTCCTTGTTCACGGAGTTCCCGAAACGCCCGCCCTGTGGGATGGCGTCCGGAGCCACCTCTCCCGCACCGACATCCTCACGCCCGCACTGCCCGGGTTCACGGGCGACCGTCCCGACGGCTGGGGCGCGACGATGGACGACTACGCCGCATGGCTCATCACCGAGCTCGAAGCGCATCGGGGAGCCTGTCGACCTCGTCGGCCACGACTGGGGCGGCGGGTTCGTCGTGCGGGTGGTCAGCCTGCGGCCCGATCTCGTGCGCTCATGGGTGTGCGACGCTGCCGGCCTCGCCGACGTGGACTTCGAGTGGCACGACTTCGCCAAGATCTGGCAGACGCCCGGCGAGGGTGAGGCGTTCTGGGAAGGGATGCTCGCTGTGAGCCCGGCCGACCGCTCGGGCGCGCTCACTGCTTCGGGCGTCCCGGAGGCCGACGCCATCAAGGCCGCCGAGGCGATCACTCCCGCGATGGCGTCGTGCATCCTCGATCTCTACCGCTCAGCGACGAAGGTGCAGGAGGCGTGGGGCCCTGAGTTCGTCGATGTCCCGAAGCCCGGCCTGGTCATCGTCCCGAGCGACGACGCGTTCCTCAACGCCGACGGCGCTCGACGCTCGGGCAAGCGTGCCGGGGCGCGGATCGAGGAGCTAGAGGGGGTCGGTCATTGGTGGATGCTCCAGGACCCGGCTCGCGGGGCCCGCGTCCTCGAGCAGTTCTGGTCCAGCGTCTGATCCGGGGGTAGCGGTCGTCGCCGCATCCCGTCCTGCGGCGACGACGAGCGCGACCGCGGGCGCCTGGATGGCCGCGCCGGTGAGCAACGCTGCCTTGAGCGACACGATGGTGCCGACCGCGCCGATCGCCGGCCCGCCGACGACCTGGCCGATCGCGTCCGCCTGGCCCATCGCCGACAGCGCCGTCGCCCGCACCTCCGGCTCGATGAGCGGAATGACCCACGCGCCGTAGAACGGTCGCTGCAGCGATCGCGCCCGCTCGTACAGCAGGAAGCCGATCGTCGCTATCGCGAACCCACCGGCGAGACCGAAGATCGCGAGGCCGACGACCTGCACCGCCATGAGCGCCGCGACGATCCGGGTGAGCGTCGCCTCACTGGTGATCTCCTTCACACGGCGGCGCGCGACAGTCGACAGCAGCACGCCGAGCATCAACGACACGACGTTCAAGATCCCGAACCATGTGAGGTCCGACCAACCGCCGAACGACGGGAAGTGCACCTCCTTCAGGTACTTCGCCTCCCACAGCCGGTCGAACGGCTCACTGGCCGCCCCTGCCAACATCGCCGCGAACATCAGCAGCACGAGTGTGCGACTCCGTCGGATCGCGCCGAAGCCGTCACGCGCGGTCGTGCGGAGCGCTGTCCACGTCTCGCGTTCGCTCGGCGGCACCCGCGTGAAGCCGGTTTCCGGCATCGCGAAGATCAGCCACACACCGAGCGCGATCTGCAGCACGCCGCCGACGACGATCGGAACCCAGAGATCGATGTGTCCGAGCGTGATCGAGATGACGATGCCGGCCAGGGCGGCGAGCTGCCCGAGCTGCTGGGCTCGCAGGAACGTGCCCGTGAGCTTCTCTTCGCCGATCTCGCCTGCGAGCCAGGCCTCGGTCGCACCACTCGTGAACGTGTAGGTGATGCCCCACAGGATCTGCGCCGCCATGATCGTGCCGATGTGCGGATACGCGCCCTCGAGCACGAACGCGACGCCCATGCCGATGTTGCCGATGATCACCGACAGCCGGCGGCTGTAGACGTCGGCGACGATGCCGGTGGGGATCTCGAAGATGAAGACCGCCGCCTCCATCAAGGTGCCGATGACCACCAGCTCGAACGGGTTGAAGCCCGCGGACTCGATGCGGTACAGCGCGGTGATGGTGAACACGACCGTCGCGAGAAACGCGCCACCGGCCGAAATCAGGAGGTAGATGGACCGCGCGCTCCGCACGGGCGACGAGCCTCACAGACCGTTTGCGCGCCAGGCGGACAATAAGTCCGGCTGACGCGCAAACGCTCGGGGAGGGGCGGGGGTGCGGGGTGTCGGCGCTCCTTCAGTCGAGCTCGATGAAGATGCACTCGCCGGGGCAGTCGAGCGCGGCGTGCACGACCGAGCGCTCGTTGCGGGTGTCGACGAGGGCCAGGCTGCCGCCGCTGCCGGGGTCGTTGCCGACCCATTCGCCCTGGCGGACGTACGCGATGCCGTCCTCGAGCTGCACGAACACGTCAGGGCAGTGGTCGAGGCACAGACCGTCGCCGGTGCAGAGGTCCTGGTCGATCCACACCCGCACGGTCGGCAGGCTATCCGGGCGCGGAACCGGCCCAGCTTCCGTAGAGGTCGGCGTAGCGCCCGCCGAGAGCGAGGAGCTCGTCGTGCGAGCCCAGCTCGACGAGGGCGTGATGATCGACCACCCCGACCCGGTCGGCACGCTCGGCGGTGGACAAGCGGTGCGCGATCACCACGACGGTGCGGCCGGCCATGAGGCGGTCCATCGCGAGCTCGACCATCGCCTCGGTGCCCGGGTCGAGGCTCGACGTCGCCTCGTCGAGGACGAGCACCGCGGGATCAGCGAGCGCCGCCCGGGCCAGCGACACGAGCTGGCGCTCCCCCGCTGACAGGCGGCTGCCCCGCTCGCGCACCTCGGTGTCGAAGCCGTCGGGAAGCAGACCGAACCGCTCATCGGCTCCCACCACCGCGAGGGCGGCGTCGACGTCGGCATCGGACGCGCCGGCCCGCGCGATGCGAACGTTGTCGCGGATCGTCCCGCTGAACAGAAAGCCTTCCTGCGGCACCACGACGATGCGGTTGCGCAGTGAGGCCAACGTGGCGTCACGGAGATCGACACCGCCGAACGAGATCGTCCCGAGCTGCGGGTCGTACATCCGGGCGACGAGCTTCGCGAGTGTCGACTTTCCCGCGCCGGTCGGTCCGACCAGCGCGAGCCGCTCCCCCGGCGCGATGGTGAGGTCGACATCGCGGAGGACCCAACCATCAGCCGCCGGTTCGCCGGTGCCGTAGGTGAACGACACCTCGGATACGTGGACCTCGCCGTGAGGCGGCAGGTCGACGGCTCCTCTGCGCTCGCCGATCTGGGGCTTCGTGTCGAGCAGACCGAACAGCTTGTTGAGCGACGCACCCGACGCCTGCACGGTGTTGAACAGCTGACTCAGCTGCTGCACGGGTTCGAACAGGTTGGTCAGCAGCAACACAAAGGCCACGACGGTGCCGAGCGACACCTCGCCCTGATGCACCAACCAACCGCCGATGCCCACGACCGCCGCCGTCGTCGCGACACCGGCAAACTCGACGAGCGGCAGGTACCACACCGAGATGCGAACGGAATCCATGTGCGCGTCGTAGAGCGATTGATTGCTCTCGGCGAAGCGCTCGCCCACGGCCTGCTCACGAGCGAACGCTTGGATGACCCGGACGCCGGTGATGCCCTCCTGGAGCGTCGACAGGTTGTGGCCGATGCGGTCTCGAATGGTGAGGTACGCCTTGTTCGAGTCGCGTTGGAACTTCACCGACGCGACCACGACGATCGGGACCGCCACCATGCACACCACGGTGAGCTGCCACGAAAGCGCAAGCAGCAAGCCCAGGGTGAGCACGAGCAACAGCCCGTTCGAGACGAACTGAAGCAGGCCGAACTGGACGAGCTCGGCCATCGAGTCGATGTCGGAGGTCATGCGCGACACGAGCACGCCGGCCTTCTCCTTTTCGAAGAAGCCGAGCGACAAAGACTGGAGGTGGTCGAACACGCGCACCCGCAGGTCGCGCAGGAAGCCCTCTCCGATGCGACCGATCGACATGATCTGCAGCCGGGCGACCGCGTACGCGACCACGGCAACGACGAGGTAGGCGACGATCGCGATGTTGAGCGGGCCGACTTCGCCCTGCGACAACCCGTTGTCGATCGCGTACCGCACGATGAGGGGGCCGGCCACCACCGTGACGGTCCAGACCACGACGAGCAGCCCCGCGATGATCACGGGCCGCCGGTACGGACGGAGCATGTAGCCGACGCGGGTCAGAAGGCGGCGCGTCTCGTCCCTGTCGAGGCGATCTTCCTCCGATACGGCACCTCCACCCCACATGTCAGGCGCCTCCGACTGCAGTCGCCCAGCGCTCGTCCTCGCCCGCCGCGAGCACCGCTCGATAGCGCTCGCTCTCGCCGAGCAGCGCGTCATGCGTGCCTTCTGCGACGACCTTTCCCCGATCGAGAAGGACGACCCGATCGGCGAGCGCGACGGTGGCCGGTCGGTGTGCGATGACGATCGTGGTCCGTCCCCGCATCACTTCCGCCAGCGCGTCGCGGATCTCGTGCTCCTTCGTGGGGTCGACGGCACTCGTGGCGTCGTCGAGGATGAGCACGCGCGGATCGGCGAGGATCGCTCGCGCGATCGCGATGCGCTGGCGCTGACCTCCGGAAAGCGAGAACCCGCGTTCCCCGATGAGCGACTCGTAGCCGTCGGGGAGGTCCGTGACGAACTCGTGCGCGCCGGCGAGCCGGGCGGCCCGCTCGACCGCGGCGTCGGGCGCGTCGGGATCCGCGAACGCGATGTTGGCGCGCGACGGTGTCGTTGAAGAGGAACGTGTCCTCGAAGACGATGCCCACCGCACGACGCAAGTCGTGAACGCGAAGGTCGCGCACGTCGACGCCGTCGATGCAGACGCGCCCGAGTCGACGTCGTAGAAGCGGGGGATCAGGCGGGCGACCGTGGTCTTGCCCGAGCCGGTCGCGCCGACGAGAGCCACCGACGCGCCGGGCTCTACCACGAGGTCGAGGTCGTCGAGCACTGATCCGCCACCGGCCGCGTAGCCGAACGACACAGACTCGAACCGCACCTCGCCCAGCGCACCGGCCCGCGCACCGGTCCGCGCTTGGGCGGCCGGCAGCTTGCGCGGCTGGGGGTGATCCACGATCTGCGGATCGGTGCCGAGCACCTCGGCGACGCGTCCTGCGGCGGCGGCGGCGCGCTGACCCTGCGCAACGATCTGGCCGGTCATTCGCAGCGGCCAGATCAGCAACGCCACGTAGGCGTTGAACGCGACGAGCTGTCCCGACGGTGAGCTGACCGTCGAGAACGAGGTGGCCTCCGTACGCGAGCACCGCCAGCAACCCGAGGTTGGGCAAGAGGTCCATCACCGGCATGTAGCGAGCGCGGACGCGGGTCGCGTCGATCGACCGTTCGTAGACGTCGCCGGCCTCAGCGCGCAGCCGCTGCGCCTGCACGCCCTCGCTGCCGAAGCCCTTCACCACGCGGATGCCCGACACCGTCTCCTCGACGACGGTCGCAAGCTCGGCCGACTCGGCTTGGATCGCCATCACGGACGGGAACAGCCGACTTGAGAACCGCCGGGCGAGCACGTTCACGAGGGGCAGAGGACCGAGGGCCAGCAATGCCAGCAGCGGGTTGATGCTGAACATGATCACGCTGGCCGCGAGCACCGTCGCCGCGTTGGAGACGGTGATCGGGATCATCACCACGAACGCCTGAACCTGCTGCAGGTCGGTGTTCGCCCGACTCATCAGCTGACCGGTCTGCACGTCGTCGTGGAACGCGAAGTGCAGCCGCTGCAGGTGGGCAAAGATCCGGTCGCGGAGCGCCGCCTCGCACCAGCGCGCCTCGCCGGAAGGCGAACCAGCGCCGCAGCCCGCTGCAGATGCTCGAGAGCACGCCGGCCACGAGGATCGCGAGCGACCAGCGCAGGAGGGCACCCTCGGTGTCGGCCTCGATGCCTCGATCGATCGCCAGCGCCACGAGGGCGGGGACGGCCACCTTGCTGATCGTGGCCGTGAGCCCGGCCGCCACGCCGACCGTCAGCCCCCGCCACTGCCGCCGAAGCTGGGTGCCCATGAGGTGCCAGCCCGCCCGGCTGGCCGGGACGTCTTTCGGCGGGATGTCCTTCGGCGGGATGTCTTTCGACGATCTGCGTTCCACAGCGTTTCCGCACGTCCCAACGACTCTTGACCGGCGGGTCAACTTAGTGCCCAACGAGCCGCTACAGCGAGCGGTTTGCCGTGCCGATGCTGCTTGGGAGAACGATCTTCGAAGGTGGACTGTGCGCGTTGACGAACTGGTAGTCGGGAGCAACGGACAGGTCCTTCGCATCGGCTTCCACGACCGGATGACGGTGCTCAGCGGGTTCGACCCCGCCGAGCGCGAAGGGTTGACGGACACGTTGCAGCGCGCCGCGGTCGGGGCCGTGCCGGGCGCCCACCTCACCTATTTCGACGTCCTCGGACGCCGGGTGATCATCACCCACGACGCCGGCGGACCCCACGTGCAGGTCGAGGACATCGGCGGGTCGCTCGCGGCGGCTCTCCCGACCCCGGAGGTCAGTGAGCTGCGCCGACCCGCCATCATCGTCGCGGCTGACATCGGCCTCGCGCCGAAGGTGCGGCCCGGTGAGGAGTCACCTGAGCTCCTCGAGGCGCGGGGGCTGCTCGCCTCCCTCGAGGAGGAGATGACGCTCGCCCGCCTCGCGGAGAAGAAGGCGGAAGCGGCCGAGACCGAGCTCGCGGATGTGGAGTCGCGGCTGCGGGGCGCCGAGCAGGGCGCGGCGCGGCGCCGGTACGCACGGGTGCGGTCTCAGCTCGATGAGGTCCGCGCCGAGGCCGACGTACTTCGCGGCAGCGGAGAGGCCGAGGAGAACGATCGGCGGATACTCCGCAGCGGGACGGAGCTGCTGAAGGTCGCCGGGATGTGGGCCGACGTGCGCAAGATCCGCGACGACCGCCTCGCGGCGTTCGGCAACCGGCCCCGGCTCGACGCGGAGACCGTGCGGTGGGCCCGGACGGTCCCCGACGATGCACCCGCCGACCTCCAACGGCTGGTCGAGGAAGTCGAGGACGCCGAACAGCTCCGAAACGAGTACTCGGCACGGCTGTTCGAAGCGTCCGCGTCGAAGCTCCCCGAGCCGAGCCACCCCGCGGTCGTCGACCTCGCTCGCGCCGATCAGCCCACGTTGTGGTACGCGCACCGGGGCGTGCTCGATGCTCGTATCCGGCTCGACGCCGAGCAGCTCGCACTCGGGGGCATGGGCAACTCGGCCGACGTCGAGGCGATCGTCCAGGAGATCGACGCCAGCCAGATCCGCGTGGAGCAGGCGTCACGGCGCAGCCGTCGGCTCTTCCTCGCCGGGATCGCGGTGTGTGGCATCGCCGGCGTGACGGCGATCGCCAGCGTGGGCGCGTTCCCGCTCCTCGCCGCCGTCGCGCTGATCGCGACGTTCGCCGCCCTTGCCGTCGCTCTCCTTCTCCCCCAGCGCAGGGTCCGCATCGCCGAGCGCGCCGCAGCGGAGGCACTCGCGAAGGTCGACGCGACGAGCTACCTGCAGTTCCAGCTGCGCCGTCTCGATGCCGTGCTCGACCCGGGGTCGAAGGACCGACTCGAGGAAGCCGTCGCCGCGCACCGCTCCGCGTCGATGCGCTGGCACGAGGTCGCCGGAGGCATCAGCCCTGAACGCGCCGAGGAGCTCGAGACCGAGGTGCGCAAGTACGCCGACGCCCTCAGCCGCCTCGGCGGCGCGGCGAACGAGATCGAGGCGCTCCGCACCGACCTGAGCTCGGCAACGACGCGCGCCGAGATCGCGCGGCGACGGCTGCTCGAGGCGTGCCGCCCCTATGGCGCCGACGATCCCGGCCTGGCGATGGAGCAGGTGCGTCAGCGCATCGCCACCGGCCGCGTCGGTCGGCTGCAGTGGGACCTCGAAGAGGCCGAGAGGGCGCTCGCCGCGCTCGAGGCGCAAGCGGAGACCCTCTGTGACTCGATCGGCGTGCCTCCGAGCATGGATGTCGCCGTTCGGCTCATCACCGCGCAGGACGAGGTGGCCGCCGCCGAGCGCCGCTCGCGGGCCCGCACATCGACGCGACCGCCGCACGAGATCGAGGCCGACCTCGCCCGACTCGAGCAAGAGGAGCAGGCGACCCGTTCTGCCGAATGGGGTGACGTCACCGCCGAGGACCTCGTCGAACCCGACGTGCCCGAGCTGCTGCGCAAGCACGAAGCGCTGGTGGGTCTCGTCGCGCAGGAACGGGCCAAGGTTCCCGACATCTCTCAGCTCACCGATCGCCACGCCGCCGTCGCCCGCCGCGTGACCTCGTTGGAGGAGGGATCGGGGATGAGCGAGTCAGTGGTCGTCGACACCAATGAGCTGCACGAGCGGTTGCTCGGTCGTCTCGCTCGTGCCCGCCATGCCGCGCCGGACGGCGGCCCGCTGCCCGCGATCCTCGACGAGCCCTTCGTCGACGTGCCGGCCGGCCACAAGTGGGATCTGCTCGACATGGTCGAGCGGCTCTCCGAGGGAAGCCAGATCATCTACCTCACCGACGATCCCTACGTGGCCGCGTGGGCCAAGCGCCGAAGCGACATCGGCGCGGTCAAGTTGCTCGCCGCCTCGACCGGCTAGCTAGCCGGACTCGGCTAGCCCGCCAGCTCCCGCAGTCGCGCGGTGACGGCCTTGCCGTCAGCCTTGCCCTTCGTCGCTCGCATGACCTCGCCGACGAAGAACCCCGTGAGCTTGCCGCGGGCCTTCTCGTCGCCCTCTCGGTAGCGCTGCCACTCGTCCGTGTGCGCGGCGATGACTCCGTCGACGACGGAGTCGAGCGCGTCGGTGTCCATCGCCTCGAGGCCCATCGCCTTCGCGGTGGCCGCCGGATCGGTGCCGCGATGCTCGACGAGCTCCGCGAGCACAGCCTTCGCTTGGGTGGCGGTGAGCGCGCCGTCGACTTCCATGCGGGTGAGCGCGGCGAGTGCGGCGGGCGCGAGCTCGGACGCCCCCTCGACGGCGAGGTTGTGCTCGACGTGAGTGAGCACCCGCGCCCTGTCGCCACCGGCCGCGATCGCGGCGGCGGCGAGCGCGTCGAGATCGCGTTCCACGGCGACGGCGACGGCACCGCTCGTGGCATCGACACCCGCGAGGGAGGCGAGGTCGGCGCGGCGGTCCGCCGGCAGTCGCGGCAGCGACGCGCGCGCTGCTTCGATCCATTCGGTGTCGGGTGCGAGCGGGACGAGGTCGGGCTCCGGGAAGTAGCGGTAGTCGTCGGCCTCTTCCTTCGACCGCAGCGTGTGCGTGCGGCCCTCGTCCTCGCTCCAGTGCCGCGTCTGCTGGATGATCCGCTCGCCGGCCTCGAGAAGCTCGATCTGGCGCTTCGCCTCGTACTCGATGGCACGACCGAGCGACCGGATCGAGTTGAGGTTCTTGATCTCGCAGCGCGTGCCGAAGGCGTCAGTGCCAACGGGCCTCATGGAGACGTTGGCGTCGACGCGCATCGAGCCCTCTTCCATCTTGGCGTCGCTCGCCCCCGTGGCGAGCAGGATCGCTCGCAGCTCGTTCGCGTACGAGCGTGCATCCTCCGCCGAGCGAAGATCGGGACGGCTCACGATCTCGACGAGGGGGACGCCGGCGCGGTTGTAATCGACGAGCGACCCGCCCGCGCCATGGATGCGACCCGACGCGCCGAGGTGGGTCGACTTGCCCGTGTCCTCTTCCATGTGGGCGCGCTCGATGCCGACTCGCGCGCCCGACGGAAGGTCGAGGTAGCCGTCGACGTTCACCGGCTGGTCGTACTGGCTGACCTGATAGTCCTTCGGCATGTCGGGGTAGAAGTAGTTCTTCCGGTGGAAGATCGACGGCACCACCGTGCAGTGCAGCGCCTGACCGAGCCGGATGGCCAGATCGACCGCGCGGCGGTTGAGCACCGGCAGCGAGCCCGGCAGCCCCAGACACACCGGGCAGATGTTCGTGTTCGGCTCGTCCCCGAAATGGTTCGGACAGCCGCAGAACAGCTTCGTCGTCGTCGCCAGCTCGACGTGCACCTCGAGCCCGATCACCGTCTCCCACTCGGTCATGCGAGCCCCGCTTCGAGCGTCGCAGCGGCGCGGAACATCGTCGCTTCGCCGAGCGTGGGCGCCATCACCTGGATGCCGACGGGCAGCCCGTCGTCGCCGCTGCCGAACGGCACCGTGATCGCCGCGTGCCCGGCCAGGTTCGTCGGGATCGTGCACACGTCGGACAGGTACATCGTGAGCGGGTCGGCCGTCTTCGCCCCGATCTCGAACGCGGTGGTGGGCGAGGTCGGTGACAGCAACAGATCGAACCGCTCGTAGGCGGACGCGAAGTCGCGGGCAATCAGCGTGCGCACCTTCTGCGCCTTGCCGTAGTACGCGTCGTAGTAGCCCGCGGACAGGGCGTAGGTGCCGAGCATGATGCGGCGCTTCACCTCCGCACCGAAGCCGGCGGTGCGAGTGGCGGCGTTCATCGCGGACACGTCGGCGCCGTCGACGCGCAGGCCGTAGCGCACGCCGTCGTAGCGCGCGAGGTTGCTCGACGCCTCGGCCGGGGCGATCAGGTAGTAGGCGGTGAGCCCATAGGTGAACGACGGCATCGAGACCGTGTCGATGACCGCGCCGGCCTTCTCGAGCGTGATCGCCGCGGCATCGAGCCGTGCCAACACGTCGGACGAGATGCCGTCGCGCAGCTCGGAGACCATCCCGATGCGAAGGCCGTCCACCCCGTCGTTCAGCGTGGGGCTCACGGGCACTGCTTCACGCGGGATCGACGTGGAGTCCATCGGGTCGTGGCCACTGATGATGTCGAGGGCGAGCGCGGCGTCCGCCACCGTCGCGCCGAACGGCCCGATCTGGTCGAGGCTCGACGCGAACGCCACGAGTCCATAGCGCGAGACGAGCCCGTACGTCGGCTTCACGCCGACCACGCCACAGAACGACGCGGGGAGACGGATCGACCCGCCGGTGTCCGATCCGAGCGCGAGCGCAGCGAAGTTCGCCGCGACCGCGGCCGCACTTCCACCGGACGACCCTCCCGCCACTCGGGTGGTGTCGTGCGGGTTCGCCGTGGGCCCGAACGCCGAGTTCTCCGTCGACGAGCCCATCGCGAACTCGTCGAGGTTGGTCTTCCCGACAGGGATCGCGCCGGCCGCGACGAGCCGCTCGACCACCGTTGCCGTGTACGGCGGACGCCAGCCTTCGAGGATGAGCGAGGAGCAGGTCGTAGGGATGCCGCGCGTGCAGAGGTTGTCTTTCAGCGCGACCGGCACACCCGCAAGCGGACCGGGGTCCTCCCCAGCGGCGACTCGTCGATCGATCTCGTCGGCCGCGGCCCGGGCCTCGTCGACGGTGACGAGGTTGAACGCATTGAGCTCACCGTCGCGCTCGGCGATGCGAGCGAGGTGCTCGTCGATGACCTCCCGCGCCTTCCGTCGCCCGGCTCTGACATCGGCGGCGATCTCGATCGCGGTCACGGTGCCTCACCCAAGATCGGCGGCACCGCGAAGCGATTGCTCTCCGCGGCGGGGGCCGCCGCGAGCACCTCGTCGCGGTCGAGGCACGGCCGCACCACGTCGTCGCGCAAGACGTTGCTGAGCGGCACCGGATGCGTCATGGGCTCGACACCGTCGAGGTCGAGCGCCTCGACATCCTGCGCGTGATCCAGGATGTCGGCGAGCTGGTGGGTGTAGCGATCGAGCTCTTCGGCGGTGAGATTCAGGCGCGCCAGGCGCGCGACATGCGCGACCTGCTCAGTGGAGATGCGCTCGGACACGGGTTGCCATGCTAGGCGGACCACTGCCCGCCCCCACTTGTCCTTTGCCGCGCCCAAAGGGGCGCGCGCGCGGTCAAGTCGCCGAGCTCACCCGGGTGCGCCTACGCCTTGGTCCAGTCCTGGACCGGAAGGAACTGCGGCGGACGCTTCTCGACGAAGCTGGCGACGCCCTCCTTGAAGTCGGACTCGCGAAGCGATTGCGCCATGAGCACTTCGGCTTCGCTGGATGCTTCCGCGAGCGACTGTGCGAGCGCCGTCCAGACCTGGCGCTTCATCACGGCCATCGACGACGGCGACGAGTTCGCGGCCAGATCCTGCGCGTAGGCGAGCGCCTCGTCGAGGAGCGCCTCGGGCGCGACCACTCGATTGACGAGGCCGAGCTCCGCCGCCTCCTCGGCGAGGAAGACGCGACCGGACAAGAGCAAGTCCATCGCCCGCGCCGGTCCGACGAGGCGAGGTAGCACCCACGAGATGCCGTGCTCGGCGACGAGACCACGTCGGGCGAACGCGGTGGTGAACTTGGCGCCTACCGCGGCGAACCGGATGTCGCACATGAGCGTGTGCACGAGACCGATGCCCGCACACGCACCGTTGATCGCGGCAATCACCGGCTTCGACAGCGTCGTCGCGTAGTACTGCTCGTAGTGCTTGCCCGGCGCCGCACTGCCAGTGCCGCCGCGATTGCCGATGCCCTGCAACATGTCCATGTCGGCGCCGGCGCAGAACCCCCTCCCCGCGCCCGTCACGACGATGGCGCGCACGTCCGGATCAGCCGCGGCCTCGTCGAGCAACGTGAAGTAACGGGTCGCGAGCTCGCCCGTCCATGCGTTGAGGCGATCGGGGCGGTTCAGCGTCAGAAGCCGAATGGCGCCCCGGTCTTCGGAAAGCACAACGTCGTCAGCCATGGGCCGACGCTACTGCGCGGCAGCCTCCTCGGCCTCTGGCTCGTCGGATCCACGCCTCCGGCGAGATCGTGCGGCTCACCGTCCTGCTCGCCGGGCGGTGCCGGCTCGTGGAAGTTCATCACGACGAGGATCCCGACCGAGAGAAGGAACATTCCGGCGCTCACCCACTCGTTGACCCGCAGGCCCCAGATCAACGAGGCCTCGTCGATGCGGAGGCGCTCGATGAAGAAGCGGACGAACGTGTAGCCGGCGACGTACATCCAGAACAGGCTCCCCGGTCGGAGCCGATCGCCCCATCGCTTGCCGATGAAGATGAGCGCGCCGCAGAGGAACAGACACCACAGCGACTCGTACAGAAACGTCGGGTGGAACGTGGCGAACTGCTCGTATCCGTCGGGCCGGTGCGACGGATCGATCTGCAGGCCCCACGGACAGGTCGGTCGGTCGACCGAACAGCTCCTGGTTGAACCAGTTGCCCAACCGCCCGATCGCCTGGGCGAGGGGCAGCGCCGGGGCGATCGCGTCGGCGAGCGGGCCCAAGGGCATGTGTCGCCGGTGCGCGACCCATACGGCGCCCGCGGCACCGAGCGCGACCGCGCCCCAGATGCCGAGACCGCCCTGCCAGATGTAGAGCGCCTTCCACGGCTCGTCGGTGAACCGCTGCCAGTCGGTGATGACGTGGTACAGCCGCGCGCCGACGATGCCGCACGGCACCGCGACGATCGCGATCGCCGACATGTCGTCGTCGCGTCCGCCTGCCGCAATCCAGCGCCGGTTCGCGAGCCACACCGCCGCGACGACGCCGAGGGCGATCATCAGCCCGTAGGCGCGGAGCTGCAGTCCCCCGATGTGGATCGCGTTCGAGTCAGGGCTCGGGATCGACGCCAGCACGGACAACATCGAGCGCCAACGCTAGAGCGGACGAACTCGGGTTACGGTCTCGCCCCCATGGGACAAGCAATCGGCCAGATGCTGCCGTTCGCAGTCGGCATCGCCATCAGCCCGATACCGATCGTGGCCATCGTGCTGATGCTCGGCACCCGCAACGCCAAGTCCGACAGCTTGTCGTTCCTCGTGGGCTGGCTCGGGGCGATGGCACTCGCGGGCGCCGTCCTGCTCGCGATCGCCGGGAGCGCCGACGTGACCGAGAACGGGGCACCCTCCGACTCGTCGAGCACCCTGAGGGTCGTGCTCGGTGTCGTACTCCTCGGGCTCGCGGTGAAGCAATGGCGGCAACGCCCCGCGCCGGGTGAGGAGCCGCCGATGCCGAAGTGGATGGATGCGATCGAGGGATTCACGCCGGCGAAGTCCGCCGGGCTCGGGGTGCTGGTCAGTGTCGTCAACCCGAAGAACCTGATCCTGATCGTCGGCGGTGCAGCCGCCATTGCGCAGACCGAGGTGTCGGGTGCCGATCAGGCGATCGTGTGGATCATCTTCATGGTGATCGCGACGATCGGTGTCGCGGCTCCGATCGTCATCTACTTCGTGATGGGCGACAAGGCAGCCGGCATCCTGGCGGACTTGAAGGCCTGGATGGCGTACCACAACGCGGCGATCATGGCGGTGATCCTGGTGATCATCGGCGTGAAGCTGATCGGCGACTCGATCAGCGGCTTCTCGACATGACCCCGACTACGCGGTGACCTTGCGACCGAACTCGACCGCCCGCTCCTGGATCAGCTCGGCGTCGTAGTCGACCGTCGCCACGTGGTAGCTGCGCTCCAACGTGACGCGCTCCACCGGGCCACTGACCGCGGCGGCGAGGACATCCGACGCGGCCGGATCAACGACGTGATCCTGCGGGCTCGTCATGATGAGCGTCGGGCAGGTGATGTCGCCGAGACGCGAGCCGAGGTCGTCGATCATGTCGACGAGCGACAGCAACGGCTTCAGCGGCGTCCCCTCGTAGGCGGACTCCACGACGCCGGGCTTCGCGATGTCAGATCCGATGCCGGGCATCACGAGGTTGCCCTCGTCGACCATGCCGCGCACCATGTCGACGACCTCGGGTGGCTGCGGCGCGACCGCGGCGTTGATCGCGACGATCCCGGCAATCTCGGGATGCCGCGTCGCCAGCCACACCGTGAGCGTGCCGCCCATGGAGAGTCCGGCCACCACGACCTTGCTCGCCCGCGCCGCTATCCGTTGGTACGCGGCCTCGGCCTCCGCCGACCAGTCGTCCCACGACGTGGTGAGCATGTCCTCGACGGTCGTGCCGTGACCGGGCAGCCGTGGCAGCTCGACCGCGAATCCGGCGGCGGCGAACGCCTCGGCGACCGGACGCATGGAGGTCGGATTGCCTGTGAACCCGTGGATGCACAGGGCGCCCGGTGCGTCGGGACCGCTCCCATCGGTTGACCACGGCTCGGCGCCGGGCAGGATCTCGGGCATGGGCTCTCCTACTTCGGACGGGTCCTACTTGTACGGGTCGTTGGAGGACAGTGGCTCTTCCCACCACTCCTGCGGATAGCCCTCGTCCTCCCATTCGGGGAACGGGTAGATGCAATCGACGGGACAGGCGGGCAGGCACTTGTCGCAGCCTGAGCACAGCTCCGGAATGATCACGACGTCGACGCCGTGGTTGAAGATCGCGCCGAACTGCGTCGGGCAATGGCGGAGGCACGCGTCGCAGTTGATGCACTCCGACATCTCGATGCGGAGCGGATAGTTCTTCCACTTGGGGTTGCGGGTGCGCGTCTCGACGCGTTCGACCCGAGAACCGGTGGCCACGACGCCCGACTCTACCTGGCCACCGTCATTGACCCGCCGGTCAGGATGCTGGTGGACTGACGGTCGTGAGCACTCCTCGCCGCCTCACCGACCAGGGTCGGGAGCGCAAGCAACAGCTCCTCGACCAGGCCGCTGACCTCTTCTCGCGACGTGGGTACGCGGACACGCGCGTCGTCGACATCTGCGAGGCCGCGGGCGTCGCGAAGGGCCTCTTCTACTGGTACTTCGAGAACAAGGAGGCGCTGTTCGCCGAGCTCGTCACGAGCATGCGGCTCCGACTCCGCCGCGCACAGTCCGACGCGATGGACCCGACGGCCGATCCGCTGGTCCGCCTCCGACAGGGTGCAGAGGCGTCGCTGCGCTTCATGGCTGGGCACGCGCCGTTCTTTGCGCTGCTCGAGGTCGAGAACCGCAACCAGACCTGGACCGAGCTGATGCGCGAAGGCACCGAGGTCCACGCGCACGATGTCGCCGAGCTGATCCGCGAAGGGATCGAGCTCGGGCTCGTGCGTGACGACGATCCCGATCTGCTGGCGTACGGCGTCGTCGGCGTCGTGTCGACCTACAGCCACTTTCAGCGCACGGGACGGTTGCGAGCGACGCCGGACGAGATCGCGGACGTCGTCGGCCGCTTCGTGGTGCACAGCCTGGCGGCCGATGACGAGATCGCTCGTCGTGCGGAACGCCCGACTCCCCCGGTGTCCACGGCCATCGCGCTGGGCTAGTGCGCTGGGCTAGCGTGCCGCCCGAACCCGACCTGACGACCACAAGGAGCCAGCACAGTGGGACACGAGTTCCTGAGCGACGACTGGATCAATGCCGCGAAGGCGATCCGCGACAAGTACGCGAGCGAGATCACGACGAAGCCTCCGGCGATCAAGATGAACCAGGTCATCACCGAAACGCCTGGCG
The DNA here is from genome assembly GCA_963747215.1 of uncultured Acidimicrobiales bacterium. GTDB lineage: Bacteria > Actinomycetota > Acidimicrobiia > Acidimicrobiales > DATKAS01 > DATKAS01. Next base: position 192,436 of record CAVVET010000027.1, read on the forward strand.
GCGAGGACATCAAGATGTTCCTCGACACCTCGTCCGGCGAGATGGTCATGGACAAGGGTGAGCTGCCCGACGCCGATGTCACCATCACGCTGCCCTACGAGGTGGCCAAGAAGCAGATGGTCGACCAGGACCAAGCCGCCGCGATGCAGGCGTTCATGAGCGGCAAGGTCAAGGTGCAGGGCGACATGATGAAGCTGATGGGCATGCAGGGCATGGGCGCCGACCCCGTCACCGCGAAGATCAACGACGAGATCAAGGAGATGACCGCCTAGGTCGACCCCCTCGTAGCTGTCGTCGAACTGGGCGCGACCCGCGCGCGATCCGCACGTGGTGCGCCCTTTCGCGTGTGCTCAGCGCGACACCGGCGTCAACGCCCCTCGGCGGATGACGAGTGCGCAGACCGCGCCGAGCGCCGCGACACCCGCACCGACGAGGTACGCGTCGCTGTAGGAGGCGATCAGCCCCACGGTCTGCTCGCGCGACGCCTGCACGGTCTGCATGATCTGGATGCCGGCGACCACACCGACTTGCGCGGCCAGCTGCTGCGTCGCGCCGGCAACCCCGAAGTCGGATTCCTCCACGGTGTTCGCGATCGTCGCCGCCATCGAAGGTGAGGACGCCCCGAGGCCCATGCCGGACAGGACCATCGCAAAGATGATGTACGCGTAGCCAGTGTCGACATCGACGCCGGAGAGCACGACCATCGATGCCGAGATGAGCAGCGATCCGCCGATGCCCATCCCCCTGATCCCGACGCGGGCGGCGAGGTACCCCGCCGCCGGACCGGTGAGCGCGAACGCGAGCGGTCTGAAGATCGAGAGAAGGCCGGTCTTGGTGGTGCCGTAGCCGAGGCCGTCGGCGAGCAGCAGCGGCGTGAGGATGAAGCCGCCCATGTACGCGAAGTTCGTGAAGAACTGCACCGCAATCGGGCCCGCGAAGTTGCGGTCGCGGAAGTAGTCGAGCTTCAGCAGCGGGTCCCGGGCGCGACGCTCGTACGCGATGAAGGCCGCCATCGCGAAGGGACACATCAGCAACGACAGGACGACAACCGAGTTCGACCATCCCCACGCCGCGCCCCGGTTGAGGCCGAACAGCAGGCTGGTCACCGACAGGGCAAGCAGCCCGGCGCCCGCGAGGTCGAACCGCACCCCCCGCTGACGCTCGGTCTCGGGCAGGAGCGCCAGCGCGACCAGAAAGCCAGCGAGGCACAGCGGCACCTGCGCGGCGAAGATCCACCGCCACCCGAAGGCCTCGACGATCGGTGCGCCGACGACGACGCCGAGCACTGGCCCACCCGCGTTGGCGAACGACCAGAACCCGAGCGCCTTGACGCGCTGCTCGGGCTCGAAGACCCGGTTGAGCATGGCCATCGATGCCGGGCCGGTCGCCGCGCCGATTCCCGCGCCGAGCACGCGGAACAGGATCAGCGTCGGTGCGCTCCACGCCAGCGCGGTGCAGCCGGCGAAGATGCCCGCGCCCGCGATGCCGATGAGGTACAGCTTCTTGTACCCGTGAAGGTCGCCGGCTTTGCCCAACGTCGGGCCGACGATGCCGTAGGCCAGCAGCGGCCCCGTGATCACCCACGCCAACGTGGCCTGGCTGGCGTCGAGGTCGGCGGCGATCGTCGGAATCGACACCGCGAGCAGCGTGACGGTGAACCCGACTGTGAACAGTCCGAACAGCGCGGTCGAGAGCACGAGCCACGGGTAACGGTCGCTCGCCTCGACCTTGCGCACGAGCTTGTGGCGAAGCAGAAGCGGCCACGGGACGACGTTGACCTCGTCGAGCCCCGGCGCCTCGATGACGAGATCACCGCGACCCTTGCCCGCGGGATGCAGCTCGCGCGGGTCGGGTCCGTCCTCGTCATCGACCGCCGACCCTAACGTAGGGTCCGTTCGTGGCGACTCGGGACGAGCGGCTCAACCGCCGGTACTGGGAGAGCACGAGCGCCGAGTATCAGGCCGAGCACGCGGCCGAGCTCGAGGGCGCTCCGCTCGCGTGGGGCACGTGGCGCATCCCCGACGAGACCGTCGGCGCGCTCGGCGATCTCCGTGACCTCGACGTGCTCGAGCTGGGATGTGGCGGAGGGCAGTGGTCGGTCGCGCTCGCTGCTCGCGAGGTGCGAGTCGTCGGACTCGACTTCTCGTCGGGCCAGCTCGCGTACGCCACGAAGCTCGCGACCTACCACCGCGTCGACGTGCCGTTCATCCAAGCGAGCGCCGAGGCGATCCCGTTCGCCGCCCGCTCATTCGATCTCGTGTTCTGTGACCACGGAGCGATGACGTTCGCGGCACCCGAACGGTCAGTCCCCGAGGTGGCCCGCGTCCTGCGGCCTGACGGGCGTCTGGTGTTCTGCAACTCGACGCCGTTGCGAGCGATGTGCCTCGACTCCGAATGGCAGCTGACGACGACGCTGCAGCGGCCTGCGTTCGGGATGCGTCGGCTCACCGACGGCGAGTCCGTCGACTTCGTGCTCTCTCACGGCGAGTGGATCCGCCTCTTCCGGTCGTCGGGCTTGGTCCTCGACGACCTCATCGAGCTGCAGCCGCCTCCGGGCGCGACGACCACCTATCCGTGGTATTCGTCATACGAGTGGGCCAGCCGATGGCCCGCGGAGGAGATCTGGGTCACGCGCAAGCAGTGAGGCCGATCGGAGGTCAGCGTGGCGGAGCACGAAGAGCTGGAAGACGGTTGGGGCGCGTCGACACCCGACGACGACACTTTGCTACGGCAGTACGTGCTCGCGTTCGCCGATCGAGTCGAGCACGACGCCGTCGCGATGGGGCAGAAGGTGATCCGTAGCGAGCTCGCCGTGATGGCGAACACCGGCATCCCGTTCGCGCTCGCGAACAGTGTGGCCCTCGTGCGACCGATCAGGGCGGACGCGTGGCCGAGCTCCTCGACACGACGAAGCGCCTGTACGGATCTCTGCCGTTCACGATCTGGAGTGCATGGCCGACGCCCGACCTCCGCTCCAGCGGCCTCGGGCTCGGGGGCCATCCCCCGTTCATGATTCGCCCGGCGGCACCGCGTACCGGAGCGGATCCCGCCGATCTCGTCTTTGAGCGAGTGACCGACGCCGCGGGCATGAAGACCTTCGTCGACACGTTCGCGGCCTGCTATCCCGTGACCGAGCTCGCCGCGCTCGAGGCGGGCGCGTGGGTCGACGAGCGGGTGCTGCGAGACGACTTTTTCGTGTTCGTCGGAAGCGTCGACGGGCGTGCCGTCGCGCACGGGCGCGGCGTCGTGCACGCGCGGCGTGAACATGGTCGAGTTCATCAGCGTCGACTCGACGCTCCGGGGCCGAGGCTTCGGCGCGGCGATCACATGGGCGGCGACCGTCGCCCGGCCCGACCTCCCCGCGGTGCTCATCGCGAGTGACGACGGACGCCCCGTGTACGAGCGCATGGGCTATGCGACGGTGTGCCGGTTCACCCTCTGGATGGGGTCGGGTGACGGTGCCTGAGTACGAGTGGGTCCACGGGATCGACGCTGTCGACTGGGACGAGCTGAGCGACATGTACCGGGTTGCGCCCCTCGGCGACAAGCCACCGGATGCGCTGCGAGTCGTGTTCGGCAACAGCATGTTCCGCTGCTTCGTGTACGCGGACGGCAAGTTGGTGGGCGCGGGGCGGGCGCTCGCCGACGGTCTCGATTGCGCGTACATCGGCGATGTCGCCGTGCGTCCCGAGCATCAAGGCGAGGGGCTCGGCAAGGAGATCATCCGCCGGCTCGTCGACCAGGCCCGCGGACACAGGAAGATCATCCTGTACGCGAACCCGGGCAAAGAGGGCTTCTACCTCAGGCTCGGGTTCCTCCCCATGACCACCGCGATGGGGATGTGGCAGGACCAGGCCGGCGCGATCGCCGCCGGCGTCCTCGACGACATGACCTAGCTCGTCATTGGCGGCGCACTGCGCCGCCGGGTGCGCGAAGTACCGATTGTCGAGCGCAGCGAGCAGGCGGCGATCGAAGCGCAGCGGAGAGCGTCGCCGAGAAAGGCACGTGGCTACGCGTCGGGGACCCAGTTGCCGTGGAAGCCGAACGGCACCCGCTGCGGCAGGTGCACGGTCGCCACGGGCTCACCCGTGAAGTCCTGCGCGTGCAGGATCACCAGGTCACTGCGATCCGTCGTCGCGTCGTAGACGAGTGTCATGACGTACCCGTCGTCCTCCGCGGAGTCCGCGGTCGCGGGGATGAACACCGGCTCCGCGGCATGTCGCCCGGCTCCGTAGTCGTGGACCTCGCTGCTCCCGTCGCGCAGGTCGTGCTTCACGTTGCCGGCGCCCACGAGCCCGGGCAGTGTCGCCACGGTGTATCCGTAGCGGTAGGGCTTGCCGACGAGACGCTCGTCGTGACGAGGGAACTCTTGCCCACGATCGTCGAGACGCTCCTCGACGACCTTGCCGTTGGAAAGGTCGAACGTCCACCGGTCGAGGGTGGGCGCGCCTTCGTCAGGGCCGAGGAGATGATCAGCGAACATCCGGGGATGGCGCACGGCGTCGAACACCACGCGGTCACCGTCGTCGAAGGTGTTCATCGGGTGAAAGACGTAGCAGGGGTCGATCTCGAACCACTTGACGTCGCTGTTGTCGCCCGATCGGGGCAGCACGCCGACGCGCGCCGGATAGGACGGATCCCACTTGTAGGGGAAGGCGCCCGACATCGCGAGGTCGAGGTCGAACACGCACGGAAGGTCCAACACGATCACGTGGCCCGACGAGAGGCCCATGTCGTGCAGCATCGGCGCGCCGGTCGTCTCGATCGGCACCACCTTCGTGACCTTCCCGGACGCGTCGACGACGATGTACTGCACCTGGTTGCCGAGGCCCCACCAGTAACAGACGGCATGCAGCTCGCCGGTGTCCGGGTCGAGCTTCGGATGGGCGGTGTACCCGTTCGGCAGCGTGCCGTCGAAGTCGCCCCGCGTCACGGTGTCGAGGTCGTAGGTCAGCTCGATCGGCCGAGCGCCCGCCTCGACGATCGCGAGCGTCTTGCCCGCGTGCCCGATCACGTTGGTGTTCGCCGCGAAGTCCATGCCCGAGTGGATCTCGCCCCCCGGATCCGGCTCGCCCAGCGCGGCCGGCACTCCGGCGGCTCGCACCCACCGGTTCCGATACCACTCGGCCTTGCCGTCGACGCAGCCGGACGCCGTGCACCATCCCGTCGCCCGTGAACCAGTGATAGGTCGCCGGATCGACTGGTCCGACAGGGTTCGGTCCGTTGCGGAGGTAGCGACCCCGCAAGGTCTGCGGGGATCGTGCCGGTCACGGGCAGATCGAGCGCCGTCACCTCTTCGGTGACAGGAGCGAAGTTGCCTTCCAGGTATGCGCTGCCGACCACGGTCATCGCTGACCTCCACGACTCTGCTCGGTCTCGGACGGTCCGAACCGGAGTATCACGAGCCTCGCGCCGATCCGCGTGCGGGTCAAGGTCTGAGCGGTGTGACCTCGGCCATCGCGCGACCGTCACGCAGGGTTGGCGACTCGGCGGGGGTCGCCAGCTTGCTGAGCTCGGACTGCAGGCCGGCGACGGTCCAGCGCTCGTCGCGCTCGACACCTTCGCCCATCTTCCACGACTGGAACTTCTTCACCTGGCCGCCTTGCACGAAGAACGTCTCGCCGGTGAACGGGCAGTCGGCGGTGGCGAGGTAGGCGACGAGCGGCGAGATGTTCGCGGGGTCCCAGATGTCGAACGAACCGGGATCGTCGGGGGCCTTGATGATGTCGCCGAGACCGGGCGTCGCTTCGGTGAGGCGAGTGCGCGCGGCCGGCGCGATGCAGTTCACCTTGACGCCGTAGCGCGACAGCTCCTTCGCCGCGATCTGTGTGAACGTCGCGATGCCGGACTTCGCGGCGCCGTAGTTCGTCTGGCCGGGGTTCGACAGGAGACCCGACGTCGACGACGTGTTGATCACGTTCGCCTGCACCGTCTCGCCCGCCTTCACCTTCTCGCGCCAATACGCCGCGGCCCAGCGCGTGGGCACGAAGTGACCCTTGAGGTGCACGGCGACAACGGCGTCCCACTCCTCTTCGGTCATGTTCACGAGGACGCGGTCGCGCAGGATGCCCGCGTTGTTCACGAGGATGTCGAGCTTGCCGAACGCCTCGACCGCGGCGTTCACCATGCGCTGGCCGCCCTCCCAGCTCGCGACGTTGTCGGCGTTGGCGATCGCCTCGCCGCCCATCTTCTCGATCTCGTGCACGACCTGCTCGGCCGGCGTGCGATCGTCGCCCGTACCGTCGGGGTTGCCACCGAGGTCGTTCACGACGACCTTCGCGCCCTCAGCCGCGAACAGCAGCGCGTGCTCGCGGCCGATGCCGCGACCCGCGCCCGTGATGATGGCGACGCGTCCATCGAGAGCGCCCATGGATGACTCCCCTCACTCGAGTGTGCGGGGGCACGCTAGGCGTCGGCCGCCGCGACTCGCTAACTGAGGGGACTCGCTAACCGAGGTAGATGTCGACCGCGCTGCCCCGCTTCACCTGCGCGCCCTCGCCGGGGTTCGTGGAGATGGGGCTGCCTCGCGCCGGCCCGTAGAGCTGACCGGGCGTCAACCCCGCCGCCTCGATTGCGCCGATCGCCTCCTGGAGCGACAGGCCGGAGACCGACGGCACGGCCACGAGATCGGGGCCCTTCGAGACTTGGACAGTGACGACGCTGTCTCGTGGAACGCTCTCTCCCGCGCCCGGGACCGTGCCGACGACCTCGCCGGCCGGCACGGTGTCACTGAAGACCTCCTCTTGAACCGCCTTCAGCTGCACCCCGGCGAGGGCGGCCACTGCGTTGTCGACGCTGCCGCCCACTTCGGGCACGACGCGCGGCGCGGGGCCCTTCGACACCACGAGGTTCACCGGGTTGCCCTTCGGGATCTCCTGTCCGGCCGGCTCCCAGCTGATCACGAAGTGCGCGGGAACCACCTCGTCGTGGACTTCCGAGACAGTGCCGACGACGAGACCCTGCGCGGCGAGCGCTTCGCCCGCTTGACCGTCGCTCAGACCGGTGAGGTCGGGGACGCCCACCGGAGTGGGACCGAGCGACACGACCAACGTGAACGTCCCGCCCTCCTTCAGCTGCTCGCCGGGCGGGGGATCCTGCGAGAGGATCACGCCAGCGGGCGAGGCGTCGTTGTACTCGGTCTGGCGGTCGATCTTCCATCCGAACTCGCCGACCGCCGCGAGCGCTTGTTGCTCGTCCATCCCGGTCACCGTGGGCACCTCGTGCTTCGGGACGCTGGCCTGGGTTGCCGCGTAGACCGCGGCGCCACCGCCGACGAGCAACACCAGCGCGGTGAGCAGCAACAGCAAGCGACGGCGCCACCGATGGCGCGGCTTCGGATCTTCCATGCGAACCGGCGCCACGTCAGCCCGCTCGACGTCGAACGGCTCGTTCGGTGGCGAACCCGCGACCGCCGTCGCCATCGTCGAGCCCGCTGACTTCATCGTCGTGAGGTCGAGAAGGTCACTCGTCGACGGCTTCTGCGGCACGAGGGGGAACGGCGCCGGACGAGGGAGCCGCTCCGCGGTGCCCACGAGCGCACGTCCCAGCTCAGCCGCGTCGTACCGCTCTTGCGGATCGGGGCGTCCCGCACGCTCGACGACCGTGCGAAGCGGACCCATCGAGTCCGGCACCGGAAGCAGCGCGTCGATCCGGGACATCAACGTCGAAACGGTGGTGTCAGAGGAGAACGGCACCTTTCCCGTCACCGACTCGATGAGCACGAGCGCGAGCGAGTACACGTCGGTCTTGCCGTCGACGGGCTTTCCCTGCGCCTGCTCGGGCGACGCGTAGCGGGCGGTGCCCAGCACCACGCCCGACGGCTCGGTCCACGCGGCTTCGGCGATGGCCCGCGCCAAGCCGAAGTCGGCGATGCGCAGACGCCCTTCCTCGTCGAAGAGCAAGTTCGCGGGCTTGATGTCGCGGTGGACGAACCCGCGCCGGTGCGCGTACTCGAGCCCTCGCGCCGCCTCGAGCCCGAGAACGAGAGCCTGGGACGGGTTCAGCAGCCGTCCCGAGTCGAGCATCGAACGGAGGCTGCCGCCGCCGAGGTACTCGAGCACGAGGTAGGGCCCGTAGTCGGAGAGATCCTCTTCCTCACCCCAGTCGTAGACGGCCATCACGTTCGGATGGCTGAGGGCCGCCGCGGCGCGGGCCTCGGCGCGGAAGCGCTTCAAGAAGGTGGGGTCACCCGACAGCGCGGGATGCAGCACCTTGACCGCGACTTGCCGTCGCAGCTGCACGTCGTCGGCCAGGTAGACCTGCGCGGACGCGCCGGCACCGACGGGAGCGACGAGCCGGTAGCGACCACCGAGCACGCGGCCGACATGATCGGCCATGCGCGAAACGACCATCAGGCGCCCATCAGGCGCGATCTGCGCGCGCCGGCCGACGATGCGAGTGCACCGACAAACGGTAACCGCTGGGTTCGCGCCGATCGCGGCATGCACGGATGCAGTGGCGGGGCGCGATGGGGGTTCGGCAGTGCCTGTCGGGCAAGATTTCGAGGTGCAATGGCGCCGATTGGGGTTCGCCGCGGTGATCGCGGCGGCATTGGTCGCCATCGTCGCGGGTTTCATGCAGGCCGAGACGGGCGACGATTCCGTCACCGTCGTGGACCCCGGCGTCGAGGTGCTCGTGCCCAAGCCCGGCGACATCGTGTTGCGCCAGTCGCAGGTGGGCGTCGACCTCGCGCCCGGCTACCAGGGCACCCTCGACATCGACAGCGTGCCCATGCCGGAGGATCAGCTCACGCTGAACGACGCGCTCAATCAGGTGTTCTTCCAGCCCGGGGACGGGCAAGGACGTCGAGGAGTTCACCCCGGGCCGGCACTGCGTCACCGCCCACTTCTTCCGCACGATCGACGGACCCGAGGTCGCTCGCACGTTCAGCTGGTGCTTCAACGTCAGCTGACGGGCTCGCCTTTCAGATGGCGGTCGAAGAAGTCCAGGATGATCTCGAGTCGCTGCAGTCGGTGCTTCGGCGCACCTGACCGCGACAGCTCATGACCCTCGCCGGGGAAGCGCACGAACTCCACGTCGCGTCCGAGCTGGCGGAGCCGCGTGTACAGATCCTCGGCCTGCTCGATGGGGCACCGCCAGTCGTTCTCGCTGTGCACGAGCAACATCGGCGTCGTGATGCGGTCCGCGTAGGTCACCGGCGACATCCGCAACAGCTCCTCGGTGTCCTCCATCGCGGTCACGCCGGCGTACTGCGCGTTGAACCACCAGCCGATGTCGGACGTGTGGGTCATCGTCGCCACGTTGTTCACGGCGCGCTCAGAGCAGGCGGCTGCGAACCGGTCGGTCTGGGTGACGAGCCACGAGGTGAGGTACCCGCCGTACGATCCGCCGAGCACGCCAACCCGCTCGGGGTCGAGATACGGGTAGCGGCTCAGCGCGGCATCGAGCGCGCTCAGCACGTCCGTGGTGTCGACACCTCCCCAGCCGGTGCCCGGCTCGCGCGCGTACTTCGGTCCGAGGATCGCCCGACCCCATGCGGTGCCGTACCCGGAGGATCCCCGCGGGTTGCAGTAGACGACGCCGTAGCCGGCGCCCGCTTGCACCTGGAACTCGTCGAAGAAGAAGTGCCCGTACTGCGTGTACGGGACCGCCGTGGATGTTGAGGAGCACCGGGTACCGCTTCGACTCGTCGAGGTCGAGGGGCGGCATGAACCAGGTCTCGACCTCGGCACCGTCGCTCGCGGTGGTTGGCAGCTTCTCCGGTGCGCTCGCGGGGAACGGAATCGGGAACGACGCCGAGCTCACGCTCGTGGTCGTCGTCGACGCCGCGTGCGAGCAGCCGCAGCGGTCCTCTGGGGCTCGATTCGGTGAACGCGATCGTGCCCGCGGCGATGTCGAACCCGGTGATGTAGCGGTCGCCGGTGAGCACGGGCTCGTCCGGCGCCGCGTACAGGTGCGTGCCGCCTCGGTCTTCGATCATGAACCACGTGCGGCCGCTTTCGAACATCGCTCCCGTGGGGGCCAGGATCGAGCGACCCCGGTCGAGGTCGGGCGCGATCGGCTCTGTGTCTCCGGTCGCGAGATCGAAGAGCAGAAGCTCCGCGTTTCGCACTGGGTCCTGCGGGATCGGACCGGTAGACGGATACGTGCTTGCCCGAGGGCGCGAGCACCGGTTGAGACCAAACCCTGGGTGCCGTCGGTCAGGCGCGTCGGAGTGCTGCCGTCGAGCGAAACGAGCCAGAGGTCAACGACGCGATCGACGTCGGCGGTCTCGTGGGGACCGTGCGCGAATGACGATCGACGAGCTGTCATTCGTCCACGTGAACACGGGCGCAACATCGTGGTTCCCCGTGAGCAGCACACGGTGCTCGTTCATCCCATTGGACTCGACGACGAACAGGGAACGGGGCCGGTCGACGATCCACCCGACGTTGTCGTACCTCCACCCCAGATGAGTGATGCGCCGAGGCGGACGATCGGCATCGCTGGTTCGGCGCGTACTGCGCCTCGTCGCGGAGCCGAGCCGACGAACGCGATCGATGCTCCGTCGGGCGACCATTCGAGCGCTTCGATCTCTTCCGGAAGTGACGCGAGCATCCGGGGCTCGCCCCCGAGCCCGCCGATCGGCAGCACGAACAGCTGCGAGCCGCTCTCCTCCCGGTGGGTCGTGAAGGCGAGCGAGCGGCCGTCGGGTGACCATCGCGCGCTGCCCATCGCGCGCCGCGCCGGCCGTGAGCGGCCGAGCCGGTGACGAGCCGTCGACCGGAGCAAGCCAGACCTGCGACTTGCCCTTGTTGGCGTGAGGTCGACGGTCACGACGCTGAACGCGACGAGACGAGCATCCGGAGAGAGACGGGGCTGGGCGGGCACGACGACCCGGCCGATGTCGGTGGGTTGCACGGCGGGCGACAGTAATCAGTGCGTCAGGGCCCGGGCACGCCGAGGTTGTCGACGGCGAGCCCGAGCACGATGCCCGAGGGGCCGCAGCGTCGAGTCACCGCCACCACCGCCCACGAGCGCGAAGTACACGGCGTCCTGGGCCGGGCTCAGGTCGAACGGAGCGTCGAGCAACGAACGCGAGCCGGACCATCGCGATTGCGTCCTGCACGGCATCCGGCGACCGATCGGCGACCGCGATCTGCACCACACGCTCGGTCGCGTCACGGAGCGCGCCGATGACCGCGGGCGTCGTCAGCGACAGCCCTTGAACCTTCGCTTGCTCGGCGAGCTCGCGTGCGTCGTGGAGGGTCACCGGCTCGAAGGCCGCGGCGAGCGCGACGAGGTCGGCCTCGAGCCGGCGCGCGGTCGCCATCTCCACCGGCAGCTTCAGCTCGGGGGGGAGCGGATAGCCCGCGACCGCGAGCGCCTCGAACACGTCGGCGGCGTCGGTGACGAGTCGCTCGAACGCGACGTCGAAGCGATCGACCAGGCTCTGCGCCGTCGACCGCAGCACCTGCTCGGCGGCGTCCGGAAGAGCAGAGTCGAGGCTGAACTCCTCGCCGCCGAGGCCGGGCGGCGCGAGCTCGTCGATCATGTGGCGCACGAGCGCGGTGACGCGCTCTCCGTCCCGGAACGCCGCCGCGAACCTTGCGAGCAGGGCGTCGTCGTGCTCGGTGTCACCGCTGGCGGGACGGCTCGCCCCGGCGATCTCCAGAGCGCCCCATGCGCAGCGCTGCGTAGATGTGCTCGTGCCGACGACCGGTGCGGCGGTGCCGCAGCTCGACGCGTCCGCAGCACATCTCGACCGAACCCCGATCGCCGCGGTCGTGGCGGTGCACCCGCACGTGGTAGCCGCCGAGCTCGAGCGGCGGATCGCGGCGTTCGAGCAGGTCGATCATCGCGAGGTGGGCCACGACCCGAGCAGCGCCGACGCGACTCGGCTCGACGCGTCGCAGCCATATGTCGCGGCCCGAGCCCTCTTCCGGATCGTTGCTCACCGCGTTCGACAGCACGTCGAGCAGCTCGTCGCGACTGAAGGGCTCCCCCACCTCTTCGAGGAGGTCAGCCGCCCGGGCGGCGTATCGCATCACCTGCAGCGTCTCGAGCCCGGCGACGTCGTTGAAGAACCAGCCGCACGACGTGTACATGAGCATGAGGTGCCGTTGCGCCTCGAGCAGTGTGAGCGCCTGGACGAGGGCCTCGTCGGAGTCACCTTTCACCCACCGGGCGGCGAAGTCCGCGACGGTCGTCGCGCCGAGCACCACTCTCACGTAATCGTCTCGTGCGCTCCATGGGTCGACGAGCACTTCCGAGCCCCGGCGCTCGAAGACCTCGGCCCCGTGGTTGCGCAGGCGGTCGAACGCTTCGCGCAGCGGCGTGCGCCAGCGCTGGTTCCATCCCGGGCCTCCACCGGTGTGGCATCCGCAGTCCTCGCGCCACCGCGCCACGCCGTGCACGCACGACCAGGCGCTCTCTCGCACCGCGACCTCGTGCGCAGGGGGGTGCTCGGTGACCAGGTCGGCGAGCACGCCGGTCGTGAGCCCACGGCGCGGGGCCTCGACGGCGAGCGCGTAGGCGATCGTGCGGTCCCCCCACTTGTGATGGTGACCGAACGTCTCGCCGTCGGTGGCGAGGCACACGAGCCCGTTGTCGCCAGCCCCTTCGAGCTGGCTCTCGGCCCGTTCGACGAGCACCCCGCTCGACAGCGTGCCGAGACCGAACGCCGCGTCGTGGGAGAGAGGACCGTCGTAGAAGACGATGGTCACCCCGCGGCCTGTGCCGTCGTGGTGGCACCACCGATACAGCCGCCGCGTGTCGATGGTGGCGTCGTCGGCCGAGTGCCACGCGCCGTCACCATCGCCGAGCGGCCGCCACCTCAACGCCTGCGACGGCGCCAGGATCGTGAAGCCCACGTCTTCCTCGGCCAGGACTGCGAGCACGTCGTCGTTGACCGCGGTCTCGGGCAGCCACATGCCCTCGGCCGGCCGGCCGAACCGGTGCGCGAAGTCAGCGAGGCCCCAGCGCACCTGGGTGACGATGTCGCGTCGGGTCGCCAGCGGCAGGATCATGTGGCTGTATCCCTCCGCGATCGCCCCGCGTCCCTCGCGGCTGCTGCCGCACGATGACCGAGTAGAGGTCGTGGTGGTGCTGCTCGAGCCAGGACAGCAACGTGGGCCCGAAGTTGAACGACATCAGCGCGTAGTTGTCGACGACGCCGACCAGCGCACCGTGCTCGTCGAGGACGCGTGCGTATGCGTTGGGGCGATAGCACTCGGACGTGATGCGCTCGTTCCAATCGTGGAACGGCGCCGCCGACGCCTCGACCGGCACGGTCTCGGTCCAGGGGTTCTCACGGGGTGGTTGGTAGAAGTGCCCGTGGACGACCAAGCGCCGCCCGCTCACGATTCGGTCGACCCCGCGAACCACACCACCGCCAAGGGTGGCAGAGAGATCACGGCGGAGTCTCCGAAGCCGTGCCACGCGACTCGCTCGGTGTCGAAGCCCTCCGCGCCTCCATAGCCGGAGCCCCCGAACCACGTCGCGTTCGTGTCGAGGATCGTGGCCCAGTGTCCGGGGAACGGCACGCCGAGGCGATAGCCGTCGCGCGGAACCGGGGTGAAGTTCGCGACGCACGCAACCGCCCGACGGCCGTCGCCGGAGTACCGCACGAAGCTGTAGATGCTGTGCTCGCTGTCATCGGCATCGAGCCAACGAAAGCCCGCAGGGTCGCGATCGCGTTCCCACAGCGCCGGCTCGGCGAGCAGCGCGTGATTGAGCTGACGCACCAAGTCCCTGACACCGGCGTGCTGAGGTCGGTCGAGGAGGTGCCAATCGAGGCTGCGGTCGTGGTGCCACTCGCGGTCCTGCGCGATCTCGCTGCCCATGAACAGCAGCTTGCGACCGGGGTACGCCCACATCCATCCGTAGAGCGCTCGCAGATTGGCGAACTTCTGCCAGGTGTCGCCGGCCATCTTGTCGATGAGCGGACCCTTGCCGTGCACCACCTCGTCATGGGAGAGCGGCAGGACGAAGTTCTCTGTGTAGGCATAGAGCAAGCCGAATGTGAGGTTGCGATGGTGGTGCTTGCGGTGCACCGGGTCGTGACGCAAGTAGTCGAGCGTGTCGTGCATCCAGCCCATGTTCCACTTGTGTGTGAACCCGAGGCCGTCGTGATGCACAGGCGCGGTCACGGCCGGCCACGAGGTCGACTCCTCCGCGATCGTCAGCACGCCCGGATGCGCCCCGTGCAGCGTGACGTTGAGATCTCGCACGAACTGCAGCGCGCCGAGATTCTCCCTTCCTCCCCTCTCGTTCGGAACCCATTGCCCGGGCTTGCGCGAGTAGTCGAGGTAGATCATCGACGCGACCGCGTCGACACGGAGCCCATCCACGTGGAACTCGTCGACCCAGTACAAGGCGTTCGCGACGAGGAAGTTGCGCACTTCGTTGCGCGCGTAGTTGAAGACGAACGTGCCCCAGTCGGGATGCTCGCCGAGGCGCGGATCGAGATGCTCGTACAGCGCGGAGCCGTCGAACCGTCCGAGCGCCCACGCGTCGCGAGGAAAGTGCGCCGGCACCCAGTCGATGATCACGCCGATGCCGCGCTGGTGCAGGTGGTCGACAAACCACCGAAAGTCGTCGGGGGTGCCGTACCGAGCGGTTGGCGCGTAGTAGCTCGACACCTGGTATCCCCACGAGCCCCCGAACGGGTGCTCGGCGATCGGCAGCAGCTCGACGTGGGTGAAGCCGAGGTCGATGACATGATCGGCGAGCAGCGGCGCGATCTCGCGGTACCCGAGCCCGGGCCGCCACGACCCGAGGTGGACTTCGTAGATCATCAGGGGAGCGCGCACCGGGTCGTCCCGGAGCCGGTGGTCGATCCAAGCACCGTCGCCCCACACGTGGCTCGTCGTCGTGATGATGCTCGCAGCACCGGGAGGGAGCTCGGCGGCGCGGGCGAGCGGATCGGCCTTCAGCGACACACGCCCATCGGAGCCGTGCACTTCGAACTTGTAGTGATCGTCGGGGCCCGCACCAGGCACGAAGAGCTCCCAAACGCCCGACGATCCCAGCAGACGCATCTGGTGCGCTCGTCCGTTCCAGCCGTTGAAGTCGCCGACCACGCTCACCGATCGCGCCGCGGGAGCCCACACCGCGAACGCGGTGCCGTCGACGCCCTCGTGGCGACGGGCGTGGGCCCCGAGCGCATCCCAGAGGCGACGGTGGGTGCCTTCGCCGATGAGGTGGAGGTCGACGTCGCCGAGGGTCGGCCAGAAGCGGTACGGGTCGTCCGCGACCAGCGGTCGATCCACCGGGATAGGTGACCTCTACCCGGTACGCGCCCGGGTCGGCGGCGAGCTCGGCGACGAAGATCCCCTCGTCGCGTACGCGCGCCATCTCGAGTCGAGCCAGGTCGCTGTGCAAGGCACACGCCTCGGCCCCGGGCCGCCAGACCCGCACGACCCAGCCGGTGTCGGCGCGGTGCGGTCCGAGCACGTCGTGGGGTGAACGGTGCTCACCGGCCACGACTCGTGCGAGCTCGGCGGCGACGTCAGGGGCTTGGAGCACCCCGGAAGCATCCCACGACGCCCGGGTAAGGTCGGGCGCTCATGCGCGTCGCGATGGTCAGCTGGGAGTACCCACCGCTCGTCGTCGGCGGGCTTGCCGCCCACGTGCACGGCCTCGCAACCGCAATGGCCAGGGCCGGCCACGAAGTGGTGGTGCTCACCCGCGCCCACCCGTACGCGCCGGACGACGCTGAGCTCGAAGGGGTGCGTGTGCTGCGCGCGCACGTCGATCTGCCGTGGGTGCCGGCCGACAACCCGCTGGCGCAGGTGATCTCGGGCAACCATCAGCTCGCACAGCTCGGTGCGGCGATCCTTCCGTGGCAGGCCGACGTCGTGCACGCGCACGACTGGCTCGGTGCGTGGGCGGGCGACACTCTGCGGGAGGCGTACAAGGTGCCGTTCGTCGCCACGGTGCACGCGACCGAGCTCGGACGTCATCAAGGTCACCTCACCGAGCACGACCTCCGAAGCGATCAACGCGGCCGAGTGGTGGCTGACCTATCAGGCGCAGCGAGTGATCTGCTGTTCAGGCTTCATGGTCGAGGAGGTCGTGC
The DNA here is from genome assembly GCA_963747215.1 of uncultured Acidimicrobiales bacterium. Lineage (GTDB taxonomy): Bacteria > Actinomycetota > Acidimicrobiia > Acidimicrobiales > DATKAS01 > DATKAS01. The sequence goes on from CAVVET010000027.1 coordinate 208,457, forward strand.
GCTCGTTCCAGCTCCCCCGCGAACAAGATCGTGATGGTTCCGAACGGCGTCGATCCGAGTCGCTTCGTCGCGCCCGCAGTGGTTCGCGCCGGCAGTGAAGCGCCACTGCTCGTCTCGTGGGGTCGCCTCGAGTACGAGAAGGGCTTCCAAACGCTGATCGGCGCGGTCGCGAGGCTGCTCGGGCGCCGACCGAACCTCCGCTGCGCGATCGTCGGACGAGGCACGTACTCCGAAGAGCTGCGCGGCGTGGCACGCGGGCTCGGCGTCGAGGGAGCGGTGCAGTTCGCAGGATTCGTCAGCGACGAGGAGCTCGTCCGACTGTTGAACGAAGCGACGTGCGCGGTGATCCCGTCGCTCTACGAGCCGTTCGGCATCGTGGCGCTCGAAGCGGTCTCGGCCGGGGCGCCTCTCATCGCCGCGGAGAGCGGAGGATTGCGTGAGGTGTTGAGCGGCACCGATGCCGGGCTGCTGTTCCCGCCCGGGAATGCCGATGCGCTCGCCGCCGCCGTCGATCGCATGCTCACCGAACCCGGCCTCGCGGCAAAGTGCCAGGCCGCCGGCAGCGAGCTCGTGCGCACTCGCTACTCGTGGGACGCGATCGCCGCCTCGACGATCGAGCTGTACGAGGAGGCCGGGGCGCGCAGCAAGAAGAAGACGAAGAAGACAAAGGGTGGAACGTGAAGGGGTTGACGTGAAGGGGTTGGCATGAAAGCGCTCCGCAGCTTCACGGTCCGGGCCAGCCTGCCGGAGGCGCTCGCGCCGCTCGAGCGGCTCGCGCTCAACCTGCGCTGGTCGTGGGACCAGGAGACCAGAGACCTCTTCCGCTGGGTGGACCCCGACCTCTGGGAAGCGACCCACCGAGACCCGGTCGCGGTCATCGCGTCGGTCGACCGGGACCGGCTGCACGCGCTCACCGAGGATCCGGGCTTCATGCGCTTCCTCGTCGACACCGACGACGAGCTCGCTCGCTCCCTCACGAACGACCGCTGGTTCCAGCTGAAGGGACCGTCGCCGCTCCGTCTCGTCGGCTACTTCTCGCCCGAGTTCGGCATCAGCGAAGCCCTCCCCCAATACTCGGGAGGCCTGGGCGTGCTCGCCGGCGACCACTTGAAGGCGTCGAGCGACCTCGGACTTCCCCTCGTCGGCGTCGGTCTGCTCTACCGCCACGGCTATTTCCGTCAGAGCCTCTCGCACGACGGCTGGCAGCAGGAGCGCTACCCCGACCTCGACCCCTACGCGATGGCGATCACGCTGTGCGAAGGCGTGCGCGTCAGCGTCGAGCTCGCCGGGCGCACGCTGCACGCGCAGGTGTGGCGCGCCGACGTGGGACGCACGCCCCTGTATCTCCTCGACTCCGACATCGACGACAACGAACCCGACATCCGCCAGGTCACCGACCGCCTCTACGGGGGAGACGTCGAACACCGGCTGCAGCAGGAGATCCTCCTCGGCATGGGAGGAGTGCGGATGCTCGACGGGGTCGGCCTCGGCGTGCAGGTGTTCCACACGAACGAAGGACACGCGGGGTTCCTCGGCCTCGAACGCCTCCATCGGTTGATGACCAAGGACGGTCTGACCTTCCCCGAAGCAGTGGAGGCCGTGCGCGCGTCGTGCATCTTCACGACGCACACCCCCGTACCCGCGGGCATCGACCGTTTCCCCAAGGAGCTGATGGCGAAGTACTTCGGCAGCTGGGCGGCCGAAGTGCGGCGTCCCGCTCGACGCGCTGCTGGCGCTCGGTCACCGGGCGGACGAGCCCGATGAACGGTTCAACATGGCGGTGATGGGGCTGCGCCTCGCGGCGCGTTCCAACGCGGTCGCCAAGCTGCACGGTTCGGTGAGCCGGCACATGTTCGCCGGGATGTGGCCCGACGTGCCCGTCTCGGAGACACCGATCACCTCCATCACCAACGGGGTGCACGCGCCGACCTGGACCGCGCCGGAGTTCACGGAGATCTTCAGCCGTCACGTGAGCCCCGGCTGGACGGAGGCGCTCGCGAGCGACTGGGAGCGCATCAACGACGTGGGCGACGACGAGCTGTGGCGGGCGCGCGAGCACCGCCGCGGCCGGCTGACGTGGCACGTGCGCCAACGGTTGCTCGCCGCGGGCTCTGGCGCGCGGGCTCTCTCCCTCGGACGTGGAGTGGTGCGACAGCGTGCTCGACCCGAAGGCACTGACCATCGGCTTCGCCCGGCGCTTCGCGACCTACAAGCGGGCGACGTTGCTGCTCTCCCAGCCCGACCGGCTACGCCGCCTGTTGCTGTCGACCGATCAGCCCGTCCAGTTCGTGTTCGCAGGCAAGGCGCATCCCGCCGACGACCTCGGAAAGGCGCTCATCCGGGACCTCGTGCACTTCGCCTCCGACCCGACCGTGCGCCACCGGTTCGTGTTCGTCGACGACTACGACATCGCCCTCGCCCGGTACATGTACCAGGGCTGCGACGTGTGGTTGAACAACCCGCGCCGTCCCCAAGAAGCGTGCGGCACCAGCGGGATGAAGGCCGCGATGAACGGCGCGCTCAACTGCTCGATCCTCGACGGGTGGTGGGACGAGTGCTTCGACGGCACAAACGGCTGGGCGATCACGTCCGCCGAGGGCGAGACCGATCTCGCCAAACGCGACGAGATCGAGGCGAACAGCTTGTTCGAGCTGCTCGAGCGCCAGATCGTGCCGCTGTTCTACCAACGCAACGAAGGACCGACGCCGCGAGGTTGGGTAAGACGCATGAAGGCGTCGCTGCGTACGTTGTGCCCGCAGGTCACCGCGGCGCGCATGGTGCGCGACTACACGACCCAGCTGTACGAGCCCACAGCGGCGCACGCCGATCGCATCAACGCCCACGACTTCGCCGCCGCGAAGGCGCTCGCGACATGGAAGGAGCGCGTGCTCGACGCCTGGCACGGTGTGCACGTCGTGGCCGTCGAGTCCGATGATGAGCGTGGCAGACCTCGGCGCGACCCGCCAGGTCGACGCGACCGTTGACCTCGGCGAGCTCGCGCCCGAAGACGTGACCGTGCAGCTGCTCCACGGTCCGGTGGGCCAGGGCGACGAGCTGGTCGAACCCGCCGTCGTGCCGATGACGCTGGTCGAGCAGTCGCCGACCGGCGGGCGTTACCACGGTGAGCTGCAGCCAGACGCCGCGGGCCGCTACGGCTTCACCGTCCGGGTGCTGCCGGCCCATCCGGACCTCGCCCAGCCCGTCGAGCTCGGCCGCATCGCCTGGGCGTGATACGGCGGCGCATGCGCCGCCGGCGCGAAGCACCGATTGTCGAGCAGCGAGCAGGAGCCGATCGAAGCGCAGCGGAGAGCGGCGACGAGGCAGCTCGGCGCGCATGCGGCCGGTGTCGCGGCGGAGTGCAGGCGTATCGCTGGCGGAGGAAGTCGGGTATGGGGAGCGGGGGGGCCGTTGACCTGATCGGCGTGGGTGAGGTTGGCGGCGTGGGCGCCGCCTTCGACCTCGACGAACGCGACGCAGTTGCCGAGTCCGTCGCGGAGTGCCTTCGCCTGGTCCATCGAGATCGCGGTATCGGCGGTGCCGTGCGCGATGAACGCCGGACACGTGATCTCGCCGATCCGGTCGGTGATGTCGTCTCGACGTGAACAAGCACTCGGACGGCTGCAGGAACAGCTCCTTCGGGCGCTCTCGCCACTTGGCGATCCACTTCGGGTTCTCGTCGGGGTCGGCGATGATGAGGTTGGCGACGATGTCCGCGACCTCGTCGATGGGGCCGACCGAGAGCCACGTCTCCTGCAGCTGGCGATAGCCGGCCATCACGTCTTCGCCCTCCTTGCCTGACTGCGTGTCGAGGAGGACGAGCGCCTTCACTCGTTCGGGGGCCGTGAGGGCGGCCCGCATCGAGAGGAAGCCACCCTGGCTCATGCCGCCGACGACCGCGCGGTCGATGCCGAGATGCGTGAGCAGTCCGAGGCAGTCGTCGGCCGAGTCCCAATACGTGAAGGGCTTGTCGTCGAACTCAGTGAGGCCGAACCCCCGCTCGTCCCACGTGATCACACGGAACTCGGGGGCGAGCGCGGCGACCTGCGGGGCGAACATCTCATGGTCCATGAGAAAGCCGTGCCCGAGGATCACCGGAGGGCCGTTTCCTCCGGCATCCTCGTAGTAGAGACGCTGGCCATTGACCTCTGCGTACGCCATCGAAGCTCCTTTGCTCAGTGACCTTGCTCAATGACCCTGCTCAGTGACCGGTGAACGTCGCATTGCCGGGTCCGCTCTCGAGGAACGACTTCACGCCGATCTGCGAGTCCTCCGTGCGGAACACCTCGACGAAGCACTCCTGCTCGAGTTGCAGCCCGTCGACGAGCGGCAGGTCGAGGCCCTCGTCGATCGCGCGCTTCGCGAGCGCATGCGCCGCGACCGTGCCGCGAGCGAGCTCGGCGGCCCGCTCGATGGCCCGATCCTGCAACGCCTCGGGTGCCACGACCTCGTCAGCGAGGCCGATGCGCAGTGCCTCCTGCGCGTCGACCTGACGGCCGCTGAGGATGATGTCCTTCGCGCGCGACACGCCCGACGAGTCGAGCAAGGCGTTGCGTGCCACCGCCGCCGGGGATGATGCCGAGGAGGATCTCTGGCTGACCGAACTTGGCCTTCTCCGACACGACGCGCAGGTCACAGGCGAGCGCGACCTCGCATCCGCCACCGAGTGCGTAGCCCGACACCGCCGCGATCGTCATGCGCGGGAATCGACGCGAGTGCGTTGAGCGTCGCGACGAAGAGCCCTCCGATCACGGCAGCCTCGGTCGGTCCGCCGAACTCCGAGATGTCGGCGCCAGCGGCGAAGACGCGATCTCCTCCGGTCACGACCACCGCGCCAGGCGGGTCGGCGGTGAGGGCTTCCGCGGCTGCCTTGAGCTGCGTGAGCAATGCGCTCGAGAGGGCGTTGACCTTGGGGTTGTCGAGGATGACGACGGCGACCCCGTCATCGCGGCGCTCGACGCGGACGAGCACGGGTTCGTCGGCCATGGCCGCGGACCATAGCCCGACGCTCTCTCCGCCGGTCAGGCGAGCGCGTCGAGCAACTGGTCCGCCGCGGACCACGGATCGGTCCGGCGGGCGAGCACGTCGGCGTACAGCTCCTCGTACGTGGTGCCGGTCAGCAGGTCACGCGCGCGCTCCTGCAGGGTGCGCACCACGATCTCGTCGAGCTCCCGGGCGAGCCGCTGCTCGCGTCGCCTCTCGAGCTCGCTCCCGGCCTCGAGGTGCGATCGATGGGAGAGGACGGCATCCCAAAGTTCGGCCATGCCCTCGTTGCGGCTGGCCACGGTCGCGACGATCGGCGGCCGCCAGTCCCCGAGCTCGGAGAGGTCGAGCATCTGCTCGAGGTCGCGCCGCGTCTCGGCCACACCGTTTCGGTCGGCCTTGTTGATCACGAAGACGTCGCCGATCTCGAGCAGGCCCGCCTTGTTCGCTTGCACCGCATCGCCCCACCCGGGATTCACGACGACCACGGTCGTGTCCGCCTCGCCCGCGATCTCGACCTCGACCTGGCCGACGCCGACCGTCTCCACGAGCACCCACGGCTTGCCGACCGCGTCGAGCACCCTGATCGCCTGGGGCGCCGCGAGCGAAAGACCACCCAGGTGGCCCCGGGTCGCCATCGATCGGATGAAGACGCCCGGGTCGGTGGCGTGATCCTGCATGCGCACACGGTCGCCGAGGATCGCACCACCCGAGAACGGTGACGAGGGGTCGACGGCGAGCACCGCGACAGCGACGTCGTCCGCGCGCAGCAGCGAGATGAGCTGGCTCGTGAGTGTCGACTTTCCCGCTCCGGGGGCGCCGGTCAGTCCGACGGTGTACGCGTGCCCACCGAGGGGATGACTGAGGCGCCCGACCTCGCGGGCGGGAGGGCCGCCTTGCTCGACGAGCGAGAGCAGCCGGGCGAGCGCGCCACGGTCGCCGTTGCGGGCGGCATCGAGAAGTTCGGCAGGGTCATGGCGGCGCACGGCGCCCGCACCCTAACGAGTCAGGTCCGGCTATTCGGCGACGACCGAGGTGACGCCCTCGACCCTGTCCTTCATGATGCGCTCGATGCCCGCCTTGAGCGTCGCCGTGCTGGCGGGGCAGGTGCCGCACGCACCGAGCAGGCTCACCGTCACGACGCCCGTCTCCTCATCGACGTCGCGCAGGAACATGTCGCCGCCATCGGCCTGCAATGCGGGCCGGATCGCTTCGATCGTCTGCTCGACCTGTTGACGCACGCGCGAACATCCTTCAAAAGCTGGAACTGACAGTGTGCCAAACCCCTTTACGGCCCCTGTTGTTCCCTATTGATGCCCTCGCCGCTCTCCGCTTTGCTTCGAGCGGCTCGGCTCGCTCCGCTCGACAATCGGTGCTTCGCGCACCCCGACGGCGCATTGCGCCGTCGGCGACGGAGACAGAGCGTCGTCGGCCGGATTAGTCCCCCATCCTCTCGATCGAGGCGCCCACGCCTCGCAGCTTGCCGACGAGGTCCTCGTAGCCGCGATCGATGTGATGCAGCCCGGAGACCTCGGTCTCGCCCTCGGCGATCAACCCGGCCACGACGAGCGCAGCGCCCGCCCGGATGTCCGGGGCGCGCACCGGGGCCCCCGACAGCCGGGCCTTTCCGCGCACGACGGCATGGTGGGCGTCGGTGCGGATGTCGGCGCCCATCCGGGCCAGCTCGTCGACGTAGCGGAACCGTCCTGCGAACAGGTTCTCGGTCACGATGCCGACGCCGTCCGCGATCGCGAGCATCACGGTGAACAGCGGCTTGTAGTCGGTCGCAACGCCGGGATAGGGCAACGTCGACACGTCGACTGATCGGAGCTGCGCGGGCCCACGTGCCCAGATCCCGTCGATCGTCGGAGTCGCGGTGACACCCATCTCACCCAGCTTGCGGAGATACATCTCCATGTGGTCGGCGCGGGCGTTGCGCAGCAACACCTCGCCTCCGGTGACCGCCACCGCGGCGAGGTACGTCGCGGCCTCGACCCGGTCAGGGATCGTCTCGTGGGTCGCCGCCCGCAACCCCTCGGGCGTGCCCTCGACCACGATCGTCGACGTCCCCGCGCCCTCGATCAGCGCGCCCATCGCTTGCAGGAACGCGACCAAGTCGCCGATCTCGGGCTCGCGGGCGGCATTGTCGATGACCGTCGTCCCCTTGGCGACGACCGCGGCCATCACGATGTTCTCGGTCGCGCCCACGCTCGGAAACTCGAGGGTGATCGACGCGCCGCGGAGCCCGTCGGCCGATCCTCGCACGTAGCCGTGCTCGAGCTCGAACGTGGCGCCCATCGCTTCGAGTCCCGACAGGTGCATGTCGATCGGTCGGGAACCGAAGTCGTCACCGCCGGGGAGCGCAACCCGCGCCCGACCCACTCGCGTGAGCAACGGGCCCAAGACCGCGGTGGACGCGCGCATGCGCTCGACCAAGTGATACGGCGCTTCGGGGTGCAGCTCGTCGGGTGTGCGCAACGTCATCGTCGTGCCGTCGCGCACGACCTCGACGCCGATCGCCCCGAGCAGCTCGGTCATCGTCGCGACGTCGGTGATCCGAGGCACGTTGGTGATCACGTGCTCACCCGGCGCGAGGAGGGTTGCCGCCATGAGCTTCAGGGCCGAGTTCTTGGCGCCCGAGATGACGACTTCCCCGGTGAGCGGCCCGCTCGGCCGCACCAGGACTCGATCCATGCCGTCAGTATGCTCGACCCCCGTCGGCACCTCCCTGCCAACGGACCAGGAGCGTCGGAGCCGGTGGCCCGCATCGTCAACCGCTATGCCGACCCACCCCCTGAGCTGCGCACCTCGCTGCGAACCCCGCGCGACGACATCGTGCACGAGGTGCGTGAATCCGACGGATCGTTCTCGTACGCCGACGGGCCTTTCGTTTCGTACCAGCGCACGCTCACCGACGAGGCGGACGGCGCGGTCACCGAGGTCGTCGAGTACCAGCTCGCCGTGCCCTACTTCGGGTTTGTCTTCGCTCCCCTCGTGCGACACACACTCCGACAACCGGGGGGCGACAAGGCGCCATGGTGGGCGCCGCCCGAACGCCTCGACGCTCGCGCCGCGACCGCGCTCGGCGTGCTTGCCGCCGTCGGTCTCATCGTCGGCTACCTGAACACGCTCCTGACCCAGACGATCGCGTTCGCCGCCGACGAGTTCGGCTCGAGCGACCGCGCCCAGGGGGTCTCGCTCGCGATCGTGCGTTGTGGCGTGCTGCTCGCGCTCGTCATCGGAGGGATCGCAGACCGCCAGGGGCGACGACGACTCATCATCGGGCTGTCGGTCGCGGCCCCGATCGTCGCCGCGACCGGTGCGCTGGCGCCGTCCCTGCCGTGGCTCACGGCATCGCAAGCGATCGCGCGCCCGCTCGCCATGGCGCTCGGCATCCTGATCGCCGTCGTCGCGATGGAGGAGATGCCGGCCGGCTCGCGTGCCTACGCGGTGAGCCTGTTGGCGATGGCGACCGCGCTCGGCGCCGGGGCGTGCGTGGCCTCCCTCCCCCTCGCCGATCTCGGCGTCGCGGGCTGGCGACTGGTCTATGTCGTCCCGCTGCTCGGCCTCTTCCTCGTGCCCGGGGTGAGCCGCCGGCTGCAAGAGAGCCGGCGCTTCGAGGCGCCCCACGCCGATGCCGGGTTCGCCGGGCACCTCGGCCGCTTCTGGCTCCTCGCGATCTCGGGGATGTTGCTGAACCTCTTCGTCGCGCCCGCCTCCGCCTTTCAGAACCGGTACCTGAAGAACGAGCGCGGCTTCTCCGCAAGCCGCATCTCTGCCTTCACCCTGCTGACCAACACGCCCGGCGGCATCGGGATCATCGTCGGCGGACGGCTCGCCGACCTGCGCGGTCGGCGCGTGGTCGGATCGATCGCGCTGTTCGGCGGCACGGTATGCACGGTGTGGTTCTTCGTCGCCCAGGGCTGGACGATGTGGCTGGCTTCCGCGATCGGAGCGATCGTCGGCGCCGCTGCGGTCCCCGCGCTGGGCGTCTACAGCGCGGAGCTCTTCCCGACCTCTCTACGCGGGAAGGCCAACGCCGCGATCACGGTGCTCGCGCTCATCGGCAGCGGCATCGGTCTCGTCGCCGCCGGGGCGATGTCGGATCGGTGGGACGAATTCGCGCCGGGGATGGCGTTGCTCGCGCTCGGCCCGATGGTCGTGTGCATCCTCGTGTTGAAGCTCTATCCGGAGACGGCCCATCGCGAGCTCGAGGAGCTCAACCCGGAGGACGCCGTCGCCCCAGCCCCTTGATCCACCGCGCGACGACCTCCGCGATCTCCGCGTCCTTCCCCTTGAGATCGTGACGGGCGCCGTCGATCCACACGTGTTCGACCGGGCCGGGGATCCGGGCCGTCGCCGCCTCGAGCTCCGCCGGGGTTCCGAACTGATCGCGGGTGCCCGACACGAACAAGCAGGGCATCGTGAGCTTCGGCAGGTGCTCGACGCGAAGCTGTTCGGGCTTGCCGGGTGGGTGCAACGGGTAGCAGATCAGGACGAGCCCAGCGGCCGGGAGGCCGTCGGCGACCGCCATCGAGCAGATGCGTCCTCCCATCGACCGCCCACCGAGCACGAGTCGGTTGGCGCGGACGCGCTCGGCTGCGACGAGAGACGACGCCTCGTCGACGACCGACTGCAACAGCACGGGGGGCCGATCCGGCGCGGACCGTCCCGCCTTGCGGTAGGGGAAGTCGGCTCGCGCGACGGGAAGCGGCGCCACCGCGCGCTCGATCGCGACGAGCGATCCGTGGTTGCGGTTGCTCCCCGCTCCGGGGAACAACAGCAGTGCGCCGGCCGTCGCGCTCATCCGAGCAGGATCCGCCGCGCTTCGGTGAGATCGAGGATGCGCTGGCCAGCGTCGTCCGCCGAGCCGCCATGATCGGGATGCACTTCGCGCAGTCGCGTGCGGAAGTGGGCGATGACGACCTGTCGATCGGGCGAGCCCACGGCGATGCCGAGCACCTCGAGCGCCCAGGCGACGGGGTCGGCGAACGCCCGCGCCGACCACGCCCGCGCTCCCCCGACTCCGGACAGGTAGCTGACGAACGACGGCCCGAGCGGTCCTGTCCATCGCATCGCTTTGTGCAGCACGGTTGCGATCGAGTGGCGCGCGCCGGCGGGAACCATCGCGGCCGCGTACACCGCGCCGAGAATCTGCTGTGCAGCCGATCCCTTCGTGTCGAAGTCGAAATCGATCGCCTCGCCGACCCCGAGCAGCCGATGGTGGCTGCTCGACAGGCCGACGCGGTCGGTCTGGAACCGGTGACGCAACCGCGGCTGGACGATGCGGCGTCCGTGTTCGAGCTCGTTGATCAAGCGATGCAGGTCGTGATGGAGGTCCGGATCCAGGTCGTCCATGTGCGCGGCGACCACACCGCCGAGCAGGATGCCGCCGAAGCCGGGGGCCGGATCGGTCGGCAGCGTGCTCTCGCCGAGCGCCAGCCGACGAGTGGGTGAGAACGGCCGCGAGTGCCAGACGACGAGCTCGGCGAGAAGGGTCCCACTCACACGTAGGGACGCAGCAGTGACCGCAGTGCCGTCGCGCTCTCGACGACCTTCTCGCCGTCCTCCGCATCGAGCCGCTCGCGCAGCTCGGTGGCGTGGTCGACGACGGCTTTCCACGTCGCGGCGGCCAATCCGTAGGGAACGCCGACCTCTGTCGCGAGCTCGGCCGCCTTCAACAGGCCTTCCGTGCCGTCCTCGTCGGACGGATCGTGCATCAAGCGGTCGGCGGCGAGGAACAGCTCGGACAGCGCGTCTTGCGCCGCGTCGTCGGCACCTTCGTCCTCGGTGACCGCCTCGAGCGCGTCGGGATACTCGATCGCGTCGAGGATTCTCTCCACCGCGTCCTCGTCATCGGCCGACACGACGAGCGCGTCCGACGCATCCCAGACGAACGGCACGCCCGCCTCCAGCAGCGCCTCTCCGAGCTTGTGCCGGTCGTCGACACTCCAGGTGTCGAGCTCGTACACGAGCTGGTCGCCGTCGAGGCCGGCCTGTTCGGCGGTGGCTGCTCCTGCGACGCCTCCCTGTTCGATGGCGTCGACCAGCGCGTCGACGCGGCTCTCATCGTCGACGTGGACCACGAGGTCGGCCGCCTCCCACGCGTGACCGATGCCGTCGGCGCCGAGCAACGACTCGAGCAGGGTGCGTCGAGCCGGCGTCCATTCGGCGAGCTCGTACACGAGCTGCTCGTCATCGGGCAGGTCGAGCACCGACGGTCCGGCGTCCAACAGCGCGACGCCGCAGTCGGCACAGCGGGTCACCCACGCGAGGTACTGGGCACCGCATGCCGGGCACATGCGCGAGCTCATCGTCGCCACCTCAGCACGTGCCGGCGCAGGAAATCCTCCGTGCGCTCGAGCTCGTCGCGCACCGTCTCAGGCCGACCCCACCCGTGCCCTTCGCCCTCGTAGAGGTGGAGCTCGACGGTGCGACCGAGTCCGCGCAGCTTGTCGGCGATCAGCTGGGACTGCGCCGGCGGCACCACGACGTCGTCGGTGCCCTGCAGGATCAGCAGCGGGGCGGTGATCTTGTCCACCACCGCGACCGGCGATCGATCACGGTATCGATCGACCGCGTCCGGGCAATGGGCCGACCATCGAGTGGAGGTAGTGCTTCTCGAAGCGGTGGGTCGTCTCGTCGAGCTCGAGGAGGTCGGCAACGCCGAACAGATCGACACCGGCGGCACACAGGTCGGGGTGATGGGCCAGGACGTTCAGGACGGTGAAGCCGCCGGCCGATCCGCCCATGATCACGATGCGACGCGGATCTGCCCAACCGCGGTGCGCAGCCGCGCGAAGTCCCGCGGCGACGTCGGCGGTGTCGAGGTCGCCCCAGCGTTCGCGCATCGCCTGCAGGAACGCGCGGCCGTGACCACTCGATCCTCGGTGGTCGGGCACGAGCACCGCGTAACCACGATCGAGCCAGTACAGCCAGCGGGCGTTGAACGCGACGCCGCTCTGCGAGCTGGGCCCGCCATGGACCGAGCAGATGAGCGGAGGCGGATCGCTGCCGGTGGCCGAGACACTGGGGCGGTAGAGCCGGCCGTACACGACGGCGCCGTCCTCACCGTCCCACTCGACGAGCTCCGGCTCCACCAGCTCGGCGGACTCGAAGCCGGCGACGGGGCCGCGGGCGATCTGGACGCGCTGCCACTGCGCGTCGTACACGACGATCTCGGTCGGTGTGCGAGCTCCGCTTCGGAGGGCGGCGAGCCGCTCGCCCTGCCAGCTCAGTGCGCCGTGCACCCCTTTCGCGACTTCCTCGACGCTGCCCGTCGCGACGTCCGCGACGCACAACCGACCGAACCCACCCTCGTTGCGGTTGAAGGCGATGCGGTTGCCGTCCGGCGACCATGCAAACGACCGCTGACCCGGGCCCCACGAGGGCTCGCCGTGCTCGAACGGTTCAGCGAGCACGGGCTTCGCGTTGAAGTCACTGTCGAACACCCACAGGTTGAGGAACCCGTCCACGTCGGTGAGGAACGCGGCCAGCGCGCCGCCCGGGGCGAAGCGCACCTGCTGGGCCTGCGCGTCGGCTGCCGAAAACGCCCGCAGGATCTCGCCGCTGGCGTCGCTGCGCCGAGCCGCGATCTCGCTCGTGTCCCAGGGCATGTCGGGCACGCTCCACTGCTGCCACGCCACCCACTGCGAGTCGGTGGTGAACGTGGGGTCGAAGCAGAAGTCCGCATCACCGGACAACCGTCGTGGCCACGCGCCCTCGTCGGCGAGCGTCGCAACGACGACGTGGTGGCTGTCGACGACGCACGCGACCATCGTGCCGTCGGGCGACACCGCGGGCGCCGAGACTGGTCCGCCGGGCAACGGCTCGATGATGCATCGGGGAGGGCCACCATCAACCGACGTGAGCCACAGCCCACCGTCGGTTGCGGCGTAGACGAGGCCACTGTTGTCGGGCAGCCAGTCGAACGCACCCCCGCCGTACGCCGCTGAGGGTCGGGGGGGCGGTTCGGAGGTGACGACCACCTCTGCTCCACCGCTCGTGGGAACGACGACGAGCTGGCCTCGCCCGGAGATCGTGGTGACGAACGCGACGAGCGAACCGTCAGGCGAGAGGCGAGGCTCGGCGAGCGTTCGGCCATACGCACACATCGCGGCCGTCACCCGGGGTGCCACGGCGCGGACGCTACCCGGTACGTTGTCCGGTCGTGGCCGTCGTTCCGCAGACCCCCGACCGCAACCTGGCGATGGAGCTCGTGCGGGTCACGGAAGCAGCCGCGATGGCGGCATCGCGGTGGATGGGTCGCGGCGACAAGAACGGCGCGGACGGTGCGGCCGTCGAGGCAATGCGCATCGTGCTGCCCTCGGTGCCGATGGACGGCATCGTCGTCATCGGCGAGGGCGAGAAGGACGAAGCGCCGATGCTGTACAACGGCGAGCGCATCGGTGACGGCTCACCGCCGCACACGGACATCGCGGTTGATCCGCTGGAGGGAACGACTCCCACGGCGCAGGGCCGCGGCAACGCGCTGTCGGTGATCGGCGTGAGCGAGCGGGGCACGATGTTCAACCCCGGTCCGTGCGTGTACATGGAGAAGCTCGCGGTCGGCCCGGAGGCCGTAGGGGTGATCGACCCCTTGGCGCCGCCGGCCGCGAACCTCGAAGCGGTTGCAAAGGCGAAGGGGGAGTCGGTCCGCGACATCACCGCGGTGATCCTCGATCGTGATCGTCACGCCGATCTCATCCGCGAGGTCCGCGCCGCGGGTGCGCGCGTGCGGCTGATCCAGGACGGCGACGTCGCCGGCGCCATGTCCACGGCCTGGCCCGACACCGGCGCGGACATCCTCTTCGGCGTGGGCGGCTCGCCCGAGGGGGTGCTCGCGGCGTGCGCGCTCAAGTGCATGGGCGGCGCTCTGTACGGCAAGCTCTGGCCCCGCAACGACGACGAGCGGCGGGCCGCGCTCGACGCGGGCTATGACCTCGACGCGATCCTCGGCATCGACGACCTCGTCCGCGGGGACAACTGCTTCTTCGCGGCCACGGGCGTCACCGACGGCGACCTGCTGAAGGGCGTCCACTACGACGCCGGCGGGGCGACGACGCACTCATTGGTGATGCGCTCCAAGTCGGGCACGGTGCGCGAGGTCCGCGCCCGCCACCGCATGGACAAGCTCCGCCAGTTCGCCTCCGTCGAATACGGCTGAGCCGCTCACGTGGCGGCGCAATGCGCCGCCGGGCACGCGAAGCACCGATTGTCGAGCGTCAGCGAGCAGGAGACGGCCGAAGCTCGCGGAGGACGGCGACGAGGATGGCTCAGCGGGACTGGACGATGCCGGCGAGGCGACGCACCAGTGCGCGCGGCAGGATGCTCGTCGCCGTGACCAGCGCCTTGTTCGGGAGACCGGGCACGGACACCGCCCGGCCCGCTGCGGTGTCGGCGAGCCCGATCGCGGCAACCGCGTCGGCGGTCATCCACGCGAAGTCGGGAGTGGTCCGCGTGCGACCGCTGGGATTGCTCACGGATTGGAACTCGGTGCGCGTGAGTCCCGGACACAGCACCGTCGCCGAGACACCCGTGCCGCGCAGCTCCTCGTGCAGTCCCTCGGTGAAGCTCGTGACGAACGCCTTCGTCGCCGCGTACACGGTGAGGTTCGGCGCCGGCTGGAAGCCGACGACCGACGACACGTTGCAGATCCAACCGCGGTCGCGAGCGACCATGCCGTCGAGCGCGGCCCGCGTCAGAGCGACCACGGCCAACACATTGAGCTCGATCTCTCGCTGCACGCGCTCGGGATCGGCGTCTGTGAACCGACCGGAGGTGCCGAAGCCCACGTTGTTGACGAGCAGGTCGACCTCGCGGGCACGGTCCGCGACGCGAGCGAGATCGTCTTTGACGACGAGGTCAACGGGCAGCACCTCGATCGTCCCGGACGGCATCTCGGCCGAAAGCGCACACAATCGGTCTTCGCGCCGGGCGACCGCGATGACCTGCACGCCGTCGGTCGCGAGCCGGCGCGCCATCGCTTCCCCAATGCCGCTCGATGCGCCGGTGATCAGGGCGGTGTGCCAACGACGATCGTTCACAGGGCTCGCACCAGCACGCCGTCTGCTTCGCTCCAGCCCCGGGCACGGAGGAAGTCGCTCGTCGTGGGCGCGATGGCCGCCACCAGGCGATCGGCGCCGCGCGCCCGGCCCCACGTCTCGAGCTCGGCGAGCAGGCGCCGCCCGACACCGAGTCCCCGCTCGCCTTCCTCGACCCGCAGCCAGGCCACCCGCAGCGAGGAGGCATCGGTCCATCCGGTCAGCTCCCCGACGACGGCCCCCTCCCGGCGAGCCGTCAGGGCGAAGCCGCTGCCCGTCGACGCGGTGATCTCGAGCTCGATGCCGCCGCGGCCCGACACCGATCGTCCGCCGAGCGCCGCGTCCGCGATCGGTCTCCAGCGACGCACCTCATCGGGATCGCGGTGCTCCTGCAGCAGATGGACGTGGGTGAGCGTGACCGTCGTGGTGTAGTCAGCCAACGCCTCGACCCCGGCGGCGAGCCGTGCGTCGGACAGGTCCGTCCCGATCGTCACGTGGGGCACGAACGGCCATACGGCGTCGCGACCGAGCGGGCCTCTCCGCACCGCCGATCGCAGCGCCGCCAGCCCACCGAGGTCACCGCCGACCGCGAGGTAGAGCACCGGCGAGTCGGGCGCGAACGACGCCGCCGGACCGAGCGTGAACGTCAGGGGGCCAGACTCGGCCGCGGCGTCGCGCAGGATCCGGTGCGCCACGTCGAGGTCGTCCTCGCGGACGTTGATCGGCTCGACGAGCGTGATGTGCGGATCGACCCGATCGAGCAGCCCGTCGCTGCACGCCCGCCGCAGCCCGTTGATCTCCCCCGCCGGGGGATCGGAGATCAGCAACGCGGCGGCCAGTCGGAGCTTCCCCACGGGCCCCAGTGTGACCGACGTCATTGGCGGCCGGTGCGCTCTGGTACATCGGAAACACCCGCCGCGGCGCATGCTGCATCCACTTCAAGGTGGCGGGATCGAGAGCGGGAGGTGCGGCGGGCACCTTCCGCTCTTCCCTTTTTCCCGCCTCTCCTTCAGCCGGATTTCTTGGCGCCAGCGGGTGCCAGAGCCCCATCTGCGCCAAGAGAACCAGCTGGGCGTCAGTGAATGGCGGTGGGAGACGACGGCACGCCGGCGGCCATGAGGCGCACTTCGGCCATGCGCAACGCAGCCTCGGCCTCGTCATCGGTCCCCTGGCGCAGGCGCGCCTCGGCCTCATCACGAGCCCGCCGGGCGGCGTCGACGTCGATCGTGCTCGCCAGCTCGGCGGCGTCGGACAGGATCGAGACGCGATCGTGGTTCACCTCGACGAAGCCGCCGAACACCGCGACGCGCAGCTCGGTGCCGTCCTCCTCGATGACCCGCACGAGGCCTGGTTCGAGCACACCGAGGAAGGACGTGTGCCCCGTCAGGAACGCGATGTCGCCTCCGCTGGCGGTGCGCGCGACGACCATCGAGGCGTCGCCGCTGTAGAGCACGTGCTCCGGCGAGACGAGCTCGACCTTCAGCGTCACGTTTGGTCCTGCAGCTGCTTGGACTTCGCGAGCACCGACTCGACGTTGCCGACGTTCAGAAACGCCTGCTCGGGCACCTCGTCGAGCTCGCCGTCGACCAGCGCCTCGAACGACTGGACGGTCTCCTCGATCGGCACGTAGATGCCGGGGATCGAGGTGAACACCTCGGCGACGAAGAACGGCTGGGACAGGAAGCGCTGGATCTTGCGGGCGCGGTTCACCGTCACGCGGTCTTCTTCCGACAGCTCGTCGATGCCGAGGATGGCGATGATGTCCTGCAGCTCCTTGAACCGCTGCAGCACCTCCTGCACCCGGCGAGCGACGTCGTAGTGGCGGTCACCGACGACTTCGGGACGCAGCAGCGTGGACGAGGACGCGAGCGGGTCCACCGCGGGGTAGATGCCGAGTGCGGCGATCTGGCGAGACAGCTCGGTGGTGGCGTCGAGGTGCGTGAACGTGGTGAACGGCGCGGGGTCGGTGTAGTCGTCCGCCGGGACGTACACCGCCTGCAGCGAGGTGATCGAGCGCCCTCGCGTCGAGGTGATGCGCTCCTGCAGCTCGCCCATCTCGTCGGCGAGCGTCGGCTGGTAGCCCACCGCGGAGGGCATGCGGCCGAGCAAGGTCGAGACCTCAGAGCCCGCCTGCACGAACCGGAAGATGTTGTCGACGAAGAGCAGCACGTCCTGGTTCTTCACGTCGCGGAAGTACTCGGCCATCGTGAGCGCGGACAGCGCGACGCGCAGGCGCACGCCGGGCGGCTCGTCCATCTGACCGAACACGAGCGCGGTCTTGTCGATGACGCCCGACTCCGCCATCTCGAGGCGCAGGTCGGTGCCTTCACGTGTGCGCTCCCCCACGCCGGCGAACACCGACACACCGCCGTGCTGCTTCGCGATGCGGTTGATCATCTCGGTGATCAACACGGTCTTGCCGACGCCGGCGCCTCCGAACAGACCGATCTTGCCGCCCTGCAGGTAGGGGGTGAGCAGGTCGATGACCTTGATGCCGGTCTCGAACATCGTGGCCCGGGGCTCGAGCTGGTCGAAGGGCGGCGGGTCACGGTGGATGTCCCACCGCTCGAGGTCGGCGACCACCGACGCGTCCACATCGAGCGGCTCACCGATGACGTTGAAGATGTGGCCGAGCACGCCGTCGCCGACCGGCACGGTGATGCCGCGGCCCGTGTTCACGACGACCGCTCCGCGAGTCAGGCCGTCGGTCGGCTTCATGCACACCGCCCGCACCCGACCGTGGCCGAGCTGCTGGGCGACCTCGGCCGTGACGACGACGGGCTCACCGTCGACGTCGATCGTCATCTGGATCGCGTGGTTGATCTCCGGAATGCCGTCGGGAGGGAATTCGACGTCGACCACCGGTCCGGCGATCGCGACGACCCGGCCCTCCTTC
This sequence comes from uncultured Acidimicrobiales bacterium, assembly GCA_963747215.1. Lineage (GTDB taxonomy): Bacteria > Actinomycetota > Acidimicrobiia > Acidimicrobiales > DATKAS01 > DATKAS01. Next base: position 226,376 of record CAVVET010000027.1, read on the forward strand.
AGCTTCGTTTCGTTGTCGGTCATGGTCATGACGGCAGGCTCCTACGAGGGGGTGGGAAGTTCGAAGTCGATGCGAAGGGGAGCTTCGAGTAGCTCGTCGGCCTTCAGCGCCTCGGCACCACCGACGATCTCCATGATCTCGGTCGTGATCGCGTCCTGGCGGGCGCGATTCATGATGCGAGAGAGAGTGATGATGAGATCTTCGGCGTTGTCGGTCGCGGCCTTCATGGCGCGCTGGCGGGCAGCTTGCTCGGACGCGGCAGCGTTGAGCAACGCCGCGTAGATGCGAGCCTCGACGTAGCGGGGCAAGAGGCTGTCGAGGATGGCGTCGGGCGCGGGCTCGAACTCGTACGCGGCCTGCGGACCCTCGTGTCCCTCGGGCGCGGTCGGCTTGGCGTCGCCGCCTTCGACCACCGCGCGATCGAGCGGGATGAGTGGCCGGATGAGCACTTCTTGCACACCGGCGCTGACGAAGCGGGTGTAGATGATCTCGACGCGGTCGAACGTGCCGGCCGCGTACTTCTCCATGACGGTCGCGGCGATGGCCTTTGCGTCCGCGTACGTCGGACGCTCGGAGAACCCGGAGAAGGACGCTTCCGTGTCGTACCCGCGGAAGCGGAAGTACGTCTCCGCCTTGCGACCGACGACCACGAGCCCGTAGCCCTTGCCCTCCAGCACCGTGCGCTTCACCTCACCCTCGGCGGCGCGCAGCACCGACGAGTTGTAGCCACCGCACAAGCCGCGGTCGGCGACGAGCACGAGGTAGCCCTCTTTGCGGATCTCCGGCCGGGACTCGAGAAGGGGGCTCTTGACCTCGGATCCGGCCGCCGACGCGATGTCCTTCACCACCTCAGTGATCTGGTCGCTGTACGGAACGGCGGCCCGGACGCGTTCCTCCGCGCGAGCGATGCGGCTGGCGGCGATGAGCTCCATGGCGCGCGTGATCTTCTTCGTCGCCTGGACCGTCTTGATCCGGCGTCTGAGGATGCGCTCCTGACCACCAGCCATACGGCTACTCCGTCGCCAGCGTCTTGTCGGACTCGGCCTCGCCGAGGCCCTCGGCGTCGGTCGCGAGCGGATCGGCGATCAGGACGTCCTCGCCGAGCACCGCGAAGTCGTTCTTGAATGCGGCCACTGCGTCGCGTACGCCGTCGGGGAGCGTGCCCTTGCTGCGGATCTCCTCGAGCATTGCGGCATGGCGAGTGTGGAACACCTCGAGCAGCTCTTGCTCGAACCGCTTCACGTCGTTGACCGGCAGGTCGTCGAGGTAGCCGTTCGTGCCGGCGAAGATGCTCACCACCTGGTCCTCGACGGCCATCGGTGAGTTCAGGTTCTGCTTCAGCAGCTCGACCAGGCGATAGCCGCGCTCGAGCTGCGCCTTCGACACCGCGTCGAGCTCGGAGCCGAACGTGGCGAAGGCCTCGAGGTCGCGGAACTGCGCCAGGTCGATCTTGAGCGTGCCGGCCACGGCCTTCATCGCCTTGATCTGCGCGTTGCCACCCACGCGGGACACCGAGATGCCGACGTCGACCGCCGGGCGCACGCCCGACTTGAACAAGTCGTCGATCAGGTAGATCTGGCCGTCGGTGATCGAGATGACGTTGGTCGGGATGTACGCCGAGACGTCGCCGCCCTTGGTCTCGATGATCGGCAGTGCGGTGAGCGAGCCGGCGCCGCGCTCGTCGTTCAGCTTCGCGGCGCGCTCGAGCAGGCGGCTGTGCAGGTAGAAGACGTCACCGGGGTACGCCTCGCGCCCCGGCGGACGGCGCAGCAGCAGCGACAGCTGCCGGTAGGCCTCGGCCTGCTTCGACAGGTCGTCGTACACGACGAGCGCGTGCTCGCCGTTCTCCATCCAGTGCTGGCCCATCGCGCAACCCGCGTAGGGAGCGAGGTACTTGAACGGCGCCGGGTCGGAGGCAGGCGCGACCACGACGACCGTGTAGTCCATGGCGCCGCGGGCCGCGAGCGTCGCGACGGTCTGCGCCACGGTCGAGCCCTTCTGCCCGATCGCGACGTAGATGCACTTCACCCCCTGGCCCTTCTGGTTGAGGATCGTGTCGATCGCGACCGTGGTCTTGCCGGTCTTGCGGTCGCCGATGATCAGCTCGCGCTGACCGCGGCCGATGGGGGTCATCGCGTCGATGGCCTTGATGCCGGTCTGCATCGGCTCGTGCACGGGCTGGCGGCCCATGATCGAAGGCGCCTGGATCTCGAGACGGCGGTCGATCGGGTCGACGAGCGGGCCGCGTCCGTCGATCGGCTCGCCGAGCGCGTTCGACCACCCGGCCGAGGAGGCCGTCGCCGACGGGCACGGAGAGGATGCGGCCGGTCGCCTTGACGGTTTGGCCCTCCTCGACGTCCTCGGCGGCGCCGAGCACGACCGCGCCGATCGACTCCTCGTCGAGGTTGAGCGCGAGGCCGAGCGATGCCGTCCTCGAACTCGAGCAGCTCGTTCACGCCCGCCCTCGGCAGCCCGGAGACATAGGCGATGCCGTCGCCGACCTCGGTCACGCGGCCCACCGTCTTGGTCTCGACCGCGGGGTCGAAGCCTTCGAGGTGCTTGCGCAGCGCGGTGACGATGTCGTTGGTGTTGATCGTGAGCTCTGCCATGGGGGTCCTTTTCTCGTCTCTACAACAACGACTTCAGCTGGCTGAGGCGGTCGCGGACGGTGCCGTCGATGACCGTGTCGCCCACTGATGCGACAAGGCCGCCGAGCACCGACGGGTCGACGACGACGTGCAGCTGCACCTTCTTGCCCGTCGCCTTGCCGAGCGCGTCGGCCAGCCGTGCTTCTTGATCCTCGGTGAGCGGGATCGCCGAGCGGACCTCGGCGACGACGAGCTGCTTCTCGGCTGCGGCGCGCTCGACGAGCTGGTCGATGATCGCCGGCAGATCGCGAGCGCGTCCCGCCCCGACCACGAAGCTGACGAGCGACGCGGTGACCGGCGACGCCTTGCCGCCGAGGAGCTCCTCGACGATGGCTTCGCGCCGTCCGGCCGGGATCGCCTCGTCGATGAGGACGTTGCGCAGCTCGTCGCTGCCCTCGAGGGTGCGCGCGAACCGGAACAGCTCGTCCTCGACCTCCTCGAGCGAGCCCTCGGCCCGGGCGACCTCGAACAGCGCCGTGGCGTAGCCCTCGATGCGATCCTTCGCTGTCACGCCCGTGACCCGACCTGCTCGATGTAGTTCTCGACGAGCTGGGTCTGCGTCGCCGAGTCGAGGTTGCGCTGGACGACGACCTCGGCGGCACCGATCGCGAGTCGAGCGACCTCGGAACGAAGGTCGGCGACGGCTTGCGCCTTCGACGACTCGATGTCCGCGGCGGCGCGCTCACGCAGGGAGGCGAGCTCGGTCTGCAACGCGGCCTCGCGCTCGCGCTTGAGGGCATCGGCCTGCTGCCGAGCCTCCTCGATGATGCGAGCGGCCTCGTTCTTCGCGTCGGCGAGCTGCGCCCGGTACTGCTCGAGCGTGGCCTCCGACTGCGACTTCGCCGCGTCAGCCTCCTCGACGCTCTTGCGGATGCGCTCGGACCGGGCGTCCATGCCCTTCTTGATGCCGGGATAGGCGAACTTCCACAGCAGGAAGAGCAGGACGACGAACGAGATGATGCCCCAGATCAGCTCGTTGGTCGCCGGCAGGATCGGCGACGGTGCCTCTTGGCAGTCGTCGACGGAGCCGCCGTCCTCGAGGATCTCGATGCACTCCTCCTCCGCGTGGCCGGCTGGCTCACGCAGGCCGGCGGCCGCGGCCGCACCGGTGAACGCGAAGCACGCCAATGCCGCGACGAGCTGTCGCGATCAGCAGCTTTCGAATGCGCACTGAGGTCTCCTAGCCCGTGATGATGAATGCGAGGACGAACCCGAAGAGGGCGAGTGCCTCGGTGAAGGCGATGCCGAGGAACATCGTGGTGCGCACCATGCCGGCCGACTCGGGCTGACGGGCCATGGCCGTGATGGCGTTGGCCACGACCAGGCCGATGCCGATGCCGGGGCCGATGGCGGCGCCGCCATAGACGATGCCACGGCCGACGGCCGTGAGGCCCGCCTCGAGCTCGCCCGGGTCCTGTTCCGCAAGGACGTGAAGCACTGTGTCTCCTTAGGTGAGGTCCGTAGACCGTTTCTCTCTGTCAGTGGTCGGGGTGCATCGAGCTGCCGATGTACACCGCGGTGAGGATCGTGAAGATGAACGCCTGCAGGAAGCACACGAGCACTTCGAAGGCGGTGAGGGCGATCAGCAGGCCGAGTGAGAACGGCCAGATGACGATGAGCAGGCGAGAGGCTCCAGAGCGACGCGGTGATGATGGCGAAGCTCGTGAGCAGCAAGTGGCCGGCGAGCATGTTGGCGAAGAGTCGAACGGCCTGCGAGAGCGGCCGCACGATCAGGACCTGCACGAGCTCGATCGGCGAGACGAGGAAGTAGAGGGGCCAGGGCACGCCGGGCGGGAACATCGACGTTCTTGAAGTAGCCGAGGGGACCCTGCTTGCGCGATGCCCACGACGAGGTAGATGACCCATACGAGCAGGGCCATGAACATCGGCAGTGCGATGCGTGCGTTCACCGGCATCTGCGCGCCGGGGACGATGCCCCAGATGTTGCAGGGCGAAGATGAACGTGAAGAGTGTGAACAGGAACGGCGCGAACTTCATGCCGTCGGGGCCGATCGTCTCGAGGACGATGCCGTTGTGCACGAAGTCGACCGCCGACTCGGCGACGTTCTGGGTGCCCTTCGGCACGAGCGCCTTCTTGCGGCTGCCCGCGTACATGATCCCGAACACCAACGCGACCGACACCCACATGAGGACGACGACCTTGTTGATGCCGAGTGGTCCCGACGGCCACTCGATGACGTGGCTGATCGGCGGGAACTCGATCGCGAGGACGTGGATCACTGGGCGAACGTCTCCTTGTTGCCAGGGACGGGGTCAGGGACGGGGTCGGCGATGGAAACGGCGAGCGAGGTGGCGACGTGGTGGCACTCCCAAGCCAGGAGGCCCAGCTGTGTGACGAGCAGCGCGACCGCGAGCGTGGGCAGATCCACCCACGACTGGTCCTTCACGAGCACCACGACGAGCGTCACGAGCAGCATCCGCAGCAGGAACCCGCCGAGCGCCGCGACCATGAGCATGTTCGCCGAGGTTCTGGCTCCCCAGGTGTAGAGCGCCGCGGCGAAGACCAGGTTCACCACGACGATGCCCACCGCGAGCAGGGCAGACCATGCGCCGTCGCCGCCCCGGATGATCAGTGCCCCGAGGACGATCAGCGGTGCCAGTGGCACTGCTCGGGTGATCATGTGGAACGCGAGGTCTCGCTCGACGGCGGGGCCCGCGGGAGCGGCGGTGGCAGTCATCGTGTGACCTCCGGGCCGTGTTCTGGACGCTCGACGGCTCGGGAGCTCGGCCTCGTGCGCTCCATGTCCGCGCTGTACTGCATGAACATCTTCCAGATCACGTAGACGCAGCGTGAGGACGAAGAGCGTGATCGCGAAGACCGGCCAGGTGCCGAGCCAGCGGTCGAGCAGCGAGCCGAGGAACCCCATGATCGCCGGGGTCAGCGACAGCTCGACCGCCCGGGACATCGCATCCCCGAATCCGTTGTTGAGCTCGCGTCGCGCTCGATGCTCCACGGGTTTCCTGTCTGGCGAAGGTGCCTTCGCGGCACCTTGTGAATGTTTTCCCAATGTACCCCGGGGGGCTTCAGGTGCGCAACCCCCGCAGTGCACGGCTCAGGCGCAACCTGGTCGGCGCACGCTAGCCGCGGTCCGATCAGTCGACCTTGGCCCGGCGCACTCCTGGGTGGAACAGCATGTACAGCGCGAGGCCGAGCGCGGCGACACCGAACGGCACGATGGCGTCGCCTTCCCGAGCGAATGTCGGGTAGAGCACGAACCCCGACAGGATCACCGTCCAGGTCCACAGGATCAGCACGCTGCGCCGGTGGCCGTGGCCGAGGCGCATCAGCCGGTGATGCAAGGTGGTCCTTGTCGGCGGTCGCCACCGAGGCTCGTCGCGTGGCGCGGCGGATGATCGCGAACATCGTGTCGAGGATCGGCACGCCGAGGATGAAGAGCGGGATGAACAGCGGAGCGAAGAAGAAGTAGGTCTGGCCGCTGAACGGCTCGCTCGCTCGCCCACCGACGACGATCGTCGACGCGGCCATCAGCAGCCCGAGGAGGAGCGCGCCGCAGTCCCCCATGAAGATGCGCGCGGGGTGGAAGTTGTGCGGAAGGAAGCCCACGCACATCCCGAGCACGATGACCGAGACCATCGGCGAGATGCTTCCCGCCGCGAGCAGGCCGGCGTCGTTGAGCCGCTGGGCGTAGAGGAAGAAGGCGCCGGCCGCGATCGCGACCGTGCCCGCCGCGAGGCCGTCGAGACCGTCGATGAGGTTGACGGCATTCGCCATGCCGACGACCCAGAGCACCGTGACCAGAGGCGCCAGGTCGGGCGACAGGAGCACGAGCCCGAAGAACGGGATGCGGAAGTAGAACATCGTGATGCCGAGCAGGGACATCACGCCTCCGGCAAGCACCATCCCCGAGGCCTTTGCGGGCGCGGACCACTCGTAGAGGTCGTCGAGCAGCCCGACGGTGAAGATGATCGCCGCGCCGAGCACGACACCGAGAGGTTCCGACGACGACGTGAACACCAGACGGAACGCGTCGAGGCGCCACGCCACCAACATCGCGAGCAGGAACGCCGCGAACATCGCGACGCCACCGAGCGTCGCGGTGGGCACGTCGTGGACCCTGCGCTCGTCGGGCGCGACGACAGCGCCGAACTTGATGGCGAAATAGCGCACGAGCGGCGTGAGCACGAACGTGGCGATGGCGGCGACACCACCGATGATGAGGTAGGCGCCCAGGCCTGGCATCGAACGGCCAGCCTACGCCGAGTCGAGCTAGCGGCCGGGGCCGCCGAACTCGGGGTACGGCACGAACTTCGAGCAGAGCGCGACGACCTCGTCTCTGAACGCTCGCCTGCTCCGCGTCGTGGTCACGATGTCGCAACGAACGAGCGATGAGCTCCGCGATGCGAGCCATCTCAGGCTCTCTCATGCCCTGGGTCGTGACCGCCGGCGTGCCGATGCGCACACCACTCGTGACGAAGGGCGACCGCGGGTCGTCCGGAATCGTGTTCTTGTTCAGCGTGATGCCGGCGCGATCGAGCACCATCTTGCGCGATCTTGCCGGTGAGCTCAGCGTCGAACGTGCGCAGGTCGACGAGCAGCAAGTGGTTGTCGGTGCCTCCCGACACCAGGCGGAAGCCTTCGGCGGCGAGGGCCGCCGCGAGGGCCTGCGCGTTGCGCACGATCTGCTGCGCGTACTCGCGGAAGCTCGGATCGGCGGCCTCGTGGAACGCGACGGCCTTGGCCGCGATCACGTGCTCGAGCGGCCCTCCCTGCATACCGGGGAACACCGCCTTGTCGATCGGGGTCGCGTAGTCGGCGGTCGACACGATGCAGCCGCCCCGGGGACCGCGCAGTGTCTTGTGCGTGGTGAACGTCACGACGTCGGAGTGCGGCACCGGATTCGGGTGCACCCCGCCCGCGATGAGGCCCGCGATGTGGGCGGCGTCGAACAAGAACAGCGCGCCGACTTCGTCGGCGATCTCGCGGAACGGGATCGGGTCGATGATGCGGGGGTACGCGGTCGCACCGGTCACGATCAGCTTGGGGCGCTCCGCGCGGGCGAGGTCGCGGACCTGGTCGAGGTCGATGCGCTCGTCGGACGGCGTGAGCCCGTAGGAGACGAACCGAAAGAGCCGGCCGCTCGCGTTCACCGGCGAGCCGTGAGTGAGGTGGCCGCCCTGGTCGAGGCGCAACCCCATCACGGTGTCGCCCGGCTGGAGCAGCGCGAGGTAAGCGGCGAGGTTCGCGTTGGCCCCCGAGTGCGGCTGGACGTTGGCCGCGTCGGCGTCGAAGAGCGCCTTTACGCGGTCGATCGGCGACGTCTTCGACCTCGTCGATGACCCGGTTGCCGCCGTAGTACCGCTTGCCCGGATATCCCTCGGAGTACTTGTTGGTGAGCACCGAGCCGTTGGCCGCGAGCACGGCGGGCGAGGCGAAGTTCTCGGACGCGATGAGCTGCAAGGTGGTGTTCTGACGCTCGAACTCGCGGTCGAGCATCGAGAACAGCTCGTCGTCACGAGAGGAGGGCCAGGGCACGCCGTCGATTGTACCGAGCGAGACTGGGACGACCCGGGAGGTGCGGCTTCCGACGATTGCGCCGGGGGAGCGCACGTGAACACGAGGGTAAGGTCCCGACCGTGTGCTGCGATGGAGACCACAGCGCCGAGCCACTCCCGGTCGCGGTCGCCGAGTCACTCATGGAGTACCGCGCCGCGCTGGATCACTTCGGTCCGACGTGGCGGGAGTCGGAGACCACCCCGCACCATCCCGTCACACGGCTCGCGCCCGCGCCCGCGATCGTCGCAGAGATCGGCGGCTCGCTCTCGGACGACATCACGATGGTCGACTGGCTTCGTGGGGCACGCGCGGTGCTGGACGGGAAGGCGCGCTATCCCGGAACGATCGTGCTTCGGATCGATGACGATGGACATCAATGCGACGTCGTGGGGCCCCGTCGGGCGCTGCCGGGCACCACGGTTCGATGGGATGTGCTCATCGACTCGCAGCGGAGCGCGCCGGCGATCATCAGCACCAACGGCTTCGCTCACCAGGTTCCGCCCGGGGGCGCAGCAGTTGCCCAGCTGAGGCTCACCGCTGGCAACACGCACGGTTCGTTGCGAATCGATCGCGAGGCGATCAATGTCGATCGCCTGTTGACCGTCGTGCCGGCGGGCGAGTTGACGGTTACGAGCGATCGAGTGATCCGCTGGTCCGTCGTCGACGAGCAGAACGACGGATGGTTCCCCGAGGGTGCGCTGCAGAAGTGGGACAACCACAACCGACCCTACTTCCACGCCCGAAGGGCGAGGTTGGCTGTTCCAGCTGGCACAACGTTGACTGTCACGGCCGGTGCCGGCCTCGAGTTCGAGCGAACGGGGACGACGGTGACTGTCGACGCGGGTGGTCGCGCCGACGTCGAGCTGACGCCTCAACGACGAATCGACCCCGCAGCCGATGGCTGGTTCGGCGGCGACATGCACGTCCACATGAACTACTCCGGTGAGCAGGTCTGCAGTCCGCACCATGCGGCGCTGATGCAATGTGGCGAAGGACTCCACGTCGCGAATCTCGTCGCCGGCAACCTTGCCACGTCGCGAATCATGGACGAGGGGGCCTTCCGGACCTGGGTGGGAACGACGGTCCCGTGGAGCAACGAGCACCACCTCGCCGCGATGGGCGTCGAGTATCGCAACGACCTCCTCGGCCACTTCCACGCCTTTGGCCCACGGGCCGCGCCGAGCCGGTTCTGCACCGGACACCTGGCCTCGGACCATCCGGTCGACCACCCGGCCAACGCTGTGGCCGCGGCGGAACTTCAGGATCTCGGAGCGACTATCGGTTACTGCCATCCGATCTTCTCGCTGACGGACGACGACAGCTCGCCCGCGGCCGTGTTCCACGGCATGGTCCGCTCCATGGAGGCTCGGGAGCTCGTCGCCGACGCGGCGCTCGGACTGGTCGACGGCGTGGATTTGATCTCTCCCGCTGACAGCCGCGGCTCCGCGATCCTCTACCGCCGACTTCTCGGAGCGGGCATCCCGCTGGCCGCGACGGCCGGCACTGATGTGTTCCTGTCGTTTCGCAACGCCATCACCTTCAGCAACCCGATGGGCTTCGGTCGGGTCTACGCGAAGGTGGAAGGTGAGTTGTCCGTTCACTCGTTCCAGCAGGCGATTCGCGACGGCCGCACGACCGTCACCAACGGGCCTTGGCTCGACTTGCACCTCGAGGCCAACGGACGAAGCGGCGAGATCGGTGATCGCATCGACCTCACGGCCCCGCAACGAGTGACGGTGATCGTCTCCGTCTCGGGAGTCGGTGCCGACACGGTCGAGATCAGGACCGGCGCGGGTGTGGCCGCCAGCTTCGATGTGCCGGCCGAGGGCGGACGCTTTCAAGCTCAGGTCGAGATCGTCGAGCCGACATTTGTCGTGGCTGTCGCGACTGGTCCGATGAGCCCTGACATCTTGGGCTGGTACGCCTACGCCCACACGAGCCCCATCTACGTCGATGTCCTCGGCGTTCGGGTCGCAAGGGCCGAGGACGCATTGTGGTGCCTCGACTGGCTGGACGAGTTCGAGTCGCTCGTCCGCCGTGCCGGACGCTTCGACGAAGACCGCCAACTCCGTGACATCGTCGAGGTCATCGACGAGGCACGCGAGTACTACCGGCCCTTGCTCCCCTAGTCGCCGCGGACGCGAGCAAGTCGAGGATGCGGTGCCCGATCGAGGCACCGACATGACGACGATCCGCGCAGTCTCTTAGTGTCCGGGCATGGCCCTCGATCCCCGAACGCCGGTCATCGTCGGTGCCGGCCAGTACCTGCATCGCGCCGACGGCATCGACGACGCGCTGCAGCCCGTCGACCTGATGGTGGAGGCCGTCCGAGCGGCCGCTGACGACGCCGGCACGACGACCGTGATCTCCGGCGCCCAGTCGTGGCGCACGGTGATGTTGCTCTCGTGGCGGTATCGAGACCCCTCGGCCCTTGTCGCCGAGCGTCTCGGCGTCGAACCGAAGGAGACCGTCTACACGACGGCGGGAGGCAACACGCCGCAGTCACTCGTCAACGGGACCGCGGCCGAGATCCAGGCGGGCGACCTCGATTGCGCGGTCTTGATGGGCGGAGAGGCGTGGCGTACGCGCATGCGCGCGCGGCGCGCCGACGCCACGCTCGAGTGGGACAAGCAGGCCGATGAGGTCGCCCCGACGCGCGTGTTCGGCTCCGAGATGAGCATGAACCATCCGTACGAGCTCGCCCGCGGCGTGGTGATGCCGGTGCAGGTGTACCCGATGTTCGAGACCGCGCTCCGCGCGCACCGGGGCGAGTCGGTCGACGCCCATCAGGTGCGCGGCGTCAGAGCTGTGGGCCCGGTTCAGCGCGGTCGCGGCGCACAATCCGTACGCCTGGGTGCGCGACCAGAAGTCCGCCGAGGAGATCCGCACGCCGTCGCCGTCCAACCGGATGATCGGCACGCCCTACCCGAAGCTCATGAACTCGAACAACGACGTCGACATGGCGGCCGCGCTCATCCTCTGCTCGGTCGAAAAGGCACGAGAGCTCGGCGTCGCCGAGGACCGCTGGGTGTTCCTGCACTCGGGCACCGATGCGCACGACACCGAGTTCGTGTCCAACCGCGGCGACCTCTACTCCTCCCCGGCGATCCGCACCGCGGGACGCGCAGGCCATGGACCTCGCCGGCAGAGGTCCCGACGACTTCGCCCACGTCGATCTGTACTCGTGCTTCCCTTCGGCGGTGCAGATCGGTGCCGAGGAGCTCGGGTTCGGCCTCGACCGGGACCTGACGGTGACCGGCGGTCTGTGCTTCGCCGGTGGCCCGTGGAACAACTACGTCACCCATTCGATCGCGACCATGGTCGAGCGGGTGCGCGATGAGCCGGGCTCGTTCGGCTTCGTCAGCGCGAACGGCGGCTATGTCACGAAGCACGCGTTCGGCGTGTACTCGACGACGCCGCCCGCCGACGGCCTGCGCACTGCGCATCCGCAAGACGAGGTCGACGCGCTGCCGTCGCGCGAGCTCGCGGAGGACTGGCAAGGCGAGGCGACCGTCGAGGGCTACACAGTGATGCACGACCGCGACGGCAACCCCGAGACCGCGTTCGCGGCGTGCCTGCTCGCGGACGGCCGGCGCACGTGGGCCGTCGGCCACGACGCCGGCGTCGCGCAGGCGATGACCGAGGGCGAGTGGGTCGGCGAGAAGGTGCGCATCGGCCCCGAAGCCGAGCTCGTCGCCTGCCCGAGCTGGTTTTCTTGGCGCGACGGGGTCGCAGAGACCCGAACGCGCCAAGAGAACCGGCGTCAGGCCTGCATCACCACTTCGAACTCGAGCAACGAGGCACCGTGCGCGACCGGAGAGGGACGCCCGGCGTCGGCGCGCTGCCTGCGCATGGCCGCGGGTGAACGAGTCGCTCGACACCCATCGTTGGAAGTCGTCCTCGGACGCCCACCGGGTGTACACGAAATACCGTCGATTCACCGTTGGTGGGCCGCAGCAGCTCGAAGCCCTCGAAACCCGGCATCTTCTCGACCTCTCCCACCCGAGCGGCAAAGCGCTTCTCCAGCTCGGCGCCCATCCCCTCGGGCACCGCGATTGCGTTGATCTTCACGACGGACATGTTCCGCAGCGTCGCGCGCAACTAGCGTCCCCGTCCATGCGAGCCGCGACAATGCGCAACTGGACGCTCGACGTATGCGACATCCCCGATCCCGTGCCCGGGTCCGGGCAGGTCCTCGTGCGCACCCGGGCCTGCGGGATCTGCGGCTCAGACCTCCACATGCTGAAACACGGGGCGGCGATGGCCGAGCTCGGTGAGGAGCTGCGCAAGCATGCCCCGCCCGAGCCCATCCAGACGGTGCGGATGGAGTCGGACCGTGACGTCGTGATGGGCCACGAGTTCTGCGGCGAGGTCGTGGAGCTGGGCCCGGACTGCACGAACCTCAAGTCGGGCGACCTCGTGGTCTCCATCCCGGTGACGTTCGACGCGGCCGGGCTGCACACCATCGGCTACTCGAACGACTATCCCGGCGGCTACGCGGAGCTCATGGTGCTCAGCGATCTCGCCGCGCTGAAGGTGCCGAACGGCCTCGATCACCGACGCGCTGCCCTCACCGAGCCGCTCGCGGTCGGCATTCACGCCGTGGCGAAGTCCAAGATCGCGCCGGGTGACGCGGCCGTCGTGCTCGGATGCGGCCCGGTGGGCCTCGCGGTGATCGACGATCTCGCGCGACGCGGCATCGAGCCCATCGTCGCATCGGACTTCTCCCCCGCTCGCCGCGCGCTCGCCGCGAAGGTCGGCGCGCACGAGGTCGTGGACCCGAGCAATGAGCGTCCGATCGATGCGTGGCGGCGGGTCGACGGCGCGAAGCCTCTCGTCATCTTCGAGGCGGTCGGAGTGCCGGGAATGATCGACCAGGCGATGCTCATGGCGCCGCGTGACGCTCGCATCCTCGTGGTCGGCGTGTGCATGGAGGAGGACCGCATTCGCCCGATGGCGGGCATCGGCCGCGAGCTGAACGTGCAGTTCGCGCTCGGCTACGACCCGACGGAGTTCGCCGGGCGCGCTGCAGGCACTCGCCGAAGGCACGACGCGCTATCCCGACATCGTGACGGGCACTGTTGGCGTCGACGGTGTGCCCCAGGCGTTCACGGATCTCGGCAATCCCGAGGTCCACGCGAAGATCCTCGTGGAGCCCTAGGCCGACACGGTCGGGTCCTCATGGCCGACACGTTCCCCCGCCAGTACGCCCGCACCCGCAGGCTGACGCTCGGCGAGCCGCGGAGCTTCACGGTCTCGTCCGACGGCACGCGGGTCGTGTTCCTTCGCTCGGACGCCGGCGACGACCCCGCGAACGGGCTCTGGGTCTACGACGTCGAGACTGACGAGGAAGTGCACGTCGTGGACGCCGCGGACCTCCTCGAGCACGGCGAGGGGACGCCCTGCCGCCGCAGGAGCGCGGCACGGCGCGAACGTGTCCGCGAGCAGGCCGGCGGCATCGTCGCGTACGCCACCGACGCCGACACGACGATGGCCGCCTTCGCACTCGCCGGTCGTCTCTTCACGGTCCATCTCTCCACCGGCGACGTGCACGAGGTGCCGACCGAGGGCCCGGTGTTCGACCCGCGGCCGGATCCGACCGGCCAGCGTGTCGCGTACGTCAGCGGGCGCTCGCTGCGCATCGCTGACCTCGACGGCACGACCCGCATCGTCGAGGACGACGACCCGAACGTCTCCTGGGGTTCGGCCGAGTTCATCGCCGCCGAGGAGATGGATCGCTACCGCGGCTACTGGTGGGCGCCCGACGGTGAGCGAGTCGCCGCGTGTCGCGTCGACACCGGCAAGGTCGCGCGTTGGCATCTCACCGATCCCGCGGATCCCGCCGCTGAACCGGTCGAGCTCGTGTATCCCGCGGCGGGCACGGCGAACGCTGACGTCGCGCTCGCAGTCATCGGCCTCGACGGCGAGACGAAGTATCTCGGCTGGGATCGCGAGACGTATCCGTACTTGGTCACCGTGACCTGGAAGCCCGACTCGCCACTCACGTTCCTGGTGCAGTCACGCGATCAACGGTTGACGCAAGTGCTCGTGGCGGACCCGACAACGTTCGCCACCCGGGTGGTGAGCGAGGACCGCGACGATGTCTGGGTCGAGATCGTCCCCGGCGCGCCCGACTGGCTCGGCGAGCGACTCGTCACCGCCGGCGACCGCGACGGGGCCCGCCGGCTGCTGATCGACGACGAGCCCGTCACGCCCGCGGACCTGCAGGTCCGCAGCATCGTCGCGGTGGGCGCCGACGATGTGGTGATCACCGCGAACGACCTCGCGGAGCCGACCGAACAGCACGTGCTGCGGGTGCGTCCGGACGGCAGCACGACGAAGCTCACCACCGAGGCAGGTGTGCACACGGCCGTCGCCGCGGGCGACACGGTGGTGCTGCGCAGCGCCACGCTGGCGACCGGTCCGACCACGACGGTGCAGACGGCCGGGGGGCGGATGGGCACGATCGGCTCTCGGGCCGAAGAGTCTCTGGTCGAGCCGGCCCCCGAGATCGAAGCCGTCGGACCCCGCGGGCTGTGGACCGCGCTGTTGCTTCCCCGCTACCGCGAGCCCGACAAGCGCTACCCGGTGCTGCTCGACCCGTACGGAGGCCCCCATCACCAAACGGTCGTGCGGGCGCGCAGCGCGTTCCTGTCCGCACAGTGGCTCGCAGACCAAGGGTTCGCGGTGCTCTCCATCGACGGTCGCGGCACGCCCGGACGAGGCAGCACGTGGGAGCGCGCCGTGCACCTCGACCTGGCGGGACCTGTGCTCGAAGATCAGGTCGACGCCCTGCACCTCGTCGCGGCATCACATCCGGAGATGGATCTCGAACACGTCGCGATCCGTGGCTGGTCGTTCGGCGGCTACCTCGCCGCGCTCGCGGTGCTCAGGCGTCCCGACGTGTTCCACGCCGCGATCGCCGGCGCACCGGTGACGGAGTGGCGGCTCTACGACACGCATTACACCGAGCGCTACCTCGGCGACCCGAACACCCAGCCCGAGGTGTACGACCGCTGCAGCCTGCTGAGCGCCGCGAAGGGTCTGCGCCGTCCGCTTCTGCTGATTCACGGGCTCGCCGACGACAACGTCGTCGCGGCCCACACGTTGCAGCTGTCCGCGCGCGTTGCTCGAAGCCGGCCGTCCTCACACGGTGCTGCCGCTCTCCGGGGTGTCCCACATGACCCCGCAAGAGGTCGTCGCCGAGAACCTGCTGCACCTGCAGGTCGCGTTCCTGCGCCAGTCCCTCGGCATCGCCCTCGCCTGACCCCCACCCCCCCGGCGTTCTCGCGCGAGTAACCGGCCAGAAGTGGCCGGTTACTCGAACAGGAAGGCAGCCAGGTCAGGGGCGGGCGATGAGGATGCGGTCGCGGCCGGCGAGGTCGGGACGTACCTCGACGTCGTGGAAGCCGGCGGTAGCGGCGAGCGCGACGAGCTGCCGGGCCTTGGGTGTCACCGATCTCGAGCACGAGCGCTCCGCCCGGGGCGAGCCACGGAGGGGCGTGTCGAAGCAGGTGCTCGATCGCCTCGAGGCCGGTGGCGCCGGAGACGAGCGCGGCAACCGGCTCCCAGTCGGCGACCTCCGGCGGGAGTAGCTCGTCCGTCGCGACGTACGGAGGGTTCGACACGATCAGGTCGAACATGCCGCGGGCGTCATCGGGCAGTGCGTCGAACCACGAGCCCTGGCGCATCGTGACCCGTGCACCGGCGCGGCCGATGCCGGCGAGGTTGGCGCGGGCGACGTCGAGCGCGTCCTGCGACGCGTCGCTTGCCCACACGTCGACACGGCCGAGCGGCAACTCGTACGCGAGCGAGAGCGCGATGGCCCCGGATCCCGTGCCGAGGTCTGCTGCGAGCACTGACTCCTTCACGGTGAGGATCTCGCGGGCAAGGCTCAGCGCGGACTCGACGACCTGCTCGGTCTCCGGTCGAGGGATGAGCACCCGCCTGTCCACCCACAGATCGAGCCGGCGGAATGCCCACGAACCGAGGACGTACTGCAGCGGCTCACCTGCGGCTCGCCTGCCGACCATCGCCTCGAAATGAGCGCGCGCAACTTTGGTCGGTGTCGCGGACAGGTCGCTCCCAGACGCCTGCTCGCCGATCCACCGCGCTTCTTGCACCGATCCGAGTCGCTTCGCCGCCGCGTCGACGAGCACCGTCCATGGTGCGTTCTCAGCCAGTGGTGCCCGCCAGCTGCCGGGCTCGCTCGTCGGCGACGAGGGCATCGACGAGCTCATCGAGCTCACCGGCGAGCACTCGATCGAGCTTGTACAGCGTCATCCCGATGCGGTGATCGGTGACGCGGTTGTCCTTGAAGTTGTACGTGCGGATCTTCTCGGAGCGACCACCGCCGCCCACCTGGCTGCGCCGCGCGTCGACTGAGCTCGGCCGCCTGCCGGTCCTGTTCGAGCTTCAGCATGCGGGCGCGCAACACCTGAAGGGCGCGCGCCCGGTTCTGGATCTGGCTCTTCTCGTCCTGCATCGACACCACGAGACCGGTCGGCTTGTGGGTGATCCGCACGGCGGAGTCGGTCGTGTTGACGGACTGTCCCCCCGGGCCCGAGGAGCGATAGACGTCGACTGACGAGGTCGTTCGGGTCGATGTCGACGTCGACTTCCTCCGCCTCGGGCAGCACTGTGACCGTCGCCGATGACGTGTGGATGCGACCCTGGCTCTCGGTGACCGGCACCCGCTGCACGCGGTGCGGACCGCCCTCGTGCTTCATGCGGCTCCACACGCCGTCACCCTTCACGAGGAACGTGACCTCGTTGTACCCGCCCATGTCGGACGCGTCGGCGCCGAGCACCTCGAGCTTCCACCCGACACGCGCTGGCGTAGCCCTGATACATGCCGAACAGATCACGCGCGAACAGGTTCGCCTCCTCCCCGCCCTCGGCGCCCCGGATCTCGACGATGACGTTCTTCTCGTCGTTCGGATCCTTCGGCAGGAGCAGCACCCGCAGCTCCTCCTCCAGACGCTCGAGATCGGCCTCGGCCTCGGTCACTTCGAGCCGCATCGCCTCACGATCGTCGCCCGTCGCCTCGGCAAGCATCTCCTTCGCGGCTTCGAGATCCTCGGTGCGGCTGCGGTACGAGCGGTAGCGAGATACGACCGCGCCGAGATCCTTGTGCCGCTTCGAGGCGCGCCTGAGCTGCGCGGGATCGGCGAGCACCGCCGGGTCGCTCAGCTCTGCTTCGACGGCGGCGAACTCGTCCTCGAGAGCAGCTAGGCGTTCGAGCACACGATGGAGGCTACGGCCCGAGGTCGACTGTGACGATCTCAGCGGGATCGAGCAGGCGATCGGCGAGGCGCCGGACGGCGGGATGCGCGTCGCGTTCAGGCATCGCGAGCACGAGACGTGCCTGGGCATCGGTGGCAAGACGCGCATCTGCGGCGAACGGCACGAGGTCGAGATCGATGCCAACCGAGCACACGACGACCATCGGGTTGCTCGCGACATCCCGGCCGTAGGCGACGGCCGGGCCCGGCGCGTTGCGATCCTCGACGGCGATCGGCGGTGCGACTCCCGCGAGCTCCGTCGCTCCCACCATCCCCGGCGTCCGCAGCACTCGATCGCGCAACAGCTTCCCCTGCGCCTGCCGGCCGAGACCGTGCGGTGGCGCTCCCGGAGCTCGATGTGCGCGCACCGACGAGACCAGCCCTTCCAGCGCCGACACCGGCGGCACGGGGCCGTACACCATCTCGTTGGCTTCACGGTCGTGGTTCCCGAGACCAGCCAGCAGTCGCGGGCTCCCGTCGGGATCGATGACGGCACGGAACACCTCGAGGCCCGCGACCTCACCGGCGAGCACGCCGTGCTCGAAGACGGGATCGGCGCCGGCCTCGCGAATCAGATCGACGAGCGCGTCGAGCCCCTCGGGCATGGGGACGCCGGTCTCCACCGCGACCGGGGTGGCCGGCACGAGCGTGCGGCCGTCGGCCAACCACACGTGCGGCGGATCACGGAACATGCGCCGCCCGGCGCGCCAAGACACCCGCTGTCGCACCATCAGCGGCGACGACCTCGACCCTGCTCGTCCCCTGTTGCGCGGCCCATGCCATCGCGGGGCCCAGCGCTCGCGCGCCGGAGTCTTCGGCGAGCACCCACGCGGTGCCGTCGTGGACAAGAGCGGCTCCGCCGGCGACGGCGGTCGCGCGCGCGACAGCGGCACCGAGATGGTCAGCGACGAGCGCGGTGAGCTTGACGACGAACAGGGCGTCGCGCTGCTGCGCCTCCACGGCCCGGCCGGGCGGAGTCGTCGGCTACTTCTTGGCGGACTTGCGCTTGCCGTAGCGGCGCTCGAAGCGCTCGACGCGGCCACCCGAGTCGACGAGCTTCTGCTTGCCGGTGAAGAACGGGTGGCACTCGTTGCAGAGCTCGACGTGAAGATCCTTCACCGTGGCGCGGGTCTCGAACGTGTTGCCGCACGAGCAACGCACCGTGGTCAGCTGGTACTCGGGGTGGATGTCTGCCTTCATCGCTCGTGCTCCCTGGAAGCTTGGGGACGGTCCAGTGTAGAAGGGGGCGGCGGGCACTCCACCTTCGCCAGCCGACATGTCAGATCGCTGGCTACATCGACGGCGCTGCGCCCTTGGGCGCCGTCCTACATGGACGGCGCTGCGCCCTTGGGCGCCCTCCTACATGGACGGCGCCTTGGCGATCTCGGCCAGGAACTCGTCGTTGGTCTTGAACGTCTTGATGCGGTCGATGAGCAGCTCGAGGCCGGCGCCGCCGCCGCCCTCGACCGAGACCCGAGAGCACCCGGCGCAGCTTCCAGACCTGCTGCAGCTGGTTGCGGTCGAAGAGCAGCTCCTCGTGGCGGGTCGAGGAGGCGTCGACGTCGATCGCCGGGTAGATCCGGCGCTCGGAGAGCTTGCGGTCGAGCCGCAGCTCCATGTTGCCGGTGCCCTTGAACTCCTCGAAGATCACCTCGTCCATGCTGCGAGCCGGTCTCGACGAGCGCGGTGGCGAGGATCGTGAGCGAGCCGCCCTCCTCGATGTTGCGGGCGGCACCGAAGAACTTCTTCGGCGGATACAACGCGCCGGTGTCGATGCCACCGGACATGATGCGGCCCGTCGCGGGCGCGGCGAGGTTGTAGGCGCGGGCGAGCCGGGTGATGCCGTCGAGGATGATGACGACGTCGTCGCCGTCCTCGACGAGTGCGCTTCGCCCGCTCGATCGCGAGCTCGGCGACCATCGTGTGCTCGTCGGACGGACGGTCGAACGTCGACGCCACGACCTCGCCCTTCACCCACCGCCGCATGTCGGTGACCTCTTCGGGCCGCTCGTCGACGAGCAGCACGATCAGGTGCACTTCGGGGTTGTTCGTCTCGATCGATCGGGCGATCTGCTTCATGATCGTCGTCTTGCCGGCCTTCGGCGGCGACACGATCAGACCGCGCTGGCCCTTCCCGATCGGCGAGATCAGGTCGATGATGCGCGCCGTCATGTTGCGTCGGGTCGTCGGGACCTCGAGGCGCAGCTTCTCGTCGGGGAACAGCGGCGTGAGGTCCTCGAAGCGCGGCCGCTGACGCGCCGCCTCGGGATCGACGCCGTTGACCGTGTCGATGCGCAGCAGCGCCGGGTTCTTCTCGTTGCGTCCGGCCGGCCGGCTCGCACCCTTGAGGTGGTCGCCCTTGCGCAGACCGAACTGGCGCGCCTGCTTCACCGACACGTACACGTCGTCACGGCTCGGGAGGTAGCCGTTGATGCGCAGGAACCCGTAGCCCTCGTCGCGCAGGTCGAGCAACCCGTCGACCTCGATCGGCTCGCCGAGGAACGGCTGCTCCTCGCCGCCCTGGCGGTCACCTTGGCGGTCAGTGCCCTGGCGATCTCCGCCCTGGCGATCGTTGCCCTGGCGATCGTTGCCCTGGCGATCACTGCCCTGGCGATCTCCACCCTGGCGGTCGCCGCCCTGACGGTCGCGGTCACGGTCGCGGCCCCGACGACGGCGCCGGCGGTTGCCGGGCTCACCCTGGTTGTCGCCGCCGCCCCGGTTCTGGTCGCGGTCACGATCGCCTCGACTCGCCGGTCGCGCTCGTGGGCGGGGGCCGTGTCGGTCGCGGTCGCTCGAGCGGCCTCGCCGCCGCCGGCTTCGGACGAAGCACCGGCGTCGTCGCCACCGAGCGCGACTTCCCACTCGGCCGGCGGCTCGTCGGCCTCGGCCGCGGCATCACCGTTCACCTCAGGTTCGGACGCTGTTGTCGCCGACGCCGCCTTGGTCGAGGTCGAGCGACTGTTCGACCGGCCGGAGGCCGGCTTCGTGGCCGCCCCTTCGGCTGTCGGACCGCGCGGGCGACGCACCGGTCTGCTCCAGGATGCGGTCGACGATCTCCGCCTTCTTCGTACGGGACCCGGCCTTCACACCGAGCACCTCCGCGATCCTCAACAGGGAGTCGCGGTCTTTGCCTTCGAGTACCGAGCGTTCGAGAGCCTCGGATGACTCCACGCTCATGGGCACCTTCTTTCGTGGGATCCGGCGAGCGTCGACTCAGTCGGCCGCCGAGAGTGCTGTGGCCCCTTGGAGAGGTGGTGCGGGATATCGACCACCCCCGAAACACCTGGCACAGGAACGTGCGAAGGGTTGCCCCCAAAGGCTTCGGGCGGGTTCCAACCGACCGCTCTACGCTCCGCCGAAAGAGAGGTCGAGCCGGTGAGGCTGGAAGACCGGAGAACCGGTCGACACCACTCTACACCGGCGTGGGGCCAGGCTGCTACCTAGCCCAGCCCGTAAACAGACGGCGGATGGGCACCCCGGCGGAGAGACTGCAGTCCATGTCGCTCGTCATCAGAGCGCGGGGGTTGACGAAGTCGTTCCGGGGGACACCAGCAGTCGCCGGGATCGACCTCGCCGTCGCGCCCGGTGACCGGGTGGCGTTGCTCGGCCCGAACGGGGCGGGCAAGACGACGACGCTGCTGATGCTGCTCGGCATCATCACGCCCGACCAAGGCACGGTGGAGGTGCTCGGTCACCCGCTGCCACAGGAGCGCAGCAAGGCGATGGAGCACGTGGGGTTCGCGGCGGGGTACCTGCCGCTGCCGTCGCGCATGAAGGTGCACGAGGTGCTCGCTTTGTTCGCCGACCTCTACGGGTTGGAGGACCGCGACGTACGCATCGCGGAGGGTCTCGAGCAGTTCGGCATCACCCATCTCGCCGACGCGAAGGCGGACGAGCTCTCTTCCGGCCAACGCACCCTGGTTGGCATCGTGAAGTCGGTGTTGCACCGCCCGGCACTGCTCGTGCTCGACGAGCCGACGGCGTCGCTCGATCCCGACGTCGCCCTGCGCGTGCGTACCGGACTGCGGGCGATCTCCGAAGCACAGGGCACGGCGTTGCTCGTCACGAGCCACGACATGGTCGAGGTCGAGCGCATGTGTGACCGGGTGGTGTTCGTCGCGAAGGGTCGCATCGTCGCTGACGGATCGGTCGCCGAGATCACCGCCGAGCACGGCCATGAGTCGCTCGAGGAGATGTTCATCCATCTCGCCACCGAGCATCGCACTGCGGGAGTCGACCAGTGACGAGGCTGAGCTGGCGCCGCATCAAGACGATCTCGCGGCGGCATGCGATCGTGTTCAAGCGCAGCCCTCACCGCTGGTTCGACGTTGCCGCGCCCGCGATCGACTCGATCCTGTTCGGTTCGCTCGCCGTGGTGCTCTCGAAGAGCACGCCAGGCGACGACACGACGGTGCCGATGGTGCTCACTGGGTTGCTCCTGTTCCACATCCTGTTCGCGTCGAACCTCGCGCTCTCCACCGGGTTCCTGGAAGAGACGTGGTCGCGCAGCCTGCTCAACCTGATGGTCACGCCGTTGCGCGAGACGGAGTACCTGCTCGGCACGGCGTTGTTCGGTCTCAGCAAAGTGTTCATCGGGATGATCTTCGTGGCCTGCACCGCGCTGTTCTTCTACGCGTTCGACATCACGCCGCTCGCCGTGGAGCTGATCCCGAGCGTCGCTCATCCTCCTGTTCATGGGATGGGTGCTGGCGCTGTTCGTGATCGGCCTGGTCCTGCGGTTCGGCGCCGGCGCGGAGGTCCTGGCCTGGGCTTTGGCGTTCCTGCTCTGGCCGTTGTCGGGCGCCTTCTACGCCGTCGACGCCCTGCCCGGGGTGCTCGAGCCGATCGCGCGCATCCTTCCGACCACCCACGCCTTCAACGCCTCCCGGGCCGTGGTCGCCGGCGATCCGATCCCGTGGGACGAGATCGCCATCGCTGCAGTGGGTGCGATCGTGCTCGCGGGGCTGGCGTTGTGGTGGGTGCGCTCGATGCTCGACATGTTCCGCCAGCGGGGCTACGTCACCCGCTACTCGTGAGCCGCGCCGCGATGTGCGCCTCGACCGCTGCCAGCTCGGTGGGGAGCGAGTCGAGTCGCTCGGGCAGGGCCATCAGCCCTGCGAGCTGATCGGGCAACGGCGGACGCACGCCGATCGCGCGCTCCACGGCATCGGGGAACTTCGCCGGGTGTGCGGTGGCGAGCGCGACGACGGGGATGTCGGGATCGCGGCGCGTCTGCCGCGCCGCAGACAGACCAACCGCGGTGTGCGGATCGACGACGACGCCTGACTCGGCGTGTACACGGGCGATCTCGCGGAAGCGTCTCGTCCTCGTCACAGCGAGCCGCGTCGAAGGTTGCGCGCAGCTGCTCGCTCTGGTCGGCCTCGAGCGACAAGCTGCCCCGAGACCGAAACAACGCCATCTGCTCGGCCGTCATGCCGCCGTCGCGTCCATTCAGCTCGAAGAGCAGCCGTTCGAAGTTCGACGAAACCTGGATGTCCATGCTCGGGCTCATGGTGGGCACGACCCCGGTCACCTTCATCGTCCCTGTCTCGACGACGCGGGTGAGGATGTCGTTGCGGTTCGAACCGATGATGAGCCGGTCGACGGGCAAGCCCATCTCCTTGGCGACCCATCCCGAGAGCACGTTGCCGAAGTTGCCGGTGGGCACCGCGAACGACACCGGCCTCGTCGCAGTCGCGCCGAGCGCCAGTGCGGACGTGACGTAGTAGACGACCTGCGGAACGACTCGGCCCCAGTTGATCGAGTTGGCCGCGCCGAGACGGAAGCGCTCCCGGAAAGGCGCATCGGCGAAGAGTGCCTTCACCATGTCCTGGCAGTCGTCGAACGTGCCCGCGAGCGCGACGTTGTGGACGTTCGGCGCCATCACCGTCGTCATCTGCCGGCGCTGCACCTCGGACACGCGGCCCTCGGGATGGAACACGAAGATGTCGATGTTCGGCCGGTCGCGACACGCCTCGATCGCGGCGGAGCCGGTGTCGCCCGACGTCGCGAGCACGATCGCGACGCGCTCACCGCGTCGTTCGAGCTCGGCGTCGAGCAGGCGGGCGAGCAGCTGCAGCGCGACGTCCTTGAACGCGAGCGTCGGGCCGTGGAACAGCTCGAGCAGCCAGGTGTTCGGGGCGAGCTCGACGAGGGGGCACACCGCCGGGTGGTCGAACGTCGCGTACGCCTCAACTGACGCGGCCGCGAGCTCGCTGCGGGCGATGCCGTCGACGTAAGGCCAGATGACCTCCGTCGCGGTGTCCGCATAGGGCGCTTCGGCCGACAGCGCCGGCAGCGGCGGCCAGGCCTCTGGCACGTACAGACCGCCGTCGGACGCGAGTCCTGTGAGCATCACGTCGACGAAGTCGAGAACGGGAGCGGCACCGCGAGTGCTCACGTATCTTCACGGCTCGTACTTCACGGCTCGGTGCTGATGACGCGGAGGATGCCACCGACCTGCTTGACGACGTCGAGATGGCGTAGGTCGGAGAGCGTCGCCTGCACGTCGGCCTCCCGGGCTGTGTGCGTGATGAACACGAGGCGGGCGTCGTCGCCGAGACCTTCCTGCTCCGCGGTGCGGATTGACACGCCATGGTCCGCGAACGCTCCGGTGACTGCGTGCAACACGCCCGGACGATCGGCGACTTCGAGCGGGATGTAGTACTCCGCGCTCGTCTCGTCGATTGGGAGCATCGGCGCGTCGATCGAACATCCCGATCGACGCGTGGGTGCCCTTGCGCAGGTTGCTCGCCGCGTCGATGACGTCGCCGAGCACCGCACTGGCCGTCGGGCGTCCGCCCGCACCTCGCCCGTAGAACATCAGCGAGCCGACCGCATCGCCCTCGACGAACACCGCGTTGTAGCTGTCTCGCACGGAGGCGAGCGGGTGGCTCGAGGGAAGCATCGTCGGATGCACCCGCACGGCGAGCGAGCCATCGTCGTAGCGCTCCGCGATGGCGAGCAGCTTCACGACATAGCCGAGGCGCTTCGCCGCGGCAATGTCGTCGGCGGTGATCTGGCTGATGCCCTCGTGGTACACGTCGCCGGCCACGACGCGGACACCGAACGCGATCGAGGCGATGATCGCCGCCTTGGCTGCGGCGTCGTAGCCCTCGACATCAGCGGTCGGATCACGCTCGGCGTAGCCGAGGCCCTGCGCTTCGGCGAGGGCGTCGCCGTAGGACGCGCCCGCCTCGCTCATCCTCGTGAGGATGTAGTTGGTGGTGCCGTTGACGATGCCGAGGATGCGCCGCACCGGCTCGCCCGCCAACGACTCGCGGAGCGCACGGATCAGCGGGATGCCTCCGGCCACAGCCGCCTCGAACAGGAGATCGCAGCCCGCAGCATCGGCGGCGCTGAAGATCTCGGTCCCGACGTTCGCCAGCAGCTCCTTGTTCGCCGTCACGACCGGCTTGCCGTTCTTCAGCGCGGTGAGGATCAGCTCGCGAGCCGGTTCGATGCCACCGATCACCTCGACGATCAGATCGATCGTGGGATCGTCGACGACCTCCGCCGCGTCGCGCGTGAGCAGGCCCTCGTTGATCGGGACGGCCCGCTCGCGTGACAGGTTGCGCACGGCGATGCGCGCCACGTGGAGGGACAGACCGGTGCGGGCTTCGATCGCGGCAGCCCGCTCGCCGATCAGCCCGACGAGGGGACCGCCGACGTGGCCGCAGCCGAGGATGCCGATGCGGACGGTCTCGCTCATCGCTCGCTCACGGTACCGGGCGCGCGCGGCGCCGCCCGTGGCTTTGCGTCAGTGGAGATGGCCGCGGAGGTGCGCGACGGTGCGTGCGAACGCGAGCTGGCTGGCCGACGCGTCATAGACCTCGGGCCGGCTGTCGTTGAAGAACGCGTGGTCGGCGCCCGGGTAGACGTACATGACCACGTCCTTGCCCAGGTTCCTCAGCTTCTCCTCGAGCTCGGCCACCTGCTCGGGCGAGGCGAACGCATCGTTCTCGGCGTAGTGGCCCTCGACCGCGGCGGTGAGCTTGGTCCAGTCGGGCTGCGCTTCGGGCCACGGGATCACGCCGTAGAACGGGCAGGCCGCCTTCACCTTGTCGGGCCGCTGGCACGCGAGCACCAGTGTGAGCCCGCCGCCCATGCAGAAGCCGACCACGCCGACGTTCGGGATCGAGCCGCGCGAGGCGACTTCGTCGACGGCGCCACTCAGGTCCTTCGCGGCTTGGGCCATGCTCAGCGCCATCATGAACTTGCCGGCCTCATCGGGCTCGCTCGCCGCCTTGCCCCGGTACAGGTCGGGAGCGAGGGCGACGAACCCCTCCTTGGCGAACCGGTCGGCCACTTCTTTGATGTGAGGCACGAGTCCCCACCACTCCTGAATGACGATGAGTCCGGGCCCCGAGCCCGACGCCGGGGTCGCCAGATACCCCGGACAAGTGCCGCCGTTGCTGGGGAACTCGATCATCTCGCCCATGAGCGCGACCATAGCGACATGCACACAACGGGGCTCCACCACGTCGCCATCAGCGTGAAGGAGATCGAGCCTGCGGTTCGGTTCTACGCGGATGTCATGGGGTTCGAGCAGATCGAGCGTCCCGACTTCGGGTTCCCGGGCGCGTGGTTCCAAGCCGGCGGTCATCAGATCCACCTCATGGAGATGGCCGACGCCGAGCCCGACCCGCGCCAGCACTACGCATTGCGCGTCGACGACCTGGAAGCGGCGGTCGCATCGATCGAGGCTGCGGGCGGGCGCGTGTCACGCGCTCCCGAAGTTGCCGGCGCGGGACGTCAGGCGTTCGTGCGCGACCCGTCCGGCAACCGCATCGAGCTCAACGAACCCAACTGACGCTCCCGCTGACACTCACGCTGACACTCACGGCAGCAGCCCGTCGTGGGCGAGGAGGGCCGCGAGGAGGGCGCCGGCTCGTTCGCTGCTGGCGCGGCCGACGGCGAGCACCTCGTCGTGATGGAGCGGGCCGCCGAGGCCCGCGGCACGGTTCGTCACCAACGACAGCCCCAACACTTCGACGCCGAGCGCGTGCGCGGCGATCGCTTCGAGCACGGTCGACATCCCGACGAGGTCACCGCCGAGTGTCCGGAACGCGCGGATCTCCGCCGGCGTCTCGTAGTTCGGCCCCCAATACCCGACGTACACACCCTCGGGCAGTGACGGATCGATGCCGCGACACAGCGCGCGGCAGCCGTGACGAGTAGAGGTCGGTGAGGTCGACGAACTGCGCGCCCTCGAGGGGCGACACCGCAGTCATGTTGATGTGGTCGCTGACCAACACGATCTGTCCGGGTGGCATCGTGTCCACCATCGACCCGCACGCGTTCGTCAGCACCGCCACGCGACAGCCGGCAGCCGCGGCGGTTCGCATCGCATGCGCGACGGACCGCACATCGCGCTGCTCGTAGAGGTGGTGCCTGCCGACGAACGCCAGGACCCGCCGGTCGGCCAGCGGGATCGAGAGCACTCGGCCGGCGTGACCCTCGGCGGTCGGGGGTGCGAACCCCGGGAGGTCAGTGACGCTGACATCGGCCGTCGCCGCGGGCAGCCGCTCGAGGGCTGCGCTCCACCCGGAGCCGAGCACCACGGCTACGTCATGCGGCCCGAGCGCCGCGGCGGCGTCTTCGGCGACGCTCAGTATGTGCCGCCCAGCTTGGTGTGATCCCACGACACGACCTTGTCGACTTCGATGCGCACACCGACGCGCTTCGCCGCCTGCGCCTCGACGAACGGTCGGGCGGCGTCGGGGTCGGCGCCCGTGTGTCGCTGGGAGGTGCTGAGCCCGATTGCGATGATCTCCTCGGGATCGGTGATGATCGTCCCTCGACCGACCAGCTCGACACCGCGGAGCTGCGCGTACTCGTCGCCTGTCTCGATGAGGCAGGTGATGCGCGGGTCGCGTTTGAGGTTGACGATCTTCTGCGACTTGCCGAACGTCCAGAACGCGGGATCCTCGCCGAGGAAGCCGTACCACATCGCAACCAGATGAGGCTGGCCATCAGGGCCGATCGTGGCGACGTTCATCGTGTGCGTGTCGTGGACGAACGCGTGGACTTCGTCGGGCGTCATGCGGATCAGCTCGCGTCGTGACGGCATGGACGGCGACCCTATTCCGTCACGCGTCGGTCAAGCGTTGGCGGAGCGGTAGAGCTCGGGCGCGACGGGACAGTCGATCCGGCGGAGCGCGTCGGCGACCGGGCACGGGCCGGAGGGCCGCACGATCACGTCGACCAGATCCACGGGAACGATGTCGTCGTCGGCCTCCCACGGCATGTCGTCCTCGAGCCGGCGCACGAGGGCGTCCCACATGCGCGCGGGCAGGAGCCGGCCGATGCCGGCCACGACCCAAACGGGGATCTGCGCGTGGCGTGCCACCGCCGCAGCAGCGCGGGACCCCGCGACGCCGACGAACCCGGTGGGGCCGAACGCCGAGGCCTCGAGCACGACGAGGTCGCTCTCGGCCACCGCGGCTCCGAGGCCCGACATCGGCACGTCGATCGCATCCACGTCCGCGCGCTGGAGCCGCCGAACCAAACCTGAACCCTCGCCCAGCGCGTCGATGACGAGGACATCGAGGTCGCCTCGCCGCGGCAGCGCGTCGCCCACCTGCTCGGGCCAGCCGAGCACGGCCACCGTCGCCTCGTCCGGAATCGCGTGGGAGAGCTCGCTCGCCGTGCAGTCGTCCGCGATCTCGTCGGCGGCACGCCAGGCCTCGGCCACCGGATCTTCGGCCGTCAGCACGCGCGCCGACAGCCACCACAGCGGCCCCGAGGCAGGGTGGCGGTCGATGATGCGGCGGCAGGCCGTGACCAGCCCAGGAGGGTCGAAACCAAGTGACGCCAACGCGCCGGCCGTCTCCCGCACGAGGAGGCCGTGATCGGCCCCCGAAGCGCGTGCCACATAGCGCAAGCGCTCGATTGGGTGCATCGAAGCAACGCTACCCCCCGTGTGCATCCGGCCCCGAAGGGGTCGGGGCACAAATGGGGGCGGTGCATCCGGCCCGAAGAGGCTCGGCTACCGCACCGGGGCACAAGCGAGTGCCGCGCAGGCGCTACCTTCTGCCGCCGTGGCGCACGATCCTCCCGGCGATCTGCAGCTCGCGCCACTCGAAGGCCCCGCGCGCAGCGTGCGCGAGTGGCTCACCAACTTCCACCTGCTTCTCGTCGCCGTCGATCCCTACACGAGCGAGAGCGCGTGGGTGCTCGACACCGCGAACCGGATCATGGCGGTGTTCTCCGAGGCCGACTGCCGGATGGCCTGGCTCGTCGCCAGCGACGCCGAGGGGGCTCGAACCTTCCTCGGGCCGCTCAGCCGCCAGTTCCTCACCTTCGCCGATCCGGATCGCGTGGCGGTCAAGGCCATGCAGCTCGAGCGCCTGCCCGCACTCGTGTGGTTGAAGACGGACCTCACGATCGGCGGCGCGGCCGAAGGGTGGGACCCGGCCGAGTGGAAGGCCGTGTGCGACAACCTCGCCGAGGTCATGAGCTGGAAAGCCCCGCAGATCCCCGAGCGCACCGACCCGGCGGCGTTCGCAGGCACACCCGCGGCCGGCTGATCAGAGTCTTCGACTACCGTCATTTCACGGCTGGGCCAGCCCGCCCTTCGTCATCGCCATGAGGTCGAGCGCGGCGTCGGCCTTCGCTGCGCTCAGCAGCTTCTCCTCGACGACGATGTCGCGGATCGTGCGGCCTTCGGCGAGCGACCGCTTGACGACGTGCGCCGCGGCCTCGTAGCCGATCAACGGGTTCAGCGCGGTGGCGAGCGCGGGCGACGACGCCGCGTACCGGTAGCACCGCTCCTCATCCGCCTCGATGCCGTGGATGCACTTCGTCGCGAACACCCGGGAGGCGGCCGAGAGGAGACGGATCGACTCGAGCAGGTTCCGGGCGATGACCGGCAGCATCACGTTCAGCTCGAAGTTGCCGATCGCTCCGGACCATGCGACCGCGGCGTCGTTGCCGATCACCTGCGCCACGACTTGCTGCACCGCCTCGGCGACGACGGGGTTGACCTTGCCCGGCATGATCGACGACCCCGGTTGCAGGTCGGGGATGCGGATCTCGGCGAGCCCGGCGTTCGGTCCGCTTCCCATCCACCGGATGTCGATGGCGATCTTGTTGAGCGAGACCGCGATGACGCGGCACACGCCCGACGCTTCGACGAGCGCATCGCGCGCGCCTTGCGCCTCGAAGTGGTCGCGGGCTTCGGTGAGGGGAAGGTCCATGTCCGTGGCGAGCTTCGTGATCACTCGCTTCGCGAAGCCCCGTGGGCAGTTGATGCCCGTGCCCACCGCGGTTCCACCGAGGGGCAGCTCGCCGACCCGAGGAAGCGCCGCCTGGACCCGCTCGATGCCGTTCTCGATCGCCTGCGCGTACCCACCGAACTCCTGGCCGAGGGTGACCGGCGTCGCGTCCATCAGATGGGTTCGCCCGGCCTTCACGACGGTCTTGAAGCGACGCTGCTGACGGCGCAGCTCCTTCGCGAGCACCTCGAGCGCGGGGATGAGGTCGACCGTGAGCTCGCGTGTGGCCGCGAGATGGATCGCCGACGGGAACACGTCGTTCGACGACTGCGACGCGTTGACGTGGTCGTTGGGGTGCACCGGGCGGCCGAGCCGCTGCGGACGCGAGGGTCGCGATGACCTCGTTCATGTTCATGTTCGACGACGTGCCCGAGCCGGTCTGGAACACGTCGACGCGGAAGTGCCGGTCGTGCTCACCCCGTCGCCACCGAGGCCGCGGCGTCGTGAATCGCCTCGGCCACGTCCTTGGGGAGCACCTTGAGCTGACCGTTGACCGTCGCGGCGACGCCCTTGATCGACGCGAGGGCACCGATCAGCCCCCGTTCGATCCTGCCCCCGGAGATCGGGAAGTTGTCGATCGCCCGTTGGGTCTGCGCGCCCCACAGCGCGTCGGAAGGGACCTGAACCTCGCCCATCGAGTCGTGCTCAGTGCGGTAGGACGTCGTCATACGCGGACCCTACGCCTGTACCTTTCAACACGGTGAGCGACGACTTCGTCTACCAAGACATGCTCCCGGCGGGGCACCACGACGACACGCCGTACCGCCTCTTGACGACCGATGGTGTCTCGACGATCAGGGCTGGTGGACGCGAGCTCCTCGAGGTGGATCCCGGCGTGCTCACCTTGCTCACCGCCGAGGCGATGCGCGACATCTCCCACTTCCTGCGGCCCGGGCACCTGGCGCAGCTCCGGGCGATCCTCGATGACGCCGAGGCGTCGCCCAACGACCGGTTCGTCGCGATGGAGCTGTTGCAGAACGCGTCGATCGCCGCGGGCGGTGTGCTGCCGTCGTGCCAGGACACGGGCACCGCGATCGTCGTCGGCAAGAAGGGCGAGCTCGTCGTCACCGGCGGCGGAGACGAGGCCGCGATCGCCCGTGGTGTCCACGACACCTTCCTCACGTCGAACTTGCGGTACTCGCAGATGGCGCCGCTCGACATGTACCGCGAGGTCAACACCGGCAACAACCTCCCCGCGCAGATCGAGATCTACGCGACCGCGGGTGACGAGTACGAGTTCCTGTTCATGGCCAAGGGGGGCGGCTCGGCGAACAAGAGCTTCCTGTTCCAGGAGACGAGGGCGCTGCTGAACGAGGCGAGCCTCATGCGCTTCCTCGACGAGAAGCTGCGCAGCGATCGGCACGTCGGCCTGCCCGCCGTATCACCTCGCGATCGTCATCGGCGGCACGTCCGCGGAGTATGCGTTGAAGGTCGCGAAGTACGCGTCCGCGCACTACCTCGACGACTTGCCGTCCGAAGGCAACAAGCTCGGCGTCGGGTTCCGCGATCACCAGGTCGAGCAACAGGTGCTCGAGCTGACGCGGGGCTTCGGCATCGGCGCCCAGTTCGGCGGCAAGTACTTCTGCCACGACGTGCGCGTCGTGCGGTTGCCGCGTCACGGTGCCTCATGTCCCGTGGCGATCGCAGTGTCGTGTTCCGCGGATCGTCAGGCCCTCGGCAAGATCACGCGTCACGGCGTGTTCCTCGAGGAGCTCGAGCGCGACCCCGCCCACTTCCTTCCCGAGGTCACGGTCGAGGATCTCCACGGCGTCGGCATCCCCATCGACCTGTCGCGGCCAATGGACGAGATCCGCTCGACGCTCTCGCAGTACCCGGTGAAGACGCGGCTCTCGCTGACCGGTCCGATGGTCGTCGCGCGCGACATCGCTCACGCCAAGATCAAAGAGCGCCTCGACGCCGGCGAGGAGATGCCGCACTACATGCGCGACCACATGGTCTATTACGCGGGCCCGGCGAAGACGCCTGAGGGACTCACGTCCGGCTCCTTCGGCCCGACCACCGCGGGGCGCATGGACTCCTACGTCGATCAGTTCCAATCGCACGGCGGCAGCTACGTGATGCTCGCGAAGGGCAACCGGTCGAAGGCGGTGACCGAGGCGTGCAAGAGGCACGGCGGCTTCTACCTCGGCTCGATCGGCGGCCCCGCCGCACGTCTGGCCAAGGAGTGCATCACCAAGGTCGAGGTGCTCGAGTACGAGGAGCTGGGGATGGAGGCGGTGTGGAGGATCGAGGTGGTGGACTTCCCGGCGTTCATCGTGGTCGACGACAAGGGCAACGACTTCTACGAGGACGTCTCGCGTCCCGTCACGTTGTCGGTCAAGTCGTAGTCGCGTCGCCTCGCGCTGCTCAGCGCCTGCGGTGACGACGAAGCCGGCGAGGTCAAGCCGCCTGCGAAGAAGGACTTCCTCATCCAGGTCAACGCGATCTGCGACGAGAGCCAGAAGCTGCTCGCCGCCGCGGCGTTCGAGCTCGGCGACGAGCCCACAGTCGATGAGATCAACGACTTCGTCCGGTCGACGTTCGTGCCCGCGGTGCGAGACGAGGTCGCACACATCCGCGAGGTCGGCTTCCCCGTCGGCGACGAGAACCGGCTGAACGGCATGCTCTTCGACATGGAGGCCTTGCTCGACGACCTCGACGCGGATCCGGAGGAGGTGTTCGACCGACCCGACGACCCGTTCGCAGATGTCAACGAACGTCTCGACTCGTACGGCCTGACCGTGTGCGGATCGGGGGTGGCTCCGGCCGGATGATGTGCTACAAATAGCACATGAAAACAGTCGGCATCCGGGAGCTCCGCCAGCGGGCAAGCGAGCTGCTCCGGCTCGTCGAGCAGGGCGAGACGATCGAGATCACCGACCGGGGTCGGCGGGTCGCGCTGCTCACGCCGTTTCCCGAGGGCAGTCCCCTGGAGCGTCTACGAGCCGCCGGCGACGTCGATGACGCACGCGGCTCGCTCGACGAGCTCCCGCCCCCGCTCCCGCCTCGAGGCGACGTCGCCCCTTCGGAGGTCCTCGCTCGCCTGCGGCGCGACGAGCGCTGATGGCGGGCGTCTACCTCGACTCCTCAGCCATCGTGAAGCTCGCGACGAACGAGCTCGAATCGACCGCGCTTCGCCGCTACCTGCGACGCCGACAACCGCAGGTCTCGAGCGCGCTCGCGCACCGAGGTCCTGCGAGCACTCGCCCACGAGGGAGAGATCGGCATCGAGCGGGGCCGCCTTGTCTTGGAGCACATCGACCTCATCCGCCTGAACGACCGGATCCTCACCTCGGCCGGCATGCTGCGACCCGCGGAGATCCGGTCGCTCGACGCGATCCACCTCGCGACGGCGCAGCAGCTCGGTGGCGACATCCGCGAGGTCGTGACCTACGACGACCGCATGGTCGCGGCCGCAGCGGAGCTCGGCCTCCGTACCGCATCCCCAACCTGACGTGGGTGGACTACGGGGTTACGGTTCCGTCATGAGCACCATCGCGGACCTGCCTGAACTGGACACGTTCGGTCCTGACTTCCAAGAGGACCCCCACGGCATGCTGCGAGCACGCTCCGGCGCGGCCCGCTCGCCCAGGGCCCGTTCGGCATCGAGGCACTCAGCTACGAGGCCGTGCAGGCGGTGATCCGCGACCGGCGCTACCTCGCGCCTGCGGGCCTCACGCTCGCCGCGCAGGGCATCACCGAGGGACCGCTGTGGGATCGCGTCAGCAAGGGCATCCTGAGCATCGACGGCGAAGAGCACGCCCGGCTGCGCCGGTTCGTCGCCCAGTCGTTCACGCCCCGCACGACCGAACGGCTGCGGGCCTCGATGCGCTCGGTGATGACCGAGCTGCTCGACGCGGCGCCCGACGAGGGCGAGCTCGACGTCGTGGAGCTGGTGAAGTCGTATCCGATCGCGGTGATCTGCGAGCTGCTCGGCACACCCCGCGACGATTGGGAGAAGTTCAGCGCCTGGACCGACGACATCTTCAAGATCTTCCAGTTCAACGCCGTGAACGACGAGCCCGACATCCTGCGGGCGTTCGCGGAGCTCGACGAGTACCTCGACGGGATGGTCGAGCAGCGTCGCGCCGAGCCGCGCGACGACCTCATGACCGAGCTCGTCCACGCCGAGGACGAAGGCGACCGGCTCAGCCGGCCCGAGCTGCGCATGCTCGCCGGAGCGGTGCTGGCCGCGGGCACCGACACGACCCGCAACCAGCTCGCCGCCGCGATGCACACGTTCTGCGATCACCCCGATCAGTGGAAGCTCGTACCCGACTCCGCCGCTGATGCGATGGGCGTCGTCGACGAGGTCATGCGCTTCTCCCCCGCGATCTTCGGCACTGCCCGCAGCTGCGGGTGAGGACGTCGAGCTGCTCGGGGTCGACGTCCCGGCCGGCACGCTCGTCAGCGTGAACACTGCGGCGGCGAACCGTGATCCGGCGATGTTCGACGACCCCGATCGCTTCGACATCCAGCGGGTGGGCGCGCCGCCCCATCTCACGTTCGGCGGCGGCATCCACTACTGCTTGGGCGTGCACCTCGCGAAGGCCGAGCTGGCCGAGGCGATCGTGCAGATGCGTCAGAAGTGGACCACGGTCGAGCAGACCGGGCCGGCGCCGTGGAAGCCGGTCGTCGGGATCAGCGGGCCGATCACTCTGCCGGTGCGGGTCGCGCCGTAGCTCCCATCCGCCTCTCCGGAAAGACCTACGCCAGGGCGACGAGCTCGATGAGGTCGTCGGTCCAGTAGTCGAGGTCGCCGTCGGGCATGAGGAGCACCCGACCGGGGTGTAGCTCCTCGACGAACTCGCGGTCGTGGCTCACGATGACCATGCCGCCGGGCCAGCTCGCGAGCGCGGCGGCCACTGCGGACCGAGAGCCGGGGTCGAGGTTGTTCGTCGGCTCGTCGAGCAGCAGCAGGTTGTGGCGCCCCGCCACGAGCTGGGCGAGCGCGAGCTTCGTCTTCTCGCCGCCCGACAGCGTCGCCGCGTCCTGGAAGGCCTTGTCGCCGCTGAGGCCGAACATGCCGAGCAGGCTGCGAAGCTCGACGTCGGTCGTGGTGGCGTGGTCGCGCATGTGGTCGAGCAGCGTGCGTCCGGCGGTGATGCCTTCGTGCTCCTGCGCGTAGTAGCCGAGCGACACGCCGAGGCCGAAAGCGACCGTACCGGTGTCGGCGAGGGACTCGCCGGCGAGGATGCGCAGCAGGCTCGTCTTGCCGGCACCGTTGAGCCCGAGCACGAGCAGTCGCTCGCCGCGCTCGAGGGCGAACGCCACGTCGGTGAAGACGGGCGGTCCGTCGTAGGACTTGGCGAGGTCGTCGACCTCGAGCAGCACGCGGCCGGTGTGCGGGGGCGGCGGCAGCTTCACGCGTGAGGTGGCGCTCGCGCGTGGGGGCTTCGACGTGCGCGGCCCGGATGCGGTCGGCGCGCTTGTCGAGGTTGTGAGCCCTGCTCGCGAGCGTCGCCTTGGCCCGGATCTTGTCGGCGAGAGTGGAGAGGCGCTTGATCTCGGCGTCCTGCTGCGCAGCGATCTTGGCCAGCCGCACCTCGTCCTTCGCGCGCGCGGCGCGGTACTGGCTGTAGGTGCCCTTGTACTCGACGAGGTGTCCCGGGCTCTCTTCGTTCGGACGGTCGAGATGGAGGACACGCGTGATCGCCTCGTCGAGCAGCTCGAGATCGTGGCTGATCACGAGCAGCGCGCCGCGATAGGTGCGGAGGAACTTCATCAGCCACGAGCGGGCATCGATGTCGAGGTGGTTCGTGGGCTCGTCGAGCAGCAGCACGTCGCTTCCCTGGAAGAGGATGCGGGCGAGCTCGATGCGGCGCCGCTCTCCACCCGACAGCACGGCGAGGGGCAGATCGACGCGGTCCGCTTCGACGCCGAGCCCGGCGATGAGCGACCGCACTTCCGACTCCGCGGCGTACCCGCCCGACGCGCGGAACGACTCCTCGGCGCGGGCGTAGCGCGGCGACGTTTGCGTCGCTGTGGTCCTCCTCCATCGCGAGGCGGAGCTTCTCGATGCGCACGACTGCCTCGTCGAGGCCGCGCCCCGACAGGACGTGCGTCAGCGCGGTGATGCCGTCGAGGAGCCCGGCGATGCGCGGGTCCTGTGGGAGGTAGCCCAAGCCGCCTTGCCGGTGGACGACGCCAGCCGTCGCGGGTGCGGCACCGCCGAGCACGCGGAGCAGGCTGGTCTTGCCGGCACCGTTGCGGCCCACGAGGCCGACCTTGTCGCGGGCGCGCACGGTGAGCGAGGCGCCTTCGAGCACGAGGCGCCCACCGACCTCCACGGAGAGCTCGCGGGCTTGCAACACGAAGACCCAGGGTACGGGCGGGCGGCGCGTTCACCGGTACCGTTTCCGCAGTGACCGGTAGCGATCACGACCACGGGCACAGCCACAACCACGGCAGCGTGCGCGCCGGCGCTCGTCACGAGGGCGCGCTGCGGGCGGCGTTCATCCTCATCTTGTGCTTCCTCGTGGTGCAGGTCATCACCGGGTTGGTGACCGGGTCGCTCGCGCTGCTCTCCGACTCCGGGCACATGGCGACGGACGCACTTGGGCTCGGCATGGCACTGGCGGCGATCCACGCTGCGTCGCGTGCGCGCACCGATGGGCAGCGCACGTTCGGTCTGTACCGCCTCGAGATCCTGGCCGCGCTCGCGAACGCAGTGCTCTTGTTCGGCGTGGCGGCCTGGGTGCTCTACGAGGCGGTCGTGCGCCTCGGCGAGGACCGCGAGATCGCATCAGTGCCGGTGCTCGTCGTCGGCGTCATCGGGCTCACCGTGAACATCGTGGCGCTCATGCTGTTGCGGCCCGGCGCCGAGGAGAGCCTGAACATGAAGGGCGCGTCCCTCGAGGTGCTGTCGGATGCGCTCGGGTCGATCGGCGTCATCGTCGCGGCGATCGTGTGGGGCATCACCGACTGGACGTGGGTCGACCCGATCATCGGTGCCGTGATCGGCGTGTTCATCCTCCCGCGGGCGTGGCAGCTCGGCCGAGAAGCGGTGCGCATCCTCGTGCAGGAAGCGCCGGCGCGCATCGACATCACCGTGCTGCACGCGGACCTCGCGGCGATCCCCGGCGTCGTCGATGTGCACGACCTGCACGTCTGGACGCTCACCTCGGAGATGGAGGTCGCGTCGGCGCACATCATGGTGAAGGCGGGCACGGACAATCACGCGGTCCTGGATCAGGCGCGGGTCGTGCTCGGCGAAGGCCACGGTGTCGCGCACGCCACGCTGCAGATCGAGCCCGACGACCACAAGGGCTGCGACGAGGTCGACTGGTGAACGTGCCGCTCTGCCCGTTCCACGCGGTCACCGGCTTGTGGTGTCCGCTGTGCGGCAGCCTGCGAGGGCTCGCGTTGCTCGGTGACGGCCAGGTGCTCGCCGCGCTCGGCAGCAACCTGCTGTTGCTCGTGACGCTGCCCGTTCTGGCGTGGGGCGCGGTCGCTCTGGCTGGAGGCGGTGCCGTGTCCGGTCCGTGGGTGGTCCCGCGCCGCGCCTGGATCGCCCTCGCCGCGTTCGCGCTCCTCTACACCGTGACCCGCAACCTGCCGTTCGGCGCCGCCCTCGCGCCGTAGGCGAAGGATCAGGCCGGCGGGGGGCCGACGGCTTGGGCGATCATCGCCGCGAACGCGGCGGCGCCGGGTCGGGTGAGGTGCAAGCCGTCACGACTGGCGAAGCCGCGGGGGTTGGTGCGCCACAACCCGTTCCAGTCCGCCAGCACGATGTTCGGATAGCGCTCTGACGCAGCGAGGATCTCGCGGTTCACGTCGGCGCGCGATGGCTCGAACTCGGCGACGGTGATCCACACGACCTTCGGCACGCCGGCCAGCACGGCCATCGCCTGATCGATGTGCTCACGGAACTGCGGCGCGCTCCCGAGGTAGTTGTTGCCCTGCTGGATGACGACGACACCGCCGTCGCCGATCTCGGCGCGGCGGGCCTGCATCACCTCGGTCCCTTGGTTGAGGAACCGGCTCACCTTCGCGTCGACGATGACCTGCCAGCCCGGCAGCGCCGGAGGGATCTCGTTGACCGCGCCGAGCAACACCGAGTCGCCGAGCACGAACACTCGGTTCGCCGTGACCGGCGCGAGCGTCGTGGTTGTCGGGATCGTCGTCGTCGTAGTCGTTGTCGGGATCGTCGTCGTGGTGGTGGATGGCTGGGTCGCCGCGATCGACTGCGACACGGGCGACGCGCTCGCCGCGTTGGTGGCCTTGTCGTCACCCGTGGCCGCGGTGATCAGCGCGGCCAGACCGACGCCGACGACGACCGCGCACGCCAACGCAACCAGACGCGGGTTGACTCCGCGTCGGCGCTCAGGCATGGACGGCGATGGTAGCGACGCACGCTCCAGCGACTGGGGCATGCCCGAAAACGAAAAGAGCCGCTGGCGGATGCCAGCGGCTCAGAGCTGATCGCCGAATGAGGCGTCAGATCACGCGGACGTTCTGCGCTTCCTCACCCTTGCGACCCGGGACGACGTCGAACTCGACGCGCTGGCCCTCGTCGAGGGACTTGTACCCGGTGCCCTGAATGTTGGAGAAATGGACGAACACATCGTCGCCCTGCTCACGTGAGATGAAGCCGAAGCCCTTCTCAGCGTTGAAAAATTTGACAGTTCCTGTAGTGGTCAACTCTCTCAGACTCTCTGTAATGGTGAACTGACCCACGTGGCCAGCACAGCGCACCACTCTATGGGGTCGGCGACCGAATCCTCCCATCATGTGCGGATCCGCTGGCCGGATCAGCTGACTCGAGTCAGTTGACCAGGCGATCTCGCCCCTCCCAGTAGGGCGCCCGCAGCTTGAACTTCTGCAGCTTGCCCGTGGCGGTGCGCGCCAACTCGTCACGAAACTCGATCCGTGTCGGGCATTTGAAGTGCGCGAGCTTCTCGCGACAGTGAGCCTTCAGCTCGTCCTCGGTCGCCGAAGCGCCGGGCGCGAGCACGACGAGCGCGATGACGGTCTCGCCCCACTTCTCGTCGGGCGCGCCGATGACCGCGACCTCAGCAACTGACGGATGTGAGAACAGCGTGTCCTCGATCTCGATCGACGACACGTTCTCCCCGCCGGTGATGATCACATCCTTCTTGCGGTCCGAGATCGTGACGTAGCCCTCGTCGTCGATGCTGCCGCCGTCGCCGGTGTGGAACCACCCATCCACGATCGCGGCCGCGGTCGCCTCGGGCTGATCCCAGTACCCCTCGAGGATCACGTTGCCCCGCGCGAGCACCTCCCCTTCGGCGTCGACCGCCATCTCGATGCCGATCGCCGGCGCGCCGCGCGCGACTCAGGCGCGACGCACGCTCCCCCGGAGTGAGGTCGTCGTACTCGGCCCGCCCGCGGTTCATGACGAGGAACGGCGACGTCTCGGTGAGTCCGTAGATCTGCATGAACTCCCAACCGAGCTCGGTCTCGATCCGCTCGATCGTGCGCGTGGGCGGCGGGGCGCCGGCGACGACGATGCGGGTGCGTCCCTTGCCGGGGATCTCCCCGTCCCACGACGCGGCGGCCTCGAGCACCATCGCGACGACGGCCGGCGCGCCGCACATCAGCGTGACGCCGTGCTTGTCGACGCGTCGCAGGATCTCCGCGCCGTCCACCTTCCGCAGCACGATGTGAGTGCCGCCCATGCCCGTCACGGCGTACGTCATGCCCC
This sequence comes from uncultured Acidimicrobiales bacterium, assembly GCA_963747215.1. Lineage (GTDB taxonomy): Bacteria > Actinomycetota > Acidimicrobiia > Acidimicrobiales > DATKAS01 > DATKAS01. The sequence goes on from CAVVET010000027.1 coordinate 265,789, forward strand.
AGCCGTTGCAATGGAACATCGGCAACGTGTGGAGGTACACGTCGCGGTCGCTCACGCTCGCGTGCCAACCGAACGTCGTGGCGTTGATCCAGATGTTGCGGTGGGTGAGCTGCACGCCCTTGGGTCGGGCCGTGGTGCCGCTCGTGTAGTTGATCGTGGCGGTCGCGTCCTCGTCGGGCGTCCACGGCTCGGGCTCACGGTCGAACGCCAGTAGCTCCTCGTCTGCTTCCGCGCCGATGACGTAGCGGTACTTGGCGGAGACACCGGACAGCGATGCGTCGAGCTCCGGATCCACGAGCAGCACGGACGCCCCCGAGTGCTCGATGATGTACGCGACCTCGTCGGCGTTCAGGCGGAAGTTGATCGGCACGAGGATGCGTCCGTACCCGCTCACTCCCCAGAAGCCCGTGAGCAGACGGGAGCTGTTGTGGGTCACCATCGCCACGCGCTCGCCCTGGCCGATGCCGAGGCGATCGAGACCGGCGGCTTGCGCTCGAGCGAGCTCGGCCATGCGCCGGTAGCTGATCGAGCCCCACGACTCGGCGGGCTGGTCGGGCTCGTCTACCGCCCCGATGCGATCGCCGTACACGAGCTCGGCGCGACGGAGGAAGTCGACAACAGTCAACGGGACCTTCATGGGCCGAAACAGTATCGAGGCCTCGTAGTGTCGGCTCCCGTGACCGAGCTGACTCGCTTCGACCGCGACACTGCGCTCCAGCCATTGGGCGGCGGCCGGTTCAGCGGACGGATGGACGGTGGTTGGTGGATCGAGCGCGGGCCGAACGGTGGCTACGTCGCTGCCGTCGTGCTGCGCGGGCTGACGATGGCCGTCGACGACATCGCCCGCACCCCGCGCTCGCTGACGATCCACTACCTGGCTCCGCCGGCCGAGGGAGATGTCGTCATCGAGACGACCATCGAGCGCACGGGCCGGCGGGTCACGTTCGTGACCGGACGGCTGACGCAGGGCGACAGGTTGCTCGCCCTCGCGATGGGCGCGTTCGCGGTGAGCATGCCGGGCGTCGAGTTCGCCGACATCTCGATGCCGGATGCCGTGCCGCTCGAGCAGTCCGAGCCGATCCCGCAGATGCAGCGCCCCGGAGGACCCGTCGCACCGATGCGCGAGCGGTACGAGCAACGGTGGGCGATCGGCGATCCGCCGTTCAGCGGTGGCGATCAGGCCGTGGTCGGCGGATGGATCCGGTTCGAGGAGCCTCGTCCCGTCGACCACCTCTCCGTCGCCGCGTACGCCGACGCGTGGATCCCGTCGCTGTTCACGCGCTTCCCGCAACCGACGGCGATCCCGACCGTCGATCTCACGGTGCACTTCCGCGCCCCCCTTCCCCACGCGTCGATGAAGCCAGACGACTACTGCCTCGTCGCGTTCCGCACGCAGGTCGCGGCCGAGGGCTTCATCGAGGAGGACGGCGAGGTGTGGAGCCCCGACGGCGTGCTCCTCGCCCACTCCCGCCAGCTCGCCGCGCTCATCCCCGCCTGACCCACCGGCAGCGTTTGCTCACTCAACCACCGCCGGTGTGGGTCCAGTGAGCAAACGGTCGGCGAGCGCGGCGCGGACGACGTCCACGATGTCCGCGTCGGTCATCGTGAAGGTGAGTCGCAGCGTCAACCAACGCATCTTCACGAGCGATGCATCCCGCCAGCGGTCGTCGTCGAACGCCGAACGGGTGCCATGCCACTGCCACGAGTCGAGCTCGATGGCGAGACGTGCCTCTGGAAAGGCGAGATCGAGGTGCACGAGTTGGCCATCCAACGTGATCGGGTACTGCTGCCGAGGCACAGGCAAGCCCGCCGACGTGAGGACGCGGAGCACCGCGTCTCGAAGTCGCTGTCGAGTGGGTCATAGCCGGGCACGCGCAGCGCGAGCACGCGATGGACGCGACGCATGGATCGGCCGGCAGCCGTTCCGAGGCGACCCGCGGTGTGCCGGAGATCTTCGAGGCAGAGGATGTCGCGTCGCAGTGCGTCATCCACGGCTTGGCCGAACTTCCGGTCAGTCAGCCGACCGGAGATGTCGACGAGGGTCCGCGCGACAGTTGTGACCGGGATGCCGCGGTAGATGGTCTTGTCCGCGTCGAAGAGCGCTCCGGATCGATGACCGATGACGCCGTCGAGTCGCTTGTGCCGCCCAGGGGAGCGACGACTTCGAGACCGGCGTCGGCAACGTGCTTCAAGCGTCGCAACCGCCCGGCGGTCCCGTGAGAGGCGAGGACATCGGGCCCACCCGCGTAGACAGCAGCGAGCACGGCCTGCTCCCAGGTCGGTGGTGTGCCTGCCAGCGCGTAGATCTCTGGCCGAACGAGCTGCCAACGACCGCTCGAGAAGAGTCTCTCGATCTGCCTCGACGTCAGTCCGCACGCGAGCGCCTGTGCCCGTGTGATCAACCCGAGTTGTCGTCGCATCAGCGCGTGCACCGCAACCATTTCCGCCATGGCCGAGAGCCTCACATCAGGGTGGGACATTCCCGCGGTGGCGACCGTTTGCTCACTCGACCCCCATATGCGGTGGTTCAGTGAGCAAACGGTCGGGGGCGGGAGGCGCGGGGGCGGGCTAGACAGTGGCGATGGGTGTCTCTCTGACCAAGGACTCGATCGACCTCGGCATCGTCGTCACCGACCCTGAGCGTTCGCTCGCGTTCTACCGCGACGCGCTCGGGTTCAAGGAGGCGGGCGACATGCCGATGCCGGGTGGCTCGCACATGTACCGCCTCATGTGCGGCACGAGCATGATCAAGCTCGTCCACCACGCGAAGGAGCTGCCCGGCCCGCCGCCCGGCGGCATCAACAAGGCCACCGGCTACCGCTACTGGACGATCTCGGTCGACAACATCCCCGAAGTCGTCGCCGACTGCGAGGCCGCGGGCTACAAGATCGCCGTGCCGACGACCGAGCTGCGGCCCGGCATCACGATCGCGATCATCGAGGATCCTGACGGCAACTGGGTCGAGCTGCTGACGACCTAGACGCCGCGCTCCTACGCCCGCGCCACCTCGACTCGGGCGTCGTTGAAGCAGGCGCCGCCGGCGAGGTCGTTCAACGTGTCCGGGGCGAAGGCGTTCGCGGTGAGCCCGCCCTCGACGTCGCGACACCACATGCCCTTGGGCATCGACGCGACGCCTGCACGTAGGTCGGCGTCCAACCGCGCCACGACCCGGATCTCGGCCTGGTCGTTCCACACCCGCACGAAGTCACCGTCGGCCACGCCCCGGGCGCCGGCGTCGACGGGCGACATCCGCAGGGCCGCCTCCGCGGCGTTGAACTCGCCCAGCATCGAGTTGATGGTGCGATGGGTCGCGGGCGTGATGAGGGCGAGCGGGTAGTCCGATTCGAGCGGTTGGTACGACGGCACCGCCCGCTCCCGCAGCAGCGACGGCGCCAACCGCGCCCGCCCGTCGTCGAACGAGGGAAACGTGTCCCGGAACTGCACCGTGGTGCCGGGCTCGCGCAGCACCTCGACGGTCCCCGCTTCCGGCGGCGCCGCTCCGCCCAGCCCCTCCACCATCAGCGCGACCGGATCGGCGGAGAACCGCGAGGCCGCGAGCCCGAGCCGCGCCGCGAGTCCCGAGGCGAGCTCGTCGTTCGTGCGGCTCTCGCCGACTCGATCGATCACGGCGGTGACGCGCTGGCGCACGAACGTGCCGTACGACCCGGCGATGTCCTCGACCTCGAAGTGCGTCGTCGCCGGAAGCACGACGTCGGCGAAGCGAGCGGTGTCGGTGAGCACCTGATCGTGGACGACCGTGAACACCTCGTCGCGAGCCAAGCCGGCGTGCACGACCTTCTGATTGGGACACGTCGCGGCCGGGTTCGAACCCTGCACGAACAACACCCGGATCTCCTCGCCCGCAGCCGGCGAGTCGAGGAGGCGACCGAGCTCGTTCATGTTGACCTTGCGACGACCACCTCTCGGCGTGCCGTTCAGCGAGAAGGCGTTCGCGCGGCTGAGGCTCGACATGACGCCGGCGCCGAGCACGCCGAGCTGCCCGGTCAGCAGCGGCAGCGCGAGCACGGCACGGAACGACGCTCCTCCGTTGCGGTTGCGCTCGATGCCCCACCCGACGCGGAAGAACGCGGGACGGATCGACGCGAGGTCCTCCGCGAGTGAAGCGATGTCGGCGGCGTCGACGCCGCACACGTCGGCCGCCCGCTCGAGCGGCCAGTCACGCGCGGCGGCGATCAGCTCATCGGCACCGGTCGTGTGCGCGTCGACGAACGCACGGTCGACGAGGTCGTGCGCATCGAGGTGATGGACGATGCCCAATGCGAGCACGACGTCGGTGCCCGGGCGCAGCGCCAGGTGGCGGTCGGCCCGCTTCGCCATCGCGGTGCGTCGGGGATCCACGACGACGAGCCGGGCGCCCGCCGCGCGCGCCTGCTGGACCAGCGGCGGGAAGTGGATGTTCGAGATCGCCGGGTTCGCGCCCCACACGACGACGAGCTTGCTGTGCACGACATCGTGCGGGATCGGCAGAGTGCATCGAGCCGAACGTGGATTGCCACGCCGCACCGGCAGTCGCCGCGCAGATCGTGTGCAGGACGCGCGCCGCGCCGAGGTCGTCGAACAGCCGCCACGTCAGGCCGTCGTCAGCAAGCGAGCCGGCCGACGAGTTGTAGAGGTACGGCACGACCGCCGCGGGCCCCGAGGTCCCGATCGCGGCCGAGATGCGAGACGCGACGAGGTCGAGCGCCTCGTCCCACGTCGCCGGGCGAAATGCCCCTTCACCCTTTGGTCCGGTGCGCACCAACGGCGTGAGCACCCGTTCGGGTGCGTACACGCGCCGGGCATGGTGCTTGACCTTGGCGCAGATGAACCCCTGAGTCAGCGGGTTCGCCGGGCCCGCGTCGATGGAGATGAGGCGCCCGTCCTCCACCTCGACCTCGAGCGAGCAGGTATCCGGGCAATCGAGCGGACAGGCGGTCGACAGCCGCATGTCGAGCATCTTGGCAGGTCGGTGATCCGGAACCGCCCCGATTGACGAACCCATGCCGTGAGTAGCCTCGCCGCGGTGTTGGAGGCCGTACCCCTCCCTGGCTCACGCGACGAGATCCTCGTGCGCCGCATCGCCGCCGGCGACGAGACCGCCCTCGCCCGGATCTACGACCAGTTCTCGGCCACCGTCTTCGGCGTCGCGAGAAAGTCCTCGGCGACGCGGCCGCGGCCGACGATGTGGTGCAGGAGGTGTTCGTCACGCTGTGGGAGCGCCCCCACCTGTTCGACGGGACGCGGGGAACTCTCGCGGCGTGGCTCGGGATGCTCGCCCACCGTCGCGCTGTCGATCGAGTGCGGAGAGAGGAATCATCGCGACGGCGCTCGCATCTGGTCGCCGCGCAACCGCCGCTCCCCCCGCCTGACATCGACGAAGCCGTGACGAACTTGTGGATGGGCGAGCGAGTGCGCGACGCGGTGAACGACCTGCCCGACGAGCAGCGCGCGTGTGTGCACCTCGCCTACTTCGAGGGCAAGACCTACGTGGAAGTGGCCGCGATCCTCGGCATCCCGGAGGGCACGGCGAAGTCGAGGATGCGCCTCGCACTACGAAAGCTGGCGGACTCGTTGACGGCGGAAGGCATCTCGTCATGGCGATGAACGACGACCTCGCACAGCAGCTCGCGCAGCAGCTCGCACCGCTGCTCGGCTCGCTCGACGCGCAACCACCGCCACCGGAGCTGCGCGGCCAGGTGCTCGAAGCCGCGCTGCGCCGCCGCGCCGCTGGTTCATCGCCCGACCCCGATCCGACGATCCCGATCGATCCGGTCGAGGTGTTCCGTCTCGGGGTCGCCGCCAGCGTGGCGGAGGTCGAGCGGCTCGACGGCGCGATGTGGAGCACTCCGCTGCTGCGCCGCGAGTGGAACGTGCAGGAGATGGTCGGCCATCTCATCGGCGCGGCGCGTTACATGGCAGGCGCCCTGGGGGTCGACGAGCCGATCGCGGGTGTCGCGCTCGCCGAGCACGTGTCGTTCACGCAGGGATGGATCGACGGACATCGCCTCGCATCGCCCGACGACTCCGCCGACCTGTTCATCGCCTCGCTCACCTCACTCGCTGACGCGGCCTCGCGGCTCACGAACGCGGACCTGGCGACCGCCACCCAGTACTACGGCTTCGAGATCGCCCGGGGCACCGCCCTCGTCGCCGCGAGCTTCGAGCTGTGGGCGCATGTCGACGACATCCGGCGGGCGGTGGGACACGAGCCGCACCCTCTGAGCCCCGAGGAGCTCTCGATCATGTGCCGGCTGGCGGCCGGCGTGCTGCCGTTCACGCTCGGCTACGTCGGCACCCCTCACCCCGATCGCATGGCCCGCCTGGTGCTCACCGGCCCCGGCGGCGGCACCTTCGTGGTGAGCACGGGCGGCGAGTCGCGCGCACCGGGAGACGAGGACGCTCTCATCGTCACCGACTCCCTCGACTTCTGCCGGATCGCGGGACGGCACCTCGATGTCGACGAGGTCGCGCACGAAGTCGAGGGGGATCAGGCGTTCGCGCGAGACCTCCTCGCCAGCGCCCGAGTGCTCGCCGCCTGACCCGCGCGTAGGGTGCCGCCATGCGCATAGGAATCTTCACGGGGGACGTCGGCGACGGGACAGTGGACGACTACGTCGCCGCGGCTCGACTCGCCAAAGAGCAGGGGTTCGACAGCTACTGGGTTCCACAGATCTTCAGCTTCGAGGCGCTGGGCCTGCTCGCGGTCATCGGGCGGGAGGTGCCCGACATCAAGCTGGGGACCGCGGTGGTGCCCACCTACCCGCGTCACCCGATGACGCTCGCGGCCGAGGCCCTCACCGCGCAGGCGGCGAGCGGCGGACGCATCCAGCTGGGCATCGGCCTGTCGCACCAGGTCGTGATCGAGGGGATGTGGGGCTACTCGTTCGAGAAGCCGGCGCGCCACATGAAGGAGTACCTCGCCGCGCTGCTGCCGATGCTGCGGGGCGAGCCCGTCTCGTTCCAGGGCGAGACGCTGACCTCGCGCGGGCAGCTCGTGATCCCCGGCGCTGTCGGCACCGCCGGTGCTGCTCGCCGCGCTCGGCGCCCCGAATGCTCGAGATGGCCGGAGGGGTCGCCGACGGCACCATCACGTGGTGCACCGGGCCCGCCACGCTCGAGAGCCACATCGTCCCCGCGATCACCCAGGCCGCCGAGCGCGCCGGGAAGCCGGCGCCGTCGATCGTGGCCGGGCTTCCGGTGTGCGTCACCGAGGACCGCGACGCCGCCATCGAGCGCATCCGCAACGCGCTCGCGATCTATCCGTCGCTGCCGTCCTATCGGGCGATGCTCGACAAGGAGGGGGTGGACGGGCCGGCCGACATCGCGATCGTGGGCAGCGAGGACGACGTCCTCAAGGGAATCGACCGCATCGCAAACGCCGGGGCAACGACGTTCGCCGCCTCGGAGATGGGCGGCACCGCCGAGGAGAAGGAGCGGACCCGCCGCGTGCTGGCGGGCGCCGCCGCCAGCTCCCGCTGAGATCGGGCGTCAGCGGGCCGGCGCCGCCACCGCTTGAGCGCCAGGAGTCGATATGGGACCTCTGATGCTCAAGCGCGACGCTGATGGGGGCGCACCGGCGTCAGCGGGCGGTCCAGCCGCCGTCGACCAGCAGCACCTCGCCCGTGATGTAGCTGCCGGCATCGCTGGCCAGCAGCAACAGGGCCCCGTCGAGCTCGTGGGCCTCACCCATGCGGGCCATCGGGCAGTTCGTCTTCACGAACCGCACGCTGCCCTCGTCGGTCTCCATCCCCGCCGTCATCTCGCTCGGGAACCAGCCCGGGGCGAGCGCGTTCACCCGGACGCCCTTGCGCCCCCACTGCACGGCCAGCTCGCGGGTCATGTTCACGACGGCGCCCTTGCTCGCGCTGTAGTGCGCTTGCTTGATGGGAGCCGACGCAACCACGCCGAGCATCGAGGCGACGTTCACGACGCTCCCACGCCCTTGGGCGACCATCGACGCACCCGCCAGCTTGGACAGATGCCAATAGGCGGTGAGGTTCACCTCGATGGCGTTGCGGAAGACCTCGAGCGACTCGTCCTCGATCGCGACGGTGTGGCCGACACCGGCGTTGTTGACCAGCACGTCGATCCGGCCGTGCCGAGTCAGCACCTCGGCGATGAGCGATTCCCGATCTCGCTCGTCGGAGACGTCGCAGCGAACTCGCCATCGCTCCTGGCAGCTCCTCGGCCAGCGCGTCCAGCCGCTCCTTGCGCCGCGCGGTCACGACCACCTGCGCGCCGGCAGCGTGCAGCACTCGCGCGAAGCGGTCACCGAGACCACTTGACGCGCCCGTCACCACGGTGACGCGGCCGTCGAGATTGAACAGACGTGTGAAGATCGATTTGGTCCGTCACGCGCCGCACTCTATGAGCGTTGTTCGACTGAGGACGGGAACCTGAAGCGACGCCAGTCCGCCCCGAAGGTGATCCACATCACTGATCGAAGAAGGCGTCGAAGCAGAAGATGGAGTCATGCGGGTCACGACCGAATTCGAGAGCAAGCGAGCGAAGGACTGGCAGCTCGCACGCTCGGTCGCGGTCGTGGCCAGCGGACTCGCCGGCGCGGCAGCAGCCGCGCTGCATGGGTTCGTAGGAGTTTCCCCCGGGATGCTCGTCGCGGGCACTGCCGTCACCGGCCTCGCCATCGGCTGCCACCTCCCCCCCGTGCGGTCGACCTGAGTCCAACGCGGTGCCCGCGGCGGTGCCCCCGCCGCCACGCAGTGGGTTGAGGACAACGCCCGTACGATGGGGCGATGAAGGTGCGGATCGGCTTCGGGCTCGGCACCCGGTCCATCACGAACGACGACCGCTTCGGTCCGTTCGTCGACGACCTCGAGCGGTTGCGCTTCGACTCGTTGTGGCTCTCGGAGCGGATCGGCGGCGAGGCACCCGATCCAGTGGTGGGCATGGCCTATGCCGCCGGCCGCACCAAGAAGCTGAAGTTCGGCACGGGCGTGATGGTCTTGCCCGGCCGCAACCCCGTCTTGGTGGCGAAGTCGATGGCGAGCCTCGATCGGATGTCGGGCGGTCGGCTGCTGCCCGCGTTCGGCCTCGGCGTCGCGGACGCGCACGAGCAGCAGGCGTTCGGCATCGAGCGCGGCGCCCGGGCGGCATGGTTCGACGAGGCGCTCCCCCTCATGCGGCGGCTGTGGACCGAGGACGCGGTCGATCACGACGGACCGCTGTTCCACCTCGAGGGCATCGGCGTGCAACCCAAGCCGATCCAGAAGCCGCTCGACGTGTGGCTCGGCGGCATCGCGCCGTCCGAGCTACGGCGGGTCGGCCGCCTGAGCGACGGCTGGCTGCCCTCGTTCATCGTCCCGAGCGAGGCCGAAGCGGCGAAGTCGGTGGTCGAGGAGAACGCGTCGAAGCACGACCGCGAGATCGACCCCGAGCACTTCGGCGCGCTGATCGCGTACTCGCTCGGAGAGGTGCCCGACACGCTGCTCGCGCTCTTGGCCCGAAGGCGGCCCGATCTCGACCCGACCGAGATCGTCCCCATGGGCATGGACGGCCTCCGCGACCGCATCAACGCGTTCACCGATGTCGGCTTCTCGAAGTTCGTGGTTCTCCCGGTCGGCGAGCCCGACGACTGGACGACCCATCTCGAAGAGGTCGCCGCGGAGATCCTCCCGCTGCAGCGCTCGACGGACTGACCGTTTCGTCGCCAGCCGGACTATGCATCCGGCTGGTGACGAACACGGTGGACGGTCAGGCCGAGAAGGCGAAGCGCTCGATGAGTGCGGCGAGCTCGATCGGCTTGTCGCCCTGGATGCTGTGGCCGGCGCCATCGAACAGCACGACCTCGGCCGAGGGCTGACGGCGCCGCACTTCGGCGACGTCGTTGTCGTCGACGACCGGGCTGAGCGCGCCCCGCGCGAGCACGAGCGGCATGCTCAGCGAAGAGAGGTCGTCCCACAGCGGGCCGGTGTCGATGCGCTCGACGAGGTCGCCGCCCTCCCGCTGGCGGCGGTCGTAGCGCCACGCCCACGAGCCGTCGTCGAGCTGGCGGGCGTTGTGGAGGATGCCGCGCCGCAACGACGCCTCGGTGCGCGTCGGGTTGTGCTCGACGGTGCGCGTGAAGATGTCGTCGAAGCTCGGGAACGTCTGCGGCCCGTTCACGAAGTCGATGATCGCCTTGGCTTTCCCGCGGTCGACACCCGGAGTCACGTCGACCAGCACGAGCTTGCGCACGAGGTCAGGCCGGCGGGCCGCGAGCGCGAGCGACGTGAGCCCGCCGAGTGACATCCCCACGACGACGGCGGCGTCGGGTGCGAGCGCTTCGACCGCGATCGCGACGTCTTCGGCGTTGGTGACCGGCGAGTAGGCCAGGTCGTCGCGCCAGCCCGAGTGGCCGTGCCCGGGCAAGTCGACCGCGACCGTCGGCCGTCCGAGCGCGAGCGCCACGGTGTCCCATGTGTGGGCGTTCTGCGCCCCACCGTGGACGAACACGATCTCCGGAGGTGCCGTCCCCCACACCAGCGCGCTCACGTTTCGCCCCGGCGCCACCTCGACGTGCGGCGCGCGCGACCACCGGAGGCCCGTTCCACTCGATGCCGTACTCGGACGCGTTCTCGTGGAACAGCGCGAGCTCGTCGTAGTCGATACGCGGTGCGGTCACGCCCGCATCATCGCACCGTCGGGACGAGCTCCCCCACGCGGCCACGAGTGCTCGCAGCCCTGCCGACGTCACCTCGACGAACTCGTCGTCGCGCGCCGGATCACCGACATCGAGCCACGTCAGCACCGCGTCGTACAGATGGTCGACGAAGGTGATCGTGGCCCAGCGCCGGATCGACACGTCGCCGAGCAACGGGCCGATGAACTCGTCCGCGATGCCGACGACCCGGTCTCGGAACCCTGCCGCGTAGTCGGCGAACCGGGGTTCGTGAGCGGCGTGCACCCAGAGCAAGCGGAAGCCATCGGGATCGTCGCGGGCCACGACGAGCAGCGCCCGCACGACGAAGTCGCGGTCGGTCGATCGCTCATACCCGGCGAGGAACTCGTCTCGCAGGCGGACCATGACCCGCTCGAGCACGGCTCGGTACAGGTCCTCCTTCGACCCGAAGTTCCGGTAGACGATCAGCCGCGTGATGCCGGAGGCGTCGGCGACGTCCTCCATCGAGGTGCCGTCGAAGCCGGTGTGCGCGAACGGCCGCGGCCGCTCCTCGGAGGATCGACTCCTGGCGCTCGACGCGGCTCAGCAGCTTCCGCGGAGAACCGCCGGAGAATCAGTGGGGCATCTGTTGCCGTCTGTATACGCGTGAGTATACAGTTGGGCGCCGTTCGACGGAAGGGGGCTGCATGAGCGGTGACCTATCAAGCGGTGACCGACCAGCTCGAGTACACCGAGACCGAGCTCCTCGAAAGCCACGCGTTCGCCGAGCCGCTCATCGCCGGCGGGGTGCGGTGCCATGGCGGGTTCGATGACGACGGCACGTACATCTCCCCGCGGATGAAGCACCGTGGACCCGCGATCAAGGCGTGGCAATCGGCGCATGCCCGCGAGTTCGGCACGTCGCTGCTCGACCTGCCGCTCGAGACGTGGCCCGAGCATTACCCGAACGTCGCGCAGGCGCAGGTACCTCCTCGAGGAGGGTGTGACTCAGCCGCTCGTGTCGACGCTGAGTCGCATCGGCACGGTCGAGGGCTTCGGCGCCTACATCCGCCACAGCGAGATCCCCGCGCTGCACGAGGTCTTCGACGACGACGTCACGGCACGGCGATGGACCATCTCGGCCGGGGCTTGTACGAGGCCCACGCCCGCGACGAGGCCGGCTTCGAGGACGAGGGCGGCCACAAGCAGATGTGGTTCGCCGCTCGCGACGTCGCGTTCGAGAACCCGGTCACCGAGGACGAGACCGCAGCTGCATGCTGCAGCGCATGGGCATCAACACGACGCCGGGCGCCGCGCCACCGGCCGCGTCCGCCGCGGGTGCTGCCCGACGACATCGACTACTCGCTCGAGATGTTGATCGAGCGGATGGCGGGGCTGCTGCTCATCGAGATCTCCGCGTTCCACACGTTCGCCTGGGCCGAAGCTCTCCTCGCCGACCCCGACCTCGTGGCGGGTGACGGCGAGGGCGCTCGCCTCGTCTCCTATGTGCGGGCCGACGAGACGCCCCACGTCGAGTACCTGAAGACGGTCCTCTCCGAGATGCGAGACCGCACCGTCGTCGGCGAGTCCGGACGCAAGTACGCCGGCACCGACGTCGTCGGCCCGATCTGGGATCGTGCCCTCGCCAACTCCCTCGGCCCGCGTCGCGAGCTCGGCCGTCAGCAGACGATCAACGAGCTCGAGCACACCTTGGCCGGCCATCCCCGCCGCGCCGACATCCTTCACCGGTTCCACGATCTCGGTCCTCAGGAGGCCCGTCCATGAAGTTCGGCATCTTCTACGAGCATCAGCTCCCGCGTCCGTGGACCGAGGAGTCGGAGCAGGTCCTCATCCAGAACGCACTCGACCAGGTCGAGCTCGCCGACAAGCTCGGCATCCAGTACGTGTGGGAAGTCGAGCACCACTTCCTCGAGGAGTACTCGCACTCGTCGGCGCCCGAGATCTTCCTCGCGGCGTGCAGCCAGCGGACGAAGAACATCCGCCTCGGCCACGGCATCATCCAGACGGCGCCGCTGTACAACCACCCTGCCCGCACGGCAGAGCGCGTCGCCACGCTCGACCTCGTGTCGAACGGTCGGGTCGACTTCGGCTCGGGCGAATCGTCGAGCGAGGCCGAGCTCGGTGGCTTCCAGATCGACCCGCTGATCAAGCGCGAGATGTGGCTCGAGGGCCTCGAGGTCGCGGTGCGGTGCATGACCGAGACGCCGTTCACCGGTGTCGACGGTCAGTACATCCAGATGCCGCCTCGCAACGTCGTCCCGAAGCCGGTGCAGAAGCCGCACCCGCCGCTCTGGGTGGCGTGCTCACGCCGCGAGACGATCCTGCTCGCCGCCGAGAAGGGCATCGGCGCGCTCACGTTCGCGTTCATCGATCCTGAAGAGGCGCTGCACTGGGTCGGCGACTACGAACGGACGCTCGAAGAGAGCGGAGTCCCGGTCGGTGAGGCCGTCAACGCGCAGGTGGCGTGCGTGACGCCGATGATGGTGCACCACGACGAGCACGAGGCCATCAAGCGCGGCATCGAAGGCGCGAACTTCTTCGGATATTCGCTTGGCCACTACTACGTGTTCGGCGAGCACAAGCCCGGCGTCACCGACGTGTGGCACGAGTACAACGAGCGCCGCGACACGCTCGGCTTCTCCCCCGAGGCGGCCGCCCAGGCCCTCGAGGAGGAGCGGCTCGGCGCCAAGATCGCGGCCGGCGACACCACGGGCCTGCGCGGCGCGATCGGCACACCCGATCAGGTGCGCGAGTACCTGCGGCGGTACGAGGAGTGCGGCGTCGACCAGGTGATCTTCGTGCAGCAGGCGGGCAAGAACCGCCACGAGGACATCATGGAAGCGCTCGAGATCTTCGGGAAGGAAGTGCTGCCCGAGTTCGCCGAGCGTGACGAGAAGCTCGTCGCCGAGAAGACAAAGCGCCTCGAGCCGGTTGTCGAGAAGGTGCTCGCCCGCAAAGAGCGGGTCGAGCGCGACCTGGACGGCTACACGTTCCCGGCGATGCCCCGGAAGTGGGCCGACAGCACGAACTCCGAAGAGATGAAGGAATGGCTCCAGAAGTTCGCTGACGACCGCGCCCTCGGCAAGAACGACGCCGCGCTCGGCATCAAC
>CAVVET010000028.1:0-27840 GCA_963747215.1 uncultured Acidimicrobiales bacterium
CCAGGTATTGCTTGCCGGGGGGGAAAGTGGTGTTCGGAGAGCGGATGGAGCCAGAGGTCGAACTCTTGCTCGGCCGTGAGGGCGGCGAATCGCTCCGCGAGCGCAGACGCGGCAATGGCGGACATGCGTTGCGTTTCCTTGCGTCCGGCTGGATCGGGGCTGCCGGGGAGGGGAAACGCGATCCCGCCGCGACAGCCCCAACCCCGGCGGGTCATGACTCCCGCCGTTCCGGATTCCTCAATTTGAACGCAAGTCCACTCCGAAGGGAAGGCCAGTTCATGACAGGGAGTGACGTGTCTTGCTCCCGCTCCACTTTCACTTCACCGTCGAGTTGATCGAAGACGGCGGGTATCTACGCTCGCACGACAGCCACGCTCAGAGTTTCCCAGAACGCTCACGCTCACCTGAGACCGGCAGACCATCGCGCCTGCAGATCGGCAGATCGGCAGATCGGCAGATCGGCAGATCGGCAGACGGTCAGACCGTCAGCAGGTCCTTCTCCGCGAGGGCCGGGGCGCGCACCCGCCCGCCCTCGTCCGTCCCATCCGCCACCGGGGGTCCGCACCCATGCGCAGACTGCTCCTCTTCCTCCCCTTCTCGCTGCTCCTCGCCCCTGACCGGGACGCCCGCGCAGGCCGCCGACAACGGCAGTTGGTCCGTCTTCCCCGTCGCGTCGGAACTCGCCTCGCGGCCCTACTTCCACCTCTCCGCGGACCCCGGCACGACCATCGAGGACAAGGTCACCGTCGCCAACAGGACCGGGCGGCCGATGGTGTTCCGGCTCTACGCGGCTGACGCGTACAACACCGCCAGGGACGGCGGGTTCGCCGTGCGCATTCCGGGCTCCGACCGATCGGTCGTCGGTCGTCGACGTCGCCGTTGAAGAACGCCACCAGGGCCGCCGCTTCCTCCGCCGTGCCGTTGATCGAGACCGTCCACATCGCCGGGAAGTCCGGTGGCCTCGAGCAAGCGCGAGGAAGTCCGACGGGCGCATCGCCCACGTCCAGTCGCACCGTTGCGGATCACCGAGCTCGCAGCCCAACCAGTCGTAGTGCGTTGCTCCAGCTCCCGCCCGGCAGGCGCAGCAGCGTGGTGCCCGACGCGACGGTGAGCTCGCGGAACTCCTCGTCGTCGACGAATCCGGGTCAGCAGCCACGCGGGCACGTTCGTGCCGAGGAGCCGCCGGTCGAACGTCTCGATGACCTGGTCGGTGTGGACGACGATCCGGTGATTCGATCCGCTCGAGCCCGCCGAGCCGACGCCGCTGGGACGTGCAGGCCGCAAGCAGGCCAGCATCACGAACAGCGACGCCCGCACGTCTCCCACCGGCGAACAGCCGCGGCGATCGCGGAGCAGCTCGCCGACCACGCGTTCACCGACCGCAGCGTAGATCGCGGCGCCCAGACCACACTGGTCGGCCGTCCATCGTGGCATCCCATTCCCCCTTGGCCCATGCCGCTACGCTCGCTGGCGCGGGCCGCGGAGATTGGGGCTCAAGGTTTTTCGGCACACCGTCGATAGCCATTCGGGCAGCGCACCTGCCCCGAAGTACGAACTCGACTCGGTTGCCCACCTCGTCCTCATCGTCGCCGTGGTTGGCGCGCCCGCCAGCGGGCTCGACATCAAGGAGATCCGGTTGAAGCGATCTGTTCTCGGTGCCGTCGGCTCGGTGCTGCCGGCATCGCAGCGGTCGTTGGCTCGGCCATCGTCTGGCCGTTCAACTCTCCGGTCACCTCCGGCGTCGTCGCTGGCGTTCGAGGCGACGTTCGACACGGCCGCCGACTTCTACGACCGGTTCGACTACGGCTACTCGGGGCTCGGACCCGTTCGGGCCGGATCCTGCGGCCGCGATCACGCACTTCCACGGCGACCACGACATGAGCTGCGAAGGGCCGACGACGTTGCGCGACGTCGCGTTCGGCGGGACCGACGCGAACCTCGACTTCTCGCAGCTGTTCTGGCACTGCGCGCCCGGCGGCGACCCGGCCAAGGGTCACATCATGACCGCGCGTCGACACGGTCGGCTACAACATCGCCTGGTTCTCCCCCAAGCCGATGTTCACCGAACGTGTCGCAAGGTGTGCTGGGACATCAACGAGACCGACGATGTCGCAGCCGCAAGTGGACCCAGGTCCTGTTCGTCGGCCAGGCCGACGCGATCCGCTACCCGGCTGGGACGGTCCGATCCGACGGCAGCGGCAGTGCCCGTGGCACCGGCGGGTTCGACCTCGGCTACACCTCGCCCCGACTTCCGCGACAGGACGGCCCGAACACCGGCATCTTCCCGCAGGGCGGCACGCTCGCCGGGTTCAAGATCGAGCATGGGCGACGTTCAGTGGTTCCAGAACCAGGACACCTGGACGGCGCAGGTTCGGGTGGCCGGGCACCATCAGTCGAACGCGGCATCACCGACAAGGCGGCCCGCTACAAGCACTGCATCGAGAACCAGCCGAACAACATCGTCCGGCTCACCCAGGACACGCCGACGGCGGCACGCGCACGTTCGACATGCCCGGCCAGATCCCGCAGGACGCCGGTGCGGGTCGTGTTCCAGGACGACAACTACGACCCGCCGAAGGACGACCGGCTACAACCCCGACGTGCTGACCTGGCACTGGGACAACATCCAGGTCTTCACCGGCGACGGCACGGCGCCCGCCGACCACCGCGCCGACCACCACCGCCGCCGACGACACCGACACACCACGACCGCGGCGCCACGACCGCCGCGCCGACCACGGCGCCGCCCACCACCGCGGCGCCGACGACCGCGGCGCCGACGACCGCAGCGCCCACGACCGCGGCGCCGACCACCGCGGCGCCGACGACCGCGGCGCCCACCACCGCGCCGCCCACCACCGCGACGCACGCCGCCGACCACCGCCGCCGCCGACGACCGCGGCACCGACCACCGCGGCGCCGACCACCGCGGCGCCGACGACCGCCGCACCGACCACCGCAGCGCCGACCACCGCCGCGCCGACCACCGCGGCGCCCACCACCGCGGCGCCGACCACCGCTGCGCCGACGACTGCCGGCGCCCACGACCGCCGCGCCGACCACCGCGCACCGACCACCGTCGCGCCCACGACCGCCGCACCCACCACCGCCGCACCGACGACACCGCAGCGCCCACCACCGCGGCGCCGACACCACCGCGGCACCCACCACCGCCGCGGCACCGACCACCGCGGCCGCGCACCACCGCAGCGGCCGGCACCACCGCGCCAGCAGGCGGCGGCAGCGGAGCAGCAGCAGCAAGCGGCGCCTCCGCCGAACCAGCCTCCCGCTCCGAACATCACGATCACGGGCGGCCCGTCGGAGACGACGACCGAACGTGACGCGGTGATCACCTTCGAGGTCGGCGACTTCCAGCCGACGCAGGAGTTCGCGGCGCCGACACTCATCTTCACCTGCAGCCTCGACGGCGAGGACGGTCGGGTGTGCACCTCCCCGGTGCGGTACGTCGGGCTCGACCTCGGTGCCCACGAGGTCGTCGTCAAGGCCACCGACAGAGAGACCGGCGCGGTGGGATCCGCCAGCTTCCGCTGGACGATCGTCGCCGCCACCGACCGGAGCCTCACGAACCGCTCGACGCCGCTCGCCGTGGTCGACGTCGGACGGCTCGCAGCGCCCTCGAACGTCCGGTCCATCGCCACGCCCTACGCGGTGCCGCCGACCGAGCAGAACGCGGACAACGCGGACATCCTCAGCACCACCGGCGCCCACAGCATCGAGCTCGCCCTCATCGGCGTCACGCTGATCGGGATCGGGCTCTTGATGGCCGGCGCCGCCTCCGTGCTCCGCCGCCGCTCCGCCTGACCTTCGGGCCAGGAGTCAGACTGCCATCGCCTCGACATCGAGGTGATGGCAGTCTGCAGGGACCGTCGACCGCCCCAGTGAGAGCATGCGCCCTGCCACTCCCCCTCGCCCGCTTCGGGCGACAGCTACCGCCTTCGTCGCAGCCACGACTGCTGTCGCGGCACTGCCGAGCGCGTACCTCTCCGTGATCAGCGTCGCGGGACTGCTCCCGCGACGGCGCCGAGACGAGACAGACGAACCCGGCGCACCCGCGACGAGATTCGCGATCCTCGTGCCCGCGCACGACGAGGCGGCGGGCATCGGCCGCACGCTGGAAGCGTTCGACGCGCTCGACTATCCGGCCGAGCTGTTCTCGGTGCACGTCGTCGCGGACAACTGCACCGACGACACCGCGCGTGTCGTTCGCCGGAGCCGCTGGACCGTGCACGAACGGACGGCGCCGGACGAGCCCGGCAAGGGCCCGGCGCTGAACTGGCTGTTCGATCGGCTGGTCGCCAGCGGGGAACCGTTCGACGCCATCGTCATCGTCGACGCCGACACCACCGTCGACCCGGGGTTCCTCCGCGCGATGGACCAGCAGGTCCAACGCGGAGTGCAGGCCGCGCAGGGCTACTACTCGGTTCGCGACCCCGACCTCTCGCCCGCTCGCCAGCTTCCGCTTCGCGGCGTTGGCGTGCCGCCACCACCTCCGCCCGCTCGGCCGGAGCCGCCTCGGCGGGTCGTCCGGTCTGTACGGCAACGGCATGATGTTCACCCGTTCGCTGTTCGCCGGACGCCGCTGGACCGGTCACCTCGTCGAGGACGCCGAGCTCCAGAACGAGCTGCTCCTCGACGGCCACCTCGTGACCTACGCACCCGACGCGGTGCTCTGGGCCGAGATGCCGCACACGCTGTCGCAGGCGACGAGCCAGAACCAGCGATGGGAGCGCGGTCGGATCGAGATGGCCCAGCGGTACGTCCCCGAGCTCCTCGGCGGGCTCGATCGCGGCTCGTGGGCGCCGGTTCGCGCGCGTCGACGCCGTCTTCGATCATCTCGTGCCGCCGATCTCGGTGCTCGCGGCGATGCAACTCGGTGTCGCGGTCGTGCACGCGGTCGGGGCGGTTGCCGGTCACCGGCCATCACGAGTCGCCCTCGGCGATCGACGTCGCTCGCGATCACCGCCCTGACCGGCCATGTCTTCGCCGGCTTGGCGTCGGTCGGCGCCCCTGCCGCCCGGTACAAGGCGTTGTTGTCGGCGCCATCGCTCGTGGCGTGGAAGGTCGCGCTGTGGGCCAAGGTGCTGCAACCGGAAGAAGACGTGGACTGGACCCGCACCGAACGAAACGTCGAGAGGGTCCAGATGATTCGCCCGCCGGCGCTGCTGTTCGGCGTGCCGATCGCCGATCTCAGCATGACCGAGACGATCACCCTCATCGGCGACCTGATCGACGACGGCCGATCGTTCAACCGCACGCATCAGATCGCGACGACGAACGTCGACTTCCTCGTGAACGCGCTCGACGACCCGAGCTGCGCGCCATCCTGCAGAAGCGCCGACGTGTGCCTCGCCGACGGCATGCCGGTCGTGTGGGGCGCGTCGCTCCTGGGCATGCCGATCCACGAGCGCGTCGCCGGCGCCGACCTGCTCCCGCTGCTCGTCGAGGCCTCGGCGACCACCGGATGGCGCATCCACGTGTTCGGTTCGTCGCCGTCGGTCGCCGCGCCGCGCATCGACGCTGTTCGCGCGAGCGGTACCCCGGCGCGTCGGTCTCCATCGATCCCGGCCCTCACATCCCCGACCCCACCGTCCGTCGACGACTGCGTCCTCGACGCCATCGCCGCGGTCGACGCCGACATCCTGTGCGTCGCGCTCGGCAACCCGAAGCAGGAGCGGTTCATCGAAGCGCACCGCGATCGGCTCGGCGTGCCCGTGATGATCGGCGTCGGCGGTTCGCTCGACATGCTGGTCGGAGAGCGTCGACGCGCGCCGATGTGGATGCAGCGGACCGGGACGGAGTGGATCGCGCGGCTCGTGCAAGAGCCGCGTCGGCTCGGCCGTCGCTACGCCCACGACATGCGGGTCTTCGGCCCGCGGTTGGCGCACGAGTGGCGCGAGGTTCGTGCCCGTCGCGATCAGCCCGGACTCTCCGTCGAGGTCACCACCAGCACTGTCGACGTGCGGATCGGTGGCGCGACCGTGCCCGGGCCCGACGCGTGGAACCGCGCGACGTCGGCGGTCTCGCCGACGGTCGCGGCACTGCATCTGTGGCGCGGCTCGGCAACGTCGATCAGCGACCGCGCGCTGGCCGTGCTCATCGGACTCGTGCAGCAGGCGCGGTGGCGCAATGCCGAGGTGCGTTGGTTAGACGATCCGTCACAATTGGCGGGCGAGCTCGGCCGCCGGGGCATTCCCCTCACTCTCATCGGTGCCCGTGAACACTCACCGTGAGCACGAGCCCGGCTTCCTGGCCAAGATTCCCGTCAGGTCCTACATGTGCTCGGCCTTCGAGCCGAAGCAACTACTGTGCAAGCGGACTCGTCCGGCTCCCATAGCCGTGCTCTGTTGGCCCTGTCGACAGCTGAGGAGACCGCCAGCGTGAGGTTTGAGGGTGACGTCGAGCGCGTCATGGCGCTCCCTGCCCCGTCCGGCCCGCCCCGGGCGACGGCCGAGGCCGAGGTCGAGCCCTCGTTCGACGCGCCGACCGAGCCCATCGCCCTCCGAGTCGAGACGATCCAGAAGATCAACGAGATCCAAAGGCTCGACGAGATCCAGAAGCTCGACGAGATCGAGGAGGAGACGAAGCGTCTCATCTGGTTGACCGAGCACGTGAGCGAGAACCCGCTCGCCGAGGCGGACCTCAACGCCTCGGAGCGTCTCGCGTCACGCCGAAGCCACCGCGGCGGCACTGCTCGCCGAGGCGCGAAGGAAAGCCGACGCGCTGGTCACCGAAGCTCAGCTGGCCGCGGCGCAGCGCCGCGCGGAAACAGAGGAGTGGCGCCGGGCGCACATCGCCGACGCCGACAAGGTCGCCACACAGCGACTCCTCGACGCGGAGTACCGGGCGCGGGACATCATCGAGGAAGCTCGCGTTGAAGCGAGCAAGCTTCGATCCGACTCCCAACCCGAAACCCAACCCGAACCCGAAGTCGACTCCCCATCCGAGGATCCGAAGCCGTCGGCGAACGCGCCCGAAGCAGAGCAGCCGGAGCGCGCACGCGGGTGGCGGCGTTTCGCTGCGACCGGCGAAGCTCACGGCCATCGCCGCCCTGCTCGTCGTCGGCGCGGCCGTGACGGCGAATCTCATTCGCTCGGAGGTCGCGGAGCAGTACACCGTCGCCTCGTCGTCGATGGAGCCCGAGCTCCACGACGGGCGATCGGGTCGTCGTGAACAAGGTGGCGTATCGGTTGAGCGATCCGAAGCGCGGCGACGTCGTCGTGCTCGACATCACCCCGATCGCCGGTGCGCCTCCGCATCTCGGCGACACGCTCGTGAAGCGCGTCGTCGGCCTGCCCGGTGACGTCGTCGAGGCCGTCGATGGTCGCGTGCGGATCAACGGTGCAGAGCTCGACGAACCCTGGTTGGGGGACGTCGAGACACCCGCCTTCGGGCCCGTCGAAGTGCCCGAGGACAAGCTGTTCGTGCTCGGCGACGCCCGGGTGCTCTCGATCGACAGCCGCACCTTCGGGCCGGTGCCGACCGACGCGCTCGTCGGGCGGGTCGAGGCGGTCGTCTGGCCGCCTCACGACGCAGGGCGGCTCTGACCACTTCAACCCGCGAGTCGCGAGCTAGGCGAGCCGATCGACTGCCGCGCGTGAAAGCGCTTCGGGCGCCTCCGGCGGAAACGGCGTGACGCAGCTCGCGTTGATCTCACACAGGACATAGGTGTCGTCGCCCGCCGGCGTGCGTGGGCCAGGAGAAAGTCGGCGTCCCAAAGGACTGGGAGCCGCTCGGTGCCGACTCCGACGAGTCGCTGCATCCCCGGAACCCACTCGGACTGGACCT
This sequence comes from uncultured Acidimicrobiales bacterium, assembly GCA_963747215.1. Lineage (GTDB taxonomy): Bacteria > Actinomycetota > Acidimicrobiia > Acidimicrobiales > DATKAS01 > DATKAS01. The sequence goes on from CAVVET010000028.1 coordinate 7,807, forward strand.
TGTGGCGCAACGCTTGGAAAGCAGCCGAATCGGGGGAAACATCGTCTTCGGCGAAGGCAGACCCATCACGCGGTCGGCCGCGCTCCCGGTTGACGTCATCGACTCCGCAGTCTGGCGACCGAATCCGATCACGCGATCAGCGACGAGGTAGACGCGCACCAAGCCCTCCTCGACTCGCGATTGGAACTGTTGGTCCACGACGCAACCGTCGAGGAAATACGGCTCACATCGCCTCATGAACTCGTCGAGGCGCAGCTCCTCTCCAACGGTGTGCCGGTTCACGCGCGTGGTGCACGAGCACCACGGAGTCGTCTTCCGGTCGGCCCGCGCCGAGGACCTCGACGCGCCACACTCCGTAACCGCCGTTGCCACGACGCGGTTTCAGGACTCGAACCCGGTCTCGGCCCAACCGAGCCGGGAACTCGCGCGTAGCTGTGCGAAATCTGCGTAGGAGGTGGTGTCCGTCCCCCATCCGAGCGTCTGTGTTCGGAAGAGCACCTCCTTCGTTCCGATCGCGGCAATCACGTCGGGGTGGGCGCTCACCCACACTCCCGCCGTTGCGACTTCCCGCAGGATCTCGTCGAACTGAGTGCGGTCCTCGTCGCCGCCGATCGGATCGACCCACACGAGTACGCCGTCGACGGCGAGGAGTCGCTGCCGCACGCTCGCCGCGACCTCGTCGCGGTACACGACTGCTTCCGCGTGACATCCCAGGCGTGTCAGCGCCTCGAACACCGGCCGGAGGCGCTCGTTGGACGCGATGCCTCGGCTCTCGGCCTCGGCGTCACCGCGCCACACGATGGCGAAGATCGGGCTCACGAGCGCAGCCTACGGGCGGAGGTGCTCGGCTAGCCGTTCCGCATCGGGCGCGGTCAGCGCCGCCCCCAGTGCCGTGTGATTGACTCGCAGCCCTCACGTCGGTGGAGCACTGGGGGTCAGGCAACGTGGCGCGTTTCCCGCTCGGAGAGCACGTCAGTGACGAGTGGTATCCGGGGGTGACGCTGCCGTTGCCCGGCCAACCTCAGATGGAGGAGGGCTTCGCGCTCTTCTCCCCCGAGGACGAAGACCGGTTCTGGTTGCTCGAGGGGCACTGGAGCCGCGGCTTCACACCGCTGTGCGTGTCCGCGGCGAACGACGTGCTGTGGGGCACCCAGTTCGGCGCCAACCTGTACCAGCTGCCGCCCACGAAGGGGCAGGCCGCGCGCATGAGCGGCGTGCACGCGTACGTGAGCGACCTCCCGTGTCAGAGCGAGTGGGAGGTCATGCACCGCGCGAGCCGCGTCGACAAGCTCGTCGGTCCCGCCATCGCGGCGTTCCCGACGCTGTGGGCCGAGCGCCTCGAGGACATCAAGACCGCGCTGGCGCATTTCGAGGGCGCCGACCTTGCCGCGATGGGCCTGCCCGAAGTCGCGGTCTACCTCGGCGAGTTCTGGGCCTTCCACCGCTGGTTGTGGGAGGTCCACTTCGAGCTGATGGATCCGCTCATCGGCAACTACTTCGCGTTCCGAGCCACGTGCGTCGAGCTGGGGATCGACGAGAGCGACGTGACTCGGTTCTTCCAGGGCTCCGACACGAAGGTGATGGAAACCGACCGGGCGCTCTGGGCCCTGGCCGCCGCGGCGCGAGGCACCGCGGTCGAGTCGTTGCTCGCCGAGAACGATCCATCGACGGCGCTCAGCTCGCTGCGGTCATCCGGCGACCCGGCCGTGACCGCGTGGCACGACGACTTCACCGCGTTCCTCAACGAGTACGGCTGGCGCACCGAGGGCATGTGCGACCCGACGCTCGCTCCTTGGGTCGAGGACCCGACGCCCGCGCTCGTGCTCCTCTCCACGTTCCTCCGCAAGGACGACGACCACGACTTCGACGCGGCACGGCAGGCGGCCATCGACGAACGCGACGAGGCGCTCGCTCGGGTTCGCTCGCAGCTCGACGGCGCGGACCTCGAGCGGTTCGAAGCGGGCCTCGGTGCGTGCTACCACGCGAACTTCGCCTGGTGGCAGGAGGAGCACAACTTCTACATGGACATGCGCGCGCACATCCCTCTGCGGATGGCCGCGTTGCGCATCGCCGAGCTCGTGGGTGCGGAGCAGCGCGACGACCTGATCTACGTCTTCCGTCACGAGCTCGACGCGCTCGCCCGAGGCACGCTCACCTACGCCGAGGTCCGCGACGTCGTCGGGGCGCGCCGCGAGTACTACGAGGCGGGCAAGGCTCGCCGGGCGGAGATGCCGCGGGTGTTGGGCACTCCGAATGCCGAGACCGACGATCCGATCATGAAGGAGATCTTCGGCGTCGACCGGCGACTGCTCGAAGCCGTCGGCGCCGCCGACCTGTCGACGTCGGAGCTGACCGGCGTGCCCGCGTCCTCGGGCGTCGTGCGCGGGCGAGCCCGGGTCATCACCTCGTCCGACGACCTGGGTGAGGTGGAGCCCGAGGAGATCCTGGTCTGCGTCTTCACGACACCGAACTGGACGCCCGCCTTCTCCCAGATCGCCGGCTGCGTCTGCGACACCGGTGGCGCGCTCTCGCACACGGCGATCGTGTCGCGCGAGTACCGCATTCCCGCGGTCTGCGGCACCGGACTCGCGACGACCGTGATCCACACCGGCGACATCTTGGAGGTCGACGGCACGGCGGGGGTCGTCCGCATCATCGAGCGCGCCGGCTGATGGCTCGCGTCCTTCTCCGCGGAGGGCGCGTGCGCGCAGACTTCGGAGGCGCAGTCGACGACGCCGTCGGCATCGACGAGCGGACGAGTCGTTGCCGTCGGCGACGAGGGCGACGTGCGTGCGGTGCTCGGCGCCACCGATGTCGAGCACGATCTCGACGGCGCGTGGGTCGTCCCGGGACTGATCGACACCCATCCGCACCTGCTGCACTTCTCGGTCGCCGTCGCCGGTCTGGCCGACCTGCGGCATGCGACCGATCACGCGGAGATCGTGTCTGCGATCGCCGCCGTCGCGAACGACCGACCGCCCGGCGAATGGGTGATGGCCACGCCGGTCGGCGAGCCGCACTACTTCTTCCGCCGCGGGTACGGAGATCTCGCCGAGGGTGACCTGCCCGACCGCCACACGCTCGATCGAGCAACCGACCGCCATCCCGTGATGATCCAGGCGTGGTCGCCGACGATGCCGAACACGTGCGCCATGAACTCACTCGCACTCGCCGCGCTCGGCATCGACGACACGACACCCGACCGTGTGGCCGACGTGTGGATCGAGAAGGACGCCGGCGGCCAACCCACGGGCCGGCTGCGCGGCGCCGTCACGACGAACTACAACACCGACCCGTTCTTTCGTGACGTCCTGCTCAAGCTGCCGGCACCGAGCTCGGAGCTGGTGCCAGGGGCGGTGCTGGCGGGCATCGCCGCGCACCACCGCGACGGCATCACCGCGGTGTACGAGCCGCACGCGATGGAGGCCCGCCACATCGACGTGTACCGCCGTCTTCGCGACGCCGGCCGACTCACGATGCGCGTGAAGGCCGTCCCCGAATACCAGCGCTTCACGAGACCGAACGACCACGTGAAGTCGCTCGACGAGCTCGCGGAGACGCTCACGGCCGCGCTCGCCGCGGTCGACCTCGACGACGACTGGGTGAGAGCGGAAGGCATCACGGTCTCGGCCACAGGCACGTGCGCGCCGGGCAACATGGCGTGGCCGACTCCGTATCTCGATGCGTTCGGACACGAGACACGCGGACACTGGTTCGTCACCGACGGAAGCCGTCGATCAGGCCGTGCGCTTCTGCGCGGAGACGGGACTGCAGCTGAACTTCTGCTCGATGGGACCGTCGGAGCACGAGCTGTTCCTCGACGCCGTCGAGCGCCACGGCGCCCGCGGAGGCATCGTCCAGCACGGCGCGCTGATGCCGCTGGCACACGCGCGCCGATGGCATGCCGCCGGGTTCCGTCAGACGGTGTGTTGCGGGTTCACGTGGGGGAAGGGCGACGTCTACCGCCGCGCGTTCGGCGAAGAGGTGCTCGCCGACCTCAATCCGCTCCGCCGCCTGCTCGACGTGGGCATCACGCTCAGCGCCGCATCGGACTGGGGACCGACGCGTCCGTGGGAGCAGATGTGGCTCGCCGAGACGCACCTCCTCGGGCGCTCGGGCGACCGCAACGACGGGCCCGACCAAGTGATCACCCGCGCCGAGTCGCTCGCGATGTGGACGCAAGGCGGAGCGTCCGTGCTCGACTGGCCCGAGCTGGGCCGGCTGGCGCCGGGCTCGTACGCCGACCTCGCCGTGCTCGACCGCGATCCCCTCACGTGCGCGCTCGACGACCTTCCCGATGTCGTGGTGCACGCCACGATGACCGACGGCAACGTGGTGTCGGGGAGCGGGCGTCGCGTCGAGCCCAGGCGTCCCGGAGCCCAAGAAACGGCCGAAGTCGTCGTGGCGACGGTTCGAGGCGTCAGCGCCGAACGAGTGCTGGCAGATCGACGCGATGGACTGGGTCATCGCCGACCGGGCGGTGCGGGTGTTCAACATCATCGATGATCACTCCCGGGTCGTGACCCGGTCGCGGGCGGTGCATCGAAGCGACCACCCAGGAGGCGTGGACCACGTTCTGCGAGGCGGCCAACAATGGGGGCTCCCGGCCGGGGTCCTGTCCGACAACGGGCTGTGCGTTCTCGGGCAAGCTCAAAGGCTTCGAGGTGGTGTTCGAAGCGAACCTGCGAGACGCCGGGGTGCGACCCTCGACCGGGCGGCCCTATCACCCCCAGACCACCGGCAAAGTCGAACGATTCCAACAGACCCTCAAGAAATGGCTACGAGCCAACCCCTGGCCGCTAGACCTCGCCGAGCTCCAAGCCCAGCTCGACGCGTTCTGCTGAGATCTACAACCACGAACGCCCCCACCAAGGCATCGGCACGTAACTTACCGAGGAACCCCGGGGTGGGGGCGGTTCAGGTCCAGCCGATGCGCTGCGCGCCGTGCCACCGGTCGAGCACGTCGATCGGGCCGGCGGCCTCGACCTCGTCGCCGCGGTTCCACAGCGTGAGGTAGATGCCCGCGGCGGTGCCGCTGAGCGTCGAATCGGCGGCGGCGCCATCGTCGGGATCGACGGTCAGCTTCTCCCCCACCCGCACGACCCAGCGGCGCTCCGAGTCGTTCGGCTCCACGGCGAACGACCACTCGGGCTCACCTTCGACGCTCATCTTGCAGCGCCCGCGCGTGAAGAATCCCCGCAGCAGCTCGTCGATGCCGTCGACAGCCAACGCCGTGTCGATGTCGGCCTCGGCGACTGACGGTGTGCGGCCGAGGGACGCGGCGAGCGCGTCGACGCCGTGGATCGTCGTCTCGTGCGCTTGGCGCCGGGCCCAGAACTCACGTGGGGCCGGAGCGTCCTTGAGGAACGTCATCGCGACAAGGTCAGGTGGCGCGGCGCGGAGCGCGGCCAGCAGCGCCGCCAGCCCATCCGAGTAGAACGCGGGGAGGTCCGGCACCGCCTCGAGGATCTGTGTCTCATTGGGCATCGCGTCCGGGTCGTCGCCGCGCACGTGCGCCGCGGACCAGCGGTGCACCATCGTCTGGTGGGCGAGCAGGTCACTCACGGTCCACGCCGGGCAGGTGGGGACCCGGACATCGAGGCCGGCCGCCTCCGCGGCAGCCAGGAGCCGCGCTCCGGCGCGATCGAGCGCGTCGACGTGCTGGTCGAAGGTCAGCGAGGTCGGCATCAGGACGACGGCTTCGTCACCGCGTCGATCGCGGCGAGCACGTCGGCAGGAGGCTGCCAGGAGCCCGCGTCGACGTTCGCCCGCACCTGCTCCGGAGTCGTCGCCCCGGCGATCACGGAAGCGACCATCGGCTGCGCGGCGAGGCCACCCATCGCGAGGTGGAGCAGCGACACGCCGGCGTCGACCGCGATCTTCTCGAGCTCGTCCACGATGTCGAAGTTGCGGTCGTTGAGGAACATGCCCGCCCTCGCCGCCATCGGGCTCCCTTGGCCGAGCCGCGAGCCTTCCGGGCCCTCCTCTCCTCTCGTGTACTTGCCCGTGAGGACGCCGCTCGCCAACGGGAAGAACGGCAGCATGCCGACACCGAACCGACGGCACGCGGGGATGACGTCGCTCTCCACATCGCGCTTCAACAGCGAGTAGTTGTTCTGCGCGGTGACCATCCGTGCCCATCCGTTCGTCCGTGAGGTCCAGTCCGCATCGGCGATCTGCCACCCGGCGAAGTTCGAGCTGCCGATGTAGCGCACCTTGCCGGCGCTCACGAGGTCGTCGAGCGCATGCAACGTCTCGTCGATCGGCGTCAGCGCGTCCGGACGGTGCATCTGGTACAGGTCGATGTAGTCGGTACCGAGCCGCTGCAGGCTCCCCTCGCACGCGCGAACGATGTGATGGCGGGAGCCGGGGTGGTGCTTCGTCGCTTCGAACGGCGACGGCCATTTCGTCGCGATCACGACCTCGTCCCGGTGACCGACGATCGCCTTGCCGAGCCGCTCCTCACTCGCGCCGTAGCTCGCCGCGGTGTCGAACAGGTTGATGCCAGCCGCGATTGCCGCCGAGACCACCGCCGCGCTGGCTTCTTCGTCGATGCGGAAGCCGAAGTTGTTGCAGCCGATGCCGACCACGGACACGTTGAGGCCCGAGCTGCCCAGCTGTCGGTACGCCATGTCGCTCATGGCCCCAGGTTCTCACCTCGACCGAGGCGCCCGCGGGCGGACCGGCGCAGGCGGCCGACGGCTAGGACGACAGCGCTAGGAGGCCAGCCGCCGCGCCATCTCGGACTCAGTGCCGGCCGGCGTGCTGTCGACGGGAGCCTTGGGCCCGGACTTCGTCCCGGCCTCGTCGAACGAGCGCTTCACCGACTCGAGCAGCTCGCGCCCCTTGCCGGACCCAATCAGGTAGCCCGCACCGGCACCCATCGCCAAACCAAGCTTGAACTTCATGGCTTCCTCCTGAATAATCGACCGTCGTGAGGGCACTACCCCGTGATGCGTCGCTCCGATACGCAGACACCACGGCCTCGTCATGTATGGGCAAGGGCGGCCACGGGGAACGAACGGGGATGACGAAAATGCATGCACGACGTGTTCTGGCAGCCTCGTGGCACTCACCGCTGTGATGTCCTTCGCTGCGGGCTGCAGCGACGACGATGACGGCGACGACGGCGGCGACGTCACGACGGACGTGACCGAAGCGCCTGCGGACACCGAGGCGCCCGCTACGACCGGCTCGTAGCTCCAGATCCATTCGGGAGCGAGGCCACGCCGCGGCATATCGTGCCGCGATGCCCGCTCTCGTTCCCCCGTTCCGAGCCGACCACGTCGGCAGCCTTCTCCGCCCGCAATCTGTGCTGCACGCTCGCGAGGAAGCCGCGGCGGGGCGTGTCTCGGCAGCCGAGCTCAGAGCGATCGAAGACGACGCGATCCGTGACGTCGTGAAGATGCAAGAGGACGTCGGCCTGCAGGCCGCGACCGACGGGGAGTTCCGCCGGGCCTCCTGGCACATGGACTTCATCTACCAGCTCGGTGGCATCGGCAAGAGCGACGAGAAGCTCCGCGTCGAGATGCGCAACGAGAACGAGGAGATCGCGTTCGAATCGGCGGCCCTCAAGGTCCATGACCGGATCGATGTCGGTGAGCCGATCTTCGCCGACGACTTCACGTTCTTGAAGCGAGACGACCCGGCTCACCCCGAAGCTCACGATCCCCTCGCCGAGCATGGTGCACTACCGCGGCGGCCCGGCCGCGATCGACCCGGCGGTGTACGCGACGATCGACGAGTTCTGGGATGACCTCGACGCGGCCTACGCGAAGCAAGTCGCCGGAGTCGCCGCCCTCGGCTGCACCTACCTGCAGTTCGACGACACGAGCCTCGCCTACCTCAACGATCCCGCCGAGCGGGCGAAGCTCAACGCGCGGGGCGACGACGCCGAGCATCAGCATCTCCGCTACATCCGCCAGATCAATGCCGCGCTCGCCGGCCGTCCGTCGACGCTCCGGGTCACGACACACATGTGCCGCGGCAACTTCCGGTCGTCCTGGGCGGCGGAAGGCAGCTACGACTTCGTGGCCGAAGCGCTCTTCAACGATCTCGCCGTCGACGGCTTCTTCCTCGAGTACGACGACGCTCGCTCCGGTGGATTCGAGCCGCTGCGATTCGTGCCGAAGGACAAGATGGTCGTGCTCGGCCTCGTGACGTCCAAGCGTCCCGAGCTCGAGAAGAAGGACGACCTGAAGCGGCGCATCGACGAGGCCGCAAAGTACGTGCCGCTCGACCAGCTGTGTCTCTCGCCTCAGTGCGGCTTCTCGTCGACGGTCGAGGGCAACGTCCTCACCTACGACGACGAAGTGGCGAAGCTTCGCCTGATCGTCGAGGTCGCCGCCGAAGTGTGGGGTTGATCAGACCTGCGCAGCCCGGCGCGTGAACCACCGAAAGCGGAAGCGGCGCTGCGGCGCCGAGGAGGGCGGCTCGGACCCGTCATAGAGCTTCGTGTGGTGGTACTCACCGCGTGTGGCAAACGGTCCGATCGGCTGGGGTGACAACGCGTGCATGTGCTCAGGATCGCGTCAGCGGTCGTTTCCGTCGTGAGCGCCCGTCACGTCGCCCCCGTGACTCTTCGCACACTCGCCTCCGCGCGCAGTCAGCCGCCGCAGGTCTCGAGCACCACACGGACGAACGTCGAGGTGGCGGTGGCGGTGTCCCCGACCCGCCAGGCCACCCGGAACTCGTCGTACAGGCCGACCGGACGCAGCGGCTTGACCACCACACCGGAGTGCGTCGCCTCCCGCTCGACCTGCCACGAGTTCAGCCAGCCGATGCCGCCGCCCACGGCCACGAGGTCGAGCACCCGCTCGACCTGGGTCGGGGCGTGCGTGACCCAGGCGGGCCGCACTCCCATCGACGTGCAATAGGCGGCGATCTCGTCGTGCGCGGTGGGCGCATCGCCCCGGTCCACCACGAAGACCGGCTCACCGTCGAGATCGCGCACATCGACCTCGGAGCGGTCGGCGAGCCGGTGCGACGCCGGCACGGCGACGTGGTCGACGGGCACCCGGGCCAGCGGCACCGACGCGATGCGCTCGGGATCGCCGACCGGCGCTCGCACGATGCCGACCGCCAGGGCACCCGTCCGCAGGCCGTCGAGGATGTTGAGCGAGGTGAGCCCGTCGGGGCGCACCGCGAGGTCGGGCTGCTCGACGAGGAGCGCCCGGATCGCCCGCATCACGCCCCCCTCACTGCCGTGACAGAACCCGACCCGCAGCGGAAGGCTCACCGACGAAGCGATCTCCGCGCTGACGGCATCGAAGCGCTCCATGGCCCGCAGGACATCGCGTGCTTCGACGAGGAGCCGTTCGCCCGCCGGGGTGAGCGTGACCTTGCGGCTCGTGCGCTCGAACAGGCTCAGGCCGAGGTCCTCCTCGAGCTCGCGGATGCGCTGCGAGAGCGGCGGCGTGGTGACGTGCAGCCGAGCGGCGGCGCGCCCGAAATGACACTCCTCGGCGACGGCCACGAAGTACCGGAGGTGGCGCACATCGGTGCGGGGCACGACGCGAACGTTATCGGTTTGGACATGATCTGTGTCGGGTTCGGTCGTGGACTTTTCGAGTCCCACGGGGCACCGTGGGGCCGTGAAGCTCGTGTGGTTCCACCTCATGCCGTACCCGAAGCTCCCCGAGGACTTCAACACGAAGCATCGGAGCGTCTGGGTCGACATCGACCCTGCCCTGTTCGATTCGGAAGTGATCGCCGACGCCTACGACGAGTACATCGGCCAGCTCGTCTACGCCGAGGACTGTGGCTTCGACGGCCTGGGCATCAACGAGCACCACGCCAACGGCTACGGGCTCATGCCCTCCCCCAACCTCTTCGGGTCGGTCCTCGCGTCGCGCACTTCACGCGCGGCCATCACGCTGCTCGGCAACTCGGTCGCTCTCTACAACCCGCCGGTGCGCGTCGCCGAGGAGATGGCGGTGCTCGACCTCATGTCGCGTGGCCGCATCATCGCCGGCTTCCCCGTCGGCACCGCGATGGACACGGCGTACGCCTACAGCGCGAACCCCGGCACGCTGCGCGCCAAGTACGCGGAGGCGATCGAGCTCATCGTCAAGGCGTGGACAGCGAAGGAGCCGTTCGCGTGGAACGGCCGCTTCAACCAGCTCCGTACGGTCAACGCGATCCCGCGTCCGCTTCAGCAGCCGCACCCACCGATCTGGATCCCGGGTGGCGGATCGGTCGAGACGTGGGACTTCTGCGCGCAGAACGACTACGTGTACGGCGCGCTCTCCTACTACGGCCACCTTCTCGCTCGCGAGAACGTCGGCGCCTACTGGCGACAGGTCGAGGCGAACGGCAAGGACCCGAACCCCTACCGGCTCGCCTTCGTCCAGTTCATCGGCGTCGGCGACACCGACGCCGAGGCGTACAAGCTGTACAAGGAACCGGCCGAGTACTTCTTCAACCGGTCGTTGCACGTCTATCCCGGCTTCGCCGACCCACCCGGCTACGTGACCGAAGCCTCGGTGCGGGCCCGGTACCAGTCCGCGGTGCGCCAGATCGCCCGAACCAAGCAGCAGAAGCACGACCTCACGTGGGACGAGATGGTCGAGAAGGGCTACGTCGTCATCGGGAGCCCGGACACCGTCCGCGAGACGCTCGAGGATGTCGCGAAGACGTTCAACTGCGGCCACCTGTTGACGGCCCTGCACTTCGGGAACATGAGTGACGAGCTCACTCGGTACAACACGAAGCTGTTCGGCGACAAGGTCGCACCCGCGCTCCGGAGCTTGTTCCCCGACGCGGTCGACCACTGGTGGCCTGCGAACGCGACCGCGATCTGATGGCCGAGCTGATGTCTTCCGGCTCGCGCGACCTCATCTACCTGTTCGGCATCGCCGGCCACCCCGCACCGTCGCCGGTGCTCGGGATGCTCGCGGATGCCGGTTGGAACGTCATCGTGCCCGAGGTCCGGGGCTTCGACGGCCGTTCGGGACTCGTCGTGCCCGACGACCATCTCGGCTGGCTCACCGTGTTCTGGGATGCGATCGACGCGTGTGGCGCTGCGCTGCCCTGCCCGGTGGTGGGGGCATCGGTCGGCGGGATGCTCGCGGCCGACCTCGCCGCGCTGCGACCCGAGGCCGTCACCGCCCTCGCGCTGCTCGCACCGTTCGGCATCTTCGACGAGGCGAACCCGGGCCTCGACCTCTACTCGGTGCCCACACCCGACCGCATGACGCACCTCTTCGCGAAGGGCGTACCCGAGCCCTACGTCGACCGCTTCAGCGAGCTGGGTCCCGACAACGGACCCATCGCGCGCTACCTCAGCGATGTCGCCGCCGCGAGCTTGCTGTGGCCGCTCGGCGACAGGGGTCAGGCCAACCGCTTGCACCGAGTCAAGTGCCCGAGCCTCTCGCTCTGGGGCGAGCAGGACGAGCTGCTCCCCGTCGGCGTCTCCGCGCGCTGGTCGGAGAAGGGGATTCCCGTCGAGATCGTCGCCGGTGCCGGGCACCTCCTCGAGTGGGACGCGCCCGACGAGGTGGGCGCCCGTCTCGTGGAGTTCCTGCGCGATTCGGTGGTGTAGACCACACACCAGACCACACCCGTTCACCGATACCTGGGGGTGTCATGGGTCTCGTCGACGAGGCTGAGTTCCACTACTTCCACTTCTTCCCGTACACAGACCTGCCGGCCGACCACAAGACGCGGGCGTCTCTGTGGGTCGACTTCCCGAACAGCAACTACGACCCGAAGATCGGTCACCAGCTCTACAACCGGTACCTCTCGGAGATGCTGCTCGCGGACAAGCTCGGGTACGACGGGCTCGTGCTGAACGAGCACCACAACACCCAGTACTGCATGAACCCGGCGCCGAACATCACGGCGGCGGCGCTCATCCCGCAGACCAAGGGCCTGATCAGCGTGTTCGGCACTCCCCCGAACTTCGAGTACCCGAACCGGCTGGCCGAGGAGTACGCCATGCTCGACGTGATGTCGGGCGGACGGCTCCGCATCGCGTTCCCGCTCGGCACCGGCATGGAGTACTGGGCGAACGCGGTGAATCCCGCGACCGCACGCGCTCGATTCCGCGAGTCGATCGACATCATCCTGCGGTGCTGGACCCAGGACGGCCCGCAGGGCTACTCGGGCGACTTCTACACCTACCGGTACTTGAACCCGTGGCCGAAGCCGATGCAGAAGCCGCATCCCGAGTGCTACATCGTCGGCACCGGCTCACCCGAGACGATCGAGCTCGCGGCCGAGCTCGGCTTCGGCTACTCGGTCGTCTTCATCCCGACCGAGGTGCAGCTGCGGGTCTTCGACCAGTACCGCGAGCGGCTCGTCGCCCACGGCCACGAGGTCACGCCCGACAAGGTGACGATCGGCATCTTCGCCTACGTCGCCGAGAACGACGCGCTCGCCGAGGAAGAGTTCATGCCGCACCTCATGTACTTCTTCGAGGACGCGCTGCGCACGACGCCGCGCTATCTCAACCCTCCCGGGTACGTCACCGTCCCGGAGTTCCGCAAGCGGGTGCAGGCGGCCGACGTCCACGGATCCGCGAACTGGGATGACCTCGTCGCGATCAACCGCATCGTCGCGGGCACGCCCGAGAAGGTCGCGGACGCAGTCGGGAAGTGGATCGAGGCAGCGGGCACGAGCCGCGTGAACCTCAACCTCACGATCGGCGACATGCCCAGCTGGAAGGTCGTGAAGAACACGACGCTGTTCGCAGAAGAAGTCATCCCGCGCCTGCGCAACAAGAAGGTGGCCGCCGCGTGAGCACGGTGACCTTCGACAAGGTGCAGCTCGATGTCAACGGCACCGACACGGTGGTGCTCGCAGCCGGCGATCCCGAGGCACCGCCGCTCGTGTTCCTGCACGGCGGCGGCACGTTCCACGGGTGGCGATTCGCGGAGCCGTGGACGTCGGCGTTCCGAGTCCTCATCCCCCACCATCCTGGGTTCGGCGAGTCGGGCGACATGGAGGGGTTGCACGACGTCGGCGACATGGTGTTGCACTACACCGACCTCTTCGACCAGCTCGGCCTCACGGACGGGGTGAACCTGGTCGGGTTCTCGTTGGGCGGTCGGATCGCCGCGCGCTTCGCGATCGCGCAGAAGCATCGGCTGCGCCGCCTGGTGCTCGTCGCGCCCGCGGGTCTGCGGGTGCCGGGCATCGAGGTCGAGGACTTCTTCCACATCCCACCGGAAGACCTCGTCCCCCGCCTCGTCCACAAGATGGAGACGATCCTCCCGTACCTCCCCACCGATCCGAACGACGTCGACTTCACGGTCGACCGCTACCGCGAGACCCGCACGTTGGCGATCATGACGTGGGAGCAGCCCTACGACCGCGTCTTGCCGCGCTGGCTCGGGCGCGTCGACATCCCGACGCTCGTCGTGTGGGGAGACGAAGACCGCCTGGTTCCGCCGACGCTCGCTCCGGCCTGGGCTGCGCTCCTCCCCGACGCGACCGTGGCCACGTTTCCGGACGCCGGCCATCTCGTGCTCGACGAGTCAGCCGCCGCGATCGAAGCCGTCGCTCGGTTCTTCACTCCGGGATGACCCACTACGACGCGCTCCTCCTCGACCTCGGTGACGTCATCATGGGAGCCCCCTGGATGGGGCTCGACGACTTCGAGGCGGCGACCGGCAACTCGGTGCCCGGCCGCGGCGCCCTCGATCCCGACAACGACCCGCTCTGGCAGGACCGGCTCGCCGGGCGCTTTTCGTACTACGAGTACTGGGATCAGATCGCGACCCGCGCCGGGTTCGACGACTGGCGCTCGCTCTACCGCGAGATCACCCTCGTGGTGCCCGACAGCCTCGTCGTGCCCGATGCGGTGGCCCTGATGCGCGAAGCGAAGGCAGCCGGACGCCGCGTGGGCGTCCTGTCGAACGACGCCTACTCGATCAACGACCGCGAGTTCTTCGAGGGCCGTCCCGAGTTCGCCGGTCTGGACGCGTTCGTCGATTCCTCCGACCTGGGTGTCCGCAAGCCCCATCCCGACACCTACCTCGCCGCCGCCAAGGCCCTCGGCGTCGACCCGGACGTGGTCGTCTTCCTCGACGACACACCCGAGTGCGTGGAGGGCGCGCGGGCCGTCGGCATGTTCGGCATCCACGTCGATCCGCAGGCCCCGGGCGCGGCCTTCGACCGCGCGCGGGAGCTGCTGGGGCTCGTGACCGAGCCGCGGGCGCGCCGGTTGGTGCGGATGGCCGAGGAGGCGTACGGCGCGCAGGACCTCGACGCGATCATGCGGCTCTTCCATCCCGACGGGATCGTGCGGTGGAACGGCCGGAAGGTCGCCGCGGGCCACGACGAGATCCGCCGGTTCCACGTGGAGACGCTCGGGTTCGGGTCGACGAACCGCCAGGACTACCGACTGAGGAAGACGCTGCGGGCCGCGCAGGGCGACACGATCTCAGTGGAGTGGAGTCGAGCTATCGCACTGCCGGACGGCGAGCCCCGCGAGGGACGGGCCGCCGAGGTCTGGACGCTGCGCGGCGATCTCGTGATCGAGTGGCACGCGTACTACCACCGCGTCGACGAGGACACGTGATGGCGGAGCGGGTGGTGATCACCGGGGCGAACCGCGGACTCGGGCTCGAGCTGAGCCGGATCCACGCCTCCCGGGGCGACGAGGTCTGGGCGGGGTGCCGCCGCCCGAAGGACGCCACCGAGCTGCGCGGGCTGACGAGCCATGTCCACGAGGTCGACATGGCGTCGGAGAAGTCGATCGCGCGGTTCGCCGAGGCGCTCGGTCCCGAGCCGATCGACATCCTCTACAACAACGCGGGCATCGACGCTCGCGCGCTGGGCGTCGACGACGGCGCCCGCGACGTGCTGCAGCTCAGCGCGGACCACTTCCTCGCCGTCATGCGCGTCAACGCAGTCGGCCCGATGCTGCTCGTCCGCGCGTTGCTCGATCGCCTGGAGGCATCCGAGAACCCGCGCGTCGTCAACATCTCCTCGCAGGTGGGATCGATGGAGGTCGCGCACACGATCGGGCGCGACGTCAGCTACACGTCGTCGAAGGCGGCGCTCAACATGATCAGCGTGAGGCAGTCGGTGCATCTCCGCGACGCGGGCATCATCGTCGTTGCCGTGCATCCCGGCTTCCTCAAGACCGACATGGGTGGTGAGCGCGCGTCCCTCCCGACCAACGAGGGCGCTCGGGGCGTGATCGAGCTCGTCGACGGGCTCACCGAGGCGGACTCGGGCACCTTCCGCCAGTGGGACGGCGCCGTCCACCCCTGGTAGAGCCGGTTCCTTTGGCGCGAACGGGTGCTCAGAGACCCGCTGACGCCAAGAAAACCGGCTGGGGTCAGCCGGCGCGCTCGAGGATCGTGACGGTGCCCTTGGTGCCGTCGACCTCGATCAGGTCGCCGGTCTTGATCCGCGAGGTCGCGACCGAGCATCCCACCACGCACGGGATGCCGTACTCGCGGCTCACGATCGCGGCGTGGGTGAGCGAGCCGCCGCCGTCGCACACGCAGCCGGCGATGATCGCGAACGCGGGCGTCCAGTTCGGCGACGTCGCTTCGCACACGAGGATCTCGCCCTCCTCGAGGTCGAAGAGCTCGGTGGCCGACACCATCACCCGCGCCCGTCCGGTGACCTTGCCCGCCGACGCGGGGAAGCCGGACATCTGGGTCGAGCGTCGGGTCGCTCTTCAGCCGCTCGAAGTAGTGGTCGTGCATGCCGAAGATCTCGATGAGCACCGGATCCTCGATCTTGTCGGGCAACGTGCCGACGACCTTCGGCAAGGTGTCGCGGATCTCGTTGTAGTGGTCGTAGTACTCGTGGCGTGCGGTCGCGATGCGTCTGCAGGTCCTTCCACTGCTTGCGGCCGCTGCACACGTCGACGAACTCGGGGAAGAACAGGAAGAGCGCGTCGTCGTACACGTTCGCGCCCACTGCCTCGCCGAGCGCGAGCGCACCGCGCCGCAGCGGGATCGATGCCCGCAGGTCGATGTAGTGGTTGTGGTCCTCGTTCCACCAGGCGAAGTTCGCGACCTGGTTGATCGCGAGCAGCTCGTTGAACGCGCCGAGCGTCTCGCCGCTCAGCTGCGAGCGCGCGGTCTCGATGGCGGCGTCGCGCTCGGCCTGCGAGGCCAGCCATCGCCTTCTCGAAGTCGTGCGGCTCGTCCATCGACAGGAAGTTGCGGATCTGCCCGAGCGGCGAGGCGGGGTTCTCGATCCACGACGGGATGTTGGTGTCGGCGATGCCCTCGGTGCGCCAGCCGTGCACCTTGCAGGAAGTCGTCGAACTTGGTGAGCCACACCGACGCGTTGCCGCCGGCCTTCGCCAGACGATCGCGGATCTGCTCGGGCTCGGTGTCGAAGTGCTCGGCGATGCCGAGCCGCTTGCGCCTCGCCCACGAGGTCCCACATCGCGCGGTCGGTCTCCATGATGCGCGAGTCGCGACCCTGGAAGAACTTGGCGACCTCTGCCGGGGTCGATGCCGTTCGTGGCGCACAGCCCGTACATCTGCAGGTAGATCCCGAGCAGCGGGTACATGAGCTCGAAGTGGATCTCCCACGCCCGCCGGTGGAACGTGCGGGCGTCGACGATGAACTGGCCGATGTCGGCGAGCGACTTGCCGGCGAAGTCGTAGCCCTCGAAGTAGCGGAGGCCGAGCTCGAGCTCCCACTTCCGCTCGTCCCAGATGGCGTCGAAGTTCTGGAGGAACTGGGCATGTTGCGCTCGATGCGCGCGGCGCGGAAGCCGAGCTCCCACTCCGACGTCGTCGAGACCTCGCTCTCGTAGGGGAACGGGCCGCCCATCCGCTGCACGAGGCCCTTGGCCGGGGGGAGCGGCAGCCAGTGCGCGGCCGTCTGCGTGCCCCAGGCCCCGCAGTCGGTGACGAACAGGTAGCCGATCGGCGAGAAGCCTCGTGGCCAGTGGAAGTCGACGAACCAGAACCGGCTCTCGTCCGCCTTCGTGAACGGCCGGCTACGCTCCGCCACCCACGGACTGTCCGTGAGCTCGGGCGTCCACCCCGGGTACCAGTCCAGGAACTGGTCGACGGGCACGATCTCGGCCACTGCATCCCCCAACGCTGAGTAGGCCACCCCTGCTGGTGGCGGGCGATGCTACCGCGTGCCTGGCCGCCTTCCGCGGCCGGTACGCACCTTCCGTCTGCGCCTGCCGAGCTGCTCTCTCGACCGTGCGCACTGCCGGCCACCAGGTTGGTGATCTTCGCTCGGGCCAGGGTGCGATGGACGTACCGCAGCCCGCAGTCGGTGGTGAGGAACAGCTTGTCCGCCGGCACGTGACGGAGGCAGTGGCGCACCCGCTCGGCCACGTCGTCGGGCGTCTCGCAGTAGTGGGTCCGCACGTCGATGATCCCGGCGCCGAGCTCGCGGTCGGGCGCCCAGGACGGCCATTGCTCGATCTCGGACATCTCCCGGGTGGCGAACTCGAACACGAACTGGTCGGCTCGCGCCTCGAGCAGGTCGGGGAAGTAGGGCGCGTACGTCTTCTTGGCGTAGGGGAGCTTGCGGAAGGAGCCGAAGCAGACGTGCAACGAGAGATGGACGCCGCTGACGCCCTCGACGCACGCGTTGAACAGGCGGGCGATGTCGGCGGCTGAGTGCGGGTCGTTCGCGGCGTAACCCGGCGTCGCCGGCTCGTCGAGCTGGATCCAGGTGCAGCCGGCCGCGGCCAGGCGGCGGATCTCGTCGTTGAGGGCAGGCACGAACGCCTCGGCGAGGTGCGTGCGATCGCGGTAGTGCTCGACGGGTCGGATGAACGTCGTCAGTGCGAACGGTCCGGGCAACGGCACCTTGATGTGGCCGGTCGGTGCGGGATACGGGCGTACTCGAACTCCTCCACCGCGCCCATCCCGTTCGGCACGCCGACCGGCCCGGTGGTCTCCTGCACCGATCGCATGTCGAGCGACATCGGACCCATCTTCCGCAGCGGCCCGGCGTCTCGAGGCCGGTCATCCTCGACGCGAACGCCCACACGAAGCTCGCCCGGCGCATCTCACCGTCGCTGACGATGTCGAGTCCCGCTTGCTCCTGATCGACGATCGCCCGATCGACGGCGTCGTCGAACGTCTCGGCCAGGTCGATGGGACCGAACCGGTCGGCCTCCATGAGCTCCTTGGCGGCGTAGAACCAGGACGGGTGGGCGTAGCTGCCGACGACGGTCGTGGGGAGCAACGGGAGGTCGGCGGTCACCGGTCACACCGCGTACGCGATCACGTGGTGGTAGGCGTAGGTGCCCTCGTCGTCTCTCATCCACGGTCCCTCTGCGTCGTCTTCGATCACGAAACCGGCCTCGACGATCCAGGCGCGTACGCGATCCATGTCCGGATGAAAGTGGTAGTAACCGTCGGGCTGGTCCCACATGACCTCGCCTTCCACCACCGGCAGGCCGCAGCGCGCGAGCTCTCGATTCAGAGCGGCGACCTCGGCGGCGGGGGCGAGCTCGACCGTGAGATAGAGCCAGGCATCACGGTGCACGGCGCGACGGACACGCTGCCATCACGATGGGCCAGTCCTCCGGGGGGACGAACTCCATGCGTCGACGCACATCACGCCGTCGAACTCGTCGTCGGACGCGAGGTCTTGGAGGTCGAGATGACGGGTCGAGGCGGCGGGGTGCTTCTGCCGCGCCGTGGCCAACGCCGCCGCTGAGTGATCGACGCCGACCACTCGCCGTCCGCTGTCGAGGACCGTCCCGAGGTACTTCCCGGTGCCACATGCCGCGTCGAGGACTTCGCCGCCCGGCATCACCAACGACAGGAATCGCTCGACCCAGTCGGCGTGCACGGGATGGATGTCGCCCCAGCGGAGGTCGTACTCCTCGGCGAGCTCGTTTTCCTCGTCCTCGTTGGCCCGGCGGAGGCTCAGCAACCAGGTTTCCCGGTCGACCACGGCCTTGTTGTACACCGCCCCCGCGCGCGGTGACCCGGGGAGTGCGAGGATCCGGGCCATCCGCGCTGCCATCCTCGACGACGGCCACGACGAACTCGTCCTCACCTCCATCGAGCATGAGAAGCCGCACGGCCGAGAGATCCTCGTGCGCACGGAGGCGGTCGGCTTGTGCCACAGCGACCTCCACTTCATCGACGGCGTGTTGAAGCGGGCCCGGCCGTTGCTCGTCGGTCACGAAGCCGTGGGCATCGTCGACGCCGTCGGCGACGGGGTCGACTCGGTCGCGGTCGGCGATCGAGTCGTCACCTGCCTGGTGATCGGGTGCGGTGTCTGCGCTCGGTGCGAGCAGGGCGAGCCCTATGTCTGTACACGGCCAGAGGCGGACACGTCGCTCACGCGATCAGGTCCCGCGGCTGTCGATGGCCGACGGTCGAGCGGTCACGACGATGGCCAACATCGGCGCGCTGGCCGAGCGGATGCTGCTCGACGAGCGGGCGGTCGTTCCTGTGCCGAAGGACATGCCGGCGCACCTGGCCGCGATTCTCGGCTGCGCGGTGGTGACCGGCCTCGGCGCCGCGTTCAACGTCGCCGGGGTGCGCCCGACCGACACCGTCGCGGTCATCGGTTGCGGCGGCGTGGGCCTCAACGTCGTGCAAGGTGCGCGCATCTCGGGCGCCTCTCGGATCATCGCGATCGACCTCTCGCCGTCGAAGCTCGAGCTCGCCCGCCGCCTCGGTGCGACCGACACGGTCGACGCGTCGGCCGGTGATGTCGTCGAGGCCGTGCGGACTCTCATCGGGGAGGGCGTGGATCACGCGTTCGAGGTCATCGGTCGCCCCGACACCGTGCGAGAAGCCTTCGAGGATCGCGGCGCCGGGTCGGAGGGCGTACGTCGTCGGCGTCTTTCCGGACGACGCCGAGCTCACGCTCCCCGCGATGCCGTTGCGGCGGGCCAAGTCGATCGTCGGAGTGTTCATGGGCGCCACCCGCCCGCGTGTCGACATCCCTCGTTACGTCGAGCTATGGCAACGGGGGCAGTTGGATCTCGAGTCGATGGTCTCGAGCGTCATCCCTCTCGACGAGGTCAACGACGGCTTCGCTGCACTCGCCCGGGGCGAGGTCGCCACGCCGTGGTTCGCGTTCTGACCGAAGCCGGGCCGTTTTCTGGTTCGAGGAACCGGC
>CAVVET010000029.1:0-420727 GCA_963747215.1 uncultured Acidimicrobiales bacterium
CACCCTTGATCTCGATCGGGCCGGTGGCGCCGTTGACGAAGGGCAGGGTGACGTCAGCCGACGTTAGCTGCTGGCCGACATGGCGGATGGTGCCGTCATTGACGTTAATCGCGCACTCGACCTTGAAGGTCTGGCCGGGTTCGACCGAAGCGACAAAGCTGTCATTGGGTGAGAGCGCGTACTTGATCGTGCCTTTCTTGGAAACGATGGCCATCGACATGGTGTCCTCCCGTGCTTAGTGGGCGCTGCGGTCCAGTCAGGCCTCGCGGCGCCATGGGGTCAGGAGATGCTCGAGCTTGCCCACCGCCCAGGCCAGCACCAGGGCGAGGGCGATGGTGGCGACCAAGGCTGCGAACACTTTGGGGATGATGTAGAGGCTGCCGGCCTGGAAGATTGCGTGGCCCAGGCCCTCGGACGAGGACATGAACTCGCCGACGATGGCCCCAATCAACGCGAAGCCCACCGTCAGCTTGAGCCCGGCGAAGATATCGGTCAGCGAGGCCGGCACAACCAG
The DNA here is from genome assembly GCA_963747215.1 of uncultured Acidimicrobiales bacterium. Classification (GTDB taxonomy): domain Bacteria; phylum Actinomycetota; class Acidimicrobiia; order Acidimicrobiales; family DATKAS01; genus DATKAS01. The sequence continues at coordinate 515 of CAVVET010000029.1, forward strand.
CTTCTGGAAGATGTGCCGCTTGCTAGAGCCCAGCGTACGCATGAGGTTGATCTGGTCGGGATCGACGCTCATGGCACCCTTGTAGGATGTAACCAGCGCCACAATCACCACCGACAGGGTCGACATGGCGATCTTGGAGGCGAGCCCGGTGCCGAACCAGATAATCACGATCGGCGCCAGCGCGATGATCGGAATCGAGCCCAGTGCCACAATGAAGGGCTGAACAACGCGCGAGACGAAGCGTGAGTACCATAAGGACAGGCCCGTAATCGTACCCAAGATATTTCCGGCGAGGAAGCCCAAGATAGTCTCGAGCCCGGTCACCCAGGTATCGCGGACCAAGCTGCCGTCCCGCCACATCTTGACCAGGAAGCCACCGATGGCGCTGGGCGAGCCGAACAGGAAGGCTGCCTGTTTATTCCAGGCGGTGGCATACTCCCACAGGCCCAGAAAAATGGCCAGGATCAGCAGCTGGCACAGGATCACATAGCCGCCCTGCTTCAGCCGCGCGAGGTGTACCCGCCGACGTCCGACTACCGCCGGAGCCGCCGCGATCTCCTGACGCGCGCTCATGCGCGGCCGACCTCGAGGTCCCGCCAGATACTACGGACATAGTCGGTGAAGTTCTGGCTGTCGCGGGCAGCCATCATGTCCGTGCGGTCCGCGCCGAGCTCGATGTCGTAGACAGAGCGGATGCGCGCCGGCCGGTGGCTGAGCACGATCACCCGATCGGAAAGCGAGACCGCCTCCTCTATGTCGTGGGTGATCAGCAGCACCGATCGATGCTGGCTGCGCACCAGCCGGGCCGTGTCACTCTCGATCACCAGCTTTGTCTGGAAGTCGAGTGCCGCGAAAGGCTCATCAAGGAGCAGAACCTGTGGGTCGTTGACCAGCGTGCGCGCTAACGCCACGCGCTGCCGCATACCGCCCGACAGGGTGGCGGGGTAATGGGACACGAAACCGTGCAGGCCCAACTGGTCCAGCAGCACATGCGCCCGCTGCCGGGCATCGTCCCGAGCAGCACCCTTGATTTCCATGCCCAGCGTCACGTTAGCGAGTGCCGTCCGCCACGGGAACAGGAGATCTTTTTGCAGCATGTAGCCGACCTTGGGTGGCATGCCCCGCAATGGCTGGCCGTACCAAGTGATCGAACCGGAGCTCGGCGGAACTAGGCCGGAAAGGACATTCAAGAGCGTGGTCTTGCCGCATCCGGACGGCCCAACGACGCTAACGATCGTGCTGGCTTCCAGTCTGAAGGAAAGGTCGGCGATGACCGACACCTGGCGCCAGCCATCATCGTAGACCTTGCGCACGCCGTCGACAACCAGTGGCGGGGCGGAACGCCCCGCCACTGCCAGACCGCGGGCTGCGGCGACCTGCTGCAGCATCTGGACTCAGCTGCCGAGCTGCTTGACCGCTTTATCCGCGAAGGAATTGTCGATGATCTCGGATGGCGGGATGGAGCCCTTCACATTGCCCAGGTAGACCTGCATGTCCATCAAGTTCTTCCACTGGTCCGCCTGAGTAACGACGGACTGGGCGGGTATAAGATACTGCAGCTCGGCATCGATGGCCGCGTCCACTACCTCGCCAGGCAAGTCAGGAAACTCGAGCCGCGCCACCTTCTTGGCAAATGCGGGGTCCTTGTAGGTCAGCCGCGATGCCTCCTCGAATGAGGTGACCAACGCCTGGACCATCTCTGGATCGCGCTCGATCGTCGAGGGCAAGACCATGATGCCCGTGTTGCAGAACGGGCCGACATAGTTGGAGAAGTCGAACACCACCTTTGCACCCTGGTCCACAGCCGATGCAACGCTTGGCTGGTAGGCGATTGCCATGTCCGCCTGGCCGGCCAACATGGCGCCGATCTCGGTTCCCGGATTGACCTGCAGAATGGTGACGTCCTGGCCGATCTTGAGTCTCGGCCTTCTCAAGCATACGCTTGGCGACGCTGTAGTTGGTGTTGGGCTCGGGCGAGGTGACGATGGTCAGGCCCTTAAACTTGGCCGGATCGGTGATCGGCTGGAGATTTTTTGATACGCCGAAATAGTGCGCGCGCTGGACCACCGTGCCGACCACCACGCCAGGTCCGCCGGCCTCGCGCGACATCTGCACCATAGTGGCATCGCCAATCGCGAAGTCGGCGGAGCCGCCGAGCACGGCCGCGAAGGTCTGGGTGTCGCCGCCCGCGGCGGTGACGATCATCTTCAAGCCGTTCTTCTCGAAGATCCCGGCGTGCATGCCGACATAGAGATTGATGTAGCCCAGATTGTGCACAGCCTCGCTAAAGCGGACCTCCTTCAGGCCGGCGGATGCAGCTGGATTTGCGACGCTTACGACAAGCCCCATCATCCCTACTGAAATGAGGCGGCCGAGCCGCCCCTCGAACTCGTGCAAGCCGAACATGCTGCGATATCCTCCGACAATGCGCCTCTGGGCGCAGTTCTTGGCGATCGTGCCATCCCCTATCGGTGTTGAGGTACCGACATTGCATTTTGTACGCAATCTGTGTGCCTGTCGACTGGCTCAACCGGGTGAATGGTTCTTCGCCCTGCGGACTGATGGCAGTTCCACCGGGGTCCATCGCAGTCTCGCATCGTTGTCCGACGCGATCCTGCGTTCAACGGTCAGCACAACGCCGGCCCAAAGTCGTCCCGCTGGACCAAAACCACCGACCATATCCTGGCCAGCATCGAGCGCTTACGCAATCGTATTGGTCGGAATAAACTGACCGGCAAATCTCTCACACTGGTCTCCGAGCCAAAGCGGTCAGCGGCGTCGTTACTTGCCCTCACGTCTTTACGGGGCGATTGCGAAATCGCCTCCTGGCGATGCTGGCAGCAATTGCTCCAGCAGCCGCGCGACATGAAGGGCTGCGCGCCCCGCGCCCTCGGCGATCTGGTGGCGGCAGCTGGTGCCGTCGGCCACCACAATGGCGTCCGGCTGCCGGCGCAATGCCGGGAGCAGGCTCGCTTCCGCCATCTGCATTGAGAGGTCGTAGTGGCCGGCTTCGTAGCCGAAGCTGCCGGCCATGCCGCAGCAGGAACTCTCGATCAGCTCGGGCTCGGCATCGGGTATCAGGCGCAGCACCTCCAGGATCGGAGCTACGGCACCGAACGCTTTCTGATGGCAATGGCCATGCACCACGATGGGTGCGCCGGCCGCGTTCATGTCGAGCGCGAAGCGGCCGGACTTGGCCTCGCGTGCCACGAACTCCTCGAACAACAGCGCCTGGCTCGACACGATCTCGGCCCGCGGTCCAAGGCCCATCACCAGCGCCTCGTCGCGCAAGGTCAGCAGGCAGGACGGCTCCAGGCCGACGATGGCAACGCCGGCTTCCGCCATCGGCAGCAGCGCGTCGATCAGCGCGGCAGCCTTTTCTTTGGCTCGCTCGACCATGCCGGTGGCGAGGTAGGTGCGGCCGCAGCAATGATGACCTTCCGCCTTGCCGACCGTATGCAACGTGTAGCCGGCGGCCTGCAGCACGCGAACCGCCGCCCGCACATTTTCGGTCTCGAAGGTGCCGTTGAAGGTATCGACGAATAGCACCGCCGCCTTGCCGCCCATGGCCGCGGCAGCCAGCGTCGCGTCGCGGCCCGCGAACATCGATGCGTCAGCCGCACGCCAGAAGGTGTCGCGGCGCCATTCGGGCAGGCAGCGCCTGGCCGAGAGGCCGAGCAGCCTCTCGCTCGCCCATGCCGCGCCGGGCAGCCTGTCGCGCAAATTCAACAGCCAGTGCACCCGACTGGCGGCTCGCGCGTAGTCCGGCAGATGGGCGATCAACCGGTCCTGCAGCGTGTGGCCGTGGCGCTCTTTGTAATGGGCGAGGAACTCGATCTTCATCCGTGCCACGTCGACACCGGTCGGGCACTCGCGCTTGCAGCCCTTGCAGCCGACGCAAAGATCCATCGTTTCGTACATCGCCTCGGCGGTGAAAGCATCCGGGCCGAGCTGACCGGACAAGGCGAGACGCAAGGTGTTGGCGCGGCCGCGGGTCAGGTGCTGCTCGTCGCGCGTCATGCGATAGCTCGGGCACATGGTGCCGGCATCGAACTTGCGGCAATGGCCGTTGTTATTGCACATCTCGACGGCCTTGGCGAAGCCACGGGTGACATCGCCGCCGGTGCCGGGCGGTGTGATCGCTTCCGTGATCGGATCGTTCTGCACGTCCCAGGCCGACCAATCGAGCTTCGGCTGCAGGGCGATGACCTGATAAGGCCGCGGGGTGCCCGGCGGCGCGAAGCGGAACAGCGCGCCCGCGTCCATGTCAGGCGGATCGATGATCTTGCCGGGGTTGAACAGGCCGATCGGATCGAGCTCCCGCTTGATGGCGCGGAAAGCCTCGGTGATCGCCGGGCCGAACTGCCAGGCGATCCATTCGCCGCGGCAGAGGCCGTCACCATGCTCGCCGCTGTAGGCGCCCTTGTACTTGTGCACCAGCTCGGCCGCCTCTTCGGCGATGGCGCGCATCTTGGCGGCGCCGCCCTGCGGCCCGGCCCGACGCATGTCGAGGATCGGGCGCACGTGCAGGGTGCCGACCGATGCATGGGCATACCAAGTACCGCGGGTGCCGTGCTTCGCGAACACCTCGGTCAGCGCGTCGGTGTAATCGGCGAGGTGCTCGAGCGGCACCGCGCAATCCTCGATGAAGCTGACCGGCTTGCCGTCGCCCCTGATGGCCATCATGATGTTGAGTCCGGCTTTCCGCACCTCCCAGAGATTCTTCTGCAGCATGTCGTCGGCCATCCGCACGACGCTGCCCGGCAGCGCGAGATCGCCCATCAGCTCGACCAGCTCGCTTAGACGCGGCAGCAGCGCCTGCTTGTCGTCGCCGGCGAATTCGACCAGCAGGATTGCCTCCGGCATGCCGATCAGCGCCGCCTCGATGGCCGGCCGGAAGGCCGGATTGGCGAGGGCAAGGTCGATCATGGTGCGGTCGACCAGCTCGACCGCGGTGGGCCCTAGCTTGACGATGTGCTGCGCCGCGCTCATCGCGGCGCGGAAGGTCGGGAAGTTGACCACGCCCAGCGCCTTGGCGCGCGGCAGCTCGGAAAGCTTCAGCGTCAGGCACTTGGTGTAGGCGAGCGTGCCCTCGGCCCCGACAAGCAGGTGGGCGAGATTGACGCTATTGTCGACGGTGTAGGGCCGTTCGCTCCGGTTGCCGAAGATGTCGAGGTTGTAGCCGGCGACCCGGCGCAGCACCTTGGGCCAGCGCGCCTCGATTTCGGCGCGATGCTGTTTCGCCAGCTGCCGGACGAAGCCGGCGATCTCGGCGCCGCGCCCGCTTAGGTCGGGCACTGGCCCGAAGTCGACCAGCGCCCCGTCCGACAGCCAGGCGCTGATGCCCTGCACGTTGTGCACCATGTTGCCGTAGGCGATCGAACGCGAGCCGCAGGAATTGTTGCCGGCCATGCCGCCGAGGGTCGCCTGGGCGCTGGTCGAGACATCGACCGGATACCAGAGGCCATACCGCTTCAACTCGGCGTTCAGATGATCGAGCACCAGGCCCGGCTCGACGACGACGGTGCGGCGTTCGACATCCAGCGCGCACACGCGGCGGAAATACTTGCTGTTGTCGATCACCAGCGCGGCGCCGATGGCCTGGCCACATTGGCTGGTGCCGCCGCCCCGCGGCAGCACCGGCACCTTCAGATCGCGCGCGATGTCGAGCGCTGTCGCAATGTCGCGCCCGCTTTTCGGCACCAGCACGCCGACCGGCATGATTTGGTAGATCGAGGCGTCCGTTGCGTAGCGGCCGCGCGACGGCGCGTCGAACAGCACCTCGCCCTCGGTCTCGGCGCGCAGGCAGCGTGCAAGCCGCTCGCTCACCTCATTGGACTGAGCGGCCGACGGCGTATCGGTGGATCTGGTTAACATGATGTCCTGGTTCCTGCCGCTCCCTGCTGGGTTTCCTCCGCACACCGCAAATGGTTGGGAACGCTGCGTGCGGGCCAAGTATAGTTAATCGACGACGCCAGCCTATCGCGGGGAAGACAACATGATCCGGTTCAGCAACCCCCGAGCGGCCGCCACTTCCTACAGATGCCCGGGCCGACCAATGTGCCGGATCGCATCCTTCGGGCCATCGACCACGCCACCATCGACCATCGCGGGCCGGAATTCGGTGCGCTTGGCCGCAAGGTCCTGTCCGAGATTAAGACCGTCTTCAAGATCGGGCAGGACGTGGTGATCTACCCCGCCTCCGGCACCGGCGCCTGGGAGGCGGCCTGGTCAACACGCTCTCGGCGGGCGACCGGCTGCTGATGTTCGAGACCGGGCATTTCGCCTCGCTATGGCGCGACCTTGCCGAGCGGCTCGACCTCCAGGTCGATTTCGTCGCCGGCGACTGGTGCCACGGCGTCGATCCGGCCGCCGTCGAGGCGCGGCTCGCCGAGGACCCAGTTCACGTCATCAAGGCGGTCATGGTGGTGCACAATGAGACTTCGACTGGCGTCACCAGCCGCATTGGTGCCATCCGCCAGGCGATTGATGCTGCGGGGCATCCGACGCTGTTCATGGTCGAGACGATTTCCTCGCTCGCCTCGATCGACTACCGCCACGTGAATGGGGTGTCGACGTCACCGTGGCCGGCTCGCAGAAGGGTCTGACGTCGCCGCCGGGCCTGTCGTTCAACGAGGATCAGCGCCAAGGCGCTGGCGAGCCACGAGAACGGCGCGGCTGCCCCGCAGCTACTGGGACTGGGCGCCAATGCTGGCCGCCAATAAGACCGGCGATTTCTTATACGCCGGCGACCAACCTGCTCTACGGCCTGCACGAGGCCCTCGAGATGCTGATCGAGGAGGGGCTCGACAACGTCTTCGCCCGACACGACCGCCATGCCGAGGCGACGCGCCGGGCCGTGCAGGCGTGGGGGCTCGAGATCCTGTGCGCGAACCCGGCGGAGTATTCGAGCGCCCTAACCGCGATTTTCATGCCCGCCGGCCACGATGCCGACCAGCTCCGCAAGGTGACCCTGCAGGCCTACGACCTGTCACTTGGGCGCTCTGGGACGTCCGAAGTTGGCCGGCAAGGTGTTCCGCATCGGCCTCGCCAACTTCCTGCGCTCGCTGGCGCTGCCGGAGGAGGTCGAGCAGTGGTCGCTGACGACGTTGCGCGAGAAGCTGGTCAAGATCGGCGCCCGGATCGTGCGCCACGGCCGCTACGTCGTGTTCCAGCTGGCCGAGGTGGCGGTGCCGCGGGCGCTGTTCGCCGAGATCCTGCGCCGGATCGACGAGCTGCGGCCACGGCCGCCGCCGCTCCCGGCATGAGCATCGCGAGCAACGATCGATGGCAACCCGACGGGCGAGGTGCGTCCATGATCGACCGAGAACCGCTCAAACGCGACGCCAACGGCGCGCGCAGGGCTGACAAAGCAGTGCGGCCCACCCTCGGAGCTGGTTTCGGCTTCTCTCCGGCTCTTGCCGCCTTGCCTGCCGTGCAGGAGCGGTCGCAAAGTCGGCGTTCAGGAGCCGGCATATGGGGAACATTGGATAAAACCACCGGACCGGTCGAGGGAGGACTGCCATGCTGGGGCGTACACGTTCCGTGCGAGTTACCATTGCAGCCGGTGCGCTCACTGCCGTGAGCGTTCTGGTCTTGGAGGGCGGCGCACTGGCGCAGAACATCTCCGGGCCGGTGCGGGTCGCCGTCTTCGGCCCGATGACCGGTCCTTACGCCGCGACCGGCAAGCAGATCTGGACCGGCGCCAAGCAATGCGGCGACGAGATCAACGCAGCGGGCGGCGTCGCTCGGCACGCAGCTGGAGCTGGTCCAGACCGACGACGAGGGCGATCCCGGCAAGGGCACCTTGGCAGCGCAGAAGGTGGCGGACGACGCCTCCGTCGTGGCGACGCTCGGCTGGCTGAACAGCTCCGTCGCCATCCCGACCTCGGACATCTTCGGGCCGATCGAACCTGGCCATGATCTCGGTCGGGGCCACCAACCCGGTCCTCACGGCGCGGGGCCACGCCAACGTCTTCCGCGTCGTCGCCGACGACGACTACCAGGCGCCGGCGCAATATCTCTACCTCAAGAAGACCTTCAGCCCGACCAAGATCGCGCTCGTCGACGAGAGCACGGAGTCGACGGTGCTGATGAACGACCGCATCCAGATCCTGACCGAGAAGGACCAGGTCGAGACGTCGCGCTACTCCGTTCGCCAACAGGACAAGGACTTCCGTGCCGTCCTGGGGACGATCCCGCAGGATGTCGACGCGATGATCGTCAATACCGGGCCCGGCCCGCTCGCCCTTTGGGTGCAGCAGGCGGAGGAGCTCGGGTTCGATGTGCCGATTGTCGGCAACGACAGCACGCTCGACCCGGTCCAGTACATCGAGGCCGCGGCCGGAGCCGCCGAAGGCAATCTGGTCACTTCCGGCGCTCCGGATTCCTCGGTCATCCCGAGCGCCGCCGACTTCGTCACCAAGTACAAGGAGCTCTACCAGGAGGCCCCCTCGGGCTATGCGCCCGTGGCCTGCGTCGCGGTCCAGGTCATGGCCGACGCGATCAAGCGCGCCGGCAGCACCGATCGCGCCGCGATCGTCGAGGCCCTGCACGGCACGTCGATCGACAGCGTCCTTGGCCCGGTCTCCTTCGACGAGCTCGGCAATCCCAAGGGCGCGCAGATGTACATCTACAAGGTCGTCGGCGACGGTTTCAAGATGGTCGACACCATCACCGTCCAGGTGAAGGTCAAGTAGCTGCGAGCCCGCGCGCCGCGGGTTCTGCTGATCGTGTGATCCAGGTGGGGACGGCCATCCGGGCGCCGGCTGTCCCCGCCGCCCTCTAGTCGGCGTCGCTCGGTCCTCAGCAGATGGACATCGGGGAGATCCTTGCGATCCTGCCGCAGCAGATCGTGTTCGGCCTGGCTCTGGGCGCGGTCTACGCGCTGCTCGCCGTCGGCTACACGATGGTCTACGGCGTGCTCTTCATGATCAACTTCGCCCATGGCGACGTGCTGATGATCGGCTCCATGGCCGGCTGGGCGATCCTGACCGGGGCGATCGTCGCGATCCCTCGGCGTGCCGCTGATCGTGCTGCTGCTCGCGGTGATCGTCGCCGCGCTGCTGGCGGGCGTCCTCGGCGTGGGTATCGAGCGGATCGCCTATCGCCCGCTATATGCGCGCGGCAGCTCGCGCCTCGGGCCGCTGATCAGCGCGCTCGGCGTCTCGATGATCCTGGAGAACACGACGCTCATGGTGATGGGCGCCAACGCGCTGGTCTACCCGACCCGGGCGACCATCGCGGGCCTGGCCCCGATCCGCCTCGGCGCTGGTGACCATCAGCCCGATCGTCGTGATCATGGGCGTTGTGACGCTTGCCTCGATGCTGTTCGTCGAATGGCTGGTCGTGCGCACCAAATGGGGTCGGGGGATGCGCGCGCTGCGCGAGAACCGCCAGGCCACGATGCTCATGGGCGTGAACATCGACCGCACCGTGGCGCTCACCTTCTTCGTCGGGTCGTCGCTCGCGGGCGTCGGCGGCGTCCTCGTCGCCCTCTACTACACGCAGACGGATTTCCTGCTCGGCTGGTCCCTCGGCCTCAAGGCATTCGCCGCCGCAGTGCTGGGCGGCATCGGCAACATCCGCGGCGCCGTGCTCGGCGGCCTGCTGCTCGGGATCATCGAGGCGCTCGGCATCACCATGCTCTCCCGTACACGCCGCCTACGGCTTCGGCATCGGCTACAAGGACGTGATCGCCTTCCTCGTGCTGGTCGGCGTCCTGACGCTGAAGCCGACCGGCATCCTCGGCGAGCGCGGCGCGTAGGCCCCATGGAGCCCGCGACGCCGCAGGACGCCGCCCGGAACGTCCTGGACCCGCCGGTCGAGAAGCACGCGTGGCGCCCCTGGCGGCCGCCCGCGCGCGTCGTCGTCCTGGCGGCGGTCCTGGTCGCCTTCGCCATCCCGCTCGCCGATCCGTCGCAATATGCGCTGCGCATCCTGGCCACGATCGGCATCTACGGGCTGCTGGCGACCGGCCTCAACATCGTGGTCGGCCGCGCCGGGCTGCTCGACCTGGGCTACGTCGCCTTCTTCGGGCTGGGCGCCTATACCTACGCGATGGTCGCGTCCGACCACTTCGACATCCACTTTCCATTCCTCGTGGCGCTCGCGTTGTCCACCACGGTCGCCGCCTTGGCCGGGGTGGTGCTCGGCATCCCTGTGCTGCGGCTGCGCGGCGACTATCTCGCCATCGTGACGCTCGGGTTCGGCGAGATCGTCTATCTCGTGCTGCTCAACCTCGACCGGCCGATCAACATCACCGGCGGCGTCGCCGGGATCCTCGAGGTCGACCACCCCGACCTATTCTTGTTCACGGCCGATTCACTGGTCGCCAACTACTACCTGATCCTGGTCGTCCTTCTGCTGTCGGTGTTCGCCGCCCATCGCCTGGTCGCCTCGCGTATCGGGCGCGCCTGGGTGGCGATCCGCGAGGACGAGACCGCGGCCGCTGCGGTCGGCATCAACACGACCTCGGCGAAGCTCTGGGCGTTCGGCATCGGCGCCTCGTTCTCAGGCTTCGCCGGCTCGCTGTTCGCGGCACTCCAGGGGGCCGTGTTTCCGAACACCTTCCTGTTCACGCAGTCGATCCTCGTCCTGGCGATGGTGATCATCGGCGGCATGGGCACGCTCTGGGGGCCGCTGATCGGGGCGGCGGTCATGATCGTCCTGCCCGAGGTGCTGCGCGACGTCGGCGCGCTGCGCTTCGTAATCGTCGGCGTGGCGTTCGTCGTGCTGATGATCTTCCGGCCGTTCGGGATCCTCGGCGCGCGGCGTCCCGAGCGTAGCCTGCGACGGACGATCGACCGGACGGCGCCGTGAGCGCGTTGCTGGAGACCGCCGGCCTGACGCGCCGGTTCGGTGGTCTGGTCGCCGTCGACGATCTCGCGCTGAAGATCGAGGAAGGCTCGATCTGGGCGATCATCGGCCCGAACGGCGCCGGCAAGACGACGGCGTTCAACGTCGTCACGGGCTTCCTGTCCCCATCGGGCGGCAGCGTGCGCTACGCCGGTCGCGACATCACCGGACAGCCTGCCCACCGCCTCGTCGAGCAGGGCATCGCGCGCACCTTCCAGAACATCCGCCTGTTCCCGCTGATGACCGCGCTCGAGAACGTCGTCACCGGAGCGCATGCGCGGCTGAAGAGCCATCCGCTCGGGGCCATCCTCGCCCTGCCGTCGTCGCGCCGCGAGGAGCTCGAGGCGGAGCGCGCCGGCATGGCGCTGCTCGAACGGGTCGGCCTCGCGGCGGAGGCCGACACGCTCGCGGGCGAATTGCCCTACGGCTCGCAGCGCCGTCTCGAAATCGCCCGCGCGCTGGCCTCCAAGCCCCGGCTGCTGCTGCTCGACGAGCCGGCGGCGGGCGCCAACCCGTACGAGTCGGCGGTGCTCGCCCGGCTGATCCGGGATATCCGCGATTCCGGCGTCACGGTCGTCCTGATCGAGCACGACATGAGCGTGGTGATGCGGCTCTCGGACGGCATCACGGTGCTCGATCACGGCCGCAAGCTCGCCGAGGGCTCCCCGGAAACGATCCGCGACGACGACCGAGGCGATCGAGGCCGAGCGCGATCAGGCTCGAGCCGAGCACGGTCGCCACGAATCCGGCAAGGCTGAGTTTCAGGACGCGCCCGCCGCCCGCGCCCGGCCCGCTGTCCCATGCGGTCACGACCACCGCGGCGAGCGCCGCCAGTTCGAGCGCGAGCAATCGCTGCACCCAGGTCTCGCCGAGGTTGCCGGCCAGCAGGACGATCGGGGCGAGTGCCAGCAGCACCGCGGCGGCGATCTGCGCGCGGCGCCGGTGGCGCGGCGGCGTCAGCGTGAGCAGCCCCGCCGCGAGCACGCCGACGAAGGCCAGCGCGCCCATGTTGATCTTCACCATCGCCAGCGCGCCGACGGCGACTCCGAGGCAGACGTACGCGGGGGTGCGCTCGCCACGTGACCAGACCGCGGCCGCGAACAGGGCGAATACGAGCACCGTCGTCAGGCCGATGGGGTGCATCGGCTCGGCGGTCATGAAGCCGAGCGCGCCGAAGGCGACGATCTGCGCCGCGACGCCGACCCAGCGATTGCCGCTCAGGCGCTCGGCGAGCAACCCGTAGCCGGTAGCCACCGCGATCCACAGGACGAGCACGACGTAGCGCGCGTTGTCGTTCGTCGTGTCGAGGCCGGTGATGCCGAACAGCGCTCCGAACAGCTGGTGGTACAGCGGCCCGTACTGGCTGTAGACCTGGTCGTAGAGGTTGCCGCCGTCGATGAAGTTGTGCAGCGAGACGAGCACGTAGCCCTCGTCGTCGTAAGGCGAGAAGCTCGAGAACAGCGCGTAGTACGCGGCGACCGCGCCGACGAGCGCAACAGCGCAGTACGCGGCGATGCCGACGACGGGGCGGCGGGCGAATGCCGGGATGCCGCTCATGGCTGCGCTCGCTTCTGCAGCACGAGGACGGGGGTGATGGTTCCCGTGTCGACGCTGCCGGAGTCCTTGAACGCGGCCGAGTTCAGATACGCGACGAGCGGCCGCGGCTCCAGCTTGCGATCACGGCTGAGATCGACCGCGCCCTTGATCCCCTGCGGGTTGCGCAGCACGCACATCCCGGGGTCGTTCTTGATCTTGTCGACGACCTTCTGCTGGCGCTCGGTGTCGAAGAGCAGGAACCAGCTCGTGGCGTTCTGGCCCGTCGGCGGGCGCTGCTGCGTCCAGATGTAGAAGGAGTCGAGCCCGGGATCGAGACGAACTGATGGCAGCTCTTCAGCGCGGCGGTCATCTGCTCGAGCGCCTGCGCCTGCTGGCGCGGGACGTGGATGCGGCCGGCTCCGTGCACGTTCAGCGGGACATTGGCGCGGTAGTCGCTGCGCGCATCCTTCAGCGGCCGCAGGATCGCGTTGAGTCCCACGAGCGCGCCGGCGACGACGAGCACAGTGGCCGTGGCCGCCGCGAGGCCCTTGCGATCCGGCGCCTTGATCGTCCTGCCCCAGAGCTCGAGCAGGCGCAGCCCGTCGCTGAGGATGACCGCGCCGAGCAGCGCGAACGGCATCGTGGCGACGCCGAGCTGGCTGACCGCGACCGGGTAGGCCTGCAGCACCTCGACGACGACGATGAGCGTGATCGCCAGGCGCGCGAAGCGCTGGAGCTCACCCTCCTCGACCTCGGGCGGGGCGACCGCCGCGATCCACGCCAGCAGCATCGCGAGCGCGATCGGCCCGGATTCGGAGCCGAGGGAGATCGGCGAGGCGCCGAGGATCGAAAGCCAGATGATCAGCGCGGCGGCGATCCGCGCGATCGCGCGCACCGGCAGCCAGGAGGCGCCGAGCGTGCCGCTGAGCTTGCGGCAGGCGAACGCGGCGACCAGCGCAGCGAGCGACCATGCGAGCGCTCCGGCCGGCAGCGGTGGCGGGACGCGCAGGACCGACGTCTGCTTGGGCGGATCCAGGAGCAGCGCGTGGATCAGCCCGGACGGCGAGCTGCCGAGCGCGAGGATCACGAGCAGGCTCAGCGCGCAGACGGCGGCGATCGATCCGATGAACCACTTGAGCCAGTACGGCAGCGGTCCTTTGTGGTCGTAGTCCACCGGCCACGCGCGCACGACGATCGCGATCGCCGCGGCGACCTCGACGAACAACAGATCCTGGACCCAGCGCAGGTTGAGGTTGCTGCCGAGCAGACCGAGTGGCACAACCACGAGCAGCGCGCCCGCGACCCACGGCGCCCAGCGACGGCCGCTGCCCATCAGCGCCGCCACAAGCACGGCGACGATCGCAAACGCGCCCATGTTGACCTTGACCATCACCAGTGCGCCGCAGAGGGCGCCAAGCCAGATCGCGCCCTTCTTGACCGACTCGGTCCCGGGCCAGGCCGCGGCCGCCAGGATCGCCACAATCAGCGCGGTGGTCAGGCCGATCGGGTGCATCGGCTCGTTGCGCAGCGCGATCAGCAGCCCGAAGGCGGCGATCTGGGTGATCGCCCCGAGGCTCAGCCGCTTGGTCAGGCGCTCGGCGATCAGGCCGAGGCCCGTCGCGGTCGCGACCCAGATGACGAGCACGACGATCCTGCCGTGGTCATTGGTCACCTCGATTCCTGTCAGCCCGAAGAACGCGCCGAAGAGCTCGTGGTAGAGCGGGCCGTATTGGCTGTAGACGTCGTCGTACAGCGCGCCACCGTGCAGGAACTCGGAGACCGAGGTGAGCAGGTAGCCCTCGTCGTCGTAGTAGGCGAACTGGGAGAACAGCTCGTAGTAGGCGAGCACGGCGCCGGCGATCGCGATCGCGCCGTACGTCAGCCAGCGCCACAACCGTCGGTGCTCAGCGAGCATTCTTGAGTTCCTGCGCGACGTCGGGCCGGACCTGCAGGCGGTAGACGAGGTCCTTGCCGTCGGTCGTCTGCACGACGGTCTTCAGCGGCGTGGTGGTCAGGTACCGGAAGAGCGGCTTGGTGACGAGCGGCGGGACCGTGATCGCGATGTAGTCGAACTTGTTGTTGTCGGTGCGCAGCACACAGAGATGCGGCTTGTCGGAGATCGTGCGGACGATCTCGCGCTGGCGCTTGAGGCTCACGAGCAGCATCCAGTTCGAGACGTTGTAACCGCTCGGCGGCCGCTGTCTGAACCAGCCCTGAAGGCTGTACTGACCCGGCATCGACACGACGGGGTCGCAGCCTGCGCGCTTGACGCCCGCGACGAGCGTCCGGTAGCTGTCGGCCTGCTGCTGCGGGATGCGCAGGAGGTGCGCGCCGTAGAGGTCGAGCGGCGTGTTGGCCCGCCAGTCGGCGCGCGCGTCCTTCAGCGGGACGAGCACGCCCGCGATCGCGATGTAGGCGGCGATCACGCCGATCGCCGCCGGCGCCACGACGCTCGGGATGCTGACCTTCTTCGGCATGGTCGCGAGGACCCGCAGCCCGTCGGAGAGCAGTACGACCGCGACGACGACGAACAGCAGCGACGCGGCCTTCAGCTGGCTCCCGGCGACGGGATACGCCTGCAGGACCTCGAGGACGGCGACGAGCGCCAGGCCTAGCCGCGCGAACGCCTTCGGCTGCGACTCTGCGATCCCCCGCGGCGCAACCGCGACGAGCCAGGCGGCGAGCACTCCGAAGGTCACGGTGCGCGACGACGGCTCGATGTAGACCTGCGTCTGCTGGACGACCGAAGCGAGGATCGCGATCGCGGCTGCGATCCGCGCGCCGGCGCGCACGGCGACCATCGCGGCGCTGTCGCCGAGACGATCGCGAGCGAGCGTGATCCCGACCGAAAATGCGAGCGCGACGACGGCCAGCGCGATGAGCCCCGAATGGAAGGTGAAGGCGAGCACATCGATCTCGGGGTGACGTGTCGGGTCAATCAGTACGCCGTCGACGAGGCCGCCGGGCGTCGTACCGAGCACGATGATCAGGAGCGACACCACGACGACGACCGCGAGGCCGCCGGCAGCAAAGCGCGCGATCCAGCGCCACGGACCGTCGGGGTCCTCGTCCGTGTGCGGGAGCAGCACCGCGCGCACGACGATCGCGAGCGATCCGGCGATCTGCAGGGCGATCAGCTTCTGGACCCAAGGCGTGTCGAAGTCGTGCGAGAGCAGGACGAGCGTCGCCGCGCCGATGAGCGCCGCGGCGCCGGCGCCATAGAGGGCGCGGCGGCGTGCTGGAGCCAGTGCGATCAGCGCTGTCGCGATCAGAGCCACAGCGGCGAGCGCGCCCATGTTCACCTTGATCATCGCCAGGGCGCCGACTACAGCGCCGAGGGCGACGGCGAGCTTCGAGAGGCGGCTTCTCGGTGCCGAAACAGAGGATCGCCACGATCGCGCACGTCAGCGTCGTAGTGATCCCTATCGGGTGCATCGGCTCAGGCGCGAATGTCGTCAGGCCCGCGAACGCGGCAATAGCCGTCAGCCAGCCGATCCGGCGATCGTTCGTGAACCGTTCGGCGCTGACGCCGAGCAGCACACCGCACACGATCCAGAGCGCCATCGTCAGCAGCCGCACCGAGTCCGTGGTGAGCGTGATGCCGGGGAGTGAGAACAGTCCGCCGAAGAGCTCGAAGTACAGCGGCCCGTATTGCGAGTACAGGTCCTCGTACAGATTGCGCCCCGCGATGAACTCGGTCAGCGAGACGGAGAGATGCCCGGAATCGTCATGTGGCGCGAACTGCGAGAACAGGCTGAAGTACGCCAGGGCAGCACCGAACAACGCGATTACGGCATACGGAAGCGCTGCACGCAGGCGGACGGACATCGCGGGCACTCTAGTTGATCGGGGTCAGTCCACCGCCGACGGAACCCCGCCGCGGATCGGTGGTCCTGCGCAACAAAACGAACTGCCCGCCGGTCTCCCTGACGTCGACGTTCAACACCGGCTCAAAGCGGGTCTCCGAAAGCAGCCGGTAGAGCGGGCGGTCGGGCACATGCCCGGTCTCGCTGCCGCCGATCAGGACCGCCTCGGCCTGCTGGTTGAGGAGCAGGCACAGCCCCGGCTTGTCCTTGATCGCGTTCGCGACCTCGCGCTGCTCCTTGGACTCGAGCAGCAGCGGCCAGGCGTTCGCGTTCTGGCCCGTCGGCGGCTTGAGCTTTGCCCACGGATACAGCGAGTAGAAGCTCGGCAGCACGATGAGCGGATCGCAGCCGCGCGCCGCGGCTCGCGAGCTGCTCGTAGCTCGTCGCGGTCGCGTTGGGAAGATGCAGCAGGCTCATCCCGGGAAGGTTCACCGAGCGGCCCCGCTTGTAGTCGCGCGCGGAGCTGAACCCCGGTTGTAGGACCGTCGCGATGCCGATCATCGCCAGCAGCGCGATCGGCACCACCACTCCGATGGCATCGAGTGCCGGCCGGCGATCCTTGGGCACCTTGGCCCGCGCCGCCTGGAGTTGACGCACGCCGTCGCCCAGCAGCAGTGCGCCGACGATCGCGAAGGGGACGGCTGCGGCCTCCACGCGGCTGAAGCCGATCGGGTAGGCCTGCATCGCGCCGACGACCGCGATCAGTACCGCGGCAAGTCGCCCGAAGGAGACCGGATTGCGGTCGTCCGCGGACTCGCTCGGCGGGGCGATCGCAAGCCAGCCGAGGAGCACGCCGGCGATCAGCCTGTCCGTACCCGGATCCACGCCGCCGGGCGCGGCCGCGGTGATCGACAGCCAGATCGCCGCGCCGGCCGCCAGGCGCCCGCACGCGCGGATCTCCATCGGCAGGCGCTTCGTGCGGCCCGTGACGCTCGCCCAGCAGAGCCCGAGCGCCACCAGCGCGAGCGGGATGATCCACCAGCGCAGCATCAGGTCCGAGGACTGGTCGGCCGGGTGGCGCGATGGCGCGACGATCACCCCGTCGACGAGGCCGCTCGGCGATGTTCCCAGGGCGATGATCAGCAGACAGGCGGTCAGGGCGGTGACGATCGCGCCCGCAAAGAAAAGGGCGAGCCAGCGGCCAAGGGCCGGGGCATCGTCTGGTCGTTGCAGCGGCAGCGTCCGCCCGAGGACCGCGAGGACCCCAGCCAGCTCGAGCGCCAACAACAGGCGCACCCAGCCGAAGTCGATCTTCGACGAGCCGATCCCGATCACGATCGCCGCCAGCAGCAGCGCCGAACCGCCGAGGATCGCCTTGCGGTGGCGCTCCGGCCCGAACGCGATCAGCGCCGCGACGACGACGGCGGCGCCCGCCGGCACGCCCATGTTGATCTTGACGAGCGTGAGCGCCGCGGCCAGGCATCCGAGCGTGATCGCGATGGTCCGCGCGTGACCGCGCCACAGCGCGAAACCCATCATCGCCAGCACGAGCAGCGTCGTCAGAGCGATCGGGTGCGTGGGCTCGCGCACGATCTGAAAGAGGACGCCGAAGGCGACGATCTGAGTGCCGACGCCGATCCACCGGTTCTGGGTGACGTAGCTCGCGAGCACGCCTGCCCCGGTCGCCATCACCACGTCGAGCAGCGCGACGATCACGCGGCCCGTCTCGTGGTTGGGTTCGATTCCCGGGATCGAGAACAGCGCCCCGTACAGCTCGTAATAGACCGGCCCGTACTGCGTGAAGACCTGGTCGTACAGGTCGCCGCCGCGCAGGAACTCGTTGAGGCTCAACAGCACGTAGCCCTCGTCGTCGACGGGGTTGAACTGGGTGAGCAGCCTCGCCAGCACCGCCGCGCCACCGATCAGGGCCACGACCGCGAACGGCCACGCGCTGATCAGCCGCTGCTTCATCAGGTTGCGCGTTTGACGGCGACGACGAGCGCCGAGGTGCCGCGCGGGTTGATCCTGCGTGTGCGCAGGGTCAGGTTGCCGAGCGCCTCGAGCGAGCGATTCAGCGCGTTGGGCAGGTTGGGGAACTCCGCGTCGGAGTCGGTCGCCGTCTTCTTGCGGCGCCTACGGACCATCGCCGCCGGCAACAGTTCCGGGAACAGGTAGGAGATCTCCTTGACGTCAACCGGGAACTTGCGGAACAGCGCTCGCAGCATCGGCTTGTCGTAGCGGCGGTAGTGGCCGAGCGCGTCATCCCACCCGCACCAGAGCTTGTTGTTCGCGGGCACCGTCATCACCAGCGTGCAGCCGGCCGGCATCTTCTCGATGATCGCGCCGACGAAGTCGTAGTCGTCGCGGATGTGCTCGGTGACGTCCATGACCGTCACGACGTCCGCGCCCTCCCAGTAGTCATCGTCCTTGACGTTGTTCTCCGCGCCGAAGCGGTCCTCCAGGGACGCCTCGAGCCCGAGCAGCGGCTCGGTGTACTTGTACGTGTAACTGCCGGGGGAGTACTCGGCCTGCAGGTAGTCACCGACAAGCCCGACGCCGGCGCCGATGTCGACGACGGTGAAGTGGCGGTCCGTCGGGAACTGCGTCTTGGCGGCCGCCCAGCGCACCCGGTGCCAGAAGAAGTTGCGCGAGTATTTGACCTGGCGTTCGAGGTGGTATTCGAGGCTGTCAGTCACGGTTCTCTAGTCCTGAAAGCGAGACTCCGCGCGACTGCGAGAACACGATGAACAGGATCACGAAGTTGCCCAGCGCCACCAGCGAGGAGATCAGGAAGGCGAGCAGCGTATACGTAGCCCAGCCTGGGATGTCCGCGTCGCTGAACACCTTCACGCCGATGACGGCGAGGGCGCCGAGGATCGAGGCGAAGAACACGCCGGTGAAGAGCAGCATCGCGCGCAGGGCGATCCGGTCCGTGAACGGGACGAGCATCGACAGCCCGTGCATGACGAGCCCCTGAACGCCCATAGGATCGATTCCACTGCCCAGGTGGGGCTTCGCGACGGAAAACAGGGTCAGGCGCGGAGCGCCGCGAGGACGTCGCTGGCGGCGAGCCCCGGTCGTCGACCGCCGGTCGCACCGCGAGCGACCGCCGGCATCGCCGTCGCCGCCACCTCGACGGCCGCCTGCAGCTCGCGGATGTTGCGCGGCGGCGGGAAGTACTCGTCCTCGTCGGTGATCGCGCACCTCCTCCACGCCATGGCGGGGCGCGAGGCGGCGCAAGCACCGCCTCGACCAGCTCCTCGGGCGCCGAGGCGCCGGCGGTCACGCCGACGACGCCGCGCAGGTCCTCGGGCAGCTCGTCGACGGGGTTGACGCGGTAGACCGCGGAGCACCCGGCCTCGCGGCGAGCTTCTCGAGCGCCCGGGTGTTCGACGAGTTCGCCGAGCCGATCACGACGATCGCGTCGCAGCGCGGGGCCATCGCCATGAGCGCCGACTGGCGGTTCGTCGTGGCGAAGCACAGGTCGGAGCGCCCCGGCGTCCACAGACGTCGGGGAAGCGCTCGCGGGTGGCGTCGAGCACGCCCGGCCCAGTCGCGGTGCGACAGCGTGGTCTGGGCGAGCAGCGCGACCGGCTCGTCGAAGTCGGGGAGCGCGTCGACGTCGGCGACCGACTCGACGCGGTGGATCGCGTCCGGCGCCACCGCCATCGTGCCGACCGCCTCCTCGTGGCCCTCGTGGCCGACGTACACGATCTGGTAGCCCTTGCCGGCCCGCACCCGCACCTCGTGGTGCACCTTGGTGACGAGCGGGCACACCGAGTCGACGACGTAGCCGCCCTTGGCGCGGGCCGCCGCGACCACCTCGGGCGCCGAGCCGTGGGCCGACAGCATGATCGGCGCGCCGTCGGGCACGTCGTGCGATGTCGTCGACGAAGACACGCCGAGCGCCTTGAAGCGGTCGACGACGAGCTTGTTGTGGACGATCTCGTGGTAGCAGTACACGGGCGGCTCGAAGGCGCGCACCATCCACGCCAGCGCCTTGATCGCCATCTCGACGCCGGCGCAGAACCCGCGAGGCGAGGCGAGGAGCACGCGGTCGACGTCCATCGAGCAGGTCACGGTACCGTGCCGGGGGCCGACCCGTGCTCGCGGGCGGTGGCCGCCGCCACCCGTATCCTGGACGCCATGTCCGCGCCTCGAGTCGTCGCTGTCGCGCCCGGCTCCGCCGGCGGCGCGCGCCGGGCTCCAGCGTCGGCGACGAGGTCGCTGGCGCTCAACGGCCAGGCGCCGCGCGACGTGATCGAGTGGCGGCTGCTGGCCGACGAGGCCGACCTCGAGGTCGAGGTGCGGCGCGGCGGCCTCGAGCTCACGGTCGAGGTGCGCCAAGCGCGCGGGCGAGCCGCTCGGCGCCGAGGTGCAGCTCGGCGCTGTTCGACCAGGTGCGCACGTGCGACAACCACTGCGAGTTCTGCTTCATCTACCAGCTGCCGCCGGGCCTGCGCCGCAGCCTGTACCTGAAGGACGACGACTACCGGCTGTCGTTCCTCTACGGCAACTTCACGACGCTCACCCGCTTCACCGAGGCCGACCTCGAGCGGGTGTCACCGAGGGCTCTCGCCGCTGCAACGTCAGCATCCACGCCACCGACCCCGAGGTGCGGACGCGCATGCTGCGCAACCGGCGGGGCGCCACCAGCCTGCGCTGGCTGCGGGCGCTGCTCGACCACGGCGTCACGGTGCACGGCCAGGTCGTCGTGCTGCCCCGGCGTCAACGACGGCGCCGTGCTCGACGACACCCTCGCCGGCGTGCTCGACCGAGTACCCCGAGCTCGCCACGCTGTGCGTCGTGCCCCTCGGCGTCAGCCGCTACAACCACGAGCCGCGCATGCGGCCCCACACCGGCGCCGAGGCCGAGCGCGGTCGTCGACATCGTCGAGCGCTGGCAGGACGACGTTCCTGCGCGTGCTCGGCCGCCGCCTGGTGTTCGCCGCCGACGAGTACTACCTGCTCGCCGACCGTCCCTTCCCCGACGCCGACACCTACGAGGGCTTCCCGATGCACGAGGACGGCGTCGGCATGGCCCGCACGTTCGAGCTCGAGTTCACGGCGCGGTCGACGAGCCCACCGGCGTCGCCGACGGGCTTCTTCGCCTGGGTCGACGGCGCGCCGGCCGAGGGCTACCGCGCCCCGCGGCGCGCCGAGCGGGCCGGCACGGTCGACGCTCCTGCCGCCGCGCGGACGCGCCCGTCGCGCATCCTCACCGGCGAGTACGGCGCCGCGGGTGCTCGCAGCCGCTCGTCGACGGGCTCGGCCGCGACGACGTGCGCGTCGTCCCGGTCGCCAACGAGTTCTTCGGCGGCAACACGGCGTCACCGGCCTGCTGGTCGGTGCCGACCTCGCCCGCGTGCTGGCCGACGAGCCGAGCGGCCACCGCTACCTGCTGCCCGACGTCTGCCTCTCCGAGGGTCGCTTCCTCGACGGCACGACGCCCGCCGACCTGCCCCGGCCGGTCGAGGTCGTGCGCCACCGACGGCGTCGCCCTGCGGCCGCGCTCGGCCTCGAGGTCGCATTGACCGGAGCACGCTCGTGAGCACTCCCGTCGTCGCGATCGTCGGGCGCCCCAACGTCGGCAAGCGCACGCTCGTGAACCGCATCGTCGGGCGCGCAGGTGGCGATCGTCGAGGAGCGAGCCGGGCGTCACCCGCGACCGCAAGGAGCTCGAGGCCGAGTGGCTGGGCGTGCCGTTCACCGTCGTCGACACCGGCGGCTGGCTTCCCGGCGGCTCCACGCTCGACGCGCAAGGTGAGCCGCCAGGTCGAGCAGGCCGTGCGCGACGCCGACGTCGTGCTGTTCGTCGTCGACACCTCCGTCGGGGTCACCGAGGAGGACGCCGGCGTCGCCGAGTGGCTGCGGCGGACCGGCAAGCGACCGTGCTCCTCGTCGCCAACAAGGTCGACAACGACCGCCGCGAGCACGAGGTGTGGGAGCTGCTCGTCCCTCGGCCTCGGCGAGCCGTGGCCGGTGAGCGCGCTGCACGGCCGCGCACCGGCGACCTGCTCGACGAGGTGGTCGCGCGCTTCCCCGAGGACGAAGCGGATGCCGACGAGCCGCGACGCGAGGCTGCCCGAGGTCGAGACGTCGGGCCCGGCGTGCCGTCGCCATCGTCGGCCGGCCGAACGTCGGGCAAGTCGACGCTGTTCAACCGGCTGATCGGCGAGGACCGCGCCGTCGTGCACGACATGCCGGGCACGACGCGCGACGCCATCGACACCGTCGTCGACACCGCCCGAGGGCCCGATCCGCTTCGTCGACACCGCCGGCATGCGCCGCAAGAGCAAGGATCGACGACGGCACCGAGTACTACTCGCTCGTGCGGGCGCTGCGGGCGGTCGACGACGCCGACGTCGCCCTGCTCGTCATCGACGCCACCGAGGGCGTCACCAGCCAGGACCAGCGGCTGGCCGAGCGGATCGACGCCGCCGGCTGCCCGATCGTCGTGCTGCTCAACAAGTGGGACCTGCTCGACGACGCCGAGGAACGGGCCGACGTCACCGCCAGGTCGTGGACCGCGCTCCACTTCATCGGCGACGCGCCGGTGCTGAAGGTGAGCGCCTGACGCGGCAAGGGCGTCCACAAGCTGCTGCCCGTGCTGGCCGACGCCATCGAGCGCTACCACCGCCGGGTGCCCGACCCGCGCACGTCAACGAGGTGATCGCCGAGGCGCAGCAGAACCAGCCCGCGCCCGGCGGCGTGCGCATCCTGTACGCGACTGCAGGGCGCGGCCGACCCGCCGACGTTCACGCTGTTCGCCAACCGGGAGGTGCCCCCACCTACCTGCGCTACCTCGAGCGGCGCCTGCGCGAGCGCTTCGACCTCGGCGTGACCCCGATCAAGCTCCGCGTTCGGCGCCGCTCGTGACTCGGGGTAGACCGGCGCGATGGACGATCTCGAGCGCCGCACCGCTCGGGCCCTCGAGCGGCAACCTCGCACAAGGAGGCCGACAAGCTGGCCGGCCAGGGCAAGCTGTTCGTCCGCGACCGGCTGGAGCTGCTGCTCGACCAGGGATCGTTCGTGGAGGACGGCCTGCTGGCCAACGCGCGCCGGCCGACGACCTGCCGGCCGACGGCGTGGTCACCGGGCGTCGGCACGATCGACGGGCGGCCGGTGTGCGTGATGGCCAACGACCCGACCGTGAAGGCCGGCTCGTGGGGCGCTCGCACGGTCGAGAAGATCGTGCGGCTCACCGAGTACGCGCTGCGCCACGAGCTGCCGGTGTTCTGGCTGGTCGACTCGGCCGGCGCCCGCATCACCGACCAGGTCCAGCTGTTCCCGGGCCGCCGCGGCGCGGGGCGCATCTTCGCCAACCAGGTGCGGCTGTCGGGCAAGGTGCCGCAGGTCTGCTGCCTGTTCGGACCGTCGGCCGCCGGCGGCGCCTACATCCCGAGCTTCTGCGACGTCGTCGTTCATGGTCGAGGGCAACGCGTCGATGTACCTCGGCTCGCCCCGCATGGCCGAGGAGGTGATCGGCGAGACGGTGACGCTCGAGGAGATGGGCGGCGCCCGGATGCACGCCACGGTGTCGGGCTGCGGCGACAACCTCGCCGTCGACGACGCCGACGCCATCGAGCAGGCCAAGCACTGGTTCTCGTACCTTCCCGTCGACCTGGCGGGAGCGGCCGCCGCGCGTCGGCCGCGAGCCGGCCCGCGCGTGCGCTCAACGGCGCCGTGCTGCCCGACAGGAGGCGCCAGGGCTACGACATGCACCGGGTGATCGAGGGCATCATCGACGCCGACTCCTTCTTCGAGGTGAAGCCGCTGTGGGCACCCGAGCTCATCGTCGGCTTCGGTCGCCTCGACGGCCACGCCATCGGCATCGTCGCCAACAACCCGATGCAGAAGGGCGGCGTGCTCTTCGTCGACTCGGCCGACAAGGCGGCCCGGTTCATCTGGCTGTGCGACGCCTTCAACGTGCCGCTGCTGTTCCTGGCCGACGTGCCCGGCTTCATGATCGGCACCGCAGGTCGAGCGCGAGGGCATCATCCGCCACGGCGCCAAGATGATCACCGCGGTCACCGAGGCGACCGTGCCCGAAGGTGTCGCGTGATCGTGCGCAAGGCCTACGGCGCCGGGCTCTACGCCATGTAGCGGGCCGGCCTTCGACCCGATCGCCACGATCGCGCTGCCCACGGCCAAGATCGCGGTGATGGGGCCCGAGGCGGCGGTCAACGCGGTGTACGCCAACAAGATCGCCGCGATCGAGGACGAGGACGAGCGGGCGGCGTTCGTCGCGGCGCGGCGGGCCGAGTACGAGGAGGACGTCGACCTGCTGCGGCTCGCGTCCGAGCTCGTCATCGACGCCGTCGTCGCCTTCGAGGGGCTGCGCGACGAGCTGGTCGCGGCGCTTCGCCGCCGCCGAACGGACGCGATCGCGCGTGGTCGAGAAGCGCCACGGCGTGCCGCCGGTGTGAGGCGCCGATGCCGTGGTGCGACGACTGCTCGAAGTACTGGACCCCCAGCTCGATGCCGCCGACGGCACCTGCCCGACCTGCGGCCGTCCGCTGCCCGCGGCCGCGACGGTCGATCCGCAGAAGGTCAACGTCCGCGAGCTGGCGGGCGAGCAAGGGCGAGCGCCGTGGCACTTCAAGCTGTTGGTCGCCGCGATCGTGCTCTATCTCGGGTGGCGCGCGGTCGAAGGCGTGGGATGGCTCATCGACCGCTTCGGCTAGCGTGTCCGGCCCACGGGCTGTGGCGCAGTTTGGTTAGCGCGCCTGACTGGGGGTCAGGAGGTCGGAGGTTCAAATCCTCTCAGCCCGACCACGTTTGTGCAGGTCAAAGGGGTGGAATGAGATCCGGTGGCCCGAGCGAATCGGCCACTGGTCACGGATTGGTCACGCGCGGCATCGTCGAAGCGGCGAGCCCAGTCGAACCCACCCGTGGGGTCGTCCCACGCGATGTGCCGGAGGTTGTGCACGACGTTGCCGCTGCCGATGACGAGCACGCCTTCGTCGCGTAGCGCGGTGAGCCGCGCTCCGATGTCGAGGTGGTAGTCGAGTGGTTGCAACGCGTTATCGAGAGCTGCACGACAGGGACTTCCGCGGCAGGGAACATGTGGGCGAGCACCGACGAGGTGCCGAGGTCGAGGCCCCAGCTGTCGATGTCGAGGCCCGACCCAGCGCGGTTTGACCGTCTCGACGACGAGCTCGGCGACGTCGGGCGCGCCCCGGGCGGGGTAGTCGAACACGAACAGCTCGTCAGGGAAGTCGTAGAAGTCGTGGATGGTGCGAGGCCGGGGCATCGCGGTGACGACGGTCGCGTTGGTGTACCAGTGCGCCGACACCACGAGCACCGCCCTGGGCGCCGGGACCGCATGACCGAACGCGCGCCCGGCCTCCGTGTAGCGGTTGTGGTCGAGAGTGTTCATCGGGCTGCCGTGCCCAATGAACCCGGCCGGCATCGCAGTCATGGTGTCCTCCACGGGGGCGGGCCGACTTCGACGCGAGGCAGCCTCGAGGCGACCGCGGCAGCTCGCCGTGATGCTCGAACGCAGGCGCGCCGTCGCGACTGGCCGCAGGCTGGGCAACCCAGAGCTGCACGCCCTGCAGCTCCCCGTGGTAGCGCCCCGTGCCCTCCTCGGAGTGTGAGACTCCGCCGCCGGCGGTCATGAGGTTCAGTTGGCTCGGCGCGATGACCTGCTCGGACCCGAGCGAGTCGCGGTGGAGCGCCTGACCCTTGAGGAGCCATGTCACGGTCTGCAGGCCGATGTGCGGGTGCGGCGCGACGTCGAGGCCATGCGTCTCGTCGATTGCGGCAGGGCCCATGTGGTCGATGAAGCACCATGCACCGACAGTGCGCCGACCACGGCGCGGGAGCGCCCGGCGCACCCGGAACGCGCCGACCTGACTCTCACGGCTCTCGGTGATCTCCGCGCAGCGGAACCCGGGTTGGCGGTGGTGTCGGCCGCTGGAGCGGCGTCGGCGGCGGTGACAGCTCCGCTCACGAGGCGTTCGGCAGCAGTAGGCACACCGCGGCGCGGTATCCGTCGCCGACGGGTTGGATGTCGACCACGGCGGCGTCGCCGCCAGCCGGGAAGATCGTGTCGGTCGCGTTGGTGGTGTCGCGGCCCGATCGATCCGAGTACGGAGGTCGTACGAGCACGTCGGCGTTGACGGGCTCTGGGAAGTAGAGCTGGGTCGTACGGGCGCGGCCGTCAGCGACGACGACCAGGTGGATGTGCACGGTCCGACCGGGATACCAGCCGGGATAGATGGTGCGGAACTCGACCATGCCGCCGGCGTCGGTGTGCTGGATGCCACGTAGGAATGTGTCGTCGGGCAAGTACTTCGCCCTGGGTGCCGTGGTCGCGGTGACGACGTTCGAGTCGTCCGGCGGCGGGAACCCGGAATAGCGGCCGAGAGCGTCGCACTGCCAGACCTCGACCGCCGCGTCGGTCACCGGCGACCCGTCCTCGCGCGGCAAGTCGTATCCCGAGCTGCAGCGCCACGCCGTCTCGGTCCTCGGTGATGTTGCGTCGCACCCGTTGAGCGTCGCGACGGTAGGGACCTTCGTCCTGCTCCGCCCACACCCGCGACACGGTGCAGCTCGACAGCATCGCCGCCAGGTCGGCCTCGACAGGATCAACGCTGCTCACCGCGTCGCGAACTCCTGGACCGGTTGCCGCAGCTCGTCAAGGATCTCCTTGGACTGTCCCATGTCGTGTCCCTTCGCTCAGGGATGTGAAGGCGAGAGCGGGGCGCCGTCGACCTCGAAGAACGAGCTCGTCGGGATAGCACCACCACCAGTCCTCGCCCGGCTCGTAGGAGCGGATCAGCGGATGCTGCGGGTTGTCCTTCCAGTGGGCGGTGGCGTGACGGTTCGGGGAGTTGTCGCAGCAGCCGACGTGGCCGCAGGCCATGCACATCCGCAGGTGGACCCACCGGCCGCCGGTGCGCAGGCAGTCCTCGCACCCCTCGCTCGAGGGTGTGACCTCCGCGACCGTGTCGAGGTGCGTACAGGTATCAGCCATGACGGCCTCCTCTGTTGGCTCGTGCTAGTCCGCGAAGACGGCGCGGCTGTGCTCGATGAAGAACGTGTGATCGTGACCCTTGTTCGGGTCCGCCGAGTTGTACTTGGCGTCTCGGCGAGCCGTCGGGGAGGTGCTCTTCGGAGTAGATCGCACCGACCGGGCACACATCGGGCTGGTAGCAGGCGGTGCACGACGTGCACTCGTCGAGGTTGACGTACAGCAGGCTGTCGGCGAACACGGCGATCGTGTCGGGGTTCGGCTGGTGGGTGTTCTCGGTGACGCCGCTGCCCGCCTGCTCCTCGGAGAACAGCAGGTTCTTGGCCGGGTCGTACTCGTAGATGCACTGCACCGGGCAGACGTCGACGCACGCACGGTCCTTCACGTCGATGCAGGCCTCGGTGATGATGGCTATCCCGGACACGGGAGACTCGTCAGCCAGCCGACCGAATCAGGCGGAGATCGCCGTAGCCGGTCGGCCTCGTCGGATGCGTCACGGCAGCCAGCATTGCGGACGACCCGGCCGTCGTGCTCGCAATCGCCTCTGGGATACGCCGGGCAGGGGGAGGCCCGCCCGGTCGTCAGCCCGAGCCGACGGCGCGATCATGGACGGATCGCGGACGCCGTCCTGTACCTCGCGCTGATCGCCTCGGTCTGCTCTGCTCGCGTACGCGACGTCGCGCCGAATGGGCGACCGAACCGAGCATGCGGCGTTCTACCGCAGCGCGGCACGCCAACTCGCGATCATCGGTGCGGTCAGTGCGATCGGGGCGTTCGTCATCGTCGCGATGGCGTAGCACTGCGTGTACGCGCCGGGTGTGGACCACACCCGGCGTCGAGGGCACTGCCTGAACACCGCTGAGCGGGCGGCGGAGCCCGCCGTCAGCAATGCTGGAAATCGTGACGGATGGTACGAGTGGATCGGCGCCGGACCTGCGGGTGGGACACGTGCTGGTGCCCGTCGATGGGTCAGAGTTTTCCCTGCAGGCGATGCCCACGGCACGTGTGCTGGCGGAGCGCTTGGGCGCGAAGCTCCAAACGATCAGCGTCGCGAGCGCAGACGACAGCGCGGAGCGCCTCGGCGCGCTCGCGGCGGCGGCGCTGGGAGTCGACGTCGGTGACCGCAGCGCGCATGTAGTGCGAGGGGGCGATCCGGCCGAGGCGATCGCACGCCGCGCGGCCGAGCTGGACGCGTGCGTGGTGTGCCTGACCACCCACGGTCGCGGCCGGCTCCACGGCGCTGTGGTGGGGTCGGTCGCGAGGTCGGTGCTGCAACGATCGACCGCGCCGATGGTCGCGCTGGGTCCGATGGCCGACAACCCCGGCTGGTCACCTCAGCCGCGAAGTTGGCCGACGCCACTGTCGGTGCCGCGGGTCGTGGCTTGCGTCGACGGGTCCGACGGGTCCGAGGATGTGCTTCCGTTGGCGGTCTCGTGGGCTCGGGCTCTCGACATGTCGCTGACCATCCTCACCGTCGTCGAGGACGCTCCCGAGGCACTTCGGCCCGAACGACAGCGAAGCCGGTACGGGACGGGCGTCAGCCCAGAGAGCTACATCGACTCGCTCGTGCAGCAATGGAGCGAGTCGCTCCCAGCCGTCGATGGTGAGGTTGTACAGGATCCGCTCGGTCCGGCGAGCGGCGTCCGGGTCCACCTTGATCAGCGACCGGCAGGCCTCGTCGCCGTGACGACCAACGCCCGTTCCGGCATGCAACGTGCTCTGCTCGGCGCGCAGGCGGCGAGCATCGTCCATGCCTCGGTCGCGCCGTGCCTCGTCGCACCACTCGCATGACTGCGACGATCGGCGCAACCTTCGCGATCTTCACTGCGGGAGACGCTCCAGGTCGATCCCTTGCTGGCGGGCGCCATCGACGTACTTGTCGATGTCACCGATGTGGTCCGCGTGGTAGTGCGGGTACACGGCCGCGACGATGGGCTTGTCGGTGACCGAGGCGACGGCCTGGGTGATGTTGTCGTACACGCCCTCGAGCGTGTCGAGGATGAGCACGCCTCGCTCGCCGAGGTAGAAGACGGTGCCGTAGTTGGACGCCTGCACCCACCACGCGCGCTCGGTGAGCCGCTGCAGGACGTACGGCTGTGTCATGTTGCGCCGGAGCAGGTCGCCGATCTTGGAGCCGGGCTCGAGGACGGCCTCGGCGGATGGCTCGAGGTAGGTCGCACCGGTCGGGGACGGAGCGCTCGAAGCACCAGCGTAAGACTCGGTCACGGTCGGCCTCGCGATCCCGGGCGGCGGCCGAAGCTCGCCCATGGCTCAACGTACCCGCCCCTCACGGAGCCAACCGCCGGGAGCTCGCTCGTTCGAGCGCGTCCCGGTCCCAGCCCGCGCTGTTGGCGGCCGCCTCGTAGGTGCACTGCAGGAACTCGAGCAGCGCGGCGTCGGGGTCCGTCGCGGTGCGCACGAGCTCGTAGGGCAGGACGAACTCGCCGAGCCCGTCGTCCCAGCGGGCGCCGGCCGGCTGCGACGGGGGTGTCGCGGTAGCCGGGCGGGTCCGGGTACGCGTAGGCGTAGAAGACGCCCTCCTCGCCCGGCGGCCCCGGCCAGTAGCCGCAGCTGCTGACCTCGTGGGAGTACGCCTCCCACATCACGTGCGGACCGCAGTTCGGGGCGCCGCCCGGATGCGGTGGGCGCGGTTCGGCCCGAGAAGCGGGTGTAGGCGAGGTCGAGGGCTCCCCAGAACAGGTGCACCGGGCTGGCCTTGCCGACGAACCGGGTGCGGAACACCTTGAAGACCCGTTCCATCTCGACGAGCGCGAGCCAGAAGCGGTGCGACCGCGTCGCGGTCGTAGCTGTCGTGGACCCGGTCGTCGGGGAACGGGATGGCGCCGGGGATCTCGACGGGCATCGGCCAGATCTCGGTGGCGACGCCGAGGTCGTCGAGCATGCGCCATGACCGCGGCGTAGAAGTCGGCGACCGTGCGAGGCCCGAGGTCGAGCGACGCGGCGTGACACCGTCGACGGTGGCGACGTCGAGGCGATGATCGACGAAGTCGAAGTCGATCTGGAACGCCGGGCCAGTCGGGTGCGGCATCAGCGATGTCGTGAGTCCGCGGGCCGACACGTACAGCGGGGACGTTCCACCAGTGGTTGATGAGCGGCTCGTTGGCGAGTCGGACCTTGCCGACAACCTGCGTGTACAGCTGCAGGGTGTCGCGGGTGGCCAGCCACTCAGCGACCGGGATCGACGGCCAGCGGTTCGCTCCGGTCGCGGTCATCGTGTGATCCTCCTGGGCTCGTCGTCGTCCACGGGTTCGTCGAATGCCGCGAGCACGGTCTCGGCGGCCGCGGCGCCGACGCGTCGAGCTGGCTCGGGGTGAGCCGGTCGACGAACAGGCGCCGCACGGCGGCGACGTGCCCGGGGCGGCCGCCTCGATCTCCGTTCGACCCCGCCTGGTGACGACCACGAACGCGCCGCGCCGATCGGAGTCGCACCTCTCCTTCGTCACCAGCCCACGGGTCGCCATGCGACCGACGTGATGCGACAGCCGGCTCTTCTCCCACCCGAGGACGTCGGCGAGCTCGAACAGCCGCATCCGGCCGTCGGGCCGGTCGGTGAGCGCGACCAGCACGACGTAGTCGGGATACGACAGGCCGGATTCGGCGGCGAGCTGACGTGCGAGCTCGCCTTCGAGGCGCATCTGCATGAACTGCAGCGCCCGCCACGCCCGCTCCTCCCGCTCGTTCAGCCATCGGCACGTCTGTCCATGCCAGATCCTACTTGCGGAATAGATGATGTGTCAACTATGTTAGATGACATGTCAACTACTTCTGAGGAGCAATCACATGAGCACCACCACCGCCCCCACCACCACTGCACCGGCACCTACACCATCGACCCGACCCACAGCCGGATCGGCTTCGTCGCCCGCCACGCCATGGTCACCAAGGTCCGCGGCTCGTTCAACGAGTTCGAGGGCTCCGGCTACTTCGACGCCGAGAACCCGGCCAGCTCGCAGCCTGCAGCTGACGATCAAGGCCGCCAGCATCGACACCCGCAACGCCGACCGCGACGGCCACCTGCGCAGCAACGACTTCTTCGACATGGAGACCTACCCGGAGATCACGTTCGCGCTCGACCGCGGTCGAGCAGATCGACGACGACGAGCTACCGGGTCACCGGCGACCTCACCATCAAGGGCGTCACCAAGCCGGTCACCGTCGACTTCGAGTACACCGGCACCGCCGTCGACCCGTACGGCAACACCGCGCATCGGGCTCGAGGGCAAGACCACCGTCAACCGCAAGGACTGGGGCGTCAACTGGAACGCCGCCCTCGAAGCCGGCGGCGTGCTCGTCAGCGAGAAGGTCACCCTCGAGTTCGAGGTGTCCGCCATCCGCACCGCCGACGCCGCCTGACCGCAGACCGCTCACCGGCCGGTCTCGGCCGGCCGGGCGGCACCCGCTCCGGCCACCAAGGAGCCCGCCATGACCTTCTCACCCGTCCGCCTCAACCACGCCGTGCTGTTCGTCGCCGACCTCGACCGGTCGCTGCGCTTCTACACCGACGTCTTCGGCATGGAGGTCGTCGCCCGCGAACCCCGCGCCAACGCCGCCTTCCTGCGCCTGCCCCGCTCGGGCAACCACCACGACCTCGGCCTGTTCGGCGTCGGCACCGCCGGCGGCCCCAAGCGGCGCGGCGCGATCGGCCTCTACCACCTGGCCTGGCAGCTCGACACCATCGACGAGCTCGCCGCCGCCCGCCAGGCACTGCTCGACGCCGGCGCCTACACCGGCGAGTCCAGCCACGGCGCCACCAAGAGCGTCTACGGCGCCGATCCCGACGGCAACGAGTTCGAGCTCATGTGGATGCTGCCCCGCGACGAGTGGGGCCCGTACGAGAACGCCGCCCCCATCGACCATCTCGACCTCGCCGGCGAAGTGCGACGCTGGAGCGGCGTCCGCACCGCCGGACACGTCGCGCCCGAACCGGAGGACGCCGCGCCCCAACCGAAACTGAGCACCCGATGACCGACTACCCGACCGGCACCCGCCTCGCGGGCAAGGTCGCCCTCATCTCCGGCGCCGCCCGCGGCATCGGCGCCAGCCACGCTCGGGCCATGGTCGCCCAGGGCGCCGACGTCGTCCCTCGGCGACATCCTCGACGACGACGGTGACGCCCTCGCCGCCGAGCTGGGCGACGCCGCCGTCTACGTCCAACTCGACGTCACCGACCGCGGCCAGTGGGCCGCTGCCGTCACCACCGCGCTCGAGTCGTTGCCCGGTGCTCAGCGCGTCGGGTGCGGTTTGAGCACCGGAGCGTCCATCTCCACTCAGCCCTCGAACTGGTCGGGGAACTGCTCGATGATGCCGGCGGTGAGGGCGTCGGCCATGAGGAGGATGTGGGTGTGGACCCGGGCGTAGGCGGCGATGTCCGCCTCCCAGTCGCCGCCGAGCCGAGCGTCGGCTTCCGCGACGGTTCCGCCGACCCCGCGGCGCGGGGTGGGTGTCAGGAATCGAGATCGGCGAGGAGGGTGAGCAGGTCGTCGCGCGCTCTTCTCCGACCGCGAGGATGTTCTCCATCAGCCGGCGCATCGTGGTGTCCGTGTGCGCGGTGGGACGACCGAGCGTGTGCTAGTCGAGTGCAACGACCGGCGCGGAACGGTAATGCACATCACGAGCGCGCCGCGAACGGGCGCCCGTGGCACAGGATGATGGCAACGTCAGGAGTGTGACCATGCACAAGTTGAACCTTCGACACCAGGCCCTCCCCGGCATCGGAGAACTCTTCGAGGTCGGCACGTCCGCGGGTCCGACGATCAGGGTCATCCACCACCGCTCGGGCAGGCGTGACCTCGCTATCGGTCATCCCGACACCGACGAGACCATCGACGACGGCGCAGTTGACGGAAGCGGAAGCTGCGGCTGTCGCGATGCTCCTGGCCGGCGTCCATATCGAGCTCGCTCTGACCACTCGGGACTGAGCCCGGGCTTCCTCGAGTGTCCTCTCTCTCCTCACGCTCGCCGTCGCGGGCCTCGGACTCGTCATCTTCGGCGCCCGGCTGGGCCGCCGCGCCTTCGTGGTCGGTGCAGTGCCGTTGGCGGCGGCAACCGCTTGGGTGGCAACGCAGCTCGGCGATGTAACCGACGGCATCCCGGTGACCGAGGAGACTGCGGTGGGTCAGCGGACTCGACCTGGCGATCGACCTGCGGCTCGACGGGCTCGCCGCCACGATGTCGCTCGTCGTCGCCGTGGTCGGCGTCGCCGTCCTGCTCTACGCCGCGCGCTACTTCGCGCCCGATGCGCCCGATCTCGGCCGCCTCGCCGGGCTGCTGGTGCTGTTCGCCGGCTCGATGCTCGGACTCGTCCAGGCCAACCACCTCCTCGTCCTCTACACGTTGCTGGGAGCTGACGTCGGTCACGTCGTTCCTGCTCATCGGCAACCGGCACACCGAGTCACGGGCACGCGCCGCCGCGCTGCACGCGCTGCTGGTGACCAGCGCCGGCGGTCTCGCCCTGCTCGGCGGCCTGGTGCTTCCTCGGCCAGCGAGGCCGGGACCTACCGGCTCAGCGAGATCCTCGCCGATCCGCCCGCCAGCAGCACTGCGCTGACCGTCGCGCATGTGCTGTTGCTCGTCGGCGCGTTCACGAAGTCGGCGCAGTACCCGTTCCACGCGTGGCTGCCGGGCGCGATGGCTGCGCCGACGCCGGTGAGCGCCTACCTGCACTCGGCGACGATGGTGCACGGCCGGCGTGTATCCTGGTGGCCGGTTCGCGCCGATGTTCGCCGAGTCCGACCTGTGGCGGCCGCTCGTGCTCACCGTCGGATGCTGCACGCTGGTCTTCGGCGGTCTGCGGGCGCTTCGCCAGCACGACCTCAAGCTGCTCCTCGCCTTCGGCACCGTCAGCCAGCTCGGGCTGCTCATGGTCCTGTTCGGCGCCGGCACGCCGGCGACGACGACCGCCGGCTGGGTGCTGCTCGTCGCCCACGCGGCGTTCAAGGCCGCGCTGTTCATGGTGGTCGGCATCATCGACCACCAGACCGGAACCCGCGACATCCGGATGCTTCCGGCGCTCGCGCGGCGGATGGCGGGGCACGCAGG
This sequence comes from uncultured Acidimicrobiales bacterium, assembly GCA_963747215.1. Lineage (GTDB taxonomy): Bacteria > Actinomycetota > Acidimicrobiia > Acidimicrobiales > DATKAS01 > DATKAS01. The sequence goes on from CAVVET010000029.1 coordinate 34,753, forward strand.
TCGTCACGCTGCTCGCGGTCGGCGTCGATGGCCGGCGTGCCGCTCGGCGCCGGGTTCGTCGCCAAGGAGCTCGCGTACGACTCGCTCGGCGACGCACGTTCCGGGGCAGCGCCTTCGTCCTGGCCGTCGTGGTCGTCGGGTCGATGCTCACCGTCGCCTACGCGCGTCCGGTTCTACTGGGGCGCCTTCGTCGCTCCGCGGCATCGGGCCAAGCGCAGCGCCGGGACGCTTCGTCACCGACACCGCCCGTCGCCCGGCTTCGTCGCGCCGGCCGCGCGTCCTCGCCGTCGTCGGCGTCGTCGCTCGGCGTCGTGCCGTCGATCGCCGACCCGTTGGTCGACGGCCTCGCTCGCCGGGTACCGGGCCGCTGCGTCATCGGTGCACCTGTCGCTGTGGCACGGCTTCAGCGCTCCCGCTCGCGCTGTCGGCGCTCACCCTCGCCGGCGGTGCCGCGCTGGTCGTCGCCGACCGACGGGTGCAGCCCCTGCTGGCGCGTGGGAGTGCGCATCCCGAGCGGCGCCGAGGTGTACCTCGCCGCTGCTGCGCGGGCCTCGGGTCTCGTGTCGCACGGGTGACCGGCTTCGTCCAGAACGGCTCGCTGCCGGTCTACGTCGGCGTGATCCTCGCCACCGCGGCGGTCCTCCCCGGCGTCGGCTCTGCTGGCGGCAGCGGGACTGGCCAGGATGGCCAGCATTCGGCAACCTCTCGCGAGGCGCCGGTCGCGATCGTGCTCCTCGTCGGCGCGCTCGGTGCCGCCATCGTCCGTCGCCGCTTCGCCGCCGCCGTGTTCCTGGGCGTCGCCGGCTACGCGATGGCGGGACTGTTCGTGCTGTCCGGAGCGCCCGACCTCGCGCTCACGCAGGCGGCGGTCGAGACGCTCTCGACCGTCGTGTTCGTGCTCGTGCTCCGCCGCCTGCCGGAGCGCTTCGAGCGACAGTCGTCGCCCCGCCGCCGCGTCGTGCGGCTCGTCATCGCCGGCGCGGTCGGCGTCACGGTCTTCGTCTTCGCGCTCGTCGCCGCGGGCTACCGGCTGACCCCGCCGGTGTCCGACGAGATGGTCGCGCGCTCCGTACCCGACGGCCACGGCCGCAACGTCGTCAACGTGATCCTCGTCGACTTCCGCGGCTTCGACACCCTGGGCGAGATCACCGTGCTCGCCGTCGCGTCGATCGGCGCGGTCGCGCTGGCCCGCGTCGGTCGGCGCGCCGCCGAGCGACGGGCGAGCCGAGGCCGCGGCGCCGCAGCGCGCCGTCCGGCGTGCGCCGACTCGTCTTCGTCGACGTCTCGGTGCGGGTCGTCTTCCACGCCGTGCTGCTGATGTCGCTGTGGCTGCTGTTCGCCGGTCACAACCAGCCGGGCGGCGGGTTCGTCGGCGGGCTGCTCGCCGGCTCGGCCATCACGCTCCGCTACATCGCCGGCGGCATCGACGAGGTTCGCGGGCTGTCGCGCTTCCGACCCTGGACGGTGCTCGGCGCCGGCTCCTCCTCGCCGCCGTCACGGCCACGATCCCGCTGCTCGTCGGCGGCGCCGTGCTCGAGGTCGGGTTGGCGTCGCTCGACCTGCCGCTCATCGGCACGGTCAAGGTCAGCTCGGCGCTCGCCTTCGACATCGGCGTGTACCTCACGGTCGTCGGCATGGTGCTCATGGCCTTCGAGGCCTTCGGCGACGACCCGACGGAGGCCGTCGACGTGACCGTCATGCTCGCCGCCACCGCGGCCGCGCTCTTCGCCATCGGCACCTACCTGCTGCTCCAGCGCAAGCTCAGCCGCATCATCATCGGCCTCGGCCTCCTGACCCACGGCGCCAACGTGCTGCTGATCACGGCCGGTCGCCGCGGCGAACCCGCCGATCATCGGCAGCGAGGAGGCCGTGCGGCGTTCGCCGACCCGCTGCCCGCAGGCGCTGGCGCTCACCGCCATCGTCATCACGTTCGGCGTCACGACGCTGCTGCTCGCGCTCGCCTACCGCAGCTGGCTGCTCACCGCGCGACGACGAGGTGCAGGACGACGTCGGCGATCGCGCCATCGGTCGCTGCCGACGTCGTGCACGACGAGGTCGCCGACCAGGAGAAGGTGATCGCACGCGAGGAGGCGCCGTGACCTGGCTCGTGCCCGCTCCCGATCGTGCTGCCGCTGGTCGGCGCCGCGCTGTCCGATCCTGGTGGGCAGGTCCCGCGCCGGCCCAGCGGGTCGTCGGCGTCATCGATCCTCGCAGCGCTCGTCGTCGTCTCCGTCGTGCTGCTCGTCGAGGTCGACCGCAACGGCACGCTCGTCGCCGAGGCCGGCGGATGGCCCGCCCCACTCGGGATCACGCTCGTCGCCGACCGGTTCGCCGCCGTCCTCGCTCGTCGTCGCCGAGGTGACGCTGCTCGCGGTGCTCGTCTACGCGATCGGCGAGCCGGGCGCCGAACGCAACCACGTCGGCTTCCAGTCGGCGTACCTGGTGCTCGCCGCCGGCGTCGCCGCGTCGTTCCTGACCGGCGATCTGTTCAACCTGTTCGTCGCGTTCGAGATGATGCTCACCGCGAGCTACGTGCTGCTCACCCTCGGCGGGCGCGTCGAGCAGGTCCGGCCGGGCATGACCTACATCGTCATCAGCCTGATCGCCTCGACGCTGTTCGTCACCGCGCTGGCGCTGCTCTACTCGGCGACCGGCACGGTCAACATGGCCGACCTCGCCGACCGCATCGGCGAGCTCCCGCCGGGTGTGCGCACCGCGTTCGCCGTGCTCCTCCTCGTCGTGTTCGGGATCAAGGCCGCGGTGTTCCCGCTGTTCTTCTGGCTCCCGACAGCTACCCGACCGCGCCGTCACCGATCACCGCGGTGTTCGCCGGTCTGCTCACCAAGGTCGGCGTGTACGCCATCGTCCGCACGCAGCTCCTGTTCTTCACCGACGAGACCCGGCCGGCGACGCTGCTGCTCGTCCTCGCGGCCGCGACGATGGTCATCGGCGTCCTCGGCGCCATCGCCCAGGACGACATCCGCCGGATCCTGTCGTTCACCATCGTCAGCCAGATCGGCTACATGGTGATGGGACTCGGCTTCTTCACCGTCGCCGGCATCGCCGCCGTCGTCTTCTCGATGATCCACCACATCATCGTCAAGACCGGCCTGTTCCTCATCGGCGGCCTCGTCGACCACGCCGAGCGGCTCGAGCCGCCTCAGCCGCATCGGCGGCATGGTGCGGACCACGCCCGTTCCTCGCCGCCATGTTCCTCGTGTCGGCGCTCAGCCTCGCCGGCATCCCGCCGCTCTCCGGCTTCATCTCGAAGTTCGCGCTCATCGAGGCCGGCATCGCCGACGACCAGTACGCCGTCGTCGCGGTCAGCCTCGTCGTCAGCCTGCTCACCCTCTTCGCGATGATCCGCATCTGGATCGGCGCGTTCTGGAGCCCGCCGGAGGACGAGACGCCTGCACGCCTCCGTCGCGCCGGTCGCCCGCGGCGGCGGCCCGCTGCTCATGGTCGCTCCCACCGCCGTCGCTCGTCGTCTGCAGCCTGGCCATCGCCGTCGCCGCCGGCCCGATCTACTCGCTCAGCGAGCGCACCGCTCGACGACCTCCTCGACCGCAACAGCTACATCGACGAGGTGCTCGCACCGTGAGACGTGCTCGCGCGTGGTCGCTGCTCCTGGTCGCGCTGTGGCTGCTCGCCTGGGGCGAGATCACCCTCGCCAACGTCGTGAGCGGCGATCGCGGTCGCAGTCGCGGTGCTCGTCGCCTTCCCGCCTGGCCGACGCGCAGCGGCGACTCCGCGTGCAGCCCGGCCGGCACCGCGCGGCTGCTCGCGCTACGTCGTCGCGCAGCTCGTGCGCTCGAACATCCTCATGACCCGCGAGATCCTCCGCCGCCACCCCGACGTCCGACCCGGCGTGCTCGCCCACCGGCTCCAGCGACCCGTCGGACGAGGTCGTCACGCTCATGACGAGCATCATCGCCCTCAGCCCCGGAACGATGACCGTCGACGTCGACCGGACTCCACCACGATCTACGTCCACTTCCTCTTCCTCCACGACGTCGACGCCGCACGGCGCAGCAGCTCAGCCGGCTCGAGCGGCTCGTGTCGCAGGTGCCATCACGACGCCGCACGTCGCCACCGCGCCCATCGACACTCGCAGCAGGAGCCCGCATGACCCAGGCCACCTTCGTGCATCCTCGCCGCGCGCGGCAGCCCTCTTCACCTATCCGGCTCTGCGTCGGCCCGTCGCTCGCCGACCGCGTCATCGCCCTCAACGGTCTCGTCCTCGTCGGCATGGGCGCCATCGCCACCCACGCCGCCCACACCGGCGTCGGGCGTTCCTCCCCACCCTCGTCGCCATCGCGCTCGTCGGGCCCGATCGGCAACGGGATGATCGCCCGCTTCATCGAAGGGCGAGAATCGTGATCGGCGAAGCTGCTCGCGCTGTTCGGCGCGACTCCTCGTGCTGCTCGTCGGCCGATCGGCGTCGTCCGGTTCGGCGACGTCCTCGCCCGACTGCACGCGCTCGCCAAGGCCTCCACGCTCGGCGTCCTGCTGCTCCTCGCCGGCGCCGCCGTCAACCTCCGCGACCTCAACGACCTCACCTCGGTCGTGCTCGCCGGCGTCCTCCACCTCCTCGCGTCGCCGCCCGCGTCGAACATGCTCAGCCGCGCGGCGTACCTCGTCGAGGGCCTGCCCGACACCGCGCGTCGACGAACGTAGGGATCCGCAGCCGGACCACACCTCGTGAGACTCGGCGACGAGCCTGTGGTGGCGAGCGATGCTCATCGCTGCCTCGGCCTTCCTAGCGATCTGCACTGGGGTCCGTGTCGTCGTGGCCGGGCGAGGCCGCCCCGCCGCGAGGCAACGGCGCGTTGAGGTCGTAGCGGACGCCGACCATCCGCACGGCGAAACACGCCGCGGCAGCGAGCGCCGCCGGCATCAGGCCCTCGAGCCCGGCCCGCCAGCCAGCGACGGTCAGGCCGGCGCCGATGAGCGCGGGGATTGCGTACAAGCCGCTCTGGAGCACGCTCGGCACCTTGCCGAGGAGCACGTCGCGGAGCGTCCCGCCGCCGACCCCCGTGAGCACACCGAGGATGATCGCCTGCGCCGAGCCGACTCCGAACTCGAGCGACTTGATGGAACCGGTGACGGCGAAGAAGGCGAGACCTGCAGCGTCGAGAGCAACGACGACGGTTGTGAGCCGAGCGAGCCGCGAGCCCATCAGGAAGGCCAGTAGCCCGGCACCCGATGCGACCGCGAGGTAGCGCCAGTCGGAGAACGTCGCCGGCGGGAGGTCCTCGAGAAGCACGTCCCGGAGGATCCCTCCGCCGAGAGCGGTGATCATCCCGAGGGTGATGACGCCGACGATGTCGACACGGGTGGTGCGGATCGCGACCAAGCCGCCGTTGAGCGCGAACGCGAACACACCGGCGAGGTCCAGGACGAGCAACGTCGTTGAGGTGGTCATGGTCGGCCGGCAGCAGACACGCGCTTCGTCGAGCCGAGGCGCGCATCGTCCGCGGCGAAGACCCCCGGCTGCGCGGTCTCGAGTGGATACGGGTCCCGTGGTCTCTTCCATGTCGGACCACCGGTGACCGTAGGGTGCAGGAGCACGCAGCTGGGCACCTCGTCGGTCACCTCGGGTTCACGGTGAGGATCTGTGAGCGGTCGCTGTCATGCGCGGACGGGGGCGACGAGGCATGGCACGACGGAAACGCAGACGATGCTCGCAGCCTGCAAGCCGAGCAGGCGCGTTGCAGTCCGGTGCGGGGTGCGTTGTCATCGGTCATTGCTGGCACCGTGACCGCGCAGGCTAGACCGCTCACGGTCGGCGATCTTCAGATCCGGCGTCACGTCACCGGACCCGTCCGCCGGGTCGAGTGACACAGACTGCGTGTCCGGGATTGCCATCATCACCCACGCCTGAATCGACGTAAAGGACCACGCGGTGCGTCGACTGGGGGATCCCGGTCGAGCTGCCGATCCGAGTGCTTGTCGAGATGCTCGGCGAGGCGGACGTGCGCACGGTCGTCGTGCGCAATGGGGCGATCATCCACGCACCCGGACGACTCAACCTCGGCCGCACCACGCGGATCGCGAACGCCGCGCAACGACGGGCGTTGCGAGCGATCTACCCCCGGTGTGCGATCCCCGACTGCCCGGTGCGGTTCGACCTGTGCAAGGTCCATCACGTGCACTGGTGGCGCCACGGCGGCCGCACCGACCTCGAGAATCTGCTGCCCGTGTGCGTTCGGCATCACACCGCCATCCATGACGAAGGATGGATCATCGAGGTCGGGCGCGATCGCGTGCTCACGCTGACACTCCCGAACCGAGAAGTGATGACCACCGGTCCGCCCAAGCGGCGCGCCGCGTGAGCGGGACAGCGCCGGGGGCGCAGCGAGTCCGCGCGTCAGGCCTTGTTGACGGTTGCCGTCGGCGCGGTGCTGTTCCACGCGTAGCCGGTCGGCATCGTCACGCTCGTCACGACGAATTGCACCTGGTCGACGCTGTCCTTGCCCGACCGCTTGTAAGGCCCGACGTTGCTGGTGACCTGACCAGACGCGTTCGCGGTGAGCGTGACCGTCTCCTCGATCCACTGCTTGCTGCTGGTGCTGCTCGTCATCTGCTGATACCGGCGGACCTTCAGCGTGACGACCGCACCCGGCACAGGCTGCCCTGAGGTCGACTCGACCTCGAGCGCGGATTGGGCAGTCCAGTTGGTCCCGTTCCGCACTCCTACCGCCGAGCTGAACTCGATGCCGCTCTGCGCCAGAGTGGTCGTGGGCGCCACCGTCGTGGTCGCCGCCGTGGTGGTCGTGGTCGCCGCCGTGGTCGGGGTCGCTCGCCGCCGCCGCCGCCGCCGCCGCCACCGCCGCCGCCGCCGCCGCCACCGCCGCCGCCGCCACCGCCGCCGCCGCCACCGCCGCCGCCACCGGCAGGCACAGTCGTGGCGCCTGTCGACACGCCGCCGTTGGCGTCTTCGAACGTGTCTGACGACGAGCCTCCGAGAGCTCGGACCGCTCCGCCGGCCAGCAGCGCCACCAGCGCCACCAGCAACGCGTACTCGACCATCGTCGCGCCCCGATCGCGACGCCTGCGAACAACCTCGCCAGTCATGTAGTTGCGATCGGCAGCCCCCCCGGCCTGCCCCATGGGTCATTGAGACCCTCAGGCCCGGTGTCCAGACATCTGGACGCTCCGCCGGCTGGGACGGGCAGGGACAAGCCTCACTTCGAATCGGCCCCCGTACCGACGGTTGGAGCCGAATTTCCCGCGACGATGTCGAGATTGCGAAGCCTGCTCCGTCCCCAGGGTGCATCCGGTCGGCAGGAGCCGACCTCACACAAGGAGATCACCATGGCGAAATACCTGTTCCTCAAGCACTACCGAGGCGCGCCGGCGCCCGTCAACAATGTCCCCATGGACCAGTGGACGCCCGACGAGGTCGAGGCGCACATCCGATTCATGAACGACTTCGCATCCCGGCTCGAGAGCAGCGGCGAGTTCATCGACGGACAGGCGCTGTCGCCCGACGGCGTGTGGGTTCGCTACGACGGCGACGGGAAGCCGCCGGTGACCGACGGCCCGTTCGCGGAGACGAAGGACTTGATCGCGGGATGGATGATCGTCGACGTCGACACCTACGAGCGAGCGGTCGAGCTCGCCGGTGAGCTGTCGGCCGCACCTGGAGCTGGCGGCAAGCCGATCCATGAATGGCTCGAGGTCCGGCCCTTCCTGACCGCGCCGCCCAACTTCACCCATTGACCGTGGACGAGGTCGTGGACGAGGTCGAGCTGCGCGAGCTCGTCCCACGGGTCTTGAGCGTCCTCGTCTGTCGCGGTGCGGACTTCGCGACAGCCGAGGACGCCGTGCAGGAGGCACTCATCCGGGCCCTGACCGCCTGGGGAGATGAGCCGCCCGCTGACCCGACGGGTTGGCTCATCACCGTCGCCTGGCGTGCATTCCTCGACATGACCCGGTCAGACGCGGCGCGTCACAACCGAGAAGTCCGATTCGACCTCGAACCGCCCGCCGGCGCGATTCCGAGCGCCGACGACACGCTGCGCCTCTACTTCCTGTGCGCGCATCCCGACCTGACGTCGTCATCCGCGGTCGCGTTGACGCTCCGCGCGGTAGGCGGCCTCACCACTCGCCAGATCGCTCGGGCCTACCTCGTGCCCGAGGCCACCATGGCGCAGCGCATCAGCCGCGCCAAGCGCATCGTCAGTCGGGCCGGCGTCGATCGTCCCGGAGACGTGCGCACGGTGATGCGGGTGCTGTACCTCGTGTTCAACGAGGGGTATTCCGGCGACGTCGATCTCGCGTCCGAGGCGATCCGGCTGACCCGACAGCTCGCTGCCTTGGTGGACGACCCCGAGGTCCACGGGTTGCTCGCCCTGATGCTCCTTCACCATGCCCGGCGTCGCAGCCGCACCCGATCGGACGGAAGCATCGTGCCTCTCGCCGATCAGGACCGCACCCAGTGGGACTCGGCCCTCATCGCGGAGGGAATCGTCATCGCGCAAGCTGCGCTCGCGCGTGATCGGCTCGGCGAATACCAGGCGCAAGCGGCGATCGCTGCACTCCATGCCGATGCGCCGCGTGTCGAGGAGACCGACTGGGTCCAGATCGTGGAGTGGTACGACGAGTTGCTCCGGTTCGCCGACACGCCCGTCGTCCGGCTCAACCGTGCGGTCGCAGTCGGCGAGGCCGACGGCGCGCGTGCTGGCCTGGCGGCACTGGCGGAGGTCGACGAACACGTCCCGCGGCGCGAGGCGGTTGCCGCGTATCTCCACGAGAAGAATGGTGACCTCGAGCTGGCGGCCCGCTTGTATGCCAACGCAGCGCGCAACGCGCCCAATCTCGCTGAACGCGACCATCAGACGCGCCAAGCCGCGCGACTCAACCAGCTCCTGCAACAGCGCGGCTGACCTCAGCGACGCGTGCGAGTCGGTGGACGCGCTTCGCGTGAAACCGGTCGATTTCGCCGGATCCCGTTCGTGGAGGAGGTGAGGGCCCGGAGAGACCGAGCCCCGAGCACTGAGGGAGTCTCCGATGACCGCCACGAGCACTTCCGCGACCACCACCGTCGACACCGACCAGCGGGACCGCTCGACGTCCCGCCGACCGTCACTCTGCCGGGCAGGACTCGCCGCTGGTCTCGTCGCCGCGGCGGCGACGTCCGCCATCGCCGCGGGCGCCCACGCCGCGGGCGTCTCGCTCGAGACGGCGCCCGGGGAGCAGATCCCGGCGCTCGGCTTCGGCCAGCTGACCCTGTTCTTCACCGCGATCGGCGTCGCGCTCGCGGCAGTCCTGCGCCGCAAGGCCCGTCGCCCTCAGGCCACCTTCGTCAAGGTCACGCTCGCGCTGACCGCGCTGTCAGTGGTACCTGACTTGGTCCTGTCGACCGACGTCGCGACGAAGCTCACCCTCGTGCTGACTCACCTCGTCGCCGCCGCGATCGTCATCCCGGTCGTGGCGTCCCGCTCCCGGAGCGTCGTTGACTGCGTGACAGGCCGCAAGCCCCGGCTCGGGTCCGCTCCCGAGGTCGGGGCTTGTGCGCGTCTACGGCTCCGACGTCAGTTGATCTTGCGAAGGATCGCGATGTTGCCGCTCGCCGGGACGAACAGCGCGCCGGTTTTCTCCATCAGCTTGGCGAACGCGCCGCCTTCCTGGAGCTTCTCGTTCGCCGCCTGGAGGTCGGCCATCGAGTCTGCCCCGAGAGCAAAGCGCACGCCGCCAACGGCGCCCGAGATTCCCGTGACGAATGCTGCCGGTTCGCCCGTGGCTGACGTCATCAACTGCTGCATCTCGACGCCAAATGCAACCACCTCCGGGAGTTTCCCCGGAGCGCCAATGGCGGACACGATGTTCATGACCGACTTGGGGCCTTCGAACGTCGAAGCGATGACGCGCCCGATGTTGTCCTCGGGAAGCCCTTCGAACAGCTCAGCAGCCCGGCTGGCGAACTCGACCGCGCCGGCATCGCTGGCGATCCGCTCGACGGTTTCGTCGAGCTCGCTCATCTGGTCGACGAGGTAGCTGAACTGCACGACGCCAGCGGGCTGGCCGTATGCGAGTCGTTGCACGGCGATCGGCTTTCCGATGAGCTTGCTGATGTGCTCGGCGGACTCGATGGAGAAGTCCAAGGCCTGCGACAACTTGCCGGCCTTGATCGTACGACGGCGAACGAAGATGAACATGTGGTCCTCCTGGCATTCCTCCTGTGTCCACGGGTCGTCCCCGAGGCGCGGCGATCCTCTACCCCAGGTGACTGGTCGTCAACTCGCTCAGCGGTGACTCTCCCAGACGCGCACAAGCCCCGACTTCGGACTCCGCCGCGGTCGGGGCTTGCGGGCTTTACCTCCCCGTACCCGGAGCTCCGGCCGGAAGACCGGGCAGCAGCGGAGGCGACGACGAAGTGTAAACCGTGGCTTCGGCGCCGTGTCGAGCCGGCGTGTGCTGGGCGCTTCGAGCGAGAGCACGCAAGCCCCGACTCCGGAGGCGGATCCGAAGTCGAGGCTTGCGGCCTTACCCCCTCAGCGCCCCACCCAAAGCTTCGGCGGAAAAGCCGGGAAAGCAGCCGAGACGAGCGAATGCTAAACAGTGCTGTCAAGGCCCCCTCGGCGTCGCGGGAACGACCGAGCGGACCTAAGCAATGCGAAGGCCCCGCCCACGGCGAATGGGACGGGGCCTTCACAATTCACGGTGGCCCGCAGGCCCGGGTCGCCGTCTCGTGCCTCAGTCCGATGACACGAGCGTGAACGCGGCGTCGAGGATCGAGTTCAGGTCCACCTCGTCGAGCGCCGCCTGCTGCACCGATGCCGAGATCGTGAGGTCGACGTCGGGACAGGTGAACATCCCCGTACCCCAGAACCCCTGGTGCGACCAGCAGGTTGTTCCGTAGATCTCCTCGCGGAACAGGCCCATCGCGGCCCCCGGTGTCGCGCTGTCGGGCTCCTCCAGCATCGTGTCGAGGGTCGCGGGTTGTTCGAAGACCTCCCCGCGCAGAAGCGCGCGACCGAAGTGGGCGAGATCGGCCGCGTTCGACACCAACCCGCCCGCGCCGTACAGATCCATGGACGGATCGAACGAATACGTGTCCAGATCTTCGAGGAACTGGTGGGTGCGCGGGCCGGCTCCGGCGGGAACCTCCTCGAGCGACTCGAGGTAGGTGGCGTCGACGCCCAATGCGTCGAAGCCGAGGAGCTCGCGGTAGGCGTCCGCCATCGGCAGACCGCTCGCGCACTCGATGACCGCGCTGGCGATCACATAGCCGGTGTCTGAGTAGGAGAAGGCCGCTCCTGGGGCGCCGAGCGGATCGCCGTGGTCAACGGCCCACTGCACCTGTTCCAAGGGGCTCCAACGATGCGTCGGGTCGGCGAGCACCGCGTCCACGTAGCCCGCCCCCTCGCCCTGCGCGAAGTCGAAGAGTCCAGCCGTGTGCGTCAGCGCCTCGCGCACCGTGATCACATCTGGCTCGTACCCATCCGCAGCAAGCGTTGCGGTGATCTGATCGTCGAGGCACTGCGTGAGCGGCCCGTCGATGTCGAGCTTGCCTTCCTCGGCGAGCCGCAGCGCAGCAGCGGCCGTGAAGGTCTTGGTGTTGCTCGCGAGCCTGAACGTCGCGTCGGCGCTGACTGGCGCGCCCGCGTTGTCGCCGGAGACGAACGTCTCGTCCACGCCGGCGCCGGGCGCCAGGACGTGCACCACGACGCCGTGAAGCGTCGGATAGTCATTGACGATCTCGTCGACCGCCGCCTGGACCGCGGCGGTGCCGGTCTCTGCTCGCGCGGTCGTCGACGCCGCGGTTGAGTCGACCGACGTCGAGCCGAGGCGACCGACGTCGAAGCCGTTCGGTCATCGTCGGCACACGCGGCGATCGACGCGAGAAAGGTGACGGCGAGGAACGCCCTGACGGTGGGCTTCATGGAGAAACGATCTTGTCTCGCCGCTCTCGTCGAGGCCAGCGCGAGCGCACCGCGGACGTCGGCGCAGTTCCGTCACGCTCTTCGCCGCATGGGCCACCGATCCAGCTACCCGCCAGGAACATTCTCGTGGGTCGATCTCGCCGCGGTGGACGTCGCCGCGGCGAAGTCGTTCTACTCCAACCTGTTCGGATGGGCGATCGAGGAAGGAGACCTCGAGGGCCACACCTCGGCGGTATGCCGACTCGAGCGCGAAAGCGTCTGTGGGATGACGCAGATCGACGACTCGGTGCGTTCCCCGAGAGCGACGGCCTGGGTGAGCTATGTGACTGTCACCGACGTGGACGACGCGGTGATCAGGGCGCGAGATGGAGGCGGCGATGCACGCTCCGGTCCGTTCGACGTGCCCGACGCTGGCCGGATGGCTTTCCTCGCGGATCCGCAGGGTGCGGAGATCGCGGTGTGGCAACCCGACGCACACTTCGGAGCCGAGCGGGTCAACGACGTGGGCTGCCTCTGCATGAACGAACTGGCCACGAACGACATCGAGCGCGCGATCGAGTTCTACGACCACCTCTTCGGCTGGACGACAGAACTGGTCGATACAGGTCCAGACGGCCCCCCGATGGTCCTCGTGCACAACGACGGCAGGCTGAACGCGAGCGTCACGCTCTCGGAAGTGGGCGAGTCGCCGCATTGGCGTCCCTACTTCACCGTCGGATCGACAGCGACTGCGATCAGAACGGTCGGGACGCTCGGAGGCACGACCGTGCTCGAGCCCGTGCCGATACCGGACGGCAGCATCGCGATCGCACGCGATCCGCAGGGCGCGCTCTTCGGACTGTTCGAGGGCGAGGTCGATCCCTGACTCCGTGAGCGCGGAGTTCCGCTCGACGGACATCGCCGCAGGTGGTGGACTCTTCCTGGCGACGGGAGGGGATGAGATGACAACGACTGAGCTGGATTCCGGGAAAGTCGGCGCCTTCGCGGGGCGGATGGTCGACCTGATGAACGCGTCGATGTTGGGCTTGATGACGAGCGTCGGTCATCGCACGGGGCTGTTCGACACGATGGCGTCACTGCCGCCGTCGACCAGCGAGCAGATCGCGAAGGCGGCTGGGCTCAACGAGCGATACGTGCGGGAGTGGCTCAACGCGATGACTGTCGGCCGATTCATCGAGTACGACCCGAGCAACCGCACCTACGTGCTGCCTCCCGAACATGCGGTCTCTCTGACCCGTGCCTCGGGGCCCGGGAACATGGCGAACATGGCCCAGTTCACCTCGCTCATGGGCGGGGTCGAGGACGACATCGTCGAGTGCTTTCGGAGCGGGGGAGGGGTGCCGTACTCGCGGTTCCCGAAGTTCCAGGAGCTGATGGCCGAGATGAGCGCGCGGGTCCACGACGTCGCTCTCATCGACGGTGAGCTTGCGCTGGTCGACGGACTCATCGACCGGCTGCGCGAGGGCATCGACGTCTGCGACATCGGCTGCGGACAGGGACACGCCGTCAACCTGATGGCGAAAGAGTTCCCGAAGAGCCGCTTCACCGGCCTCGACTTCTCCCAGGAAGGCATCGCCGCCGCAAAGGCCGAGGCGCAGAAGCTGGGCCTGGCGAACGCGACCTTCGAGGTGAAGGACGCGGCGACGCTCGACGGCTCCACGAAGTTCGACTTCATCACGGTGTTCGACGCGGTCCACGATCAGGCAAAGCCCGACGTCGTGCTGAAGGGCATCGCTGACTCGCTCAAGCCAGCGGGTGTGTTCCTCTGCGTCGACATCGCCGGCTCGAGCAGCGTCGAGGACAACATGGACCACCCGTTCAGCCCGATGCTCTACTCCGTGTCGACGTTCCACTGCATGACTGTGTCGCTCGCGCTCGACGGCGCCGGGCTCGGCACGATGTGGGGTCAGCAGAAGGCCGAGGAGATGTTCGGGGCCGCCGGCTTCACGTCGGTGCAGACCATGCAGGTGCCCGACGACATCATGAACGCGTACTACGTGTGCCGGAAGGACTGAAGCGCTACTCGCTGCCCACCTGGTAGGTGCCGAAGCACCACACATTTCCTTCCAGATCGCGAGCCGCGAAATCACGTGATCCGTAGTCCTGATCAGTGAGCTCCATGACGATCTCCGCGCCCGCCTTGACCGCGCGCGTGCATGGCGTCGGGGTCGTCGATCGCGGCATAGACGGCGGTCGGCCCGAGATCGAACGGGCTGCCCGGCTCGCCGGTGCCTCCGATGCCGATCGTGCAGTCTTCGAGGGTCAGCTCGACAAAGACGGGGGCACCGTCGGGTCCCTTGTGGGCCACCTTCTCGACAAAGCCGAAAGCCTCCTGCAGGAACTCGGAGGCTTTCGCCAGGTCGGAGTAGTGCAACACGGGACTGATCGAAGCAGTCATGGGTCGACCTCCTTCAGGGGGAACCGAGTGTATGGCAGTACGTTGCCGGCCATGCCGCTCTACTCGTTCGAAGGCAAGTCCCCGTCAGTCGCTGCCGACGCGTTCATCGCGCCGACGGCCACGCTCATCGGCGACGTCACCATCGAGTCCGGCGCGTCCGTGTGGTACGGCGTCGTCATCCGCGCTGACTACTCACCCGTGATCGTCCGTCGTGGCGCGAACGTGCAGGACAACTCGCTGTTGCACGGCCCGCCGGACACGCCGACCGACATCGGGCCGGGAGCGACCGTCGCGCACCTCTGTTGCGTGCACGGCGCGATCATCGGTGAGGAAGCGCTGATCGCCAATGGCACGACCGTTCTCGACGGCGCCAAGGTCGGGGCACGCTCCCTCGTGGCCGCGCACTCGCTCGTCGCCGCGGGCGCCGACATCCCACCGGGCGTGCTCGCGGCCGGGTCGCCGGCAGTCGTGAAGCGCGAGATCGCCGGCACCCCGGCGGAGTTCTGGGTGAAGATGAACCCGACCGCTTACGCCGACCTCGCGGTGCGCCACCGCAACGGCATCCAGCTCGTCGACTAGCAGGTGGTCACAGCGACGCTGTAGCGCTCGCGTGTGAGACGGAGGCGGAAGGAGAAGCTGCTCAGGCAGGCGCGGCTGGGGGAGTGGTGGCGTGCCCGTGCCGCACTCAACGACCGGCTCGCAGATCTCATGTACTCGCTGAACGACGGTTGTCCGCCCGAAGACTTCACCGCCGCGATCGAAGAAGTCCGGCGTCTCGACCCGCTCTTTCGCGACGCTCCCGACTTCGAGCTCGATCGCCTGAACCACCAGCGTCGAGATCTCATCGTGCAGGGCTTTCGCTACGCGGAGCAGGGCGACTTCGAGACCTGCTTCTCGATGATGGACCGCGTGATCGAAGTGACTGATCAGATGACCGCGCGGCTCGAGCTGCTCCTCGCCTAGGACGCGAAGCTAGGACCGGCGCAGAGGCAGGCGCACGCAGATCACGGTCTCGCCTGGGCGCATCTCGATGTAGATGTGCCCGTGGTGCCCGTCGACCACGATGCGTCGTGAGATGTCGAGTCCCAAACCGGTGCCCTTCCCGACGTCCTTCGTCGTGAAGAAGGGATCGAACGCGCGGGCTTGCACCTCGACAGGCATGCCCGGCCCGGTAGTCACCGATCTCGACGACGACCTCGTCACCGTCGTGGCGGGTCGAGATGCGCAACGTGCCGCTGCCCTCCATCGCGTCGACCGCGTTGACGATGAGGTTCGTCCACACCTGGTTGAGCTCCGCGGGAAGCGCCTCGATCTCGGGCACCTCAGCTGCCGTAGTCGCGGGTCACCGTGATGCCCTGTCGCAGCTTGGGATCGAGCATTCGGAGTGTGCTTTCGATGCCCTCGGTCACGTCGATCATCTGCACGGGGGCCCGATCGAGCTGCGTGTAGGAGCCCATGTCCTCGACGAGCTTCGACACGCGCCCGGTCGAGTCCTTGATCTCGGAGAGCAGGCTCTGGGTCGCGACGGTGCGCGCGACCCACTCCAGCCCGGGTCCCAGCGTGGGGCCGTCGAGGATGCTCGCGGCGCGCTCGCACCACGCGACGTCGACTCCTGCACTCGCCAGTGGTGGCGCCAGCTCCCAGCTGTTCTCGACGCTGTGTGCGTCGAGCCAGTCGATCAAGGCGTTCTCGCGGTCGACGACCGCCATGGGGTCGTTGCCCGGGGTCCATCCGGGTATCTCGTTGCGCAGAGCGTCGAGGGCGGTGAACTGCGCGCCGACGGGGGTCTGCGCGGCGAGCTGCAGCAGCGACGCGAGCGAGGAGTTGAAGGTGTCCCGAAGTGCATCGACGGCGCGAGTGGCCGCGGCGGCGGGGTTGTTGATCTCGTGACGGAACGTTGCTGCCATCTCCCCGAGGCCGATGAGCTTCTCGCGTTCCCGCGACATGGTGTCCATGCGGCGCACGGTCTGGAAGAAGCCCTTGATGAGGTGGACCCCGAACGGGAACCACCGGCTGGTGAGATCGCCGAGGGCCCACGACGGCACCCGGAACATCCGCCCGTTCCCGACTCCCCGGGCGGTCGCGAGATAGCTGCTGCTCTCGTCCCACGCGTGGAAGCCACCACCCCACTGCCCGGGATTGTCCATCGTCATCATGTGCACGGCGGCCTCGCGGCCCGAGAGGCGAACGAGGTGGACCTGTCCCTCGAGCAGCACCCACCAGCAGTCCGCCGGGTCACCCTCCTTGAAGATCTCCTGGCCTTCGACGAACGCGAACTCCTCGCCCGCCTCGAGAAGCTCACGGAGCTGCTCGTCGGTGAGCCCGTCGAACAGGAACACGGCGCGCAGCTCGCTGATGTCCATCAGATCGTCTCCAAGTAGCGATGCACGAGATGCACCGCCATCGCTCCCTCACCGACAGCGGACGCGACCCGCTTCATCGAGTCGAGCCGTACATCACCCGCAGCGAACACCCCGGGGATGCTCGTCTCCAATGTGAACGGATCGCGAGAGAGCGGCCAGCTCAGCTGAGAGGTCCGCGAGCGGAGGTCTTGCCCGGTGATGACGAAGCCCCGTTCGTCTCGCGCCACCTCCTCCGGCAACCACTCCGTCCGCGGCACCGCGCCCACGAACACGAACAGCCAGTTGGTCTTCACGACCTCCTGCGCGCCGCCCTTGCTGTGGTCGGCGAGTGTGAGCTCTTCGAGATGACCGTCCCCACGGCCGTCGATGACGACCGTCTGCAGTCGCACCTCGACGTTCTCCTTCGCGTTGATGTCGTCGACGAGGTACTGGGACATGCCCTTCTCGAGCACCGAGGAACGCACGAGCAGCACGACCTTCTTCGCGCAGCGAGCGAGGTTCAGGACCGCTTGCCCGGCGGAGTTCGCGCCGCCGACCACATAGACCTCCTCGTCCTGGGTCGCCGGCAGCGTCGGTCGCGTTCGCGCCGTAGTACACCCCCTTGTTCACGAACTCACCGAGACCGGGAGCCTCGAGGCGCTGATACGACACGCCGGACGCGATGAGGATCGTGCGGGCTTCGATCTCGGTTCCGTCGTCGAAGCGCACCGCGCGCACGGGGCCGCGTGCTTCGAGTCCGACGACGTCGCGGGCCAACACCACCTCGGCCTTGAATCGCTTCGCCTGCCTGAAGGCCCGCTCGGCAAGGTCCGCGCCGGAGAGCCCGTGCTCGAAGCCGAGGTAGTTCTCGATGCGGGCGCTCTGTCCGGCCTGTCCCCCCGGCGCGCTTCCCTCGACGATCACCGTCTGCAAGCCCTCGGACGCGCCGTACACCGCACCGGCCAGTCCCGCCGGACCCGCGCCGACGATGCACAAGTCGTAGAGGGGCTTGTCGGCAGCGGTATGGAGGTCGAGGGCGGTGGCGAGCTCTCGCGTCGACGGCGCGCGGAGAGGGTCGCGGTCGGGGAGGAGCACCAGAGGCAGCTCGGTCGCGGCCGTCGCGTTCGCCGCCTCCCGCAACGTCTTCGCGTCCTCGTTCTGATCGACATCGAGCCACACGTAGGGGATGTGGTTGCGAGCGAGAAACGTCTTGATCTCGTGGCTGCGGTCGGACCATCGGTGGCCGACGACCCGAACGCCCCCTTCGGAATCGGGATGAGCGCGGCGCCACGCGGTCAGGAGGTCCTCGAGGACCGGGTACAGGCGGTCCTCGGGCGGGTCCCACGGCTTCAGCAGGTAGTGATGGAGGCCCAGGTCGTTGATCGACTTGATCGCGACATCGGTGTCCGCGTACGCGGTCAGCAGCACGAGCTTCGCGGTCGGTACGACGGAGCGCGCATGGCTCAGGAACGTGGTGCCGACCATGCCCGGCATCCGCTGGTCCGAGACGATCAGGGCAATGGGGCTGTCCCGTAGCAGGAGCTGATGCAGGATCTCGAGCGCTTCGGCACCGGACGGTGCGGGGACGACCTGGTAGCTCTTGCCGTACTGCTTGCGCAGGTCGCGGGCGATTGATTGCAGCACGGCAGGGTCGTCGTCGACCGTGAGAATCGCTGGCTTCGCCACAACCGCCCTTTCATTTCGTTTCGGCGGGCGAGGCTATGCGCGGGGCGCGGGAGGCGGGGAGAACCGCTACTGACAAGTTCGCCAGTTTCGTCAAATACTTTTCGGCACGAGAGCGCGATTCGTTCTTGACCGGCCGTTCAGGCTGGGCTTACCTTCCGAAAGCCGACCTCCATTTGGGGGAATGGAGCGAGGGAGAGGCGGAGTGGGGCCGCCTCGGCACCGGGAAACTCGGCGCTCGACTTGCCGGTGACTGGTGTGGTGGTACTGACGCCAGGGCGGTTGCCCGAGTGGGGCGACCGCCCTGGCGTACTTCTTGTGACGTACTTCTGGCGTACTTCTTGTGACGCTGCACGTCGGGCACGCTGGAGCCGATGCAGGAGCTCGTCACCGCGGATCACCTCGCGCTGCCACCATCTTCGGGCCTCGGCCGCTTCTACCGGCACGGCTGGCAGTCATGGAGTGAGAGCCGGTGGCTCGATCCCCGCCGGGCTCCCGCTCGCAACCCGATCGAGGAGCGGTGGCCGATGGTCGACGACCCCGCCTTCGCGGAGAGCGACGTCCACGGAGGCAGCGGCGTCGGGGCGATCGAGCTCGGCGACGGGATGGTCCAGCTCCTCGGCGCACTCGGGATGGGCGGTCGGGTCGAGCTGCGGGACGGAGCGCTCACGGGAACGTACGAGTCCGATGAGGGCGAGTGGTTCGTGGCGACGGGAGGCGAGGCCGAGGTGTTCGCCCGCTACCGCGACCTGCTCGGCGATCGGCTCGGGACTCGCGATCCGCGTGGCTCGAGGATCTGGTGCAGCTGGTACTCGTTCTACGCGAGCATCGACGAGCGGCGCCTGACGGAGGTGCTCGCCGACCTGCGCGGACTGCCATTCGACGTGTTCCAGATCGACGACGGCTGGCAACAGGCGATCGGCGACTGGCAGGCGAACGACCGCTTCCCGTCGGGCTTGGCCGACCTTGCTTCTCGGAGCCGAGACCAGGGACTCGAGCCGGGGTTGTGGATCGCGCCGTTCCTCGCGCGCGCGAACTCCGACCTGTTCGGCGCGAACCGGTCGATGTTCGCCAGCGACGACACAGGAGACCCGCTCTTCGCCGGCCGCAACTGGGGCGGCGAGTGCTACGCGCTCGACGTGACGCACCCGGTGACCCGGGAGTTCATCAGCGACACGATCTCGACGGCGGTCGCGCAGGGGTTCACCTACCTGAAGCTCGATTTCCTCTACGCCGCGGCGCTCCCTGGCCGCCGTCACACCGACGTGCCGCGCGAGCAGGCGTATCGGGATGCCGTCGAGCTCGTGCGCCGCGCCGCGGGCGACGACGTGTACCTCCTCGCGTGCGGTGCTCCCATCATCCCGTCGATCGGGGTGTTCGACGGGATCAGAGTCGGGCCTGACGTCGCACCGTGGTGGGAGATGCCGCTCGTCACGGAGTATCTGCACGACGTGACTGCTCCCGCCACGAGATACGCGATCGCGACGTCGCTGAATCGGCTGTGGCTACGCCCCGCGATCGAGACCGATCCCGACGTCGTGTACTTCCGGCGCAAGTACAACCTGCTCGATCGCCGGGCCCGCACGATGCTGCAGGACCTCGCTCGGGTGGCTGGCTTTCGCGCCACGTCAGACCCGCCTGCGTGGCTCGACGACCGGGAACGAGCGGAGCTCGTCGAGTTCTTCTCCGAGAGGCCGTCGATCGCACCGATCGGACATCATCGCTACGAGATCGACGGACGCCCTGTCGACTTCTCCGGAGTCGCGGAGGCGGATCCCGATCTGAGGTCGTGGACGCGCAGTTAGGCTTTGCGCATGCTCCTGCACGGCATCAATCACGTCGCGACCCTCACGAGCGACACCGACGGCTCCACACGTTCTACCGGGAGATCTTCGAGGCGACCGTGGTCAGCGACACCGAGCGCAGGAGGGCCTCCGTCTCTCGTTCGTCGACATCGGTGACGGCACCGTGCTCAACGTGTTCGAGATCGACGGCAACACCGAGGCCGAACGTCAGGTGCCGATGTTCGGCCGCGGGCGCATCGACCACATCGGCCTGCGGGCAAAGGACTTCGAGGCGTTCGAGGAGATCCGCCGCCGGCTGATGGCAAGAGGTGCGGCCGACGACTTCGTCACCGACTTCGGCTCGGATCTCTCGCTGTTCTTCCGCGATCCCGACGGCCTCGAAGGCGAGGTGCTGGTCGACAACCCCGACGCGGTGCCCGGCCAGCTCAATCCGCCGGGGACGCGGGCGCCACGGTTCCCGGCGCCGGCTTAGCGAGCGGGCTAGCGAAGCAGGTCGAGCACGGCGGGCTGCACTTGGCTCAGGATGCTGAAGTGTCCGAGCTCGGGGGAGATCCGTAGCGCCGCGTTCGGAACGATCTCCGCGGTGTGGTGCGCTTGTACCACCGCGCAGATCGTGTCGCTTCCGCCGTGCACGACGATGACAGGGCACGTGATCGCACTCACGTCGAACGAGCCCCAGCCGGGACCGTCGGCGCGCCGGTCGTCGACATAGCCCTCGACGCCCTGGGCGAACATCGCCGGGATCGCCGACGCCATCCCGGCGACGAAGTCCGGGTCCGCGAACAGCGCCATGTCGCTGGGCGAAAGCTCGACGGCAGGCGCGTCTCCAGGGTTGAGCATCTTGCTGCCGTCCTCACCGAACGTCTCGACGCCGATCTTCATCGCCGCGTCGCGGTTCGGCGCCTCCCAGATCCCGACGCTCGCCGGCCCGCTCATCGTCGCTCGTCCTTCCTCCCAACGCATGTCGGTCAGCGCGCAGCACGCAACGACGCCGAGCACTCGTGCCGGCGCGAGCGCGGCGAGGGCAAGTGCGTAGGCGCCACCCGTTGAACACCCGACGGTGACGAACCGATCGAGGTCGAGCGCGTCGGCGACGGCCAGGCCGTCGGGCACCCAGTCAGCGATCGTCCGCTCCGGCTTCGGCGACGAGAGCCCATAGCCGGGCCGATCGATGCCGATGATGCGCAACCCGGCCTCGGCGGCGTCTGGCGCGAACGCAGCGGGCTCGAGCCGGCTTCCGGGACCACCGTGGCACCACAGCACGGCGGTGCCGTCCGCGGATCCGTAGTCGGCGTACCCGACCACACGGCCGTCGGGGAGGGGGAGCGTCTGATCGGGCATGCGCCCAGTTTGCTCACGTTGCGCGCCTACGTTGCACAGTCGGTGGGGACCAAGCGGAGGCGCCGCACGCGGATCATCGTCGGCTCGGGCCTCGCCGTGGTCGTGCTGATCGTCGCCGCCGTGATCGGCGTGCGCATGTGGCTGACTGCGGAGCCGGGTGAGGTCGGTGTCGACGAGACCGTCGAGCATTTTCGGGAGCAGGCCGCCGAGGTCGTGGTCGAGACGCCGCTCGACGGGGTGTACGTCTACGACACGTCCGGCATGGAGCAAGTCGACGTGCTCGGCGGCGACTCGCACCAGTACCCCGCCGAGACCGCGATGACCGTGACCACGGAGGGGTGTGGCGTTCGTGCCACCTGGGCGCCGCTCGACGGACGGTCGGAGTCGATCTTGGTGTGCCGGCGAGATGGCGGTGCAACGCTCCGTGAGACAACCACAGTGCACTCGTTCTTCCGCCAGACCGTGGAGACGCAGTACTTGTGCCACGACGAGGTCTGGTGGGTTCCTCCCGACGGAGTCACCGAGTGGGCTGGGCAGTGCACGAGCTCGGAGCGCACCACCCATCGGACGGCCCGACTCGTCAGCACCGACTCGCTCGTGATTGACGGCGAGACTCGGGACGCAGTGCATGTGCGCTACACGGACACACTCGCGGGGACTTCGACGGGCACCGTGACAGGGGACCTCTGGCTCGACCAACGCACTGCGCTGATCCTGCGCCAGCGCACCCGGATCGATTCCGTGAACGACACCGTGGTGGGCGAGGTCGTGTTCGTCGAGGAGGTCGAGCTCAGGTTGCGCTCTCTGGAGCCGCTCCGCTGAGCAGGTGCGGGTCGCTGCCGTCACACGATCGACACATCGGGCGACACACCGCAACGTGACGGTTCGCGAACGGAACCACAAATCGGGGAAGTTCCGCGCGAGACTCTGGCCGATCGAGCGGTGCCTGGCGTTCAAGGCACCTCACGATGGGGGGATCCGCTGGCCGAGATCGTGCTCGACGACGTGTGGAAGGTGTTCCCGGACGGCACCGAGGCCGTCCGCGCGCTCGACCTCGCCATCGCCGACAAGGAGTTCATCGTGCTCGTCGGCCCGTCCGGCTGCGGGAAGACGACCGCGCTGCGGATGGTCGCCGGGCTCGAGAGCATCTCGAAGGGCACGGTCACGCATCGGCGACCGCGTGGTGAACGACGTGCCCGCCGAAGGAGCGCGACATCGCGATGGTGTTCCAGAACTACGCGCTGTACCCGCACATGACCGTGTTCGACAACATGGCGTTCGGGTTGAAGCTGCAGAAGATGCCGCAAGGCGCGAGATCGACGAGCGGGTCCGCGAGGCGGCGCGGCATCCTCGGCCTCGACGAGCTGCTCGCGCGCAAGCCGGCCGCGCTCTCGGGCGGCCAGCGCCAGCGGGTCGCCATGGGTCGCGCCATCGTGCGCCACCCGCAGGCGTTCCTGATGGACGAGCCGCTGTCGAACCTCGACGCGAAGCTGCGCGTGCAGATGCGATCGGAGATCGCGCGGATCCAGCACGACCTCGGGTGTCACGACGATCTACGTCACCCACGACCAGACCGAGGCCATGACGATGGGCGACCGGGTGGCGGTGATCCGCAAGGGCGTGCTGCAGCAGGTCGACGAGCCGCAGACGCTCTACGAGCACCCCGTGAACGTGTTCGTCGCCGGCTTCATCGGCTCGCCGGCGATGAACCTCTTCGAGGCGCACGCTCGACGGCCGACGGCGACGGCCTCGCGGTCGAGTTCGGCGGCTTCCGCCTGCCCGATCCCGGCCGAGGTGCTGGCGGCCCGCCCCGCCCTGCGGGGCTTCGCCGGCCGCACGGTCGTGCTCGGCATCCGGCCCGAGGACATGGAGGACGCGTCGCTCGTCGTCCGATGCGCCGCGCCGAGCGCCGCATCTCGGTCCATCGATCGAGCTGCGCGAGGCGCTCGGCTCCGACGTCGTCGTGCACTTCAGCGTCGACGCACCGCCGGCCATGACCGACGACGTGAGGGAGCTCGCCGTCGACGTCGGCCAGGAGGCGCTCGAGCAAGGTCGAAGAGCAGGCGGCCGGCGGCCGCACGACGATGGTCGCCCGGCTGAACCCGCGCACCGACGGCCGCAAGGGCGAGCCGATCGAGCTCGTGGTCGACACGCACCGCCTGCACTTCTTCGATCCCGACGACCGGACTCGGCGATCTACGCAATGACAGCGACGGTACCCGAAGGACTCAACACTAGGGAGGACACGCACATGAGAGTTGCGACGATGGCTGGTGCGCGCTCATGGCCCTCGCCCTCGTTCGCTGCGCGCGTGCGGCGACGACGATGGCGGTGACGACGGCGACGCCGCGCGGAGCGCGACCGAGCCACGGCGGCGGCGGCGAGCTCGAGAACACCGGCAACGTCAACGCTGCTGAGCGCCGGCGAGCCCGAGGAGACCGACGCCTACCAGGAGATCTTCGACGAGCTGATCAACTCCGAGGCCGACTACAACGTCGAGGTCGAGTCCGGCCGGCGACTTCGAGGAGCAGTTCCAGATCCAGGCCGAGGGCGGCACGCTCGACGTGGCCGCCGTGCCGCAGCCCGGCGCCATCGCCGACCTGGTCGACGCGGGCGACATCGTCGCGCTCGAGGACCTCGGGCTTCGACATCGACGAGCTGAACGACGCTGCTCGGCGAGTCGTTCATGGCGCTCGGCGAGTACAACGGCAAGCACTACGGCCTGCCGACCAACATCAACCTCAAGAGCATGGTCTGGTACCCGAAGGACGACTTCGACGCCGCCGGCTACACGGTGCCCGACGACGTGGGACGAGCTGATCGCGCTCAGCGACCAGATCGTGGCCGACGGCAGCACGCCGTGGTGCGTCGGCTTCGAGAGCGGCGGCTCGACGCGGCTGGCCGGCCACCGACTGGATGGAAGACATCATGCTCCGCACCGCGGGGCCTGACGTCTACGACCAGTGGGTCAAGCACGAGATCCCGTTCAACGACCCGGCCGTGCTGACGGCCGGCGGAGGACGTTCGGCGAGGTCATGTTCGCCGACGGCTACGTGCTCGGCGGCGCGGCGGCGACACGCCGACATCGCGTTCGGCGATGCGCCCGCCCCGATGTTCGACGACCCGCCCGGGTGCTGGCTGCACCGGCAGGCGAGCTTCATCAACTCGTTCTTCCCGGAGGACGCCGAGGCCGGGCGTCGACTACGACTGGTTCCCGCTTCCCGCCGATCGACCAGGAGGGCACCCTCTACGCCGGTGAGCTCACCGTCGTCGGCAAGAACGGCAACCGTCCCGAGGTCGTCGACTTCCTCAACCGGTTCATCGCCGAGGAGGTGCAGTGCGAGATGGGCGGCGTCGCTGGCCTCGTCCCGCATCTCGCCGAACGTCAACGTCGGCCCGGACTGCTACGCCAACGACATCCTGGCCGACGCGTCGGTGATCCTGACCGACGGCGCTTGACGGAGGGCACCGGCCGCTTCGACGCCTCGCGACCTCATGCCGGCCGCGGTCGGGCAGGGCAGCTTCTGGACCGGGATGGTCGAGTACATGCAAGCGGGCCGGACTCCCTCGACCGGGGTCCTCGACGACATCGAGAGCCAGCTGGCCCGACCTAGTCGCGTCCGCACGTTGATCGGTGACGGAGCAGCTGACCGCCGCGGCCGCTCCAGCGGCCCGATCCGGAGGCGCGCGTGACCCACTCCGACGCCGAGCACGAGCTGGATGGCCGGCCGTGGCTCGGCGTCCGCTCGCGGCCGTCGTCGTCGCGCTCGCCGTCGGCGGCCTGCCTCCGCTGTTCGACTTCCTCAAGGACGACCGACGCCAACCGGCTCCTCGTCGTCGGCGTCGCGATCGCTCGTCGGCGTCGGCGGCGTGTTCTTCCTCTTCTGGGCGATGAACCGAGCTCGTCGACCTGCTGCCCGCGCGCTTCCGCGAGGGCGTGCGGCCGTACGTGTTCATCGGCCCGCCGCTCGTGATCCTGCGCGTCTTCCTCATCTACCCGGTCATCAACACGATCCTCATCAGCTTCAAGGACGCGCAGCGGCCAGGAGCTTCGTCGGGCTCGACAACTACGAGTTCGTCTTCACCGACGAGAGCATGCTCCGGTCGATGCGCAACACCGCCGGCTGGATCATCCTCGTGCCGCTCGTCGCGGTGAGCGTCGGCCTCGCTGTTCGCCACGCTGGCCGACCGGCTGCGCCGCGGCGAGGCCGTCGCCAAGTCGCTGATCTTCCTGCCGATGGCGATCTCGTTCGTCGGCGCCGCGGTCACGTTCCGGCTGATCTACAGCTACCGCCCGCAGGGCTTCGGCACGAACATCGGGCTGCTCAACGGCGATCTGGTCGGGCCTCGGCAACAAGCCGGTCGCCGTGGCTGTCGCGAGCAGCCGTGGAACAACCTGCTCCTGATGGTGATCATGGTCTGGATGCAGACCGGGTTCGCCATGGTCGTGCTGTCGGCGGCCATCAAGGCGATCCCCGACGAGATCATCGAGGCCGCCCGCATCGACGGCGCGTCGGAGCTGCAGGTGTTCCGGCGCGATCATCGTGCCGAGCATCCTCCCGACGATCGTCGTGGTGACCACCTACATGGTGATCAACGCGCTGAAGGTGTTCGACATCGTCTTCGTGATGGGCAACGCCGAGGCGAACGGCACCGAGGTCATCGCCGAGCGCATGATCCGGTGGTTCTTCATCAGCAACCACGACGGCCGCGGCGCCGCCATCGCGGTCGTGCTGTTCCTCGCCGTCATCCCGGTGATGGTGTGGAACGTCCGCCAGTTCCGCGAGCAGGAGGCGATGCGATGAGCTCGCCGCGCCGCCGACTCCCGCCGCCGATGAAGTCCTGCCCGACGCGGGCCAGCCCGGTCCGCGCGAGAAGGAGCTGCCCATCGGCGTCACGCGCGGCGGCTGGTTCGTGCGCATCACGATCATCGTGGTCGTCGCTCATCTGGCTGATCCCGACGCTCGGCGTGCTCATCACCTCGTTCCGGCCGGAGCAGACGCTGTCGACACGCACCGGGTGGTGGACGGTGCTTCGCGCACCCGTTCCGGGCCGGGCGAGTGGACGCTCGAGAACTACCGCGACGGCGCTCGACGCCGGCGGCTTCAAGAACGCGTTCCTGAACAGCCTCGCGGTCGACGATCCCGTCCACGGTCATCCCGATCACCATCGCCGCGTTCGCGGCCTACGCGTTCTCGTGGATGGAGTTCCGCGGCCGCTACGTGCTGTTCGTGCTCGTGGTCGGCCTGCTGGTCGTGCCGCTGCAGATGGCGCTGATCCCGATCCTGCGGCTGTACACGGGCGGCGCCTCGATCGGCGGCGTCCAGGTCTTCCCCGACCTCGATCTGAACGGCACGTTCCTCGGCATCTGGCTCGCCCACACCGCGTTCGGCCTGCCGCTGGCCGTCTACCTGCTGCGCAACTACATCGGGTCGCTGCCGTCGTCGATCATCGAGTCGGCCAAGATCGACGGCGCCGACCACTTCACGATCTTCTGGCGGCTCGTCGTCCCGCTGTCGGTGCCCGCGCTGGCCGCCTTCGCGATCTTCCAGTTCCTGTGGGTGTGGAACGACCTGCTGGTCGCCTACGTGTTCCTCGGCGGCACGCAGCGAGCACGCGGGTGATCACGATCGCGCTCGACCAACCTCGTCGGCGCCCGCGGCGAGAACTGGCACCTGCTCACCTCGGCGGCGTTCATCTCGATGGCGCTCCCGCTCGCCGTGTTCTTCTCGCTCCAGCGCTACTTCGTGCGCGGCCTCACCGCCGGCTCGGTGAAGGGCTGACGCCGTGAGCACGGCGCGGGAATCGGAACCGCTCTCGCCCGCAGCGGAAGTGGCGGGCGATCACCCTCGCGACGCTCGTGCTTGGTGCCCGCCTTCTGGGCGCTCCTGATCGGGCTCGTGTCGGCTGGCTCCGACAGCGACGGGGGAGCTCGGCAACCCCGCGGCCGCGATCGCGTTCGGCCTCATGCTGATCCCGTTCGTGTTCATCGCCCTGGCGTTCCTCTCCGAGCACCCGAGGGCGCCCGGCGCGGTCGTGAAGGCCATGGGGCTCTGCCTGCTCGTCGGCATCCCCGTCTCGGCGGTCGCCGGCGACGCGGTGACGGGCATCGTCGCCGGCGTCGGTGCCGGCGGCATCGTCGCGCTGCGCTCCGACGAGCCCCACAACTGGAAGGCGCGTGCGCTCGGCGTCGCGATCGCCGCGTCGTACACCTTCGTCCTCGGCCCGCACGGCCGGCGCCGATCGTGCTGCTCCCCGCGCCGATCTTCCCGTTCACCGCTCTCGGTATCGCCGATCACCTCTCCGAGCGGCGGTGGGAGCGAGAAGCCGCCGCTTCACGATCGTCTGGATGACCGACCGCAGCTACGGCGCGTTCGACGACAACGCGCGTGAGTACGTCATCACTCGACCCGACACCCCGCTGCCGTGGATCAACTATCTCGGGAGCGAGCGTTACTTCGCGCTGATCTCCAACACCGCCGGCGGATACTCGTTCTACCGAGACGCGCGTCTCCGCCGGCTCACCCGCTACCGGTACAACGATGTCCCGCTCGACAGCGGCGGTCGCCAGCTCTATCTGCGTGACCGCGATATCAGGCATCTGGTGGCGACCGACGAGGGACCTGGGCGGGTACCGGTGCCGCCATGGGCTCGGCTACAGCGTCATCGACTCCCACCAGCAGGGGATCTCGACGGAGAGCCTGTTCTTCGTCCCCCTCGGCGCGGACCTCGAGGTGTGGCGGGTGCGCGTCACCAACGAACGAGACACGGCGGCGGCATTGTCGTTGTTCAGCGCAGTCGAGTTCTGCTTGTGGGACGCATGGGACGATGCGACCAACTTCCAGCGCAATCTCTCGACCGGCGAAGTGGAGGTCGAGGGCTCGGTGATCTTCCACGTCACCGAGTACCGGGAGCGCCGCGACCACTTCGCGTACTTCGCGTGCTCCGAGCCGCTCGCGGGGTTCGACACGCAGCGCGAGGCGTTTCTCGGGGCGCGAAGCGGATGGGAACGGCCCGCGGCCGTCGAGGTGGGGGAATCGAGCAACTCGATCGCGCACGGCTGGGCCCCGATCGGGTCGCATCAGGTACGCGTCGACCTCGAGCCCGGTGAGACGAGAGAGGTCACCTTCGTGCTCGGGTATTGGGAGAACCCGATCGACGCAAAGTTCGACGACGGCGACTCGCGGAGAGTCAACAAGGCGCTCGTCACGCCCGTGATCGACCGGTACCTGCAGCCAGACGCGGTGCGGGTTGCGCTCGATGACCTCGACCGGCACTGGTCGGCCCTTCTCGAACGGCTGCAGGTGACCACTCCCGATGCGCACGTCGGTCGCATCGCGAACACATGGAATCCCTACCAGTGCATGGTGACGTTCAACCTCTCGCGCTCCGCCTCGATGTTCGAGTCGGGAATCGGTCGCGGGATGGGCTTTCGCGATTGCTGCCAGGACCTGCTCGGGTTCGTGCACCTGATCCCGGAACGGGCCCGAGAGCGCATCCTCGACATCGCCGCGACCCAGCTCCCGACGGGCGGCGCCTACCACCAGTATCAGCCGCTGACGAAACGAGGGAACGACGCGGTCGGCTCTGGCTTCAACGACGATCCCTTGTGGCTCGTCGTCGCGGTCGCCGCATACGTGAAGGAGACCGGCGACGACGAGATCCTCGACGCGCTCGTGCCCTACGACCAACAGCCGGGCAGCGAGACACCGCTGTACGAACATCTGCAACGGTCGGTGCGATACACCCTCGACCGACTGGGACCGCACGGACTGCCGCTCATCGGTCGCGCCGACTGGAACGACTGCCTCAACCTGAACTGCTTCTCGGAGACGCCCGGAGAGTCGTTCCAGACGACCGAGAACCGGGAGGGTGGCGTCGCCGAGTCCGTGTTCATCGCGGGGCTGTTCGTGCTCGCCGCAGAGGAGCTCGTCGTGATCGAGGAGCGCAGAGGCGATCACGACAGTGCGACGGGCCATCGCGCGTCGGTCAAGGCCGTGCGCCAGGCCGTGCACGAGCACGGATGGGATGGCGCCTGGTTCCTCCGTGCCTACGACCACTTCGGCGGTCTGGTCGGATCATCGACGAACGAGGAGGGGCAGATCTTCATCGAGCCCCAAGGGATGTGTGTGCTCGCCGGGATCGGCCTCGAGGATGGCCGCGCCGCGCAGGCGCTCGACTCGGTCGCCGAACACTTGGCGACACCGCACGGCGTGATGCTCGTGCAGCCCGCCTACCGCCGCTACCACCTCGAGCTCGGAGAGATCACCTCGTATCCGCCCGGCTACAAGGAGAACGCGAGCACGTTCTGCCACACGAACCCGTGGGTCATCATCGCGGAGACACTCGCGGGCAACTACGACCGCGCGCTCGACTACCACCTGCGCATCAACCCATCGGCGCGTGAGGCGATCAGCGACATCCACCGTTGCGAGCCCTACGTGTACGCCCAGATGATCGCCGGGCGCGACGCGCCGACGCATGGCGAAGCCAAGAACTCGTGGCTCACGGGTACGGCGGCGTGGAGCTACGTCGCGGTGACCCAGTGGATCCTCGGCGTACGTCCTGAGCACGACGGGCTGCGCGTCGCGCCGTGCCTCCCGACGAGCTGGGATGGGTTCACGATGCGTCGCCAGTTCCGGGGCGCCACCTACGAGATCTTGGTCCGTCGCGATCCCGCGGCAGAATCGGGACCGGCGGTGACCGTGGACGGCACAATGATCGTCGGCACCCTGGTGCCGCTCGGTCCCGTAGGCGCAACAGTCACTGTGGAGGTGCGGACAACGTGACGTGGTGGCGGGATGCGGTCATCTATCAGGTGTACGTCCGCAGCTTCGCTGACACCGACGGCGACGGGGTCGGCGACCTACCGGGGATCGTCAGCCGGCTGCCCTACATCCAGCGCCTCGGGGTCGACGCGATCTGGCTGAACCCGTTCTACCCATCGCCGCAAGCCGACGGCGGGTACGACGTCTCCGACTACCGCGACGTCGAGCCCAGATTCGGGACGCTCGCCGACTTCGACCGGCTCGTCGCAGAGGCGCATCGGCTCGGGCTGCGCGTGATCGTCGACATCGTGCCGAACCACACCTCGAGCGCGCACGTGTGGTTCCAGGAGGCGCTGGGCGCGGAGCCTGGCAGCTCCGCCCGCGCTCGTTACATCTTCCGTGAGGGTCGCGGCGATGGCGCCGAGCCACCGAACAACTGGGCGAGCCTGTTCGGCGGGCCCGCGTGGACTCGTGTGACCGAGCCGGACGGTGAGCCCGGTCAGTGGTACCTGCATCTGTTCGACACCTCGCAGCCGGACCTCGACTGGTCGAACCCTGAGGTGGGCGACGAGTTCGAGTCGACCCTGCGTTTCTGGCTCGACCGCGGCGCCGATGGGTTTCGTATCGACGTCGCCAACGCACTCGCGAAGCACGCCGAGCTGCCCGATCTCGACGACCGATTCATGCATCGTCTGACGGAGGAGGGCCATCCCCATTGGGATCGCGACGAGGTGCACGAGGTGTACCGACGTTGGCGGCGGGTCGCCGACGAGTACGACGGAGACCGAGCGTTCGTGGCCGAGGCGTGGCTGCGCGATCCCGAACGACTCGCGCGCTACCTGAGACCGGACGAGCTCCACACCGCGTTCAACTTCCACTTCCTCCTCGCGCGTTGGGACCCGAAGTCGGTCCGGAAGGCCGTTGACTCGACCCTCGACGCGGTCTCCAGCGTCGGAGCTCCCGCGACGTGGGTGCTGTCGAACCACGACGTCACTCGTCACGTCACCCGGTACGGCGGCGGCCGGGTGGGGGAGCGGCGAGCACGGGCCGCCGCCCTCCTCATGCTCGCCCTCCCCGGGAGCGCGTACATCTACCAGGGGGAGGAGCTCGGGCTCCCCGAGGTCGAGGACCTGCCCGACGCAGCTGCGGCAGGACCCGACATTCCAGCGGACTCGCGGCGAGATCAAAGGACGCGACGGATGCCGCGTCCCGATGCCCTGGTCGGGCGACGCGCCGCCGTTCGGCTTCACGACCGCGCCGGCGGCGTGGCTGCCGCAGCCATCGGCGTGGGCGAGGTTGACCGCCGCACGCGAGGAAGGACAACCGGGCTCCATGCACTCGCTCTACCGCGAGGCGCTCGCGCTGCGACGCACGCTCGAGGTCGATCCGCAGCACGTCGAGTGGGTGGAGGCCGACCGCGATGTGCTGGTCTTTCGCCGCGCGCCGAACTTCGCCTGCGCCGTGAACTTCGGCAACGACGTGGCCGCGCTTCCGACGAGCGTGAGCGGCGCCAGGGTGTTGCTGGCGAGCACCCGGGCGCGTCGGCGCGACACCCTCGCGGCGAACAGCGCCGCGTGGTTGTCACTCGGTGATTCGGCGACGTAGCTCGACGTAGACGGGGCGGCCGACGAGGGCCGCGAGCTCGTCGCTGAGTGAGTCCACCACTGGGCGCTCGCCGACGTAGGCGCGTTCGCCCTCGGTGCAGCACCACGCCATCGTCTCGCCCTCGTCACCCCAGTCCGCGCGGGACCATCGGCGCACGGTCGCGGTCTCGCCGCCGTCTTCTCGCGGCGCCCAGTCGACCCGCAGCGGCAGCTGCCAGCACACTGACGGCTTCCACTCGATCGGTGACTCGCCGGCGTCGATCGCCGCGAGGTGCAAGGCGCAGCCCGCGCCTCCCGCGAAGCCGGGGCGGTTCAGGAAGATGCACGCGTCGTCGACGACGCGGGTGTGACGCCGAGTGTCGTCGCTGAATATGCCGCCATCGTCCGCGTCGGCCCGATGCTGGAAGCGCTCGGCCTGGAGCGTGGCGGCAAGCGCGGAGACCAGCATCGCCTCGTCCTCGTCGCCGAGCTCGGCGCCGATGGAGCAACAGCCCTCGCCGAGGTGCTCTGCGGGCTGGTCGAGGATGCCGAGGCAACCCCGGCCCCAGATGCATGTCCAGGTCGATGCGAGAAAGTCCCGGTCGAAGCGCCAGACCACGTCACCGTCGTCGATCTGCTCCCAGTGCGGATCGTCCATCGGTTTCCTGTCTATCGTCCAGGGAGCGGGGAATAGGGTGCGAGCGTCTCGCCGGGGGTTGCTCCGATGATCAGATTCGACCCGTTCTCGCCTGAGTTCCTCGCCGATCCCTATCCGACGTTTCGCGACCTCGTCGAGAGCCAGCCCGTCTTCTGGTCCGACGACCTCGGCTACTGGGTCGTGTCCCGGCACGCCGACTGTCGGCGGGTGCTTCGCGAGTACGACACCTTCTCTGCGGCGAACGCGCTCGCCCCCCTCGTGCCCCCGTGCCCCGCGGCCGGAGCCGCGCTGGCCGAGGGGAAGTTCCGCTCGATCCCGACGCTGACGAACGTCGATCCTCCCGCGCACACCCGGACGCGCCGCATCGCTCATCTCGCGTTCACCCCGCGTCGCATCGCGGAGATGGAGCCGTTCGTCCGAGACCTCGTGCGTCGCTTCGTGTCGGAGCGGTTGCACCACGGCCGGGCCGAGATCGTCTCTGCGTTGACGTGGGAGCTCCCCGCTCTCGTCGTGTTCCAGATCCTCGGGGTGCCGAGCGAAGACGTCGAGACCGTCAAGCAGGGCTCCGAGAAGCGGCTGCTGTGGATGTTCGGGCACCCGACGGCAGATGAGCAGGTCGAGATCGCATCGGGCATGGCGACGTTCTGGAGGTACTGCGAAGCGCTCGCTGAGGATCGACGCGCCAATCCCCGCGAGGACTTCACCACCGATCTCGTGCACACGCCCGATGCGAGCGGCGAGCCCCTCACGCAGCAAGAGGTGTCGACGATCCTCTTCGGGTTGCTGCTCGCCGGTCACGAGACGACGACCAACATCTTGGGCAACAGCTTGCGTCGCCTGCTCGAGAATCGCGAGACCTGGGAGGCGATCTCGGCCGATGCTTCGTTGATTCCTGGTGCAGTCGAGGAGGTGCTGCGCTACGACTCGTCGGTCATCCACTGGCGACGGCGAACCGCAGTCGACGCCACGATCGGCGAGGTCACGATCCCCGCGGAGAGCAACGTGCTCGTGTGCATCGGCGCGGCCAACCGGGATCCCGACGTGTTCCCTGACTCCCACCGTTTCGACATCCGGCACGCCAACGCGAACGAGCACCTCTCGTTCGGCAGCGGCCCGCACCTGTGCCTCGGCGCGCCGCTCGCCCGCCTCGAGGCGCGCGTCGTGTTCGAGGAGCTGTCGACCGCGCTGCCGTCACTTCGAGTCGTGCCTGATCAGATCCTCGAGTTCATGCCGATCATCGGTTTCCGAGGCCCGAAGGCGCTGGAGGTCGAGTGGGAGGAGGGGTGAACGTGAGTGAGAGCACCGTGCCGGGCGAGTTGGCGCAACGCCTCCTCGCAGTCCTCTACAGCAGCTGGATGACGCAGGCCCTCCGGGCTGCCGCGGAGCTGGAGTGTCGCAGAACATCTGGCAGATGGGCCCAAGACCGCGGCCGAGCTGGCCGCGCTGACGTCGTCGCAGGAGCGGCCGCTGGGTCAGCTGCTACGCGGCCTCGCCGCGATCGGCGTGTGCGAGGAGCGGATCGACGGCAGGTTCGCCGTGACGCCCATGGGAGCGCTGCTCGGGGAGGACGCCGAGTATTCGGTGCCGGCGAGCGTCCTTCTGTGGGGTGGACAGCTCTGGGGCCCGTGGAGCCGGCTGGCGGACGTTGTCCGAACGGGCGAGAGCGGTCGCGCGCTCGAATCGGGGACGCACAACTTCGAGCATCTCTCCGGCGACCCCGAGGCGGCGCGCGTCTTCAACCGAGCGATGGTCGAGCTGACCCGCGTTTCCGCGCCGTCGGTCGTGGCCGCCTACGACTTCTCGGCGTGCACTCGTGTCGTCGACGTGGGCGGCGGCTACGGCGAGCTCCTCGCGACGATCCTCCGTGCCCATGGGGACGTTCGCGGGATCCTGTTCGACATGCCGCACACGATCGATCACGCTGCGACCCATCTCCGCGTGACCGGGGTGCTTGATCGTTGTGAGCTCGTCGCGGGAAGCTTCTTCGAGTCGATTCCCGGCGGCGCTGATGTGTATGTGCTCAAGAGCGTGCTCCACGACTGGAACGACGAGCGTTGTGCGGCGATCCTCGCGACGTGTCGGGCGGCGATGACACCCTCGGCGAGACTCCTCGTCGTCGAGCGCGTCATGCCCGATCGCATGGTCGCGAGCGAGGAGCACGCCGCACTCGCGCGCACCGATCTCAACATGCTCGTCGCGCTCGCTGCGCACGAGCGCACCGAAGCCGGCTGGCGCGCCCTCCTGGGTGAAGCAGGTTTCGGCGTGACTGGCATCACGCCTGCGGGCTTCGTTTTCAGCGTGATCGAGGCATCCCTCACGACCGATGGAGCATCCACATGACCGCTCAGCTCAACCACACCCTCGTCGCATCCCACGACAAGAAGCGAGTCGGCGAAGTTCCTGGCCGACCTCCTCGGACTTCCCGATCCGGAGCCGTACGGCCCCTTCATGTGCGTGACCGCCGGCAACGGCGTGAGCCTCGACTTCATGGACGTGGACGATCCCGAGATCCACGCGCAGCACTACGCGTTCCTCGTCGGGGAGGAGGAGTTCGACGACATCTTCGGCCGCATCCAGCGCCCGCGGGCTCCACGTACTGGGCCGATCCCCATCAGCAGCCAGCCCGGCGAGATCAACCACCACGACGGTGGACGAGGCGTCTACTGGTCCGATCCCAATGGGCACCTGCTCGAGATCATCACGCGTCCGTACGGGAGCGGAAGCTGACCGATGCAGGAGCTGATCGGCAAGGAGCTCGTGGGCGAAGTGATCACCCGGGTGACGACGCGCCTCACGGGGCTGAATGACGACGAGTACCTCTGGGAGCCCGTCGCCGATTGTTGGACGGTCCGACCGTCAGGGGACGGACGGTGGATCCCCGATGTCGGCCCGAACAGCTCGGCCTACACAGACGTCGAACCGCCGCCGTTCACCACGATCGCCTGGCGCATGTGGCACGTCGGCGCATCGCCCAACGCTCCCTGGCCTCCCGCCGACGTGCCCAACGGGCCCGCGTTCGTCGAGGCGTACATGAACCCTTCCCGCTCGAGCGAGGCGGTGGGCGACGCGGCTTCGGCCTCCGCGCTGCTCCGCACGAACTGGACTGCGTTCGCGGACCGCATCTTGCGCTTCTCGGATGAGGAGCTCCAGGCGCCGCTCGGCCCGGTCGCGGGGCCGTACGAGGACGCCCCGCTGGTCGGCCTGCTCCTTCACGCCGTCGACGAGATGATCCACCACGGCGCGGAGATCGGCGTGGTGCGCGATCTCTACGCGCACCAACCTTCGACCTAGCGAGCATCCCCCTGCAGCGCGGTTGCACCGGCGCATCATGGTCAGCCGTGGCCAGCCGTCCCCCGAGCGGAGCAACCAGTCGCGCTGAGAAGCTCAGTCACCGCGCGTCGCTCAGAGCGCGACCTCGTCACCCTGGCCCGATTCGAACGACGCACTCGCACGCCGCTCGTGCTGTCGGCCATCTTGCCGATCATCGTCGCGTTCTCTCGCGCCACGACTGACTCGGGCATTTCGATCGCCGTCAACGTCGTGTCGTGGGCGGTCTTCGTCATCGACTTGTTCGTGCACATGCGCTACATCCGGAAGTACCTCCGCACCGGTCCGGGCATCTTCGACCTCGCCATCGTCGTGTTGACCGCGCCCTGGTTCCTGATTCCCGGTCTCGAGGGCACCGAGATCTTTGCAGCTCGCCCGGGTCGCCCGGCTGCTGCGCATCGTCGCCGTGACCCCGTCGGCGAAGCTGATCGCGCAGCGGCTCGGCCAGGTCGGGATGTTCGCGGGGGGCATGCTCCTCTTCTCCTCCTGGGCGGCCTACATCGCGGAGCACACGACGAACCCCGGGTTCGCGACGTACGGCGACGCGCTGTGGTGGGGAATCGTGACGCTCACCACCGTCGGCTACGGCGACATCACGCCGATCACCCAGGCGGGACGGATCGCGGGGGTGTTCCTCATGCTCACCGGTGTCGCCACGCTTGGCATCATCTCGGGAACACTCGCGACCTTCTTCCGGTCGAAGTCGGCGGACGACGGTGAGTCAGCTCCGCCCACGACGAACGACGACGTGGTCACCGAGCTGAGCGCCGTGCGCGAGCAGCTCGCCACCCTCGAAGCGCGACTCCGTCAGTCCGAGTGAGCCCGAAGCTCCGAGAGGAGCCGCTCGAGCCGCACGAGCGCACCGGCGAACGCGTGACCCGCCGGTCGCGAGTAGCCGAGGACGAGTCCCTCGGCCGTGCCGTCCGCATAGTGCGCCGAGAGCGGGTGCATGCCGACTGACCGTTGCTCTGCGAGCGTCAGGATCTCGCGCTCGTGGCCCGGCGAGGCCAGCGTGACCGTGCCGTGGAGCCCCGCCGAGATGCCCCGCAGGGCCATCCATGGCGCAGATCGGCGCAGCGTCGCCGCGACCGCATCGCGTCGACTGCGGTAGTGAAGGCGCATCTGCCGGATGTGCCGGTCGAGTCGCCCGCTCGTGATGAAGTCGGCGAGCGTGCATTGCTCGACAGCCGACACGCCGACTCGCCAGCGCGCCGTTTCCACGAGCGGCTCGAGCAGGACATCGGGAACGACGAGCCAGGCGATGTGCAGGCCCGCTCCGAGCGAC
The DNA here is from genome assembly GCA_963747215.1 of uncultured Acidimicrobiales bacterium. GTDB lineage: Bacteria > Actinomycetota > Acidimicrobiia > Acidimicrobiales > DATKAS01 > DATKAS01. The sequence continues at coordinate 71,834 of CAVVET010000029.1, forward strand.
TTGCTCGCGGTGCCGCCGTAGATGACGCGTTCTGGATCGAGGCTCTGCAGGGCGCCTACAGGTTGACGGTCGTAGCGGAACTCGCCGTCGTAGTCGTCCTCGATGATCCAGCCGTCGGTCTCGCGCGCCCACTCGACGAGCGCCGAACGGCGCGCCGGTGCGAGCGCGACGCCCAGCGGGTACTGATGCGCGGGTGTGGTGAGCACGGCGCGCGGCGGTCGTGCCGCCGAGGGCATCCACGCGCACACCCAGGTCGTCGACGGGAACCGCGCGGGTGGAAAGGCCAGCACGGCGGAGAAATCGTGGATGGAACGGAAGTGCGGGGTCCTCGACGGCGACGTCGACGATGCCGAGATGTCGGAATGTGTCGGCCAGCACCGTGAGTGCGTTGGCGAACCCGCCGAAGATGACGATCCGCGCCGGATCCGCGGCGACGGCGCGCGCTCGGCCGAGGTACGAGGCGAGCGCGACCCGAAGCTCGCGGGCGCCGCGAGGGTCGCCGTAGCCGAACATGTCGTCGGGGCCGTGGGACAGCACCTTGCGTGCCGATGCCAGCCACTGCGCTCGGGGAAATGAGCTGTTGTCGGGCTCGCCGGGCCGGAAGTCGGCGAGGTAGGTGGAGGGGGGAGGGAGGTCGGTCGCGGGCGGTGCCGCGAGGGGCTGCACGGCCGCGACCCTGGTGCCGGCTCCCGGCGCGGCGGTCAGGAACCCCTCCGCCACGAGCTGCTCGTACGCGGCGACGACGGTGGCCCGCGCGCACTCCAGCTCCTTCGCGAGGGCACGCGTCGACGGCAGAGCGCGTGCCCGCGGTCAACCGTCCGGTGACGATCGCGCGCCGAACTCCCTCCTCGAGCGCGGCCTGTCGGCCCCGGGCGGGATCGAGGTCCACCAGGAAGTCCAGCAACGCGTGGTCTACCTCCGAGGGGAACAAGTGGACTAGGTGAGCAGTCCACTTCGTTCGTACGGTAGCCCCCATGGATGGTCTGGTGACGAGGTGGGTGCGCATCGGGATGGTCGTGGCGCTCGCGGTGCCGCAGCTCGTGGTCGGCGTGTGGGCGATGCTGGCGCCCCACCACTGGTACGAGAACTTCCCAGGGGTGCATCCACACCTCATCGCGGCCGAGCCGCCCTACAACGCCCACCTGGCGACCGACGCGGGCATCGGGTTCTTCTGCACCGCGGTCGCCCTCATCGCGGCGGCCGCCTTCGGGCGACGATCCGGGGTGTACGTGGCGCTGTTGGCCTACGCAGCCTTCGCCGTCCCTCACGTGCTGTACCACGCGCTCAACCCCGCTCCGGCGCTCTCGGGCGCCGAGGACGTGACCAACGTGCTGTTCCTGCTGTCGGGCGTCGCACTCGCGGCACTGTTCGCATGGGGAGCATCCGATCGGCGCACCATCAGCCCCGGCGAAGTCGCGTCGTTCGTACACTCCGCGGGTGGTCCGGGGGGCGCTTGATCGACTCATCGTCCGCATCGCGAAGATCGCGGCGCGAGGCTTCTACCGGCGAGTCGAGACCGCAGGCTTCGAAGACATCGACCGCGAGCGGCCCACGCTGATCGTCGCGAACCACTTCAACGGCTTCGCCGACCCGGTCCTCGTCGTCGCCGCGCTCGGTCGCTTGCCGCGCTTCCTCGCCAAGGCAACCCTGTGGAAGGTCGTCGTCCTGCGCCCGCTGCTCGCGTTCGCCGGCGTGATCCCGGTGCACCGACAAGTCGACGGTGGCGCCGGTGCGGCGAACCGCCGGATGTTCGAAGCGGCGGAGGGCGAGCTTCGCGGGAAGGGCACGGTCGGCATCTTCCCCGAGGGCACCACGCACGACCGCCCCCAGCTCGCCCCGATTCGCACCGGAGCGGCGCGGATCGTGCTCGGCGCGAAGGAGATGGGCGTCGAGGGGCTCACCATCGTCCCCGTTGGGTTGTGGTTCGAGGACAAGGTCGCGTTGCGTTCGCGAGTGCTCGTCAGGGCGGGCGAGCCGATGGACGTCGACCGAGAGATCGCGGGCATCATCCCGCCCGGCTCCACTGCGTCCGACGACGACCGAGAGGCGGTGCTCGCCCTGACGGCGGCGATCACGGAGCGACTCCGCGCCGTGTCACCGGACTACGACACCTTCCTCGACGGCGCCGCGTTTTCCCGGGCGGCAGACGTGGCTCTGCGCGACGACATGCGACGACCCCAGCAATCCGTGCCACTCGTGCAGCGTGAGCCGCTCGCCACGCAGCTCGCCCGCGCGCCTGAACACCGCCGGACCCAGCTCACCAACGACCTCGGGCGGTACACGCTCGCACTCGAAGTGCTCGGCGTCACGGACGAGGAGCTCGTACCCCGCACGACGCCGGCCAGCCTGTTCCGCCGAGTGCTCTGGCTCGCGATCAGCGTGCTCTTGCTCGCCCCCTTCGCGATCGCCGGAGCGCTCATCAACTTCGTGCCCGCGGTCATCGTGCTCGCCGCCGGCCTGCTTGCCCGGTCGCCGGTGACGAAGGGAACCGTGCGCTTGCTCGTGGCGATCGTGGTCTTTCCCGTCACCTGGCTCGCGGTCGCGTGGTTCGACGTCGGCGGCGCAGTCATCGCGGGAGTGCTCACGGCTCTGACGTTCCCGCTCTCACCGTTGATCGACGTCGTCTTCGACGGCCGCGCCGGCTTCTGGCCGTCGCTTCTCGTGTTCGTCACGGCACCGATCTTCGGACTGTGCGCGATCCTGATCCTCGAGTGGGCCGTCGGCCTGATCCGGATGGCCCGCGGCTGGTTCGTCGTGTACGCGCGGCGAGCCCAGGTCGAAGAGGTCATGGCGCTGCGCACCGCGCTCGTCGCCGAAGTCTGGGACCTCGCCGATCAGCCCGCGTTGTCCAGATAGGACTCGCTCAGCCACTCCTTCACCTGCTCGTCGACCTCGTCAGGCTCGCGGATGTTGACGACGTGGAACGTCCACCGTGGCGTTTGCATCTTCCGGGCGATGCGGGGGTGGTCGATCGTGCGGGAGACCCCGAACGAGAGCGCCTCCCACTTCACCATGGGGCGCAGCTCCACGAACGTGCGCTTCCGTTTGATGAGGATGCCCACCGACACCGGTTCGATGTAGATCGGCCCGAGCGACTCGAGGTGCGCGCGCACGACCTCGAAGATCGGCCTCTCGCGCTCGGGGCCGGTCGAGAAGTACTCGTCGAGCGTCATCGCCGGCGCGCACTCGTGACCCTGCTTGTTACGCGCCGAACTGGCGTTGGCACTTCGGGCAGGTCCACATCACGTTCGGACCCACCTCACCAGGCGGTGACGGTGGGAACGATGTGTTCGCCGTAGGCCTCGAGGGTGCCCGCCTTGTCGTCATGCTGCAGGTAGATCGCGAACTGATCGACACCCAGGTCACGCAGCTCGCGCAGCCGCTCGAGGTGCGTCTCGACCGGGCCGAGGATGCAGAACCGATCGATGATCTCGTCGGGCACGAACTCGGCGTCGGGGTTGCCGGCTCTCCCGTGCTCGCTGTAGTCGTAGCCCTTGCGCCCGTCGATGTACTCGGTCAGGGCGCGGGGGACGAGGCTGCCGTCGCCGCCGTATCGGCCCACGATCTCGGCGACGTGGTTGCCGACCATGCCACCGAACCAGCGGCACTGGTCGCGCATGTGGGGGAGGGCGTCGCCGACGTAGGCGGGCGCGGCCACGCAGATCGTGATCGTGTCGGGATCGCGGCCGGCTTGCTTCGCCGCATCGCGCACCTGGCCGATCATCCACCGGGTGATGTCAGGGTCGGCGAGCTGCAGGATGAAGCCGTCGGCGACAGCGCCGCAGATCTGCAATGCCTTGGGCCCGTATGCCGCCATCCACACCTCGAACGAAGGTGAGCCGTCCCACCACGGGAACTTGAGGTGGAGCCCGTTGCAGGTCGACTTCGTGGCCGCGCACCATGTCGCGGATCACGGTGATCGATTGCGACAGCTCGGCCAGCCCGATGGGCTCGCTCGCCCTGGACGCGACGGGCGGAGTCGCCCCGGCCGATGCCGCAGACCGTGCGATGCCCGAACATCTCCTCCAGGGTGGCGAACAGCGAGGCCGTGACCGTCCAGTCACGCGTGCCGGGGTTCGTGACCATCGGACCGACGACCACGCGATCGGTCTGAGCGAGGATCTGGCTGTAGATGACGTAGGGCTCCTGCCACAGCACGTGGGAGTCGAACGTCCACACATGCGTGAACCCGAGCTCGTCGGCGCGGACCGCGTAGTCGACGACGAGGCTCGCGGGAGGATCGGTCTGGAGGACGATGCCGAGATCCATCACAGACGCCCCTCAGCGCGATTTCATGGCGCGAGCGGGTGCCAGAGACCCGGTAGCGCCAAGAGAACCAGTCCGGACCCATCAGCGCAGGTAGCTGGAGAGGCCGCGGCGGAGGTAGCGACCGTGCCCGGCTTTGCCGACGTACTGGTTGTCCTCGATGACGACCTGGCCGCGGCTGAGCACCATGTCGACCTTGCCCTGCACGACGGTGCCCTCGTAGGCGGAGTAGTCCATGTTCATGTGATGGGTCTCCGCGCCGATCACGGTGGTGCGCCGCGCGGGTCGTAGATCACGATGTCCGCGTCGGATCCGGGCGTGAGCACGCCCTTCTGCGGATAGAGGCCGAACATTCGCGCCGGAGTCGTCGCCGACACCTCGACCCACCGCTCGAGGCTGATCTCGCCGTCGACGACGCCCTGATACAGCAGGTCCATGCGGTGCTCGACCCCGCCGATGCCGTTCGGGATCTTCGAGAAGTCTCCGACGCCGAGCTCCTTCTGCTCCTTGAAGCAGAACGGGCAGTGGTCGGTCGAGACGACCTGGAGGTCGTTCGTACGCAGGAACCGCCACAGGTCGGCTTGGTGGTGCTCGTGCTTGGATCGCAGGGGAGTGGAGCACACGTACTTCGCGCCTTCGAAGCCCGGCGCGCCGAGGTGATCTTCGAGGCTCAGGTAGAGGTACTGAGGGCACGTCTCGCCGAACACGTTGCCGCCGCGATCACGCGCGTGCATCACCTGCTCGACGGCCTCGCGCGCCGACATGTGCACGACGTACAGCGGGCACCCCGCGACCTCAGCGAGCTTGATCGCCCGGTGGGTCGCCTCCTCTTCGAGCGCAACGGGACGCGTGAGGCCGTGGTAGAGCGGGTCGACGTTGCCCCGGGCGAGCGACTGTGCGATCAGCACGTCGATCGCGGTGCCGTTCTCGGCGTGCATCATGATCATCGAGCCGTTCTCCGCGGCCTTCTGCATGGCCCGCAGGATCTGGCCGTCGTCGCTGAGGAAGACGCCGGGATAGGCCATGAAGAGCTTCACGCTGGAGATGCCCTCTTGGCCGACCAGCCGGTCCATCGCCGTGAGCGAGTCGTCGTCGACTCCGCCCATGATCATGTGAAACCCGTAGTCGATCGCGCAGTTGCCATCGGCCTTCGTGTGCCATGCCTCGAGGCCGTCGAACACGCGCTCACCCGCCCGCTGCACGGCGAAGTCGATGATCGTCGTGGTGCCACCCCATGCCGCGGCGCGGGTGCCCGTCTCGAAAGTGTCGGACGCCGCGGTGCCGCCGAACGGCAGCTCCATGTGGGTGTGCGCGTCGACGCCTCCGGGCACGACGTATTTCCCCGCCGCGTCGATGACACGGTCCGCCGTGGACGCCAGGTCGCTGCCGAGCGCAGTCGCGCCGGGCCGCACGAGGGCCGCGATCTGCTCACCGTCGACGAGCACGTCCATGTCGACCGGGCCGCTCGCCGAGACCACGGTGCCGTTCGTGATGAGGGTCGTCATGGTCACGCCTCCGTGAGCGGGCCGTACATGTCGGGTCGACGATCTCGGTAGAACTGCCAGGTGCTGCGGACTTCGCTGATCTTGTCGAGGTCGAGGTCGCGGATCACGAGCTCCTCGTCCGTGTCGCTGGCAGCGTCGCCGACGAGCTGGCCACGCGGGTCGACGAAGTACGTCGAGCCGTAGAAGTCGTTGTCGCCGAGCGGCTCGATGCCAACGCGGTTGATCGCGCCGACGAAGTACTCGTTCGCTACCGCGGACGCGGGCTGCTCGAGGTTCCACAGGTACATCGAGAGCCCGCGGCTGGTGGCCGACGGATTGAAGACGAGCTGTGCTCCCGCGAGACCGAGCGCCCGCCATCCCTCGGGGAAGTGGCGGTCGTAGCAGATGTAGACGCCGACGCGGCCGACGGCGGTGTCGAACACCGGGTATCCGAGGTTGCCGGGACGGAAGTAGAACTTCTCCCAGAAGCCCTTCACCTGGGGGATATGGGTCTTGCGGTACTTGCCGAGGTACGTGCCGTCGGCGTCGATGACCGCGGCGGTGTTGTAGAGCACCCCCTCCTGTTCGCGCTCGTAGACCGGAAGGATCAACACCATCCGGGTGTCGCGGGCCAGATCCTGGAAGCGCTCGACGGTCGGGCCGGGAACCGACTCGGCGTACTCGAAGTAGGCCTCGTCCTGGACCTGGCAGAAGTAGGGCCCGTAGAACAGCTCCTGGAAGCACATGACCTGTGCGCCCGCGGAGGCGGCTTCGCGCACCTTCTCCTCGTGGACCTTGATCATCGACTCCTTGTCGCCGGTCCACCCGGTCTGGAGCAGGGCGGCTCGCACGATCTGTGCCATGGCGATGCCTCCTTCGGAGGTTGCGTTCGGTTTTGGGGGCGTTCGGTGTGGGGGCCCGAAACTACTCCGCGACTCCCTGGGGGAGGCTCAAGCGGTGGAGGCTGCGCGGCCAGGCGTGCCGGTTCAGCACCACGTTCAGCTCTCCCGAGAGAAGGACGACGCGAGCGAGCAGTGCGATCCAGATGAGCAGGCCGAACACACCGGCAAAGGCGCCGTACACATCACTCGCGTTCGCGACGATGCGGGTGACGTAGGTCCCCCCGATGAGCTGCAGGAGCCACAGGAGGGTGCCTCCGATCAGGGCTCCGGGCAGGAGCGCGCGAAATCCGATCCGGGGCCGCGTGAGGATCTCGTACGACGCGAGCGAGGAAGAGGGTGTTCGCGACGATCGCGATGCAGGGCCCCCACGCAGGCGCGTGGAGCCCACCCAGATCGGGAAGGAATGCCGCCACGCCCGTCACGATCGTCGCGGCGACGATGCCCGCCCCCAAGACGACCAAGGTGAGCGCACCCCGGATCGCCTTGACCACGACGGTCGGCTGCTCGTGGGGCGGAACATCCCACTGGTCGTTGAACGCGTCCTGCGCGTGACGCACGACCTTGAGGCCCGCCCACAGCAGCGCCAGCGTGCCGACGACGAACAGGGAGCCGTGGACGTTCAGCCCGCCGTCGACCTGGTTGCTGATCTGGGTGCCGATGACCGGAAGCCGACCGAGGATCGAGTCGATGATCTTGTCGCGCAGTGAGGGCGACTGATCCAGCACCACGCTCAGGATCGCGACGAACAGCAAGCAGCAACGGAAACATCGAGATGAACCCGTAGTACGACAGGAGTGCGGCGTACTGCTGGCCCCGATCCTCGCGGTACTTGACCACGATGCCGACGAGCACCGCGGGCACCCGCCGCCTTTGCTGCCAGCCATCGACCCGATCGACCAAGGCGGATATGAAGCCGGCGGACGCCATGTCGGCGTCACTGTACGGTGTCCGCGGGCATGTGTGGCCGGTTCGTTGCGGCGACGCCGCCCGATCAGCTGGCGCGGTACTTCGGCGCCGGACTGGCCGAGACGCTGTTGCCGGAAAACTTCAACGTCGCCCCCACGACCGACATCTACGCGGTCGTCGACGGGCCGAACGGTCGCGAGCTCGCGGTCTTCCACTGGGGCCTCGTACCCGTGTGGGCGAAGGACATCAAGATCGGCAACCGCATGATCAACGCTCGATCGGAGACCGTCGCGAGCTCGAACGCGTTCAAGCACGCGCTCAAGAAGAAGCGGTGCATCATCCCCGTCGACGGCTTCTACGAGTGGAAGGCGACGCCGGGGGAGAAGCGCAAGCAGCCGTACTTCATCCACCGCCTCGACGGTGAGCCGCTCGCGTTCGCCGGTCTGTGGGAGACGTGGCGAGGCCCGGACCGCCAAGCCGAGCAGACCTTGTACTCGTCGACGATCATCACCACATCCGCGAACGAGACGATGGCGCCGATCCACGATCGCATGCCGGTCATCCTCCCGGCGAGCAAGTGGGATGAGTGGCTCGACCCGAAGAACGAGGACATCGCTTCACTGCAGGGGCTGCTGATCCCCGCTCCCGGTCACCTGCTGACGATGCATCCGGTCAGCACCGACGTGAACAACGTCCGCAACAAGGGACCGCACCTCATCGAGCCGGCGGAACCGGCCGAACCGGTCGAACCGACCGAGTGAGGTAGAGGCTCCCGTCGACGGTGCCGGCGTGGGTGAACCCGGATCGTTCGGCGACGGCGAGCGACCGGACGTTGCCGGGATCGATCAGCACGGTTGCGGTGTCGACCTCGGGCTGTGTGGCCAGGTGCTCGAGCAGCAGCGTCATCGCTCGCGTGGCGTAGCCCTTCCCACGCGCCGGCGCGAACAGGAAGTAGCCGACGTTCACCGCGCCCGGCGGGAGCCAGTCGCGCCCACAATCGAAATCGATCCATCCAACGATCTCATCGTCGACCACGATGCAGGCGGTCGGACGAGGTTCGGAGCGCCGGGTCCCAACCATCGGTGGAACTCCACATCCCGCCCGCGACGAGCACCGCCGCGTCGCCGGTCACCGGAGGCCGAATCGTGACGACGCCGTCGCTATGCGCTGGCCTCGTCGTGGCCTTGGGCGCGGAGCTCGGTGCGGATCGCTTCGGCGGCGCGCTCGAGATCGGCGGGATCGACGGAGCGGGCGGCGTTCGGCGAAGTTGACGTCGGACTCGGCCCAGATCGGGAGGACGTGCACGTGCACGTGGGGCACCTCCATCCCGAGGATCAGCAGCGCGATGCGAGTCGGGTTGAACGCGGCTTGCTGCGCCTTGCCGATGAACTGCGACACCACCATGCAGTGCTGCGCGACCGCGAGGTCGAGGTCGAGCCAGTGGTCGGTCTCGACCCGCGGAACGACGAGCGTGTGACCGGGTTTCAGCGGGTTGATCGACAGAAACGCCACGACGAGGTCGTCCCGCCACACGAATGTGCCCGGGAGCTCGCCCTCGATGATGCGAGAGAAGATGGTGGGCATCGTCAGATCGAGTAGCCGCCCGTGAGCGTGAGCACATCCCCGAAGCAGTAGCTCGCCTCGTCACCCGCAAGGAAGCGCACGAGGTTCGCGACCTCCTCTGCCTCTCCGAGCCGACCCGACGGGATCTGCATGAGGAGCATGTCCTTCATGTCCGCCATCGGTTCGAGCAGCGGCGTGTCGATGAACCCGGGAGCGACGGCATTCACGTGGATGCCGAGCGGCGCGACCTCTCGTCCGACCGACTTCGTGAACAGGACGATCGCGCCCTTCGCAGCTGCATAGTCCGCGGTGCCCGCGGAGCCCACGAAGCCGTAGATCGACGCCAGGTTCACGATCGATCCCGATCGGGCCGGCTCCATGTGCCTGAGCGCGGCGCGGGTGCCGTAGAAGGTGCCGTACAGGTGAGTCTTGATCATGCGGTCCCACTGCTCGTCGGTCAGGGTCGACACCGCGGCCAGCGGTTCGGCGTCGCGCCCCTCCATGCGGGCGGCCATGTTGGCCATGCTTCGCTCGCGGATCTCCGGACGATCGTGCACGATGCCCGCGTTGTTCACGAGCACGTCGATCCGCCCGTGCTTGGCAACCGCGGCGTCGACGGCGGCAGTGAACGCCGCGGAGTCGGTGACGTCGAACGGGGCCGCCTCACCGCCCACGTCGGCGGCGACCTTCGCTGCGGCGTCCGCGTGGATGTCGTTCACGACGACGTACGCGCCGTCAGCGGCGAGGCGCCGGCTGATCGCCGCTCCCAATCCTGAGCCACCACCGGTCACGAGAGCGATGCGTCCGTTCATGCCGGGATCGTAGGCTGGGGAAGTGAGGCCCGCTCCCATCGTCGACACGTTGGCGCCGCCCTCGCGGGTACTCACTGTCCCCAACGCGATCACGCTCGTTCGCCTCGCGTGCATCCCGCTGTTCCTGTGGCTGCTGTTCGCGCAGGATGATCGTGCCTCCGCGGCATGGCTCCTCGCGCTCGTCGGAGCCACGGACTGGGTCGACGGCTATGCAGCTCGCCACCTGCACCAGGTCTCCGAGCTGGGCAAGGTGCTGGACCCGACCGCGGACCGGCTCGTGTTCATCGTGTGCGGGGGAGCGATCCTGATCGACGGCTCCGTTCCCACGTGGTTCGGGGTCGCCGTTCTCGCGCGTGAGATCGTCGTGGGCGCGGCCCTCGTGGTCCTGACGATGTTCGGGATGCAGCGGTTCGACGTGAAGTGGGTCGGCAAGGCCGGCACCTTCGCGCTGATGATCTCGCTGCCGGCCTTCCTGTTGGCGGCCAGCGATTCCCCGGTCGCGGACGCGGCCGACGTGGTGGCCTGGGGCTTCGGGTTGGGGGGGCTCGTGCTCTCGTACTACTCGGCGGCCACCTATGTTCCGGAGGCACGCCGAGCGCTCCGCGCCGGACGAGAAGGGCGGCACCCATGAAGGCCGTGATCATGGCCGGGGGAGAGGGGACGCGACTGCGCCCGCTCACGTCGAACGCACCCAAGCCCATGCTCCCCGTCGCCAACCGCCCGATGATGGAGCACATCGTCGGGCTGTTGCGCAAGCACGGCTTCGACGAGATCGTCGTCACCGTCGCGTTCCTCGCCCAGGCGATTCAGACCTACTTCGATGACGGGTCGGAGTTCGGCGTGAAGATGACCTACGCGACCGAGAACACCCCGCTCGGCACGGCGGGGTCGGTCGGCAACGCGCGCGAGCTGCTCGACGAGCGGTTCCTCGTCATCTCCGGCGACGTGCTCACCGACATCGACCTCAGCGCCATCCTCGCCTTCCACGACGAGCGGAAGGCGATGGCGACGATCGGCCTCGCGCACGTCGAGAACCCGCTCGAGTTCGGCATCGTCATCACCCGCGAAGACGGCACCATCGAGCGCTTCCTCGAGAAGCCCACGTGGGGCCAGGTCTTCAGCGACACGATCAACACCGGGATCTACGTGCTCGATCCCGCGATCTTCAAGTACATCGACCGGGACAAGCCGGTCGACTTCTCGAGCGACGTGTTCCCGCGCTTGCTGGCCGACGGGGAGACCCTCGTCGGCGCGATCGCGTCGGGGTACTGGGAGGACGTCGGCACGCTCGACGCCTACCTCCGAGTCCACATGGACGTGCTCGACGGCCGCGTCGGAGTCGACCTGCCCGGGTTCAAGATCGCGGAGGCGGTGTGGCTCGGCGAGGGCGCCGAGATCGATCCCGAGGCCGAGGTGGTCGGTCCCGCGGTCATCGGCCCCGGCGTGCGCGTCGAAGCTGGCACCCGGCTCGGTGAGTACACCGTGCTCGGCTCGAACGTGCGCGTCCGCGGCGACGTCGACCTCGAGAGGGTGGTGTTGCACGACAACGTGTACGTCGGCGAAGGAGCGCGCCTGCGCGGTGTGGTCGTCGGCCGTTCGTGCGACATCCGCGGGCACGCGCGACTCGAGGAGGGCGTCGTGCTCGGTGACGAGTGCTTCGTCGGCGAGAACTCGGTCATCACGGCCGGCGTGAAGGTGTATCCGTTCAAGACGGTCGAAGCGGGCGCGGTCGTGAACTCCTCGATCGTGTGGGAGTCACGGGGCGCGCGATCCCTGTTCGGTCGCAACGGTGTCGCGGGACTCGCGAACGTCGACATCACACCCGAGCTCGCGACCCGCCTCGCGATGGCGTACGGCACGACGTTGCGCAAGGGCGACACCGTCGTCACCTCACGCGACTCGAGTCGATCGGCCCGGATGTTGAAGCGGGCGATGATGGCCGGCCTCAACGCGGCCGGCATCAACGTCATGGACCTCGAAGTCGCGAGCATGCCCGTCACTCGGTTCGTGACGCGATCGCCCCGGCAGATCGGGGGTCTGTCGGTTCGCCTCGCCCCCGACGATCCCCAATCGGTCGTGGTGCGGTTCCTCGACAACGAGGGCTCGGACATCACCGAGGACTTCCAGCGCAAGATCGAGCGGCTCTTCCAGCGGGAGGACTACCGGCGGGTGTTCGCCGCCGAGATCGGCGACATCGGCTTCCTCCCGAGAGCGGTCGAGGACTACGCCATCGCCCTGGAGAGCACCGTCGAGATCGAGACGATCGCCGCCAGTCACTTCAAGGTGGTGCTCGACCACGCGTACGGCTCGACCTCACTGGTGATGCCGAACGTGCTCGCGAAGCTCGGCGCCGACGTGCTCGCGGTGAACCCCTACACCTCGACGATGGGGGCCATCTCGTTCGATCACCAGGCCCACGCCGACAACGTCGCCAACCTCGTGCGAGCCTCGGGAGCTCATCTCGGAGCGGTGATCGAGCCCGACGGTGAGCGGATCACGCTGATCGACGACGAGGGCCGAGTGCTCACCGACAGCGAGTCGCTGCTGGCGCTCGTCACGCTCGTGACCGACCATCTGCTCGGCGACAGCATCGCCCTGCCGGTCAACATCACGTCCAGGGCCACGGAGATCGCACAAGCGAAGGGCATCCGGGTGCTCGCGACGAAGCTCTCGGCGCCCGCGCTGATGGATGCGGCCAACGAGCCCGGGGTGGGCTTCGCGGCGAGTGGCGACGGCGGCTTCATCCTCCCTGGGTTCCTGCCGGCGTTCGATGCCGCGGCGACGTTCGTGAAGGTGCTCGATCTCCTTGCCCGCAGCGCGGTGCGGCTCTCGTCCGTCGTCGCCGAGCTGCCTCGCACCCACATCGCCCATGAGACCTTGGTGACCCCGTGGGAGCAGAAGGGCACCGTGATGCGCAGCCTCGTCGAGCACTCGAAAGACCGCGAGCTGGTGCTCGTGGACGGGGTGAAGGTGCTGCACGACGACGGATGGGTGCTCGCGCTTCCTGACCCTGAGGAACCCGTCACCCACGTCTGGGCGGAGGCGGGCTCGGACACAGACGCCCGGCGGCTCGCACAGGAATACGGGCGTCGGATCCGCCAGATGCTGCGCTGACACACGCACCGACATCCCTCACCGTCACCTTCAGGTTTCTTGTAGCGTCAGCGCCCGTGAACGTGCCCGAGGATCTGCGTTACTCGGCCGACCACGAATGGGTGAAGGTCGAGGGTGATCGTGTCCGCATCGGCATCACTGACTACGCGCAAGACGCACTCGGTGATGTCGTGTACGTGCAGGTCCCGACGCTCGGCGCAGCCGTGAAGGCAGGGGAGTCGTTCAGTGAGGTCGAGTCGACCAAGTCGGTGTCCGACATCTACGCCCCGGTCACCGGCACGATCGTGGAGACGAACACCGACCTCGCGGACGCGCCCCAGCACATGAACGAGGATCCCTACGGCGACGGGTGGATCTGCGCGATCGAGCTCGCGGACCCGTCCGAGATCGACGCCCTCCTCGATGCCGCCGGGTATCGAGCGCTTGATCGAGACCTGAGGTCGGTCGTTGGCCGAAGGCATCGTCTGCGCAGAGTGCGGTCATCGCAACCCCGACGACGCCAACTTCTGCTCGTCCTGCGGCGCGCCGCTCATCCACGAGGAGCACACCGGCGTCTTCCATCCCGACGACCTCGTCGTCGACCCGTCCGAGGACGACATCCGAGTCGAGCGAGGCGACCTTCCTCCCGACGTCGGGGTGCTGGTGCTGAAGTCGGGTGCCGACGTGGGTATGCGGTACGTGCTCTCGGCGCCGCTCACGACCGCCGGCCGCCACCCTCGCAGCGACATCTTCCTCGACGACATCACCGTGTCGCGGCGCCACGTCGAGGTCTCCCGGTCGCCGGCGGGCTACCTCGTGCGTGACGTGGGGTCGCTCAACGGCACCTATCTCAACCGGGAGCGCATCGACGAGGCAACCCTCAATGACGGCGACGAAGTGCAGATCGGCAAGTTCAAGCTGGTCTTCTTCGGCGGGAGGCAGGGCTCTTGAGCGACCGGGCGTACATGTCGATCGGCGAGGTCCTGGCCCTGCTGCAGAGCGAGTTCCCGGACGTCACGATCTCCAAGATCCGCTTCCTCGAGAGCCAAGGCCTCATCGATCCTGAACGCACCCCGTCCGGATACCGGAAGTTCTACCCGGCGGACATCGAACGGTTGCGATGGATCCTGCGCGAGCAGCGTGAGAACTTCCTGCCGCTGAAGGTCATCAAGGACCGTCTCGACAGTGGCGAGCCGCTCGACAGCGACGAGGTGACTCACTCGGTCGCCGTGACGGTTCCTGCCGATGGCGAAGTCGATCTCGAAGAGCCGCCGCCGAGCTGGCTGCCGAAGCCTCCGCGCCCCGGCCCGCCCGCACCGCCCCCGGCGCGGCCCGTCACGCCCGAAGGTGGCACCGCGCCACGTCCGAGCGGCGCGGGATACACGTTCGACGAGCTCGTCGAGGCGAGCGGTCTCACGGGCGCGCAGCTGCGCGACGTCGAGTCGTACGGCCTTGTCGCGGGCCGTGCGCTGGGACGAGACACGTTCTACGACGACGACGCGCTCGAGGTCGCAAGGATCGCCGCGCAGTTCATGCAGTTCGGCGTCGAGGCGCGCCATCTGCGCATGTACCGCACTACGAGCGAGCGCGAGGCCGGCTTCGTCGCGAGTGTCGTCATGCCGCTGGTGAAGCAGCGAAACCCACGTGCGCGCGAGCAAGCCGCGGACACCGTCGAGCAGCTCGTCCGGTTGGGGGACAGCATGCGCTCCACCATGCTGCGACGCGCGCTGCGCGAGTACACCACCGGCTCCTGACCCCGTGGCCGCCCGGCTCCTCCTCGACCGCTCGCAGCTGCGAGCTGTCGTCGCTCGCCTCGGCGAGGAGATCAGCGTCGCCTACGACCCCGCGACACACGGTTCGGCCAACGGCGATGTGATCCTGATCGGCCTGCTGCGCGGGAGCGTCGTCTTCCTGGCCGATCTCGTGCGGGCGCTGCGCATCGACTGCGCGGTCGACTTCCTCGCCGTGTCCGCGTACGCCGCGGGGGTCCGGACGCATCCGTCTCCTGAAGGACCTCGACCTCGACATCGCGGGACGAGACGTGGTGCTCGTGGAGGACGTCGTCGACACTGGCCTCACCCTCGCCTACCTGGTGGGCGAGCTCCGCCAGCGCGGCCCTGCCTCCGTCGAGGTGTGCGCCTTGATCGACAAGCAGTCGCGCCGCATCGTGCCGGTGCCGTTGCGCTTCGTCGGGGCGACCGTGGATGAGCCGTTCGTGCTCGGGTACGGACTCGACATGGCTGGGCGCTACCGCAACCTCGAGCTCATCGCCGCCGCGCCGTTCGAGGCCGTCCGCGCCGACCCGGACATGCTGGTCGACGAGCTCTATCCACCGCCTCCGGAGCGAGAGGCCAGTGCGGTGACGGGTCAGCCGACCCGGGGGTAGGGTGATTTTCGTGGTCGAGATGGAGCTCGTCGGTGTACGGCTCGAGCTCCCGGCCAACGCGCCGATCGTCCTCCTGCGTGAATCCGGTGGCGCCCGGCGGGTGCTGCCGATCTACATCGGAGGGCCCGAGGCTGCCGCCATCGCCTACGCGCTCGAGAACGTCCAGGTGCCGCGCCCCCTCACCCACGACCTGCTGCGCAACGTGCTCGACGAGCTCGGCGCTCAGGCCCGTCGGGTCGTCGTGACCGAGCTGCGCGACCACACCTTCTACGCCGAGATCGAACTCGTCGTCGGCAAGTCGACCCATCGCGTGTCGAGCCGGCCCTCCGATGCGATCGCGCTCGCGGTGCGGACCGGTACGCCGATCTTCGCCGAGGAGCAGGTGCTCGACGAGGCGGGCCAGGCGGAAGCCGAGGTCTCCGACGTTGCGGAGGAGGAGTCCGCGGAGCTCGTCGACGAGTTCCGGGAGTTCATCGAGCACGTCAGCCCCGAAGACTTCGGCTGACCTGGTGCTTTTCAGGTGCCTTTCCCGCCAAGCGTCAGCCCTGAAGGGTTCGTTGACCTTGATCTCACCCTCAGCCTAACCTTCGTCACACCAGCGTAATTACGCCGCTGTCACGGGTTTGCGGGTGGAGGTCGGCAGTGGAGCAGGGGTTCAGTGGCAAGCGCACCGCCGAGGTCGTCGGCATCACGTACCGACAGCTCGACTACTGGGCGCGGACAGATCTCGTTCGCCCCAGCCTCGCCGACGCGGCAGGCAGCGGCACCCGCCGTCGCTACTCCTACGCCGACCTGCTCGAGCTGAAGATCATCAAGAACCTGCTCGACGCCGGCATCCGCCTCGAGTCCGTACGCCTCGCGTTCACCGAGCTGCGCCAGCGGGTGGGCCTCGACATCACGTCGGCCCACCTCGTGATCAGTGGCTCGACGGTCGTGCTGTGTCGCGGCGACGAGCTCATCGACCTCGTCCAGCGCGGCCAGGGCGTGTTCAACATCCTCCCCCTCGGCGGTGTGAAAGATCAGCTCGACGCCGCGATCCTCCATCTCGACGGGCCGCGCGACGACAGCCCCGGCATTGCCCTGAGTCCCGATGTCGCGAGCGCGGGAGGCTGACCCCCTGGACTCCCTCGGGCGCGTCCCCTTCGCCCACCATTCCGAGCGCCGGTTCGCCGAGCTCCTCGACTTCTACGGCATCGACTGGCACTACGAGCCGCGGACGTTCGTCCTGTCCGAGGGTCCCGACGGGCAGCCGCTCGAGGCCTTCACGCCCGACTTCCACCTCCCGGCGTTCGACCTTTACATCGAGCTCACGACCCTGCGCCAACAGCTCGTGACCCGCAAGAACCGCAAGGTCCGACTGCTCGAGCAGCGCCACCCCGACGTGCGGGTGAAGATCCTGTACAAGCGCGACTACGCCACGCTCGTCGCTCGATTCGGCATGGAGGACGCGCCGGCCCGTCCGGGTTCGTGACCGCACTCCGCGTGTCGCCCCTCGACGCGGAGCATCGAGCGCTCGGGGCCAAGATGGTCGACTTCGGCGGGTGGAGCATGCCGCTCGCCTACGGCAACGGCACCGTCGCCGAGCATCTCGCGTGTCGCAGCGACGCGGTCGCGTTCGATGTGAGCCACCTCGGCACCGTGCGCGTGGTCGGCGCGGGCAGCGTCGACCTGTTGCAGCGCACCCTCACGAACGATCTCACGAAGGTCGCGCCCGGCCGAGCGCAGTACACCCACCTGCTCGACGAGGACGGCTCGGTGCTCGACGACCTGATCGTGTGGTGGAGGGATGAGGAGACGTTCGACGTCATGCCGAACGCGTCGAACACCGATCGGGTCGTCGACGCGATCGGCGGCAGTGACGTGACCGCGAGCCGGGCGGTCATCGCCGTGCAAGGCCCCCGTGCGCGCGAGCGCCTCGCGGCGGTGAGCCCCGAAGCCGCGGCGGTCGGGCGCTTTGCGGTCGCCACGGTGCGGTGGAACCGCGTCGACATGACGGTCGCCGGCACGGGCTACACGGGCGAGGACGGCGTGGAGTGCGCCGTGCCCGCCCCGGCCGCCGCGGACCTCTGGCGGGCGATACTCGACGCCGCCGTGGCGCCCGCCGGGCTCGGCGCGCGCGACACGCTCCGACTCGAGGCCGGACTGCCGCTGCACGGGCACGAGCTCGGTCCGGGCATCACGCCTCCGCAGGCTGGCCTGGCTTGGGTGGTGGCATGGGACAAGCCGGCGTTTCGAGGCCGCGCCGCTCTTCTCGCCGAGCGGGAGCGGGGCATCTCGCGTCGCCTCCGGGGCTTCGTGACCGGCGGCCGCCGGCCGCCCCGCGCCGATCAGGCGATCCTGATCAACGGCGAGCAGGTCGGGGTGGTGACGAGCGGCAACTTCTCTCCGGTGCTCGAGCGGGGCATCGCGCTCGGCTTCGTCCCCCCGACGGTGCAGGTGGGCGACAGGGTCGAGATCGACGTCCGCGGCGAACGGACCGGGGCCGAGGTCGTGAAGACGCCGTTCGTGGCGCGCGGGGGCTAATGGAAGCGGCGCAGTGCGCCGCTCGGGTGCGCGAAGCACCGATCGTCGAGCGACAGCGAGCAGGAGCCGATCGAAGCGAAGCGGAGAGCGGCGACGAGGAGGGCTAGGCCGACGACCCGCGGCGCTCGCGCTCGGCCTGGTATTCGCCGATCGATTTCATCTGGGCGTTGATCGTCGCGGTGACGAACGTGTCGCCCTCACCCATCACCCAGTCGTACGACGCCTGGGTCGGAGCCAGCTGCCCCTTGAAGTGGGGCATGACGTACTGCGCGAACAGCTCGTAGGACCGCAGTGTGGCCTGCCAGTCAGCGAGGTCGGCACCGAGGAAGAGGTAGCAGCCGAACCCACCTGACTCGTCGATGAGCCGCTGGATCTGGTTGATCGCCATCTCGGGAGTGCCGACGACGCCGGACCCCGTCGAGTTGAGCTCGTGCACCAGCTCCTCGTAGCTGGTCGCCGTCATGGGGTTCGTCGGGATGATGTGGGACAGGTAGTCGAACACCCACTCCAAGCCGTACCGGCAGTTCTCGAGCGCTTGCTCCTCCGTCTCGGCGATGTGCATCGGACCCATCATCCGCCACTTGCGCCGGTCGACGACCGTGCCGTAGTGCGCAGACTGCTCCTCCATCACCTTCCAGTGCCCGGCGAGCATCTCGAACCCCAGGGGGTTCGTCGCCGCGATCGAAAGGAGACCCGCTCCGTGCTTGCCGGCGGTCTTGGGCCCGGCCGGTGAGATCGATGCCGCTACCGCGACGTCGAACAGCGGATCGCTGTAGGGGTGCAGCTGCAGGCGCGCGCCGTCGCATGTGAACCAGTCCGAGTGGACGGTGACCGTCTCGCCCTTGAAGAGCGCCATCATCACGTCGAAGCTCTCTTCCATCATCCGGCGCTGCTCGTTGGTGTCGATGCCGAGCATCGTGGCGTCGGTGGTGAGCTGGCCGGGGCCGACACCGAACATCATCCGGCCGCGCGTCAGGTGGTCGAGCATGACGATCCGATCGGCGAGCACGAGCGGGTGGTGGTAAGGGAGCGAGCTCACGCCCGTCCCCAGCTTGATGTGGCGGGTGCGTTCGGCGGCCGCCGCGATCATCACCTCGGGCGAAGCGATCGTCTCCGATCCCGCCGAGTGGTGCTCGCCGATCCAGGCCTCGTCGTACCCGAGCCGATCGAGATGCTCGATCAGCTCCAGATCACGGTGAAGGTTGAGGGTGGGGTTCGTACCCACCCGGTGCATCGGCGGAAGGAAGATCCCGAACCGGAGCGGCCATGACTGCATCCGCCGATGATGACAGACCGCGGGTCGGCGCTTCCGCGCCCGGTGGCTCCTCCGGGTGACGCCACCGTCGCCACGCGTCTTCGATGCGGGGCAGGGCGAAGCAGATGCCCGCGAGGTAGAGCCAACCGACCACGGCGTCGATGAAGTAGTGCTCGCCGGTGTACACCAGCGTGAGCGCCATCGCGGCCGGGTAGACGTACACCGCCCACCGCACCGGTCCCTTGACCCGGCGCCACACCGCGGTGGCGACGAGCGCCGCCCACGCGGCATGCAGCGAGGGGATCGCGGCGAACGCGTTGCCGACGAGCTGGCCCTTCTTGATCAGCGTCTCGGCGGCATTGATGTGGATGATCTGCCACCCGCGACCGGTGGACCGCACGACCTCGCCGATCTCGCCGACCTGGCTCGCGTACCACGGCGGGGCGGTGGGGACGATCGCGTAGGTGACGCAACCGAGGAAGCACAGCACGAGGAAGCGGCTCGCGAACCAACGCCAGTCGACCCGGTCTTTCGCCCAGAGGACGCCGGCGACGACGAACGGGAGGATGAAGTGGGTCGCGTAGATGACGCTCGCCGCGGCGTCCCACCAGTGCGCCTTCGCGTGCAGGAAGTTCTCCTGCAGCCAGACCGTGGGTATCTGGCCGAGACCGAAGATCTTGTCGACCTCGGCCTGAGGGGTGACCTGGATCGGCGCGTCGACGAAGCGGGCGGCGCCCACGCGCGAAGTCGTAGAGAGTGATGCCGATGATGAAGATCGACCAGTCCAGGAACATCCGCGGCAGCGTGCGCCACGGGCGGCCGATGGAGACCACGACGAGCCCGCCGACGATCCAGAGCAAGAGCCGCTCGCGGTCGAACGGGATGCCCGTCCGCCCCATGAACCATACGAAGACGACGAAGTAGGCGGCGAACGCCATCCAGCGCGCCACGATCCACGGGTTGACACGCCGGCGCGGCGCGACAGCATCGACCACAGTGGTCGAAGGCGGAAGGGTGGAGGTGCTAATCGAGCAGATCCGGCTGCTGGTGGACGATCATCTCGTACATCGGCTGGAACGAGAACCAGCCGGCCAGGTGGGACCCCACCTGCGTGTAGGTGAGGCGGGCATCGTCCTCGTCGATGAGGATCGGCTTCCCGGCGGCATCCGCGAGCAGCTGCGCCTGGCAGCTGCGATCCATCGTGATGAACCACCAGACGGCCTCGTCGACCGTCTCGCCGACGGTGAGCAGGCCGTGGTTGCGCAGGATCGCGGCCTTGCTGTCACCGAGCGCGTGGGCGATGCGCTTGCCCTCCGAGGTGTCGAGGACGACCCCCGTGTAGTCGTCGAAGAGCACGTGGTCGTCATAGAAGGCGCAGGCGTCCTGGGTGATCGGGTCGAGGAGGCGACCGAGCGACGACCAGGCCTTGCCGTGCATCGAGTGGCAATGCGCAGCTGCGTTCACATCCGGACGGGCGGCGTGGATCTGGCTGTGGATCGCAAAGGCCGCTCGATTGACGACGTCATTGCCCTCGACGACCTCGCCGTGATGGTTCACGAGCAGCAGGTCCGAGACGCTGATCAGGCTGAAGTGCTTGCCGAACGGGTTCACCCAGAAGTGGTCGCTGAGCTCCGGGTCGCGGGCAGTGATGTGCCCCGCCGGCCCCTCGTCATATCCGAGCTTCGCCCAGAGGCGGAACGCGGCGGCGAGCCGCTGCTTACGGTGGAGGCGCTCCTCTTCGACGGACGGGAGCACCGCTGGATGGCCGATGTTCTTCTGCTGCATGCCGGGAGTTTAAGGCCCGTTCACTCCACAGATCCGTACGCGCCCTGCTCTCCGTGAGCCCCACCGCTACGCACCTCGGACACCGCAGCGGTGAGGTCTTCGACGAAGCGATCCATCACGGCTGCGTGAACGGCGTTGACGGTGGCGTGAAGGCTCGGCGGCG
Organism: uncultured Acidimicrobiales bacterium; assembly: GCA_963747215.1. Taxonomy (GTDB): domain Bacteria; phylum Actinomycetota; class Acidimicrobiia; order Acidimicrobiales; family DATKAS01; genus DATKAS01. The sequence goes on from CAVVET010000029.1 coordinate 92,972, forward strand.
GCTCCTGGCGGTCGAGGTACCAGCCTCGGCGCCTGAGCGCGTCCGCCACCGCGTAGATGTCGAGGTCGTCGTCCTCGGAGCCGAACGCGACGAGCGTCACCTCCGGCTCGCCCCGGACGACGAGGCCCGGCACCGCCCGGATGGCGTCGACAAGCTGCAGCGTCGCGTCTCGTGCCTGCTTGGTGAGCCGCCGATAGCCGTCCTCACCCAGGTACTGCATCACGGCCCACGCGGCGGCCCACGGCCCCACCGACTTGGTGCCGAGGACCGCGGACGATCCGTACGCGCCTCCGGTCCAGTTGTCTGTGAAGAACGTCTGGTACGAGCGCAGCTCCTTCGTGCGGTGGACGATCACGGACGCACCCTTGGCCGCGTAGCCGAACTTGTGCAGGTCGACGGAGATCGACGTCACGCCCTCGACGCGGAAGTCCCACGGAGGGATCGGCTGGCCGAGCCGCTCCAGCATGGGGAGGGTGATGCCGCCCATGCACGCGTCGACGTGGCAGCTGATGCCTCGTTCGCCGGCCAGTGAGGCGATCGCGCTCGATCGGATCGATGACGCCCTGCGGGTACTGGGGCGCGGAGCCGACGACCAGGACGGTTCGGCCTGTGATGGCGTCGGCCATCGCGTCGGTGTCGGCGCGGTAGTCGTCGCCGACGGGGACCCGCACGGACCGCACGCCGAAGTAGTGCGCGGCCTTCTCGAACGCGGCGTGCGCGGACGAGGGGAGCACCATCTCGGCCTCGGTGATGTCGCGCTCGCGCCGCCCCCGCTCGCGGGCGGCCTTCACGGTCATGAGCAGGCTCTCGGTGCCGCCCGTCGTCATGAATCCGGCGGCTTCCTCGCCGCCGTGCACAAGGTCGGCGACCATGCCGACGACCTCGGCCTGCAGGCGGCGGCTGCTCGGGAAGGCGTCGGGGTTGAGCCCGTTGTCGTCCATGAACGCGATGAGGGCGTCGGCTTGGAGGTCGAGCACGTCCTGCCCGGCGTGGTACGCGAGCGTGAACGCGCGGCCCGATCGCCAATCGACGTCGCTCGTGCGCATCGCGTCGAGCTCGCCCAACACATCGTCACGAGAGCGACCGTGCTCGGGAAGCCGGGTCATGGCGACTCTGAGATCGTGATCTGCAGCGAGGGGAAGGACGCCTTCAACTCGGTCTCGTCGAAGCCGACCAGCTGGTCGTCGATGCCGAGCGTGGCCCGCAGATGCGCGGTCGTGAGCGCATCGAGAACGGGCCACACCTGGCGCGCCTCCGTGTGCTTCGGGTCGCAGCCGTCGGCAAAGACGGCGCTGACGATCGGGGGCACGGCCACACCGGCCTGCGACGCCGCATCGAGCACGTTCGGCTGCCCGGGACCGGTCAGCTCGCAGATGTCGGTGAAGCCGAGGTGCGTCATCCCGTCGAGGATCGCGAGCCGCTTCGGGGCGGGGAGCGCGGCGTAGGCGGCGTCGACGCGGGGGAGTGGGGCAATGACGTCGGCGGAGCCGGCAATGAGCAGCGCGGGCTTCTCGGGTGGCGCCGCGCCCCCGGTCGTCGGGGTCGTCGGCTCGACGAAGGAGCCGCCGACCGGGAACGCGAACGCGACGTAGCTCGTGATACGCGGGTCGCGCGCGGCCGCGAACACCGCAAAGCCTCCGAGCGAGTGCCCAACCGCGCCCACGCGAGTCGTGTCGACAGCGAGACCAGCGAGCGGTCCCGTCGACGCCGTGCTCGCGGCCTGCACGACGTCGATCGCGCCGAGGAGCTGGCCGACATCGGGGGAATCGTCCGTCCCGATCTGCCCCGCGAACGCCGCCAGGTCACCGAAGACGGCGGTGAGGTTCCGGTAGGGATGCTCCACCGCCGCGACGACGAACCCCCACGATGCGAGATGCGTCGTGAGGAACGTGGACTGCAGGCGATAGCCGGCCAAGCCGTGGCTGAACAGCACGAGTGGGTAGGGGCCGCCGTCCGGGTCAGCCGGAGGGAGCCCTGCGTATGCCGACATCGCGTAGTCGTCGAATCCGGCGACCTTGGCCGCCTCCTCGGGCGGCAGCCACTCGCGGAGGTCGTACGTCGCGGCCGGCTGGCCCTCTTCTGATCCGTCGAGCGCCGGGTAGAAGACGGTGATCGGCACGTCGCCGTCCGTGAGCTCCACGACTCCCACCGGGTACGGCCCCGGCTCGACATAGGGGACTGCGGTCGCGGTGTTCGTGGCGGCGGAAGTCGCGGGCGCGGGCCTCACGACCGCGCCCGCCACGCTCGGACTCGTCGAGACAGCGGCCGTGGACGCTCCGGAGCTCGCGGGTGCAGATGTCGAGTCCGGCGCCGACTCGGAGGCGTCGCCGGAGCCTCCGCAGGCCGCCAGCGCCAGGCCCAGTGCGGCGATCACCCCCGCCTTTCTGATCTGCACTGCGGCAAGGTGCCACACTCCGAGTCGGACCGCCCAATCACTCAGCCCAATCACTCAGCCCAATCACTCAGGAGGAACACCCGATGCCGATGCCTGCCGTGTCCCTCGCCGCGGTGCCGGGCAAACGCAGCCGCGCCCTCGAGATGGCGACCGAGATCGAGAAGCGGGGATTCTCGGGCATCTACTGCCCGAGCCTCGGAGACGCGCTCGGGTTGTGCACGTCACTGGCGCATGTGACCTCGACGATCCGGTTCGGCACCGCGATCGAGCCGATCTACTTCCGCCACCCGACAGCGATGGCGCAGACCGCGTCGTACATCCACGAGGTGAGCGGGGGTCGTTTCGACCTCGGCCTCGGTGTGAGCCACGGCCCGGTGCATCAACGCCTGGGCCTCGAGGTCGGCAAGCCCCTCTCCGACATGCGCGACTACGTCCAGGCGATGCGCGCCGCCGACCGCGTGGGCGAGCTCCCTCCGATCGTGCTCGCGACGCTCAGGGACAAGATGGTCTCACTCGCGACCGAAGTCGCGGACGGCGCAGTCTGGGCCAACGCGTCACGGAGCCGGATGGAGGCGAGCCTGCGCGGCATCCCGGCCGAACGCCGGGACGCGGGGTTCTTCGTCGGCAACATGATCCCCACGGTGATCGACGATGACCGCGCCGCGGCCGCCGCGATCAACCGACGGACACTGACGGATACGTCGCACTCCCGAACTACCGCAACTACTGGAAGGCCGCGGGCTACGCCGAGGAGATGGACGCAATCGAAGCGGCCATCGCCGCGGGCGATCGTGATCGCGTGCCTCAGCTCATGAGCGACCGGTGGCTCGCGGACTCGACGTTGTTCGGCTCGGCCACCGACGTGCGCGATGGCGTCGAGGCATGGTTCGACGCCGGCGTGACGACGCCGATCCTCGTGATGTCCTCGACCAAGGGCGGACAGTTCGTCGCGTTGGGCGAGCTGTTCGACGCCTACGCCTGATCGCCGCCTACACCTGATCGGCGTACGCGCTCAACGGGGGGCACGAGCACATCAGGTTGCGGTCGCCCTGGGCGCCGTCGATGCGGCCCACCGGCGGCCAGTACTTGGCTCGCCGCAATGACGCGACCGGGTATGCCGCGCGACTGCGCGGATAGGCCCGCGTCCACTCATCGGCGGTGACCTCGTCGGCGGTGTGGGGCGCGTGGCGGAGCGGGTTGTCCTCGCGGTCGAGCGCTCCGGAGGCGACCTCTCTGATCTCCTCGCGGATGGCGACCATCGCCGAGCAGAAGCGGTCCAGCTCGGCGAGGTCTTCGGACTCGGTCGGCTCGACCATCAGCGTCCCCGGCACGGGGAACGACATCGTGGGGGCGTGCAGCCCGTAGTCGATGAGCCGCTTCGCGACGTCGTCCACCGTCACGCCGGTCTGCTTCGTGATCGCGCGCAGGTCGAGGATGGACTCGTGTGCCACGAGGTCCGACGCCCCGGTGTAGAGGACGGGGTAATGAGGAGCGAGGCGCCGGGCGACATAGTTGGCGCTGAGGATCGCCACCTGAGTTGCGGTGCGCAGCCCGTCGGGGCCCATCGCGCGCATGTAGGCCCAGGGGATCGTCAGGATGAGCGCGGAACCCCACGGCGCGCCCGAGATCGGACCGACGCCCGTCGCCGGACCTGCTTCGGCGAGGAGTGGATGGTTGGGGAGGAAAGGCGCGAGGTGGGAACGGACGCCGATCGGGTCCGACCCCCGGCCCCCCTCCTCCATGAGGGATGCAGAACGTCTTGTGCAGGTTCAGATGCGACACGTCCGCGCCGAACTTGCCGGGCTGCGCCAGACCGACCATCGCGTTCAGGTTGGCGCCGTCGAGGTACACCTGTCCGCCCGCGCCGTGCACGAGGTCGCAGATCTCGGTGATGCGATCCTCGAAGACCCCGTGCGTGGACGGGTAGGTGATCATCAGGGCGCCGAGGCGCTCGCGGTGTTCGTCGAGCTTGGCTCGTAAGTCGTCGACGTCGACGTTGCCCTGCTCGTCACACGCGACGACCACCACGTCGAAGCCGGCCATGACCGCGCTCGCCGGATTGGTGCCGTGGGCCGAGGCCGGGATGAGGCACACCGTGCGCCCGATGTCGCCACGGCTGCGGTGATAGGCGCGAATCGCGAGGAGCCCCGCATATTCACCCTGCGACCCCACGTTCGGCTGCAGCGAGACCGCGTCGTAGCCCGTGATCGCGCACAACCATTCCTGCAGATCGGCGAAGAGCTGCAGGTAGCCGGCCGCCTGGTCCACGGGTGCGAACGGGTGGATGGATGCGAATTCGGGCCAGCTGATCGGCGCCATCTCGGTCGTCGCGTTGAGCTTCATCGTGCACGAGCCGAGCGGGATCATCGACCGGTCGAGCGCGATGTCGCGATCGCTCAGGTACCGCAGGTATCGGAGCATCGCCGTCTCGGAGTGATGCGTGTGAAAGACCGGGTGGACCAGGTACGGCGAGGTGCGCGTGAGGCTCGGAGGGATCGCGCCTGCGGCCTCGGCGGGGAGCGCGTCTCGATGCCGAACGCTCCGAGCACTGCGTCGACGTGATCGACGGTGGTCGTCTCGTCGAATGCGACGGCAACCCGGTCGGCGTCGACACGCCGGACGTTCACCCCACGTGCCAGCGCGGCGGCGACGATCGCATCGGCCCGACCCGCTGTCCGTATCGTCACTGTGTCGAAATATGCCGCGTGCTCGACAGCGGCGCCATCGGCCGTTGCGACGGCCGTCGGCGAACAGGTTGGCAAGGGAGTGCACGCGTGACGCGATGCGGCGCAGGCCGTCGGGGCCGTGGTACACGGCGTACATCGAGGCGACGACGGCGAGCAGCACCTGCGCGGTGCAGATGTTGCTCGTCGCCTTCTCGCGACGGATGTGCTGCTCGCGCGTCTGCAGCGCGAGACGGAACGCGGTGCGCCCCGCGTCGTCCTTCGACACTCCGACGAGGCGGCCGGGGAGCGACCGCGCGAATTCCGTCCGCGTGGCGATGAACCCGGCATGAGGTCCACCGAAGCCGAGGGGAACACCGAACCGCTGCGCCGAGCCGATGACGATGTCCGCCCCTTGTTCTCCGGGCGGGACCACGAGGCAACAGGCGAGGAGATCGGTCGCGACGATCACGAGACCGCCCGCCTTCTGCACCGCCCCACTGAGCGGATGCAGGTCACGGATCTCACCGGTCGTCGTCGGCGTCTGGACCAGCACCGCGAAGGGTGTCTCGCCTCGGGACACGAGCTGCTCCGCATCGCCCACCTCGACGTCGATGCCGAGCGGCTCCGCACGCGTCTGGACGACCGCGATCGTGTGCGGGTGGCAGCCCTCGTCGATGACGAAGCGGCTCGACGCGTCCTTCGGCGCGAGACGGCGCGCCATCGCCATCGCTTCCGCCGCGGCGGTGGGTTCGTCGAGCAGCGACGCGTTCGCGAGCTCCATCCCCGTGAGGTCGCTGACCATCGTCTGGAAGTTCAGGAGCGCCTCGAGGCGGCCCTGCGAGATCTCAGGCTGGTACGGCGTGTACGCCGTGTACCACGACGGATCCTCGAGCACGTTGCGCTGGATGACCGGAGGGGTGACGGTGCCGTGATACCCGAGGCCGATCAGCGACGGCACCACGCGGTTGCGGTCGGCGAGGGCCCGCAACGCGGCCGTCGTCGCCGCTTCGCCGAGCGCGGCGGGCAGAGCGAGGGGCGCGTCGGACCGAATCGTCGTCGGCACGGCAGCGGCGGTGAGCTCGTCGAGCGTCGTGTACCCGAGCTCCGACAGCATCTTCGCCTGATCAGCGGGGGAGGGACCGATGTGGCGATCGAGAAATCGATCGGTCGGCTCGAGGTCTGCCATCGGGGCCTCGCTCTCGGTGGGCTCGCGTCGGGGTGAACGTTCCCCCTCTGTCGCGGAACCTGAGAGATTCACCGGACTCGCCGGCTTTCCCCGTCGGTGAGGCCATCCTGCGATGACCTGCTCTCCAGAGTTGCCTTACCCGTGCGGTCCTTGGGCCTGAGAGATTCCGGGGAGGTTGCTCCTTCGGCGCCCTCACCCCGACAACGGGTCGGTTGAGGGACTCTCCCGCATGGGTTCGACGGCAGGTCGACTCTACCCGTGCCGTCGACAGACCGAGGGACCCTCAACCCCGCGGCGAAGATGCCGACGGCAGAAGATGGCGGCGGAACGACCTTTCCCTCAAGAGCAGTGCCCGACCTGCGGACAGGCACGAGTCTCGATCGTCCTCACCACGACGCCGGCGCGCATCGAGCGCCACGGCTGTTCGACGGAGACCTGCGCGGCGGAGTGGCGCCTCGACGGGGAAGTGGCCGACCGCGGCCGCGCCTTCGCACGCCTCGTCTGACCCGGTCACCGACCCGGCGGGCATCCGGCCCAACTCGACATAACGGTCATTCTGGGCGGTATGCCGCGAGCGGTCGGGCGGCGTCGAGCAGCCACGCCAGCGCCGATCGCAGATCTGCGGCGCTCGCCTTGCCGTCCGGCCAGTGCAAATCCCGTTCGACGTCGTCGATGGCGCAGCGCATCACGTACACGAGATCGCCGAGACGCTCGAGCTCACGACGGGCGATCACGACGTCGGATTCCGCAAGCCCGAGCTCTTGTCCACGACGGCGAGCTTCGTAGTCGCGCTGGCGGCAGCTGCGCCGGCAGTACAGCGCCGGTCGACCCGGGCCCGACGAACGCAGGTATGGGCGCCCGCACCACCGGCATCGACAGGTCTGTCCCCGCGTCTGTTCGCGCGCCTGTGCCGAGGTCACCCCAGTATTCGTCACTGTGACGAAACAGTACTTCGATCCGGGTCCCGGGGCGCGGACCGTCGCGTACCTCGACGGCTAGGTTTGCGACCCATGTCGCGCCGGATCGAGGTGGAGCTCACGAGCGCGCGCCCGGACGGCAGCTGGACGTGGCGGGCCGCGGGCGCCCGCGAGCCGCGCGGCGTCATGGACGGGAATCTGCTCAGACCCGGGGCCAAGGTCGGCGACGTGTTGAAGGTCGAGGCCGACATCGATCTCGAAGGCATCTCGGTGCTGCAGGTCATCGCGGACAAGGCGCCCCGTGCCGAGCCGGAGCGCCTCGAGCTGATCGGCTCGACGCAGCCATTCGAGCCCGTGGTCACGACGTTGGCGACCAAAGAGCGCAGCGATCGCCCGCCGCGCCGCGATCGCCCGCCGCGCACCGGTGACGACGCCGACGCGCGCCGATCGCGTCCACGACGGGAAGCCACGAACCGCAACGACCGCGGGCCTCGGCGTGATCGACCGGCCGGAGCGTCCCGCGAGGGGTCGGGCGAGATCGCCGACGCGTCCCGCGGCGTCGACGGGCGAGACCCGGCAATCTCGTCCCCCTCGCACCCGCACACCGCGTCCGCCGAGAGCAACGCGCCCCACTCCCCCGCCCGTCGAGACGAAGCCGAAGCCGAAGCGGTTGCGCCCGGGTCGCACGCATCGCAAGGCGCTGCTCGCGAACCTTCCACCCGAACAAGTGCCGGTCGCCGAACAGCTTCTCGCGGGCGGTCTGCCTGCGGTGCGTCAGGCGATCGTCACCCAGAACACCGCGCTGAAGGCCGAAGGAAAGCCGGAAGTGCCGTCGAAGAGCCTCATCGCCCTCGCCGAGCAGATGCTTCCTCAGGTGCGCGCCCGCGGAGTGGCGCGACCGTGCGGAAGCCGCGTTGGCCGACGTCGACGAGATCGACCTGCGCGACTTGCGCTCGGTCGTTGGTGCCGACGACGCGGCGCGAGACGAGGAGTCACGAGCTCTCGCCGCTCAGCTGCGCGAGGCCTTGACAGCCCGTGTCGAGAAGGAACACGCCGAATGGCTCGCCGAGATCGGCACCGCTCTCGACGAGGGTCGTGTCGTCCGCGCGCTGCGGCTGAGCACGCGTCCTCCGAAGGCAGGTGCACGATTCCCTTCGGCCCTCGCCACGCGCCTGGCCGAGTCCGCCGGCGCGTCGTTGCACGCGCAGGCCACCCCCGATCGCTGGATCGCGGTCCTCGAGGCCATCGCGTTCTCGCCGGTCCGCAGCTCGGTCCTCGCGGCCAGCGTGCCCTCGCCGGTACCTGACGAGCTCACCACCGCGATCACCAAGTCCGCCGGCGCCCTGCCTCAGATCGCCGCACAGTTCGGCATCGAGCCGCCCGCGGTGACCGGCCCGCCGAAGCCGCGGCGCCCCGCGCCACCGAAGCGACCGGCGAAGAAGGCGGCCGCGTCACCTACCGCATCACCTCCCGCGAGCCCGGCGAACGTCGCAGCGGTGACTGAGCCGGCGAGCGAGGCGACGCCTGCGACTGAGGCGGCACCCGCTGCCCGAAGCCGAGGCCGCGGCAAACGTCGCGACTGAGGCGGCACTCGCCCCCGAAGCCGAGGCCGCCGCTCCCGTCGCGCTCGACGCGCCGACCCCCGAGGTCGTCGGCGGCGACGCGCCCGAGGTCGAGCCTGAGCCGGTCACGGTTGCCCCTGAGCCGGTCACGGTTGCCCCCGAGCCGGCCGTGGCTCCCCCCGAACTCGCCGCGGTCGCCTCCGACCCGATCGCTCTGGCCTCCGAGCCGGCCGCGCCCGATGCCGATCGTCGACGCTTCTGGCGACGACGTCACGGACGTGCCCCCCATTCAGGCGGCAGCCACTCCCGAACAGCCTGAGTAGCCTGCGCCGCCATGGCCATGGTGGAGTACGAGACTCGGGGACGCGTCGCGATCCTCACGTTGAATCGACCCGAGGCGCGCAACGCCGTGAACGGCGAGGTCGCGTCCGACATGGAGGCGGCCGTCGACCGCATGGAGGCCGATCCCGAAGTGTGGGTCGGTGTCATCAGCGCCACGATCACCGGTGACCGTCCGGTGTTCAGCGCCGGCGCCGACTTGAAGGCCATCAACACTCCGGGCGCGGCCCCCCTCGCGACCGAGCGCGGCGGGTTTGCCGGCTTCGTCTACCGAGAACGCACCAAGCCCGTCATCGCAGCGGTCGACGGACTCGCCACCGCGGGCGGCTGCGAGATCGTGCTCGCGTGCGACCTCGTGGTCGCGTCCAATCGCTCCTCCTTCGGGCTCGCCGAGGTGAAGCGCAACCTGATCGCAGGGGCGGGCGGGCTGTTTCGCCTGCCGCGCGCGATCGGACGCGCCGCAGCGATGGAGGTGATCCTCACCGGCGAGCCGCTGTCAGCGCAACGCGCCCACGACCTCGGGCTGGTCAACCGGTTGTGTGAGCCCGGTGCGTCACTCGACACCGCCATCGCCCTCGCCGAGCAGATCTGCCTCTCGGCCCCGATGGCGGTCGCCGAGAGTCGCAAGGTCGTGCTCGCCGCCGACTATGAGGACGACGACACGTTGAAGGCGATGACCAACGCCGCGATGGGCAAGGTCATGAGGTCCGACGATCTGAAGGAGGGGCTCGCGGCGTTCATCGAGAAGCGCGCGCCCCAATGGACCGGTCACTGAGGTTCAGCGGCTCGAATCGATGATGTCGTGCTCGCGCAAGAAGTCGGCGAGCCCATCGATCAGGTCGAGCTCACCGAGAAGCGAGAGCTCGACCCACGCGACCTCCTCCGCGTCGTCGTTCGCCGCCGCCTCGCCGCCGTCGACGCTGACCTCGAAGTCGAGAATGATTCGATGATGGTCAGGGTCGATGCGCTCGGCCCATCCGACAAAGCGGCCGCAGACGCCGTTGAGGCCGGTCTCCTCTCGTAGCTCGCGCACGACTGCCTCGGCCAGCGTCTCGCCCCGCTCCACCCGACCGCCCGGTATCGACCACAGACCGCGTCCCGGCTCCCGTCCCCGACGGACCAGCAGCAACTGCGAGTCGCGGCGGACGATCGCGCCGACGCCGACCTCAGGGCGCATCGGCCTCATCACCGTCGAGCCGGCGGTGCACCACGATCGCGCGGGCGACGAGCCCGAACGTCTCGAAGAAGTTCTTGGTGGCGCGATTACCCGGAAGGGCGAGACTGTCGATGCCGACACACCCCCGAGTCGAGCACCACGCCACGATGGCGTCCATGAGGCACTCACCGACGCTGACGTCACGGGCATCCGGCTCGACGTAGATGTCGGTGATCACCCCGAGCAACCCGTCGTCGTGGAGCCGCTCGACGTGCACGACCGCATATCCGATCACCGCGCCTTCGATCTCGCCCACGAGCACCAGGCGGTCGTCGGCGGCGAGGTCGGACACAAACGACTCGTCATAGGGAGCGCGGCGCGCTTCCCGCCGGGCCCAGATGTCACCGCCCTTCGTCGGCGTGAGCTCGGCGATCGCCTGTTCAGCCAGCTCGGCGAGACGCACGACGTCGGCAGCGGTCGCCGGCCGAGCCGACTCCATCACGCGCTCTGTTGCAGCTGTGCCACCCGGTTGAGGATCGTGCGGCGGGCCCGGTGTGCCGCCTCGTAGCGACGGACTGCCTCGAGCTCATCGGGCTCGAGGCCGGCGAGTCGCGGCACCACTTGCGACGCGGCCAACGAGTCGTAGTCCGGGATGGCGAGGAGCGCAGCCTCGTTCGTGTCGTAGTTGGGACGGATGTCGGCGGACGACGATCGACTCCTCGATCTCGGGATCGGGCGACGGCACCGCGACCGGTGCCGCCGGTGTCGTCGTGCCAGTCGGGGTCGACTCGGCCGTTGGGGTGTCGAGGAACTGATCGAGGAGCTGACCGACCTTCTCTTGTCCCTTCACGACTGCGACTTGGCCGATGACGCGCGCGATCGCGACACGCTTGCGGCCGCGACGTGCGAGCTTCGGCAACAGCTCGACCACACTCGCCGCCGCGCCGATCGGCGCGTAGACGAACATGTCGGCCAAGAGGTGCGCGGTCTTGTGTTCCTCAGACACAGTCGTTGCAGTACATGCGAGTCGCGTCAGCGAGCTGGCTCGGATGCTTCACGAGGAAGCAGGACTGGCACACGAACTCGCCCGGTCGCTTGGGGAGGATGCGATCGACAGGGTCGCCACGGTCGTCGACCTCGACCTCCTCGTCCTCTTCGTCGGGCTCCTCTTCGACCGCAACGAGGCGATCCTTGAGAATCGTGTCGAGCGCAGCCTCGACGTCGTCGGGCTCGACCATGTCCTCGTCGTCATCGTCGTCGTCAGCGGGCTCGTCGACGACGACGGGGCGGGGCGTGGTCTCGATCTCGTCGGGCTCGATGACGTCGACGTCGAGCACCTCATCGTCGAGGACGTCATCGTCGAGGACCTCGACATCGAGGTCCTCGAGATCGGGATCGGCTTCTTCCAACTCATCTTCGAGCTCGTCTTCCGGGAACGCTTCGGTCTCGTCCTCGGCGAACTCTTCTTCGTCAGCCATCGTGTCCTTGCGGAGCGGATTTTGGGGGGAGGCCGCTCGCGCGCCGCGGATCATACGCAACCAGCCGTCGAGTTCCACCCACCCCTGTGCACAGGGGGCCCTCAGAACCGGGCCCTGAGCGCAAAGACCACGTTGACGTAGGCGGCCGTCGTGGCCTTCATCCCGTCCCGCCGGATCGAGGTCAGCCCTTGGTAGTAGCCGGCCACGGCCAGATTCACGTCACCACCCGTGAGCGAGAGGAGGTGGGCGAGGAACCGGGCGCTCATGCGGATGTTGTCGTCGGCCAGGTAGGGGTCGAGAGGGGCGCCGATGAGGAAGCTCGCCACCCACGCTGCGGTGGATGGCAGGAGCTGCCCCACGCCGATGGCACCCGACGACGACACGACGGTCTGCTGCCACCCGGACTCCATCCACGCCAGCGCCTTGAGGAGGTCAGGAGCGATGCCGTACTCGGCCGCCCAGCGGTCGAACGACGGAAGCAGGGCGAGCCGTTCGGGATAGGTGTGGAGGCCTAGGGGCAACCGGGCCAGCTGGTCAGGGGAGAGCCACGGGGCCATAGCGGCCGCGGTGAGGGTGCCCGTCGGAGGAGCAGCTGACGTGGACGCAGCCGGCGGCGGGACGGTGAGTGACGGGTCCGCGGCCGGTGGTGTCGCGATGGTGGTGGAGGTCACGCTGGGCGTCGGACTGGGCGTCTCGGCAGTCGGGGCGGCGGGCGCGGGCACGCTCACCGAGGGAATCCGCAGGGTTGTGCCGACGAGCACCCGGTTCGGGTTCGGGATGCGGTTCGTCGCCGCGAGGACAGCGACAGTGACCTTGAACCGGCGGGCGACGGCGAAGAGGCTGTCGCCCCGTCGAAGCACGTAGGTGATCTCGCTCGCCCCGGGCGCTTCGGGCCCCGGCGTGACTGGGACGGGCACAGGCTCGAGACCTGGGGTCACCGGCGCGGGCGCAGCGGCGGTCGGGATCACGAGCCATTGGCCGACCATGATTCGGTTGACGTTCGTGATGCCGTTGGCGGCCGCCAAGGCCGGGACCGTCACACCGTTGCGCCGGGCGATGAGCGACAGCGACTCGCCCTTGCGAACCTGGTGCCGAAGCTCGACGGGGGCGCCGCTCGCCGGCGCGACGGGAGGCGTCTCGACCGCGGCAGCGACGTCGGCCGCCATGAGGGAGAACGTGACCGCGATCGCCGCACAAGGGACGACACGCGAGACAAGCGGGCGAAGGGCAGAGATACGGGCACGGCGCATGAAACCTCCGCCGCCCGCTGGCCGGAGAGTGTACCCAGTGAGCTGGACGGACGGAAGCGGAGGGACCGGTGACCGTCAATGACCGAGGCGTCAATGACCGAGGCGTCAGTGGCCGAGGCGGCGCCTCCACGCGCGACGTTCGGCGTCGAGCCGTTCGAGCTCGGACTCGTGGTGATCGACGAAGCGCATCGTCTCGGCGATGGCGCGATGTCCCGCCTGCTCGGCGATGAGGCGGTGCATCTCCTGGCCGACCCGTCGATAGGCGGGATGCCCCTGCGGTCCGGTCCGCAGCTCGAGCAGATGCATCGCCTCGCGTGCGTTCATCTGCATCGAGAAGCGGATGCGGTAGGCCATCGAAAGCGCGTACGGCGCCTGCTGTGGGAACTGCGTCGCGAGCGCGCCGTAGAGCTCGGCCGATCGCTCCATGGCGGCGTCGAACTGCTCCGCACATCCGGCGGCGTCGATGGTGTCTGGTCGGTCGAAGCCGTGACGGGGCGACAGAGGCTGCCACTCGATGGTGAGCATGCGATGACGCTGCAGGTCCCGGAACGCGCCGTAGTCGGCAAGCACATCGAACCGGTAGTCCACCCGCTCGAACGCGCGACCCGGCTTGTGCCGGCGGTTGCTCCGATCGCCCACGTACGCGCGCAGCAGTGTCAGACGTTCGTCGGTTGTGAGCCGCCGCACGCGTGCGAGCAGCTGATGGTCGGGAAGGTCGGAGTGCGGATACAGGATCGCGGCGAGGAGCTTGTCCTCCGCGTCCGGATCGAAGTCGGTGAGCGTCACCGACGGTACCGGCTCCTCGAGCTCGCCAGCGAGGAGCTCGTGCGCCGCACTCTCGGTGGCCGTGCGCGTCTGCTCGAAGTAGCTGGCCCACACTCCCCCACGATCGCTGACGTCGACGCGCTTCAGAAACGACGGGATCACCTTGCGCAGCTCTTCGAGCATGAGCTCGGCGTACGCCTGCGCCTCGGGCAGCGGGTGGGCGCGCATCCGCAGCAGCAGCATCTCGAAGGCCTGACCGCTCGCGTAGATGCCGACGTTGGAGATCGCCGCGGCGGGCAGCACTCCGCGGGCAGCATCGAAGGCCTTCGCTCGCACTGCCTGCCGATAGACGAAGTCGGAGTCGTTCGGATCCTTCGGGTGCATGCCCCGAAACCATTCGGTCATCGACCCGACCAGCGAGGCGTACGTGTCGAAGAGCCGGTCGAGGTCGCCGACGTAGCGCGTGCCGAGCGAAGACGTGAGCACCGCGGGGTCGCGGTAGTAGCGGTAGCGACCGCCGAGACGCACGTCGTACGCGATGTAGCGCGTCGACTGCTCGAGGTAGGAAGCCAGGCGACCCCACTCGAGCACCTTCGTGAGCAGGTTGGACGCCTGCTCGCACGCCAGGTGGACGCCGCCGAGCTGGGCAACGGAGTCGTCGCCGTACTCGAAGAACACGCGGTCGTACAGCTCCTCGGCCCGCCTGAGCCCGACGGTCGCGTCCACCGAGGCATCTCCGCTGATGTCGAGATCACCGACGAACTCGTCGAGGAACAGACGCCGCAAGCTCTTGCTGGATCGTGAGTAGCGGGCGAACAGCGCGCCCTTCACGACCTCGGGCAGGTTGACGAGCGCGAAGACCGGCCGGTCGAGGTTCGTCACGTAGCGCCGGAGGATGTCCTCCTCTTCTGGCGAGAAGTCCTCGGCGACGTAGACGGACACCGGGTCAGACTACGGCGCGGCGATCCCCGTCCCGGTGAGGGGACACCCGTCCTGACCAGCGGAAACCTGGGGTGGTCTCTGACGCTCAGTGCTGGAGGACGATCTTTCCGAGCTGGGCTCCCTCTTCGAGACGCGCCGAACGCGGAGGGATAGTCGGCGAGCGGGTAGGTCTCGTCGACCACGACCGGAAGCCCGTTCGCGACGAGCTCGGTGACCTCCGCGAACTCCTGATAGGAGCCCATCGTCGACCCGATGATCTCGATCTGCTTGAAGAAGAGACGGGGCAGATTCAGCTCGACCGACATCCCCGACGTGCCTCCGCACAGCACGAGCCGGCCCCCGGACTTGAGCGCCCGCACCGATTGGTCCCAGGTTGCGGGCCCCACGCTTTCGACGACGACGTCCGCGGTGACTGGCCACTTGGACTCGACGGAGTCGAAGGCCCCTTCTGCTCCGAGCTCCATCGCTCGGTCGCGCTTCATCGGATCGCGCGACGTGACGAAGACGTGCGCACCCATCACGTTGCCCAGGGCGAGGGCGGCGGTGGCGACGCCGCCCCCGATGCCCACGACCAGAAGAGTGTCTCCCGCTCCGAGCCGGGCGCGGCGCAGCATCCGCCACGCGGTCAGGTAGCAGAGCGGGTAGGCCGCGCACTCCTCCCATGTGCGGTTCTGTGGGCGAGGGACGATGTTGCGGGCAGGGGCGACGGCGAGGTTCGCATGGCCGCCGCGATCGTGCTCGCCCCAGATGCCGAAGCCGGGACCCATCGGGCTGTCGTTGCCCAATGCGATGATCTCGTCGACGGGTGAGACACCCGGATTGACCACCACCTCGTCGCCGATCGCGACGTTCGTGACCGCCTCGCCCACTTGCGTGCACGACCCCCGCCACGTCGCAGCCGGGGATGTGAGGAAGCGGGGGCTTCGGCATGCCTCGTGTGAGCCACAGGTCCATGTGATTCAGGGCGCTGGTGACGACGCTGACCACGACCTCGTCGGGGCCCGGCTCGGGGTCTGGCATCTCGCCCCAGCGGTAGTTGCCCGGCGACTCGTCGAGGATCCATGCGTACATGCGGGCGAACGTAACTCCTCGTCGCCTCCTCCGCTCCTTCCTCGTCGCCGCTCTCCGAGCGGCTCCTGCTCGCTTCGCTCGACAATCGCGCACTGCGCCGCGCATGCTCATCGGGCGGCGCACTGCGCCGCCCATGCGCGACGCGCCGCCATGCATGCTCACTCGGCCGTGCCGCTACACGACGATGTCCATACGGTCGATCACGCGAACGGTCAGCGAGCGGGACTCGCCGATCAGCACGCCGTCCGTCCACACGCGCAGCGGTCGGTCGAACTCCGTGTGCGATCGACGCGCCCCGCTCTTGGCGAATCCTCGGATGGGGCACGTGGGTTCCGGACGGGAGCCGCGTGCGCGCACGGATGCGGTCACGTGTGCGTGAGCGAGACGTCCAAGACGTCGAGGAGTCCGTCGCCCGGGTGCGCACGCGGCGCGACGTCCCAGTCGCCGATCCACTCGGCATTGAGCGCGGCCCACACGCGACCGTGCCACCAGCTCCGGCGGGCAACGACGTGCGCGACGAAGACGCGGCGCAGGTCGCCCAGCACGACCTCGCACACGTCGATCGGCAGGGTCACGGCGTCGCCGGTGTGCAGTCGCTCACGATCACCGGGTCCGCCGACCGTGCGGCACAGATCCCCGGCGAGCAGACCGATGACCGGGAGGGCCGTGTGCTCGGCGAGGGCAGCCGCCGCCACCTCGCTCGCCGCGGCATCGGAGCCGACGACGACGCCATCGGGCGGCAGGGGCGCCGACCGCCCCCACGGCGCGCCTCGTTCGACGGTCATTCGATGGTGGACACCGCGGCGGACGCCGCGACGACGCCGCGGAACAATCGGTCTGCCGCAGTTCGCGCCGCCGCTGACGTCTCCGGACCGGAGACCTCGGCGACCTGCCCGAGCACGTCGATGAGCTGCTTCACGTTGCGCACGAAGTCACCGCGCGGCGAGGTCCTCGTCCTCCAGCACCTCGTCGAGCGTCTCACCGGCCGCCCAGGCGTGAGCGATGGCCAGGAACGTCGGCTCCGGCGGCCGAGTCAAGTCGAGCCCGGCCTCGTCCTCGATGCGGTTCAGCTCGGTCGCGAGCTTGGCGATCGCCCGCCACCGGTCCCGCACCTTCGGAGAGGGGAACCAGGGTGCGGGCGGCGCCTCGGGACTGCGGTGCTCGTAGGTGAAGCACGAGACGAGTCCGGCCAGGGCCGCCGGGTCGAGATCGTCGAGCAGTCCCGCGCCGATCGCCTCCGCGAGGAGAAGGTCGCTTTCGTGGAAGATGCGGGCGAGTCGCTCACCCGCGGGAGTCAGCGCCCAGCCGTCGAGATAGCCCCACGCTTCGAGTATCCGCACGCACGCGGTCGAACCGCCGCGCCAGGGACCCGACCCGACTGCCGATGCGCTCCTCGATCTCCTTCACCTCCCGGTCGACGCGGTCGGCCTGGGTCGCGGCGCGCAATCGATCCTCGAGCTTCGGGTCGTGCAGCACCGGGTGGTCGCCGTCCTGTCCGTCAGAGCTGCGCGGCGCGATCGGCGCGGTCGGCGCGTCGGGCTTGAGGCGGGCGCGCTCGAGCAGACGGGCAACCTCGCGTTGGTAGGACTGGCGGTTCGGCGCGAAGGGCGTCGGCAGGTCCATGTGGCCGACGACGTAGGCGGGCACAGCGAAGTCGGGCTCTGAGAGCGACACGAGAATGCGCGACGGGCGTGATGACGCGGATGCGCACTCCCCCGCCTCGTCGCTGCGCGACGGTCAGCACCGCGACGCGGCCCGCGTGCTTCCCGCTGTGCAGGGTGATCACGTCACCGGGCTTCAGCCGGGCGAGTGACGCGACGATCTCTGCTTCGGTCACCCCCGATGGGCGGCGCTCGCGTCGGGGGTGGGTTCGCCGGTAGTCGTCGATGTCGCCGAACGGACTGCGCGCCGCGTCGCGCAGGTCGGCGAGCACCTCGCGGCGTCGTTCGAGCCGGGCTTCGAGGCGCACCACGTCACGGTCGGCCTGGTACTGCGCCGAACGAGAGGTTCAGCAGGTGATGCGCTTCCTCGGGCGGATAGCTGCGCACCAGGTTCACCGCCATGTTGTACGTAGGGCGGAACGCCGAGGTCAGCTTGAAGGTGCGGCTCGACGCCAGTCCCGCGACCTGATCGAACGGCACGAACGGCGACCACAGCACGATCGCGTGGCCGAGTGTGTCGATGCCGCGCCGGCCCGCCCGACCGGTCAGCTGCGTGTACTCGCCAGGCGTCAGGAACTGGTGGCGTTCACCGGTGAACTTCGTGAGCTTCTCGATCACGACCGAGCGGGCGGGCATGTTCACACCCAGCGCGAGCGTCTCAGTGGCGAACACCACCTTCACGAGACCCTCGACGAAGCAGGCTTCGACCGCCTCCTTGAACGGAGGGACGAGCCCGGCATGGTGGGGCGCGACGCCGGCCTCGATTCCCGCGAGCCAGCGGGCGTAGCCGAGCACTGCGAGGTCGGAGTCGTCGATGCCGCGCAGTCGAGCACCGACGATCTCGCGGATGCGATCACGCTCGGCCGCAGTCGTGAGGCGCAAGCCCGCATCGAGGCACGCAGCCGCGGCATCAGAGCACGCCGCCCGGCTGAAGATGAAGTAGATCGCCGGCAGCATGCCGCTCTCCTCGAGCAGCTCGATGACCTCGATTCGCCGAGGGGTGTACAGCCGTCGGCGGCCCCTCCCGCGGATCGGGCCAGCTCCTCTCACCGCCTCCGCGTCGAGGCGCGACGCTTCGGGGTTCGGCCGTCCGTCGATGAGCGTCGGAAGGAGATGGAGCCGGTCCGAAGAGCGATCCCCGACGAGGTAGAGGTTCTGGAGCTCGACCGGACGTCGCTCCTCGATGATGGTGGCGGTGGGGCCCCGCACGGTTGTCATCCAGTCGGACAGCTCTTCGGCGTTGCTGACCGTGGCCGAGAGGCAGACGAGTCGGGCCGAGTGCGGCGCGTGGATGATGACCTCTTCCCACACCGGCCCGCGGTAGGCATCCTGCAGGAAGTGCACCTCGTCCAAGATGATGTAGCGGAGATCGCGCAATGTGTCCGACGCCGCGTAGATCATGTTGCGGAGCACCTCGGTCGTCATCACGACGATCGGCGCTTCACCGTTGATCGCGTTGTCACCGGTGAGCAGGCCGACTCGGTCGGCACCGTGTCGACGCACGAGGTCGGTGTACTTCTGATTCGACAGCGCTTTGATCGGCGTCGTGTAGAACGCCTTCGTCCCTTCGTACAGCGCGCGTCGCACGGCGTACTCGGCGACGACGGTCTTGCCCGACGAGGTGGGTGCGGCGACGAGGACCGACGCTCCCGCATCGACCGCGTCGAGCGCTCGTAGCTGGAAGTCGTCGAGTGTCGAAGCCGTAACCAGCCAGGAACGCGGCGCGAAGGCCGGCGGTGTCGACCTCGGTCACGCGGGCGCGGCGGCGCTGCGAGTCCGGCGCCTCACCGCGAGCTTCCCGATCACGATCGCCACCTCGTAGAAGAGGATCAGCGGGATCGACAGTGCGAGCAGACTGTACGGATCGCCGCTCGGCGTCGCGACGGCAACGACTACGACGATGCCGACGATGGCGAACCGGCGGGCCCCCGACAGCTGTTGAGGGGTGACGATGCCGACGAGCTCGAGCGCGACGAGCAGCACGGGAAACAGGAAGCCGATGCCGAACCCGAGCATGAGCAGCATGATGAGACTCAAGTACGCCCCGGGTGCGAAGAGGGGCTGCACGTCGCCCGACCATGACACGAGGAACTGGAGCGCCTTCGGGAACGTCCAGAGCGCGATGCCCGCTCCGGTGAGGAAGAGCACGACCGAGGCGAAGACGAACGGGATCGCATAGCGCTTCTCGTTGTCGTAGAGCCCGGGCGTGATGAAGCGCCACAGCTGCCACAGCACGACCGGCAGGGCGAGCACGAGGCCGCCGTAGCCCGTGACCTTCATCCGCACTGCGAAACCCTCGAGCGGATCGGTGATCACCAGCCGATCCGGACAGGTGAGGTTCTCGGCTGCGCACACGTCTCGGTAAGGGCCCGTGAGGAAGTCGAGGATCTCGGGATAGAGGACGAACGCGACCACCCCGCCGATCCCCACCGCGATGAGGCAGATGATGAGGCGACGGCGCAGCTCCGCGAGATGCTCCGCGAGCGTCATGCGATCGTGGACGGTCGGTCGGGGCTTGGGGCCCCACCGACGGAGCTTCACCATGTCAGGCGATGGTCCCGCCCGAAGGCGACGACCCCTCGGCGGGGGCGCTCGTCGGTGCCGCGCTCACAGAAGCACCATCGGTGGTCTCCCCCGGAAGCGACTCGGGAGTGCCGTCAGTGGGTTCCGCTGGAGGGGGCGGATCGGCCGGGCACCGCAGCGGTTGCGGTCGCGGGCGCGGTGGGGTTCGCCGGCGGGGTGGGCTCAGCGGGGGGCTGAGTGGTGTTCGACGCGGCCGCCGTCTTCGGCGCGGGTGGCTCGGGCGCGTCGCTCAGGGCGTCGCGCAGCTCGGCTTCGAACCCAGAGGTGATGCGGCGCAGCTCTCGTGTGGCCCTTCCGAGCTTGCGCATCGCGTCGGGGAGCTTGTCCGGACCGAGGATGAGCAGCGCCACGATGGCGATGACAAGCAGCTCGGTAGCGGAGATGTTGAACACGGCCGGAGTCTACGGCGCAGCCCCTCCAGCCAGATTGCGGCTCGAGGTCGCAAGGTCAGACGAGATCGCCATCCTCGTCGGCGGCGGCGAGACGCTGGAACCAGTCGTCGCGGCGAAGCAGCTCGTGGAACTCGAGCAGGTCATCGTGGGTGAGCGGGGCGCCAGATCGGCGCTCGCGCAGCTCGGCCGGACGCCGCCACGTCGACCAGGCGACGCCAGCGGCCAGGAGCAGTTCCACGATGTGGGGCTCAGCCCGCTTGGCCACGAGCGTCGCGCATTGGGGGCAGCGGAAGTGGTAGGTGCCCTCGTCGTCGTCGTCGCACAGCCGGACCCACACGTCAGCGGTCGTCATCTCGACATCACCGCACTCAGTGCAGGTGGCTCGGATCGTGGCCATGGTCGTTGGAGGTGCCTTCCCGGTCCCGCTGCGGCGCGCGGTGTCCCTCGCGTCATCGGCGGCGAATGGGGGGGTCTTGAGCACCGGCCTGGGAGAATCGGGCCGTGCAGCAGCGCCTCCCCTCCCTCCGCGTGCCTCCGATCGGCTTCGCACACCGCGGGGCCCGGGCCCATGCGCCCGAGAACACGATCGAGGGGTTTCGGCTGGCCCTGAGACTCGGCGCGACCGGCCTGGAGAGCGACGTGTGGATCACCGAGGACGGCGAGGCCGTGCTCGACCACGACGGGGTCGTGAGGGGCCGGTTCGGCGTGCGGAGAGCGATCCGCGAGGTCGCCCGGGCCGCGCTCCCGAGCCACATCCCCACGTTGGCGGAGCTCTACGACGCCTGCGGCGCCGACTACGAGCTCTCGCTGGATCTCAAGGACGACGACGCCGTCGACCCGGTGCTCAGCGTCACGAGAGCGGCCCACCCCGACGCCATCGGCCGGTTGTGGCTCTGCCATCCCCAGTGGCAGAAGGCCGCGGCGATCCGTGGGCGCGACGCCGATGTGCGCTTGGTCGACTCGACCCGGCTACGGGCGGTGCGCGAGGGGGCCGAGCGGCGAGCGGCGACCCTCGCCGATGTGGGGATCGACGCCATGAACATGCATCACACCGATTGGACCGGTGGACTCACGACGTTGCTGCACCGGTTCGGGCGGTTGGCGTTCGCGTGGGACCTGCAGTTCGACGACGGGCTGCGCACCGCGCTGCGCATGGGCATCGACGGCATCTACAGCGATCACGTCGATCGCATGCTCGCGGCCCTTCGATCCGAGTCGGCGTCGGCTCCGCTCGCTCCGCTCGTCGGCTTGCGCCGCCGGCGTGCCGGACGCCCCGACTTGTGCGCTCGGCAGATCGCCGTGCTGTGCGCGCACCGCGGCGTCGCACTGCGACGCCCCACACAAATCCCCGTCCTACAAAAATCCTAAGTGGGTGACGGGCCAGATGCGGACGAAGGCGCGGCCGACCACGAGGTCGTCGTCGATGGGTCCGAAGTACCGGGAATCGTGTGAATCCGCCACGGTTGTCGCCCATCACGAAGACCATCCCTTCGGGGACGAGCGTCGGAGGCAGGTTCTCGGTCCTCGTTCCCGGCACGAGGTAGGGCTCTTCGAGCGGCCGGCCGTCGATGAACACATGACCGTCTTCGCTGGAGATCGTCTCGCCCGGAAGCGCGATGACGCGTTTGATCAGGTCCTTGATCGCATCCGGAGGCTCATCGGGGGGACGCTCGAACACCACGATGTCTCCGCGGTTGATGTCGTGCATCTTGTAGCTGAGTTTGTTGACGAGCACGCGGTCGCCGATGCGCAGCGTGGGCTCCATCGACCGCGAGGGGATGTAGAACGCCTGCAGCAGGAAGGTCTTGATGATCAGCGCCACGAGCAGGGCGCCGAGGATCACGCCCAGCCACTCGAGGATCGACTTCGCGCTCGATCGGGTCCGCGACGGCTCCTCAGGCGAAGGGGGCGTGTCGGCAGAGGGGGGGAGGTCGGACTCGATCACGGAAATTCGCAGGGTAGCGGGGTGCGACGCTCTCAGAGCGACGCGATGAGCTTCTCGACGCGCTCGTCCCGCGACTTGAACGGGTCTTTGCACAGCACCGTTCGTTGGGCCTGGTCATTCAGCTTCAGATGCACCCAGTCGACCGTGTAATCGCGCTTGCGCTCTTTCGCCCGCCGGATGAACTCGCCCCGCAGTCGTGCTCGCGTCGTCTGCGGCGGAGTGTCGACGGCGGTGTCGATGTCGGCGTCGGTGCACATCCGCTCCACCAGGTTCTTCTGCTGCATGCGGTAGAAGAGCCCTCGCGCCCGATTGACATCGTGGTACTGCAGGTCCATCAACGCGACTTTGGGATGACTGAGCGGCAAGTCGTGCTTGGCGCGGTAGGCCTCGATGAGTCGGTGCTTGATGACCCAGTCGCACTCGCGGTCGAGCGACAGCGGGTCCTCCTGGATCTGCGTGAGGCAGTGCTCCCACATCTTGAGCGCCTGCATCTCGAGCGGACTGAAGCCCTTCGCGTCGGCGTAGCGCAGCGCTCGACTGAGATACTCGCCCTGGATCTCGAGCGCGCTCGCCTCACGGCCGTTCGCGAGACGCACCCGACGAGTGCAGGTCATGTCGTGGCTGATCTCGCGGATCGCCCGGATGGGGTTCTCGAGCGTCATGTCGCGAAGCACACACGACGGGTCCTCGAGCATCCGCAGGAGGATGCTGGTCGTGCCGACCTTGAGGAACGTGGCGTACTCGCTCATGTTCGAGTCGCCCACGATCACGTGGAGCCGCCGGAAGCGCTCCGCATCCGCATGAGGTTCGTCGCGCGTGTTGATGATGGGCCGGCTCCGCGTCGTCGCGCTCGAGACACCTTCCCAGATGTGCTCGGCGCGTTGGCTCACGCAGTACATCGCGCCGCGAGCAGTCTGGAGCACCTTCCCCGCTCCGGCGAAGATCTGCCGGCTCACGAAGAACGGGATGAGCACCTCCGCGTAGTGACCGAAGTCGTCGCGCCGGCTCGTGAGGTAGTTCTCGTGGCAGCCGTAGGAGTTGCCCGCCGAATCGGTGTTGTTCTTGAAGAGGTAGATGACACCCCGGATGCCCTCCTCCCGCAGCCGCTGCTCCGCGCTCGCCAGAAGCTGTTCGAGGATGCGCTCGCCGGCCTTGTCGTGGACGACGAGGTCGTAGATCGAGTCGCACTCGGGCGTGGCGTACTCGGGGTGGCTGCCGACGTCGAGGTAGAGGCGAGCGCCGTTCGCGAGGAAGACGTTCGAGCTGCGACCCCACGACACGACCCGGCGGAACAGGTAGCGCGCGACCTCGTCAGGACTGAGTCGGCGCTGCCCGCGCAACGTGCACGTGACGCCGTATTCGTTCTCGAGGCCGAAGATCCGGCGCTCCATCCCGCCAACCTACCGGCGCTCGCACGGACCAGGACGCACCCCGGGGTACGCTTCCACCGATGCGACAGGGCCGAATGGTGCGCCTGGCCACCGTGCAGTCAGGTTTCGAGGCCAAGGTCATGGCCGCCCGACTGGGAGCGGAGGGCATCGTCTGGGAGCTCCGCGGAGGCGTCGACGGGCCTTATCCCATGGGTCCGGTGCACGTGCTCGTCGACGAGGACGATCTCGATGTCGCCCGAGAGCTGATGCTCGTCGACGACATCGAGTCGGCGTTCGAAGAGTCACAGGGGTCGTCGACGCGGTCGACGATCTTGATGTGGGTCGCGCTCGCTGCCGTCGTCGTCGTGGCAGCCAGCACGTTCTTGCGGGTGCTGGCCGCCACGCAGTGACGTCCTAAGAAACTTCGAACTCTCCCGACACGAGCGTCTCGCCGGTCTCGTCGTCGCTGTTGCCCGCGAGGACGTACCGGCCCGATTCGAGGTCGATCACGATGTAGCCGGTCGAGCCCGGCGGCATCGACTCACTGAAGCCGGCGACGAGCGGGGCGGGGAACTCGAGCGGCACGGTCTCGCCGGTGCCGATCGATCCGAAGTAGGCGCCGATCGCGGCGTCGAAGTCACCGATGGACGCTTCGGTCGGGCCGGCCATGTTGAAGTCGGACGGAACGGAGGCGCTGTTCGTCACCTCATACGTGCCCGACTGGATGCCGTCCGGCACGACGAAGCTGTCATCGGTGACGTCGATCGTGCCCTGCGTCTCGGGTGCCGGCGTGTCGCCCTCACCGATCGCGAGGTCGGCGACCATGCCCAGCGCTGCGTGCGGCTGTCCATCAGGCGATGGGAGGAAGCACACGAGCACATAGCTGCCCGTCGGGAAGTCGGCGACGCTCGTCTCGGCGTCACCCGAAGCGAGGAGCCCGGGGGTGCCGTAGAAGACGCCGTCGAATGGCTGATCGAAGATCTCCGCGAAGGCGGCCTCGTCGGGCTGCTCCTGGCTCGTGAGGATCGGCAGCGCGTCGGCCGACGTCTTGCCGTCTTGCAGCTTGAACGGAACGAGGATGTGGGGCTCTTCGCCGTCGTTCTCGAACGTGATCTGCACGAAGCCGCCCGTGGCCTCACCTTCGATGGCGAAGGCGTACTCCGACGCGGTGATCGTGAGCGCGTTGTCCGAGTCGCCCCCACCGCCGCTGTCGGAGTCGTCGCCGCACGCGGCGAGTGTGATCCCTGCGATGAGAACTGCGGCCGTGGCTGTCCCGATGCATCGCTTCGTTCTCATGAAGTTCCTCCCTCGCCGATCACACCTTGACGACGGAGGGTAGGAGACCGCGCGAGATTGACGAAAAGTCAGCTGAGAAGGTCGCGCACCTGATCGTCCTCGAGGCGGCGGAACGCGCGGCGGCCGTTGCTGCGGGCGAGGAGCGCGACCTCGAGATCATCCGGTCCGAGCGTGCGGTCAGGACCAGCCAGGGCGCCGACCGCGACCCTCAGCGCGTCGCGTAGAGAAAGCCCCTCGGACCAGGTCTCCGCGACGCGCTCGGCGATCACTTCGCTCTCGCCGCCGAGGACGCTGTAGCGGTGCTCGTCGACGACGGTGCCGTCGTAGAGGATGTGGAACATCTGGTCCCCGCCGCGGCTCTTCGCGCACTTCCGCGACGAGGATCTCGACCTCCATCGGCTTGACCTCGTGCGTGAAGATCTGACCGAGGATCTGCGAGTACTGATTGGCGAGCGAGCGCGCATCGACGTCGTCGCGGCTGTAGGCGTAGCCCTTGAGGTCGGCCGCGCGCACTCCGGCGACACGCAGCTGGTCGTATTCGTTGTAGCGGCCCACTCCCCCGAACGCGATGCGGTCGTAGATCTCGCTGACCTTGCGGAGGGTGCTGCTCGGGTTCTCGGCGACGATGAGGATGCCTTCGTCGTAGGTGACCGCGGCAAGGCTGCGTCCCCGCGCGATGCCCTTCCGCGCGTAGTCCGCGCGGTCCTTCATCATCTGCTCGGGAGCGACGTAGAACGGCATGCTCATTGTGGCGGCCCTCCGTTCGCCGAGAGCGCCTCGAGAAGCGCGCGGAACCGCTGGCCCAGCTCCTCGTCACTGAGTCGCTCGAAGCCGTTCGCGGTGATGGTCGCGACGACTGGGTAGAGGTTGCGCATCAGGTCGGGGCCACCGGTGGCGGAGTCCTCGTCCGCCGCCTCGAACAATGCCCGCAGGCACAGGTCGACGGCCTCGTCACGATGCATGCCCTCGCGGTACCCCACCTTGATGACAGTGCCGGCGTGGAGGCTGCCCGAGCCCGTCGCACTGTGGTCGCGCTCCTCGTAGCGGCCGCCCGTCACGTCGTACGAGAAGAGCCGACCGTTGCCGCGCCGGGTGTCGAAGCCGGCGAAGATCGGCACGACGACGAGTCCCTGCATCGCTGCGGGCAGATTGGAGCGGATCATCTGGCTGAGCTGGTTCGCCTTGCCGTCGAGGCTGAGCGCGTCGCCCTCGACCTTCTCGTAGTGCTCGAGCTGCAGCTGGAACAGCTTCACCATCTCCATCGCAGGACCCGCCGCGCCGGCGACCGCGACACCCGAGAAGCGATCCGCCGCAAAGACCTTCTCCATCGTGCGGTGGCTGATGAGGTTGCCGGAGGTCGCTCGGCGGTCGCCCGCCATGACCACGCCTTCGGCGTAACGCACCGCGACGCAGGTGGTCGCGTGCGTGACGGGCATCACGACGCCCGGCTGTGGCAGCGGATCGTGACCGACGCGGCGCAGGAGGTTGGCAAAGCTGGGGCCGGGATCGTCCGCCGGCGGAAAGAGGGGCATGGACATAGGTGTCGCCGAGGCTACAGAGGTCGGACCAGAAGCAGAGGCAAGTCGCCCTCCCACCAACCGGGGAATGTCTTGGCAGGCAGGAAGCCGCGGGCGCGGTAGAACGCGCGGGTCGGGACGTACTCATCGGCATCGCCGCTCGTCATGACGAGAAGGAGCCGCGTGCCTGCCTGGCGTTCCTCGTCGGCGAGCTTCTCGACGAGGGCAGTGCCGATTCCCTGTCGCGCGCCGCTCGCGCTGCACGGCCATCCAGGAGATCTCCGCGCAACCCTCGAAGGGACGCTCCACGGTCAGGAAGCCGATGACCTCCCCGTGCTCCTCGGCCACGAAGCCCGGCTCGCTGCGCACCGCTGCCGCGCAGGCGTCGATGCCGCTCTGCAGCCCGAAGAAGTCGGGCAGGCTCGCCAGCACGGCGTCGCATGCGGGCGCGTCAGCGACCTCGATCTTTCGAATGTTCACCGAGAGACGCGCAGCGCGGAGATTCGCCGTTTCGTCGCGACGTACACCAGCGCGGCGTCGATGCGACCGAGGTCGTCTTGGAGGTGGCCGAGCGCGGCGTTGCAGCTGAAGCAGAGCAAGCCCCGGACGTAGCCGCTCTCGTGGTCGTGGTCGACATGGAGGCTCTTACCCGCCTTGGGGGCACGCCCGCACACCGCGCACCCTCCCCCCTGCTCGGCCAGCCGGGCCTCGTACTCCTCCGGCGTGATGCCGAACGTCCGCTTGAGATGCGACCGGCGCGAGTTCAATGCGGATAGTCGGAATCGTCGACTGTAGCGGCCCGGGTCTCCGCGTAGCGATCGGGATTCGTCCTGCTGCCACGCCTGCACTCGATCGATATCCGTTGCGGTAGCCCTCGTCGGTGGCGTACACGCTAGCAGCTGCGGCAAGGTTGCAGATCTTGCATTCGGATCGGTAGCCGTCGCGCATGCCCGGCAGCGCGGTAGATAGGCGTCGAAGCGGCTTCAATCTCGTTGCAGATCGCGACAACGCTTCACCGCCGCAGCGTACGGACGGGGGTGGGAGGTCAGAGCCGACCACGAAGCGTGTCTACTCGCCCGCCCTTCTGCACATAGGACTTTACGAACTCCTCCGCGTTTTCCTCGAGCACGCCGTCGATTTCGTCCAACAGATCGTCGAGGTCCGCCTTGATCTGCTCGCCGGGCTTCGAGGCGGGAGGGGCCTCTTCGACCACCTCGTCGGTTCTCGCCGGCGCCGCCTTCTTCTTCTCGATCCTCTCGGCCATCTCTGTTCTCCCGCTCCTGCCTACGAGCCCAACCGCTCGAGGAGCTCGGCGGCCGTCTCGCACTCGTCGATCAACCTACCCACATGGGCAGCCGTTCCACGCAACGGTTCCATCATCGGCACGCGGCGCAGCGGATCGGAGCCAACGTCGAAGACCAGTGAGTCCCAGTTCGCAGCCACGATGTCGGCTCCCCACTTCTGCAGGCACTTGCCCCGAAAGTACGCCCTCGTGGTCTCGGGAGGCTCGGTCATTGCCCATTCGACCTGCTCATCGGTGACGACACGCTGCATCGGCATCCGGGCGAACAACGACTTCTCGGGCCGCAGGTCGTGGTACTGCAGGTCCATCGCCCGCAGCCGAGCGTCGTTCCAGCCGATGCCGTGCCGCTCGCGGTACCCCTCGAACAGCCGGTACTTCGCGACCCAATCGAGCTGATCGGCGAGGCTCGTGAAGTCGGTCTCGAGCGCGGTGAGCACGTTGCCCCACCGCGCGAGCACATCGGCCCCGACTGCCTCCCCCGACGGACTCGAGCCCGTGCTCGAGCTCGATACTTCTTCGCGCGGTCGAAGAGCTCCCACTGGATCTCGAGGGCGGTGACTCGCCGTCCGTCGGCCAGATCGAGCGGCTTCGCGAGCGACATGTCGTGCGACACGTCGCGCATCGTGAGCACCGGCTTCGCCAGGCTCAGGTCGCCGGGCAACACATCGTCCTCGATCATCGCGAGCACGATCGCGGTCGTGCCGACCTTCAGATAGGTCGCGATCTCCGAAAGGTTCGCGTCGCCGGTGATGACGTGGAGGCGCCGGTACTTCTGCGAGTCGCAGTGGGGCTCGTCGCGCGTGTTCACGATCGGACGCTTCAACGTCGTCTCGAGCCCGACCTCCTCCTCGAAGAAGTCGGCCCGCTGGGTGATCTGGAACGGCACCTCCGCGGCGGTCAGGCCAGGCGCTTCGACGCCGACCTTGCCGGAGCCGGTGAAGAGCTGCCGCGTGACGAAGTGCGGGATCACCTGGGCGACGATCCGCGAGAACGGCACCGCCCGGTCCATGAGGTAGTTCTCGTGGCACCCGTAGGAGTTGCCCTTGCCGTCAGAGTTGTTCTTGTAGACGACGATCTCGCCGCCCGGGGGCAACGTGCGCGCGGCCGCCTCCATGGACCGGATCAGCACCAGCTCGGCGGCCTTGTCGTACTGCACCACCTCGAGCGCATCGGCGCACTCGGGGGTGGAGATCTCGGGATGCGCATGGTCGACGTAGTACCGCGCTCCGTTCGTCAGCACGGCGTTCACCAGGTGGGTCTCGACCTCGGGCGCCATGGTGCCGTCGGGTGAGAATCCGCGTGCGTCGCGTCCCGGCGACTCGTCCTCGAAGTCCCAGCCGACCTTGCGGTGCTGCTGCGCGACATACGCGTTGATGAGCATCGAAGACGCGGCGATCGGGTTCGACTCGCCGGCACCCCTCAGCTGGATGCCGTACTCGGTCTCGATGCCCAAGACCTTGCGTATGGCCACGAATCGACCCTACTGCGCGCTCTCCGACGCGCAACCCCTACACACGGTCAGGCTGGATCAGAGGTACTGGCCGGTCGCGACCCGCTCGATCGCTCGTCCACCCTCGTTCGATTCGGTGTCGGACTTGACGAGCGTGCGGATGAACACGATGCGCTCGCCCTTCTTGCCGGAGATCTTCGCCCAGTCGTCGGGGTTCGTCGTGTTCGGCAGGTCCTCGTGCTCCTTGTACTCCTGCCGGATCGACACGATGAGGTCGTCGGTGCGGATGCCCTTCGCTCCGCCGGCGATCAGCCGCTTGATTGCGACCTTCTTCGCCCGGCGCACGATGTTCTCGATCATCGCTCCCGACGCGAAGTCCTTGAAGTACATGACCTCCTTGTCGCCCTGCTGGTAGGTCACCTCCAAGAACCGGTTGTCGTCGTCGGCCCGGTACATCTCCTCGACGGTGCGTTCGATCATCACCTGCACGGCCTTGTTCCGGTCGCCACCACCGAGCTCTTGCACCTCATCCTCGGCCAAGGGGAGGTCAGCCGAGAGGTACCGGCCGAAGATCTGCGCAGCGGCGTGCGAGTCGGGCCGTTCGATCTTGATCTTCACGTCGAGTCGGCCCGGTCGCAGGATCGCGGGGTCGATCAGATCCTCACGGTTCGAAGCCCCGATGACGATCACGTTCTTCAACGACTCGACGCCGTCGATCTCCGCGAGGAGCTGCGGAACGATGGTCGACTCCATGTCCGACGAGATGCCCGAGCCGCGTGTGCGGAACATCGAGTCCATCTCGTCGAAGAACACGATGACCGGCCAGCCCTCTTCGCTCTTCTCGCGGGCCCGTTGGAACACGAGCCGGATCTGACGCTCGGTCTCGCCGACGTACTTGTTCAGAAGCTCGGGACCCTTGATGTTCAGGAAGTAGCTCTTGGCGTCCTTGTCACCGGAGACCTCGGACACCTTCGCGGCCAACGAGTTCGCGACGGCCTTGGCGATCAGCGTCTTGCCGCAACCCGGGGGCCCGTACAAGAGGATGCCCTTCGGAGCCGGCAGCTTGTGCTCGGCGAAAAGCTCGTGGTGGATGAACGGCAGCTCGACCGCGTCGGCGATCTGCTCGATCTGGTCGTCGAGGCCGCCGACATCCGCGTAGCTGATGTCGGGCACCTCCTCGAGGACGAGCTCTTCGACCTCGGGACGCGGCAGCTTCTCGAGGAGGAGACCGGACCGCGGATCCATCAGGATGTGATCGCCCGACCGCAGCTTCTCGCCGATGAGCACGTCCGCGAGCTCGCACACTCGCTCCTCGTCGGCCCGACCGATGACCAGCGCGCGGTGCCCGTCCTCGAGCACGTCCCTGATCGTCACGACCTCGCCGGCCACCTCGTTGCCTCTTGCGAGCACGACGTTCAGCGACTCGTTGAGCACGACCTCCTGCCCCCGCTCGAGCTCGTCGAGATCGACCTCGGGGCTGAGCGCGACGCGCATCTTGCGTCCACCCGAGAGCACGTCGACGGTGCCGTCCTCGTTGCGCCCGACGACCACGCCGTACGCCGATGGCGGTTGGGTGAGCTTGTCGACCTCCTCGCGCAGCGCGGCGATGTGCTCGCGCGCCTCGCGCAAGGTGTAGGAGAGCTTCTCGTTCTGCGACACCGCCTGGGCGAGCTGCCCCTTGCTCTCGAGCAAGCGCTCCTCGAGCGTGCGCACCCGCTTGGGAGCGTCCTGCAGCTTGCGCCGCAGGGACAGCACCTCCTCTTCGAGGAGCTTGGCCTGCTCTCGCAGCTCGGCGAGCTCGGCGTCGTACGCCGCGAGGCGCCGGTCGTACTCGGAGTCCTCCACGGGTGCTCACCTCCCTTGCTGCGACCTGCTCGGGACGCTACCTCAGGCACCTCACCCGAACGGGACACCCTGGGCCGCTCCCAGCCCGGCTCCCAGCATGCGTTGTTTCACCGGCGTTCGCCGTGTAAATTGCGCGCACCAGCGGAGGCGGCACCACCCGAGACACCGCCCGAGAGAAAGGGCCTCGAAGGCCATGAAGGTCTGGATCGATCAGGATCTCTGCACCGGCGACGGGCTCTGCGAAGAGATCGCCCCCGACGTGTTCACCCTGCTCGACGACGGGCTCGCCTACGTGAAGGAAGGCGACAAGGTGTACGCCACCGCCAAGGGCAACCCGCAGGGTGCCGACGGCATGGCCGACATCCCCGACGGCCAGCTCGACGCGGTCATCGAGTCCGCCGAGGAGTGCCCCGGCGAGTGCATCTTCATCGAGGCCTGATTCATCAGGCCTGATCACCCAGCCTGAGCCCGAACCTCAGCGCAGGCAATCGCCGGTCGTCACCGGCACCGCGAGCGGACCGGAGAGCACCGCGTTCAGCTCGTCCGTCGTGAGCGCGTAGCCCACCGACGAGCGGTCGGGTGCGACGGCGAACGCCATCCCGATCACTGCGCCATCGTCGCGGACGACCGGAGCCCCCGAGTCACCCGGTTGCAAGCTCGTGGAGAGCACGAGCACATCGCGCACGATCGTCTCCTCGCCGTACAGGTCCTTGCCTTCGGCCTGCACGCGAGTCGCGACCAGGAATGGCGCGGCCCGCAGGTCGCCGCCGCCCGGATGGCCGTACACCGCTCCCTGATCCCCCACGCTCGGGCTCTCCCAGCGTCAGCGGCTGCGGGGCCACCGCCGAGTCCACTCGCAACGCCGCGATGTCGCGCAGCGGGTCGAACGCAACGACGTCGGCCTCGTGCACCTCCCCGTCCTCCCCGAACAGCGAGACATCGTCTGACCCTGCAACGACGTGCGCGTTCGTGAGGACGAGGTCTCGCGTCCACGGCGAAGCCGGTGCCCTCTTGCAGCCGACCGCATGCGGGGGCCTCCACGCGGTACGTGCCCTGGGTCGCGTGCTGGTTGACGGTCGACGAGATCAGAATCGACGTCGGCGGTGCCGGCACGTCAGGCGCGGCCTTGAGGCCGGCGAACACATCGGGAGCGTTGTCGTCGACGAGGTCACGGATCGCGTCGACCGCATCGGGCGGGGTCGGGAAGAGCTGGTCGATCGCCTGGGCGATTGCGGACGTGCGTGCTTGGCGCGCTGGCCAGTCGGGCACCTGCGCCACGGCCGGCAGCAGGAGCCACAGCGCGACGAACACGCCGAGCATCCCCGCGAACGCGCCCCCGGCGCGGTCGACGGTGCTCACCGAACCACGCGGCAGCGTGCGCCGGACGCGACTGCCGACAAACATCCCGAGCGCCTGCCCGGCGAGTCCGCCGATGACGAGGATGCTGGCCGCGGCGAGCAGGAGCCGTCCCTCGGGCGCGGCGTCGTAACCGTCGAGCATCTTGGGAACCAGCCGCGCCGCGAAGTAGAGGCCCAACCCGAGGCCGAGCCACGACACCGAGCGCGCGATGAGGCCCATCTGATAACCGGCCGCGCCCGCGAGTGCGGCGAGCAAGATCACCGCGAGGTCGAGCCAGTTCACAGGTGAAGGTTCGTCACGCGACGACGAGTCGAGCGGAGGTCAGGAAACCCGTGTGCGCGACCATGCGGTGATCGGGCCTGACCGACTGGCCGTCGATGTGCCAGCTGCGATGCAGCACCTCGATCGTCGTCGTCTGGATGAACGGGGCGGCGGCCAACGCTTCGCGCAGCTGGACGGCTTGCAAGATCGTCGGGGTGTACGAGACGAGGATGCCGCCGGGTGCGAGTGACCGTTCGGAGTGCTTCACGACCTGCCAGGGCTCGGGCAGGTCGAGCACGATCCGGTCGAGCCCGACTTCCTCGATTCCCTCGTAGCAATCGCGGATCTCGACTCGGTAGTGCTCGAGCGCGGCCGCACCCGCGAACGCCGCCACGTTCTGCTGGGCACGATCGGCGAAGTCCTCGCGGAGCTCGTAGCCCACGACCTCCGCGCCCGCCCGTAGCAAGGCGAGGGAAAGGGCGCCGGAGCCGACACCGGACTCGAGCACCCGGACGCCCGGGTAGATGTCGGCCGCGAGCAGGATCGGACCGAGGTCTTTCGGATAGATGACCTGTGCGCCCCTCGGCATCTTGAGGACGAAGTCCGCGAGCGTGGGACGCAGCGCGGTGTAGGCGAGACCCTTGGTGGCCCGGACCTTGGTGCCCTCGACGCGCCCGATCAGCTCGTCGTGGGGGATGTAGCCGCCGTGGGAATGGAACTCCCCACCGACCTTCAGCGTCACCAGGTACCGCCGGCCCCTCGGGTCGATCAGCAGCACACGATCCCCCGCCCCCAGCGGCACGCTCACCTGGCGTCCCTGGTCGCGAGATCGACGAGGCGGCAGAAGCTGCAGACCTCCGCCGAGGCGGGCGCGCCACAGCGAACGCACGGCGTCAGGGCGTCCTTCTCAGCGTCGGCTCCGGTGTCGAGGCTCGGCGCGATGCGCTCGAGGAAGCCGAAGTAGAACGCGTGCTTGGTCCCGGGCGACTGCACCTCGATGGCGTTGAGTGCGTCCTTGTATCCGAGATGGCGATTGCCAGCCGCCATCGGGCACTCCTCGACTTGGTAGTCGATGCCGCGGAGCACGCAGTACGCGGCCATCTCGCGTTCGCCGAGCCGCACGAGCGGCTTCACCTTGCGGGGGAAGCCACCGCGCGCCGGCAACACTGGCCGTTGTCGCCGCGAGGTAGTCGGTGTTCCAACGCAGCACGTTCCCGAAGAGCACGGCGGCCTCGTCGTCGAGGTTGTGGCCCGTCGCGACGACGTCGTAACCGCCCTCCTGCGCGGCGTGATCGAAGAGGTGTCTCTTCGAAAGCCCACACGCGGAGCACGGCACGCGCTTGGCGGCCTTTGCGCCGCTCGGGATGTCGTACCCGTAGTCCGCCGGCAAGTCGATCTCGACAAGCGTGGCGTCCCGTTCGCGCGCGAACGCGCGCGCGTGCGCGCCTGACTCGTCGCTGTAGCCCTCGATGCCGAGTCCGAGGTAGAGCCCGTCGGCCGTGTAGCCAAGGCGAAGAAGAACGTCCCAGAGCGCCAGCGAGTCCTTGCCGCCGGACACGGCGACCAAGACGCGGTCGCCAGGCGCCATCATCTCGAACTCGGCGATCGTCTTCGCCACTTGCTCCTCGCAGTGATGGAGGAAGTGCGGCGCGCAGAAGTTCGCGTTGTGGCGGCGGATGTCGATCACGGCTTCGCCGCGGCACACGCGACATTTCATGCGGCGCCTCCCGAGATCACGGGGCGGATCTCGACCTCGTCGTGATCGTGCAGCAGTCCATCTCCTGGCACGAGCGTCCCGCCGCTGATCACGAGCACCGACTCGCGGTTCAGGTCGAGCCGCTCGAGCAACGCGTGCACTCGCAGGGGGCCGGCCACCTCGAGCTCGCGGCGCGGGTTCCGGAGAAGCACCTTCACCCCGCCATGATGACCGGTGGAGCCCGAAGGCTCCACGCACCGGCTCTCCTTGCCGTTCTTCCCTTACCGGCGGTCTTTCCGCCTCGGCCGCACCAGCTCGCGTGTCGCGGTGATCGTGATGGACTCGCCGGGTTCCAGCCGCTCGATGGCAACCGTCCGCTCCTGCGGCCGGAGCTTCTGCACGGCACGAAACACCAGGAGGACGTACCAGAGCCCGCGCCACAGGTTGTTGCCGCCCTTGATGCCGCGGGCGTACGAGAGGACCGTGAGCCGGCGACGGGTGTAGGTCCGTATCGGTCGGGCGGTGTCCGGCTTGCCCGCCATCTCAGATGCGACGAATCTCGACGATGGTCGTCCTCGACCGTCCTTTGCGGCGCCCGACGAGGAAGGCGACGATCACGATCGTGATCGCCACGCCGATGCCCACTCGCAGAGCGGTGGTCTCGGCGGCGTGCGCGCGCGTGCTCACGCCGCCTTGCAGCTCACGAAGCTTGGCCTCGATGTCCGCCCTGCTGATCGGCGGGGCGGTGGCGGCAGCGCTCACTTCGGCCTCCCCTTCGACGGCTTGATGAAGCTCAAGAAGATCGCCGCGACGATCAACGCCACGGCAAGCGTGATGGCATACGGCGCCCAGGACCAGCTCCCGGTGAACGTCGTGCCCGTCTCGGTCTGCAGCAACCGGAGCAGCCCGAGCAACAGCAGGATGCAACCCGTCGCGATGACCACCGAGCCGGCGAGCCCGAAGCCGAGGTACTTCCCGAGCCGCTGCAGCGGCCCGACCGTCTCTTGCTTGGCGTAGGCCTTCAGCAGCTCGACGAGGTCATTGACCGTGTCGGTCATGCCCTTCGACTTGCCACCGCTCGGCTTGAGATCTGTCTCGGCCACGCACCCTCCTCGAGGTGCAACTTCCTATCATCACCCGAGGCGGTACGACAGAAGCTCGACCTGCTCAGCGAGCAACGTGCCCAGCGACGCTGCCCGATCGTCGGGCGATGGCGCGGCGAGCAGCGTCTGCTGATCGGCGGGACCCAGAGGCGCGACAGCAGCGGCCTGATAGCCGGCGAGCACGAGATCGTCGGCCAGCTCGACGGTGGCGGCCGCCGCCGCCTCCCCGAGCTCGGCCTTCATCGCCAGCACCCGGCGAAGCGTGATCACGTTCGCGTGATGGAGGTCCTGCAACGAGTCAGACGGCGGCGCGTCCTCCCAGTCGTCGACCTCCGCGCGCGGGTAGGGAGCGTCGGGCAGCCAAGACGCGACACGGATCCGCCGCACCCCGACCGTGCCGAGAGCGAACCGGCCACCGCCCAGATCGGCCGCCTCGATGATCCTCGCGACCGTGCCAACGTCGAAGCGCGTGTCGCCGCCACCCACTTCGCTCCCCCGCTCGATGAGCACCACGCCGAACTCGTTGTCCCCGGCCAAGCAATCTCGAGTGAGCTGCTGGTAACGCGGCTCGAAGACGTGAAGCGGAAGGAACACCGAAGGAAACAACACCGTGCCGAGCGGAAACATCGGCAGCGGGAGGCTCACCCTCCGCCGGGCGCTCGGGGCCCGAGCTGCTCGAGTCCCGCCAGGTTCGGGTACTCGATGAGCGTCGTGAGAAGCGACATCCAGATCGCGAAGCCCTGATCGGACTGCGGCCCGTTCAACAGCACGGCGAAGGTCACATCGGTGCCGTCCGTTGCCTGGGCGAAGCCGGCAAGGCCGACGACACCGCTCAAGGACCCTGTCTTCGCGCGCACTTTGCCCGCGAGCACGGTGTTCGCCAGCCGCCGATCGAGCGTGCCGGTCTCACCGGCGACGGAAAGGTCGTTCGTGAGATCTGAGTGCGGCCCCGCCCGATCGAGCACCGCGGTCAGCAGATCGCACGTCACCCGGTTTCCCCGATCCAGGCCCGAGCCGTCGATCATCGTGAAGCCGTCGATGGGCAGTCCTTCGTCGCGCAGGTGCGATGTCACTGCCTCGGCACCGGCAGCAGTCGCGCCCGCTCCGGAAGCCTCGTACCCGATCTCCTTCAGGATGAGCTCTGACGTTCCGTTGTCGCTGATGCGCAGCTCTTCGCCGACGATCGCGGGGAGCGGCGCGCTCTCGATCGACGCGATGTCGACGGTGCCAGCGGGGGCCACGCCTGAGCCCACGCCTCCGACCGTCACCCCGCGGGCGGTCAGCAGGTCGACGAGCGTCTGCGCGCCGGATTCAGCGGGGTTCGCCGCGGCGCGAAACGAGTTGTTGCGCATGAACCCGTCGTTCACCGACGAGCGCGCTCATGGGCCCGATCTCGGGCGCTCTGATGTAGCGAGACGGCCATGAAGGCACGTACCGCTCCGCGTCATACGCGCGAGTCGTCGCCGAGCACGCGCCCAGTTATCTGAGTCACGCCCCCGGCGACGACGTTGTCGGCCAGCGTCTCGAGCGGTGTGGCGGGCTCGGGAGGGCGCCGGAAGGTGTGCACGTAGTCCTGCGTCGCCAGCAGGGGATCACC
This sequence comes from uncultured Acidimicrobiales bacterium, assembly GCA_963747215.1. Taxonomy (GTDB): domain Bacteria; phylum Actinomycetota; class Acidimicrobiia; order Acidimicrobiales; family DATKAS01; genus DATKAS01. The sequence continues at coordinate 130,077 of CAVVET010000029.1, forward strand.
GCTTCCGACGAGCCACACGTCGCCGGTGATCACCCCTCCGACCGGCGCCGCGACCGCCCGTACCGAGGTGGTGTACGTGTGATCGGCGCCGAGCACGTCGAGCGCCGTCATCGACGTCAGCAGCTTGATGGTCGAGGCGGGGATGAGGGGCGTGTCGCCGTTCGCGTCGACGATCTCGTCGCCGTCGATCGTCACCCTCAAGCAGCTCGACGCACCCATCGAAGACGCAAGCGGCAGCAGCGCCTCGCGGAGGCGAGCTTGGCCGACCGGCTCGATCAGCTCGTCGACGACTCGGCGGGCCGACAGCACGGGCGTGGCGAGTCGCGACGGTGCGGACGTGGCCGATTCCGCCGCGCCGGCCGGTTCGCCCGTGGCGTCGATGACCCGGGAGAGCGCCGCCAGGCCAACGGCAGCGACGACGAGCGGCGGGAGCACGCGCACGAGCGCACGGCCGACCCTCACGACTGCCGCCGCTGTTGATGCCGCGCGTAGCGCCACATGTGTTCGAGCGCCCGCACCGCGCGCTCCGGCGCTCGGGTAGCAGTAGCGGCCGGTGGCGCGCACGGTGGCCGGCCCCGGATTGCTCGGCGCCGCGACGGCAAGCTCGCTCGCCGTCAGAATCGGCTTGCCGGTCTCGTCGGAGATCGTCGCCGCCGCCTCGGCGAACCGCGTGTCCTGCCGTTCGTGGTAGGCGACGATCCGTTCGAGCCCGTGGTCCGGGTAGAAGCGGCCCGACTTCATCAGGTGCGCCTCGTTCGACTGGATCCCGAGCCCGAGGTACACGATCGCGTCGATCGCGGGGTGCGCGGCGGTGAGCGCCAACACCTCGGGGATCGTGTCGCGGGTCTCGGCGCCCGCCATGTCGAGCGGGTTGCTGCGACTCCATCGCGGCGGAAGCTTCTCGTCGATCGCCGCCCGGAGGTCGTCGGGCAACGGCGCGAGTCGCAGATCACTCCGCGCGATCGCGTCCGCCGTGATGACACCCCAGCCTCCCGCTGTCGTCACCACCGCGGTGTTCGGGCCGCGGGGCATCGGCTGCGTCGCGAACGACGCGGCGGCATCGAAGGCCTCCTCGAACGATGCGGCGCGGGTGACACCGGCCTGGCGGCACGCGCCGTCGAAGACCCGGTCGTCGGTCGCGAGTGCGCCCGTGTGAGAGGCGGCGGCCCGCTGGCCACCGGCTGTCGCTCCCCCTTTGACGATGACGACGGGCATCTCGCGCGCGACCCGCCGCATGCGATCGACGAACCCGCGGCCGTCCGCGACTCCTTCGACGTACGCCAGGCCAACCGCGGTCTCCGGGTCGCTGCCGTAGAACTCCAGGAAGTCCGCGACGCTCGTCATGGCCGCGTTGCCCGCCGAGACGGCCCGGCTCACGCCCACACCCGTCTGCGTTGCGAGGTTCATGAACGCCGACACGAGGTTGCCGCTCTGGCTGGCGAGCCCGATCTTGCCGCGGGAGGGATAGGGCCCAACCATCTGGGCGCACAGGCTCGACGGCGTCGAGACGAGACCCTGGCCGTTCGGTCCCGCGACCAGGATGCCGACCTCGGCCGCGACGGCGACGAGCTCATCTTGAGCCTTCGTGCCCTCCGGTCCGGCGTCCGCGTAACCCGCCGACGTCACGAAGGCGGCTCGGATGCCGCGCGCGGCGCATCCCTTCAACAGCTCGAGGTTCGCGCTGGCCGGTGTGCACACGACGACCAGATCAGCCACGCCGTCGGGGATGTCGGCGATCGAACGTACGGTCTCGACACCGAGCACCGTGCCGCCCTCGAGGTTCGTCGCGAAGACCGGACCGGCGAAGCCGCAGCTCAGGATGTTGTGGAGCGCGACGAAACCGAACTTCCCCGGGTGCACGCTCGCCCCCGCGACGACGACGCCACGCGGGTCGAAGAGCGCGCGGAAGTGGTCGGCGTCGACAGGCAGGGTCAACGCTGCACCTCGACGAGCGCGTCGACTGCGATCGGGACGCCGTCGACGACGATCAACGGGTTGAGATCGACCGAGACGATCGACGCGTCGGCCTCCGCCACGCGCGACAGACCGACGAGGACGTCGACGACGCGTCCACGGTCGACCGCCGGTTCACCACGGAACGGCCCGAGCAAGGACTGGGCCGACAGATCCTCGATCATCTCTTCGGCGTCGACCCGGTCGATGGGGACGAGACGGAACGTCACGTCGGCGATCGACTCGGCGAGGACGCCGCCGATGCCCAGCATCACAGTCATCCCGAATTGGGGATCGGAGCTGAGGCCGGCGATGAGCTCGCGGGCCCCTCGCAGCATGGGCGCAACGAGCACCTGCACTTCGCCGTCCTCGGGGCGGGCTAGCGCGAGAAGCTCGGACGCAGCGGTCTCGACGTCCGCCGCGCTGGTGATGCCGAGGCGGACGAGGCCGCGCTCGGTCTTGTGCGCGATGGCGTCGCCACAGAGCTTCACCACCACCGGGTATCCGAGCTCGTCCGCGGCACGCGCGGCGTCAGACGCGGTCGACACGAGGTGCTCTCGTGGCACAGGGATGCCGTGAGCAGCGACGAGAGCCTTGGAGTCGGCCTCGGACAGCGTCGAGAAGGCTCCGGCCACGGGTGCCTACCCTACCGATGTGACCCCATCGCCTCCGGGCAGCGCCCCGAGCAGCGCCGGCGCGCGCCACCTTCACGATGATGGGAATCGTCGAAGGCTTCTACGGTCCGCCGTGGTCGTGGCGTGACCGTCTCGACGTCCTGCAATGGAGCGCGGCGCGCGGCCTCACCGACTACATGTACGCGCCGAAGGACGACGCGAAGCACCGTCGCGCGTGGCGCGAGCCGTACGACCGGGACGAGCTCGCGGGCTTCACCTCACTTGTCGACCATGCCGGGCTGCGCATCGGCTTCGCGATCTCGCCGGGGCTCTCGATCGATGAAGCCTCATCGTCGGATCGGCGGGCACTGGCGGCGAAGGTCGATCAGATCGTCGGTCTCGGCGTGACCCATGTCGGGCTCTTCCTCGACGACTTGCCCCCCGAACCGAGCCGCACACCAGCGGAGCAGGGAGCCGCCCACGCGGGTCTGGCGACCTGGCTCCGCGACCACCTCGAGGGCCGCGCGACGCTCTCGGTGTGCCCGACGGAGTACATCGGCACGCAGCCCTCTCCCTACCTCACCTCCTTCGCCCACGGGCTGCCCGCCGATGTCGCGGTCGGATGGACAGGTCTGTCCGTGGTCAACGACGAGATCACCGGGGAGGAGGCGCGCGCACGCGCTGACGCCCTCGGAGGCCGCGCGCCGCTGCTCTGGGACAACGTGCCGGTCAACGACGCGGTGATGGCCGACCGGCTGTTCATGGGCCCGCTCCGAGGGCGTTCGCTCGAGCTGCGGATGGAGTGCTGCGGATACATGGCCAACCCGATGATGCAGCCGCGTGCGTCGATGCTGCCGCTCGCGTCGATAGCGGCGTGGTGCACCGGGGCTGATGCTTCGACCGCCTGGGAGGCGGCGGCGGACGAACTCGGCTGGCGGGCGTTCGCCGAGGCGTGCGATGGCGTCGTACCGCAGCAGCTGGTGCGCGCACTCATCGAGGAGGCCGACGGCCCCGGTTGGGTCGGCGCGGCCGACGACCTCGAGTCGTGGCTCGACGAAGCGGCCCGGTGCACTGCTCCGGGACTCGAGACCGAAGGTGCCCCGTGGCTCGAACAGGTCCACGCGGAGGCAGCGCTCGCTCAGCGCGCGCTCTCCTTGCTGCGAGCGACCCGGCCCTCGGTCGAGATCCGGTCCGACGGTTCGGCACGCGCCGTCGCGCCCGACGCCGCCCGCGTGCTCCGCCACGCGTTCGCTGTCGCGTCCGAGTGGCCGGTCGTGCGACGCGCCGTTGCGTCGGTGTTCGGCGCCCGGTTGGGCGTGCGCCCCGCGTTGGCGCAGCACCCGAGTGGCGCGTGGCTCTGGCGCGCCGACGCGATCGAGGAGGACACCAACGCAACCGACGATCTCGTGCGCCTCGCACTGGACAGTGCCGCCCGCCTCGATGCAGGGTCACCGCTCGTCGCGTTCGTCGACGGCGTCGAGATGGGACGCGGCACGGACGTCGCGTTCCCTGCGGCCGAGGGCTGTGTCGTCCTCGCGCGATGCGGCGACGTGATGACGCGCGTGCGGGTGCCCTGAGCTCGTCCGGTCAGCCCTCGGGTCGCGGCTCGAGCGCCGCGCGGAAGAACCCTCGGACGTGCACCGCACGCTCTTCGAGCGCTTCCGGCTCGAGCGGATCGCGATCGATCAACCCTTCGAGGAACGGGAGATCGCTGAAGTAGCTCAGGAGTGCGCCGTACCCCGTGAGGAGGAGTTGCACCGGGTCGTGCCGTCGAAACGTCCCGCGTTCATCTCGCGCTCGAGATAGCCGACAGCCCGATCGAAGAGCGGACGCAGCGAGGCCGCGAGGTCGATGCCGAGATGGCCTTCGCCGTCGAGCGCCTCGCGACGCATGATGCGAACGAACTCGGGGTTCTCCTTGAAGAACGCGAAGCTCACGTCGAGCACGAAGTCGACTTGCTGCCATCCGCCCCGATCGAGGTCCACCGCCTCGGCGACTCGCAGGAACCAGTCGGAGAGGGCTCGCTCGAACACCTCGCGGTAGAGCGCCTCTTTGGACGCGAAGTGGTGGAGGAGGCTGGGACGGCGGATGCCGACGCCCGCCGCGATGTCGTTCAGCGAGGTGCCCTCGTAACCCTGGTCGGCGAAGCACCGCAATGCCTCGGCGATGATGGCCTCACGCGTCGAAGGCACGTGCTCGCTCGCTGGCATCTGGAATGCAGCGTACTCCGAGGCACCCTCGCTGCCTACCGACCGGTCGGTAGGCCAGATAGGCTCCTCAGGTCATGTGGGTCAACCTCCTCGTCGCTCTCACAGTGGGCTTCCTGGTCACGATGTTGGCCAATCTGGCCACCACGATCTACCTCCACCGGACGCTCGCTCACCGTGCGATGACGATGCGACCGGGCCTTGCGTGGTTCTTCCGCCTCGTCATCTGGATGAGCGTCGGCATCAAGCCCCGCCAGTGGGTCGCCGTCCATCGCAAGCATCACGCCTTCACCGACGTCGAGGGTGATCCCCACTCCCCCGCGTTGCTCGGCTGGGTCCGCGTGCAGCTCACGAACGTCGGGCTGTACCGCAAGGTCGCCAACGATCCCGAGCAGGTCGCCCGTTACGCACGCGACCTCCCCCCCGATCGTTGGGACAAATACCTCTTCGATCACTCGTTCCTCGGTCTCGGTCTCGGCATCGTGCTTCTCTGTGTCCTGCTCGGACCGGTGTGGGGCATCGTCGCCGCGCTGTTCCACACGGTCACCTATGTGGGGTTGAGTGGCGCGGTGAACGCGGTCGGCCACACGTTCGGCCGCCAGCCCTTCGACAACTCCGCGACGAACCTGCAGTGGCTCGCCTTCCTCACCGCGGGTGAGGGTCTCCACAACAATCACCATGCGGCGCCCACGTCGGCGAAGCTCTCGCACCGCAAGGTCGAGATCGATCCGGCATGGTGGTTCATCGCGACGTTCCGCAAGCTCGGTTGGGTGAAGATCCGGCTCGACAAGGTCGTGCTCGCGCCCAGCCAGGCGAGCCGCACCGCCGCCTGAGCGCCGCATGGCCGCAATCGCCGCGGCCCGTGTCGTGACACCGACGGGGATTCTCACCCCTGGTGTCGTCGACGTGGACGAGACCAGCGGACTCGTCGTCGACGTCGCCCCGACGAGTGGTCGAGTCCGCGACGCCGTTCTCGCCGCGGGGTTCGTCGACCTCCAGGTCAACGGCATCGACGACGTGGACGTCGCCCACGCGAGCGACGCGGACTGGGGTCGGCTCGACGCACTGCTTGCCGCACAAGGCACCACGACGTGGTGTCCGACCCTGGTCACGGCCCCGCTGACCGCCTACTCGTCGAGGCTGGAGAACGTCCAACGAGCCGCGACACGCGCCGGCACGCGTCCCCACATCGCGGGAGCACACCTCGAAGGGCCGTTCCTCGGCGGCGCTCCCGGCGCCCACCGTCGCGAGCTGATCGTGGCTCCCGATCTCCCCTGGATCGAAGACCTCCCCGATGTCGTCACGCTGATGACAGTCGGCGCGGAGGCCGAAGGCGCCCTCGAGGCGATCACCGCGCTCACGCGACGGGGGATCCTCGTCTCGATCGGCCACTCCGCGGCAAGCCATGCGCAGACCGAGGCGGCAATCGACACGGGTGCGCGACTCGTCACCCACCTCTTCAACGGGATGCCGCCTCTGCATCACCGAGATCCCGGTCTCCTCGGCACCGCGCTCACAGACGACCGCCTCACCGCCTCGCTGATCGCTGATCTCGTCCACGTCGATCCGGTCGCCATCGCGCTCGCGTTCCGCGCCAAGGGAGCAAGACGGGTCGCGCTCATCACCGACACGGTCGCGTGGAGGGCGGGAGCAATTGGCGACTCGCCGTTGCGCATCGTGGACGGCGCCCCCCGGCTTGCGAACGGCACGCTCGCGGGGAGCACCTTGACGATGGACCGCGCCGTCGCCAACGTCGTCCAGTCGTGCAACGTCTCGCTGACCGACGCGCTCACTTCGGCGTCGAGGACACCTGCAGCGCTCATGGGGCTGCAGGACCGCGGCATCCTCGAGGTCGGACGCCGCGGCGACCTCGTTGCTCTCGACGACGACCTGCGCTGCCGGGCTACGTGGATCGCCGGCGTGCAGGTGCACGGCTGACCCACCACCGGGGTTGCCGCCTACGGTGGCGGCATGGACATCGTGTCGGCGCTGTTCGTCGAGTCGTTCAACATGCGAGCGGCGCCCGGGCCGTCGACGCGGATCGACATCACCGGGGCGTTCTTCTCGATGGCCGCGCCCGCACCGGTACCGGTCTCCCTCGAGCCCCACCTGCTCGTGCTCATCCGATGCCCGGAGGACGATCCCGGCAACGGCGTCCTCGAGGTGGTGTTCTTCCGTGGCGACGAACAGGTCGCGCGGAACGTGTCGCCGTTCACCGTCGAGCCCGGCAAGTTCACCTACCGACTGGTGCGAGCCGAGCTCGAGTTCTCGGAGTACGGCACCGTCGAGGCCCACTGCCGGATCGGCCAGGGCCCCTTCACGGTCGTGCCACTCACCCTTCTCCCTCCCGAATAACGCGAAGCCCGATGCCGTTCGCCGCCGCCCTCTCCGAGCACCCCCTGGCCACGCACGCGACCGGCGAGGCGGTTGGCGAGGTGATCGAGCGGCTGCACCTCGAACACGGTGAGCCCGTCGACCTCGCGGTCGTCTTCGTCACAGCACCGCATGCAGGTGTGCTCGAAGATGTCGCTGCCACCGTCCGCACGCTGTTGCGTCCCCGCGCCCTCCTGGGCTGCGCGGCCGTCTCGGTGCTCGCGGGATCCCATGAGGCCGAGGAGGTCGCGGCGGTGTCGCTGTTCGCGGCGAGGTGGGCGCGGCCGACGCCCATCGCCCCGCTGCCGGTCTGGCTTCCGGAGGGCGTCGATGTCGAGTCGTGGGTGGCCACCTCGCCCCTCGCCGATGCGAAGCCGGGCAGCACGCTGCTTCTCCTCGCGGACCCCTTCACCGTGCCCGCCCGCGAGCTCCTGTCGACGATCGCCGAGCGAGCGCCCGGGCTGGCCATCGTCGGTGGAATGGCCTCGGCGGCGCAGGGCCCGGGCGGCAATCGGCTGGTGCTCGACGACCGCCTCCTCACCGGTGGAGGCGTCGGAGTGCTGCTCGACTCCTCGATCGGCGTTGCGCACGCTCGTCTCTCAGGGCTGCCGGCCGATCGGTTCGCCGCTCATCGTCACGAAGTCGGAGCGGAACGTCCTCTATGAGATCGGCGGCGAGAACGCCCTGCAGCGGCTCGTCGAGAGCGTGCAGTCGCTGCCGCCCGAGGAGATCGCGCTCGCCTCGAACGGCCTCCATCTCGGACGCGCCGTGGACGAGTCCAAGATCGACTTCGCGCGGGGCGACTTCGTGATCCGCAACGTGGTCGGCGTCGACCGAGAGAACGGCGCGGTCGCGGTCGGCGACCTGGTCGACGTCGGGACGACCGTCCAGTTCCACATCCGCGACGCCGTCTCCGCTGACGAGGACTTGACGGAGATGATGGAGGGCGTTCGGGCCGACGGCGCTCTGGTCTTCACGTGCAATGGTCGAGGCGTTCGGTTCTTCGGAGATCCGGATCACGACGCCGCGGCGGTGACCGACGCGCTCGGCCACCGCGCGGTGGCCGGCATGTTCTGCGCGGGCGAGCTCGGGCCGATCGGTGGGCAGAACTTCCTTCACGGCTACACCGCCTCCATCGCTCTCTTCACCGACGAACCGGCTGGATAGGGTGGGCGCGCGGGCGGGTACGTCCGCCGTGCGACCGTCGGGAAAGGGGCCCCGCGTGCCCGTTGCGGAGATCGAGCAGCTCGGCATCAATGTGATCCGCGGCTTCGCCATGGACGCGCCACAGCGCGCGAACTCCGGGCATCCCGGCACCGCGATGGCGCTCGCCCCCCTCGCGCACGTGCTCTGGACGCGGGTCATGAAGTACGACCCGACCGACCCGAAGTGGCCCGACCGCGATCGCTTCGTGCTGTCCAACGGACACACGTCGATCCTCCTGTACTCGATGCTCCACCTCACGGGCTTCGGGCTCGAGAAGGAAGACCTCGAGCAGTTCCGACAGTGGGGCAGCCGTACTCCGGGGCATCCGGAGAACTTCGTGACGTCGGGCGTCGAGGTGACCACCGGGCCGCTCGGCCAGGGTTTCGCGAACGGCGTCGGCATGGGCATCGCGGAGCGCTACCTGCGGACGCGCTTCGGCAGCGACATCGTCAGCCACCACACGTTCGTCATCGCGGGCGACGGGTGTCTCGAGGAAGGCATCAGCCACGAAGCCGCCTCGCTCGCGGGCCACCTGGGCCTCGGCCGGCTCGTCTATGTCTACGACGACAACCACATCACGATCGACGGCCCGACCGAGCTCTCTTACAGCGACGACGCCGGGAAGCGCTTCGAGGCCTACGGCTGGCATGTCGAGAACGTGGGCGAGGCCGCGAACGACGTCGACCGTCTCGAAGAGGCGATCCAGCGAGCGATGGCCGAAGAAGACCGGCCCTCGCTCATCATCCTTCGCAGCCACATCGGCTATCCGTCGCCGAACAAGACCGACACTGCCGATGCACACGGCAATCCGCTCGGACCCGAGGAGATCGCGCTCACGAAGGCGCGGCTCGGCCTGCCGAACGAAGACTTCTACTGCCCGCCCGACGTCCTCGATTGGTACCGCGGCATCGGGATGCGCCAACGGCTTCACCGAGTGCGCGTGGGATGAACGCCTCGCGGAGTGGAAGGGCGACCGTGATGCCCTCGACGCGATGTGGCAGGGGCGCGGCGTCACCGGTTGGGAGACGAAGCTCCCCACGTTCAGCGTCGGCGAGAAGCTCGCGACTCGGCGCGCGATGTCGGCATGCCTGAACGCGACGCTCGAGGTCGTACCCGGCGTGATGGCCGGAGGGGCCGACCTCACGGAGAACACGGGCACCGACCTGCACGGCGAGGACCGCCAATCGCCTGACAAAGCCTGCCGGTCGCCAGATCCGCTTCGGCATCCGTGAGCACGGCATGGGCGGGATCATGGTCGGGATGGCACACCACGGCGGCGTGCTCCCGGTCGGGTGGCACGTTCTTCGTGTTCAGCGACTACATGAGGGGCGCCGCCCGGCTGGCAGCGTTGTCGGAGGCGAAATGTGTGTTCGTGTGGACGCACGACTCCGTCGGCCTCGGCGAAGACGGGCCCACCCACCAGCCGATCGAACACCTCGCGTCGCTGCGCGCGATGCCGCAGCTGCGCATGATCCGGCCGGCGGACGCGAACGAGACGGTGCAGGCGTGGCGCATCGCCGTCGACTCCGACGGGCCGACCGCGCTGATCCTCACGCGACAGGCCGTGCCGGTGCTCGAAGGCACGGCGGAAGGAGAGGTCGAACGGGGCGCGTACGTCCTCGTCGACGCGCCCCGCCGGCAACCCCAGCTCGTGCTGATCGGCACCGGCAGCGAAGTGTCGGTGTGCGTCGAGGCGGCCGCGACCCTGAAAGCTGAAGGCGTCGCCACCCGCGTCGTGTCGATGCCCTCGTGGGACCTCTTCGCCGCGCAGCCGAAGGAGTACCGCGACGGGGTGCTCCCTCCTGCGGTGCCGCGACTCTCCGTCGAAGCCGCATCGACGCTCGGGTGGGAGCGCTACGCGCACGCGTCCGTCGGCATCGACCGGTTCGGCGCCTCTGCACCCGGGCAGGTCGCGCTGGACAAGCTCGGCATCAACCCCGCCCACGTGGTCGAGCAGGCCCGTGCGCTGTTGGAAAGGACACCGGCATGAGCCGCTTGGGTCAACTCTTCGACGAGCAGGGGCAGAGCCCTTGGCTCGACAACCTCAAGCGGGGCTATCTGACGAGCGGCCAGCTGACCACGCTGGTGAACGACGGCATCCGCGGCCTGACGTCGAACCCGACGATCCTCCAGAAGGCGATCCAGGGATCGCCGGACTACGACGAGCAGTTCAAGGAGCTCGCAGTCGACGACAAGCCGGTGACCGACGACTACTGGGCGCTCGTTCTCCAAGACATCAACGGCGCCCTCGACGTGTTCACGCCGCTGTACGAGCAGAGCGGGGGACGGGACGGATTCGCGTCCGTCGAAGTGTCGCCGAATCTCGCGCGCGACACCGAAGGCACGATCGCGTCCGCGCGCGATCTGCACCAGCGGATCAACCGTCCGAACCTCTTCGTGAAGATCCCAGCGACCGCGGAAGGGGTACCGGCGATCAAGCAGATGATCAGCGAAGGTCGCAGCATCAACGTGACGCTGATCTTCAGCCTGGATCGCTACGCGGATGTCATGGAGGCGTACATCTCCGGGCTCGAGGCATGCGACGGCGACCTCTCCCGAGTCGCGAGCGTGGGATCGTTCTTCATCAGCCGCGTCGACACCGAGGTCGACCGGCGACTCGAAGCGGTCGGAACGCCCGAGGCGCTCGCCCGTCGCGGCAAGGCCGCGGTGGCCCAGGGCAAGCTCGCCTACAAGCTGTTCAGGGAGACGTTCGCCGGTGCTCGGTGGGAGGCCCTCGAGGCCCGCGGGGCACGCGTGCAGCGGCCGCTCTGGGCGTCGACGTCCACCAAGAACCCCGCCTACCCCGACACGCTGTACGTCGACGAGCTGATCGGCCCGGACACGGTGAACACGATGCCGGACCAGACCATCGAGCTGTTCGAGGACCATGGCACCGTCGCCCGCACCGTCGATGCTCGCCTCGACGAGGCCGAGGCGGATTGGGGTGCCCTCGCCTCGTTCGGCATCGACGTCGACGACGTCGCGAGGGTGCTCGAGGAAGAGGGCCTGTCGAGCTTCGTCAAGTCGTTCGAGGAGCTCCTCGCCGCGCTCCAGGAAAAGGCGGACGAGATCGCCGCGCAGATGTGACGCGATGGGCAGATAGCGTGCGCCCATGACGCCGGACCTGCTCGACGTTCCGCTGCCCGAGCTCATGGCGAGAGCACGCCAGATCCGCGATGACGCTCACGGGACGCGGGTCACCTTCTCGCCGAAGGTGTTCATCCCGCTGACGATGCTCTGCCGCGACAAGTGCGGCTACTGCACCTTCGCCCAACCTCCGGCGCGGCTCGACTCGCCCTACCTGTCTCCCGAGCAGGTGCTGGCGATCGCCCGGGCGGGCGCCGCCGCCGGTTGCCACGAGGCGCTGTTCACGCTGGGCGAGCGCCCCGAGCTTCGGTATCCCGTCGCGGCCGAGTGGCTCGCGGCCAACGGTCACTCGTCGACGCTCGACTACCTCCACGCGATGGCACGCCTGGTCCTCGACGAGACGGGGCTCCTGCCCCACGCGAACGCCGGTGCGCTTCACCTCGACGAGCTGGCCGCGCTCCGGGCGGTGTCACCGAGCCAGGGGATGATGCTCGAGTCGCTGAACCCCGACCTCGACTGCCACCGGGGTTCGCCGGACAAGACGCCCGAGCGCCGGCTCGCGACGCTCGACCACGCCGGCACGCTGCAGATCCCGTTCACCACCGGCATCCTCGTCGGCATCGGCGAGAGCCGCGCCGATCGGGTCGCTGCGCTCGAAGCGATCGCGCGAGTCCCATCGCACGCACGGCCACGTGCAAGAGGTCATCGTGCAGAACTTCCTTCCGAAGCTCGGCACCTCGATGCATCTCGCTCCGCCGTGCCCTCCTGACGAGTACCTGTGGTCGATCGCCGCGGCCCGCCTGATCCTGCCGCCCGACATCCACCTGCAGGCGCCGCCGAACCTCTCCGACGACTTCGGGGTGCTTCTCGACGCTGGCATCGACGATTGGGGCGGCGTCTCCCCGGTGACCGCGGACCACGTCAACCCCGAACGGCCCTGGCCGGCGCTCGACCGCTTGCGCGACGTCACCGAAGCGAAGGACTTCGTGCTCGCGCCGCGGCTCGACGATCTACCCGGAGTTCGTGCGCGACCCCGATCGGTGGCTCGACGCGGCGCTGCACTTCGCGGTGATGGATCGCTCCGATGCGGAGGGGCTCGGCCGCGATGATCCTGGCGCCGTCTTCCCCGAGCGGGTCGAGTTCGTGAAGCGGCCCGACGAGGGCGCGGATGTCGAGGTCGTCGGTGATCGATCCACGGCCTGGTACTCGGGCGCCGACGTGCACCCGGTGCTGCTCGTACCGGCGGCGGCCAAGGCTGCGCGGCGCGGTCCGGGAGGTGCTCGACGGGGTGCTGCTCGGTCAGGAACCCGGCATCGACGAGCTCGCCACGCTTGTTCTCCGCCCGCGGACCCGAGGTGGCCGCCGTCGCGGAGGTCGCCGACGACCTTCGTCGCGTGACCGTCGGCGACGTCGTCACCTGGGTGCACAACCGCAACATCAACTACACGAACGTGTGCACGTTCAAGTGCCGGTTCTGCGGCTTCTCGAAAGGCCCGCTCTCGCTGAACCTGCGAGGCACGCCGTACAACCTCACGCTCGACGACATCAAGGAACGGGTCGCCGAGGCTGCCGACGCTCGGCGCAACCGAGGTCTGCCTGCAGGGCGGCATCCATCCTGACTTCGACGGCGACTACTACATCGACGTCGCCGCGCCGTGAAAGAGGCGGCGCCCGACATCCACGTCCACGGCTTCACCGCGCTCGAGGTCACCGAAGGCGCGAAGCGCCTCGGCGAACCGCTCGCCGACTACCTGCGCCGGCTGATGGACGCCGGGCTGCGCACCCTGCCCGGCACCGCGGCCGAGATCCTCGACGACGAAGTCCGCGCGGTGCTGTGCCCCGACAAGATGAACACCGAGGAGTGGCTCGAATGCGCACCGCATCGCGCACTCGGTGGGCCTGCGTTCGAACATCACGATCATGTTCGGATCGATCGAGCGCCCGATCTCCTGGGCGCGACACCTCGTGCGCACTCGCGACCTGCAGAAGGAGACGGGCGGCTTCACCGAGTTCGTGCCGCTGCCGTTCGTGCACATGGCGGCGCCGATCTACCTCCAGCACAAGGCTCGCCGCGGCCCGACGTTCCGCGAGTGCCTGCTGCATGCACGCGGTGGGGCGCATCGCCTACCACGGCTGGATCGACAACATCCAAGCCTCGTGGGTGAAGCTCGGGCTCGAGGGTGTGTTCCAGCTCTTGCAGTCCGGGTGCAACGACCTCGGCGGCACGCTGATGAACGAGAACATCTCCCGAGCCGCGGGCGCCTCACACGGGCAGGAGATGACCGAGGATCGCTTCCGTGAGCTCGTCGAACCGCTCGGCCGCCGGCTCGAGCAGCGCACGACGGTCTACGGGCGCATCGAACCCGTCTCCTGACCGCCCACGCTCTCTCCTTCCCGCGGAGATTGCCCACTCGGGGCACCATGCCGCGCCGCGATGGGCAATCCCGTTGAGCGGGTGGTCGGCGATGATCACCACCAGGCTTCGTCGAGCTTGGCCTCGATCGACCGCACGTTGTCGCGCACGCACTTCGGGCAGGTGAGCACGCGACCCCGCTCCGACGTCGACAGCGACCAGCCGAGGGGGATGTCCGCGTCGCCGCTCACCGGTGCGCCGCACATCGAGCACGCCCGGGGCAGGTCGGCGACAGGGGGCATCAGGGCGGAACGCTACGTGCCAGGCTGAACCCGCGATGTCCGAACGCCTCCCCCGGTACCGCACCGGCAATCCCGACCTCGACCAACGTGTCCTCGAGCTCCTCGATGCCACCGGTGTCAGCCAGAACCGCGACCAGCTCTTCGAGATCATCGCGACTGCGGTGCGGCTCGCGGGCGACGACGCGGATCGGCTCGACCTGAAGATCACGAACGCCGCGCTCAAGGAGATGCGCTCGGCGTTCCGGACCTTCGCGCCGTACCGCGACATCCCGAAGGTGACGATGTTCGGCTCCGCTCGCACCCTTCCCCATGACCCGCTCTACGCGCAGGCAAGCGACATGGCCAAGGCGTTGGCCGCCCGCGGGTGGATGGTCGTGACCGGCGCGGGCCCGGGCATCATGGCTGCGGGCATGGAGGGCGCGGGCCGCGACATGTCGTTCGGCGTCACCATTCGGTTGCCGTTCGAGAACGAGCCCAACCCCGTGATCGCCGGCGATCCCAAGCTCGTGTCGATGAAGTACTTCTTCACGCGCAAGCTGATGTTGATCAAGGAGTCGAAGAGCGTTCCTGTGCCTTCCCGGCGGCTTCGGCACGCTCGACGAGGCGTTCGAGCTGCTCACCCTCGTGCAGACCGGGAAGTCCACCCCGGCGCCGATCGTGATGCTCGACATCCCGAACGGCACGTACTGGTCGCACTGGAAGGGATTCGTCGAGGACGAGCTCGCGGAGCGCGGCCTCATTGCCGCGAGCGATTGCGATCTGTTCCTCGTCACCGACGATGTCGACGAGGCGTGCGAGGAGATCGTCGGCTTCTACTCCAACTACGACTCGCTCCGCTACGTCGGCGACAAGCTCGTGGTGCGGGTGAAGCGTGCACCCTCGCCGGAGGATCTCGCCCGGCTCGACGTGCAGTTCGCGGACATGTGCCGGTCAGGTGGGTTCGAGGTCGTCGACCCGCTTTCCCGTGGAGCGAGAAGACGACGACCAGCTCGATCTCGCCCGGGTGGCGTTCCGGTTCAATCCCCATCACGTCCACCGCCTGCGCAACCTGATCGACGAGCTGAACCGGCTCTGACCTGCCGGCTGGTTACTCGTGGTCGTCGGGTTCCTGCAGGATCGCGATCGCCTTTTCCACCGAGCGGCGAGCGCGCGTGAGCCGCCGCTCGTCCACCGGCAGCTCCGTGCCCCCAGCGTCGATCGACTCGCGCAGCCGCAGGATCGCGAGATCGGCGAGCTCCTCGGCGATCACCTCGAGCCGTGATCGGATGTCGTCGAACTCACCGGCCATCGGGGGCTCCACCGTCGAGGGCTCCACTCTCGAGGGACAGGGCGACGATCTCCATCGGATGGCAGATCCGCACGCCCGCTGCCGCGAGGTGCAGCGCACACCCAGGGTTGGCGCTCGCAACCAGGTCGACGCGGGAGCGGGCGATCGACTCGAGCTTGCGCATGCGGATCGCGCCCGCGGTCTCGGGATGCAGCGCCGCGTACGCGCCGCCCGCTCCGCAGCACAGCCCTTCGTCGTCGAGCTCCACGAGCACGACGTAGGGGTCCAGCACGGTCCGGACCGGGAGGTGGCTGCGTTGCACGTGACGGAGATGGCAGGGATCCTGCACGGCGACACGCGTCGCTGAACGTGACGGCGTCGGGAGCGAGTCCATTCGCGTCGCGAGCCACTCGTGGATGTCGTGCACGCGAGCCGAGAACGCGGCTGCGTCGTCCGTTCCGAGCAGGTGGCCATAGTCCTTCAGCGCGGCACCACAGCCGGCCGAGTCGACGAGGATCGGCGCGTCGCCCGGCATCGACGTCATGACTCGGCGAGCGAGGCGGCGGGCATCCTCGGTGAGACCCGCGTGCACATGTAACGCACCGCAGCAATCGCCGCCCGGCCCGGGAAGCGCGGCGCCCACGCCCGCGGCGGTCAGCACCCGCAGCGCGGCCAGATGCACTGGTCGCAGCCACGCGTCCATGACGCAGCCCGTGTAGAGCCACACGTCGCCACCTGTCGCGCGAAGCGGCGACGACCGCACGGACACGGGCGGCAGTCCCAATCGCGCCGTAACACGCCGGGGAACCAGATGCACCCGCTGAGCAATGCCGAGCGCGCTCGTTCCGGCGAGGAGGAGGCGATGGTGTCCGAGCGCCTTCATGCCGAGCCGCTGCCACCAAGGCGTGAGCTTCCCGGCTTCTGCGAGGGAGTGGCGGGTGCCCTCCATCAGCCGTCCGAAAGGCACGCCCGACGGACAGGCGGTCTCGCATCCGCGGCACTGCACGCACGCGTCCATGAACTCGATGAACGAGGCGTCGGCCGGTGCGTCGTTCCACTGCACCTCGCGCATCGCCGCGATGCGACCCCGGGGTGACGCCACCTCCTCGCCGCTGACCCGGTAGGTCGGGCAATGGGGCAGGCACAGGCCGCACGCGACGCAAGACGCCAGCTCCGTGTCGACGACGTCGAGCTTCATGCCGCGAGCACATCCCGGCCCGGGTTGAGACGGTGCTCGGGATCGAAGAGCCGCCGGATGCGCGCGCTGAGGTCCGCGACGACGGGGTCGACAGCACGGGGAGGTGCGGGCTCGGTGTGGTGCACGACGCCGACGCCCACCTCGACGACGAACGTGCCTCGAAGCGAGGAGATCTCCGTGGGCGAGATCGACCAGCGATGGGGTGGCAGGGCGGGCGGCGCATCCGTCGGGGCCAGCCCGGACGCCGAGGCCAAGGCCTCGACATCTGCGGCGTGCCCCTCGAGCAACGTCCACGAGCGCGCGCCGTCCCAAAGGACGCAGGCGGGCCGGTACAACGCCGCCACCAGGGCAGCGGGATCGACGGTTTCAGCACTGAACCACTGCGATGCGGCGGGAATCGGGCGCGTGCCGCAGGATCACTTCACCGATGAGCCCGACGGTGCCGAGCGACCCGACGAGCAGTCGGCACAGGTCGTAGCCGCTCACGTTCTTCACGGTCGGTCCGCCCGCCTTCACGACTCGTCCTTCCGCTGACACGTACGCGCGCCTGCAGCAACGTGTCGCGGACTGGCCCGTACCCGAGACGGCGAATGCCGCTCCGCCCCACCGCGAGGACGCCGCCCACCGTCGCACCGTCCCAGGCGGGCAGCGCGACGCATTGCCCGTGCTCGGCGAGCGCGGCATCGAGCTCGGTGACCAACGTGCCCGCTCCACAGCAGACCGTCATCTCGTCTGCGGCGATCTCGGCGATGCCCGCGGGCGCGCGCACCAGCCGGACCGACAGGATCCGGCGACCCTCCGATGTCCCACTGCGTGCGGCCGCCCTCGACGGCGACGGGTCCGGTCGGGCCGATCTCCTCCGCGAACGAGGCGAGGTCGATCGTGGCCTGCCCGACGGTCACACCCATGCTCCGTCCGGCACGGCCTGAAGGTCGCCACAACGAGAGCCCGCCGGGAAGGACCTTCTGCGGGTTCGCGGTGCCATCGGGATCGAACGCCTCGCGCAGCCGGGCCTGCGCATCGAGATCGTCAGCCGAGAACAACATCGGCATCAGGTCGCGCTTCTCGATGCCGATCCCGTGCTCGCCCGAGAGCACTCCGCCGGCGGCGACCGATGCCTTCACGATCTCCTCGCCCGCGGCGTACACGCGCTCCATCGTTCCCGGGACTCGCCGGTCGAACGACAGAAGCGGGTGCAGGTTGCCGTCACCGGCGTGGAAGACGTTCATGACGATGAGGTCATGACGCTCAGCGATCGCGTAGACCTCGCGGAGCACCTCGACGAGTCGGCGGCGCGGCACGACGGTGTCGTGGAGGTAGTAGTCGGGGTTGATGCGCGCGATCGCGCCGAACGCGCTCTTGCGCCCCTTCCACCACAGCGCCCGCTCGGCCTCGGATTGGGCGACTCGCACCGACTGCGCCCCGTTGGCGAGACCGATCGTTCGGACACGCTCGACCGCGTCGTCGACGGCGGAGGCGAGACCGTCGACCTCGACCATCAGCACGGCTGCCGCGTCGAGGGGGAAGCCCGCGTGCACGAAGGCCTCGACGGCCGCGGTGATGCGCGCGTCCATCATCTCGATCGCGGCGGGCACCAATCCTCCGGCGATGATCGCGCTGACGGTCGCGGCGCCGTCGTCGACGCTGGCGAAGTCGAGAAGCAGCGTGCGCACGACCTTCGGGATCGGCGTCAAGCGCACGGCGATCTTGGTCGCGACCCCGAGCGTGCCCTCGCCACCGATGAACGCGCCGCGGAGGTCGTAGCCCGCGGGCTCGGGATCGAGCCCGCCGAGCATCGTGATGCGACCGTCGGGCAGCACGACCTCGATCGCGAGGACGTGCGTGCTCGTCACGCCGTACGCCAGGCAGTGCGGGCCGCCTGAGTTCGTGGCCACATTTCCGCCCGATCGAGCAGGACTGCTGGCTCGACGGGTCGGGCGCGAAGTGGAGCCCCAGGTGTGCCACGGCGCGGCTGAGGTCGAGGTTCAGCACTCCCGGGCTCGACCCACGCGATACGGGCGTCAGGATCGACCGACAACACCCGATTCATCTTCGTCGTGACGATGACGACCGGGTCGTCGAGCGGCACCGCCCCTCCCGCGAGTCCCGTACCCGATCCTCGGGTGACGAATGGGCGCCCATGGCGCACCGCGGTCGCGACGCACGCCTGCACCTCCTCGGTGGTCAGCGGGAAGCACACGACGACGGCGTGACCGGCGAGGCCCGACGCATCCCGGCCGTAGAGCGCGAGCTCGAGCGGCTCGGCGCTGCACGCGGTCGGGCGCGAGCGCAGCGCGGAGGTCGTCGACGAGGGTGTTCAACATCGTCAACGTAGCCCCCTAGTGTCGGACCGCATGGACGACCGGCACGAGTGGTTTTCGTTCGACGACCCGAACGAAGACCGCACGTGGATCTTCGACGTCACGTTCCTGCTCAGCAACTGGACCTGCATCTGGGGTGCTGGTTGCCAGGGCGTCCTCACCGGGCCCGCGCCGGAGCTCAACCAGGGGTGCTGCTCGTACGGGGCGCACTTTCGACGACAACGCCGACTACAAGCGAGTGATCCCCTACGCGAAGCGGCTCACGCCGGAGCAGTGGCAGTTCCGTGACGTGCGAAGAAGCGCGGCGGGTTCGCGCTCCACCAGAAGAACGGCGACTGGCGCACCCGGCTCGTCGGCGACGCGTGCATCTTCCTGAACCGCCCGGGCTTCGCCGGCGGCGACGGGTGCGCGCTCCACATCGGTGCCGTCGAGGCCGGTGAGCGCTTCATCGACTGGAAGCCCGAGGTCTGCTGGCAGCTTCCCTTCCGCCAGGTCGACAGCACCGACGAGAACGGTCACGTGACCTCGACGGTGCGGGAGTGGAAGCGCCGCGACTGGGGCGAGGGCGGCTTCGAGTTCCACTGGTGGTGCACGGACTCGCCCGACGCGTTCGTGGCCAAGGAGCCCGTGTACATCACGCTCGCCGACGAGCTGGTCGAAACCGTCGGCGAGGACGTGTACAAGGCGCTCGTTGAGCACCTCGACGAGAGGCGCCGGCGCAAGACGCTACCTCCCCCACCCCCAGGTACGCCGCTAACGCGCGAGACGCCGCCGATCCTGCTCGCGCAGCACCCGCTTGCGGACGCGGATCGCATCCGGAGTGACTTCGACGAGCTCGTCGTCGGCGATGAACTCGATGCCGGTCTCGAGGGTGTGCACGACGGGCGGGGTGAGCTTGATCGCGTCGTCGGCGGCGTGGGTGCGAATGTTGGTCTTCTGCTTCTCACGCGTGACGTTGACCACCATGTCGCCGGCTCGTGAGTTCTCGCCGACGACCATCCCCTCGTACACCTCTTCGCCGGGGCCGATGAAGAGCGTGCCCCGCAGCTGCAGGTTGTCGAGGGCGTACGAGCTCGACGTGCCGGCGCGGTCGGCGACCATGGTGCCGGTCACGCGGTGCGGCAGGTCACCCGCCCACGGGATCCATCCACCGTGGTGCTGGTGGAGCAACGCGGTGCCACGCGTCGCGGTCATCAGCAACGAGCGGAAGCCGATGAGCCCGCGTGCCGGTGCCTCGAACGTGACGATGCTGCGGCCGGGGTCGCCCGGACGGAGGTCGGTGACCCGACCCGTGCGCGGCGCGAGCGCCTGCGTGACGGTACCGACGTGCTCCTCGGGTACGTCGACGACACCGCGCTCGAGCGGCTCGCGACGTCTTCCCGTCGATCTCGCGGGTGATCACCTCGGGCCGGCTCACCTCGAGCTCGTAGCCCTCCCGTCGCATCGACTCGATGAGGACCGCGAGCTGCAGCTCGCCGCGGCCCGCGACCTCGAGGACGTCGGGAGACTCGGTGTCCGTGAGCTCGATCGAGACGTTCCCGAGGATCTCGCGCTCGAGGCGCTCGCGCAGGTGGCGGGACGTCACGTACTTCCCCGCCTTCCCCGACGTCGGTGCGGTGTTCACGCCGAACGTCATCCGCAGCACCGGCTCGTCGACCATCAGGCGCGGCAACGGGCGCGGCACCTCCGGATCGGCCAGCGTGTCGCCGATCTCCACCTCGGGGAAGCCCGCGACGACGAACAGGTCGCCGGCACAGAGCTCGTCCGCGTCCTCGACGCGACCGATGCCCTCGAACGCCATCATCTGCGCGAGACGGCGCTTCAACGGCGAGACGGCGATGCCGTCCTCCCCCACCTCGGTCTCCTCCTCGCACAGCGCGACGGTCTGCCCCTTGCGCAGGGTCCCCTCGATCACACGACCGATCGCGAGGCGGCCGAGGTAGTCCGACGCGTCGAGGTTCGTCACGAGCGCCTGCAGCGGTGCGGCGGCGTCGCCGCCGGGCGGCGGAATGGTCTCGAGCACCGTGTCGAGCAGCGCCGAGAGGTCGTCGGTCGCGCTCGGGATGCCCACGCCGCGCATCGCCCGACCGTCGCGTGCGATCGCGGAGATGACGGGAAACTCGATGTGGTGGTCGGCCGCGTCGAGGTCGAAGAACAGCTCGTAGATCTCGTCGAGCACCTCGTGCGGGCGCGGCGTCGTGGCGGTCGACCTTGTTGAGGACGACGACCGCCGGAAGATGCTGCGCGAGGGCCTTCGAGAGGACGTAGCGCGTCTGGGGCAACGGGCCTTCGGCCGCATCGACGAGCAGAAGCACGCCGTCGACCATGGTGAGCGCACGCTCGACCTCGCCACCGAAGTCGGCGTGGCCAGGGGTGTCGACGAGGTTGATCTTCGTGCCTCTCCAGGTGACCGACGCCGCCTTCGCGAGGATCGTGATGCCGCGCTCGCGCTCCTGGTCGTTCGAGTCCATGACGCGGTCGACGAGCGCCTGATTGGCTCGGAAGACGCCGGTGGCGCGCAGCATCGCGTCGACGAGGGTGGTCTTGCCGTGGTCGACGTGGGCGACGAGCGCGACGTTACGAAGAGCGGGGGGTTTCATCAGGAGGTTTCTGGCCCGAGAAGGGAGGCGACAGAGGTGGGGCTAGGAGTCCTCGTCGTCGGTTTCGTCGTCGTCGTCGAATTCGACCCCGTACTTTGCCGCCAGCTCGGCGTACTCGTCGTCTTCGGTCGTGGTGGTACGCGGCGAATCATCGGTGTCGGTGCGACCGAACCCGAACGCCTCAGGACCGGACTGCTTGAGCTTGCGGGCTTCTTCGAAGCGCCGGTGGCGACCCTTTTTCACGGGCGTGCTCCCCGGGCGGACGCGACAATGGGAGGCCCAGTGTAGCGCCTCAGGTGTGGGACAGGTCGGATGTCTCCGGCGGGAATTTCGGCCCCGCGACCGCCCCCACCAGGGTCGACGTCGCGCGGCGACGTCTATCCCGCGATGGCGTCGTCCTGCGGCACGGGCACGTCAGCGGGGACGTTCGAGGCCCGGGTCGGCGCCCGCGGCTCGAGCAGCAGGCCCCCGGCGCCGTCGAACGCCAGCGCTGCCTCACCCTCGACGAGCTGGCGGATCTGGTCGCCGACGAGCTGCGCTCGCCAGCCGTGGGCAAGGCGGGCATCGGGTGCTCCGAGCAACAGGTCGACCAGATCACCGCGGGTGGCGAGCAAGGAGGTGTCGATCTTGAGGTCGCGGGCGAGCTGGCTGACCCACGCCGAGACGAGGGTGACCGCGGGGCGGAGATCCCGGGGAACGTCCTCGGCGAGCGTCTCGGTGATCACATCGGTACCGAGAGCCGTGCCGGCGCGAATCGCGGCGAGCAGCTCGTCGCCCACCGGCTTGCGAAGAGACCGCTCGTCCAGACCGCGGACGCGACGAAGGCCGTCGAGGTCCTTGGGCGGGCGCTGGGCGATGCCCAGGATCGCCAGGTCCGGCAGCACGAACCGCACGGGCTGGTCCAGCGTCGCCGCACGGCGCTCTCGCCAGGCGGCTACCGCCTGGGCGACTCCCCGGCTCGCACCTCTGAGGTGGCGGTGGTCCTTGATGCGCAACCAGGCGCGATCAGGATCGGCAGGGCCGACGGGCCGGCTGCGCAGCTCCTCGCACTCGTCGGAAGCCCATTCCGCCCGACCCACGGCCGAGAGCCGTTCGACGAGCCGCTCGCGAAGGGGCAAGAGATCCGCGACGTCGGACGCGGCGTAGGCGCGTTGGTCGTCGGACAACGGCCTTGCCAACCAGTCGGTGAGTCGGTCGCCTTTCGCGAGCTTCACCCCGAGCTCACTCGCCAGGAGGTTGACGAGTGCGGGCGAGCTGTGGCCGAGGAAGCCCGCGGCGAGCTGGGTGTCGAACATCTGGCGCGGGATCGTGCCGCACGATCGTGACAGCACCTCGAGATCCTGTTGTGAAGCGTGCAGGACCGCGATGCCGGGGCCGTCGAGCAGTCGCGCGAGGGGCTTGAGGTCGACCGCGAGCGGATCGATGAGCGCGATGCCGTCACGTCCCGCGAGCTGCACCAGCGCAACCTTGGGAAAGTACGACCGCTCACGGTGGAACTCAGTGTCCACCGCGTACGGCAGGCTCGCCGACGAGCGAGTCGATCGTCTCGGCGAGGTCGGCGTCGGAGGCAACCCAGCGGACGGGGAGGTCAGTCACTCGCCGTTCACGTGGGATCCGGCCCGACGACGACGTCGTTGCCCGCCTCGACCCACGCCTTCGTGCCGCCGGCGATGTTGATCGCGTCGACCTGCATCTCCGTGAGGAACTCGACCGCGGCCGCACTGCGCGCTCCGGTGCGACAGATGACATACAACGGTCGGTCCGGAGGGAGCTCCCCGAGGCGCTCGGGCAGGTCGTTCAGCGGCACCAGCAGCGCGCCAGGCACGTGACCACTGAGGTACTCGTCCGGTTGACGCACATCGATGAGCGCGACCGTGCCCGCGGCCTGCGCGTCCTCCAACGTGTAGATGTCGATCTCCGCAGGCACGCCGTCAGGCTACTGGGAGGTCGTCGGGGCCGTCGGCGTCGCGGAGGGCGTCTGTCTCGTGCAGCCGCAGCTGCACGACCGCCAGTCCTTCGACGGCTCGATGTGGCGCGCGCTCACCGTCGTCGAGTTCGGCGCGCAGATGTGCGACGCAGCGAAGTCGGTAGGCGGCCAGGAGCGGCTCGAGACGATCGCTTCGAGGGATGACTGCGTCAGCGTCGGGCGTGAGCGCGTCGAGAACTTCGCGCACGGCGGTCGGCGTGATGGCGACGAGATCACACGCCGCCACGAGGAACAGGTCGGCGTCGATCTCCTCGAGCGCGGTGACGATGCCGCCGAGCGGGCCCTGGCCGGCCGCGTGATCAGGGAGCGCATCGAGACCGAGGGCGGCGAGTCGGGAGACGTCGCCTCCGACGGCCACGACGCGGGACGCGCCCGCGTCCCGCAGCGCGTCGGCAACCCGCACCACGAGCGGAGTCCCGCCCACCTCGACGAACGCCTTGTCGGTGCCCATGCGCGAGCTCGCGCCTCCTGTCAGCACGATGCCCACGAACGGTTCGACCGCCATCTCGTCGACCGTACCCCCGGTCTGCCACCTCATTGTTGACTGACTTGGTCAACAATGACAGGGTGAACGCATGGTGAAGTCCCGAGCCCTGGTCATCGCCCTCGCGGCCCTCGTCGCGCTCGCCGCGTGTGGTGACGACGACGAGTCCGACGCCTCGTCCGCGACGACCGCCTCCGGTTCTGCCGCGACCTCGGCCGCGAGCGCGGACACGACCGCCGCGGCCGCGACGTCGCTCGCAGGCGTCTGCCCCGAGACGATCGTCGTGCAGTCGAACTGGTGGCCCGAGCCCGACCACGGCCTCTTCTACGAGCTGATCGGCGCGGGCGGCACCATCGACGCGAACGCCGCGACCTACTCGGGGCCGCTGCTCGACACCGGTGTGAACCTCGAGATCCGCGCGGGCGGCCCCGCCGTCGGGTTCCAGACCGCGAGCGCGCAGATGTACCAGGATCCCGACATCCTCCTCGGCATGGTGGGCACCGACGAGGCGATCGTCAGCGCGGCCACGCAGCCGACCACCGCGGTGCTGGCCTGGTACGCGAAGAACCCTCAGATCTTCATGTGGGGTGATCCCTCGTTCGGCGTTCGAGTCGGTCGCCGACATCGGCGCGTCGGGTGAGACCGTCCTGGCGTTCGACGGCTCCTACCTCGATGTGTTCGAGGCTCAGGGTCTGCTGCAGCCCGAGCAGATCGACACGTCGTATCAAGGCGACCCGTCACGGTTCCTCGCCGCCGACGGCAAGATCGTGCAGCAGGGCTTCGTGACGAGCGAGCCGTACTTCTACGAGAACGAACTCCCGGAGTGGAACAAACCCGTCGAGTTCCTCCTCGTCGACGAGGACTATCCCGTCTACCAGAACGCGATCGTCGTGCGGTCGGACGCGCTCGAGGAGAACCGCGAGTGCCTCACCGCACTCGTGCCGATCCTGCAGCAGTCCGCGATCGACTACGTGAGCGACCCGGCGGCGACGAACGCCGTGCTGCTCGACTATGTCGGTCAGCTGACGGGCGGCTTCGTGCTCACCGAGGGCGGCGTCGCCGACGCGGTGCAGAAGCAGCTCGACCTCGGGATCGTCGCCAACGGCACGGACGGCGTGTTCGGCAGCTTCGACGAAGCACGCGTCCAGAAGCTGCTCGACGACCTCGTGCCGGTGCTGACGTCGTCGGGCACCGAAATCCCGGAGGGGTTGTCCACAGCCGACCTCGTGACGAACGAGTTCCTCGACCCGAGCATCAGCCTCTGAGCGAAGCGACGCGCGCCGCGTGCGCGTCGAGATCGACGGGCTTGAAGATCCGCTCGGTGCTCGCGGGATGCTTGGCGAGCATCGTCGCCGGGCGGATCGGCCGCGGAACGAAGTTGCCGGTGCAGTTCGGGCACACGCCTTGCAGCACGCCGTCGGCACAGCTCGCGCACCACGTGCATTCGTAGGTGCAGATGCGGGCGTCGGCGCTGTCGGGCGGGAGGTCGACATCGCAGTTCTCACACGAGGGACGCAGGTCGAGCATGACCGAGTACTACCTCACTTCTGCGCGGGGCTTGACCCAGCAAAGACAGAAGGGATGGCCCGCTGGGTCCGCATAGACCTGAAAGGCGTCGGCGCATCCCCGCCCTCTGCCTCCTTCAGAACCGAGGCGCCGAGGGACATGACGAGATCATGCGCCGCCGTGGGGTCGTCGACCCAGAGGTCGAGGTGGATCTGCTGCGGCGTGCCGTGCGGCCAGTCGGGAGCCACATGGTTCGGTGCCCGCTGGACGCCAATCCGCGGTCGTCCGTCGACCAGCACCATGTGCCAGTTGTCCTCGGCGTCGACCGTCCCGCCGAGCACGCCTGCCCAGAAGCTGCTCTCTGTGGCGAGATCGGCGGCGTCGAACACGACGACTTGGAAGGCGATCTTCACGGCACCATCGTCGCAGCGAGGTGTGAGCGCAGACCGTGCACCCACGACCGTCCAGTTTTCGCTGTGCGTCTCGGGCGCGGAGCGGAGGCCATGACGAGACATCCAGCTCTACTTCGACCGTCGTCTTCGTCCTCGTCTGACGCCTCGGCGAGTGACGGCAGGCTTACGAGGGGTCTGAACGCCCGAGCGGCACCCCGGCCGCCGCCTCTAGCCGGCGCAGCGTTTCCGGACGCTCGTCGCCGTACAACCAGATCTTCGAGAGCGCCGTGCGAAACTTTCCGTTGTCGGCGGCGAGGTCCTCGACCCACCGCAAGAAGTGCTCGTTGTCAGAGACAAGGTCTTCCAGTGGCCCTGCCCCGACGATCTCGAGCTCGTCTTCATCGGAGGCCTGCGCGACGAGCTCGAGGAGCAGCTCGCGGTGGAGGTCTCGATGTTCGAAAATCGCTTGGCCTTGAAAGAGCTCGATCGCCCACCAGTCGGGGTCGTGGAAGCTGTTGTGCGCGCCGCGGTGCCATCTCCACCACGCCTGGGCGATCGCGTCCAACGTCACGATGTGGAGAACGCCATCGACGTCGTCGGAGTCGACGAGCTCGAGCAACTCCTTGTGACGTGGATGAGCCATGCGGAGATCCGCTCGTCAGCCCTCGTCCGGCACGCCCGTGGGGTCGCATTGCGCGAGGAAGTGGGCGCAGCGGGCGTCAGCCCTCGTCGGGCACGCCCGACGGATCGCATTGCGCGAGGAAGTGCGCGCAGCGCTCCGCTTCGTCGACCTCGCCGATGCGAGCCGCGGACTGGCCGAGGCCGCGTAGCGACCGAAGAAAGCCACGGTTCTCCTCGAAGGCCCACCGCACGTAGCCGCTGCCCCGCCAGCCGTTCGCGCGCAGGCGGTCGAGGCCGCGGTGATAGCCCACGCGGAAGCACGCGTAGGCCTCCACGTCGTCACGGGCGAGTGCGCCGAGCTGGGCCCATGCATCCAGGTAGCGCGGCCACTGGGCAGCGACAGCGGCAACCGCATCGCGACGCTGGTCCGGAGGTTCCGCGAGCGGTCCGCGAGCGCGGCTCGTGCGTCAGCGGGCTCGAGATCGAGGACGGTCTCGGGCGGACCCGACGCGGACAGGTTGACGGGACGCTGGTCGCTCACCCGCCCGAATGTAGGTGCTCGATCGCTTCGATCCACCTCTCGGCGAACGCGTCGCCGTCGACATCGGTCACGACCCGGCTCGTCGCGGTCTGCTCGATGGTCACCCCGTCCCACCCCACTGCGACCGCGCACGCAAGCGGGTCGTGGTGGAAGTTCAGGAGGTCGGCCGGGAGCCGCGGGTTGTCGTCGGCCAGGCCCGCTCGGCGATCGGCGAGGTACGCCTCCGCCTGTCGAGCGATGAGTGCACCGAGTGGCCCCGGCGACGCGCACGCGTGGGAGATGTGCGGCGCGGAGGTGCACCTTCACCGTCGCCGCGAGCGGCACGACGGTGAGATCGGCGAGCGTCTCCACGATCTCCGCAGCCCGAGTGTCGCACTGCACGTTCCAGTCGTAGTCCGTCGGTCCATTGCGGATAGCCGGGATCGAGCGGGCGGAACGCACCACCCATCACGACGACGGGCACACGGTCGAGCAGCCCCGGCCGCTCGACCTGGAACAGCGCGAGGTTCGTGAACGGTCCGATCGCGATGACCGTCGCCCCTCGTTCGACGTTCTGCTCGAGGAGATCGAGCGCGGCTCCCGCACGGGAGGGAAGCGGAGGGATCGACCTTCCCCAGTAGCGCACGTCATCGGGGAAGCCCCCGGGTTGCACGAGCGTCGTCATCGAGTGCTCGGCGCCTGCCGCAACTGGGATGTCGCGACGGCTCGCGAGCCGCAGCACCTCGTGCACGAAGCCCGCTCGCCGTCCGCCCTCCTCATGGGTGGTGGTGACCCCACTGATCTCGACGTCGGGCCAGCCGAGCAGCATCGCGAGCGCACAGACATCGTCCGGATCCCCGCCGATGTCGGTGTCGAGGTGCACGAGCATGCCGCTCAGTGTGCACACTCGGTCGGTACGGTGCGCGCGTGTTCGCGCTCGACGTGGCCCGACTGGCTGGATCAGGAGCGGCTGCAGACGGTCGCCCTGGGCGTGCTCGTCGGCCTTGGCGTCGGGGTCGTGCTCGCGCTGTGGCTCGCGAAGAAGGTCATCACGAAGGTGATCCTCGTCGTGCTGCTCCTCGGCACGGGCTTCGTCGTCTACAACCAGCGGGAGGAGCTGGCGACGTGCGCGAGCACGTGTGAGTGCAGGTTCTTCGGCGTCGATGTGGCGCTGCCCACCGCGGCCGCCGACGGGTGCGCGCTCGTCAACGGCGGCTAGCTCCTTCAGCTAGCCGAGCTCGGACCGCGCCGCCACGAGCCGCACGAACGCGGCGAACTCGTCGGGATGGCTGTTGTGCGCCCCATGGCCCGCCTCCTCGATCGTGATCATCGCCGGGTCGCCGATCGCGGAGAACAGGTGCTCGACGGACCGACGGTGGTGGTCGGCGCCGTTCGCGCCGCGCGCGACGACCACCGGCACCGAGACCTTGCCGGGGTCGAACGCCGGACGGGCCTGCAAGTCGACGATCTCGCCGATCAACGCGGGACCCTCCGCCCGTCGCTCGGCTCGGGTGGAGGCGGGCAACCGCTCCCACCGCTCGTCGCCGATCATCCGCTTCATGAACCGCTCGGCGATCTCCGCCGGATCCTCGTTCGCTCGCGACTGGGCCACGATGCTGTAGCCACCGCTGGTCGTCGGCCACCAATCGGTCCAGGGCATCGGGGGCTCGAACGCCCCGACGCCGCGCACCACGTCGGGACGAGCTTCGGCCGCCGCGAGGGCCACGTTGCCGCCGTAGCTGTGGCCGACGACGACGCCGACGCGGCTCGCCATGACCGCATGCAGGTCCTCGAGCTGATGAGCCATCGTGAACGGCCCGCCGACGGCTACCGATCGTCCGTACCCACGCCGGTCATAGGTGAGCACGCGGAAGTCGTCGCGCAGGCGACGCATGACCTTCGCGAAGCTCGTCGACCGGTCCATCGATCCGTGGACGAACACCACGAGCGGCGCATCCTCGGGTCCCGATTCTTCGACCCACAGATCGGACATCGGCGCACCCTATGCTCCGCGCGATGGAGCTCCTGCTCATCGACACACGCGCTGCCGATCCGTCGGGAGGATGCCGACGGCCCTGCCGATCCCGAGCTCTCTGAAGAGGGACGCGACCAAGCGCTGCACATGGCCCGCTGGCTGGCCGACGAGCGCATCGACGCGGTGTACTCGAGCCCCATGCAACGAGCGCGGGAGACCGCCGCACCGCTGGCCGAGATCCACGGACTCGACGTCGTGGTCGACGACGAGCTGGCCGAGTACGACCGTGACAGCCATTGGTACGTGCCTGTCGAGGAGCTCAAGGCCGCGAACGACCCCCGATGGAAGGAGATCGTCAGCGGCTCGTGGGGCGATGTCGAGGTCGACCCGGAGACGTTCCGCGATGTCGTGTTCGCGGCGGTCGAACGGCTCATCGAGGCGAACCCCTCGCGACGCATTGCCGCGGTGTGTCACGGCGGCGTCATCAACGCCTACATCTCGAAGATCCTCGGCATCGCGAACCCGACCGGGTTCTTCTATCCGAACTACACGAGCATCCACCGTGTGATGGGCGCCCGCACCGGCGAGCGCACCGTGCTCACGCTGAACGAGAGCTGCCCACCTCCGGGGCACGGGGCTCACGGCCGGACTGTACGGATGACAGAGGTGCTCGAGTTCCTCGCCCGCTCGCCCTCGCCGTACCACGCGGCGGAGTCTGTCGCGGCCGTGCTCGACGAGGCCGGCTTCCGTCGTGTCGAGATCGGAGGCGCGATCGACGGATCGCCAGGCGGCGCGTACACGATCCGGGGCGGAGCGATCGTGGCCTGGTACATCCCCGACGACCCCGCTCCTGGCTTCGTCGTGATCGGCGCCCACACCGACAGCCCGAACCTGCGCGTCAAGCCGCGGCCAGACACGGGGGCGGTCGGATACCGCCAGCTCGGGGTCGATGTGTACGGCGGCGCACTCGTCAACTCTTGGCTCGACCGCGACCTCGGCCTCTCGGGTCGCGTCGCGCTCGAGATCCGGCGAAGTGCGTCTCGTCGAGGTCGACCGTCCCGTGCTGCGGCTCCCCCAGCTCGCGATCCATCTCGACCGCGACGTGAACGAGCGCGGTGTCACGCTCGATCGCCAGCACCAGGTCGTGCCCGTGTGGGGGCTCGGCGAAGTCGACGACGGCGGGTTCGCGGCGTTCATGGCCAAGGAGCTGGGCGTCGCGTTCGACGACGTCGTGGCGTGGGACGTCATGACCCACGACCTCACTCCCCCGAGTCTGCTCGGCGTCGACGGCGAGCTGATCGCGTCCGGCCGGCTCGACAACCTCGTCTCGGTCTGGTGCGGAGCGACCGCGCTGGCCCGACGCGAGACGAGCCGCATCGCTGTGCTCGCCTGCTTCGACCACGAAGAAGTCGGCAGTGAGACCAGCACCGGCGCCGCCAGCCCGCTGCTCGGCGACATCCTGGAACGAGTGACGGCGGGCCGGGGCGGCAGCCGAGCCGATCATCTCGCTTCGATCGCCGCATCCCTCTGCGTCTCGGCCGACATGGCCCACGCCGTGCATCCGAACTACCTCGACCGGTTCGAGCCGAGCCACCACGTCCACCCCAACCGTGGGCCCGTCATCAAGACGAACGTCGGACAGCGCTACGCGACCGACGCGGCGACGGCGGCCGAGTTCGCGGCCGCGTGCGAACGGGCGGATGTGCCCTGGCAGGTGTACTCGCATCGCAGCAACATGGCGTGCGGCTCGACGATCGGACCGATCACGGCGATGCGTCTCGGCATCGCGACAGTCGACGTCGGCAACCCGATGCTGTCGATGCACTCGGCGCGCGAGATGGCGGGGCGCGACGACGCCGGCTACATGGTCGAAGCGATGACCGAGGTGCTGCGGGGCAGCTAGGCGCGCCGCGCCCGGGGAAGTGTTGCGTGACCCGCCCCTATAGGGCGGCTGCTGCAACAGTCTCGGCCCGAGGCAGCCAGCCCACAGCCAGCCCAGCGAAGAGGCGCGCTAGTTGCGGGGGACGCTGCTCCAGGCGACGTCGCTTGTCGACCCGGACGTCGCCGGGCAGACCGAGCACTCGCTCGCCGAGGATGTTGCGCATGACCTCGGACGTGCCACCCTCGATCGAGTTCGCGCGGCTGACCGGAGGAACGCCTTCTGCAGCGTGTCCGTGCGACATCGCGGTGCTCGGGACGGCGCATCGTCGTAGCTGCCGTACAGCATGCCGTTCGGCGCCCAGGAGGTTCATCGCTGAACTCGTAGATCCGCTTGTTCGACTCGGCGAACGCGAGCTTGCCCGTCGAGCCCTCGGGCCCGGGCGTGCCCATCTTGCGGTTCGCGCCGAGCGCGGAGGTTCGTGAGCCGGTTCACCTCGGCCTCGATCCAGAGCTTCATCAGCTCGTCCTTCATGGCCGGGTCGCGCTGGTCGGCGGGCGTGTCCTGCCAGACCTTCACGGCGCCGGCGATGGCGCCCGAGCCCTTCGGCGGCGATGGCGCCACCGATCGACACCCGCTCGTTCATGAGCGTCGTGAGCGACACCCGCCACCCGTCGCCCGGATCGCCGAGTCGCTCGGCGTCGGGGATGCGCACGTCGGTGAAGTACACCTCGTTGAACTCGGCTTCGCCGGTCATCTGGCGCAGCGGACGCACCTCGACGCCGGGCGCCTGCATGTCGACGACGCACGCGGTGAGGCCCGCGTGCTTGGGCACCTCGGGGTCGGTGCGGAACACGAGCAGCCCCCACCTGGCTGACGTGGGCGAGCGTCGTCCACACCTTCTGCCCGTTCACGATCCACTCGTCGCCGTCACGCACGCCGCGGTCGACAAGCCCGGCGAAGTCGGAGCCCGGAGCCGGGCTCCGAGAACAGCTGGCACCAGATCTCCTCGCCGGTGAACAGCGGGCGGAGGTAGCGCTGCTTCTGCTCGTCGCTGCCCCACACGACGACCGTCGGACCACACATGCCGTAGCCGATCGGGTTGCGGTAGTAGGGGTTCGGGCCGCCGGCCGCGAAGATCCGCTCGTTGATGATCTTCTGGTGCTTCGGATTGACGCCGAGCCCACCGTGGCCCTCGGGGAAGTGCACCCAGGCCAGCCCGTGGTCGAACTGCGCACCGAGGAACGTCACGGCGTCGGTCTTCGCGGGCGGGTGCTCGGCGAGCAGCTTGTCGATGTGCTCGATGACCAGAGCTTCCTCGGACTCGACGGTGGGATCCGCGACGGTCGTCATGGACAGAAGCGTACCCAGCAGCCCGCTCGGGCCGGGAATTGCCGTTCGGTCGAGCGCGTCAGTTCATCGGGGCCATGAGGCGAGCGAGCTGCGCCCGTTCCTCGTCGGGGACGTCGGGGAAGAGCACCCGGAGCCGCACGACCCAGCGCAGGCCGTCGAGGTCTCCGTGCTGGGTGTAGATCCCCTTCAGGTTCGCGAGCACCCGGCTCACGATCGCCCGCGGCCCCACCGACTCGAGCGGAGTGGCGCCGTAGAGCCGGGTTCGGTCGTCGTGGTCGAGGATCCGACCGCCGTTGAAGGGGTCGATGAACGCCCCCGACGTCTGGTCCAGCACGATGAAGTGACCGGGCGCTCCGACGCCGACGAGGGGCACGCCGAGACGGCGGCCGACCTCGATCAGCACGACGGAAAGCGTGATCGGGATGCCCGTCCGCCGGTCGAGCACCGCGTCGAGAAACGAGTTCTCGGGGTCGTAGTAGTCGACGTCGTTGCCGTGGAACCCCTCGCTGCGAAAGAGGTGGGCCGCTGACGCCGTCGCATGTGCGCGTCGCACAACGTTCGGCGAGGTCGTCGAGCCGAGCGAGCTGAGCGGCGACGTCGAGCTCGGGGTGCGCGTGCGCAGCGATGAGCAGCGTCGCCTCGTCGAGTGCGAGCGCATCCTCGGGCCCCTGGACGAGGGCCGCGAACCGTTCCGTTGCCTGCATGGCAATCAACGTAACCGGGCTACCGTCCGCGACCATGTTCCCTGGCGTGCACGCGGCCTCTCATCCCGACAAGCCAGCGCAGATCATTGGCGGGCACGGGCGAGGTGATGACGTTCCGTGAGCTCGACGACAAGGCGAACCGGGTCTCGCAGCTCTTCGCCGATCTCGGGCTGAAGCCCGGCGACCACGTCGCGTTCTGCATGGAGAACCATCCGCTGCTCTTGGCGATCGCGTGGGGTGCCCACTATGCCGGGCTCTACTACACCGCCGCGAGCTCGCGACTCACGACTGCGGAGCTCGAGTACATCGTCGACGACTGCGAGGCGCAGGTCTTCATCACGTCCGCGTACAAGGCCGAGCAAGCGGCCGAGCTCATCGGCCGCCGAACGTCCGGCTCAAGCTGATGCTCGACGGAACAGTCGACGGCTACGAGTCGTACGAGGACGTGGTCGCGCGCTATCCCGCCGAGCCGCTCGCCGACCGGGTCGAGGGCAGCGACATGCTCTACTCGTCGGGCACGACCGGCCGGCCGAAGGGCGTGAAGCCACCGTTGACCGGAGCGCCGCTCGGCACGCCGAGCCCGTTGACGACTCTGGTCTCGGTCCTCTTCGGCGTCGACGAGAGCTCGATCTACCTCTCGCCCGCGCCGCTGTACCACGCCGCGCCGCTGCGGTTCTCGATGGCGGTGCAGCGCATCGGCGCGACCGTGGTCGTCATGGAGCACTTCGATCCGGAGGAGTTCCTGGCGGCTCATCGATCGCCACAAGGTGACCACGACGCAGGTCGTGCCGACGATGTTCGTGCGGATGCTCAAGCTGCCCGATGAGGTGCGCGCCGCAGTACGACCTGTCGTCGCTGAAGGTGTGCATCCACGCGGCGGCGCCGTGTCCGGTCGCGGTGAAGCAGCAGATGATCGAGTGGTGGGGCCCGATCGTTCCACGAGTACTACGCGGGCACCGAGGGCAACGGCTTCGTCTACTGCAACTCCGAGGAGTGGCTGGCCCACCCGGGCACGGTCGGCAGCGCGCTCGTCGGGCCAGATCCACATCGTCGGCGAGGACGGCGACGAGCTGCCGGCCGGGCGAGGCGGGGACGATCTACTTCTCCGACGGTGCGCCGTTCGAGTACCACAACGACCCCGAGAAGACGAAGTCGTCCTACAACGAGAAGGGATGGTCGACGCTCGGCGACGTCGGCTACCTCGACGACGACGGCTTCCTGTACCTCACCGATCGCAAGGCGTACATGATCATCTCGGGCGGCGTGAACATCTATCCGCAGGAGGCCGAGAACGTGCTGACGATGCATCCGAAGGTGTTCGACGTCGCGGTCTTCGGCGTGCCGAACGAGGACTTCGGCGAAGAGGTGAAGGCCGTGGTGCAACCGGTCGACATGGCCGACGCCGGGCCCGAGCTCGAGCGCGAGCTCATCGCGTACTGCCGCTCACAGCTGGCCGACGTCAAGTGCCCCCGCTCGATCGACTTCCGAGACGAGCTCCCCCGCCACCCCACCGGCAAGCTCTACAAGCGCCTGCTCAAGGACGAGTACTGGGCCGGCCACGGCACGAGCCGCATCATCTGAACCGATGCGGGGCGGAGGCAGGATCGGGCGGTGGAGTTCCGCGAGGACTTGGAGGCGAGGGAGGCGCGTCGATGGCGCGCGCTCGTGGCCACTTTCCTCGAGTGGATCCCCGAGTTGGGGCCGGAGTACGACGACGACGGCCCGCTCGAGTCGCCGGGAGACGTCTGGACCAACGTGTGCACTCAGGTTCCTCGACCTGGCGTACTGCCGAGGTTCCTGGACACCGACCTATGGCCTCGGATCCTCGGGTTGCTCGAGGTCGTCGAGGCGACGCTCCGTCCTGCATGCGATGAGCAAGGAGCCGAAGAACGAAGACCTCGGTGTAGCTGACGCATTCGCGAACTCGAGCGATCCTGTGCGAAGTCGTGAGCAACCGAGAAGGGCTCGAGTCGCTGCTGCCGTTGCATGGGTCCGACTGACCGTTGGAGGAAGCGCGTGTCGAGGTGAACTACCACGTCGGGTCCGCGTGGATTCGATGAGACCCACATCGATTGGAGCCGCGCGGCGACACGGTTCGCTCCTGTGAACATCGACCCGAGTTCGCTGCTCCCCGTCGACGAGACGCATAGCCGTCCGCCGCGCCAGCCGCCCGGCGGTCAGTACAGCTCGAACACGTCCTCCGACGCCATCGGGAGGAACGGCAGCAGGGCGACGTAGGGCTCCGGGCAGCCGAGCGCGCGGATCTGCGCGGCGCTGCGGCGGCCGCTCATCGAGCGGAACAGCTCGAACCAGTCGACTGACCAACGCCCGCCAACGGCGTCGGTGCCCGCGACAAAGACGCCCTTCGAAGTCTCCACCTCGAGCCCGGGCAAGCCCGCCTCGTCGACCGTGGCTGCGAATCGGCCGGCTCCCGCGTCGAACACGATTGCCGCGCCCTCAAGGTCCCGACCACCGGGCACGCCGACTGCGCCGCGCATGTCCTGCTCGTGCACGACGATGTCGTAGAGCGGACGCGGCGGCTGAATCATGGGAAGGATCTGCTCGAACCCCGGGGCCTCGCGCTCCCACTCCTCCAAGAGCTCGTCGCACGAGTAGCCAGTGCGCGCGGCGAGCTGCGCGGCCGTCCACGGATCAGTGCCCGCGCCCTCGATGCGTCCCGCGTTGACATCGGCGGGCAAGCCGGCGAGGTGGCTGAGCAGATCGCGCACGGTCCATCCCGGGCAAGCCGGCACCGATGCGTGCCGACCGGCATCGTCGAGCGTGCGCACGAGGTCGCTCACGCGCGATCGAGTGTCGCGGTAGATCTCGCCGACGTCGCTCACGCGGAGATCACGATCAGCCGAGTCTCGGTCATCTCGCGCACCGCGTACGCCGGTCCCTCACGGGTGTTGCCGCTGTCGCGCACGCCCCCGTAGGGCATCTGGTCAGCCCGCCACGTGGGCACCTCGTTGACGAGCACGCCGCCGAAGTCGAGGGTGCGGGCCGCCGTCATGGCCTTGCCCAGGTCAGAAGTGAAGATCGCAGCCTGCAAGCCGTACTCGGTGTCGTTGGCGAGCGCCATCGCCTCATCGAGCTCGTCGTAGGCCTGCACGGTGACGACAGGCCCGAAGACCTCCTTGCGGCACACCTTCATGTCGGGGGCGACATCGGTGAGCACGGTCGGCATGAGCACGCCGTCGGCGCGTACGTCGCCGCCGACCACCACCTTCGCGCCGCCCGCGGTGGCCTCGTCGATCCAGCGACGTCACTCGGTCGCGCTCGCCCGTGGAGATGAGCGCCGAGACCTCCGTCGCCTCGTCGAGAGGATCGCCGACGACGAGGCTCGACACGCGCTCGGCGAGCGCGGCGGTGAAGTCGTCGACGAGGGCACGTTGCACATAGATGCGTTGGGTGGAGATGCACGACTGGCCGGCATGGCTGAACCCAGCGACCCGGATCTTGTCGGCGGCCAGCGTCCAGTTGCCATCGGGCTCGATGATCACGGGGGCGTTGTTTCCGAGCTCGAGACCGACCTTTTTGCGGGCGCGCGGGCCTTGATCCCCCATCCCACCTCGGGCGAGCCGGTGAAGGTGATGAGCGCGATGTCGGGATCATCAACGAGCGCGTTCCCGACCGTTGACCCTCCGCCGGTGACCACGCTGAGATGGCCGAGCGGGAGACCGCATTCTTGGAGCAACATTTGGGCCAAGGTGATGGCCGAGAACGGCGTTTGGCTGGCGGGCTTGAGCACGACCGGACAGCCAGCGGCGATCGCGGGCGCCACCTTGTGGGCGACGAGGTTGAGCGGGAAGTTGAAGGGGCTGATGGCGCCGACGACTCCGATGGGGATGCGAAGGGTGAAGCCGAGCTTGCCTTCTCCCGGCGCGCTCGCATCAAGCGGCACCATCTCGCCGACCAGCTTGCGAGCCTCGACGGCCGAGAAGACGAACGTGCCCACCGCTCGCTCGGCCTCGACGCGCGCGGTGCGGATCGGCTTCGCCGACTCCTCCGCGATGATCCGCGCGAACTCCTCGACCCGGGCGCTCAGTCGTTGTGCCGCAGCGTCGAGGATCTCCGCCCGCCGCCATGGGGGGAGCACGGGTGCGGCGCGAGCCGCTTCGACCGCCCGGCGCACCTCAGCCGGCCCGCACGAGGGCACCCGCCCCAACTCGGCGCCGTTGTACGGGGAGTGCACTGCGAACGTCTCGCTCCCGGCGAACTCCTCCTCGCCGATCGGCACTGTCTTCGTCTCTGACATCAACACTCCTGTCCACCCGGAGGTGACTCATGCCTGCAACTGACACACCGCTCGCTGCGCTGCTCACCGAGCTGCTCGGGCCTGACCTGCCGATTGCGATCCGAGCCTATGACGGAAGCCGGCTCGGCCCCCCCGAAGACCAGGCACCCGCCACCATCGTGGTGAGATCTCCGGACGCGCTTCGTCGCATCGTCACCGCACCGCTCGAGCTCGGCATCGGACGCGCGTACGTTGCCGGGGACCTCGACGTCGAAGGCGACATCTACGCCGCGCTGACGTTGCGCCAGGCCCTCCCCCAGCTCAAGCTGTCGCCGAAGCAGTGGGCGGCCGCGGCCAAGCTCATCGGGCTCGAAGGCCTCAAGCCGTTGCCGCCCCCGCCTGAGGAGGCTCGCCTGCGCGGTCGACGCCACAGCAAGGGCCGCGACGCCGCCGCGATCGCG
The DNA here is from genome assembly GCA_963747215.1 of uncultured Acidimicrobiales bacterium. Lineage (GTDB taxonomy): Bacteria > Actinomycetota > Acidimicrobiia > Acidimicrobiales > DATKAS01 > DATKAS01. Next base: position 167,677 of record CAVVET010000029.1, read on the forward strand.
CACCACTACGACGTGTCGAACGAGTTCTACGAGCTGGTGCTCGGCCCCTCGATGACCTATTCGTGCGCGGTCTTCGACACGCCGGACGACTCGCTCGAGACGGCGCAGGAGCAGAAGTACGAGCTGATCTGCCGGAAGCTCGGATCTGCAACCGGGCCAACGACTGCTCGATGTCGGGTGCGGCTGGGGCGGGATGGTGATGCACGCGGCGCAGCACTACGGAGTGCAGGCGGTGGGCGTCACGATCTCTCCGTCCCAGGCGGACCTCGCCGCGAAACGGGTGGCCGAGGCAGGACTCGCGGACCGAGTCGACATCCGCCTTCTCGACTACCGCGACATCGTCGACGGACCGTTCGACGCGATCAGCTCGATCGGCATGTTCGAGCACGTCGGGCTCGCGAAGCTGGGCGAGTACTTCGATCGCCTGCACCACCTCGTGGTGCCCGGCGGCCGCATCCTCAACCACGGGATCAGCCGACCTTGGGCGAAGGGCAAGACCGAGTTCGCGCGGTCGAGCTTCATCGACCGTTACGTCTTCCCCGACGGCGAGCTTCACGAGGTCGGCACGGTGGTGTCGGCGATGCAGCAGCACGGCCTCGAAGTGCGTCACGTCGAGAGCCTGCGCGAGCACTACGGCAAGACGCTCCGCCACTGGGTCTCGAACCTCGAGGCGAACTGGGATGACGCGGTCCGCCGGGGTGGTCTCGGCCGGGCAAGGGTGTGGAGGCTGTACATGGCCGCGTCCGCGCTGAACTTCGAGGAGGGGCGCACCGAGATCCATCAGATCCTCGGGGTACGCGCCGACAACGGACGCTCGCGCATGCCGTTGCGACCCGATTGGGGCTCCTGACCCGACCGCTGGGTTGCGCCCGCAGTGTCACGATGGGCGCGTGTTCGCGTTCCTCGACCACCCCGGGCCGATCCCGTTCGCTCATCGAGGCGGCGCGGGCGAGTGGCCGGAGAACACGATGCCGGCGTTCGAGGGCGCGGTGCGCCTCGGCTTCCGCTACGTCGAGACCGACGTCCACGTCACCGCCGACGGTGTGCTGCTCGCCTTCCACGACGACGTGCTCGACCGCGTCACCGACCGATCGGGGATCCTCGCCGAGCTCCCGTGGAGCGAGGTGCAAAAGGCGAAGGTGAGCGGCCGCGAGCCCATCCCGCTCCTGGAGGACCTCCTCGGCAGCTTCCCGGATCTGCGAGTGAACCTCGACCCGAAGCACGACGCAGCGGTCGCTCCACTGATCGAGGTGATCGAGAAGACGTCTTCGCTCGACCGGGTGTGCATCGGGTCGTTCTCGGACAGCCGCGTCTCGACGATGCGCAAGGCCTTGGGCCCCACGTTGTGCACCGCGCTCGGTCCGAACGGTGTACGACGGCTGGTGGTCGCGGCGCACGGTGTGCCTGCCGGTCGATTCACGAACCCGTGTGCGCAGGTGCCGGTCAAGCAGGGTTCAGTCACGATCGTCAGTGACCGGTTCCTCAAGGCGGCGCATCGGCGAGACATCGTGGTGCACGTGTGGACGATCGACGACGCCAGCGAGATGGAGCGACTGCTCGACATGGGCGTCGACGGCATCATGACGGATCGACCCGCGGTGCTTCGGTCCGTGCTCGAGCGTCGCGGTCAGTGGGTCGTCTGAGCCGTGCAGCTGCCTCTCACCCCGACCGACTTCCTCGTCCGCGCGCGGCGCCTGTTCCCCGACCGTGAGGGCGTGATCCAGCACGAAGACGGCCAGCGGGCGCACGTCTTCACCTACGCGCAGCATGCGGAGCGCGCCGCTCGGCTCGCGCAGATGCTGCGCGACGACCTCGGCGTGCGCAGAGGCGATCGGGTCGCCTGGCTCTGCGGCAACCGCCACGAGCTCCTCGAGGCCTACTTCGGGGTACTGCTCGCGGGCGGGGTGCTCCTCCCCCTCAACATTCGGTTGTCCGCGCCCGAGCTCGAATGGATCCTCGACGACAGCAGAGCTTCGGTGCTGATCCGCGATCCCGCGCTCACCGCACTCGACCATCCCGTCCGACAGGTGTTGATCGACGACACGTACGAGGAGCGGCTCGCCGCCCAGCCGCTCTCGTGGGTCGATCCTCCGGAGGTCGACGAGAACGATGTCGCGGAGCTCTTCTACACGAGCGGATCGACGGGCCGGCCGAAGGGGGCGATGCTCACGCACCGCAACCTCTACCTCCACGCGATCCACTCGGCTCTGAACATGTCGATCAGCGGGCACGACGTGATCATCCACACGATCCCGCTCTTTCACGTGAACGGATGGGGGACGCCGCACTACATGACGGCCCTGGGCGGCGTGCAGGTGATGTTGCCGCGTTTCGACTCCACGGAGGTGTTGCGTCTCGTCGAAGCCGAGCGCGTGACCCGCCTCTATCTGGTGCCGGCGATGATGACCGTGCTGCTGAACGACCCCACGTTCGATACCCGAGACCTCTCGAGCCTGACGCAGCTCTCGGTGGGTGGCGCGCCGACGCCGCCGGCACTGCTTGCCGAGGCGGAGCGGCGCTTCGGCTGCGAGTGCATCTGCGGATACGGCATGACCGAGACCGCACCACAGCTCACCAAGGCGATCGACAAGCCCGGCGAACCGCGGTCGGCTCGACGCCGGAGCACCACCGGGATGCCGATCCTCGGCGTCGACCTGCGCATCTTCGACGAAGAGAACAACGAGCTCCCTTGGGACGGAGCGACGCCGGGAGAGATCCGCGTGCGGTCGAACCATGTGATGGCCGGCTACTGGGAGAAGCCAGACGAGACCGAAGCGGCGCTCTCAGGCGGGTGGATGCACACCGGCGACGTCGGCACGATGTCGCCCGACGGCTTCCTCACGATCGTCGATCGCAAGAAGGACCTCATCATCTCCGGCGGCGAGAACATCAGCTCGGTCGAGGTCGAGCACGCGCTCGCGGAGCCATCCGGCGGTGCTCGAAGCCGCGGTGATCGGCGTGCCCGACGAGCGGTGGGGCGAGGTGCCGCGCGCGTTCGTCGCGCTCCGCCCGGGGGCACAGGCGTCGCCCGAGGAGCTCATCGCCTTCGTTCGCGAGCGCCTCGCTCACTTCAAAGCACCGAAGGACGTGCACATCGTCGACGCGCTTCCGCGGGGCGGCACCGGCAAGGTGCTGAAGAACATCCTCCGCGACGGCGTTTGAGCTGGCTTCGGCTACTCGGGGTGGGTGTCGATCTGGGCCTTCTGCAGACGGCCTGAGTAGTCGACATACACGGTCTTCACCTGGCTGAACTGCTCGATGCCACGCGTGCCCGCCTCGCGGAAGCCGTTGCCCGTGTGCTTCGTCCCTCCGAACGGGAGCGGGATCTCGGCGCCGATCGTGGGCGCGTTGACATAGACGATGCCCGTGTCGATCCGGTCCACCATCTGCAGAGCGACGTTGATGTCGCGCGTGTAGACGGCCGCCGACAGCCCGAACTCGGACGCGTTCACCACATCGACGGCCTCGTCTTCGGTGCCGACCTCGATCACCGAGAGCACCGGCCCGAACACCTCGTCGCGCGCGATGGCGTGTTCGGGCCGGACACCCGTCAGCACGGTGGGCGCGACGAACGCGCCGCCCTCACATCCGTCGACGTCGACGAGATGGCCACCGGTGACGACGGTGGCGCCCTCGGCGACGGCGGCTTCGATCATCGCGAGGATGCGTTCAGCCGAGCGCCGGTCGACGACCGGTCCCACGTCGGTGGTCGCGACCAAGGGGTCACCGAGCACGAGCGCCTCCGCCCGCTTCGCGATGCGCTCCACCGTGGTGTCGGCCACGGCGTGGTGCAACACGAGCCGCGATGTCGAGGTGCAACGCTGGCCCGCAGTTCCGAAGGCGCCGAACAGCGCACCCTCGACGACGAGATCGAGATCGGCGTCGTCGAGCACGACCATCGCGTTCTTGCCGCCGAGTTCGAGCGACACGACCCGCGGCCCCGTCTCCATCGCGCTCGCTGCGACCTTGCGGCCGGTGGGCACCGAACCCGTGAACGAGAGCGCCCCCACGCCGGGATGGACGGTCAGCGCGGCGCCGGGCTCACCGGCGCCGTGCACGAGGTTGAGAAGCGCTGGCGGGATTCCGGCCTCGACGAGCGCTTCCACGAACGCCTCCGCACACATCGGCGTGTGTTCCGACGGCTTCAGCACGATGCCGTTCCCTGCGAGCAACGCCGGGAAGCACTTCCACGACGGAATGGCGATCGGGAAGTTCCACGGCGCGATCATCCCGACGACGCCGATGGGCTGGCGCGTCGTCCACGCCATCTTGTGGGCGAGCTCGGACGGCACGACGTCGCCCATCGCGGCCCGTCCCTGGCCGGACACGAACCGGCCCATGTCCACGGCCTCCTGCACGTCGCCGCCGGCCTCGACGAGCACCTTCCCCGCCTCACGTGCGACCAGCGTGGCGAGCTCGCCTTTTCGAGCCGGCGAGCACGTCGGCGGCCCGCCCGATCAGCTCGGCTCGCGCCGGTACCGGACGCCGCGCCCACTCTCGTTGCGCCTCAGCGGCCGTCGCCACAGCCCGATCCACATCTGCGGCGGTCGAGGAAGGAAAGGTGCCGAGCACTTCGGCCGGGCGAGCAGGGTTGACCGAGTCGAACATCGGGGAGCTCCGTTTCGTCAGGACCCCGTTGAGGTCACGGGGCGATCACCAGCTCCGCTATGGCATCGCCGTCGAGGACGAAGCGGTAGCGCAGATCGACCTCGCCGCCGGGGAAGTTGCCCTTGAGCCGGTTGACCACCATCCAAGCGTTGGGCCCGGTCGGTGAAGCGTCGACGAAGGTGCGCGTGTACGTGAACTGCGTCGAGGCGCGTCCGATCCACTCGCGGATCTCGACCGACCCGACGTACTCATGGCCGTCGTCGTGGACGCGACCGGCGGGCGTGAACGTGGCCAACGCGTTGTCGGTGTCGCGGCGATCGTGCGCGGCGAAATACCGATCTATCACCCCGGGAAGCGGCGTCGCGCCGCCCTCATGGTGATCGTCGCTCATGGTCACGAGGCTACGAGACTTGCCTGCGAGAACCGCCGCCCTAACGTGCCCGGCGGTGACAGACAACGGCTACGCCCCGTTTGCGACTCGCTACGCGCCGAACGCCATGGTCTCGACGATCGACCACCTGGCGACAGAGGCCGGGCTGGGCGCGATCCGAGACGGCGGTGGCGCCGTGGACGCCGCGATCGCCGCGAACGCGGTGCTGAGTGTCACCTCTCCGAACCTGTGCGGCATGGGCGGTGACCTGTTCGCGCTCATCTCCCACGACGCGACGCCGGTCGCTGCGCTGAACGCGAGCGGGCGAGCCGGATCGGGTGCGGATGCGAATCGTCTGCGCGACGAGGGGCACGCAGAGATGCCATTTCGGCACGACGTCCGGTCCGTCACGGTGCCGGGCTGTGTCGACGGTTGGATCGCGATGCACGAACGCTTCGGTCGGCTGCCCCTCGCCCGGCTGCTCGCGCCGGCCGCCCGCTACGCACGTGACGGCTTCCCCGCGTCCCCCCTGCTCGCTGGCGGCGTCTCCACGCTGCCCGACAACGCCGCCACCGCCGAGCTCCGGGGCCCGACCGGCCGGCGACGAGCGGGCGAGATCGTCCGCCGCCCCGGCATCGCCCGCACGCTCGAAGCGATCTCGACCCGGGGACGCCGCGGCTTCTACGAAGGCGAGTTCGGGGAAGGGCTGCTCGCGGTCGGCGACGGTGAGTACACCGACGCCGACCTCGCGGCAAGCGGCGCCGACTGGGTCGACGCGATCTCGGTGTCCGCGTTCGGTCACCGACTGTGGACGATGCCTCCGAACTCGCAGGGCTACGTGCTCGCCGCGAGCGCGTGGATCGCGGACGGTCTCTCTGTGCCCGACGATCCCGATGATCCGCTCTGGGCGCACCTGCTCGTCGAAGCGTCGAAGCAGGCGGGATTCGACCGGCCCCAGGTGCTGCACGAGCACGCCGATGGGCACGCGCTGGTCGCCCCGTCGCGGTTGGAGGCTCGGCGCCACGCCATCGATCCTGAGCACGCGAGTGCGCTCGCTGGCCCGGTCGGGCAGCGGCGACACCACGGCGCTCTGCGTGATCGACGGCGATGGCGTGGGCGTGTCGCTCATCCAATCGAACGCGTCGGGCTTCGGGAGTCATCTCTTCGAGCCCCGAACGGGCATCAACCTCCACAACCGCGGGTTGGGTTTCTCGCTCGAACCCGGTCATCCCGCCGAGTACGGCCCCGGCCGTCGACCACCCCACACCCTCACTCCCGCCCTCGTCACCGACGACGACGGCCAGCTCGTCGCGGCACTCGGCACCATGGGGGGCGACTCTCAGCCTCAGGTGCTGCTGCAGGTGCTCACCCGCGTGTTCGGGGGGCATGAGACGCCGGGGCGCGCCATCTCAGCCGGTCGGTTCCGCCTCGTGGCGCGCGAGCGCACGACCGGCTTCGCGATCTGGACCGACCCAGCGGGCACGGCGGTCGCGCTCGAGGGCCACGCACCTGAGGCATGGCGAGACGGACTCGCCGCCCGGGGACACGAGGTCGTGCAGGAACCGCCGTTCGACCATGGGTTCGGCCACGCGCACCTGATCATGCGCGGCGGACGGTCGGCTCGCGGGTGCCGGCGACCCGCGCCCACGGATCGGCCTCTGCTCGGGCATCTGAGCGCGGGCTACCGTCGCGCCACAGTGACGGCCGCGACGTGCCCAAAGGACATGACCTATGGACCGTGCGGCGGAGTGTCGGCCGACGGCTCTTGCGAGGTCGGTGCATTCGCGTGCGTGTTCCTCGACCGTGACGTCGTCACCTGGAACGGAACTGCTGAGTGGGCCGCGCCATCGGCCGAAGACGCGTTGGTGGTCGCGTCCCGGTCACGCCCACTCGTGGTCGCGGACCTCGCCGACCGGCCGCTCGACGCCGGCAGCACTCGGACGGCAGTCGCCCAGCTCGGCGGCAACGTCGACGCGGTGCTGTTCGGCGACAGCGGATGGGCGCGAGTCCAGCTCTCTCCCGCCTACCGAGCGTCGGTGATCGCGGCGGAGGGCATGCGTCCCTGGGCCGGACTCAACTGCCGCGATCGCAACCGCGTCGCCCTCGAAGGCGAGCTGGCGGCGCTCGCCGACATCGGCGCCGCCGTGCACTGCGTGACCGGGGACCACACCGCGATCGGCCACCGACCCGAGGCGCGGGCCGTCTTCGACCTCGACTCGACCGAGCTCGCGTCGCTGGCCCGGTCCGCCGGCGTGCTCGTGTCAGTCGCCGAGAACCCCGTCGCACCTCCGATCGAAAGCCGCCCCGCACGCCTCGCCGAGAAGGTGAAGGCCGGGGCGCAGGTCTGCTTCGTCAACCATCCGGGATCAGCGGAGCGCACACGGGATTTCGTCCAAGCGGCGATCGATCTCGGCCTCGGCGAAGTCGTGTTCCTCGTCTGCGTTCCGGTCGTCTTCAGCGAAGCCTCCCTTCGCCTCATCAAGACGTTCACCGGGCTCGCCCTCCCCGAAGGGCTCGTCGAAGCGGTCGAGGCCCAGGGCGACCCGTGGACTGCCGGCGTGCGCGAAGCGGTGCGCTTCGCCGAAGCGGTGCTCGACGTGCCCGGCGTGGGGGGCATCGACCTGTCCGTCGCCGCGCCGCCCGGCGACGAAGCGGCGGCCGTCCGGGCCTGTGCCACCATCGCCCGGGAGGTGCGGGCGGCGTGAGCGTCTTGCTCGTGGGCGCGACCATCGAGGACGGCTCGACCGTCGACGTCCGGCTCGAGGGCGACCGCATCGCCGCGGTGGGCCAGCTCGAACGCCTGCCCACCGACGAGGTGCACGATCTCGCCGGCTACCTGCTCCTGCCTGCGCCGGCCGAGCCGCACGCCCACCTGGACAAGGCGCTACACCGCCGACCGCGTGGGGAACGTCACCGGCGACCTGCTCGGCGCCATCGTCGCGTGGCAGGCAACGTGGCCGACTCTGACGCACGACGACATCGTCGAGCGCGCCCGGCGCGCCGTGCTCGCGGGCGTCGCCAACGGGCTCACGGCCATCCGGACCCACGGGGATCTGAGCAGCGCGATCGGGCTTCGCAGCATGGAGGCGCTCGTCGACATCCGGGAGGAGCTCCGCGACCTCGTCGACATCCAGGTCGTCGCGCTCGTCGCGTCGCCCACTGCCGGGCTCGCGGGAGCGGAGCACCGCGCGCTGCTGCGCGAAGCGCTCGCGATGGGCGTCGACATCGCAGGCGGGTGCCCCCACCTCGACGACGATCGGCTCGGGTGTCTGGAGGCGTGTCTCGAGGCCGCCGCGGAGGCCGGGCGGCCGATCGACCTCCACACCGACGAGACGCTCAACGCCGAAGTGCTGGGGTTGCGCGACTTCGCGGCCCTCGTCGCGAAGACCGGCTTCGCCCACGGCGCGACCGCCAGCCACTGCGTGAGCCTCGGCATGCAGGACGAGTACACCCAGAAGGCGGTCGCCGCGGAGGTGGCCGAAGCCGGGGTCGCGGTCATCACGCTGCCGCAGACGAACCTCTATCTGCAGGGCCACGGGCATGGAACGGCCACGCCGCGTGGCCTGACCGCGCTGCGGGCCCTCCTCGACGCGGGGGTGACCGTCGCAGGCGGAGGCGACAACGTCCAGGACCCGTTCAACGCGATGGGCAGAGCCGACCCACTCGAGACCGCGTCGCTGCTGGTCACGGTGGGCCACCTGCTCCCGAGCGAGGCCTACGACAGCGTGAGTCGGGCGGCGCGGGCGGCGATGGGGCTCGAACCGGTCACCGTCGCTGCGGGCGGACCCGCCGAGCTGCTCGCGGTGCGGGCGACCACGCTCCGCGAGGCGATCGCCACTGCGCCCCCGGATCGACTCGTGTTCCACCGAGGCCGGCTCGTCGCCCGCACACGGGTGACCACCGAGTTCGGGCGCGGCCATGACCCGGGCGGCTATGACACAGAGCGTTCACATGACTGACGCTGTTCCTACATCGGCGGTTTCTAGGGTGCCCGACGTGGAGACCCTGGCTCCGGAGGCGAACCAAGCGCGCCCCCCGATCGACGCCGCGCTCACGTTCGACAACGTCGCCAAGACGTTCCCCGACGGCACCGTCGCGCTCAAGAACGTGAGCTTCGAGGTCCGCTCGCGCGAGTTCGTCACCGTGGTCGGGCCCTCCGGCTGCGGCAAGTCCACGCTGCTCCGCATCGCCTCGGGGCTCACCGACGCATCCACCGGCACGGTGCGGGTCGACCGCGACAGCCTCGGCTATGTGTTCCAGGACCCGACCCTCCTGCAGTGGCGCACCGTCATTCGCAATGTCGAGCTCCTCGCCCAGCTCCACGGTGTCGGCACGAAGGAGCGCCGGCGCCTCGCACAGGACGCCATCAACCTCGTCGGCCTCAACGGCTTCGAGGACAAGTACCCCAAGCAGCTCTCCGGCGGCATGAAGATGCGGGCGTCGCTCGCCCGGTCGCTCACGCTCAAGCCCGGCGTGTTCCTGTTCGACGAGCCGTTCGGTGCGCTCGACGAGATCACCCGCGAGCGCATGAACGACGAGCTCATCGCGCTGTTCCAGAGTCAGGGCTTCGCGTCGCTGTTCATCACCCACTCGATCTACGAGGCCGTGTTCCTCTCGACCCGCGTCCTGGTCATGTCGGGACGGCCAGGCACCATCGTCGGCGACTTCGACGTGCCCTTCGCCTATCCCCGGCTGCCCGACCTGCGATTCGAGCCGGAATTCGCCGAGCTCACCGGCGAGGTGTCGCACGCGCTGCGAGGGGGTCACTCGTGACGTCGGTCGAGGTGAGACCGACGGGGCTCGGAAGCCTCGAGGATGTCGCTCCGCCGGCGCCCAAGGACCAGTCGCTCTGGAAGTCCTTCCTCGTCAACGTCATCGGGCCGTTCATCGTCTTCTTGCTCGTCATCGGCTTCTGGTACTTCATCAGCTACGCGTGCTCGAGCCGCGACGTCGCTTCTTGATGCCGCCGCCGCACGAGGTGCTCGACGTGGCGTTCTTCAACTGGGACAACTTGTCCCGCACCCTCGAAGGGTTGCTGAACTCGACCAAGGTGGCGATGGTCGGCCTCGCGATCGCGATCGTGCTCGGGATGCTCTTCGCGATCGTCATGAGTCAGGCGAAGTGGCTCGAACGCTCGCTGTTTCCCTACGCGGTCATCTTGCAGACGATCCCGATCCTGGCGCTCGTGCCACTCATCGGCTTCTGGTTCGAGTTCAACTTCCGCAGCCGGGTGATCGTCTGCGTGCTGATCGCGCTGTTCCCGATCATCAACAACACGTTGTTCGGTCTGCTGTCCGCCGACCAGGGCCAGCACGACCTCTTCACACTCCACAAGTCGAGCCGCTTCACCCGCCTTTGGCGGCTCCAGCTTCCCGGGGCGATGCCCGCGATCTTCGCGGGCTTCCGCATCTCCGCAGGACTTGCCGTCATCGGCGCGATCGTCGGTGACTTCTTCTTCCGGCAGGGTGAGCCCGGCATCGGCGTGCTCATCGACAACTACCGAGCGCGCATCGAGTCCGAGAAGCTGTTCGGGGCGATCATCCTTTCCTCGCTGCTCGGTGTGGTCGTGTTCTGGATCTTCGGGATCATCGGGAACCGGGTCGTCGGCGCGTGGCACGAGACCGGGCGGAAACAAGGCTGATCGCTTCACAAAGAGACCACCAACAAGGAGGGCACATGCGCAAGTCCACAAGGGCGGCTTGGCTCGCGGCACCGCTAGCCGGCTTCCTGCTTCTCGCCTCGTGCGGGGACGACAGCGACTCGTCGTCGGCCACGACCGGCGGCGGGGCGGCAACAACTGGCAGCGGCGGCGCCGCGACGACCGGCGCGGACGGCGGCGGTGAGGCGGTTTCGCTCGCGGGCGCGTGTCCCGAGACCGTCATCGTGCAGACCGACTGGAACCCCGAGGCCGAGCACGGAGCGCTGTACGAGCTCCTCGGCGACGACTTCGAGGTCGACACCGGCACCAAGGCCGTCACCGGATCTCTGGTCACGACGGGCGGCGCGGACACCGGCGTCGACATCGAGATCCGCGTGGGCGGCCCGGCCATCGGCTTCCAGCAGGTGACGGCCCAGATGTACACCGACGACTCGATCCTGCTCGGTTTCGTGAGCAACGACGAGGCCGTGCAGAACTCGTTGGAGAATCCGACAGTGGCGCTGATGGCGCCTCTGAAGAAGAACCCGCAGATCGTGATGTGGGATCCGGCGACCTACCCGGATGCCGAGACGATCGGTGATCTGCCCGACGACACGACGATCCTGGTGTTCGACGGCGGCGTGTTCCCCGACTATCTCGTCGGCAAGGGCATCGTCCAGCAGAGCCAGATCGAGGGTGGCTACGACGGCACCCCCGCTCGGTTCGTCACCGAGAACGGCGCGATCGCGCAGCAGGGCTTTGCCTCCGCCGAGCCGTACATCTACGAGAACGAGGTTCCCGACTGGGGCAAGCCCGTGAACTTCGAGCTCATTCACGACACCGGGCTCGAGATCTACTCACAGACGATGTCGACCCGACCCGAGAACGTCACCGAGTTCGCTGACTGCTTCGCGCTGCTCGTCCCGGTGATGCAGCAGGCCATGGTCGACTATGCGGCGGATCCCGCCGAGACCAACGCGCTGATCGTCGATCTCGTCACCCAGTACGACACGGGCTGGGTGTACAGCGCGGGCGTCGCCGACTTCTCGATCCAGCAGCAAGTCGACCTCGAGCTCGTCGGCAACGAAGACGGCTACGCCGGCGGCATCGACGAAGCACGGGTGCAGGGCGTCATCGACAACTTGCTTCCGATCTTCGAGGCCAAGGGCGTCGCGGTGAAGGAGGGGCTCGTGGCCTCCGACATCATCGACCTCCAGTTCGTCGACGACAGCATCCAGTTCTGATCTCGACGACCTGACGATCGCGCGAGGAGCCGGCACTCGGGGGGGTGCCGGCTCCCGTGCGTTTTCGTCGGGGCGCTCAAGCGGTGACGACTGCCGCCGCGCACCGGACCCGCGAGCATCGTCAGCGCGCTCCGCGGATCAGGCCCGAGGGTGTGCCACGCGAGCGGCAGGTCGAGGCCGGCGTCAGCGAACGCCCCGAGTTGCCCGACCACGTCGTCCACCGTGCCCGCGCACGCGAACGTGTCGATCAGTCCCTCGGTGACGTTCACGGCCCCCGCTCCGGGGCCGTCACGCTCGACCGCGGCTCGCACTGCGGCGACCTCGTCAGGATCTGCACCCGACGTGTCGACGACGACGCCCTCGACTCGCCAGAGGTAGTACGCGAGCACCTCGCGCACGGCCCGCCGTGCCTCCGCGCGGTCGGGCCCGACGCTGCACAGCACGTTCGAGGACACGAGCAGCTCCTCCATCGAGCGCCCGGCGCGGGACGCGCCCTCGGCGAGCCGCTCGCGCGACCACCGCACATAGCCGGGGCTGACGAGGGCGCCGAGCTGCACGCCGTCAGCCACCTCGCCCGCGGCCTGCATCATCCGCGCGTTGACGGCGCCCACGTCGATGCGGATGGGACCGACGGGCACGAAGTCGAGACGATTCGACGGATCGGCACGAAACGTCGCGGGCGTGAAGCCGAGCTCCTCGCCTGCGAGCCACTGCCGCAGTGCGCGCACGGTCTCGACGACGTTGGTGTACGGCTGCCAGCCCACCGGGTCGTACCCGAGTGCGCGCATGGTCCACACAGCGGCCCCCACGCCGAGCGCAAGCCGCTCGGGGCCGGCGATCTCCGCCAGCGTGGCCGCCTCCATCGCAAGCACGGCCGGGTGCCGTGTCACCGGGTTGGCAATGCCGATGCGCACACGGACCCGGCTCGTCGTCGCGAGCGTGGCCGCCGCCGCGCTGAACACCGCCCTGTGCTGACGGCTCTCGGGAAGCGACACCTCGTCGAACCCGAGCTCGTCGGCCCGCTGCGCGAGGTCCAAGGTCTCGCGAAGTGGCCCCTCGTTCGAGAGCGACAGACCGAGCCCGACGAACCGACCGGCCATGTCAGGCGAGCGCCTGGGCGCGCCGAAGGATGTCGGCGCTGGCCCGAATGTGCTCGGCGCAGTGCTCGATGTCGTTCATCGGCAGCATGAACAGGTCGAAGCTCGCCGCCAGACTCGCGATCGTCGCCGCGCACGCGTCGGGATCGCCCGCGACCGCGTACTCGTCGACGAGCGCTTCGGGGAGCAACGCGGCCGCGGCGTCGAGACGGCCTGCGAGCATCTCGGTGCGAATGGAGGCCACACGCGCCTCGTCGAGGCCGGCCCGCTCGCGGATCTCCGGCGGCGCGTCGAGCGCCATGTACGAGAAATGCCCGAGCACCTTCTGGCGCTCCCTCGGCGCGTACGCGAGATATGCGGACCACGCGAGCTTGGCCCCCTGTGACCGCAGCCCCGTCGACGCCGACGCGAGCGTTGCAGGCGGTTCCGCCGACAGGATGATCCAGTCCGCCTCGGTCGTGGCCAACGCCTTCACCCTCGGACCTCGACCGGCGATGGCGACCGGCACCGGACCGGGCGCCCAGGCCAGCTGAGCCTCGCCCACCGCTTCTCCGCCGAGCAGGCGCTTGTTGACGTCGACGGCGTCCCGGAGCGCCGTGTACGGCCGTGCGGGCGTGAGGCCGAGCGGCGCGAGCACCCGGCTGCCACCAACACCGAGCCCGTGCCAGACGCGACCGGGTGCGAGCTCGGCGAGCGTCGCAATCGCGGCCGCGGTCGCAACCGGATGGCGCGAGAACGGGTTGGTGATCGCGGGCGCCACCGTCATCCGCTCCGTGGAGAGCACGACGGCCGTCAGCGCGACGTAGAGGTCGCGGTCGGTGCCCTCGTCGGCGAGGAAGCACGCTTCCGCGCCTTCGCTCTCGGCCAGCTGGGCGAGTTCGACCAAGCGCGCAACCGGCTGCACCGGCTCGAACCACACGCCCCACGGGAATGGCATCGCCGCTCTCTACCATGTCGACGATGGCACTCCCGACCGAGGACCTCACCCCGTTCGCCGCCCTCGGTCCCCTTGTCGCGACGGAATGGCTCGCGGAGCACCTCGACGATCCTTCCGTGCGAGTCGTCGACTGCCGGTGGTACCTCCGTCCGTTCGACGACCGGTGCGGCGACGACGAGTACCGCGCCGGTCACATCCCCGGCGCGGTGCACCTGCGCTGGGACACCCAGCTCGCCGACCCTGACCGGCCCGCGCACATGCTCGCGCCGCCGGAGCGCTTCGCTGACGCGATGGAGGCTGCCGGCATCGGCGACGACACGTTCGTCGTGACCTACGACGATCACCACGTCCCGGTCGCCTCGCGGGTCTGGTGGGCGCTGCGGGCCTTCGGTCACGACGCCGTTGCCGTCCTCGACGGCGGCATCACCCGGTGGCGTACCGAGGGCCGCGCCCTCTCGACCGAGACACCGAAGCCTCGGCGCGCCACGTTCACACCTCGCTTCCGCCCCGATCGGTACGTGACGAAGACCCAGATGCTCGACCTCGTCGCGTCGGGCGACACGGTGCTCGTCGACGCACGCATGGACAAGGCGTTCGACTCGGCGACCGGCCACATACCCGGTGCCACGCGGCTGACCGGGCTCGGCTTCCTCGCCGACGGTGAACGGTGGATGTCACCGGACGCCGCCCGGGCGCGGATCGAAGCCGTGGGAATCGATGCGACACGCCCAGTGGTCACCTATTGCGGAGGCGGGGTCGCCGCCACAGGTGCCGCGCTGGCCTTCGTGCTCGCGGGACTCGAGCAACCTGCCGTGTACGACGGCTCGTGGAGCGAGTGGGACGCGGATCCGGACACGCCCAAGGTGCGTCACTGATGCGGAGCATCGTGGTCACGGGAGGGGCGGGCGCGATCGGCGCCGCCGTGCTCGCCCGGTTTCGAGCCCAGGGGGACGCCGCACTCGGGCTCGACCAACGCGCCGACGAGGGCGTCGTCTCTTGCGACGTGGCTGACGAAGCTGCCGTGGCCGCGCGCGTTCGCCGAGGTGCGCGAACGACAAGGGCCTGTCGAGGTGCTCGTCCACAGTGCCGGCATCACGGGCCAGGGCTCGGTCACCGATGAGGACCCGGCGACATGGCGGCGCATCCTCGAGGTGAACCTCACCTCCGCCTACCTCTGCTGTCGCGAGGCGATCCCGGACATGCGGTCACTCGGTCGGGGGCGCATCGTGCTGATCGCATCGGTGAACGGTCGCTTCGGGGAAGCGCGCTCTCGGGCCCCGCGTACGCCGCGTCGAAGGGCGGCCTGCTCACACTGGCGCGGTTCCTCGCCCGCGAGCACGCAGCCGACGGCATCACGACGAACGCTGTCGCTCCAGGGCCTCACGCCACGCCCATGTGGGACGCGCTCGACGGCGAACGCCGCCAGCGCATCCTCGGCATGATCCCCGGCGGGCACGGCCCGGGCTCGCCCGATGACTTGGCCGCGACGATCGTGCACCTTTGCTCCGAGGAAGCCCGGTACATCAACGGCGCCACGATCGACGTCAACGGCGGCCAATGGATGGGCTAACTCGCTCCCGTCGCAACCGTGCTTTCCTCGTCGCCGACTCTCGCGCGGCGCGTCGCAGTCGGCTCCTGCTCGGCTGCGCGACAATCGCGACTGTCGCGCACCCGAGCGGCGCACGAAGCGCCGCGGCGAGCGGCGCGCAACAGTTAGTGTTGCGCGGTAGCATGAGCGTATGACGATCTCCCGGGCCCGGCAGCCTCGAGAGCCTTCGATCGGCGAGCGAGTCGCGCTCGCATCCGCCCGACTCGGAGGGCAGAACGAGCTGGCCCGGGTGTTGCAGGTCTCGAAGTCGGCGCCGAGTCGGTGGCGCACCGGGGCCGACCATCCCTCGCCTGAGGCGATGCGCAACCTGCTGGCCGTCGACTATGTGCTGGCGCGGTTGGCCGAGGTCATGACACCCGAGCAGTGCCGGGTCTGGCTGACCAGCCCCAATCCGCATCTCGCGGCGGCGCGGCCGATCGATGTGATCGTCACCCGGGGCCCACTCGCCGTCGACGACGCCATCGCCGCGTTCGAGGACCTCGCGCCGGTGTGATCGTCTGGCGCGTCGCCCCGATCGACCCTCGGTCTCGTCGGGGACGGCCGTTCCATCCGTTGTACATCCCGCCATCGTCGGGCCGTCATCGCATCGACAACGCAAACCTCTACACGGTGCTGTACGCGTCGGCGCAGCCCGCGGGCGCAGTCGCGGAGGCCTTCGCGTCGTTCACGCCATGGGGCGACTACTTGCTCGCTCATCCGCGGGGAGCAGTGCGCCGGCTCGTGGCATTCGAAGTGTCGGAGACGCCTCCGCTGCTCGACCTCGACGACGCGCGGGCCTTGGTCCGGCGCCGCCTGCGCCCCAGCCACGTGGTGACACGCGATCGCGAGATCACGCAGGCATGGGCGCGCACGGTGTGGGAGGAAGCGGAGTGGGCCGGAGTGCGGTGGTGGAGCTACCACGACCCTCGATGGTCGACGCTCGGCTTGTGGGCGACCGAGGGCATCAAGGTTGCCACCGTCGAAGATCTTGGCGCGACTCATCCTGCGGTACGTCGAGGCCGCCGAGGTGATGCTCCGCACCTGGACCTAACGGGTTCTCTTGGCGAAATCGGGGCGTCAGAGACCCGCCCGCGCCAAGAAATTCAGCCGGGCGGGGGTTCGGCGCCGCGTTGTGAGGTGATGCGGCCGTAGTGCTCGATCTGGCGGTGACGAGCGAAGTCGAACACTGTCTGCTTGTAGCTGTCGCACAGAGCGAGGTCGCACCGGGCGACGGCAACCTCGTCGCCGAGCGTCGTGCATCGCGCCGCGATCTCGCCGGTGGGAGCGATGATCGCGGAGCCGCCGATCATCGCGACGCCCTCCTCGTCGCCGGCCTTGGCGACACCGACGACCCACGTGCCGTTCTGGTACGCGCCCGCCTGCATCACGAGGTGGTTGTGGAAGTCGCCGAGTCGGTCATGTTCCGGGGCCGGCGGATTGTGCACCGGCGTGTTGTAACCGATGAGGATCAGCTCGGCGCCCTGCAGACCGAGCACGCGGTAGGCCTCCGGCCAGCGCCGGTCGTTGCAGATCGCCATGCCGACGACGCCTCCGAACGCCCGCCACACCTGAAACCCATCGGGGCCGACTTCGAAGTACCGCTTCTCGAGGTGCTGGAACTGCCGCCACGGCTCGTGCTCGTCGTGACCGGGAAGGTGCACCTTGCGGTAGCGGCCGATCTCGCGTACCGTCTCGCCCGACCAAGATCTGGGTGTTGTAGCGATGGCCGTCGGGCGTCAGCTCGGCAAAGCCGAGGCAGAACCCGACACCCAGCCGAGCCGCCTCGTCGAAGAGCGGCTTCGTGTCGACGGAGGGCATCTCGGTCTCGAACCAGGTGTCGAGCTCGCGCTCGTCCTCGAAGTACCAGCGAGGGAAGAACGTCGTCAGCGCGAGCTCGGGATACACGACGAGGTCAGCACCGAGCGCGTGCGCGTCGTGGAGCAGCGAGAGCAGGCGCTCGACGACCTCAGCCCGGCTGTCGTCGCGCTGCACCGGTCCCATCTGCGCAGCAGCGACGGTGACGGCACGGCTCATGGCGAGTCCAGTCTGTCCGCTTCGGCGAGCGTGAGCAGCACCTGCAGGAGCACGTTGGCCCCGGCCTCGATGTCCCCCGGGTCGGTGTGCTCGGCCGGGTTGTGGCTGATGCCGCCGCGGCTCTTCGTGAACACCATCGCCGCCGGACACACCCGCGCGAACATCTGCGCGTCGTGGCCGGCACCGGAGGGCATCCGGCGGACGGAGTGTCCCAAGCGCCTCGCCGTGCTCTCCACGAGCTCGACGGTCGCCCCGTCGAACACGACCGGCGCGAACCGGGCGAGGGACCGTCGAGTGATCGTCACGCCCTCCGACGCCTCGAGCTGCTCGCAGAATGACGCCAGTGCCGCCTCGGCGCGCGTGAGCAGCGCGTCGTCGGTGTTGCGGAGGTCGACGGTGAGCACAGCTCTGCCCGGTACGACGTTCACGAGGTCGGGATGGAGGTCGAGTCGACCGACCGTCGCCACTTGGTGGCCGCCCATCTCCGCGGCGAGCCGCCGCACGTACGCGACGACCTCAGCCGCAGCGAACCCCGCGTCATGACGCATCGACATGGGCGTCGTGCCCGCATGGTTGGACTCGCCGACGATCGTCAGCTCCTGCCAGGAGATGCCCTGGACGCTCTCGACCGCGCCGATCGTGACGTCCTCGACCTCGAGGACAGGACCTTGTTCGATGTGCAGCTCGACGAACGCGGACGGAGGTGTCCCCGGACACGGCAGCGGCCCGGCGTAGCCGATGCGCACGAGCTCGTCCCCGACCCGCGGACCGTCGATTGCCGCGACGCTGAGCGCCTCCTCGAGCGGCAACCCCCCGACGTAGGTCAGCGATCCCATCATGTCCGGCTGGAAGCGCGAGCCCTCCTCGTTCGTGAAGAACGCGACAGCGAGCGGTCGGCGAGTCACGATGCCCGCGCGTGCGAGCACCTCGATCACCTCGAGGCCGGCGAGGACTCCGAGGTTGCCGTCGTAGCGGCCTCCCGTGCGGACGGTGTCGATGTGGGAACCGGTCATGACCGCCGGGCCATCCTCCCGGCCGGCGCGTGTCGCGATCACGTTGCCGATCTCGTCGATGCCGACTTCGAGGCCGAGGTCGCGCATCCACGTCACGACGAGGTCGCGGCCGTCCTTGTCCGCGTCGGTGAGCGCCAACCGGTTGTTGCCGCCGCCCTCGATCGGCCCGATCTCGGCCAGGGCTTCGATCCGGCGCAGCAGGCGGGCGCCGTCGACCCGAAGGTCGGGATGGCTCGACTGCATCAGTGCTCGGGAAGTGAGAAGGCCCGCACCTCGACGAGGGCGGCGCCGACCGCGGCCACCGCGGCCTCGAACAGCGCCTTGCCGCGCTCGGCCGTCGCGCGCCGTCGGATCGCCGATGTGCCCGCTCGGCCCGAAGTCGTGCGACAGCCAGCCGAAGCTGACCTGTCCACCGAACTTGACGTACTTGTTGTCCGCGAGCTGGTCGGGCACGTTGCGAAACGCGGTGTCCATGTCGACGAGCTCCGGCCGCAGGTGCAGGATCAGCGAGGTCTCGTCGATGCCGCCGTGCACACCCATCCCCCGTTCGTCGGCCGGATCGGTCTCCGCCTTGCCGCCTTGGTCGGGCGGGACGAACGGGTGGGCGAGGAACGTCATGAGGCCATAGCGCAGCCGCAGCTCGCGGCAGGCGACGTTGAGCAGCGACGAGTTGCCGCCGTGGCCGTTGAGGAACACGAGCCGCCGGGCCGGCAGTGTGGCGAGCGATCGCCCGATGTCGTCGAGCACGGCGAGCAGGGTGCTCGCCGACAGCCAGACCGTGCCCGCGGACCACGCGTGCTCGTTGGACTTCGTGTACGCGAGCGGCGGCAGCATCCAGAGGTCGAGCTCGTCGCCCCGCTCGTGCACGACGGCGTTGGCCACCTCGTCGGCGATCACGAGGTCAGTCGAGAACGGCAGGTGGGGTCCGTGCTGCTCGATGGCTCCGAGCGGTTGGATGAGCACGGAGTCCGGCCCGATCCGTGCCGCCACCTCCGGAGCGCGGAGGTCGGCGAAATGAACGGTCGTGGCGCGGCATCACCTCCATCGTACGGGCGTCGGCGGGTGTGACGGGGGGTGCGAGACTCAATCGGTGCAGTACGGCGCGATCGTCATCGGCGGGGGCCACAACGGACTCATCTGCGCCGCCTATCTGGCCAGGGCCGGCATCCCCACAGTCGTCCTCGAAGCCCGCGACTCGGTGGGCGGATGCGCGTCGACCGTGGATGCTCTCGACGCCCGCGTCAACATCTGCAACTGCGATCACGTCGTGTTCCGCACGACGCCGGTGATCGACGAGCTCGGCCTCGCCGATCACGGGCTGCGCTACCTCGATCCCGACCCTTCGCAGGTCCAGACGTCATGGAGTGGCGAGGCCGCATGGCCCGTGTTCCACGACGTCGACCGCACGCTCGACGCGCTCCGACTCATCCATCCCGAAGAGGTCGAGGGCTACCGCCACTACCTCGACGCTGCGATCCCGGTCGCCGAGCTGGTGCTCGAGATGGCGAACGAGCCGCCCAAGTCCGGGTGGGGTGCTCTCGAAGCTCGCGCATCGCCGGGGTCGCGGCGCGGCGACCTTGCTGCGATGGAGCCGATCGACGGCCGCGGACGTCCTGCGGTCGTTCTTCACACGCGAGGTGATCATGGGCCCCGCGGTGACCACTGGCCCGGGCGTGTGGGGCCAATCCCCATTCGGCCCGCGGACGGGCCTGGGCGCGCTCACCTACGCGATGAAGCACGTCGGCCATGTGGGGCGGCCGGTCGGAGGCAGTGGCGCGGTGCCCGCCAGTGTTCGGTCGGCGTTCGAGGCAGCCGGTGGCGAGGTACGAGCGGGAGCACGCGTCGTCGCGATCCTCAGCGAGGAGACCCGCGTGCGCGGGGTCGAGCTCGAAGACGGCACCGTGCTCGAGGCGCCGCTCGTGATCTCGGCCTGCGATCCGCGCGAGACGTTCGTGCGGTGGCTGCGCGACCCCCCAGCGGCTGCCGGTCCTCTCGTGGAGAAGTGGCGGGCCAAGCCCGTCGAAGAGGGCTACGAGTCGAAGATCGACGCCGTGATCACCGAGCTGCCCGCGCTTCCGATCCGTGAACCAGCGCCACTTCGAGCAGCTCGGGGTCGACGAGCCGACGGTGGGCACCACGATCGTTTCACCCACGCTCGACGACATCGCCGCCGCGCACCGTCTGATCGATGAGGGCCGGGTCGCCGACAAACCGATGTTCTTCGTGAACATCCCGTCGGTGCTCGACCCGTCCATGCGCGTCGAGGGTGGCAAGCACGTCCTCAGCGTCGAGACTCTCTACACGCCGTACTCACTCGTCGGGGGCTGGGAAGGATCCGAGGAGCCGCAACGGTGGCTGCGTGCGCTCTCCTCTCTTCTGAGCAGCGACCTCCTCGACAGTGTCGAGCGGTGGCGCGTGATGACACCGTGCAGCTACGAGCGCGAGTTCAACCTTCCCCGCGGCCACGCGACGTCGTTCGGCGGCTCGCCGCTGTCGGCGATGCTCGGCCGGGAACCCGAGCTCACGCGCTACGAGACACCGATCAAGGGCCTCTACCTCACCGGCGCGGCCACCTATCCGGGTGCGGGAGTGTGGGGCGCGGCCGGCCGCAACGCCGCCACCGTGATCCTCCGGAGCTGCCTAGCCGGATCTCTTGGCGCATTCGGGTGTAGGCGACCCGCTGGCGCCATGAGAATCAGCCTGGGTCAGGCGATCGGCTCTTGGGTGCTCCAGGGGAACTCGATCCACCGGTCGGTCTCGCGCCAGACGTACTCGCATTTCACGACCGAGCGCGGCTTCTCGTAGAGGACCGCGCACCGCACCTCGGAGACCTTGCCGAGGCAGAAGTCCTTGACGAGCGCGAGCGTGTGGCCGGTGTCGGCGACGTCGTCGGCGACGAGCACTCGCGCCTCGGTGAGGTCGACGAGCTCCGGCGTCGGAGGAAGGATCATCGGCACCTCGAGCCGCTCGTCGACGCCCGTGTAGTACTCGACGTTCATCGTGTACAGGTTCTTCACCGTCAACGCGTAGCCCAACGTCGCCGCGACCAGCAGCCCGCCGCGTGCAATGGCGAGGATGATGTCGGGCTCGAACCCGTCCTTGTGCACCATCCGCGCGAGATCACGGGAGGCCTCACCGAACTCTGGCCACGCCAGGATCTCGCGCTCGACGCTCATTCGTCGAACCTAGCCGCGAGCGCGATGTCCTGAGGGCGCACCGGAACCCGGGTGAGCGCCGCGCCGGTGGCGTCGCGGATCGCAGCGACGACGGCGGGCGTCGCCGCGATGCACGGCGGCTCGCCGACGCCCTTTGCGCCGAGCGGTGCCTGCGGATCGGGCTCCTCGACCAGCTGGACCAGCACGTCGGGAGCGTCGAGCGCGGTCGGAAGCAGGTAGTCGGTGAACGACGCGTTGCGGATGTGGCCGTCCTCCACGACGATTTCCTCCATCACCGCGAGGCCGAGTCCCTGCGCGATGCCGCCCTCGATCTGGCCGACCACGGAGAGGGGATTGAGCGCCCGGCCGACGTCCTGCGCGGTCGCAACCTGGACCACTCTCACGAGCCCGAGGTCGACGTCGACATCCACCACGGCCCGCTGCGCAACGAACGCGAACGCGACGCGGCACGCGCCCTGCCCCTTCTCGTCGAGCTCCTCAGTGGGGCGGTGCCGGAACGTGACGGTCTCCTCGAACCGCTTGCCGGCGGTGGCGTCCGCCACGGAAACGCGCTCACCGCTGATGGTGTCGACGACGTCGGTGCCCTCGATCAGGAGCTGGATCGAGTCGACTCTCAGCCTCCGGGCGACATCCTCGAAGACGCGCTCGCGCACCGCCCGACACGCCATGTCGGCCGCACCGCCCGACATCCAGGTCTGCCGCGACGCCGACGTGGACCCGGCCGATCCGATCGACGTGTCCGCCGGCTCGAGCATCACCTCGTCGACCCCGAGCACGTCGCGAGCGATCTGCGCGACGAGCGTGACGAAGCCCTGACCCACTTCCGCGGTCGCGAGCTTGAGCGTGGCGACGCCGTTCTCGAGTCGGCACCGGGCCGTCGCCGAGTCGTCGAAGCCCTCCGAGTACATCAGGTTCTTGATCGCCAGCGCATAGCCCACGCCGCGCCGGACGTTCCCGGCGTCGGCCGTCCGCCCTGCACCACCGGGACGGGCCACCCACGTGTCGTCATCCGCGAGCGGAGGAAACGGCAGCGCCGCGGTCTCCTGCAAGCAGCGCACCGTCGGCGCCACACTCTCGAGTCGCTGCCCGGTGATGAGCAGATCGCCGGTCTGAATCGCGTTGCGCAGCCGGATCTCGACCGGGTCGAGCCCCACGGCCGCCGCAAGTCGGTCCATCTGGCTCTCGTGTGCGAAGCACGCCTGCTGCACGCCGAAGCCGCGCATCGCGCCACACGGTGGGTTGTTCGTGCGCATCGCCCAACCGTCGACCGTCGCGTTCGCCAACCGGTAGGGCCCCTGTACGTGTGTGATCGCGTTGATCAGCACCGCGCTGGACGTCGACGCGTAGGCGCCACCGTCGAGCATCACCCGGCACTCGAGATTGACGAGCGTTCCGTCGGATCGGGCGTGGTGGCGCATCCAGATCCGCCCCGGATGCCGGTGGACGTGGCCGAGGAAGGATTCGTCGCGCCCGTACATCATCTTCACCGGCCGGCTCGTTCGGAGCGCGAGCAGACACACGTGCACCTGGAGGCTGACGTCCTCGCGGGCGCCGAACGCGCCCCCGACCCCCGACAGCTGCAGACGCACCTTCTCCTCGGGCAGGCCGAGGCACTCGGCGATCTGACGACGGTCCTCGTGCAGCCACTGGGTCGAGATGAACAGCTCGACGCCTCCGCCGTCGTGATCGGGAATGGCCAGCGCCGACTCGAGGCCGAGAAACGCTTGGTCCTGCATGCCGATGTCGTAGGTGCCTTCGACGACGACGTCGCCGACTGCGCGGGCGTCGCCGCGCTCGATGCGCTGATGGCGAAAGACGTTGCCGTCGGGATGGATCGGCGCCGCGTCGATCGCTCTCTCCGGGTCAGTCAAGGGCTCGAGCACTTCGTACTCGACGACGATCGCCTCGCACGCTCGGCGCGCGGTCTCGGGATGATCGGCGGCGACCGCGGCGACGGCTTGACCTGCGTAGAGCACCGTGTCGGAGGCAAACACGGGCTGGTCGGCGGTGATCAGGCCGTACGTCGCACCCGGGACGTCCTCGGCGGTGACGACAACCGCGACGCCGGGGATCCGCCACGCCGGGCTGACGTCGAGGCGGCGAATGCGCGCGTGGGGATGGGGCGAGCGCAAGGTCTTCCCCCAGACCATGCCGTCGGCCCACAGATCGGACGAGAACGCGAAGCGTCCCTGCACCTTTGGGACTGCGTCGGGGCGAGTGGGGCTCGTGCCCAACACGGCCCGCTCGGCGACCCGAACCCCGGTGCCCGGGATCACGGTGTCGGTCACGGTGCCCTCCTCGACCGAGCGGCGGCTTCGACCGCCGCGAAGATCCGCCCGTAGCCGGTACAGCGGCAGAGATTGCCGGAGAGCGCCTCACGCACCGTCAACGGATCGGGATCGGGGACCCGGTCGAGCAGGTCGTGCACCGCGACGATGAGACCCGGCGTGCAGAAACCGCACTGCACCGCTCCCTCGGCAATGAACGCCCGCTGCACGTCACTCAGCTCGTCGTCGCCCGCGAGGCCCTCGACGGTGGTGATCTCGGTTCCCACGACCGTGGCCGCCAGCACGAGACACGAGCACAGCAGCTGCCCGTCGACGAGCACGGAGCACGAGCCGCACTCTCCCTGCTCGCACGCGCCTTTCGCGCCGGGAAGGCCCAACCTCTCCCGCAGCACGTAGAGGAGACTCTCGCCGGCCCAGGCGTCCGCGACGTCATGGTCGGCCCCGTTGATCGTGAGCCGGTAGTCCTCGCTCATGCGGCGGCCACCCGGCGCAACGCGCGGGCAGCCATGACCTCGACAGCCCGACGCCGATAGTCCGCGGTCGACCGGTGATCGTCGATCGGGCGCACCTCAACCCCGACGTGGCGGCCGAACTCCGCGGCGTCGGCCGCGACGCCGCCGTTGGCCTGCACCCACTGTTCGGCGTCACGGGCGCGGATGATCGTCGGCCCGACCGATCCCGCCGCGACCTTCACGGTTCCCCCGTCGACAACCAGCGCGAGGTTGGCGATGGCGATGACCATCGCGTTCCTCACCCCGACCTTGAGGAACTCCTGCGGACCGGTGGCGGCGGGCACCGCGACCTCGACGACGAGCTCACCGGGCGCGAGCGCGGTGCGCTTCGGGCCGACGAGGAAGTCATGGATCGACACCACGCGGGCACCGGTCACCGACCGCAGCGTGATCGCGGCGTCGAGCGCCGAAAGCACCGGGAGCAGGTCGCCCGCGGGAGAGCCGGTGCCGAGGTTGCCGCCGACGGTTGCGGCGTTGCGGATCTGCGGGGACCCGACGGTGCGAGCTGCCTGCGCCAGGCCCGGCAGTCGCTCCGCGAGTGACGCCTCCATGAGCTGCGTGCAGGTCACGCCGCCTCCGAGCCGGATCATGTCGCCCGCAACCGACCAGCTCCTCAACTCGACGACGCGACCGAGGGCCACGACATCGTCGGGACGGCGGTGGCCGAAGTTCACGTCGACCATGAAGTCAGTGCCGCCGGCGAGCACATGCGCCTCGGGGCGCGCGGCGAGCGCATCCAGCGCTTCGTCGAGCGTCGCGGGGCTCAAGACGGCCATCGGGTGATTCTTGTCGCGCCGGTCACCCCCCAGAGAACTGAGCGCTTCAGTCAGTCGACTTGGAACCGCTCGGCCACACGGCGGTGCCACGCCAGCATCTCGTCGACTCGGTCGCTGACGAGGGCGCCGTCGCGCACGATCGCGCGGCCCGCGACCACGGTGTGGCGCGCCGCGCTCGGTCCGCATCGCAGCCACGCTTCGATCGGATCGCTGAGCGCACCAGCGTGGACGATGTCGCCGTCGACCGGCCACACGACGAGATCGCCGACCGCTCCTACCGAGAGCTCGCCGATCTCGCCGGTGCGGCCGAGGCAGCCCGCACCCCCGCGGCGTCGCGATCTCGAGGGCGTCGCGTGCCCCGGTCGACGCGGGTCCACCGCGCAGGCGACCGAGCAGCATCGCGTTGCGAGCCTCCATCCAGAGCGACGCGGAGTCGGTCGACGAGGAGCCGTCGCAGCCGAGCCCGACGGGCGATCCCGCGGCGCGCAGATCCGCGACAGGAGCGATGCCCCCACCGCCGATCATCATGTTCGAGCTCGGGCAGTGCGCCACACCGACACCCGCCCGCCCCAAGCGGGCGACCTCGGACGCATCGGGGTAGATGCAATGCGCCACCCAGCTGCGATCGGTCATCCACCCCACTGCTTCGAAGTGGTCGATCGTGCGCCGTCCGAGCTTTTCGGCGGCGAAGCGATCCTCGTCGGGGTCCTCGGCGAGATGCGTGTGCAGCCTCACGTCGAGCCGCTCGGCCAACTCGGCGGTGCGCACCATCAGCTCGCTCGTCACGCTGAACGGCGAGCAGGGCGCGAGCGCGATGCGCACCATCGCGCCGTGCGCGCGGTCGTGGTGCATGTCGACGAGGCGCTCCGAGTCAGCGAGGATCTCGTCGTCGTCTTGCACCACCGAGTCGGGCGGAAGGCCACCGTCCTTCTGCGACAGGCTCATCGAGCCACGCGTCGGGTGAAACCGCACACCGAGCTCGATCGCGGCGCGGATCTCCGCGCTGATCAGATCGCCCGCGCCGCGCGGGTGGACATAGAGGTGATCGGTGGAGGTCGTACATCCGCCCAGCGCCAGCTCAGCGAGGCCGATCCACGCCGACACGTACGAGGCCTCCTCGTCGAGCCGGCTCCATCGCGGATACAGCGTCGTGAGCCAGTCGAAGAGCGACGCGACGGTCGCGGGGCGGTAGGCGCGCGTGAGGTTTTGGTAGATGTGGTGATGGGTGTTCACGAGGCCGGGCGTCACGAGGCACCCTTCCGCGTGCAGGACCGTCGTCGCCGCGGGAGGCGCTTCACTCGGCCCGCCGATCGCGCTCACGAGCCCGTCGGTCACCGCCACCCACCCGCCCGGGATCTCCCGGCGCTCATCGTTCATCGTGGCGACGAGGTCGGCGCCCTCGACGAGCAGGTCAGCCACGAATCAGACCCGCATCGCCGCGACCGCCTCGACCTCGATCTCGACTTTCCACGCGGGATCGAGCAGCGCCTTGACCACCAACGTCGTGTTGGCCGGTCGTGTCTCCGCGAAGAGCTCACCGTGCACCGCGCCGATCTCGTCGAAGTCGCCCGCATCCACGAGGAAGATCCGCGTGCGCACCACGTCGTGGAGCGTCGCTCCCGCTTCGCGCAGCGCGGTCTCGATGATCTCGAAGCACCGGCGGGCCTGCACGCCGGGGTCAGGGTCGACGCTCCCGTCGGGCCACTGAGGAGCGGTGCCGGCGACGAAGATGCGGTCGCCGACCCGCACCGCTCGGCTGTAGCCGACGATCAGCTCCCACGGCGACCCTGAGGAAACGATTTGCCGGTTGTCGCTCAACGCCTCTTCCTCACTGTTGGGCCTCCCATCCACTGAACGCGTCGATCATGAGCCGGACATCATCGCCCAGCGGATACAGGATCGGGCACGTACATCCTGCGGCGACGTACTCGGCGACCTTCGCCCGGCACTCGTCGGCCGTGCCCGAGGCAGTGATCATCTGGACGATCTCGTCGGGCACGAGCCGCGACGCTTCTACGACCTGCTCGTGCGTCGCCGGCCACGTCAACACGTGGCCGATCTCGTCGAGCAGCGACTCGGGGACGCCGCTCGCCTTCATGATGTGCGGCTGCTGACCGAGGTACTGCGTCACGAGCAGTCGTGCGGCGTCAAGGGCGCGGGCGCGGTCAGTGTCGAGTGAGCACACGACGAGCTGGGGTCGGTCGATGTCGTCGACGCCTCGCCCCGCCTTGGCGGCACCGCGAGCCAGATGCTCGAGCGCAGTCGCGTTGTAGGACGGGGACACGAGGTAGTTCAGGACGACACCATCCGCGATCTCGCCGGTGAGCTCCATCATCTGCATCCCCGTCGCCCCGATGTAGATCGGCACGTCCTTCGGGCGACGCTCTTGGTGGACGTAGTCGAGCTCGACACCGTCGAGGTGGACGAACGTCGCCGTCGAACGTCACGGTCTCGTTCGCAAGGAGTCGCCGGACCGCCTCGACGATCTCTCGCATCGCGGTGAGCGGCCGGGCGCGGTCCACGCCAACCTTGCGGGCGAGCGGGTCCCACCACGCGCCGATCCCGAGGATGACCCGACCGGGTGCGAGGTCATCGAGCGTCGAGAACGTGGAGGCGAGCAACGCCGGGTTGCGGGTCCAGCACGAGACGACGCCGGAGCCGACCTTGATGTGGTCGGTCACTGCGGCGAACGCCGCCATCGGCACAGTGGCTTCCCGGACGAGCCGGCTCTCCGCCTGCCAGACCGCGTCGAACCCGCGGGACTCGGCGTAGCGCACGTGCTCCATCGCCTCACGCAGCGGGTGAGCGTCCTGGAGGTACAGCGCGACCGGCGTAGCCATCAGGTCGTCATAGCAGCCGGTGCAGGCGAGTGGCCTGCTCGGCAGCCTTCGCCCGGACCTCGGTCGCGTCGACGCGCGTTGCCACGCCGTCGCGCAGCACCAGTTCGCCGTCGATCTCCACGTCGATCGCCCGCACTCCCGTCGTGTACGCGAGGCGCCACGGGTCCATCTCGCCGTACGACCATCGCACGACATCGCTTCGCGCGTCGGGGACGAGCTGCCAGCCGTTGCCGAGCCACGACCACGCCGTCTCCGGCGACGCCCGCACGTCGTCCTCCCGATGCCGCACGAACGCGACACGGAACTCGTCGAGCATGTCGGCGCCGATGCCGTCGGTACCGAGGACGACCCGGTTCGGACGTTCGGCGGGCCGCGCGTAGCCGACCGCGTTGTGCATGTTCGACCGCGGGTTGTGCGCGATCGTGCCGGGCAGGTCGCCGTCGAGGTGGACCGCGTGCACGAGCAGCCACGACTCGGTCGCGAGCCGCGGACGAATCGCGTCGACGCCTCGCGGTCGACTTCTCCCTCGGCGACATGGATGTGCACGCCGACGCCGAGGTCGGCGGCCAGCTCCGCCGCCGCGTGGAGTGTCTCGTCGGAGCAGGTGAATGCGGCGTGGACACCCACCATGCCCCGTCCGCCGGCGCGCAGGAATCGCTCGTTCTCGAGCAAGCCGAGCCGCGCCCCCTCCGCCCCGTGGCGATCGGTCACGCCGTAGGCGCACACCGCGCGCACGCCCACCTCGCGACATGCGTCCGCGATGACGTCGAGCGATCCTTCGATCGCGTTCGGAGACTCGTGATGGTCGATGATCGCCGTCGTGCCGCACTCCAACGCCTCGAGCGCGCCGAGCATCGCCGACCACCGCAGCATCTCGAGATCGAGCGCGGCGTCGAGACGCCACCACACCTGCTCGAGGATCTCGAGGAAGCCCGACGGCGACGATGGCGGCGCGGGCATGCCACGGGCGAGTGCGGAGTACAGGTGGTGATGGGCGCAGACGAGCCCAGGAGTTGTCGAGCTCATCGCGAATCGATCAAGCGACCGTCGCTTCCACGATCGAGTACTGCGACCGAGTGGGAACGACCCTCTCGAACCGGAAGCCGGCCGACTCGAGGAGCGCTGTGTACTCGGAAGGAGTCCGCTCCCGACCTCCCGTCACCGCCAGCATGATGATGTCGAGGGTCTTGCTGAAGTGCGGTCGAGCCGCCCCCGAAATCAAGGCCTCCACGATGATGAGCCGCGCGTGCGCCGGCGCGGCCTTCCGGACCGATGCGAGTATCCGCGCCGCCTTCTCGTCGGGCCAGTCGTGGATGACCTCCATCATCACGTACGCGTCCGCGACGGGAAGCGGGTCGGTGAAGAAGTCTCCGCCCACGAGGCTGAGACGAGCCGACGCCAACTCCTGCACCTCCGCTACGACGTGGGGCAGGTCGAACAGGATCCCGGATGCTTCGGGTGCGCTGTCGAGGATCGCGCTCAGGAGGTGTCCGTGGCCGCCACCGACGTCGGCAATTGTCGAGAAGGGCGCGAAGTCGTATGCCTCGATCACCGCGGACACGACGCTGGCCGACTTGCCCGCCATCGCTTGGTTGAAGATGTTCGCCTCGTCTGGATGATCCGCGAAGTACGCCATCAGCTCGCCGAAGTTCAGCGCCGGTTCGCCGGTGGTCGCTGGCTTTGCCAGCTCGGTGAAGTCGTTCCAGACGACCGGCATGCCGATCATCCGCGCGAATCCCCTCATCGACTGCGGATGATCGCTCCGCAGCAGCTCCGACAGCTCCGTGTGCACGTAACCCCGCTGTCCCTCCGCGAAGACGCCGTGGCCCGCGAGGAGCCGCAACATCCGACCCAAGGCGTCGGCGTTCGCCCCGGTGCGGCCGGCGAGCTCCTCCACGGTCGCGTCGCCGTCGAGGGCGTCGGCGACGCCCAGGTCGGCCACGACGTGCACGCATCTGGCGACGGCATGGGCGGTCACCAGATCCCAGATGGCTTGAGGCGGCGGCACTCGCATCCACAGTCGCAACTCCTTCTCCGCGCTCAGGAATCGTCGCGGCGCATCGGCAGCGTCGCGCGCCACACGCCGTCGAGGTCGTGCAACGCCGCGGCGACCGCGCCTGCGGTCGGTACGAGCCCGATCTCGCCGACGCCCTTGATGCCGTAGGGGGCATTCGGCTGCGGCGACTCGACGAGGATGACATCGACCTTCGGCATGTCCTTCGGACGGATGATGCCGAGGCTGCGCAACGTCATGTTCGTCGGCCGGCCGGTGGAGTCGGCCGGGAAGTCCTCGGTGAGCGCGTAGCCGAGGCCCATGTGCACGGAACCTTCGATCTGACCCACGCACAAGAGGGGGTTCACGGCACGCCCGACATCGTGGGCGGCCACGACCCGATCGACGTTGCCCGAGTCTCCCGGTCGACGACGACCATCTGCGCCGCGTAGCCGAATGTCGAGTGGATGACCGGATGCTCGAGGCCTTCGGCGAGCGAGTTCGTCCAGTCGACGCGGTACTCGCCTTCGTAGTCGACACCGATGCGACATCCGTCGGCCTTCGCGGCGCGGCACGCATCGGCGACCGCGCCCGCGCCCATCAACGTGCCTCTGCTGCCGGTGGTCTGCCCGGCGCCGAGCTCACGCGTCGTGTCGACGATGACGCGCACACGCTCGGGCTCGACGCCGAGCTCCTCGATCGCCACCTGCAGCGCGACGGTGTGCACGCCCTGGCCCATCTCGGTCCAGCAGTGGCGCACTTCGACGCTGCCGTCCTCCTCGAACCGGACGACGGCACGCGCGAGCTCCTTGAAGCCGTTGCCGAGCCCAGAGTTCTTGAGCCCGAGACCGAGGCCTACCGCCGCTCCCGACGCGACCGCTTCGTCGTAGGCGGGCTTGATCGCGTCGAGGCACGCGCGTGCGCCGAGACATCCGTCGTCCATCACCTGTCCCGGCCCCCACACCGCGCCGGGCTCGACGACGTTGCGGGCACGGATCTCCCACCCCGAGATGCCGACGGCTTCGGCGAGCCGGTCGAGCACACCCTCCATCGCGAACTGTGCCTGGTTGGCACCGAAGCCCCGGAACGCCCCGCACACCGGGTTGTTCGTGCGGGCCGCGATCGATTCGACGTCGATGGCCGGCAGCACGTACGGGCCGCTCGCGTGGCCCGCAGAGCGCTCCAGGACCTTCATGCCGACCGACGCGTACGGACCCGAGTCGCCGACCATCCGAGCCCGCAGCGCGGTGAGCCGCCCGTCCGCGTCGCAGCCCGCCCAGTACTCCATGCGGATGGGATGGCGCTTCGGGTGGATCAGCAGCGACTCCTCGCGGGAGAGCGTGCACTTGACCGGCCGATCGAGGAGCCACGCCGCGAGCGCGGTCTGAGCCTGGTTCGCCATGTCTTCCTTGCCCCCGAACGCGCCCCCGTTCGCGACGAGCTCGACCGTCACCCGACCGGCGTCGATACCGAGCACCGAAGCAATCTGATCGCGGTCATCCCACACCCCCTGGCCTCCGGACCACACGTGGAGCCCGTCGGTGCCGTCGGGGAGCTTCACGGGGGCGACCACCGTCGACTCGGGTTCGAGGAACGCGTGCTCGATCCGCTGCGTCTGGAACACGTCGTGGACGACGTGGGCGCTCGAGGCGAGCGCGTCATCGACGTCGCCACGCGTGTAGGCGGAACGCGACAACACGTTTCCCTCGAGACCCCACACCGCGTCGTCACATCCGGGCGACACCGCCGTCACCGCATCGACGATCGGGGTGAGCGGGTGGTACTCGACCTCGACGAGCTGAGCGGCGGCTCGGGCGATCTCGCGCTCCTCCGCGACGACCATCGCGAGAACATCGCCGAGATACGAGGTGCGCCCACCCTCCGGGATGAAGGTCGGCCAGTCCTTGTGGATCAGTCCGACGCGGAGCGAACCGGGGACATCGGCGGCCGTGAGCACGCGGACCACGCCGGGCACGGCGGCCGCGGCCCGTACGTCGATGCGCACGACGTCAGCGCGCGCATGCGCCGCGAGATGAAACGCTCCGTGCAGCATCCCGGGCAGGAACAGGTCATCGACATAGGGCTTGTCTCCGAGCGAAAGCTCGAGACTCTCGTAGCGCAGCCCGCTGGTGCCGATGCCGCCGGGCGGAACGATGTCGATGTCTGCACCCGACGCCAGCGTCTCGATCGCCTCGATGATCTTCACGTAGCCGGTGCAGCGGCAAAGGTGCGCGCCGAGGTGCGCGGTGATGTCACGCCGCGAGCAGTCCGCGCCCTTCTTCTCGATCAGCGCCTTGGCCCGCAGCACGATCCCGGGCGTGCAGAACCCGCATTGCAAGGCTCCCATCGACGCGAACACCCGCGCGTACCGGTCGCGCTCCGCGTCGGGCAGCCCTTCGAGCGTCGTCACCTCGCGGCCGGCGGTCTTGGAGAGCGTCGTCTGACAGCTCACCTGGGCCTTGCCGTCGAGCAGCACTGTGCAGCACCCGCACTGTCCGGAGGGCGAGCAGCCGTCCTTCGGCGACAGCACCCCCAACTCCTCCCGGAGTGCGGCGAGCAGGTGCGGGTGGTCGTCGCGGCACTCGACCGGCCGGCCGTTGAGGACGAACGAGACAGGCACCGTTTCCACAGTGGCCACCATTCAACACACTGTCAACGAGCCTCGTCAGATCATGGCGGGGGGCGCCGGGCCTGAGCCTCTTCGCGGCGGCCGAGAGCGTCGAGCACGAGCGCCAGATTCGCGTCACACCAGGCCACCGCCGTCCACGCCGTCGCGGTGCGATACCGATCCTGCGCTTCGACGAAGTGGTCCACGGCCTCTTCCAGACGTCCCGCGGCGACCGCCAGCACCCCGAGGTTCTGGTCGCACCACGCCACCTCGACACCCGCGTCCTCTCCCGCGAACGCCGCCCGCGCTTCGACCAGGCGTTCGCCGGCTTCGTCGAGCCGTCCCGAGTCCCAGAGCACTGTGGCCTCGTTGAACGCGACCGCAGCGAGCTCGCGACATGGCTCGGTGAGGCAGAGGCGGGCGGCCTCGAAATGCTCGAGGGCCCGATCAGGGTCGCCCACCCGGGCCATCAGCACGCCCAAGTCGTTGTCACAGATGCCGGCATCGCGCGCGAGGTCAGCCTTGGTGTAGAGCTCGCGGGCGCTCACGAGCAGCCCGACGACGTCCTGCAGTCGACCCAGCTGGTGCAGAGCCGACGCGAGCTGCTGCTCGCAGGCCGCGAGCTCGGCGGGGTCGGACGACCCGTCGAGCAACCGGCGCCGGGCTGCGGCGAGACG
Source organism: uncultured Acidimicrobiales bacterium (assembly GCA_963747215.1). Classification (GTDB taxonomy): domain Bacteria; phylum Actinomycetota; class Acidimicrobiia; order Acidimicrobiales; family DATKAS01; genus DATKAS01. The sequence goes on from CAVVET010000029.1 coordinate 201,076, forward strand.
CTTGCTCGCATCGAGTGGGCGACCGAGGGCAAGCAGCAATCGGGCGGCGAGTCGGTCACAGAGCACCTCGCCCTGAGAGTCGCCCGATGCGCAGAACGCGACACGTGCGCCCTCGACGGCCTCGAGTGCCTCAGCCGGGCGCTTCTTGTCCTGGAGACCGACGGCCAGGCGGGCCAGCGCCCGGGCTCGGCGGGCCGGATCCTCGGTTTGCGCCTCCTCCCGCAGCCGATCGAGCTCGTCGAGTGCATCGACATCGGAGCCGTCGACGGTGGGGCTCTCGTCTCCGCCCGCGCTCGGTTGATCGACCATCGCAGCCCCTCGCACGCCGTGCGCTCCGCTCGGATGAGTCTCGCAGCCCTGAGGTCGCGATGCCGTCATGACAGATCCATGACAATCGCGATATGGTGCGCGCCTTCCGGCTCCACTCCACGCCCCCGGGGGTCCCGCATGAGCCGTCTTCCCAAGCTCGTCATCTTCGGCCGTCAAGGCGCGGGCAAGGGCACCGTCGGGCATCGCGTCGCTGCCCATCTCGGCATCCATCACGTGTCGACGGGTGAGATCCTGCGGCGCGAGATGGCGGAGGCGACTCCCCTCGGCCTCGAGGTGCAGAGCTTCGTGAACGGTGGCGAGCTCGTGCCCGACGAGGTGATGTTGAAGGTGATCGACCGCCGGCTCGCGCAACCCGACGTCCGCCGTCGCGGCTTCCTGCTCGATGGCTTTCCTCGGACCGTCGACCAAGCCGACGCGTTCACCGAACTCCTCGGCAACGAGTCCCTGCAGGCAGCGATCCAGGTGAAGGTCGAAGCCGATGTCGTACTCGCACGGATCCTCGGACGGCGCGTGTGCCCGGTCTGTGGGACGACGGTGTCAGCGGCGCGCGAGGTCGCGTCGGTGCCGTGTCCGCGCGGCGACGGCTGGGCAGTGCGGCGCAAGGACGACACCGAGGCCGCGATCCGTCGTCGCCTCGATCTCTACGACGAGGAAGCCGGCCCGCTCATCGCGTGGTTCCAGGAGCGCGAGCTGCTCGTGACCGTCGACGGCGGAGCGAGCCCTGACGCGGTGTACGAGGCGGCACTGGCCGCGCTCCGTCCCACGTTGTGGGGTGACGGGCTCGCCGTCGGCTGACCGGGCCGTCGTCTCACGGAGCCTGTCGCGAGGCGACGACGCCCTCACGTCACGACGACGCCCTCGATGCCCTGCTCGGGCTGGGGGATCTGCGGACTCATCGCCTCGAGCACATCGACCAGGAGCTGCGAGACCGCGGCGTTGCGCACCCACTTGCGGTCGGCGGGAACGATGTACCAGGGTGCCCACGCGGTCGACGTCTCGGTGATCGCCTCGTCGTACGCCTTTCGGTACGCGTCCCAGTGCGCGCGGTCGTCGAGGTCGGCCATGCGGAACTTCCACCGCTTCTCGGGGTCGTCGACGCGGGCCTGCAACCGTTCGCGCTGCTCGTCGGCGGAGATGTGAAGGAAGACCTTCACAACGGTGGTGCCTTCGTGCACGAGCATGCGCTCGAACTCGCGGATGTGGCGGTACCGCAGTCGCCACACCGACTCGGGAGCGAGGTTGCGCACGCGAACGGCGAGCACGTCCTCATAGTGCGAGCGATTGAAGATGCCGATCTCCCCGCGCGCGGGACACACCTCATGGATGCGCCACAGGTAGTCGTGTCCGGCTTCCTTGCCTTCGGGCGCCTTGAATGACGTGACCCGACACCCCTGTGGGTTGATGCCTGAGAACACCGCGCGGATCGTTCCGTCCTTGCCGGATGCATCCATCCCCTGGAGCACGAGGAGCACACCGCGACGCTGCTCGGCCCACAGGCGGTTCTGCAGCGTCTGCAACCGACCGAGCAGCTCGGTCTGGAGCACCCCGGCTTCTGTCTTGCCGGTGAGTCCGAGGCGACTTCGAGCGTCGCGCTCCGCGAGGCCGGCCAGCGCGACCCGGCTTCACCTTGATCGAGTCGAGCTTCAGGTCTGCGACCACCGAGCGAGGTTACGACTCGCCGCGTGCGCTTCCGTCACGACCTTCATCGGACTGCAATCGACTGTCACCTGTCCCGCATTGACACCGTGGCAATGCGGTCATAGGTTCCGCTCACCAGTTGTGCCGCGGGTCACAGCCGCGCGCGACCGGTGGGGGTTGCTCGGAGCGTCTCGACCCGGGTGGGACCGGGCTGAGGCGCCTGTCAGACCATCGCTACAACGATGCGGCCCAGAGGGGGCTCGCCGACAGGGGGGAATGAGTTGCAAGGTTCAGGGAGAAGGACCCGCCGCACGGGGATGATCATGCTCAGCGGCGCACTCGCACTGGGGTTGTTCGCCGCCGCGTGCGGCAGCGACGACAGCGAGGGCGGCGCCGGCACGACGGCGGGCGGCGGAGCAGGAACGACTGCAGCGGGCGGCGCGGACACGACCGGTGCGGCCGCCGAGCCTCAGGCCGGCGGCAAGCTCGTCATGGGCATCGAGGCCGACACCGGGAGCCCGTGGGAACCCTCGAAGGCGCTCCTCGCGATCGCAGGCCACACCGTCATCCGGTCGATCTATCGACTCGTTGACGATCGTGACGGTCGACGGACAGGTGGTTCCCTATCTCGCCGAGTCCGTCACGCCGAACGACGACTACACCGTCTGGACGATCAAGGTCCGCGAAGGCGTGTCGTTCCACGACGGCACCCCGCTGAACTCGGCCGCCGTGATCGACAACCTCCAACGCCACGGCAAGTCGTTCCTCACCGCGAAGGTCCTCACCGACGTCGCGAAGAACCCCGATGGCACCCTGCAGGTCGCCGCGGTCGACGACCTCACGATGACGATCACGATGTCGCGACCCGTGGGTGCCGTTCCCGCTCTACTTGTCCGGAGCGATCGGATACATGGCGCAGCCCGACCTGGCAGGCCGCGGCCGACGGCGATCCGGCCCTCGAGGCCAAGCCCGTCGGCACGGGTCCGTTCATCTTCAAGGACTACCTGCCCGGCGAGTCGTTCACCGCGACGAAGAACCCGAGCTACTGGAACCAGCCCTACCCGTACCTCGACGAGGTCGAGTTCCGGGTCATCCCCGACGCGCTCACTCGCTCGAGCGCACTCGAAGCGGGTGACGTCGACCTGATCCACACGACGAACGGCGAGACGATCGCCAAGTACCGCGAGGATCCCGAGAGCTTCCCGATGACCGAGTGGACCGCGTTCGGCGAGACCGGCTACACGCTCCTGCACGTGACGCAGGAAGGCTCGCCGCTCCAGGACGCGCGCGTGCGCTGTGCGATGGCGAACGCGACCGACAACCAGGCGATCATCGATCAGATCGCCGCCGGCGTCGAGCCGATCGCGAACGGGCCGTTCTCGGAGGGCCAGCTCGGCAACATGCCGGATACCGGCTTCCCGGTCGCGCAGGACATGGCGAAGGCCCAGGAGCTCGTCGCTGACTACAAGGCCGAGAACCCGGGGCCGCTCAACATCAACCTGTCGACCACGCAGGATGCGACGAACCTGATCATCGCCCAGGCCCAGCAGCAGTTCTTCACCGAGGCTGGCTTCGACGATGTGCAGATCAGTCAGATCGAGCAGGCGAAGTACATCCTCACGGCGCTGCAGGGCGACTTCCAGGCCTTCCAGTGGCGCAACCACGGCGGCGTCGACCTCGATGCGCAGTACATCTGGTGGCACTCGTCGAACGCGCTCCCCGTCGGGGAGCTGGCGCTGAACTTCGGCCGCATCAAGGACGACGTCATCGACCAGGCGCTCGAAGACAACCGGGGCGAGACCGACCCGGCCGTGAAGAAGGAGCTGGCCGAGACCGTCAACCGGACGTTCGGTGAGCAGTGCTACAACCTCTGGGGCTCATACACGGTGTGGGGCTTGGCCCACTCACCGCAGGTCCACGGCCTTGACGACTTCACGGCGCCATCCGGAGAACCCATCTGCCTGTGCAACGGCATCCAGGGCGTGATCAACGTCAGCTCGATCTGGACCGAGTCCTAGGCACCAAACCAACCGTCGAGGTCCCGGCCGAGAGGCCGGGACCTCGTTTCCATCAGTCATCCGACAAGCAAGGGGAGCAACGTGCATCGATCACCATCGAGATCCCGGAGAGCCGGCCTCGGTCTGACCGCGGCGCTGTTGGCGTTCGGGCTGATCGCGGCGGCCTGCGGCAGCGACGACAGTGAGAGCGGAAGCGGCACCACTGCGGGCGGCGGCGCAGGCACGACCGCGGCGGGCGGCGCGGGCACCACGGCCGCGGCATCGGACCTCACTCCTGTGCAGGGCGGCAAGCTCGTCGTGGGCATCGAGGCCGACACCGGTAGCCCCTGGATGCCGTCGAAGATCCACGTGCGCGGCGTCGTGCTATGTGACGATCGGCAGCGTCTTCGACACCCTGGCGGCAGTCACGGAGGACGGGCAGGTCGTGCCCTACCTCGCGGAGTCGATCACCCCCAACGAGGACTACACGGTGTGGACGTTCGTGGCACGCGAGGGTGTGACGTTCCACGACGGCACCCCGTTCGACGGTGCGGCGATGGTGGACAACCTCACTCGTCAGTTCAAGTCGTTCCTCACCGGCAAGGTGTTCGCCGACGTCGCCACGAACCCTGACGGCACGCCGCAGATCGTGCTCACCGATCCGATGACGATGACGATCACGTTGAAGCGGCCGTGGGTCGTCTTCCCGATCTACCTCGCGGCGCAGCCGGGTATGATGGCGAGCCCGACGTGGCTGGCCGCGGCGGACGCGGATCCCGACGCTCGAGCCGAAGCCGGTCGGCACCGGTCCGTTCATCTTCAAGGACTACAAGCCGGGTGAGTCGTTCACCGCGACTCGCAACCCCGACTACTGGAACCAGCCCTATCCGTATCTCGACGAGTACGAGACGCGGGTCATCCCTGACGCGCTCACACGCGCGACGGCGCTCGAGGCCGGCGACGTCGACATCATCCACACGACCAACGGCGACACGGTCGCGAAGTTCCGCGACGATCCGGAGAACTTCCCGATGCTCGAGGAGACCGACTACGGCGAGACGGGCTACACGCTGCTGCACGTGACGCAGGAGGGCTCGCCGCTCACCGACGTCCGTGTGCGCTGCGCCTGGCCGAGTCGACCGACGCGGCAGGCGATCATCCAGCAGACGCAGGCGGGCGTGCCGCACCTCGCGAACGGTCCGTTCTCGCCGGCGCAGGCCGGCTACCTCGAGGACACGGGGTTCCCAACCGAGCAGGACATGGAGGAGGCCCAGGCACTCATCGCCGACTACAAGGCCGAGAACCCTGGCCCGCTCAACATCCGCCTCTCGACCACGCAGGACGCGACGAACCTGATCATCGCCCAGGCCCAGCAGCAGTTCTACACAGAGGCCGGCGTTCGACGAGGTGCAGATCAGCCAGATCGAGCAGGCCAAGTACATCCTCACGGCGCTGCAGGGCGACTTCCAGGCCTTCCAGTGGCGCAACCACGGCGGCTACGACCTGGACGCCCAGTACATCTGGTGGACGACGGAGAACGCGCTTCCCGTGGGCGAGCTCGCGCTCAACTTCGGCCGCATCAAGGACGACGTGATCGACGAGGCACTCGACGCCAACCGGGGCGAGACCGACCCGGCGCTGAAGCAGGAGTCGCCGAGACGGTCAACAAGCGGTTCGGTGAGCAGTGCTACAACCTCTGGATCTTCTGGACGGTGTGGGGCCTCCCCCACACCCCCACGGTCATGGACGTCGGCGTGTTCACGCTGCCCGACGGCTCGACCCAAAGCCCCGGCACTGGCGGCACGTTCAACCAGCGCTCGGTCTGGATCAACCCCGACGCATAGCGAGACGCACAGCAAGCGGGAGGTGACGGCATGAGGTACGTCCGCCAGAAGATGGTGCAGCTGGTGATCGTGGTGATCGCCGTCACCTTCCTCACGTTCATTGCCATCAACCTGTTGCCCGGGGACCCCGCCATCTTCAAGGCGGGCCCCGGTGCGACAGATGCACAGGTCGAGGAGGTCCGCAAGGACCTCGGCCTCGACAAGCCCATCCCCGTCCAGTACGGCATCTGGCTGAAGAAGATGGCGACCCTCGACTTCGGGGTGTCGCTGGGCTTCAACACGCCGGTGAGCGAGCTCGTCCAGAACCGATTGCCCGTGACGCTCGTCGTCCTGCTCTACGCACAGATCATGTCGTTGGCGGTGGCCGTGCCACTCGGGGTGTTCACCGCCTACAGGGCGGGTACCACGTTCGACAGGGCGAGCAACACGGCCGCGTTCGGCCTTCTGTCGGTGCCCAACTACATCCTGGGCGTGGTGTTGCTCTACTTCATGGCCGTCAAGTGGGGTTGGTTCCCGGCCATCTCGAAGGACGTGAGTCTCTTCGACAACCCCGGCGAGCACTTCCGCGCGTACTTCCTGCCTGCCTTCACGCTGGCACTTGCGCAGATCGCGGTGTACACCCGCCTGCTGCGCACCGACATGCTCGCCACGCTCCAGATGGACTTCATCACGATGGCGCGTGCCAAGGGCATGTCGACGAAACGCATCCTGTTCCGCCACGCGCTGCGTCCGTCGCTCTTCTCGTTGATCACGGTTGCGGCCGTCAACGTGGGCGCGCTCATCGGCGGCGCGGTCATCGTCGAGCAGATCTTCGCCCTCAATGGCATGGGTCAGCTCACTGTCGAAGCGATCGGCCGCCGGGACTTTCCCGTCGTGCAGGTGTGCGTGACGATCTTCGCCATCAGCTTCGTGTTCGTGAACTTCCTGGTCGACGTGCTCTACGCCTTCATCGATCCGAGGATCCGCCATGCAAGAGCTCTCGCATAACAAGCACCTCGATCCCAATCTCGAGGACACCCCGCTCTTCGGCGCCGAGGTCGACGTCGCGCCCGGCGAGGTCATGTCGCTCGGCGTCCTCTCCGAGGGCCACGAGGCGGGGTACGTCAAGCCGAAGAAGCGCGGCCGCGTCACCTTCTGGATCGCGGCGGGGTTTCTCGCCACGCTGGTGTTCCTCGCGGTGTTCGCCGACTTCTTGCCGTTCATTGACTCCTACAGCAAGGGCAGCGTGCTCGACGGCAAGCAGCCGCCGTCCTTGGACCACTGGTTCGGCACCGACTCGAACGGCCGTGACATCTTCAGCCGCTTCGTCTACGGCGCACGCGTGTCGTTGGCCATCGGCGTCGCGTCGTTGGTGTTCGGCCTCACGATCGGCGGGTTCCTCGGCCTCATCGCCGGCTACCACCGCCGCCGCACCGAAACGTTCATCACGACGATCATGGACATCCTGCTGGCGTTCCCGGCCCTCGTGCTCGCCTTGATGCTCGTGACGTTCGGGCAGGCGCCCGACGGCGGCGACCGCCACTTCGAGATCGGTCCCATCAGCTTCACGCTGAGCCGCCTGTGGTTGGTGATCCTCGTCTTGAGCGTGCTGTCGATCCCACCGCTCACCCGCGTCGTGCGGGCGAGCACGCTGACGTTCGCGAACCGTGAGTTCGTCACGGCATCGCGCGCCTCGGCGCGAAGAACGGCCGCGTGATCGGGCGCGAGATCCTGCCGAACGTCATCCCACCGATGCTGTCGTTCGCACTCACCGTGCTCGCAGTACTCATCGTGGCTGAGGGTGCGCTCGCGTTCCTCGGCTTGTCCGTGCGACCACCGACGCCCACGTGGGGCTTCATGATCTTCGAGGGCAAGAACCCGCTGCAGACCGGCGAGTGGTGGATCTCGCTGATGCCCGCGCTCGGCATGTTCCTCACGATCCTGGCCATCAACATGCTCGGCGACGTCGCTCGGCAGCGGTTCGACATCAAGGAATCCGTGGGGTGAAGAAGGGTCAGCTCGCCAAGCTCATCTCGGGTCAGCGCGTCCAGACCGGGCCGCTGCTCGAGGTCGAGAACCTCAAGACCGCATTCCGCACCGATGCCGGGTTCGTCAAGGCCGTCGACGGCGTGTCGTTCACGCTCGACCGCGGCAAGACGATCGGCGTCGTCGGCGAGTCCGGCTCGGGCAAGACGATCCTGTCGCGCTCGATCATGGGCCTGCTCCCCCGCCGCAACGTCGAACGCGCGCGGCCGCGTCGTGTTCGAGGGACAGGAGATCGGCGATCTCGCAGCCTCCCGCCATGCGCGAGATCTGGGGCACCGAGATGGCGATGATCTTCCAGGACCCGATGACGTCGCTGAACCCCGTCATGAAGATCGGGCGTCAGATCACCGAGTCGCTGATCTACCACCTCGACTACTCGAAGAAGGCAGCGAGGGAGACGGCGATCGCGCTGCTGACGTCGGTCGGCATCCCCGAGCCCGCCCGGCGCCTCGACGAGTATCCCCACCAGCTGTCCGGCGGCATGCGCCAGCGCGTCACGATCGCGATCGCGCTGGCCTGCGGCCCCACGATGCTGTTCGCCGACGAGCCCACCACGGCGCTCGACGTCACGGTGCAGGCGCAGATCCTCGACCTGCTGCAGGCAGAGCAGCAAGAACCGCAACATGTCGATGGTGCTCGTGACCCACGACCTCGGCGTGGTGGCGGGCCGCACCGACGAGATCGCCGTGATGTACGCCGGCAAGATCGTCGAGAAGGCGCCGACGCAAGTCGTTGTTCGCCAACGTGCGCCATGCCGTACACCGAGGCGCTGCTCAAGTCGATCCCGAAGCTCGAGAACCGCAGCCACACCCGACTCGAGGTCATCGCCGGCCGTCCCCCGAATCTCATCAACACGCCGCCGGGCTGCCGGTTCGCTCCGCGCTGTCCCTACGCGCAGGACCGGTGCAGGGAAGAAGAACCGCCGTTGCTGGAGGCCGAGATCCCCGGCCACGTGTACCGCGTGCTTCTACCCCGTCGGGTCGCCCGAAGGCGCCGAAGCCCTGGCGCGCAACCGCGCCACGCTGGCCGAACACGCGGCCGCCGAGGTCGACTCCGGCTGCCACGACCGCCGCCGGCGGAGGCCTGAGTGGCCGGCACCGGCACCGCCCACCTCCGACCCGACAGCGACCCGCTGCTCACGGTCGAGGAGCTCGTCGTCGAGTTCCCGCTCGGCAACACCGGGCTTGCGCGTGAACGCGGTCTCGGGCATCAGCTTCGACGTGCTCAAGGGCGAGACCCTCGGGCTCGTCGGCGAGTCCGGCTGCGGAAAGTCCACGACCGGCCGGGCCATCATGCAGCTGCCCCGCCCGACCGGCGGCCACGTGCGCTTCGACGGCACCGAGCTCACCGGCGCTCGACCGCGAGGACGTGCGACGGGTGCGCCCGCAGATGCAGATGATCTTCCAGGATCCGATCTCGTCGCTGAACCCCCGCCGCAAGGTGAAGGACATCGTCGCCGAGCCCCTGGTGATCTGGAAGGTCGGCTCCGACGAGGAGCGCGAGCAGCGAGTGCGCACCGTGCTCGAAGACGTGGGCATCGATCCCGAGATCGCGGCGGGCCGCAAGCCCGCACCAGTTCTCCGGCGGGCAGTGCCAGCGCATCTGCGTCGCCCGCGCGCTCGTGCTCGACCCCAAGCTGGTCATCTGCGACGAGCCCGTGTCCGCGCTCGACGTGTCCGTGCAGGCCCAGATCCTGAACCTGCTCGAGGACATGAAGGCGCGCTACGGGCTGACGATGATCTTCATCGCGCACGACCTTGCGGTCGTGAAGAACATCAGCGATCGCGTGTGCGTCATGTACCTCGGCAAGATCTGCGAGGTCGCGCCGCCCGACGACCTGTACCTGGCGCCCGCCCATCCGTACACCGACCTGCTGCTCAAGTCGATCCCGGTCCCGGATCCGACGGTGACTCCCGACACGCTCGGCCTGATCAAGGGCGAGCTGCCGTCCCCGGTGTTCCCGCCGAGCGGCTGCCGCTTCCGCACCCGGTGCCCGAAGGCGGCCGAGCGGTGCGCCGCCGAGGAGCCCTTGATCCGCGACCTGGGCGGCGGACACTTCGTCGCCTGCCACTTCCCGATCGGCCACCCCGAGGCCCCCCCGACCGCTGTAGCCCAGACCGTCCCCGTCGCGGCCTCCGAGCCCGACACGACAATGAACGGCGACTCGCCCACGAGCTGACCGCTCTGAGGGGGGATGCGTATGGCTCAGATGGAGCGAGTGCGCACCCGGCTCACACGAGAGACGCGACGAGAGCAGATCATCGACGCCGCCGTCCTGGTGTTCAAAGGCCGCGACCCGAGCGAGGTGACCTTCGAGGAGGTCGCGGACGCGGCGGGCGTCTCACGCGCCCTCGTCTACAACTACTTCGGCGACCGCCGTGGTCTCGTGGCGGCGGTGTTCCGGCGCCACACCGAGCTCCTGCACGATGCGGTCACCGCGGGCTTCGACGGCACGGAGACGTTCCGCGAGGCCGTGGCGAAGGTGGTCGCGCATCACTTCCTCTACACGCGGGAGAACCCCGACGGGTACCGCAACGCGACCGGCGATGGTCCCGCGCGCCATCCCGAGGTCATCGAGGAGCGGCTCGCGCCGCTGGCCGCAGCATTCGGAGGCGGGCCCGAGGCCCGGCTCGTCGCCCGATCGGTGCTCGCGCTCGTCGAGGCAGCCGCTCTGCGGTGGCTCGATCGTCAAGACCTCCCCATGGACCGAGCGATCGAAGTGGTCACCGAGCTGATGTGGGGCGGCATCGAGGGCACCGAGCGGGTCGGTGTGCACCACTTCCGCGTGTGGGACCGTGAGCTGACCCCCGCTCAGCGGTTCTCGTAGCTCAGCGGTTCTCGTACGGGGCGGGCGCTTCTCGAGAAACGCGCGCATCGCCTCCTGATGGTCGGTGGTGGCGCTGGCCATGATCTGCTGGCGGTTCTCGAGATCGATCGCCGCCTGCATGCCCGGGATCTCGAGCGCGGACCACATGCCCTCCTTCGTGAGGGCGACGCCGAACGGCGTGTTCTTCATCACGAGCTCGGCCTCGGCGTACGCCGCGTCGAGGATGACCTCGTCGGGAACGACCTCGGTGACGAGACCGATGCGCTGCGCCTCCGCGGCGGTGAAGATGCGACCGGTCAGCATCAGCTCTTGGGCGTGCGCCGCGCCGATGAGGCGGGGCAGCAACCAGCTCGTGCCGATGTCGCAGGCCGAGAGGCCGATCCGGATGAACGCGGCGTTGAACTTCGCCGACTCGGCCGCGATGCGGATGTCGGACCCGAGCACGAGCGCGAAACCGCCGCCGGCCGCGGGGCCGTTGACCGCCGCGATCACCGGCTGGGGCAGCGACCGCAGGTGCGGGATCAGCGCGGCAATCTGCTTCTGCACGGCGAACCCGGATTGCGTCGGACCGAATCCCTCGGTGTGCGGCGCGTCGCCCGTAGCCCCCCAGGTCCAGCCCGGCACAGAAGCCTCGTCCCATGCCGGTGAGGACGACGACGCGGCAAGACGGGTCGATCGCGACGTCGTCGAGGGCATCGTGCAGCTGGCCGATGAGCTCCGCGGTCATGGCGTTGAGCTTGTCGGGACGGTTCAGCGTGATCAGGCGCACACCCTCACGCGGGGTCGAGACGAGCACGGGGTCCATCCCCGGACCGTACCCCGTGCCCCCTACGATGCGGCCATGTCGGCCGACCATGCCCACGACGCCGAGGTGGCTCCACCGCCGACCCTCGAAGAAGTCAGCGACGGCATCTACGCCTACGTGCAGCTCGACGGCTCGTGGTGTCTCAACAACACGGGCTTCCTCGTCGGGCGCGACGGAGTGACGGCGATCGACACCTGCGCGACCGAGCGGCGCACTCGTGCGTTCCTCGATGCGCTCGGCGGTGTGAGCGATCGGCCGGTGCGAGTGCTCGTCAACACGCACCACCACGGTGATCACACCCACGGCAACTACCTGTTGCCTTCCGCCGCGATCGTGGCTCACGAGAAGTGCCGCGAAGAGGTGATCACCTCCGGGTCGGTGACGAAGTCGCTCTGGCCGTGGGTCGAGTGGGGCGAGCTCGAGACGTGGCCACCGTTCGTCACGTTCGACGACCACCTGTCGGTGTGGGTCGACGACCTCGAGGTCGCGCTTCGCCACATTGGTCCGGCTCACACCACGAACGACGTCGTCGCGTGGGTACCGGAACGCCGGCTCCTGTTCACCGGCGACCTCGTCTTCAACGGTGGGACACCGTTCGTGGTGATGGGCTCGGTGTCCGGGTCGCTCGCCTCGGTCGAAGCGTTGCGCGCGTTCGGCGCCGACGACGATCGTCCCCGGCCACGGACCCGTCTGCGGTCCAGAGGTGTTCGACCAGCTGACGAGGTACTTCGAGTTCGTGCAGGCGCTCGCCTCGGAGGCGCACGCCGCCGGCATCGCTCCGCTCGACGCCGCGCTCCAGGCCGACCTCGGCGAGTTCGCCGAATGGCACGACAAGGAGCGCCTCGTCGGCAACCTCCACCGTGCCTACGCCGAGATCGACGGTGCGGAACCGGGAGCCTCGATCGATCTGCTCACGGCGATCACCGAGATGATCACCTACAACGGCGGAGAGCCGCTGCGCTGCCTCGCGTGATCAGCCGGCGCGTCCGACTCCGGCTCCCTGTCCATCTCGGGCAGACGATGGGCTCGCTCCAGCACGGTCGCTACGACCCGACGACGAGAGTCGGCGACACGACCGTCTGGCGCGGCGGTACGCACACCCGAGGGAGTCGCCACCGCTCGGTTCACCGGCGGCGGCCACGAGGTCAGCGTCGACGCGTGGGGTGCGGGAGCGGCGTGGGTGACCGAGCACGCCCCCGAGATGGTGGGCGCGGACGACGATCCAGAGGGCTTCGCGCCGCGCGACCCCTTCGTGTCCGAGCTGCATCGTCGCCATCCGGGTCTGCGCATCGCGCGATCTCGCTCGGTCTTCCCCCTGCTGGTCGCGACGATCCTCGGGCAGCGGGTGACGAGCATCCAGGCGGCCCGGTCGTGGGGCTCGATCACCCGTCGGTTCAGCGAGCGCGCACCCGGGCCCGTGAACCTCTGGCTGCCGCCCGAACCCGCTCGCATCGCGGCACTCCCCTACTACTGCTTCCACCCGAGCGGGATCGAGCGAGGCCGCGCCGACACCATCCGGCGATGCGCATGTGCGGCGACATCCTTCGAAGCCCTCGTCGACGACCCCGCGCGGCTCGAGGCACGGCTGCGCTTCGTGTCCGGTGTGGGTCCGTGGACGACCGGGCTGGTGCTCGCCAGCGCGGCCGGCGATCCGGACGCAGTGCCAATCGGCGATCTTCACCTGCCCGGCATCGTGTGCTTCACGCTCACGGGCGACGCGACAGGAGGCGACGAGCGGATGCTCGAGCTGCTCGAGCCTTACCGCGGGCACCGAGGACGAGTCGTGCGGCTGCTCAAGTCGTGCGGCATCGCCCCACCGCGCCACGCGCCACGCGCCCGCCTCATGGAGATCGAACACCTCTGACACGCCCCCCCGGCGAACCTCGGAAGGGAACGCGTCAGCGCGTGACGCGTTCCTTACCTGAGAAGCCTTGCGCGTGGGGCGCGGTGAGGTCAGGGGACGTAGCGGCCGAGCCAAGCGGCGGTGGTGACGGCGACCATGAGCGCTCCGGAGATGACGAGCACCGCCGATTCGATGCGCCATCGCCGCGCGAGCATCGCCATGGCGATCACGACAGGAAACACGTTCAGGCCGTAGCGCTCGAGCGAGTTCATGTTCGTCGCGGCGAGCGCGCTGAGGACGGCGATGCCGGCAAACGCGCTGTACGACGGCGGCAGCCACCGGATGCAGAGGATCACGAGCACCACGAGAAGCAGTGCGAACGGGGCGTGTAGGCCGTCGAGGAAGCGTTGCGGCCCGAAGAGGTCACCGACCGCCTCGATGATCAGCCCCCGGATCGGATCGAGCCACTCCCCGCGCAGCTCCCCCTGCTGACGGATGGGCTCGAACGAGCCGACCCAGAGCAGGAACGTGCCGAGCCCGGCCACCGGCGCCACGACGGCGGCGAGGCGGGCAACGCGATCGTGACCGCGGGCCTGCCGCCACCCGGAACAGGCTTCGATCGCCGCGGGCACCGCGAGCACCACGCCGAAAGGTCGCGTCAGGCCGGCGAGATAGCCGGCCAGCGCCGCCCACCACCACGACCGCTTCCGCAGAGCCAGAAACGCACCTATCGCGCACACCAGGAACAGCGCCTCGGCGTACGCCCACACCAGCACGAACGCCGGCGGCGCGAGCGCCAGCAGCGACGCGCTGAGTCGTGCCGTGCCCCGGTCACCGACGTCGACGAGGACGAGCCGATGCAGCAACGCCGCCGCTGCCAGCGCCGCAGACGTTCGCGATGAGCAGGAGGGCGATGCCCTCGTTGCCGCCGAGAAGGAAGCCGAGTCCGCGACCCGAGAGCGGGTACAGCGGGAAGAACCGGAGCGCCTGGTCGGGCAACGAGTCGTAGCCGTTGCTCGCGATCTCTCGGTAGAAGGCGCCGTCCCACGCGAACAGCCCCTGGTGAAGCTGGATCGTGAGCCGTTCAGGATCGTCGATCTCGCTCCAGAGGCGGGCGATGGCGTACGCGATGGCGACCAGCACGCGCGCCGCGATCCAGGCCGGCAGCGCAGCCCGGATGTCCTCGCCGACGCTGCGGCGCAGCCGACTCGGCGTCACTGCGCGGGCGGGAACGTGAACAGCCAGGCGTGCTCGAAGTACTTGTTGCCGTTGTCCTCGACCACCGGATGACCCCCAGGGCGCGCTCGCAGCAACGCCGTGTTCAGCGCCTCGCACTGTCCCTCGAACGTGCGATAAGTGCCTGCCCACGCGAGCCAGATCGTCTGGTCGCCCGCGCGCGCGAACACCTCCTGCGCGATCGCGTCGGGATCGGCCGCGTCGTTGCGCTCCTCGTAGTCGACCCAGTCGACTCGGTCAGCGGGTCCGAGCGTCGGGTAGGCCATCGTGATGACGTCGTCGCGGCAGGTGACGGGTGCCGGCGGGGCCGAGCTGATCGGGGCAGTACACGACGATGTCGCCCGCCGCCGCACTCTCGTTCAGGGCCGGCACCACCTCTGCCCCCAGCTGCGTGCGCTCGATGGTGACGTTGCGATACCCGCCGAGCAGTCCGCCGAGCGCGAGCACCCCGACGACCACCAGCCGAAGCCAGTCGGCGATGAACCGTGTGACACCCACCGCCGCCGCGAGCAGCAAGAGCGGGACGTACACCGCCGCGTACCTCGACTCGAAGGTCCCGCCTGCGGCGTAGATCGCGACGAGCCCTATGGCCATGGTCAACCCCGACGCCACGACCTCGGTGCGCACCTGCGGCACCGTCCGCAGGTCGAGGTCGATGCGCTGCCGGCTGCGTGCGATCCCGAAGAGGGCGAGCAGCATCAGTACGGTCAGCACGAAGCCGACGACCTGCCCCTCGGAGCCGATGCCACCCAGATCGTTGGCGGTGATCGTGAGCATCGTCGAGGGCCGGATCGGCTTCGCCCAGGGACTGCCGGTGTGGGCGGCCTGATCCGCGAACGACGACAGCCAGGGGACGAACGCGAGCGACCCGATGCCGATCGCGACGAGCACCCGCACGGCCGCGCGCCTCGTGCTCGCGCTCGAAGTCCGAGTCCGACCAAGAGAACGGTCGCCGCGACCAGGTACAGCGCCCAATAGTGGGTCAAGACGAGTGCGGCAGTGACGAGGGCGATGCCGATGAGCAGCCACACGCTGCGTCGATCGAGAGCGGCCGTCACGAGCAAATATCCCGCGAGCACGAGGAAGACCACCAACGAGTACATCCTCGCCTCGGTCGCGTACCGCAGCGCCCATGGATTGAGCGCGAGGACGACCACCGCGAGCCACGCGACCGGTCTCCCTCCGACCCGGCGACCCGCGAACCACATCAGCGGCAACGCGGCGACCGCGAAGACGCCCGAGAGCGCGCGGACGACACGGTCGGTCTCGCCGAACACCGACATCCAGCCGTGCAGAAGGAAGTAGTAGAGCGGCGGGTGCCCGTCGTGGCGGAGCGCCTCGGGGATGTCGGCAAGAGGAAGCCGGGCGATGTTGACCGACAGGGCCTCGTCCAGCCACAGGTGCGACCGCGTCCAGAACCGCAGCGCAACGCAGACGACAGCCGCGAGAGCGACGAGTGCCCATCCGACCGTCAGCCAGGGGCCACGGCCGGTCTCCGCGGGGGCCACCGCAGGCTCGGCGCTCGGCGCCGCGGCCTGGGTGTTCGTGACCGCCACGGCGCGCAACGGTAGCCTTCGCACCCACTGCGGCCCAATCATCCGGCCGTTGCCCACGACCCCGAACACACGATGAGCAGCAGGAGCGCGCGACCGCGATGGCCGACACCGAGACCGAGCCGAACACCGAGGCCGAGCGCGTCGTCATCATCGGCGCCGGGCCTGCCGGGCTCACCGCGGCGTGGGAGCTCACGAAGCGCGGACAGACGGCGACGATCCTCGAAGCCGACTCGGTCGTAGGGGGCATCAGTCGCACCGTCGAACGCGACGGTTGGCGCTTCGACATCGGCGGGCATCGATTCTTCACCAAGGTCGGGGAGGTCGAGCAGGTCTGGCACGAGATCCTGCCCGACGGAGGACTTCCTGCTCCGTCCCCGGATGAGCCGGATCTACTACCGGGGCAAGTTCTTCGACTATCCGCTTCGCGCGATGAACGCACTGTCTCGCCTCGGCGTGTGGGAAGCGTTCCTCTGCGTGTGCTCGTACATCGGCGTGCGCATCAAGAAGCCGAAGGACCTGACGACCTTCGAGGGCTGGGTCGCGTCCCGGTTCGGATGGCGCCTCTACCGCGCGCTCTTCAAGACCTACACCGAGAAGGTGTGGGGGGTCGATGCCGACAAGCTGCCCGCCGACTGGGCGGCCCAGCGCATCAAGAACCTCTCGCTCGGCAAGGCGATCATCAACGCGCTCCTCCCCAAGCGGAACCAGAAGGACGTCACCTCTCTGATCGAGGAGTTCCAGTACCCGAAGTACGGGCCAGGGATGATGTGGGAGGTGTGTCGCGACAAGGTCGAGGCGGCCGGCAGCAAGGTGATCATGCAGACGGCGGTGACGGCGGTGCACCACCGAGACGGCCGCGCGGTCTCGGTGACCGCCGAGACCGAAGGCGTGCCGACGACCTACGACGCGACCGCCGTGATCTCGTCCATGCCGATGAGCGCCCTCCTCGAGGCGATGGATCCGCCCGCGCCCGCCGACGTGCTCGCGGCGGCTCGGGGGCTGAAGTACCGCGACTTCATCACGGTCGCGCTCGTCGTGCCCGACCGCTACGCGTTTCCCGACAACTGGATCTACGTGCACTCTCCCGACGTCTTCGTCGGGCGTGTGCAGAACTTCGGGTCGTGGTCGCCGTACATGGTGAAGCCGGGGCGAACCTGTCTCGGTCTCGAGTACTTCGTGAGTGTGGGCGACGACCTGTGGGAGATGAGCGACGACGACCTCGTCGCGCTCGGTGCTCGTGAGCTCGAGCGCATCGGCCTCGTCGACGCCGCACAAGTCGAGGTCGGATACGTCGTCCGCACACCCAAGGCCTATCCCTTCTATGACGGCACCTATCGCGCGAACGTCGACGTCATGCGCGAGTGGATCGCCAACAACGCGCCCAACGTGTACCCCGTCGGTCGGAACGGAATGCACAAGTACAACAACCAGGACCACTCGATGTTCACCGCGATGCTCAGCGTCGACAACATCTATGGCGCGCACCACGACATCTGGACGGTGAACGTCGAGCAGGAGTACCACGAGGAGGGCTCGACGACGGGCACCTCGGGCACCGGTCGAGCTGCTCCGATCATCGAATGACCGTCGCGGCGACCGCTGATGCCGGCGCCGGTCACGCCGGATCGGTCAGCCGTCACTTCGCATGCTTCGATGGTCTTCGGGCAATCGCAGCGACGCTCATCGTGGCGCACCATGCGGGCTTCGTGTCGGGTGACACGTTCCGCTACGAGTGGGGCGTGTTCCTCGGACGCATGGACATCGGCGTGCCGATCTTCTTCGCCCTGTCCGGCTTCTTGCTCTTTCGTCCGTACGTCGCCGCACAGTTCGCCGGCATCGAGCCCCTCCCGCGAGCGGACTTCTGGACCCGGCGGGTGCTGCGCATCTTCCCTGGCTATTGGGCCGCGTTGTTCCTGCAGGTGATCATCGGCGGCATCGTCGTGCACAGCATCTTTGGCCTGCTCGTGTACATGAGCCTCACGCAGATCTACTTCCAGCGCTTCGTGATCGGTGCGATCACGCAGTCGTGGAGCCTCGCCACAGAGATCAGCTTCTACGCGTTCCTTCCGTTCTGGGCGACATGGATGCGCCGCATCTGCGGTGGCAACACGATCAACCGCCAGGCCATGCGCCTGCTCGCTGGCCTCGGCGGGCTCGTCGTCCTCAGCTTCGTGTGGCGCGGCTTCATCATCTGGCTCGACCCGAGCTGGAAGGCGCTCACCCCCTATTGGCTGCCGTCGCTGATCGAGCTCTTCGCGGTCGGGATGGCCCTCGCCGTGGTGTCCGCGTGGGGCGAGCATCGCACGGTGATCCGCACGCGCGGGCGAGGCCATCGGCCGGCATCCGGCGGTCTGCTGGCTCGTGGCTTTCGTCCTGTATTGGTTCGTGTCCACCCAGCTCGGTCTCCTGCTCGGTCTGTTCAAGAGCAGTGACGCTCGAGAGATGCTGCGCCAGACCGTGTACGGGCTCGTGGCGCTCGCGCTCGATGCTCCCCGCCGTGTTCGGCGATCAGCGCAAGGGCCTGATCCGTGGCTTCTTGTCACACCCGGTGATGGTGTACCTGGGTTCGATCTCCTACGGGGTTTATCTCTGGCACCAGTTCTGGATCCTGCACTTCTCGGACTGGATGGGGTGGTCGCTCTTCCAAGCGCCCTTCCCGCAGCTCTTCCTCGGGACGATGGTGCTGAGCTGCGCGACCGTGGCGATCAGCCTGAAGCTCATCGAGCGACCCGCGATGGCGCAGCGACGCCGCGTGCTCGCCGCGATCGGGAAGGCCTGACCCACGATGCGGATGAGCCGGAACGCGTCCCTGCGGTTGAACGATCTGCTCGATCGATGGGTGCCGCCCGCACTGCGCGACTCGCGCGTTGTTCGCCAAAGCGGCTCGGTCGATGTACGACACCCTGCCGATCCCGATCGACGAGCTGAAGGATCGAGCCTTCTCGCTGTCGGAGGCGGAGTACGGCGCGTTCTACCGCAGCCTCCAAACCAAGTTCGAACAGGGCGACACCGACCTCACCCCCGAGTCGCTGGATGGCGTGGTCGCGGCGATCGAAGGCCGTACGGTGCTCGATGTGGCCTGCGGCAAGGGTTACCTCGCGAACATCCTGGCCCGCGACCACCACGTCGTCGCCTGCGATGTCGCGTTGGCGACCGGAGACCGGGCGATCCGTCACTCGGGCGCGACCCTGTGCGAGGCGAACGTCGAGCGTCTGCCGTTTCGCGACCAGTCGTTCGACACAGTGGTGTCGACGCACACGCTCGAGCACGTGCAGCACCTCGGTGCTGCGATCGCCGAGCTGCGACGCGTCGCCGCGAAGCGGGTCGTGGTTGTCGTGCCGCGACAGCGGCCCTACCGAGTGACGTTCAACCCGCACATCCACTTCTTCCCGTATCGCTTCTCGCTGCTCGCCTGGACCGGCACCGAGCACCCGCACCGCTGTGAGCTCATCGGCGGCGATTGGCTCTACGTCGAGGACCGGGCCGGATGACTGACGGCCCCACGCTCGTCGTGGTGCCGGCGTTCCAAGAGGAGCAGGCGCTCCCCGGGACGCTCAAGGAGCTGCACGACGTCGTGCCCGAGCTCGCGGTGCTCGTGGTCGACGACGGGTCACGCGATGGCACTGCACGCGTCGCAGCGACGTGCGACGTCGCCGTGGCCCGCCTGCCGTTCAACCTCGGTGTGGGCGCGGCCGTGCGGACGGGCCTGCGCTACGCCGTCGAGGAAGGCTACGGCCGCGTGGTCGTGGTCGATGCCGACGGCCAGCATGACCCTGCGACCATTCGAGGCCTCCTCGATGCGTTGGACGCGGGAGCGGACATGGTCATCGGCTCCCGATTCGCGGATCCCGACGCCACCAGCACGTTCGAAGTCGGCCGAGTGCGCCGGCGGGCCATGAAGCTGCTCCACCGGGTGGTGCGGTGGCAGACGGGGCAGTCGTTCACGGACACGACATCTGGGTTTCGCGCGTTCGATGCGCCCGTCGTCGCGATGTTGGCCCGCGACTACCCGGTGGAGTACCTCGCCGACACCGTCGAGGTGCTGCTGATGGTGTCGCGCGTCGGATATCGCGTGGTCGAGGTGCCGGTGACGATGCGGACCCGCTCGGGGGGCCAGCCGAGCACCCGGCGATTCAAGCTCGCGTACAACTACTTGCGGCTCATGATCGGCATCACGGCCTCAGCGTCTCGCCGCCACATCGCGCCACCGAAGGAGCGGCCATGACCACCCGCGCTCATGTGTTGCTGATCGTCGTGACCGCACTCAGCGTCGCCTACATCTTCTGGCTGCTCCGCTTGCACCAGCTCCGTTCGAAGTACGCGTTGCTGTGGCTCGGCATCGGCATCGTCCTCGTACCGCTCGCCATCTTCCCGAGCCTGCTCGACACCGTGGCCGGATGGCTCGGGGTGCAGTACCCGCCGACGGCGTTCGCGTTCCTCGCCCTCGGCTTCCTCTTCTTCGTCGTCGTGCATTTCTCATGGGAGCTGTCGCGGCTCGAAAGCCGGGTGCGCACCTTGGCCGAAGAGATCGCCCTGCTCAGAGCGGACGCCAGACCGGCGGCTAGCGTCTCGTCCGATGAGCGCGCCGACGGCTGAAGACGCGCCTGAAGACACGCCGACGGGCGAGGACGCACCGGCCGACGATCCGCCGGTGACCAGCGAGCCGAGCAGCGGCAACGAGGTCGAGATGAGCGACCGGTCGTTTCTGCGATGGGTCGCGCTCATCACCGGAGTCGGCCTCGTGGTGCGCGTCGCGTACGTGCTCTTCGTGACCCACGACTCCGCCATCTGGGGCGACGCGTACTTCTACCACTACAGCTCGAACCTGATCGCTGACGGCCACGGCTTCATCAACCCCATCGAGTTCCGCGAGTACGGCCTGTCGGTGCAGGCAGCCGACCATCCGCCGATCTACCTGCTCTACCTCGCCGCGTGGTCGTGGCTCGGGGTCACGGGAGCCACCGGCCACATGCTCGTGTCGACGCTCATCGGCGCGGCCACGGTCGCCGTCAGCGCCTACGCGGGCAAGGAGATCGCGGGCAAGCGGGTCGGGCTCATCGCCGCGGTGCTGGTGTGCATCTACCCGAACGTGTGGGCGCCCGACGGCATGCTGCTTTCCGAGACGGTCGCGATCCTCACCGTCGCGGTGACCATCCTGTTGTCGTATCGCTTCTGGCACCGCCCAACGCTCGGGCGAGCCGCACTGCTCGGCGTCTCGGTGGGCCTGGCGGCGATGTCACGCTCCGAGTTGCTCCTGCTCGCGGTTCTCGTCGTTCTCCCGCTCATCCTCATCGTCCGCACCGTGCCCCTGAAACGACGCATCGGCTGGCTGTTCGCGTCGGGCGCCGCGTGCGTGCTGACGCTCGCACCGTGGGTCGCGTTCAACCTGTCGCGGTTCGATCACCCCGTGTTGCTTTCCGCCGGTTACGAGATCACCCTGTCCACGGCGACGTGTGACCTCACCTACTACGGGGAGTTCACCGGGTACTGGAACATCCTGTGCCCGGTCGGTGTGCTGGAAGCCAACAACATCGACAGCCGGGGCATGGATCAGTCCGAGCTGGCCAAGCTCTTCCGCGACGAGTCGCTGGAGTACATCGGCAACCACAAGAGCCGGCTGCCGTACGTGGTTCTCGCTCGGTGGGGTCGCATCACCGGTCTGTACAAGCCGTTGCAGCAGGTACGCCTCGATGTGTTCCCCGAGGGGCGCAGCCTCTGGGTGGCTCGCGGCGCGATGGCCGGCTGGTACATCGTGGCTCCGCTCGCGATCGTGGGCGCGCTCGTGCTGCGGCGACGGCGCATCCCCGTCTTCCCGTTGCTGGGCCCGCCGATCGTCGTCTGGGTCGCCGTCACGATCACGTTCGCGACCACGCGTTACCGCGCGTCCGCCGAGGGCGCGATCTGCCTTCTCGCGGCGGTCGGCGTCGACGCGCTCATCCGCGCGTTCACACGCGTGCGCGACGACCCGGAGGATGTGCCTCCGACCGTCCCCGACGACCGCGAGCTCGTCAGCGTCGTAAGCAAGACGGAGCGGCGCAGTGCGCCGCGTCGGGTGCGCGAAGCACCGATTGCCGAGCGCAGCGAGCAGGAGCCGATCGAAGCGCAGCGGAGAGCGGCGACGAGGACTAGCGGCGGGGGCGGCGAGCGACCGCGAAGAGAACCAGCGTGGTCGGGTCGATCGCCTCGGTGATGGCGAAACGATCCGCCGTGATCGGAGGCGCCTCCGCGGCCTTGCGGTTGAGAAACGGATAGGTGAGGCGGCGAGCGATCGCGTGCAAGCCCACGAACCAGCTCCGCGGCAGCTTGTGCCGAAGACCCCACGGGTCGAGCGCGAGCAGGCGCCGAGCGAACTTGCGACGCCGCTCGAAGTCGGCCTTGACCACGGCGTCGCCGTCGAGACCGAGCACGGTGACGTCCTCGAAGTGACTCTCGAGCATCGCGCGGAGCTGCTCGGGCTCGAACAGGTACACGTGATACGGGTTCTCGAAGTCGGCCGGCGCATTCGGGGTGATGAAGAACGCCGCTCCCTCCGGTCCGAGCACTCGCGCGGACTCGGCGACGTGGCCCTCGGGCTGATGGAAGTGCTCGATGAGATGGGACGAGCACACCCAGTCGAGCGTCCCGTGCGCACAGCGAGCTTCGAGCCGTCGCTCGCCGCCGTACGAAGCTCGCCCCGGGTCTGGTGAGCCGAGATCGCCGTGTCGGGGTCGTAGTCCACACCGAACACGGTCCGCCCGCCGCCCAGGAAGAGCGCACTGCCGTCACCGAGCCCGCAGCCGATGTCGAGAAAGCGCCCAGGGCCGATTCGCTCGAGCACCTCGCGGTAGCCCGCGGCGTGCAACGCCATGAGCGAATCGGGGGTCTTGCCTTCGATGGGACGCTCACCGGTCAGTCGCAAACCTGTCACCTTTCCGCGGGCACGGAGCCGGTAGTTTACGGACCTCGTGGCGCACGACTCAGACCCCGGGCGGCCCGTCGGTGCGCACGCAGAGGCGGAACACGCCGAGACCGGGCATGCCCAGAGTGGGCACGCCGAGACTGGGCACGCCGAAACCATGGCCAAGCTCGGTGACCTCGCCGCGTCGGCCGGGCTCCGCCGCATCCACGTGCTCGCCTGGCGCGACCTCGCCGACGTCGAGGCCGGCGGCTCCGAGCTCCACGCCACGACGGTCGCCCGGTTGTGGGCCGAGGCGGGCATCGAGGTCACGATCCGCACCTCGTACGCGCAGGGTCATCCGCCGGAGAGCAACCGCGACAACGTACGGGTGATCCGCCGGGCCGGGCGTTACCTGGTCTTCCCGAGGGCGATCTTCAGCGAGGCGACCGGACGACACGGCCCGCGTGACGGGCTCGTCGAGATCTGGAACGGCATGCCGTTCTGGTCGCCAGTGTGGGCGCGTGGACCTCGTGTCGTCTTCCTCCACCACGTGCACGGAGCGATGTGGAAGATGGTGCTTCCGCCGAACCTCGCCACCTTCGGCGAGACGATCGAGAAGCGCATCGCGCCGCCGCTCTACCGGCGCAGCCGCATCGTCACGCTCTCCGAGTCTTCCCGGCGCGAGCTGATCGACGAGCTGAAGTTCAAGCCGTCGCGCGTGTCGGTGGTGCCGCCGGGCATCGATCCGCGCTTCTCCGTGGGCGGCGAACGCGCCGACCATCCCGTCGTGGTCGCCGTCGGCCGGCTCATGCCGGTCAAGCGCTTCGACGAGCTCATCCGGGTGATGGCCGAGGTGAGGCGGAGCCATCCCGACGCGGAGCTCACGATCGTGGGCGACGGGGCCGAGCGCGAGAACCTCGAGGCGCTGGTCCGCGACCTCGACGCGGGCGACTGGGTCTCGATGCCCGGGCGGCTCTCCGACGACGCCCTCGTCGAGCTCTACCGCCGATCCTGGGTGCTGGCGAGCGCGTCAGCAGCCGAGGGATGGGGCATGACCGTGACCGAGGCGGCGGCCTGCGGCACGCCTGCGGTCGTCACCGACATCGCGGGCCACCGTGACGCCGTGCAGGACGGCGTCACCGGTGTGCTCTCGACCGACATGCGCGCCCTTGCACGCGACATCTCACGACTGCTCGACGAACGCGACACCCGCGACCGCATGCGGGCCGCCGGCATCGCACGAGCGAGTGAGCTTGACGTGGGAGGCGACCGCCACCGGCACCCTCGCCGCGTTGGCGGGCGAAGCGCGGCGGTCGCCCGGAAGCTCACGCTGACGGCGCCCGTGACCGAACCGAGGGGATTGCCGACTCGCTGGCGTGGCCGCGGACAGCACCTGGGCCTCGCGCTCGTCGTCTACGTGCCGTTGCTCCTCACCCACCGGGGCATGGTGAGCGCGGACACCAAGACCTACCTCTATCTCGATCCGGGCCGCCTGCTCGCAAAGGCGCCCTACCTGTGGGACTCGGGTACCGGTCTCGGCACGGTGACCCACCAGACCATCGGCTACCTGTTCCCGATCGGGCCCTACTACTGGTTGATGGAGCAGCTGGGTCTGCCCGACTGGGTCGCGCAACGGCATCTGGCTCGGCACGATCCTGTTCGCCGCGGGCGCGGGCGTCCTCTTCCTGATGCGGACGATGGGATGGCGCGCCACCGACCCGATGCGGTCGCGCGGCATGGTCGTCGCTGCGCGGCGTACATGCTCTCCCCCTACGTCCTCGACTACGCGGCGCGCATCTCGGTGATCCTGCTGCCGTGGGCCGCGCTGCCCTGGCTTGTCGGCCTCGCGATGCGATCGGGACGGCAGGGCGGTTGGCGGTGGCCGGCGTGGTTCGCTCTCGTGATCGCGCTCGTCGGCGGCGTGAACGCGACCGCTCTGCTGTTCGCGGGCATCGCTCCGGTGTTGTGGTTCGTCTACGCGACGTGGGTGGCGCGCGAGATCGACGTCCGGCGCGCCCTCGCCGCGGCCGGCGCGAATCGGGCTGCTCACGATCGGCGTGTCGCTGTGGTGGATCGCCGGCCTGTGGGCGCAGGGTCGCTACGGCATCCCGATCCTGCGCTACACCGAGACCTACGAGACGGTGGCCAAGGTCTCGAACGCACCCGAGCTGTTGCGGGGCCTCGGCTACTGGTTCTTCTACGGCGACGACAAGCTCGGCCCGTGGATCGAGCCGAGCGTCGCCTACACGCAGCATCTCTGGCTCATCGGGGCGGGCTACCTGCTTGGGATCGGCGCGCTGCTCGCCGCGGGAGCGGTGCGGTGGCAAGAGCGCGGGTACTTCGTCGCGATGCTCGCGATCGGCACGCTGATCGCGGTCGGGTCACACCCGTACGACGATCCCTCACCGTACGGATCGCTCTTTGCCCGCTTCACCCGCCTCGACCTCGGGCTCGCCCTGCGCTCGACGCCGCGCGCGGTGCCGCTGATCATCCTCGCGCTCGCGGTGATGCTCGGCGCCGGAGTCCGGGCGCTCGCACGGTGGCGTCCACAGGTCGGGCTCGTCGCGGCAACGGCCGCGGTCGCCGTCGCCGTGATCAACCTCCCACCGCTGTTCACGGGACAGATGGTGGCGAACAACTTGCAGCGTCCCGAGGAGCTGCCCGACTACTGGGGCGAGGACGCCGCGCATCTCGATGCCCAGGGGAACGACACCCGCGTGCTCGAGCTCGCCGGCGCCGACTTCGCCTCGTACCGGTGGGGCAACACCGTCGACCCGGTCCTGCCCGGACTCATGGACCGCCCCTACGTCGCGCGTGAGCTCATCCCCTACGGCAGCGCGCCGAGCGCCGACCTCCTCAACGCGGTCGACCGCCGCATGCAGGAGGGATGGTTCGAGCCGTCCTCGCTGGCGACCGTCGCCGCGCTCGATGGGCGCGGGAGAGATCAACCTCCGCTCCGACCTGCAGTACGAGCGCTACCGCACGCCTCGGCCGCGCAACACGTGGCAACAGCTGCTCGCGACGCCAGGTCTGGGCGCACCGGTGACCTTCGGCGACCCGGCCCCCAACCTCGCGATCCCCGAGCTCCCACTCATCGACGAGGTGGCGCTGGGCACTCCTCCGGAGGCCGCGGACCCGCCGCCGGTGGCCGCGTTCCCCGTCGAGCGGCCCCGCCCGATCGTGCGCGGCGGAAGCCGCCAGCGGCGTGATGCTGATGGCAGGAAGCGGCGAGGGCATCGTCGACGCCGCCGCGGCGGGCATCATCGTCGCCGACCAGCCCGTGCTGTACTCGGCCACGTTCGCCGACGATCCGGATGGGATGCAGCGGGCCCTCGACGACGGCGCCCAGCTCGTCCTCACCGACACGAACCGGCGCCAGGCTCGCCGGTGGGGAACGGTGCGAGAGAACGTCGGCTACACCGAGCGGGTCGCGGAGGAGGCGCTCGAGGACGACCCCACCGACAACCGTCTCGAGGTCTTCCCCGGTGCGGGCGACGAGACGCGGACGGTGGTCGAGCAGCGCGGCGTGGTGCGCGTCGACGCGACCGCGTACGGCAATCCGGTGAGCTTCACTCCTGACGATCGCCCGGCGAACGCGCTCGACGGCGATCCCCGGACCGCATGGCGGGTCGGCGCATTCTCAGATGTCACCGGCGAGCGTTGGGAGGTCGAGCTCGAGGACGCAGTGACCACCGACCATCTCACGTTGCTGCAACCGACGACCGGCTCGCGCAACCGGTTCATCACCGAGGTGCGCCTTCGCTTCGACGGCCGCGACGCCCTCGATGTGGCGCTCGACCAGTCATCACGGGCGACCCCAGGCCAGCGCCTCGAGATCGGCTCGCACACCTTCACGACGTTGACGATCGAGGTGCGCGACACCGACGTCGGGTACCGCCCGAGCTACCGGGGGATCAGCCCGGTGGGCTTCGCCGAGATCGACGTGGCCGGCATCCGTGTGGACGAGGTGCTGCGGCTGCCGACGGACCTGCTGACCGCGGCCGGCTCGGCCTCGATCGATCACGACCTCGACGTCGTGATGACGCGCCAACGAGCCAACCCCGCGGAGCCCGCCCGCACCGACGACGAGGAGACGTCGATCCAGCGGGTGTTCGACCTTCCGACGGCTCGCGCGTTCGCACTCGAGGGAGACGCCCGCCTCAGCGCCCGTGCTCCCGACGAGCTCCTCGACGAGCTGCTCGGCCGGCCGGACGCCGCGGCCGGTGGGGTGACCGCCACATCGACGGCTCGTCTCGACGGCGATCTCACCGCGCTCGCATCGTCGGCGATCGACGGCGACGATGCGACGGCCTGGCAGACGCCTTTCGCGTTCGTGCAAGGAAACGTCGCCACCTACACGGCGGCCGAGCCGTTCACATTCGACCACCTCGACCTCACGGTGTTCGCCGACGGGCGGCACTCGGTTCCCACTGAGCTCACGATCACAGCCGGACGGCGACACCCCAGTCGTCGTGGCCGTGCCCGCCATCGAGGACGATCGGGCCGGGGAGAACTCCACCGCGTCGGTGCGTCTCGCTCTGCCAGAGCCGATCACGGCGACAAAGCTCGCGATCCAGCTCTCCGCGATTCGCCCCGTCACGACGATCGACTACTACTCCGAGAACGCGGTGACGATGCCTGTCGGCATCGCCGAGTGGGGCATCGACGGGCTCGCAGTGCCACCGCTCGCGTCGACCGTCGACACCGGATGCGGCTCGTACGTCGAGATCAACGGGGAACCGGTCGAGGTACGGGCCACCGGCAGCACCGCCGAGGCACTCGAGCGGGGCGCAATGACGCTCACGGAGTGCCCTGGCAGCGCCGTCGATGTGCCCGAGGGCGAGGTCCGCGTCAGCACCTCCCCAGGGAAAGACATCGGCCTCGACATCGACCGCGTCGTGTTGCGCTCCGCCGCCGGCGGCACCCCGCGAACGACAAGCGGGCAGTTCGCGTCGGTCCCTCCGACCGTCACCGTCGAGAGCGCCGGCCGGGTCTCCTATTCACTGCGCGTCGAGGACGCGACCGAGCCGTTCTGGCTCGTGCTCGGCCAGAGCCGCAACGACGGCTGGAAGGCCACGGTCAAGGGCCAGGGATCGCTGGGCGCGCCCGACCCTCATCGACGGCTATGCCAACGGCTGGTACGTGACGCCTACAGGCTCGGGTCCGATCGAGATCACGCTCACCTGGACGCCGCAGCGCACCCTCTGGATCGCGATCGCGCTCTCGGCGCTCGCACTCGCGGGCTGCATCGCGCTCCTCGTCGTCACCACAGTTCGGCGCCGCCGCGGCGCAGAGCCGAGCGACGAGGGCGCCGGCCCCGAGCTCGCGGACTGGCGCACGTACGGTGGATCCACACCGGGCCCGACGACCCTCGCCGTCGTCAGCGTCGTGACTGCCGTCGTGATGGCGTTCGCGGCGGGATGGCTTGTCGGTTTGATCTCGGGCGCGGCCGTCGCGGCTGGGTCGTGGTGGCCACGTCTCAGGCCGGTGCTGATCGCGCTGTCCCCCGCCGCGCTCGGCGGCGCCGCGCTCTTCATCCTCGCGAAGCAGCTTCGCTACTCCCTCGAGCCGTCGTTCGAGTGGCCGACGTACTTCGACAAGGTGCACGTCCTCGGTTGGCTCGCGGTCGCGGTGCTGCTCTGCGATCTCGTCATCCGAGAGACGCGCGCGCGTGTCGTTGCGCGCGCGAGGCACACGCGCGGAATCATCCACAGAGTTGTCCTCTTCCTCCCCACAGGTCGAGAGTCGTACGATCGACGCATGACCTACGAGGTGACGCTCGCGGACGAGACGACCGAGCGCATCGACGACGCCGACGCGTATCAGCTCGAGGGTCCGCTCACGACGTTCTTCCGCACGACACCGGGCCGCGCCGTCGTCGACTGCTGGAGCACTCGCCTCGCGAGCTACCGCACCGCCGACATTCGTCGCATCCGCATGACGTAACGTCCTCGTCGCCGTCGTCCGCTGCGCTTCCGCCGGCTCCTGCTCGCTGCGCTCGACAATCGGTGCTTCGCGCACCCGGCGGCGCACTGCGCCGCCCCTGTCGTCCTCGTCGCCGCTCTCCGCTGCGCTTCGCCGGCTCCTGCTCGCTGCGCTCGACAATCGGTGCTTCGCGGACCCGGCGGCGCACTGCGCCGCCCCCTTCGTCGTCGCCTCCGGTTCTCGCGCGAGTAACCGGTCAAGTTTGGCCGGTTACTCGAACCAGAACCCCAGAGGGCTCAGTCCTCGCGGGACACGCGGCGGGAAGCCTTGCGTTCGCTCTGGCGGCGTTTGTCTTCGAGTCGGCGCTCCACGGCCGACTTCGACGGGCGCGACGGACGACGGGCCGGATCAACGTGGAGAGCAGCGGCCAGCTTGCTCTTGAGGCGATCGAGCGCGAGCTCGCGGTTCTGCGCTTGCGAACGCCGATCCGACGCCACGACCCTGAGCGTCGGGCCGATGCGTTCGAGCAGACGCGCCCGCTGCCGGGGACCGAGCGACGGGGACGACTCGATGTCGAACCGCACCTCCACGCGCGTGTTCGCCGTGTTCGCGTGCTGGCCGCCGGGGCCCCCGCTGGCCGTGAACTTCCAGTCCAGCTCGTCGGCGTCGATGACGCACGAAGGCGTCACCCGCACTCGCTCGGCCATGCGGAGACAGTACGTCGCGCCGTTTACGCTCCCCCTCATGCGCAGCGAGCCGGTCGTGATGGTGCACGGTTGGGGCGGGAGCTTCCTTCGCACCTGGCAGGAGCCGGGCTGGGAGGCGTTGCTCGCCGACGCCGGCCGCGAGGTCATCGGCATCGATCTCCTCGGCCACGGGACGGCCGCAAAACCCCATGATCCCGAGGCCTACACCGACCTGACACCGGCGATCACGTCGGTGCTCCCCGATGGACCGGTCGACGCCATCGGCTTCTCGCTCGGCTCGATGACCCTGCTCGAGCTGGCGTGTCGATCCCCGGAGCTGCTCTCGCGGCTCGTGATCTCCGGTGTCGGCAAGACGCTGTTCGATCCTGATCAGTCCGACGTGATCGCTCGCGCGGTCGAAGGTGACGCGGCCGAGGACGACGTCATGTCGCAAGTGTTCGTGCAGTACGCGTCGTTCCCCGGCAACGACCGAGTTGCGCTGGCAGCGTGCCTGCGCCGACCCCGCACCCCGATCACGGCCGAGCGGCTCGCGGCGGTCACCTGCCCGGTGCTCGTCGTGGTCGGCGAGCGTGACTTCGTCGGCTCGGGCCAGCCGCTCGTCGATGCGCTACCCGACGCGCGACTCGTGACCCTGCCCGGTACCGACCACTTCGCCACCCCCAAGGACTTCCGGTTCATCGACGCGGCCCTCGAGTTTCTCGACGCCGTCCCCGGCTGACGTCGTCATCGAGGCTGCCAGCGCAACGGTGGCGATCCACACGCACACGGCGCCGGCCACGTGGATGCCGACGAGGAGCACGGGCACACCGGTGAAGTACTGGGTGTAGCCGATCGCTCCCTGCACGCAGATCGCGACGACGAGCCACTGCCCCACTCGCTGCACCCTCGCCGGCGCGCCGGTGCGGTGCATCAGCCACAGCGTGCCGAGCGTCAGAATCAGGAAGAGGATCACGCTGCCACCGTGCACACGAGCGACGTCGGGAATGAAGAGATCGAGCCGGCGCACGTCTTCGTCGCCTCCGTGCGGACCAGCCGCGGTGACGATCGTGCCGGTGAAGAGGACGATCACGGCGGCACCGAGCAACACCCATGAGGCGATGGTCACGTCGCGATCGACGATCGATCGGCGAGGACCGTCCGGCTCCGCGGCTCGAACGTGAAGGACGACGGCGTCGGCGATGAGGACCATCGAGAGCAGGAAGTGCGCCATCACGATCGGCGGCGACAGGTCGACGAGCACCGTGATGCCACCGAGCACGATCTGCGCGAGTACGCCGACCACCAGCCCCCAGGAGAGCCACACGAGGTCGGTGCGACGCGGGACGCGCCAGATCGAACCGAGCACCGCGAGGATCACTGCGATCGAGACCAGACCGGTGATGGTCCGGTTCGTGAACTCGATCATCGCCTGCTTCTCGAACGGTGCGACCAGTCGACCGTCGTCGCAGTTCGGCCAGTCGGGACAACCCAAACCCGAGCCGGTCAGACGAACAGCGGCCCCGCTGACCACGATCGCTGCAAGCGACAGGAGCGCACCGAGGGTGAACCGCCGGTACACCTGCGGCGTGATCGACGGTCGGCGCACCGTTGGATCGTAAGGCTCAGGTCGTCGCGGGACGAAAGCGGGCGGGTGCATGTGCGGCGAGCCACACAGGGATGCGCTCGATCTCGTAGAAGGGCGCGAAAGCGATCCCGAACAGAGGGAATGGGAACGAGATGTACATGACGGCCGCCGTTCCGGCGTGGAACAGCCACGCAGCGACCACCCATATGTTTCGCCACCGACCCCCGAGCAACGCGACGGGCGCGGCGAGCTCGACGAGCACCGCGGCGACCGCGATCGGCGGGAAGAGCCACGCATGGCCGACCATCCAGGCGCCGAGCGCGGAGTAAGGGTCGCCCATGACCGCCTTGCGTGCGTTGTCGAACGCGATCTGGTTGAGGAGGACGTCGCCGTCGAGCCAGCCCATGCCTCCGTTCGCGATCTTTGCCCAACCGGCGAGGACATACGTGATCACCGTGATCACCGAGAGCAAGACCAGCGGCCACCCGTACTGCGGGCTCGACTGCGGTCGGGGCATCTTCTGGTCGAGTGCGTAGGCGTCTGCCGCGGGCACGACGGCGAGCACGACCACGAACAGCACCATGAGGTTCTCGGTGTGGAAGAGCTGTCCGAAGGAATCGTGATACGTCGTCTCGAAGAGCAGCACGAGCGCGAAGATCGGCGCGACGAACCGGTACTTCCATCCGACCGTGAACACGATCGAGAGTGCGACCGTACCGATCAAGCACCGCATGCCACAGGGCGGGCGAAAGCGGCGCGTCGAGCAGACCCGTGACACCGACCGGACGGAACCGGCTGTCCGAGAAGTCCGAGTACCCCCAAAGGTCGGGAAGGCGCACGGCGGTGTAGATCAGCGAGAACAACCCGACGAGAACGCGCAAGACGGCGAGCCGCTCGGGCGGCGCGTCCCGCAGGTACCAGCGCTCGAACCCGCTCACGCGGGCACCGGACAGGCCGCGTGGATCGTGCGCTTCTCCGGGGTGCGGTCACCTTGCAGGAAGTCGACGACGTCCCACCGCTCGGTCACGACGAGCACCTCACCGGCGACGTGGTCCTCCGAGCCGGCGAGGCGCCCCGCGACCTCGCGGCACAGCTCGTCCGTGGTCTCCCGGCCGCCGTTGATCGCGTTGATGACGGTCACGGACGCGAGCGTCGTCTCGCTCCCACCGGAGATGAGAGGCGATGAGAGGCGAAGGATCTCGCCGTCTGGGGCTTGGACCACGACGGAGGACAGCGTCTCGGCCCGCTGACGGGGGAACGAGAACATCGGGTAGTTCGACAGCGGGAAGCTGTCGCGGTGCGAGTCCCAGGTGATCGGCCACGCCACCGCGAGCACCATCGCGGCTCCGACGAGGTAGGCGCGGACACGCACGCTCGTGGTCATGACTCGAACGCGGCCGCGATGACCTGGCGTGCCGCTCCCGCCCCTTGCATCCATCCGTAGGTGCCCTGATCGAGGAGCTCGCGCCCGGCCGCGGCGACCGCGCCGAGTGCGGCGAACGCGAACGCGCCGCCGACTGAGATCCGTGCGACTCCCACGGCCGCGAGCTCCGCGACGCTCGGGAGGCCCGGCACCGTGAGCACGTTGACCGGTCGGTCGACCGAGCTCACGACCGCCCTGATGTCGTCGATCGCAACGAGGGCCGGCGCGTAGAGCACGTCGGCGCCCGCCTCCTGGAAGCGCTGCAGCCGCAGGATCGTGTCGGCCAGGTCCTGGCGACCGTGGAGGTAGTTCTCCGAGCGCGCCGTCACCACGAACTCTCCGCTTCGGTGCGCGGTCTCGGCCGCTGCCGCAACCCGCTCGGTGGCGAGCTCGAGGTCGTAGAACGGGCTGTCGCGGTCGCCCGTGAAGTCCTCTACGGAACATCCGGCGAGCCCCGTGGCAATCGCCCGTTCGACGGTGTCGGCCACGCCCGCCGGGTCGTCGGCGAAGCAGTTCTCCAGGTCGGCCGAAACGGGCAGGTCGGTCGCCTCGACGAGCGCGCGTGCGTGCGCGAGCGCCTCGTCTCGGGTGACGCGGTAGTCGCGCCGGCCGAGCGTCGCCGCGAACCCGCTGCTCGTCGTGGCCAAGGCGTGGAACCCGAGGCCGGCGAGAAACCGCGCGCTGCCGATGTCCCATGCGTTCGCCAGCAACAGCGGCTCACCGGCGCGATGCAACCGGCGGAACTCGGCGACCTTGTCAGCCTGGGTGACCATCCCCCGAGATTAGGTAGCGCGCCGCCCGTCGCATCTGCGACTCGAAGAACGCGGGGTAGTCGTGGATCACGTTGTGGAGGTGACCGAACAGTTCGAAGCTGATCGATCCGAACAGCGCCGTCCACACCAGGAGGCCTCGAGCGAGCACGTGGTCGGGGATGTCGAGGCCGGTCGCCTCGCTGAGCGTGCTGAGGTCGTTGCGCACTGTCCTCGACACCGGCATCGCGCCGCGGAGGGAGACCTCGCCCGAGGCCACGCCCTCGTGCATGATCCGCAGCGCCACGAGGCTGACGCGCTCGGCGGGCGCAATCGTGTCCGACGGCGCCCGGTACCCGGGCACCGGACTGCCGTAGAGCAAGGCGTAGTCATGCGGGTGCTCGACCGCCCAGGCTCGGATCGCCACGGACAGCGCGAGCCATCGCTCGTTCACCCCCACCTCAGCGCCGGTCAGCGCCTGTTCGGCCCTCTCGCCGAGCGCGTCGTACGCGTCGACGATCAGGGCGGTCAGCAGCTCGTCACGGCTCGGGAAGTACCGGTACACCGCCGACGAGGCCATGCCGAGCTCGCGGGCGACGGCGCGAAGCGAGAGGTCGGCGCCATGGTCGGCGAGCTGGCGGCGGGCCTCGCCCTTGATCTCGTCGGTCAGCTCGGCACGGGCACGGGCCCGAGCGGTCATCGGTGCACTGGGAGGCGACATGCCGACAGCATGCCCCAGAACGAGAGCGCTGACAAGAATCGAGATCAGTGCTCTTGCAATTGCGAGAACAGTGTGCGACTATGAGTCCGTAACGAGAGCAGTGCTCTCCTTTCCTTCTTGGAGGTCTGTGATGCAAACCCTCGACACCGACACCCGCTACGTGCGTCCAGGACGCATGACCGCCGCCATGAACTGGGCCGTGCGGGGCCTCGTGCGGCTCGGCGTGGGCGTGTGGGGCGCACGCGAGCTGCGCCTCATCGGCCGCAAGAGCGGTCAGCTCCGCACGAACGTCGTGAACCTGCTTCCCCTCGTGGGCGAGCACTACCTGGTCGCCCCCCGCGGCACCACCGAGTGGGTACGCAACCTGCGTGCTGCGGGTGGCGGTGAGCTTCGTCTGGGCCGCCGAGTGGAGTCATTCCGAGCCTCTGAGCTCGACGACGACGCCAAGCTCCTCGTGCTCCGCGCCTACCTCGAGCGCTGGAAGTGGGAGGTCGGCCAGTTCTTCCAGGGCGTCGGGCCCGACGCGTCCGACGACGACATCGCCCGGATCGCACCTGACTACCCCGTCTTCCGCATCGACGTCGTGAGCTGATCGCGGCCTGGCTTACCGTGACCGCATGCCGCGACACATCGCGTTCCTGAGGGCGATCAACGTCGGAGAGCGCTACGTGAAGATGGGCCGGCTGCGGGACATCTTCGTCGCAGAGGGGTTCGTGAACGTCGAGACGTTCATCGCGAGCGGCAACGTCGCGTTCGACGCCAAGGCGTCTGGCACCGAGAAGCTCGAGCGCCGAGTCGAGGCGGCGTTGGAGAGTGCGCTCGGCTTCAACGTGGTCACCTTCATCCGCAGCCCCGCCGAGCTGAGTGCGATCGTGGCCTTCGAGCCGTTCCCGCCCGATCCCTCCAACGCCCACCTCGCCGTGGGCTTTCTGAAGGCGGCTCCGCCCAAGGACGCACTCAAGCCGCTCGAACCCGCGCAGCGTGCCGGCGACCTTCTTCGGGTCAAAGGGCGCGAGCTCTACTGGCGTCCGGTCGACGGCATCGGAAGGTCGTTGGTTTCCGGCGCGGCGATCGAGCGCGCGCTCGGCCCGGCGACGGTGCGCAACATCGGCACGGTCGCGAAGATCGCGGCGAAGCACCCCGCCTAGCCTCTCGTGGTGCTGGCGCGGCGGGTGGGGCTGGGCATCGCAGCGTGGGCGGTAGCCGGTACGTCGGTCTTCGTGTTCGTCGCCCGTCCGGAGCATTGCCCACCGCTCGACGCTCCGTCGGCCGACGAGGCCGCGGCTCGCGCGGTCGGATGGTTCTCCGCGAACCAGAACCCGGACGGCAGCTGGGTGTACCGGTACGACCGGCAGACCGAGACTGATCTGGGCGGCTACAACATCACCCGCCACGCCGGAGTGATGTTGTCGCTCTATCAGGCTGGCGACATCGACGCAGGTGATCGTGGGCTGGCTTTCGCGACCGCGAACCTCACTCGGCGCGACGACTGGGCGGCGCTCGGTACCGGCACCCTCGAGACCGGCGCGACCGCCCTCCTCGTGACCGCGCTCGGCGAGCGTCGGCTGCTGACCGGAGATCCCTCGCACGACGAGCTCCTCGCGAAGCTCGGCCACTTCTTGCTCGCGCAGACCGAACCGGACGGCACCGTGCTCTCGGAGTGGAGCACTGCGGACGATGCACCGATCGCCGGCCGCACCTCGAGCTTCTCCACCGGTGAAACCTGGTTCGCGTTCAGCCGACTCGAGCGGCTTTTCCCGTCACAGGGGTGGCGCGAACCGGCGGAGCGCGTCGGGCGCTACGTGATGGAGCGGCGCGACGACGCGGAAGAGATTTATCCGCCGACATCCGATCACTGGGGTGCGTACGCCCTCGACGAGATGCAGCAATGGCCCGAGACTCCGAACGGATCACTCACTGACGCCACCGACGCCTACGCGGAACGCCTCGCCGGCATCTTCGGCGTCCAGGTGCGCTTCGAGTCCCAGCGCACCGATGAGGGAATGAACGTGGTCCTGCGCGGTCACCAAGCGCTGCCCGCGGGGCTCGGAACCCTCGGTGAAGGCCTGGCTGCGCTGTGGCGTTACGAGGACGCTCGGGGCGACGCCGCGACGCGCGACGCAATCGTCGAGCGAGCTTCGTGTGCGGCCGGGATGCTCCAAGCGCGCCAGGTCGTATCCGAGGATCCGAGAGTCGACGGGGCATGGTTCCATTCCGACGTCACCCAGATGGATGACCAGCAGCATCCGTTGTCGACGCTGATCGCCATCGGGCCGATCGTGAGATCAGGTGGCTGACTTCGATGCGGCGACTGCTCTCGTCGAGGGCATCGCCGTGGCCGCCGCGACGAATCCGACGCGTATCTGGGCCGCGCTGCCGGCCAAGCCGGCGAGGCTTCGCGCGAGCACCGTCGGCGCCGCGACGACGGTTGCGGCGGCGATCGTTCTCGCGGCCATCGCCACTCCCCTGCTCGACGCGCTCGACATCAGCGCGTCGACGCTCCGTGTCGGCACGGGGCTCGTCATTGCCGTCGTGGGACTGCACGACCTCGTCGCTCCACCACCTCGTGCCGATCCGGGGCTCGCGGGTTGGCGGGCCGGGCTCGTGCCCCTCGCGTTCCCGTTGCTGATCAACCCGGCACTCGGCGCGGCGACGCTGACGGCGAGCGCGGATCACGGCGTCGCCGTGCCGATCATGGCCAGCATCCTCGGCACGGGCGCCCTTGTCGTGCTCGCCGCGACGACGGACTCCACTCGACGCGCGAACCGAGTCCTCGGGGCCCTCGGTCGAGCAACGGGCGCGGCACTGATCGTGCTCGGCGTGGCGCTCGCGGTGGACGGCGTCTTTTCGCTCTAGTCCGCTCCGCTGCCGGGCGCGAGGATCTGCGCATGGCGATCATCGGTGCCCACGCGCTGCTCTACACGTCCGAGCCGGAAAAGGTGCGGGAGATCTTCCGCGACGTGTTCGGTTGGAGCCATGTCGACGCCGGCGAGGGCTGGCTGATCTTCGCGCTGCCTCCTGCCGAGGTCGGGGTGCACCCGTCCGCCTCCCACGGTGAGGCCGGGCACCACGCGTTGTCGGTGATGTGCGACGACATCACGGCCACGATCGGCGAGCTGCGGGCCAAGGGGCTGACCGTCCGAGGCGAAGGCGACGACCAGGGCTACGGCATCATGGCGATGATCGAGCTTCCCGGTGGTCTCGAGATGCAGCTCTACCAGCCCCGCCACCCCACCGCGATCTGATCAGCCGACCGCGTTGGCTGCGCCGGGCCCTGGTCGGTCGCCGATTGCGTAGCGTGCGCGGGTGCTCAGCGCCTTCGACGACTACCCCATCCATCAGACCGGCGACCCGATCTCGCAGCCCGCATCCGGCGATCCGAACCACTACGACCGCTACTTCTTCAACGGGTACTCGAAGGACGGCGCGCTCTACTTCGCGGCGGCGATGGGTCTGTACCCGAACCGGCGCATCATCGACGCGGCGTTCAGCGTCGTCCGCGACGGTGAGCAGGTCTCGGTCCACGCCTCGGGCGTGGCGACCGGCGATCGGGCGCAGACCGAGGTCGGTCCGATCACGGTCGAAGTGCGTGAGCCGCTGCGCACGCTCGTCGTCCGCGTCGATGCGCCCGAGCACGGGATCCGCGCCGACCTCGCCTTCCGAGCGCGCACCGTTGCCGTCGAGGAGCCGCGCTTTCCACTCGCTCGGGGACCGCGGGTCGTCATGGACTACACGCGCCTCGCGCAGTGGGGCGCCTGGGAGGGGTGGCTCGAGGTCGACGGCGAGCGCATCGAAGTCGATCGAGCCGGCACCTGGGGCTCTCGTGACCGGTCGTGGGGCATCCGGGGCGTCGGCGAGCGCATCGCGGGCCCGCCCGGCCCCGCGCCGCAGTTCTACTGGCTGTGGGCGCCCGTGAACTTCGACGACCTGTGCACGCACTTCGACGTGAACGAGTCCGCGGACGGGCAGCAGTGGCATCACAGCGGCTTCGTCATCCCGGCACTCGGCGATCCCGACAAGGATCCCGTGCGGGACACCGGTGGCCTCGCGGTCTCGGCCGAGCCGATGTCGTCGGTGCGCTGCCACATCGACTGGGAGCCCGGCACCCGGCGGGCCGCGCACGCCGAGATCGAGCTGACGCCGTGGAACGCGGCGCCGCTCACCGTCGCGCTCGAGCCCTTCGCGACGTTCCAGATGATGGGGATCGGGTACTTCCATCCCGAATGGGCGCACGGGGTCTGGAAGGGGGAGCTGGCGACGGGCGGTGACCGCTGGACCGTCGCGGACCTCGATCCCCTCGCGCTCCCACATGTCCACATCCAGGCGCTGTGCCGGGCGACGCTGACCGGACGCGGCACGGAGCGCACCGGTCTCGGGATCCTCGAGCAGCTCGTCATCGGTGAGCACGAGCCGTCCGGCTTCCGCAGCATCCTCGACGGGGCGCCGTGAGGATCTGCGTCTTCTGCGGCAGCCGCCCTGGGTCCACACCGGCCATGGCCGAGCTCGCCCGTGCGCTTGCGCGCGAGATCGCCTCGCGCGAATGGGGATTGGTGACCGGCGGCGGCTCGGTCGGTCTGATGGGAGTGGTGTCCGACGAGGTCCTCGCGCACGGCGGCGAAGTCATCGGCGTGATGCCGCGTCATCTCGTCGAGCGGGAGATCTCCCACCCCGGCGTCGACCTCCACGTCGTCGACACGATGCACATGCGCAAGGCCCTCATGTACGACCTCGCCGACATGGTCGTCGCACTCCCGGGCGGCTACGGCACGCTCGACGAGCTCTTCGAGGTGCTCACCTGGAACCAGCTCGGATTGCACACGAAGCCAACCGGCATGCTCGACACGGACGGCTACTTCGCCCCGCTACTCGGATTTCTCGACGGCGCGGTTGCTGCCGGGTTCCTGCAGGCCGAGCACCGAGCGTTGCTGCTCCACGGCTCACACCCAGGGCAGCTGCTCGATGACCTCACCGCCTGGCAGCCGGTCGTGGTCTCGAAGTGGATCAGCGAGGAGGATCGCTGATCGCGCGTGCGATCACGTGTGGCGGATCGTCATGCCGCCGTCGACGGGCAGCACCGCGCCGTTCATGAACGACGATGCCGGCAGCACGAAGTTCAGCGTGCCGTGCGCGACTTCCTCGGGTTCGCCGTAGCGCCGGAGCGGCACCCGCCGGCGGGCGTAGATCTCCTTGGCGTCCTCGGGGATGCCCGCGGTCATGCCGGTGCGGATCGGGCCGGGACAGATGCAGTTGACGGTGACGCCAGTGCGACCGAGCTCGACAGCGAGGCTCTTCGTCAGGCCGATCACACCGTGCTTGCTGGCCGTGTAAGCCACGAGCCCGCCCGTTGCGATGAGGCCCTCGGTGGAGGCGATGTTCACGATGCGGCCCGCCCCGCTCGCCTGAAGGTACGGCAACGCGGCGCGGATGAGTCGTGCGTGAGCGTCGAGGTTCACTGCGAACGTGTGCCGCCACCCGTCTTCGAACTCGGCTTCGTCGGTCGTCGCGCCCCCGAGCACGCTCACACCCGCGTTGTTCACGAGGATGTCGATGCCGCCGAACCGTGCGACGACGTCGTCGACGAGCCGGTGGATCTGGGCGGGGTCACTCACGTCGGTGACGAATGCCGCCGCGTCGCCACCCGCCGCAGTGATCTCGTCCACCACTGTTTGCACGCGATCCGCGCCGAGGTCGACCACGGCGACCTGCGCCCCCTCGTCAGCGAAGAGGTGCGCCGTCGCCCGGCCCATGCCGCTCGCGGCGCCCGTGACGATCGCGGACTTCCCCGCGATCGATCGCGAGAGCTTTGACAATCGGGGCTCGGTCACGGTCACTCCTAGGTGCGGTCGGGGATCGGGAAGTGGACGCCGGGAATGCCCTGCTGGTCGATGCTGTCGGGCAGCGGCGCCATGCCCGGATAGTTCTCGCCGATCGAGGACGGCACGTTCCAGAGATGCCAAGGCACCTGGAACTGGTTGGCGCCCATCACGGCCGAGTAGCCGCCGTCGACGAGCAAGTTCGCGCCGGTGACGTAGGCGGCCTCGTCTGACGCGAGGAACACGATCGGGCCCCGCAGGTCCTTGTCCTCGCCGAGGCGTCGCAATGGCGTGCGCCCTTCGACCCAGGGCGTGAGCCCGAGCGTCTCGAAGATCACGCGCGTCATCTCCGAGACGAAGTAGCCGGGAGACAATGCGTTCACCCTGACGCCGCGGTCGCCCCACTCCGTCGCGAGCAGCCGGGTCAGGTTGATGACCGCGGCCTTCGCAGCGTGATACGCGGGGTTGACGTACTCCGACCCACCCACCCCGAGCATCGACGAGATGTTGATGATCGACCCTGAGCGACGCTCGAGCATGTGCCGGCCCACCGCCTGCGCGTAGTTCCAGACGCCGAACAGATCCACCTCGATGGTCTTGCGGAAGGTGTCAGCGTCGACGTTCTCGCTCGCGATCCCCCTGGTGTCGCTGACGCCGGCGTTGTTGACGAGCACGTCGATCTGACCGTGCTCGGCGATCACCGCGTGGACGACCCGCTGGACGTCGTCGAGCACGGTGACGTCTCCCGTGTGCGCAGACGCCTTGCGGCCCTTGGCCTCGATGTCCGCCTTCACGCTCTCCAGCAGCTCGGTCGAGCGGGCGGTGACGGCGATGTCGGCGCCGGCGTCCGCGAGCGCATGCGCGAAGACCACGCCAAGGCCGTAGGAGCCCCCCGTGACGAGCGCGGTCTTGCCCGTGAGGTCGAACATGTGCTCCCCCTCTCGATGATGCGGCTGGAGATTACGCCCCGAGCACCCCGGCCATACGGGCCGCATCGAGCGTGTTCTCGAGGAGGCACGCGATCGTCATCGGCCCTGTGCCGCCCGGCATCGGCGTCAGCCAACCGGCGACGTCGACGACCTCGTCGAAGGCCACGTCGCCGACGATGCCATCGGCAGTTCGCGACACGCCGACGTCGATCACGGCGGCCCCGGGCTTCACGTGCGCCTTCGTGATCATGCGGGCCGACCCCGCTGCCGCCACGACGATGTCGGACTGCGCGGCACACCTCGACGAGGTCGGGAGTGCGGGAGTGAGCCATGGTCACGGTCGCGTCGACGCCCTTGCGAGCGAGCAGCAGCGAGACCGGCAGGCCGACGAGCAGCGACCGTCCGATCACCACGGCGCGCCGGCCCGCGATCGGGACGTCGTAGCGCGCGAGCAGGTGCATGACCCCGCGGGGCGTCGCGCCGACGTGCCCGGGTACGCCCTGAACGAGCCGTCCGAGGCTCGCGTCGGTGAGCCCGTCGACGTCCTTGACCGGCGGGATCAGGTTGATCACCGGACGCGAGTCGAGGCCGTCGGGCAACGGCAGCTGGACGAGGATGCCGTGGACAGTGGGGTCCGCCGCGAGCGCGGCGACGACTTCCTCGACGTCGCCTTGCGAGCTCGTGGCCGGCAGATCGGTGTGGCGGGACGTGATGCCCACCGCTTCCGATGCTTTCGCCTTGCCGCGGATGTACCGCTGACTGGGCGGGTCCTCGCCGACGAGCACAGTCGCCAGCGTGACCGTGGGCGAGCCGGCGGTCTTGAGCGTCGCGGCGACGCGCTCCTTCACTTCCGCCGCGGTCGCGGTGCCGTCGATGATCGTGGCTGCCATCGAAAGCGAGACTAAGCGAGCCGGTGTCGCCGGTACCCTCCTTTGGATGCTCCCGGCGGCGCTCGTGTTCGACTTCGACGGCACCATGGTCGACACCGAGACCGCCGAGTACGAGGCAGTGCGGCTCGTCTTTGCCGACTTCGGTCTCGAGCTCGCACCCGATCGCTGGGTCGCCGCCGCCGGCCATGCATGGGGGCAGATCGACTGGTCCGACGAGCTCCACATCGCAACGGAGGGTGCAGTAGATCGCGAGGAGGCGCGCCGGCGGAAGCACGCGTTCAGCACCGAGCTCGACGCGGCGACCGTGCTGCGCCCCGGTCTCGCCCTGTTGCTCGAAGAGGCCCGCGCCCACTCCATCCCGATGGGTGTCGCCTCGAACTCGCCCTCATCGTGGATCGACTCGAACCTCGACCGGCTCGAGATCGTGCACTACTTCGAGGCGATCGTCACCATCGATCGCGTCGAACGGGGCAAGCCTTTCCCGGACCCCTACCTCGAGGCGTGCCGGCTGCTCGACGCCGCGCCGACGAGCAGTGTCGCGTTCGAGGACTCCGAGGCGGGCACGCAGTCGGCCGCATCCGCGGGCATGTTCGTGATCGCCGCGCCCGGCCCTATGACGGCCGGCCACGACCTCACGGCCGCGCACCTGCGCATCGATGGGTTCGACGCGTTCACGCTGCTCGACGTGGCGCGCGCTTCACACGCAGCCTGGTCGTAGCCTTCCCCTGTGGCCGGAGCCCGAGGTCGCACCCAGACGGTGCTCATCGTGAAGCATGGCGAGGACGGCTCTCGCCGTGTGCCCGACGAGCTCGTCGTCGAAGAGCCGTTGGAGATCCGCCTCGACGACCATCTCGTCACGACGACGATGCGCACACCGGGCCACGACTTCGAGCTCGCGGTGGGTTTCTTGCTCAGCGAGGGCCTACTGGCCGGTGCGGCAGTGAAGACCGTGCGCTACTGCGGCACCGGTTCCGCGGTCGACACCGAATTCAACGTCGTGAGCGTCGAGACCGGCGGCGTCGCTCCGGTGCCCACCGCCCGCCTCACCACGACCACCGCGTCATGTGGCATCTGTGGTTCCGAGAGCATCGCGGACCTGTGCGAACGGCTGTCGCCCCTCCACACCGCGGCAGTCGACGTCGACGTGCTCGCGAAGGTGCCGAGCCGAGTGCTCGCGGAACAGAGCATCTTCTCGACAACGGGCGGCGTGCATGCGGCGGCGGCGTTCGACTCGTCCGGTGCTCTTCTGCTCGTGCGCGAGGACATCGGACGTCACAACGCCGTGGACAAGGTCGTGGGCCGCCTGCTGCTCGACGGCCGGCTGCCGGCCGAGGGGTTCGGGCTCTTCGTGAGCGGTCGAGCGAGCTTCGAGATCGTGCAGAAGGCATGGGCCGCGGGGTTCGCGACGGTCGTCGCCGTGTCAGCACCGTCATCACTCGCGGTGGAAACCGCGAAGGCGGCGGGGATCCGCCTCGTCGG
Source organism: uncultured Acidimicrobiales bacterium (assembly GCA_963747215.1). GTDB lineage: Bacteria > Actinomycetota > Acidimicrobiia > Acidimicrobiales > DATKAS01 > DATKAS01. Next base: position 244,254 of record CAVVET010000029.1, read on the forward strand.
CTTCGCACGTGAAGATCGGCTGAACATCTACGCCGAATGACCCCCGCTCGGCGACCTACGCGGTAACGTGCGACAAGTGCCGCGTCCGAGCGTCGACGAACGACGCCGTGAGATCCTCGAAGCCACCTGCAAGGTCGTGATCGAGCGCGGCTTCGCCAACACACGGATCGCCGACGTCGCGCATGAGCTCGATGTGTCGAGCGGTTTGATCCACTACCACTTCGAGTCCAAGGGCGCATTGTTCGCTGAAGCGCTGCGCTTCGCGTCCGAGTCCGACCTCGCCCGCTTGGCGTCGACCGTCGCCGAGGGCGACACCGCGTCCGAGAAGCTCGAACGGATCTTTCAGCTGTACTCCCCGAGCGAGAGCGAGCCGGGCTGGCTGCTCTGGATCGACTCGTGGGGTGAGGCGATGCGCAGCCGCGAGCTGCGCGACATCTCCCAAGAGCTCGACATCGCGTGGAAGCAAACGATCGAGAAGATCATCGTCGAGGGCGTCGCGTCCGGTGAGTTCCACTGCGACGACCCGAACGGCGCAGCCTGGCGGCTCACCGCCCTGCTCGACGGCCTCGGGGTGCAGCTGACCGTGCACGAGGGCGTGGTCAGTCGCGTGGAGATGATCGACTGGGTGCGCGAAGCGGCCGCCAAGGAGCTCGGCCTCGCGTCTTCGGCGACCGCGGGTTCCGGCTCGCGGCGTGCCCGCCGCGCCGGCTAGCTCCGCGAGCTGAGCTCTGGCTACAGCACGACGACCGAGCGGAGGACCTCGCCGCGCTCCATGCGGTGGAACGCCTCTTCGACACCGTCGAGCGTGATGGTCTCGCTCACGAAGCGATCGAGGTCGAGCCGTCCGGCAAGGTACGCGTCGATCAGCATCGGGAAGTCGCGACTCGGCAGGCAGTCGCCGTACCAGCTCGGCTTGAGCGCACCGCCGCGGCCGAAGAACTCGATCATCGGGAGCTCGATCGTCATCGTCGGGTTCGGCACGCCCACCTGCACGAGCGTCCCCGCGAGGTCGCGGGCGAAGAACGCCTGCTTCATGACCTCGGGGTTGCCGACGGCTTCGATGCACGACGTCGGCACCGTTGCCGTCGGTGAGCTCACGTACGGCTTCCACCGCGTCGACGTCGCGGCTGTTGACCGTGTGCGTGGCACCGAAGCCCTTCGCCCACTCGAGCTTCCGAGGGTCGATGTCGACGGCGATGATCGTGCGGGCGCCCGCCAGCGCCGCGCCTTGGATTGCCGCGTCGCCCACGCCTCCGCACCCGAACACGGCGACGGTGTCGCCGCGCTGGACGTTGCCCGTGTACATCGCGGCGCCCAATCCCGCCATCACGCCGCATCCGATCAGTCCGGCCGCCTCGGGCCGGGCTCTGGCGTCGATGGGAACACACTGCGTCGCCGCGACGAGCGTCTTCTCTGCGAACGCACCGATGCCGAGAGCCGGCGAGAGCTCCTTGCCGTCGAGGGTCATCTTCTGCGTGGCGTTCGCCGAGTTGAAGCAGTACCACGGCCGCCCCTTCGCGCAGGACCGGCACGTGCCGCACGGTGCGCGCCAAGCGATGACCACGGTGTCGCCGGGCGTCACGTTCGTCACGCCGTCGCCCACCGACTCGACGACGCCCGCGGCCTCGTGCCCGAGCAGGAAGGGGAAGTCGTCGTTGATCCCGCCCTCCCGGTAGTGCAGGTCGGTGTGGCACACCCCGCACGCCTTGACGCTCACCACCGCCTCGCCCGGTCCGGCGTCGGGCACGACGATCGTCTCGATCGTCACCGGTCGCTGCTTGGCCCGAGCCACCACTGCCTTCACCTCGTGCGCCATGAGGCGGAGAGTAGCGTCGCCACACGTGAGCGGAGTCGGGGCGAGCGTCGACCTCGCGGTGCGTCCCGCCGACCCGATCGCCGCCGCGGCAGGCGCGCGACTCGCGCACGATCCATCCCGCCGCGGTCGTCGTCGGGGTCGGCATCGCCCTCTGGATCGTCGTGTTCGGCGTCCTCGTCTGGCGACGCCATGCGCTCTACGGCACCATCGACTTCGACCTCGGCATCCACGACCAATCGGTGTGGCTGCTCTCGCGAGGACACTCGTTCTCGACGGTGCGCGGGCTGCCGGTCTTCGGCCACCACGCCACGTTCGGCTACTTCCTGCTGGTTCCGTTCTATTGGTTCGGGGCCGGACCCCAGTTCCTCGACCTCTTCCAGGTGACCGTCCTCGCCCTCGGCGCCGTTCCGATCTACCTCCTGGCCCGTGATCGTCTGGCCAGCCCGTGGGCCGCTGTCGTCCCGGCGACGGTGTGGTTGCTCCTCCCCGCACTGCAGTGGTTCGCGTGGGAGACGTTCCACCCCGAGGTCGTGGCCGTCGTGCCGGTGCTCTGCGCGTACCTCGCGGCCGAGCGAAAGCGGATCGGCTGGTACTGGATCTGGCTGGCGCTCGCGATCGTCTGGAAGGAGGACCTCGCGCTCCTGTTCATCGGGCTCGGTCTCCTCTACTTGCTCCGCAGACGGATCCGACTCGGCGTGGCGACCATCGCGGTCAGCGCGGTGTGGTTCGTGGCGTTCGCGATGGTGATGGTGCCGCAGCTCGCGGGAGGACGGACGGTGTACGGCCCGTTGTACGGCGACTTGGGTGACACACCCGCGGAAGTGGTCGGGACGGCGGTCGATGATCCCGGGGCGATCGCGGTCCGGCTGCGCGACAACGGGGCGCCGTCGTACGCGGTGCAGCTGATGGCACCAATGGCATTCACACCCCTCGCCGCGCCCGGGTTGCTGCTGCTCGGGCGCGCCGCAGGCGGTCGTCAATCTGCTGTCGACGGCGAACTTCACATGGGACGTCCGCTACCACTACGCCGCTCTCCCGGTGGTGGCACTCGCCCTCGGAATGGTCGAGGGGATCTCCGCGATCGATCGGTGGGCTCGCCGCCGCGCGCCGGCGGAGCGCCGTGGCGGTGCGCCGCGGCGTGCTCGGCGTCACGCTCGCGGCGGCGCTCTACTCGACGTGGGCATGGGGTCCGTCGCCCGTGTCGATGCGCTACGAGGACGGCTACTGGCCAAGGGGACGCACGGAGACCACCGACGCAAGGGATGCCGCCGTCGCGGCGATCCCGGGAGGCGCGTCGGTGAGCGCCGACTACAACTTGGTGCCGCACCTCTCGCACCGCGAGCTGATCTACACGTTCCCCAACCCATGGATCTCGAGCAACTACGGCGTCGACGGTCGCGGTCTGCCCGACCCCGCCACCGTGGAGTGGATCGCGGTCGACGTCAACCTGCTCGATCTCCCGAGCCGCACGCTGTTCGACCAGCTCTTCGCAACCGGCCAGTTCAGCGTCGAGTCCTACGACGACGGGATCATCGTCGCCCGAAGGGTCCACCCTCCAGGCTGAGACCGAGCCACACGCGTCAGAGGCCGATGCGAAACAGGACCATCGTCGTGCCCGGTCCGTTGTAGCTCTCGATCGGATCAGTCACGAGAAGCCCATCCGCGGTGGAACGCGATCGAGCTCTCGTTGATCGACGCGGTGACCGCGGTGACCACGCTGCGATCGTTCCGTCGCGAGAGATCGAAGAACTGCTCGTACATGCGACGCGCGAGCCCGCTTCTTCGACGATCGGGATGCACTCCGACGAAGTGGATGTAGGCCTCGTGCTCCACGTTTCCTCTCCGTTCGCTCGTCGCGGTCGAGTTCGTCCTGGTCACAGCCTGGCCGGGTGCAATCCTGAATGCCCGTTTAGTATCCGCTCGTCTCGGTCGCTGCTCCGGCTCATCCGCCGAAGCCTGGGGTGCTGCCGGGGGGGTAAGCGGCAAGCCCCGGCCTCAGGTCCGCCCCTGGGGTCGGGGCTTGTGCGCGTGAGGAGGAGCACCGCCGCACTGTCGCCGTCTGGTGAGCAATCGCGGACACCGCGTCACGGTTGCACGGGTTGCAGGTCGCCGCGAGACTCCCCCGGTCGAATCTCACCGTACGCCCGAAGATTATGAAGCCCTGCGGCTCAGTCGCGCGTTGTGCAAACGCCTCAATGAGGATCTGACTCTTTGGCGTGAGCTGATCGCTACCGACAACCCGGGCCTCCTTGTTCGGCACGTCAAGGGTGTGGTCCCCAAAGCCATCGACGCCGTCGATCAGGTGATGAGGAGCGTGGACATTGCCCTCGGCGACTGTCATTCGGATGACGCGGAGGCGAGCGGGTGACGCACGGCCCGAACCTGAGAGGTTCGCAGCGCCGGTGGTGCGCTCAGCGTGAGCCGAGATAGCCGTCCGAAGCGGCCTCGAACGTCGCGGCGGCTGCTGCCGCGGCAGCAGCGTCTTTCGCCGTCACGGCTTGTTGCATCGCGGTGAGGGCGTCGGTCATCGCCTGCCACGCGGTCGGATCGTTCCTCAGGATGGTGCCGTCATAGACGTTCCACCCATCGAACACACCCTGAAACGCGTCGTCGGTCGCCTCGCCCGCCTCCACCGACGCAGCGAGGAACCTCATCTGCAGAGCGGTCTGCACCAACGCTGATGTCGCCTGCCCGTCGGGCACCACCGGATTCGTCGTGGTGGTCGTTCCCTCGGTCGTCGGAGCACCGCTGGTCGTGTCGGTGCCACCCGAGCCAGTCGCGCCGGTGCCGCTCCCGCCCTGCGTGGTCTCGCCCGACGCGGCAGTCGACCCGGCTCCGCCAGGAGAGCTGCTGCTTTCACTGTCGTCGCCGCACGCGGCAATCGCGATCAGGCCGGCGAGGGCAACCACGGCCACAGAAACCGGACGAATTCGCACGAGGCTTCTTACCCGCTCAGGCGCCCGTTGAACACGCGCCCCCAGCGGACCGCGACGCTGAACTGCCAGTCAGTGGAACACCTGCCTGGCCATGGTCGCCGAGTCGCGGTTCAGCACGCCCGTGAGCGCCACTCGCGCTGCCGGTCCCCTGTCCTGTGTTCCTGCCTTGGCTCTAGGGCCGTACCTCGTAGAACGCGTTCACGGCGTGGTCGATCTGACAGCTTGCGGAAGCGGGTGAAGCCCGCGTCGGCAGTCATGGATCGGGCGAGGGATTCAGGGAGGCCGAGCGTGCCGAGTCCGGCGCCACCCGGTTCCGACATCGCCGACGACATGCAGGAGAGCACCGACACGCCGTACATCAACGGTGCGAGCGGGTTCTTCTCGATGTTCTCGGCGAACGTGTCCCGGCCCTTGATGTCGACGAGCAACCACACGCCGTCGGGAGCGATCGCGGCGCGAATGGTGTCCATCATCCCGGCAGGGTCGGTCATGTCGTGGATGCAGTCGAACGTGGTGACGAGGTCGAGCGACTCATCCGACGGGATCGGGTCGACACGAGCGTCATGGAACACCACGTTCTCGAGCCCTTGCTCGGACCGCGATCGCTCGGCGCGGTCCAGCGCGTGCTTCGAGATGTCGTATCCGTGGAACGTCGATCGGGGGAACGCTGCCGCCATGGTCAGGACCGCGACGCCGGCGCCGCAGCCGATGTCGGCCGCCGTCGCACCCGCATCCAGCCGTTCGACCACCCCGTCGAGCGCCGGCAAGGCCACCGGAACGAGGAAGTTGCGATACCACGGCCCGAAGCTGCGCTCGATGCCCGCCGCGCCTTCGGGCCCGAACGCGTCGTAGCTCAGCCCGATGCCCGTGCGAAACGACTCGGCGAGCTCGTCGAGCACCTGCATCGTCTGAGGGAGCCGGTAGAACATCCCGCTGCCGTTCGCCGGATGGTCGGCATCGACCAGCACGGCGACGGCCTCGGGAGTCATCGAGAAGCGCTCGAGTCCATCAGCGTCCTCGGACCACTCCAACACCGCGCGGCGGCCTGGTTGTGCGCCCACTCGCGCACCCAGCGCTCATGGAGGCCGGCGGCGTCGGCGAGCTCGTGGCTCGTGAAGCCACCTTCGGGTGCCGCGGCGAGCGCCCTGAACAGCCCGAGCCGCTCGCCCAGATGCACCATGCCCGCGGTGAACGCGCCTTCGAGCTTGGTGAAGACGAGAAGGCTGTACGCACGGAGCCGGTCGGGATCGGCATCGACGCTGTTCATGTCCGCTCGCCGGCGAGCAGTCGAGCGCGCTGACCGTCGTCGGTCGCCACGTCGATCACGGTCCACGCCATGCCGATGGCGCCATCGACGACGGCCTGGTCAGCCTTCGGAGTGACGCACGCCGCCGTGAACTCCGGTTGGTGGTTCGACGCGGGGAAGCAGTCCAGCCCGAGCATCGGATGGATGCTGGGGATCGCGAGCGAGATGTTGGCCATGTCCGTCGACCCGGCGACGCGCTGGGCGAGCTCGGGGGGCACATCCACGAAACGACGACCGAGCTTCTCCGCATTCGCGCGGTAGTAGCCGGCCATGACGGTGTCGTGATCGAACTCGCTGTACGCGGGGCCGGCCTTCACCGCGTCGACCGTGCAGCCGGTGGCGAGCGCGCCCGCGTCGAAGCATCTCAGGACCTTCGGTTCGAGCTCGGCGAGCTCGCGGAGGTTCCGCGAACGGACGTACCAGCGGCCCGCCGTCTCGTGAGGGACGATGTTGGGCGCGTCACCCCCGTGGAGCACGATGCCGTGGATGCGGTCGGTCTGGCGGATGTGCTGACGGAGCAGGCCGATGGCGGTCTGCGAGATCGTGATGGCGTCGGCGGCGTTGATGCCGAGCTCGGGGAACGCCGACGCATGTGCGGTCTTGCCGTGAAAGTGAACTTCGTAGTCCTGCACCGCGAGGCACGGCATCTGCTCCATGTCGTCGCGGGCCATGGGATGCACCATCATCGCCGCGTGCACCCCTGCGAACGCGCCGCGCTCGAGCAGCAGGACTTTGCCGCCACCCTTCTCCTCCGCCGGGGTGCCGATCACCTTCACGGTGATGCCGAGCTCATCGGCGAGTGGAGCAAGGGCGAGCCCAGCGCCGACCGCGGCGGCCGCGATCACGTTGTGGCCGCAGGCGTGACCGATGCTCGGCAGCGCGTCGTACTCCGCGCAGATGGCGACGACGAGCGGGCCACTCCCCGCTGTCGCGACAAAGGCGGTTGGCAGGTCGCACACCCCCGCGTCGATGGTGAACGGTCCGCTCAACGCATCGGCGACCCATGCCGCGGCGCGCTCCTCCTCGAAGGCGAGCTCAGGATGGGAGTGCACTGCATGGGACAGCTCGACGAGCGCGGATCCCGCGCCCGTCACTTCGTGTTGGGCCCGCGCCTTTGCATCCATTGCCCGCGAACCTAGCGACCACCCTGCGCACGTACCATCGCCTGGGTGGGGCGACACCGAGGGACTCGAGCTGCGATGGTGGCCGCCATCGCTGCTGCGGTGGCTCTCCTCGCGAGTGGATGTAGCAACATCGTCGACGAGCGCGACATCCCCGTCGTCAGCCTCCCGGGCTCTGTGTCTGGCGTCGACCCGAACCTCCCCCTCACGCTCGGATCGGTCACGCTCGACCCGTGCGACGACCTCACGGACGCGTGGTGCGGTTCGATCGAGGTCCCGGTGATCCACTCCGATCCCGACGGTGACACCCTCACGGTCGGGTTCGAGCTCTACCCGCGGCGCGCGAGCACAGAGCCGTCGGCGGGCACGATCGCCGCCATCGAGGGTGGACCCGGCTACTCGTCCACCGGCTCACGGGACGCCTACCTCGCCCTCTTCGAGCCCCTGCTCGATGACCACGACCTCCTGCTCGTCGACACGCGAGGAACGGGCCGATCGACGCCGGCAGACTGCTCCGCGCTCCAGCGCGGCGACGCGACGATCGCTGCCGTCGACGAATGCGCGGAGACGCTCGGTGCTGCCCGCGACGAGTACGGCGCCGCGGCGGCCGCGGATGACCTTGCCGCGGTGATGGACGCCCTCGGTGCGGGGCACATCGATCTCTACGGGGACTCGTACGGCACCGTCATCGCGCAAGCGTTCGCGGCGCGCCACGCCGACAAGCTCCGCAGCCTCGTCCTCGACAGTGCCCTCCCAGTGGTCGGCGCGGACCCCTTCCACGCCGATCGCATCCCCGCGGCGCTCGTCGCGTTCGATCGAGTGTGCGAGCGCGACGCGACCTGCGCGGCCAGGGGCGAGCCGTCTTCGATCCGGATCTCGGCGCTCGTCGCGTCGGTGCGCCAGACCCCTGTGGCAGCCGACGTGACCGACGCTGACGGCCAGAGCGTGGAGGTCACTGCGGACCCCACATCGGTGCTGACGTTGGTCCTGTCGGCGGCGACCGACTGGACGGTGTACCGCGAACTCGACGCCGCGGCCGGCGCGTGGCTGACTGGTGATCAAGCGCCTCTGCTGCGTCTCTTGGCCCACGATCCCGTGCTCATCAGCGACGACTCGCTCGCCGTGTACTCGGCCGCAGTCGGCATCGCGGCCACGTGCTCCGACTATCCGCTGGTGTTCGAGCCGACCGAGTCGACGGCCGAGCGGCTGAGCGCGATCGAGTCGGCGCTCTCCGCGCAGGCGCGTGAGGTCCCGGAGATGTTCGGCCCTTGGACCATTGCCGAGTGGCGGGCATCGACGGCCAACGAGCTCGAGGAGTGCGTCACATGGCCTGCCTCCGACGATGACGATCCGCCCGCGGGCCGCAACCCTCGCTTCCCGGACATCCCGACGTTGGTTCTGGCCGGCGACCTCGACACGCTCACCCCGCCGGCGGAGGGCGCGAGCACCGCGGCGCTCTTCCCGGAGGCGTCGTTCGTGCTCGTGGCGAACTCCGGTCACGTCACTGCTCTCGACGACGGATGGGCTTGCGCGTCGACGATCGTCGCCGAGTTCATCGACGCACGTGCGCCCGTCGACACGACGTGTGCGAGCTCCATTCCCCCGATCCGGCCCGTCGACCGCTTCGCCCGAAGCGCCGCGGAGGCGGCCGAGGCAACCGCGGAGCCCGGGGACGCGTCGACCCCGCTCGACCGTCAGGTCACCACGCTCGCGGTCGCGCAAGTCGGCGACGCGCTCGCGCAGTGGGCGGCGATGACGGGAATCGACGGGTCGGGCCTGCGCGGAGGCACGTTCACGATCAGCGACGACGACAGCGACATCGTCTCGTTCGTGTTCGAGGGCGCCCGGTTCTCCGACGACGTCGCTGTCGACGGCACCGCGACATGGGATCGCGCCTCCGGTCAGGTCGAGGCCGACCTCGAGGTGACCGCAACGGGCGCCGCGGGCTCCTTGAGCGTCGCGTGGGACGACAGCGCAGCCGGTGCGATCGCGACGGCACGGGGCACCCTCGAGGGCCGTCCGGTGAGCGTCACCTTGCCCGCACCCTGAGGAGTCAGGCCCGCTTCCAAGGGCGAGAGCGCTGATCCCGCGCGATCTGACGCACGACGTTCATCGCAGGTATCCCCGTCACTCCGCCGCCTCCGTGGGTCGCCGAACCCGCTTGGTAGAGGCCGCGCAGCGGGGTGCGAAAGTCCGCGTAGCCGGGCGCCGGACGCATGTGGAACAGCTGATCGGGCGACAGCTCGCCGTGGAAGATGTTGCCGCCGACGAGGCCGTACTCGTGCTCCATCTCGTGCGGGCCGATGACCGCGCGATGCAGGATCGACGCGGTGAAACCCGGCGCGACCTCTTCGACGTTCGCGATCACGCGGTCCGCGTACGCGTCGAGGTCCGCTGGCATCGGCTTGTCGGCCCATTCGTGCGGGACCCATTGGGTGAACATCGAGACGATGTGGTGGCCCTCGGGGGCCAAGGTCGGATCGAAGACCGAGGGGATGCAGATGTCGGCGAACGGTCGCGTCGCCGGCCTGACCGCCGACCGCGTCCTGAAACGCCGTCTCCACTTCGTCGAGTGATCGCGCCAGCACGATCGTGCCTCCGTGGACCTCCGGATCGAACCCAGGCTTCGCCGAGAACTCGGGCAGGCGGTCGACGGCGAGATTGATCTTCACTGTCCCGCTGCGAGTGTTCCAACGAGAGATGTCGCGCACGAACTCCGCAGGAAGCTCGGAACGCTCGATCAGATCGAGGAACGCGATCTTCGGGTGCACCGTCGTCACGACGATCGGTGCGGAGAGCTCCTCTCCGGTCGTGGTGACCACGCCGTGCACGCGCCCATCGCGAGCGAGGATGCGCGAGACGCTGGCGTCGGTGCGGATCTCGGCGCCGAACGATCGGGCCGCGGCGGCGATCGCTGCGCTGAGCCCACCCATGCCCCCCCGGGGGAACCCCCACGACCCGAGCTCGCCGTCGCCCACATCACCCACCTTGTGGTGCGCCATCACGAACGCTGTCCCCGGCGAGCGAGGACCTGCCCATGTGCCGATGACGCCGCTCACGGAGAGGACGCCGAGCATCTGCGGGGACTCGAAGTAGTCCTCGAGCAGATCGGCGATGCTCATCGAGAACAACCGGGTGACGTCAGCGGTGCCCCGCACGCCGAGCCGGCGGAGCCGCCACGCCAGTGCGGCCTGGGACATGAGGTCGCCCGGACGCAGGCTGCCCACCGAAGGCGGCACCGCGGACAGCAGCGGCCCGAGCACCGCCGCGAGACCCTCGAGCCACGCGTCCCACACGTCCATTGCTTCCGCGTCGCGTGCCGAGAACTTCTCGATCTCGCGACGGCGCCGCGCTCGATCGCTCGGCAGCTGAAGCGACCGGCCATCGGGATACGGAACGAAGTACGGGCCCTGCGGGTACACGTGGTATCCGTGCCGCGCGAGATCCAGATCGCGGAGCAACGACGGTGGCAGCAGGCTCACGACGTAGGAGAGCATCGTGACCTTGTACTGAGGTCCCCAAGGTTGCTCGGTGACCGCGGCACCGCCGACGACGGATCGACGTTCGAGCACGACGACGCGCTTGCCCGCCTTCGCGAGGTACGCCGCGGTGACGAGACCGTTGTGACCTCCTCCGACGACGATCGCGTCGTATTGGTTCACCGGGCCGGGCACGCGTCGAGAATTGGAGATATATAAGATCGCCGGTGACAGCGAACTGGTCGAGTCGATCAAGGTCCTCACTCGGGGCCATCAGAGCCTGATCTGGGCCGGCAACGCCAGCTCAACCAGCTGCGCTCGACCCTGCGGGAGTTCTATCCGGCGCGCTCGAAGCTTTCGATGAGCTGGGCAGCAATGACGCCTCGCGGTATAGCCGTCGCGCGACACCGTCAGCAGCGCAACTGTCGATCTCCAAGATCAGCGCTGCGCTCAAGCGAGGGGCCGGCAGCGACGCGTCGAGGACGGGCCGCGAGATCCAGACGGCGCTGCGGACGAACAGCTCGCGCCACCTTGGTCAGCGAATCGATGGGGTAGATGTCGCGCTCTCGTCGCTGTCATCGCGAGCTCGCCACCAGATCGCCGCCTCACGAGCTCGCGAGTTTTGACACCCGGGCTAGGGGAACCGGGAACCGGGATCCGCGGCGCGAGTACGGTGCCGGCACCTGCGCGAAGGAGGGGCGATGGCGGTTCTCCACGACACCGGTGGCCTGACGTGGAGCCTCGAGCCGAGCCACTTCCCCGCCGCGCCCACGCGGTGGACGGCGCAGCTCTTCGTGACGATCCAGACCGAGGTACTGCGGCGCGTGACCGCCGAGGCCGGCCTCCCGGTCGATGGTTTGGCGATGCGGGAATTCGACGGCCGCGTCTACACCGTCGTCGTGCCGCTCGGCGGCAAGGCGCGAAAGCCGCCGCCGGCGTTCCTCGTCCCGCTCCTTTGCAAGGTCGTGCCCGAGCTGCGGCGCCGGGTCGCCGCGAGCAGGCAGTGGGAGCGTGACGACCGCCCGGCTCAGATCATCGCGGAGTGGTTCGGCGGCAAGGAGGCGGCGCTGCTCGACCAGGGCCGCATGTTCTTCCGGCTCGATCTGGAACACCACTCGGGGGTGAAGCTCGCGGAGGCGATCGACCGTGCGATCGCGTACGCGGACGACGCCCTCTTCTGGCATTTCTACCTGCATGGCGCGGCGGTCTGGCAGATCGGTCGGTTGGGCATGCAGCTCGAGGCCGATCACGGATGGACCGACGCCGAGTTCGCCGCGCTGTTCACGGGTCTGTCGACCACGAGCACCGGCCCCGCCGCCGCGCAGCGCGCGCTGCTCACCTTGATCGATGAACATGGAGCACGAGGCACCCTCGAGCGCGCGCAGTCGCTCGAAGACTTGCGAGGGCTCTCGGGGCCGATGCGGGACGCGATCGACGACTACCTCGACACGTGGGGGCTGCGGGCTATCCGATATGAGGTCGCGTATCCGATGGTGGCGGAACGACCGGAGTGGCTGCTTCGCCAGCTGCAGGAGCAAGCGCGCTCGACCGACGAGGACCATTCCGCCGCACACGCAGCCGCGCGCGCCACGGCCGAACGGCGCTTGCTCGCGGACCTGGGCGACACCGAGGAGACCCGCAAGAGGTTGGAGACCGCTCGTCACACCTTCCCGGTGCGCGAGAGCAACGAGACGGCCACGGTCGGACTTCCGGTCGCGGCCCTCCGCCACGTCGGACTCGAGGCGGGCCGTCGCCTCGCGCGTGTCGGCAACCTCGAACGACCCGATGATGTCTTCGATCTCACGATCAACGAGGTGACCGCCGTACTCCGCGGGGCTGCAAATGCCACGGCCGATCCCGCGTTGCGTGCGCACACACGACGCGAAGCGCGCCTTGCCGCCGACGCGACCCCGCCTCCGCGCACGGTCGGACCGCCGCCGGACCCCGCGGCCGGTCCGCCCTCGCTCACCGGCTTCCCGCCGGCGATCGTCGAAGGCACGAGGGCGATGCTCTGGTACGCGGACAAGGTCTTCGGCGACCCCCCACCGGTGACCGACGCCAGCACCTCTACCGACGAGATCCGCGGCACCGCGGTCTCGCCCGGTCAGTACGAAGGAACGGCCCGCGTCCTGCTCGACGAGTCCGAGCTGGAGCGCATCGAGCAGGGCGATGTGCTCGTGTGTCCGATCACCTCACCGGTGTGGTCGATGGTGTTCCCCGCGCTCGGCGCACTCGTGTGCGACGCGGGCGGGCCGCTCAGCCACCCCGCGATCATTGCTCGGGAGTTCGGGATCCCGGCCGTCGTGGGCACGGGTATCGGCACTTCGGTGATCCCTGACGGCGCGTCGGTCCTCGTCGACGGTGACAAGGGGACGGTCGCGTTGCGCCGCTAGGTCGGGATCGGGTCGGTCGCTGTCGCGTCGAGCCAGCTCGCGTGGAGGCGGGAGTAGACGCCGCCTTCGAGCACAAGGTCGCGGTGCGCCCCGCGCTCGACGAGGCGGCCCTGGTCGAAGACGAGCACGACGTCGGATCGCTCCGCGGTCGAGAGCCGGTGAGCGATCGTGACCGCGGTGCGCCCGCGCGCCAGGCTCTCCACCGCTCTCGCCAAACGAGCCTCGATCGCTGCGTCGACCGCGGAGGTGGCCTCGTCGAGAATGAGACACGCCGGGTTCGCCACGTAGGCACGGGCCAGCGCCACCAGCTGCCGCTCGCCGACCGAGAGGTGCTCTCCCCGCTCTCCGACTCTCGTGTCGAGACCCTCGGCGAGCGAGTCGACCCATCCCTCGAGGCCGAGCTCGACGAACGCCAACCGCACCGCGTCGCCGTCGGCGGAACGCCTCCCGAAGCGGACGTTCTCGGCGATCGTCGTGTCGAAGAGGAAGGCATCCTGGGGCACCATCACGAGCGACGACCGGAGCGAGACGGTGTTCACGTCGCGCAGATCGAGCCCGGCGACGAGGATCCGCCCCGCCGTAGGGTCCGCGAGGCGGGTGAGCAGCTTGGCGAAGGTGGTCTTCCCCGATCCCGTGGCCCCGACGACGGCGACGCTCGTCCCGGAATCGATCGTGACCGAGACATCGTGAAGCGCGGGCGCGGGGGTCTCTCGCGACCCTGGACGGGGTCGGTAGGAGAACGAGACGTTTTCGGCGACGATCGACGGCGGGCCCGGGGGCAGCGGCACGCCGGGCACGGGCTCGACGACGTCGATCGGTGTGTCGAGCAGATCGAGCACCCGCCGCCAGCCCGACACCGCGGTCTGGGTCTGGTCGAGGATCTCCGTGACCTCCGCGACAGGCTCGAGGAATCGGTTGACGAGGAGCATGAAGCCGACGAGCTCACCCGCGGTGAGGCCCGACTCCGGGCCCATCACGACGCCGACGACGACCACGGCGGCCACGGTGAGCACCGCGAACAGCTCTCCTGACGGGAACATCAGGGCGTTCAGCGCGCTTGCCTTGATGCCGGCAGTGCGCTCGCCCTCGATCGTCTTGTCGATGTGCGCCGTCGTCGACTCGGTCGTCCCGTAGCTGCGGATGACCGCAGCGCCCATGACGACCTCTGAGACCGCGGTGAGGAGATCGGCGATGCGGATGCGCACCACGTCGTAGGCCGCGACGAGCCGCACCTGGAGCACGCGCAGCAGGAACGGAAGCGGCGCGCTCGTGAGCAACGCGACGAGGGCAAGCTTCCAGTTGAAGACGAACATCGTGATCACCACAGCGATGATCACCATGCCGTTCACGATCCAGGCGATGCCGCCCCAGTTGAAGAACTGGCTCAACGTCTCGACGTCGGACGTCACCCGGCTCACGAGGGCCCCTCGCCGCTCCTCGGCGTGGTGCGCGATCGAGAGGCGATGCAGGTGGCGGAACGCGCGGGTGCGCAGCCCGAACAGCGCGTGCTCGCCCGCCCGCGCGAGCCGCCGGGCAGCCAGCAACGTGGCGACGGTGGTCACGACGACGACGACCGCGCCGACCGCGGACAGCCCCGCGACCAGGGCGACGTCGACGCCGTCCTCGTCGAAGCCCTTGTCGATCACCTGCTGCACGAGCACCGGAACGACGACACGACCAATGGCGCCGACCATCGCGAGGAGAATCGTGAGTCCCACGCCCTCCCGAAGCTCAGGACTGGCGCGCCACCCTCGACGCAGGATGCTGAGCACCGACGTCGGGGCGGCCTCCTCGGCCGGATCCACCTCGAGCGGGTCCGAGACCGCGTCCACGACCGCGTTCATCGTTCTGCCCGCTCGCGCTCGTAGGACTCGACGAGACGCCGGTACCCGGGCTGGTTGGCGAAGAGCTCACGGTGCGTGCCGAAGCCGGCCACCCGACCCTCCTCGAGGAAGAGCACGTCGTCAGCCAGGGCGATCGTCGAAGGGCGGGACGCGACGGTGATCACGGTGCCCGACAGCACGCGGGCGAGCCCGGTGAGGATGCGGGCCTCGGTCGCCGGGGTCGACGCTCGACGTCGCGTCGTCGAGCAGCAACAAGTGAGGCTCGCGCGCGAGCGCCCGGGCCAACGCGACCCGTTGGCGTTGTCCGCCGGAGAGTGTCACGCCGCGTTCCCCGATGATGGTGGCCCAGCCATGGGGCAAGTCGTCGACGAACTCGTCGACCTGCGCGATCGCAGTCGCACGAGCAACTGCATCCGGATCGAGGTCACCTTCGAGATCGATGTTCTCGAGCACTGACCCGGCGAACAGGAAGGGCTCTTGGAAGACGAGGGCCACGCCCCGGCGCAGGTCGGGTTCCGCGACCGTCGACAGGTCGACGCCCCCGACTGTGATCCGACCCGCGTCGGGGACGAGCAGGCGGTCGACCAAGGCCATGAACGTGCTCTTGCCCGAACCCGTCGCGCCGACCATCGCGACGACACGACCGGCGGGGATCGTCACGTCCAGCTCGTCGAGCACCCGACGGGTGGGCTCGTGCGCGAACGTCACCGCCTCGAAGCGCAGCGACAACGGGCCGGCCGGCAACGACGTCGCCGTCGCGAGCGCGGGCGGGCGCCGAGCGGGATCGACCTCGCCAGCGAGGACCTTGCGCACCCGGTCGTCACCGGCCACCGAGCGGGGCAGATCGCCGAGTACGAAACCGATGAGCCGCAGCGGCCAGACCATGAACCCGAAGAGCGTGACGAAGCTCACGATGTCGCCCGCACTGGCGGCACCGACCTCCACACGCCATGCGCCCACCGCGACGAGCGCGATCGTGGCCAGCGACGGGAGAGAGTCGAGGACGGCGTCGAACGACGTTCGCAGCATCGCGACACGGATGTTCGCGTCGCGGAGGCGCTCCGCTTGAGCGGCGAACCGCGCTGACTCCGACTCCTCGGCTCCGAGCGCCTTCACGACGATCACACCATCGACGCTCTCGTGCACCACGTTCGACACGTCGCCGATCAGGCTCTGCGCGTGCGCGGCAGGGCCTTCTGTGCGCCGTTGGTACACGACGTTCAGCGCCGTGATCGCGGGGAAAAGGATGAGCGCGACCATCCCCAGAACCCAGTCCGTCGCGAACATCCAGATCGTCGAGATCACGACCAGGATGACGGTGCCGCAGGCATACGGCAGTGGGCCGAGCACCTGCGACGACGCCTCCGCGTCGGACTGCACATGAGCGAGCAGCTCACCTGTGGGGTTGGAGTGGAAGTAGGAGAGTGGTTCCTCCTGGTAGCGATCGACGACCCGACGCCGAAGGATGGCCGCCACGCCCATCTGGGTGCGCGCCGCGTTCACGCGCCGAAGCACGACTCCGCCGGCGCGGACCGCGCCGACGATCACGAGCGCGAGGACACCCGCTGCGACCGTGCCCGCGGCGACGCTGCCGTCCTCGAACCGCGGAGTGATGACGTGATCGACGATCCAACCGAACACGAACGACTGCGCCACTGTCCCGAACGCGAAGATCGCAGCTCCGGTGACCGCGATCGCGAAGGTCCGAGGCGACAGCGCGACGTGAGCGCGAACCATGCGCGCGCCGCGTCGCACCATCGCACCAGACACCCCGTTCTCGGGCGCGTCGACAGAAGCTACGGCGGCGGGCACGGAGTCATTCTCCCAGCAGTCAGGCATCCGCCGCACCGCTTTGCACGCCGAGAGGGGCGATTCGGCCGGGAATGACGCCCCGTGACAACCTTTCGCCGTGGAAGCCGCTGACGTCGGTCTGTTCGTGCTCAGAGCGACGATCGGGCTCACCGTGGTGGCCCACGGCATGAACAAGCTGTTCGGCGGGGGCAAGCTCCCGGGGACGGCGCGGTGGTTCGAGAGCATGGGGATGCGCAACGGATGGCTGCAAGCCCGCCTCGCGTGCGCCACGGAGCTCGGAGCCGGTCTGTTGTTCGCCGCCGGGCTCCTCACTCCCCTCTCCGCGGCCGGGATCATCGGCCTGATGGCGGTGGCGGTGTGGGTCGACCACCGCTTCAACGGGTTCTTCGTCTTCCGCAAGGGGGAGGGCGTCGAGTACGTGGTCATGATCGCGGTCGCCGCTGCCGCGATCGCCGCGATCGGCCCGGGGGAGATCTCGCTCGACCACGCGTTCGGGTGGGACGACCGCAACGGCTGGACGAGCGCCGCGATCGCGGTCGGCATCGGGCTCGGCGCGGCCATTGTGCAGCTCGCGCTCTTCTGGCGAAATCCCCGCAAGGCCGTGGTGACCCCGTGAGCGACACACGACCGGAGCTCGATGACGCCAACGCCAAGCGCCGTTGGACGCCCACCGGAATCGCACTGATCGTTGCGGTCGTCGCGATCGTCGCGATGTGGGCGTACATCCTCGGCCCGTGGCGCAGCCGGGAGGTCCCGACGACCCTCGAGGACCTCACGTATGCGGCTCGTGTGGAGCCTGTCTGCGCTGCTGCACAGGCGCGCATCGAGCAGCTGCCGCCCGCAGCGACCGCGACCAGTCCGCAGGAGCGCGCCGAGGTGCTCGACGACGCGAACGACGTCGTCGCCGCCCTCGTGGCTGATCTCCACGAGATCGACCCGGTCGTCGCCGCCGACCGTCAGTACGTCGATCAGTGGATGGCCGACTGGGACAGCTATCTCCAGTCTCGGCGTGAGTACGCGAGAGTCCTCGCCTCGGGCCGAGACGAGCGGTTCGCGGTGCAGGCCGAGAACGGCCACCCGATCACGCAGCGCATGGACGGGTTCGCGGATCTGAACGACATGCCCTCGTGCTTCGTGCCCCTAGACGTCTGAGGAACGCGGCCATCCGGTCCCGTCCCACTCACGAATCGGCCGCGCGGGTGCGCCGGCGGCGACGCAGTTGTCGGGGAGGTCACCCGACACCACCGACCCGGCCGCGACGGCGACGTGACGCCCGATCTGAGCTCCCGGCAGCACGACGGTCCCGTGGCCGAGCCACGAGCCCGAGCCGATCCTGACCGGCCGCTCCGGCTGGCTCTGGCGCGAGATCGGAAGGGACACGTCCTCGTAGCCATGGTTCTGGTCGGTGACATAGACATGGTGACCGGTCCACACGTCGTCACCGATCTCGATCGAGAGGTGGCCGACGATGCCACTGCCCTTCCCGATCAGGCAGCGGTCGCCGATCGAGATCACGGGATCGCTCACCGGCACCTGCCCGGGCACCATCCCCGCCGAGAGGCTCACGTGCGGTCCGATCAACGTCCCGGAGCCGATGTGAATCCATCGCTCACCGAACAGTGCGACGGCCGGGAAGCAGATGACGCTGCCGTCGCCGAACGCACCGAACCGACGACCCCGACGACTGCGCGGACCGATGGAGCCGAGCTCGACCGCCGTTTGCCCACGCCCATTGGACGATCTCAGCTGCGGCCCGCTTCATCGCCCCTCTCGCCAGATCGATCGGTCCGGGTGGCGGGTCGTCGCGTTGCAGCACGGGCGGCGACGGTAGCCGCACGGCTACGTTCCGGTGAGAGCCATCCGTTGCGGGGCAAATCTTTCACCGGTAGGTGAGCCCCTAGCCTTCGCGAATGACTTCGATCGTCGAGACGGCATCGGGGCGGGTCTCGGGCGCCGAGCACCGCGGCATCCATGTGTTCCGCGGCATCCCGTACGCGGCACCTCCCGTCGGCCAGCTCCGCTTCCGTCCGCCGCAGCCTCCGGCGCCGTGGTCGGGGGTACGTGCCGCGACCGACTTCGGTGCGATGGCGCCGCAGCTCCCCTCGCCGCTCGAGCAGATCGCCGGCAGCCGTCCCCTCGTGCAAAGCGAGGACTGCCTTTCGCTGAACGTGTGGACGCCTGGGTGCGACGACGCGAAGCGCCCGGTGATGGTCTGGATCCACGGCGGCGCGTTCACGACCGGCACCGCAGCGACGCCCTGGTACAGCGGAACCACCACCGCACGCAACGGCGACGTCGTCGTCGTGACCGTGAACTACCGCCTCGGCGCGCTCGGCTTCACCCATCTCGCCGATCTCGGTGGCGAACGATGGGCGTCGTCAGGCAACTGCGGCATCCTCGATCAGGTCGCCGCGCTCGGGTGGGTGCACGACAACGTCGCGGGCTTCGGTGGTGACCCTGAGAACGTCACGATCTTCGGAGAGTCAGCGGGCGGTTGCAGCGTCGTCACGCTCCTCGCCGCTCCGTCAGCACGTGGACTGTTCCAGCGGGCGATCGCGCAGAGCGCGTCCTTCCGCCAGCTGCGCAGTCGCGACGAGGCCCACGACCGCGCCGAACGCCTCGTGCACGAGCTGGACATCGACGGCTCCCACCTCGACCGTCTCGTCGACATCCCCGTGGAGCAGCTGCTGGCCGCGCAGGGAAGCCTGCTCGCCCGCCGAGGCTCCGGGACGATGGGCGGCACCGACTTCCAGGCGTTCAGCCCCGCGCCCGACGGCACGTCGTTGCTCGATGTGCCCACCGAGGCCATCGCCGCGGGTGCCGCGGCCGAGATCCCGATGATCATCGGAACGAACCGCGACGAGATCAAGCTCTTCGCGGTGTGGGACCAAGCCCTCCACACGCTCGACCGCGATGGCGCGATCTCTCGGCTGCAACGCACGCTCGGTGACGACGCCACCCGCATCTTCGATGCGTACAAGGCGTCCCGCCCCGACGCGCCGCCAAGTGAGATCGCGATGGCGATCGCGAGCGACGAGGGCTTTCGCATGCCGGCGATCGAGACGGCCGAGGCCCAACACGCGCACGGCGTCCCGTCATACATGTACCTCTTCTGTTGGGAGAGCCCGGCGCTCGGAGGCGTGTTGGGTGCGAGCCACGCGCTCGAAATCCCCTTCGTGTTCGACAACGTGCATCAGCCGGGCGTCGCGATCCTCACCGGCGACGGCGACGACCGCGGGCCACTCGCGAGCGCGATGAACGAGGCGTGGACGTCCTTCGCCCGCGACGGCGTCCCCGAAGCCGCGAGCCTTCCCCTCTGGCCGCAATACGAGCGGACCGATCGGTGCACGATGGTCTTCGACCGGACGTGCAGAGTCGAGCAGGATCCGCTCGGCGCTGATCGCCAAGCGTGGAGAGGTTCGAGCGGCGACTCGCTGAGACCATGCAGGTCACGGGGGGTGTCGAGAGGGTCACCCGGACCGCTGCTCAAGCCCCCCTAGGCTCGCGCCGAAGTGATCCGAGTGCGCCCGAAATGCCGTTCGGCTCTCGTAGCCGCGCTGGCGCTGGGCCTCCTGACTGCGGCGGGCTTGCCGGCGTCTGCTCAGGAAGCGCCGAGCCCTCCGATCTCCGACCCTCCGCTCACGGCGCCGCCGACCACGGCTGCTGAGGTCACGGTGCCTGAGACCGCACCGACCTCGAGCGTCACCCCCGACCCCGCAACGACGAGCGCAGCGTCCAGAGTGGATCGGGCGGTCGAGGAGACGACTACGACGTTGCCACCGGCGGTCACGGATTCGACCACGACGACGATCGCGGCCCCCGTCGACGGCGTGACTGAGAGCGTCACCGAGGAGGTGCCCGTCGTCGCGCCGGTGCTCGTCGAGCTGCCCGTGCACGGCCGCGGTCCGGCCCGAGTCGTCGCCGGCGTCCCCACACGCATCAACGCGCTCGTCCGAGAGGCCATCGCGGTCAATGACGAGATGTTGATTCGACTGAACGACGCTCAGACCCAGAACCGGGCAACGTCGGTCGCGGCGACCCGCGCACAGGAACGAGTCGACCGGCTGTCCAGCAGGGAACGCAGAGCGATGGTCAAGCTCGACGCGGCGCGACTGATGTTCGAGGACCGCGTCCGGTGGGCGTACACCCGAGGCCCGACTGCCAGCCTCGAGGGCTTCCTGCAGTCCCGCACTGCCGCGCAGCTCACCGGTCGCAAGGCCATGGTGCAGTTCGTACTCGAACAGGACACCGCCGCCGTGAGCCGCTACCTCGAGCTGCGCAACGACGTGGGCGCTGCGGTCACGACCGCGAGCGACCGCCTCGAGATCGCGGAGCGCGCCCACGCCCGCACGCAGCTCGCGGAGAACGAGGCGCGCGCCGATGCTGCCCTGACAACGCTCGTCGTCTCGATGTGGAATCGGGCGCGCCGGGGCCCGCGCGATCTGGTGTTCCCCGTCGTCGGGACCTACGCATTCGGATCTGACTTCGGCGCGCCGCGGATGGTTGGATCGCCTGACGAGCACCAGCATCAGGGCAACGACATCGCGGCGCCGCTCGGTGCACAGCTCGTCGCCGTCGAGCCGGGCATGGTCGTGGCAATGGGCAACGATCGGCTCGGTGGCATCAAGCTGTGGCTCGCCGGCCGCAGCGGCACGTACTACTACTACGCGCACCTCGTGAGCTTCGCCCCGGAGATCCACGAAGGCGACATCGTGCCCGCGGGCGCCGTCCTCGGGTTTGTCGGCAACACCGGGAACGCGCGCGGTGGCATCCCTCATCTGCACTTCGAGATCCACCCCGCCGCCGGACCGGCCGTCGACCCGTACCCCTACCTCGCGGCCGCGCGCGCGGCGGCAACGAACGGAGAAGTGGCCCTAAGGACGTCCGGTCGCCAACAAGTGCGCAGACATCGGGATGAAGTCCGGGTCGTCCTCGATGACCCGAGCCGCCCAGAGCGCCGCCGCTCGCCACTCGTCGTCGTCGGGCTCGCGTCCACGATCGCCCCAGAGCCACGCGGGTCCCTCGACGCCGAGAACCGAGACGTCGGCCAACCCGGCTGCGGTCATCTCGCCGGCCAGCTCGCCGACCCCGTGGAAGAACGCGGTGGTGAACCATCCCGGCTCTTGCTCGGGGTTGGTGTGGGTGCCACTCGCGAGGTCTCGCTCGATCACCGCACGGAAGCGGTCGTCCGTGATGTACCCGCGGGACAACCCGTCGAGCAGCGACGCGAGTCGCGAGATCGCCGCCGCGGCGATGACGCCGCCGGGGCGGGCCACCCGTCGCGCTTCGGTCAGCACGCCGACACGATCGTCCCGCGTCACCAAGTGGTAGAGCGGTCCCATCACCAGGACTACGTCGAACTCCCCGTCCCGATGGGGAAGGTGCCGGCCGTCGCCTTGCTCGACGTCGTAGGCCCCTTCCTCACGGGCCTGCTCGACGTGGAGCGAAACCGGATCGAGCAGCGTCACCGAGTACCCGCGGCCTGAGAGCCATGCGGCGTAGCGCCCGGGGCCGCCCCCGACGTCGAGGAGCCGAGCGGGCGGTGGGGGGAGAAGGCGACTGAGCAGCTCCTCGGTCCGGAGTCGTTCGAGCGACCATCCGGCGAGACGGTCGCGCTCGGCGCCCTCCTCGTAGTGGGCGACGATCTCGGGATCCATCGGCGAACGGTATGGGCTCGTCCACATCCGGGTGATCCTTTTCCGGACGGATGAACGGGCACCATTTGGGGATGCGCCGTCTCGTTGCCATCGCCGTCGTGCTCGGCGCTCTCGCCGCTGGGTGTTCGTCCGACGACAGCGACGACGCGGCGACCGACAACGCACCGACGGAGAGCGCGTCATCCGAGTCCCCCGACACCTCGGTTCCGGACGCGGTGGCCGCAGGCGACATCGACTGGGCCGAGTGCGACTCGTTCCAGAACTACGACTGCGCCACGCTGGAAGTCCCACTCGACTACGACGACCCCGATGGCGAAACGATCGAGCTCGCGTTGATTCGCCGGCCCGCCGGCGATCCCGCCGCGCGGATCGGCTCCCTGCTCGTGAATCCGGGCGGACCGGGCGCATCGGGCGTCGAGTTCCTCGCGTCGTGGGCGCTCACGGTCGATCCGCGGGTCCGCGATCGGTTCGACCTCGTGGGCTTCGACCCGCGGGGCGTCGGCGGGAGTCATCCCGTCGAGTGCCTGAGCGACGAAGACAAAGACGTGTACGCGGCGTTCGACGCCGTGCCCGAGTCCGACGAGATCGAGGGCATCGTCGACCTCGGTCGTGGCTTCGCCGAGGCCTGCGGATCCGAGTACGGCGACGAGCTCGCCCACTTCGGCACAGTCGACGCGGCACGCGACATGGATCGCATCCGTGAAGCCGTCGGCGACGAGAAGCTCACCTACCTCGGCTTTTCCTACGGCACCCGACTCGGCAGCGTGTACGCCGAGCTGTTTCCCGACAAGGTGCGCGCGATGGTGCTGGACGGCGCCATGGAGCCCGACAGTGCTGCGACCGACTTCGACGCGAACCAGGCCGACGGCTTCCAGCAAGCCTTCGATGCGTACGTCGCGGACTGCGACGCCGACCGGTCTTGCGAGGCCGGACCCGATGCGGCGGGGCTCATCGACCGCCTCTTGGCGCGGGTGGAGGACGACCCGATCCCAGCGTCGGACGACGAGCGTGTGCTCACGGAGGGTTGGCTGACGTCGGGCGTCCTGACCGCGCTGTACGCGAAGCAGCTCTGGCCGGCGCTGAGCACCGGACTGCGGGAGGCCGAGCAGGGCGACGCAAGCCTGCTGCTCGAGATCGCGGATCTCCTGGCCGGACGCCGAGCCCGACGGGTCTTGGAACAACCAGTGGGAGGCGAACGCTGCCGTCAACTGCCTCGACTCCGCCGATCGCCCGACGCCCGAGCAGGTCGAGGCCGAAGCCGCGGCCCTCGCCGACGTGTCTCCCCTCTTCGGCCCCGTCATCGCCTGGTCCGGGCTCCAGTGCAGCTACTGGCCGGTGGCCGCCGACCCGATCCCCGTGGCGGTGGCGACCGGCGCACCGCCGATCGTCGTCATCGGCACCACCCGCGACCCGGCGACTCCGTTCGTGTGGGCCGAGCGCATGGCGGCCACGCTCGCGAGTGGCGTCTTGCTCGTGCGCGACGGCGATGGGCACACCGCGTACGCCGAGAGCCCGTGCATCCGTCAGGAAGTGAACGCGTACCTGCTCGAGGTGAAGGTGCCGGCCGACAAGACGTTCTGCGCCGAGTGACGGCGCGCTCAGGCCTTCGCGGTGGCGCCGGCGGCTTCAGCCGGGCTGACGCCCGATTCCTTCAACGTCGACGACGGCGTCTGGTTCGTGGCGAAGTTGTACGGCTGGGTGTCGATCTCGTCGAGCGTGATCTCGCCGGCGAGCACCTTGCGCTTCCACTCCTGATGTTCGGGTTCGCGGTCATGGAACTCGGGCATGATCTCAGCGGCGAAAAGCTCGAGGCTCTCGCAGATGTCGGCGTGCGTGTTCTTCCCGGCCTGGTTGAGCAAGATGACCTGATCGACGTTCGAGTCCTCGAACGCGCGCAGTCGACGCCGGACCGTGTCGACTGAGCCGATGAGGCCATGGCCGATGGCGGCTTGGCCCTTCGGCGACTTCTTCCACTCCTCGTACTCATTCCACAAGTTGACCGTGCCGGGTTCGACAGGACCATGCGTGTTGTAGAACACGAGCGCGAACTGGAAGAACGTCCATCCTTCGGCGCGGCGCTGCGCTTCCTCGTCGGTGTCGGCGACCATGAAGCCGGACACCACGGCGATGTTCGGGTTGGTCGCGTAGTCGCACAGCTTCTCGAGATGCTTCGTGTACGCGTTGTAGTACGCGTGCACCCACGCTTCGGCAGCTTCCGCCGACACGAACTGGAACCCGAGCGCGCCCATCCCGCGCCTGCCGGCCATGGTGATGGTGTCGAGCTGACTGCACGCGACCCACAAGCGGCGGATGCGGCTTCTGCAACGGCTTGGGCACGACATTGCGGAGGGGGAAGTCGAACCACTCGCCGTGGTACTCCCATCCCTCCTCGGTGAACATCGGCAGCACGCACTTGACCGCGTCCTCCCAGACGGAGCGCTTGTCGCGGAAGCGGCGGTCGAACGGGTGCAGTTCGGTGACCGAGCTGGCCTCGCCGATCCCCATCTCGACGCGACCTCGGCTGACGAGGTCGAGCGTGGAGACGCGCTCGGCGACACGCGCCGGATGGTTCGTCGTGAGCTGGACGATCCCGTGTCCGAGACGGATGTTCTTCGTCCGCTGGCTTGCCGCGGCGAGGAAGACCTCGGGGGCCGAGGAGTGCGAGTACTCCTCGAGGAAGTGGTGCTCGACCTCCCAGGCGTAGTCGAACCCCAGCCGGTCGGCGAGCTCGATCTGGTCGAGCGCGTTCTGCACGAGCTCGTACTCGGAGTCTGCCTCCCACGGTCGCGGCAGCTGCAGCTCGTAGAAGATGCCGAACTTCAACAGGACCTCCCCCAGGTCGGATTGCCGACGAGCGTACCCTTGCTCCGTGCCCGAGCCTTCCTACCGATCCCGCAGCCTGTGGCTCGACACGGTGCCGGGGTCGCTCGAGCCCCGTTCGCCGTTGGATCGCGACACGCAGGTCGATGTCGCCATCGTGGGTGCGGGCTACACCGGCCTCTGGACTGCGTACTACCTGCACCGCGCCGACCCGACCCTTCGCATCGCGATCCTCGAATCGGAGATCGCGGGCTTCGGGGCCTCGGGGCGCAACGGTGGATGGTGCTCCGCGTTGTTCGCCGCCGAACCGTCGCGCTTGGCCCGCGAGCACGGGCAGCCCGCGGCCCTCGCGATGCAGCGAGCAATGCAGGACACGGTCGACGAAGTCGGCAAGGTGAGCGCGGAGGAAGGCATCGACTGCCACTTCGTGAAGGGCGGCACGACGCGGTTCGCGACCCGGCCCGCCGCACGTCGAGCGCATGAAGGCCGAAGTTGCGTCACTTGCACGCGCTCGGGCTTTCCGACGACGACGAGTGCTGGCTCGATGCGGACGCCGCGCGCGGGCGCATCGCGGTCGCCGGACAGATCGGGGCCGTCTACTCACCGCACTCCGCGGCGATTCATCCCGCTCGACTGGCGCGGGGCTGGCCGACGTCGTCGAGCGCGCCGGAGTCACCCTGTACGAGCAGACCCCAGTGCAGCTGATCGATGGTCGCAAGGTGCGCACGCCCCACGGCACGGTCACGGCCGATGTCGTCGTCCGCGCCACCGAGGCGTGGACGGCGACGTTGCCGGGCACGGAGCGATCGGTCGTGCCGATCTACTCACTGATGCTCGCCACCGAACCGCTCCCGCAGGCGTTCTGGGATGAGGTGGGCTGGTCGGGTCGCGAGACGATGTCCGACGGGCGCCACCTCATCATCTACGGACAGCGCACCGCCGACGACCGCATCGCGTTCGGCGGTCGCGGCGCTCCGTATCACTTCGGCTCGAAGATCAGCCCGGACTACGACCGCGTCGAGAGCGTGTTCGTCGATCTCCGTCGGGTGCTCGCCGAGCTGTTGCCAGCGACGCGCGAGGTGCGCATCACCCACACGTGGGGCGGACCGCTCGGCATCCCCCGCGACTGGTACCCGTCGTGCGGGTACGACCGGAAGTCGGGTGTCGCGTGGGCGGGCGGATACGTCGGCGACGGCGTGGCGACGACGAATCTGGCGGGGCGCACACTCGCCGACCTCATCCTCGGCGCCGACACGCCGATCGTGCACCTGCCCTGGGTCAACCACCGGTCGCCCGACTGGGAGCCCGAGCCGCTGCGTTGGCTCGGCCACCGCGCGCTCGCAGGCGTCGCCCGCAGCGCCGACCGCGTCGAACGCCGCCGAGACACCGGCGCCCGCCGCACCGCCCTCCTCGACCGCCTCCTCAACCGCTAACCCCTCCCCCCACTCCCCCCCTCCCACCCCCCCGCGTTCTCGCGCGAGTAACCGGCCACCGTTGGCCGGTTACTCGAACCGGAACCGGAAGTGTCCCACCCCACTGGCAAGATCCGCCGATGGCGGACATGGTGGACACGTACCAGGCGACCCAGCTCGGGCTGATCACGCTCGAGCAGACGGTCGAGTGCGGAATGAGTCGAGCGAACGCGCCGACGACGGTGCGCGACGGGCGAGTGGGCTCGAGTGCACCGACGCGTCTACCGGTCCACGGCGTTTCCGCAGACCCACGAGCAGCGGACTGCTCGCGGCCGTGCTCTGTGCGGGACCGGGCGCGGCGGTCTCGCACTACGCAGCGGCGACGATGTGGGGCATCGACCGCTTCACGACATCAGTCGTCGAGGTGAGCGTGCAACGAACATCGCAACATCGCGATCGAGGGGGTGCAGCTCCACCGGATCGCGGACCTCGAGCCCGAGCGACATCACGACGATCGACGGCATTCCCGTGACGACACGGCTGCGCACGCTCGTGGACCTCGGTGCCGTCGCACGGCCCTTCCTCGTTTCACGTGCACTCGAGCAGTGGCTGCGGGAGCGCCATGTCACCGTTCCTCAGGTTCGCGCGGCGCTCGACCGAGTCGCTCGCAGGGGCCGGGCGGGTGCCGGGGTCCTGCCGCGAGGTGCTCGACACGCGAGCGCTCCAGCTCGACGCGAGCGACTCGCATCCCGAGGTCGTCCTCGCGGAGGCGCTCCAGGCGATCGGCGCGCCGCCGCCCGTGTACCACTTCCTGGTGCAGGTCGGTGCCGAGCGATTCGAGGTCGACTTCGCGTATCCCGAAGCGATGCTCCTCATCGAAGTCGACGGCTACGGGCCGCACACGACTCCCGAGGCGTTCGAGGAGGACCGTCGTCGCCAGAACCTGCTCGTCGACCGCGGCGTACATGGTGCGGCGGTACACACGGAACCGGGTCGATCAATCGGGCGGACGCGGTCGCCGCGGAGATCGACCATTGGCGACGAGCCGCGCACGGCCGCCGCCTCCTGACGATTCCGGTTCGAGTAACCGGCCACGGATGGCCGGTTACTCGCGCGAGAACGCTGGGGGGGCGAGCGAGCGGCGGGGCTACTGGGCGACGAGGGCAGTGCGGGCGGCAGCGGCGGCGCGAGTGATCGCGTGCTGGGTGACCTCGAGCAGGGCGAGCTTCACCGACTGACGGGTGCGGGCGTCGCACAGGACGATCGGCACGTCGGGGCGCACGTCGAGCGCCTCGCGCACTTCCTCGATCTTGTGCTCGACGACACCGTCGAAGCAGTTCACCGCGACGATGAACGGCAGGTCGCGGCTCTCGAAGTAGTCGACCGCCGGGAAGCACTCATCCAGCCGGCGGGTGTCGACGAGAACGACACCACCGATCGCGCCACGCACCAGCTCGTCCCACATGAAGAAGAACCGGTCCTGGCCGGGCGTCCCGAACAGATACAGGATCAGGTCGGTGCCAAGGGTGATGCGGCCGAAGTCGAGAGCGACGGTCGTGGTGGTCTTGCCCGCCGTCCGCTTCGAGTTGTCGTCGACACCGACGCTGACCGACGTCATCGCAGCTTCGGTCGAGAGGGGCACGATCTCGGAGATGGTCGCGACGAAGGTCGTCTTGCCGGCACCGAAGCCGCCGGCGATGACGATCTTGACCGGAGTGGGCGCGTGCCCCGCCGACCGATCAGAGGGCACGAAGGCCATTGAGCACCCTTTCCAGGAGATTCAGGTCATTCGGAGCGGCTTCGCTCCCGCTCGCACCGCTCATCTCGACGAGACCCTCGGCGGCCATGTCGCCGACGAGCACCCGCGCCACCCCCAGCGGCACCTTGAGGTGAGCCGACACTTCGGCCACCGACATCGGCGAATCGCAGAGCTCCGCGATCGCCCTCTGCTCCCATGCGAGAGTCGGCGCCTGGGCGCGACCCATCTGCGTCACGATCACCAGCGCCTCGAGCGGGATCTCCGCGCCCGACGAGCGAGTCCGACCCCCGGTCATGGCGTAGGGACGCACGAGCCGCCCCGGTCCGTCCTCGCCGAGCTCCTGAGCACGGACGTGCATCGTACGAGCGGGCTCGGCGGGAGCGACAGGCTCGGGAGCGGAAGCGAACAACGGTGACGCCATCGGTGCGGGCGGCTCTTGCGAAGGTTGCGCGTAGGTGGCGAGGGCCTCACTCACGAGGTTGGATGCCGTGGATGCGGCGTCCTCCTCGGTGCCTGCCGACGAAGGCTCGGCCTCGGGTTCGACGAGCTCCGGCGAGTCGTCCCCGACAGACGGGCGGGCGGCCTCTCGATCCCAGAGCTCGTCGTGTGACGGCGAGCGCGGGATGTCGAGCGGCAGCGCAGCGCGCAGGCTCCCGAGATCCCCACGCGGAGGGGCGTCGCCGTCCCCCGCCAGGTCGGCTAGGACCCGGTCGTTCACGCCGGAAGCGCTCCTTGGAGCTCAGCGCGCAGTGCGGGCGTCAGGACCGGACCGGCGCGCTCGACGAGCACGGCCATCTCGTACCCGACCAGGCCGACGTCGCAGCCTGCTTGGGAAACCACGGCGAGGCACGAGCCGTCGCTGATGCCGGTGACGAACAGGAACGCACGCTCCATCTCGATGATGATCTCGTGCACCGCTCCACCGCCGAAGGGACCGGCGACACCATTGGCGAGACCGATGAGACCAGAGGCGACGGCGGCGAAGCGGTCGGCCGCCTCACGATCGAGCCCTTCCGACACGGCCATGGGGAGGCCGTCCGACGAGACGACGATCGCGTGGGCGACGCCGGGGACGCGCTGGACGAAGCTGGAGACGAGCCAGCTGATGTTGCGGGCATCGGGGCTGAGGCCCGTCATGACTGCTCTCCGTTCTCAGCGCCGTTGGCTGAACCGTTGGTGCGGGACTTGAGTGCGTCGCTGAGACGACCCTGGGTGAGGCCGCTGCGATAGCTCGACAACAGCGAGCGGATCTCCTCGGGAGACCGGCTCGAGGCGCGGGCCGTCGTCTGATCGGCGAGCGGCGCCGTCGAGAACGACCGTGAGCCGGTGCGCCGCGGAAGCGGGGAGGGCGAGGGCACGTCGAGCGCGCCCGACGACAGCAGGTCGGCGGAGGGTTCGACAGCCTTGTGCACCTCGGCCGCGCGCCGGCGGGGCAACCCGCTGGACGTCGTTGCCTCCTCGGTGAACTCGGCCAGCGCCTCGTCGGTGACAGGCGTCGAGGGGATCGCCTCGGCCAACGTGGCCGCCGCGGCCGTCGCCACCACAGGCTCCAGCGGAGCTTCGGGCGCCTTCGCGACCGGCACCGCAGGCGTCGACGGTGGCGCTTCGGCCCAGGGCTCGCTGCCCGTAGTGGGATCGTCCCAGGCACTGCCGACCCTCTGGCGGTCGGTCTCGACACCCTGGTCGGGGCTGATCTCGATGAGCCGTTCCCACACCGCGTCGGGCTCTTCGTCGGCCCGGGTCCACGCGGGCGCCTTCGAGGCCGTCGACACGAGGGGACCGACCGGAGGCTGGGGGTCGAGCGTCGAGAGCAGGGTGAGCGAGGTGGCCTCGGACGGGTCCGGCGTGAAGCCGTCGCCCGACGAGGGCATCGTGAGCAACGAGGAGGGGATGTCGACGAGGGCCGTGACCCCGCCGACTGCCGCCGCGGTGAGCTCCACGGTGACCCCGTAGCGCTTGGAGAGCCGTCCGACGACGATGAAGCCGAGCGAGCGGGACAGCGTGAGGCCGGTGACCGGCGGATGCGCCAGGAGCTCGTTCACTTCGGCGAGCTGTGCGGGTGCCATGCCGATGCCGAGGTCCGACACCGACAGGAGGTAGCCACCGCCCTTGCGCCGGCCGACGACCTCGACCCGGGTGCCCGGCGCCGAGAACTGCGTCGCGTTGTCGAGCAGCTCGGAGAGCAAGTGGGCGACGTCGGCGGCAGCGTTGCCGAGGACGTAGACGTCATCGAGAGCGGCAACGTGGACTCGCGAGTAGTCCTCGACCTCACCGACTGCGGCGCGAACCACGTCACCGAGGGCAACGGGCTTGCCCCACCGGCGGGGGGCCTCGATGCCGGCCAAGACGAGCAGGGACTCGGCGTTGCGACGCATGCGCGTGGCGAGGTGGTCGAGCTTGAACAGGTTCTCGAGCGCGTCGGGATCGGTTTCCGCCGCCTCGAGCTGATCGAGGAACCCGATCTGGCGGTCGAGCAGGCTCTGATTGCGACGGGCGAGGTTGACGAACAGCTCGCCGATGCCCTTGCGGAGGAGGTTGGACTGTTCGATGGCGACCGAAACGGCCGTCTCCTGGATCGAGGCGAAGGCCTCCGCGAGGTCGCCGACCTCGTCCTTGGAGGTGCGCGTCACCGGGGTCAAGACCGGGACGGCGACCGAACCGTCTTCACTGGGGTTGCGCAACGCCTCGACGAGGCTCGGGAGCTGCTCGTCGGCCACCTCGTGGGCGGCGGTTGCGAGGCGGCGGAGCGGACGGGTGATCGCCCGGCCGACGAAGATCGCCGAGGTGATCGCGAACGCCGCGGCGGAAAGTGCGAGGAGTCCGTAGGCGATGACGTCGCGGCGGGCATCGCTGCGCTGCGAGCTCGCCTGCGCGAGCAGGGCGGTCTCGACCTCGATCTCGACATCGCGACCGAGGTCGAGCGTCGTGATCGTGTCCTGCTGCCAGGCCGTCGGGTTGAGTGTGATCGGCGCGCCGACACCCCCAGCCACGACCTCCTCGACACCGTCAGTCGTCGCGGCGACCGCAGGGCCCGACACGGTCCGGCGGTACAGCTCCTTCTGCTCCGGCGTCGCGAGCGAGAGGAACACACCGAGCTGCGTCTGGTGATCGACTTGCGAGCGGACGAGCTGGCTGTAGTGCTGATCCGTGAGCACCGCGCCGCCCAGGCTCTCGGTGATCAGTGAGAACGAGTCGCTGCTGAACTGCTGCGCCTTCGACAACGCGACGTAGGAGCTGAACGCACCGGCGAGCGAATCGTCCGGGCTCTCCTCCGCCATCACGGTGTTCAGCTCGAGGAGCTGGCTGCCGGCAAACGCGTAAAGGGCAATCGGGTCGGAGCCGTTCTGCGCGAGCTGATCGACGGACGGACGGATCACCTGGTAACCGAGCATGCGATCGGCCGTCAGTGTGAGCTTGGCTTGGAAGTCGTCGGTGAAGGCTGAGGAGTCGAACGCGAGCAGCGAGTCGTGGAGATCGGTCATCGCGGTGTCGGTCGCGGCGCGCTGCGTCTGCAGCTCGCCACCACCTTGCAGGCCGCCGGTGGTGATGAACCACGCCGACCAGTTGGCCTCGAGCTGCAGTGCGTGCACCGCGTTCGTGACCTTCGCGGACAGGACGGTGAGCTCGGCGGCCTGCTCGGCGTCGCGGGCGTCACCGGTGCGCTGCGTCACGCCGAGCCCGGCGAGGCCGAGAAGCGCGGCGAGCGGCACCGCCAAAATCGCAACCAGCTTCCAACGCACCTTCATCTGCGTGCTCTCACTCCGGTCCTCCGGCTGGTCCGTCCGCCGCGGCGCGGCGACTGACCTCAGCTCCTGTGCGGTACACGACGTCTGACCTATCGACCCGGCACCCCCCACTCTTGAGGCAACCGGGGACACTGGGGCCCCAGAGGGATTGCACGGAAAGGGGTAAGTCGCGGCCTTCGTCGGCCGACTGAGACAGAGCATGAGCACTGCGACCAGTGCCGCGCTCCGCGGCACCCTCGAGGACTTCGGCGCCGAGGAGATACTGCGCTTCCTGGCCAGCACGAAGCAGTCCGGCGCGCTCGTCCTGAGTGGTGAGAGCACCGCCACCCTTTGGTTCGCCGAGGGCGAGGTCTACGGCGCCGACGCGACGACGAGCGTGCCGTTGCGTGACGCCGTCACCGCTGCCGGACTCGTCGACGACGAGCAATGGGACGCGGCCTGGAACGACGCGCTGACCGGTGTCCCCCTGTCCACCGCTCTCGCGGTTCAGGCCTCAGCCGACGAGGCCGAGCTCGAGCGACTGGTCGAGGGACGCATCGTCGACGCGGTGTTCGAGCTTCTCGTGACCACGGCGAGCGACTTCGAGTTTCGCGGCGCCGAAGTCCACCCGCTCGCAGGCGGCCGCCGGCATGAGGTCGATGCCCTCGTCGAGGCGAGTCGGGCCCGGCTCGAACGCTGGCGTGAGGTTGCGACGGTGCTGCCGTCGACCGCCGCGGTCGTCGGCTTGGCCGCGAACCTCGGCCCCGACGCCCCCGACCTCGTGCTGACGCCGATGGAGTGGCGCATCGTCGCCCACATCGACGGCCGGCGATCCATCGCCGACGTCACCCGCTCGCTCGGCGCGAGCGCGTTCGACGTCTGCGCGACGCTGCACCGACTGGTGATCCTCGGCGCTGCTGCAGTGATCAAGACGTCAGCCGACGCCTAGCTCACGGTTGCGGCGGGGGCGTCTGCTCCGGCGGAAGTGACGAAGGCAGGAACACCGTCGTCGGGATCGTCTCGGTCGGCGGCACCGTCGGCACTGTCGGTTCGGTCGGCGGCGCCACCGTCGGTTGAGGAACCGTGGTCTCCGCGACAACCGTCGTGGTCGAGGACGTGGTCGTGGTGACGCCCGGTCCGGAGCCGTCGCAGTTGATGCCCTCGCTCGGGCGGTAGCGCGCTCGCACGAAGTCGACCGACTCGTTGCCGTCGAGGTACACCCGAGTGCGCTCTGTCCTCACGGTCGTGCACACCCCGCTCGTGCCTGTGGTCTGGCCCGTCTGCTCGACGCTCGAGAAGTACTTCGTCGAGAACAGCGTGACCGTCACGGAGGAGTTCGTGTACGACGGCCAGATCAGGATGCCGTAAGGCGTCGTGTTGCGGATCTGCAGGTCCGGCGCGGGGAAGCCGAGCGTCGCCTCCCGGCCATACGGGTAGCGCGAGATGTACAAGCTGTGGCTTTGGTACTCCCCGTAGTCGAGACCAGCGAAGAACGCGGCATTGAACAACGTGGTGGCGAACTGGGAGATCCCGCCACCGACCTCGTCAGCGAGG
Organism: uncultured Acidimicrobiales bacterium; assembly: GCA_963747215.1. Taxonomy (GTDB): domain Bacteria; phylum Actinomycetota; class Acidimicrobiia; order Acidimicrobiales; family DATKAS01; genus DATKAS01. The sequence continues at coordinate 277,888 of CAVVET010000029.1, forward strand.
AGCCCGTCGCTGATGGCCGGGGCCGCGACGAAGCCGTTCTCGACCGTCCGCTTGCCGATGATCTCGTTGATCGAGAGCGTCTGACCCGGACGGATGATCGTCCCTCGCATGAGATCCGCCATCCGATGGATGTTCGTGACTCGCGGCTGACCCGAGGGGTGACGCGTCGTGAACGAGGACACGACCTCCCTCAGACCGAGCGCCTCGAGCTGCTCCGTCGACATCGCGGGCGGGATCTCCTTCATCGGGAGGTCCACCGGGTTCGCCGGCCGCGCCTGCAGGGCCGCGAACAGCGCCTGTGGCGCGTTGGGATCACAGCATTCCGCCCCGGGGTGGCCGGGCACCGGTCGCGGAACGCCGTCGACGATGGAGATCGACGCGTTCTGGGGTGCGACGGTTGCCGACGCGAGCTGGGCGGCGAGCACTTCGCTCGTCAGCACGGGATTCAAGCTGATCGAGAGGCCCTCCGGGTTCGCCGTCCCCACGAGAAAGGACCGCAGCGTCGGCACGTCGAGTGTGACCGTGACTTCGCCCGCCTTCACGTCGATCGGCTCCGACGTCATCGAGTTCGCCTGGTCGACGAGCTCCTCGGCGTCGGCGAGCGAATACCGGGGATCGATCGTGCGACTCGGCACCTCGACCCGAACCGGCTCGGTCGAGAAGCGCACCTCGTGCAGTCCCGCGATGACATCAGCGGTCTCGATACCGAGACCAGGCTCCCCCTCGATCGCGACGAGCTCGCCGTCGCGCACCTCGAACGACGGCTCGACGGCGCCTCCGGTCTCGTCGCGAAGGAGCTCGTCGACCTTCGTGCGGGCGATGGCTTCGTCGAGCGCGACGGTGGGCTCGACCTCTCGGTCCGCGACGAACGACCACAACCAGCCGGTGAACCGGGTGACGACGAAGCCGTCCTCGCCGGTGTCCATCACGTCCTCGACAGTGGCGGCCTGGTCGACCGACAGACCGAGCGACGCCGCCGACGCGCTGACGGTGACCTCACCGGCAACAACCGTCACGGGAATGCTGGCGTACTGGGTCGCGAGATCACGGGTCGTGGCCTCGACGTCGGCGCGCTGGAGCCCCCCAACCGCTTCACCAGCGAGGTCCACGTTGTCCGGAGCAGCGTCCCCGGAGGCTGCTGTGGACGCGATCCAGCCGACGATGGGAGCCATCGCGACAATGACCGCACACAGCACCAACGCGGCGCGTCGTGAAAGGCGCACCGAAGGCACCCACCGATTCTTTCAGGTCGGCCCCCTGGTCCCACACGCACGGGGGCGGCGCAATGCGCCGCCCGCGGTGCGCGAAGCACCGATTGTCGAGCAAAGCGAGCAGGAGCCGCTCGAAGCGCCAGCGGAGAGCGGCGACGAGGACAGAGCGGCGGCGCAATGCGCCGCCGGGTGCGCGAAGCACCGATTGTCGAGCAAAGCGAGCAGGAGCCGATCGAAGCGCCAGCGGAGAGCGGCGACGAGGAGAGCGGAGAGCGGCGACGAGGACGTAGCGTCACCGCCCGTGACCGACCCAGCCCTGTCGGCCCCCGCTGTACCTGGCATCGACCGCGCCAGAGTGACCGCTTGGCTGGCGGACCACGTAGAGGGGCTCGCGCCCCCGTTCGAGTTCGCACTCGTCGCCGGGGGACGATCGAACCTCACGTTCGGCGTCACCGACGCGAACGGCCGGCAGATCGTGCTGCGCCGCCCCCCTCTCGGCTCGGTGCTCGCCACCGCACACGACGTGACTCGCGAACACAAGATCATCGCGGCGCTCGGGCCGACAGCGGTCCCCGTTCCGGACGCGCTCGGTAGTTGCGTCGATGTGGACGTGAACGGCGCGCCGTTCTATGTGATGTCATTTGTCGACGGCGTGATCGTCCGAGACGTGAACGCGGGTCGCGAGCTCACAACAGAAGCGACGCGCGCGCGGATGGGACGCTCGTTGGTCGACGTCCTCGCCGATCTGCATGCAGTCGACCCCGACGAAGTCGGTCTCGGTGATCTCGGTCGCAAAGAGGGCTACATCGAGCGTCAGCTCAAGCGATGGTCGACACAGTTCGAGGCGTCGCGGAACCGCGACCTCCCCCTCGTCGACTCGGTGCACCGCCGGCTTGCCGCGGCCATCCCGGATCAGGGCCCCGCGACGATCGCTCACGGCGACTACCGATTGGACAACTGCATCTGCAGCCCCGACGGGCCGCTCGCCGCCGTTCTCGACTGGGAGCTCTGCACGCTCGGCGACCCGATGGCCGATCTCGCCATGCTCGTCATCTGTTGGGCGGAGGCTGACGACAGCCGTACGGCGCGCCCCGACGCCGCGACACAGCTTCCCGGCTTTCCCACGCGTGCCGAGGTCGTCGAGCACTACGCGGAGCGCACTGAGCGCGACGTCACCAATCTCTCCTACTACTGCGCGTTCCAGTACTGGCGTCTCGCCTGCATCTCAGAAGGGGTCTACGCGCGCTACGCCGCTGGTGCGATGGGTGAGCAGCAAGACGTGAACGTCGAGTTCCTCTCGCAGGGCACGCCTCGACTCGCCGCGCTGGCCGAGGCCGAGCTCGACGGCGCCTGACTCGCCCGCGGCGTCAGGACGCGGCGTCAGGACGCAGCGAACCCGCCGCGCTCGGCGCCGAGTGCGAGCGTTCGCCCGACGTCGACGACGAGCGGGCCGTCCTGTTCGACCCACACGCGGGCACGCTGGCCGTCACGCAGCTTGCGCATGCGCTCACCGTCGAACGCAAGCACGCCGGGCCCCTGCCACTCGATCACCGCTCCGAGGGCAAGAGCAGCCGACGACCCGATCGTCATCTCGGCGAACGCTCCCGGCGCAATCGGCACCGACACCTTTCGTTGCTCGCTGTCCCGCACCGAACACGATCGACACCGGGCCTGCGTGCCGCGGATGCAGCACTCCGGCGAGCCCGCACATGCCCAGCGCGGCCGGGTTCACGCGCGCGACGACGGCATTCGCCATCCGGTCCGGCTCGAACAGGAGCATCGACCCGACGAGGCCGTGGTCGAGCAGCACGGCGTCGACAACCGCCAAGTCGCTCCCCTCCCCCTCGATGTCGAGGTGCACGACGGCGGCCGGCGATGCGACCTCCGTGATCGCAACGCACCCGCTGGCAAGGAGGCCCGCCGCGGCGCCGGCGAGCGTCGGCTCGATCGTCAGTGGAAAGGCGTTGTTCGTGCCCGTCGAGATCGGAATGACCGGCACCGACGGCCAACCGAGAGCGACGGCGCGGTTCGTGCCGTCGCCTCCCAGGACGATCACTGCCGCGCAGCCCGCCTCGCCCATCGCCCGAGCCGCCGAGATCGTGTCGCGCACGTCGTGATGTCGAGGCGCGACAACCTCCTCGATGACATCCTCGAGCCCGACCGGGGTCACGGCCCGCTTGACGATCTGAGATCCGTCCCCGAGCACGAGCACGCGGCTCGCACCGCATTGGGTCGCACCGATCAGCGCTCGTCGCACGCTCGTGACCTTGTCGTTCAGCGTCGACGTCGACGCGTTGGCGACCAATCTGCGGATGTCGCGACCCGAAGCGGGGTTCGCGATGAGTCCGATCGGCGCGGGCACGGATGCGGGCACGGGCGCCGACCCTATCGGGCGCCGTCGTAAGGTCCGGGCGTGCTGTGCGCCGTCGGCGATCTCGTCGAGGACATCGTGGTGTGGCTCTCGGGACCGCCCGGCGTGGGTACCGATGTCGACGTCACCGTGTTCCGCCGCCGCGGAGGGAGCGCGGCGAACGTGGCTGCGCTGGCGGCCGCGAATGGCACGCCGGCTCGCTTCGTGGGCCAGGTCGGCGAAGACGATCTCGGCGCACGCCTGATCGCCGATCTCGCTATCGCGGGCGTGGAGGTGCGTGCCCCTCGCGGTGGCCGCACCGGCTCCATCGTGGTGCTGGTCTCGCCCGGAGGCGAGCGCACGATGCTCACAGACCGGGGGGCGGCCGTGTTGCTCGGCCCGCCCGACGACGCGTGGCTTGCCGGCGTCACGGTGCTGCATCTCCCCGCGTACTCGCTCACGGTCGGACGCTTGGCCGAGACGGCTGCGCATCTGGCGCGCCTCGCTCGGGCCGCAGGCATCCTCGTCAGCGTCGATGCCTCGTCAGTGGCCGTGCTCGCGTCCTATGGCGTCGCGCGCTTTCAGTCGCTCCTTCTCGAGCTCGCGCCCGACGTGCTGCTCGCGAACCAAGACGAAGCCGGATTGCTCGCCGCTGACCGTCGCGCTCCCGATGGTGTCGACCTGCTCGTGGTCCATTCCGGCGCGGGGCCCGCGATCGCTGCAGACGCCGAGAGCGTCCGCGCGACAGTCCGGCCGGCCACCGCCCGCGAAGCGCATGACACCACCGGCGCCGGAGACGCGTTCGCCGCGGGCTTCCTTCCGGCGCTCCAGCGCGGCGACGCCCTCGAAGCGGCGCTCGCCGAGGGCCACCGCTGCGCGGCGCGCACCCTCGACGCCCCCGGCGCAAGCGTGGGCACGGTCGTGCGATGACGAGCGGCTCCGTCGTCGTCGTCTGACGAAGTGGCCAGGGCGCTCGCCGAAAGGCGTCCGGTCGTCGCGCTCGAGTCGACCATCTTCTCGACGCTCGGGCTCCCCTCCCCCGCCAACGCTGAGGCGCTCGCCCGCTGCGCCGCCGCAATCCGAGCGCAGGGCGCGGTCCCGGCCGTCACGGCGGTCGTCGACGGCGTGGCGCGGGTCGGGCTCGATGCCGGCGAGGAGCAGCGCATCCACACCGGCACACGGAAGGTGGCGAACCGGGACCTGCCGATCGCGATCGCACAACGTTGGGACTTCGGGGCGACCACGGTCTCGGCGTCGCTCATGCTCGCCGCCCGCGTCGGCGTGACGGTCTTCGCCACCGGTGGCATCGGAGGGGTGCACCGCGGGGCCGAGCGCACCGGCGACATCAGCGCCGATCTCGGCGCGATCGCCGCCCACCCCGTGGTGACGGTGTGCGCGGGAGCCAAGGCGTTTCTCGATCTCCCCCGCACGCTCGAGCACCTCGAGATGCTGGGCGTGCCCGTCGTCGGGTATGGCACCGACACGCTTCCGGGCTTCTGGATGAGGACGACCAACCTCGCCCTCGCCCACCGCGTCGACTCGCCTCACGAGGCGGCGGCGGTCGCCCGGAACGCCTGGGACCTCGGCTATGGCGGTGGCGTGCTCGTCGCGGTGCCAGTGCCCGAGGCCGACGCTCTCCCCGCTGATGTCGTGGCCGAAGCCGTCGCCGAGGCCGAAGCCGAAGCCGCTCGCAGCGGCGTGACCGGGCCAGCCGTCACGCCGTTCGTGCTCGCCCGCGTCGCCGACGTGACCGAAGGTCGCAGCCTCCCGGCGAACCTCGCGCTCGCCGAGCACAACGCGAGCGTGGCGTCCGAGATCGCGTCCGCGCTCTGCGAGCTGGGAACGCCCCGGCTGCAACGGCCGGGCTGACGTGTCAGCGGCTCACCGCCGCCGGCGCAGCCCTTTCCATCGACTGTCTTCGAGCTCGCGCCCGTAGAAGTCGGACATCGCGTCGTCGGGCTCGAAGTCGTCGCGCGGGCCGAGCGGTGACGGGTCGACGATCGCGCGTCGCAGCTCCGCGATGTAGGGGTCGTCGTCGTCGAGAAGCTCAGTGGCAGGGACCTCCATGGTGGGAGGTCCGCCATCGAGGTCGAGCATGGGCGTTTGCTCGGCGGGCTGGGCGGCGTCACTCGCGCGTTCGCTGACCTCGAGCTCTTCGAGCACGACGGCCGGGAACTCGCCGGTGATCTCGTCTTCGACGTCGAGGTAGTCGTCGTCGATATCGACGCCCGCGGCCGCCTCGACGACATCGCCTCGCTCGGGCGCGCCGGCGGCATCGTCTTCGAACCAGCTGCCCTCGTCGTCGCCGTCGACAACCACTTCGTCGCCCGCGGCAGCGTCGACCGCGACGTCGACCGACTCATCGTCGCCCTTCTCGGTGTCCGCGTCGTCGGCTGCGTGAACCGCGGGCGGCGGCGCGGGCGGAGCAGGCGGTGCGCCGCCCCCCATCGCCTCGGCCGTCGGCGGCACGTCGACCGGACCGAACTCGGGCACCGGCGCCTCGCGCAGCGCGTCGGGATCGGCGGTGATGTGCTGCAGCGCCTCGACGGTCGACAGCACGCGCTGACGTTGGATCGCGATGTGGGCCTCGAGTCGACCGGCGTCGGTGCGCAGCCGCTCTCGTAGCGCCTCGAGCGCGCTGACCTCTGTGCGCAACCGCTGGCGCAGATCCTCGGCTCCCTCGCGTGCATTGCGCTCGGCGTCGGCGAGCATCTCGGCCACCGCGCCGTCGGCCTCGGCGACCTTCGCGGCGGCGTCCTCGTCCGCGGAGCCGCGGGTGCGCAGCGCATAGGCCTCGGCCTCCCCGCGGCTCACCGCGGCCTGGCGCTCAGCGTCGGCGATCGTCGTCGCCGCTTTCCCCTCGGCTTCGGCGAGCAGCGCGGCAGCGCGCGTCTCGGCTTCGCTCACGGCGGCGTCGGCGGTGCGTTGGGCGAGCACGAGCGTGCGCCGCAGCGCCTCGTCGGCATCGCCCGCCTCGCGGGCGCGTTCCTCGGCTTTCTCTGCGCGGACCTGGGCGTCCTTGAGCTTTTGGTCGAGCTCCTGCACAGCGCGCGCGACTTGCTCGAGGAAGGCATCGACCTCGTCGGGGTCGTAACCCCGGAACCGCTCGCGGAACTCGACGTCGTCGAACACTTTGGGGGTGAGTTCCATGGGGCTCACTGTACCGACGACCCTCCTACCCACCGGGCATCTCGCCCGGTCCCCGACCATCGGCAGGTTTGTCCCGCCGCTTGATCAGGTCGTGGCGGTCCCCACGAGTGCGATCAGCACCCGAGGATCAGGCCCTTCACGAGGATCTGCAGCCCGAGCAGCACGATGATCGGAGAGAGGTCGAGGCCCATCCCGCCCATGCCTACTGGGGGGATCAGTCGGCGAATCGGCCCGAGCACGGGCTCGGTCAGCCCGAACAGAAAGTCACTGATCGTGCCGAGGATCGTGCCTCGGGAGGTCGGGAACCACGAGAGGATGATCCGCCCGAAGATGATCGCGATGTAGAGGTTGACGACCTGACAGAGGATCTGCAACGACGGCTCCGAGTCAATCCCGGAGCCCGTGCTCCTGGATCCGCTGTCGCTCGTCGGGCGACACCTCGACGTCGTGCGGCGTCAACAGGTAGACGTGCGTCGCGACTTTGTCCATCTTGCCGCCGAGCCCGTAGCAAAGGCCGCTCGCGAAATCGATCAGGCGGCGTTCGAGCTCGCGGTCGGCGCTCTGGAGATTGATGATCACCGGCTGACCGTCTTTGAAGCGGTCGGCCACCTCCTGCGCCTGCTTGAACGAGCTCGGGATCACCACATAGGGCTTGGCGGGTGGCGACGGCGCGACGACGTTCACCGCGGACTGAGAGCTGCGGGGACGGATCGAGACGGCCGGTGCCTCCGTCGTCTCACGGGTCATCGTGCGAACAGAGCCGGACGGGCTGACGTCGCCCGAGGGGTAGCGCTGCCCACCCTGCGTCGGAGCGATGTCCGTGGGGTGCTCTTCGAACTCTTCGTATTCGTCATCCGGGCCGAGGCCCAGATAGAGCATCGCTCGTCGCCACATCGAAGCCATGTTCGCCTCCTCGCGAACGCAAGGTTACCGGTGGGCGCCGTCACGGGCGGGACGGGACCCGAACAGGGCGGTGCCGACGCGCACCATGGTCGACCCCTCGCGCACCGCCACCTCGAGGTCGTCCGTCATCCCCATTGACCGCTCGCGCACCCCGAGCCGGTCCGCGAGCGACGCGAGCGAGTGGAACGCGGCGCGCGGCGTCGTCCGGCCGGCCCTCGGGTCCGACGCACATCAGTCCGCGCACGACGAGCCCGAGATCCTGACAACGCGCGACCAGATCGGCGACGTCATCCGGCCCGCAACCACCCTTCTGGGGTTCGCCCGAAGTGTTCACCTGTACGAGCACCGCGGCGTGGTGGGCGCGCTTGGCGATCTCGGCGGCGAGCTCGGGTCGGTCGACGGATTGCCAAAGCGCGACGTGTTCGGCGATCGACCGCACCTTGTTCGTCTGCAACCGACCGATGAAGTGCCAGCGCACCGCGGCGTTCGTCGCTGCGTCGAGCGTCGACACCTTCTCTCGCAGCTCCTGCGCGTAGTTCTCGCCGACGTCGGGCAGTCCCACGTCAACGGCCGTCGCGACCTCTTCTGCCGAGAAGCCCTTCGTCACCGCGACGATGGCGACTTTCGCAACGTCGCCACCCGCGGAGGCGATGCGGTCTCGAACCCGGTCGAGACGAGCTGCGACGGACGCGTCCGCGCTCACGGCTCGGTCATCCAGACAACCATCGCCTGACGGCCACGGTCGCCGCGCGCCCGATGCGACCAGTAACCGGGCGAGCACGACGTGCACGCGTCCCACGGAGATGCCACCCAGCCGATGTCGAGCGAGCGCGCGACGTGCTCGATGCCGGCGACGAGGTCGAGCGCCGGTCGATCGTCGGCGGTCCGCGATCTGACTCGGTCGCCTCCCGCTGCCGCGACGCGGTCGAGGTCGTCCTCGCCGAACTCGTAGCACTCATGATGGATGCAGGCCCCGATGACCCCGGTGACGCTCCCGTCGCCGCCGGCGACGTCCCTCAGCGCCGCGACCGTCGCCGGCAGCACGCCGTCCGTGAGCCCCCGCCATCCGACGTGCGCGATGCCGACCGCCCCGGCCGAGCTGACCAACGCCACGGGGGCACAGTCGGCGACCTGGACCGCGAGGGCCGCGCCCGGCACGCCCGACACCGCTGCATCGGCCGTTTCGCCGGCATGCTGCGCGGGCCGGTCCACTACGACCACGGTCGAGCCGTGGACCTGGTGCAGCCAGGTCCACGGAAGATCCACGACGGCGCGACGACGGGTCTCGAGCGTCGCGGGGTCGCCGGTGACCGCCAGGTCGCCGTCGACGATCGAGGTCATGACCACGTGCGCGGTCCGGCCGCCCGCCCCGAGACGCAGGACGGGGCCCGGCACCGAGCTACTTGAGGAACGAGGGGACGTCGAAGTCGTCGTCGCTGCCGATGAGGTCGTCGTCGGCAGGGAACAGGTCGCCCGATCCGTCCTCGGCTCCCAGCCGACCTTCGGCCCGTCCCCGCTCGCGGGGGCCGTCCCACCGGTCGAAGCCGGCGGCGATGACGGTGACCCGGACTTCGTCGCCCATCTCGTCGTCGATGACGGCACCGAAGATGATGTTGGCGTCCGGATGCGCGACGCCGTGGATGATCTCGGCCGCTTCGTTCACCTCGAACAGGCCGAGGTCGCTGCCACCGGAGATGTTGAGCAGGATGCCGCGAGCGCCTTCGATCGACGGCTTCGAGCAGCGGGCTCGAGATGGCGCGCGCGGCGCCGCAACGAGCGGCCGATCGTCGCCGCTGGCGTAGCCGATGCCCATGAGCGCGGAGCCGGCGTTCTTTCATGATCATCTTCACGTCGGCGAAGTCGGTGTTGATCAGGCCGGGCGTGGTGATGAGGTCGGTGATGCCCTGCACGCCCTGCAGGAGGACCTCGTCGGCCATCTTGAACGCGTTGAGCACCGACGTCTTCTCGTTCGACACGGTGAGCAGGCGGTCGTTCGGGATCACGATGAGCGTGTCGACCTTCTCCTTGAGCCGCTGGATGCCCTGCTCGGCCTGCACCGACCGGCGCCGGCCCTCGAACGCGAACGGCCGGGTGACCACACCGATGGTGAGCGCCCCGATGCCCTTCGCGATCTCGGCGATCACCGGCGCCGCGCCGGTGCCGGTGCCGCCGCCCTTGCCGGCGGTGATGAAGACCATGTCGGCGCCCTTCAGCGCCTCCTCGATCTCTTCGCGATGCTCCTCGGCGGCTTGGCGACCGACCTCGGGATCGCTGCCGGCGCCCGAGGCCCCGCGTGAGCTCACGACCGATGTCGAGCTTCACGTCGGCGTCGCTCATCAGCAGCGCCTGCGCGTCGGTGTTGACCGCGATGAACTCGACGCCCTTCAGCCCGGCGTCGATCATGCGGTTCACCGCGTTGACGCCGCCGCCGCCGACGCCGACGACCTTGATCACCGCCAGATAGTTCTGGGGGGAGCCGGCCATCTGAACAAACCTCCAGGTCTGGGGTCCAGGGGAAGAGGGCCGTTTGCTGGCGACCCTCGACCTCCACTTGAGGTTAATAGTTATGTCAACCTCTCGTTGTGCTTGACGTTGTACAGGGCGTGGCACACCAGGTCAAGGATCGCGGCAAGCATCGTCACCAGATCGATACATGAGCTCTCGGGTCGTCGCGCCCGCTCCCCTACGTCAGGCGGGCGCCAGCACCGGTGCTCGCGGTGCCCGCACGTCGAGGACGCCGATGGTCGCCGCGGGTCCGAGCTCGTCGAGCACGGCGAGCGCGGACAGGTACTTCGCGGGCAGGTCGGTAGGAAGACCGAGTCGGACGATGCCGGTGGGCGCGAGCCGCAGCTCGACCGTGCCGTCCTCGGACCGAAGCGACCGCGCCCACGCGCTCGCGCAGTTGTGCGGGCAGCATCGTCGCCGCGTCGATCGCGGCTCGTTCGGGCTCATCCGCGGCGGCCCCGATCTCGGGCGGCGGCACCGGACCGAGCAGCGCCAGGACTCCGAGCGGCGGCGCGGGGACATCAGCGATCGCGTGCCCCTCGACGTCGAGGAGGCGCCACGCTCCGTCCGGCGTCGGCGCGGCGACCACGGGCCGCCGCTCGACCACATCGATCCTGACGGTGCCGGGCAGCGACCGATGCAGACGCGCCGACTCGACCCACGGCAGCGCCTCCACGCGTGCGGATGCCGACTCGCTGTCGAGGTAGACGATCGGCGCTCCGATGTCGATGCCGCGCCGCCTGCCGCACGGCTTCGGCGCTGCCTTGTGCGAGACCCGGGATCTCGACGTGATCGATGTCGAGCACCGAGCTGTAGGTGAGCGCCCAAGCCAGCGCGGCTGCGGCGACGGCCCCGAGGCCGATGAGAAGCCGACGAAGGCGCCGGCGTCCTTCGGCCCGGCGAACCTCGATGCGCCGCTGCCGCGAGGCGCGGATCCATCCCGGGCGGACGGGGCGGGTCCTCGACGACCACGCTCATGGCTCATCCCACGGCTCGGGGCTGACGCCGGAGAAGCCGACCAGACGGACCTCGGGCCGCAACCGCACGCCGCACAGATCCCACACCCGATTCGAGACCTCGCGCATCAGGCGCAGCACGTCGTCGGCCGAGCCGCCCTCGTCGGCCTGGATGAAGTTGGCGTGCTTCTCGGAGACGCGAGCGGTGCCGACTCGGAAGCCCTTCAGGCCCGCCTCGTCGATGAGGCGGCCTGCCGAGTCGCCCTCGGGGTTGGTGAACACCGAGCCGGCGTTCTGCCCCCCGGGCTGGTTCGCCCGGCGCCATCGCACGATCGACGCCACCTCCTCCTCCGCCTCGCCGGGATCGCCCCGGCGCAACGCGAACTCGGCCCACACGACGACGTCGCACGGGCCGATCGAGGAGTGTCGGTACGCGAGAGCCAGACGATCCGCCGGCACCTCCTCATCCTTCCCGCTGTCGAGATCGACGACGCGGACCCTCAGCACCCGGGCCGCGACGTCCGCCCCGTGCCCACCGGCGTTCATGCGCACCGCGCCGCCGACCGAACCAGGAACGCCTACCGCCCACTCGAGACCGCGGAGCCCCGCCGCCGCAGTGGTGCGGGCGACGACGGGGAGGCTCGCGGCGCCGCCGGCGCGGACGCGAGACTCCTCGACGTCGACGCGAGCGAAATGCTCGCCCAACATCACCACGAGGCCGGGGAAGCCGCTGTCCGAGACGAGCGTGTTCGAGCCGCGTCCGAGAACGACGAGCGTGACGTCGGCCTCCCGACGGGCTCGGTGGACGAGCTCGAGGTCGGCGTCGTCCTCGATCGTGAACGACAGCGCGGCCGGGCCACCGACGCGATAGGTCGTCAACGCGCCGAATGGGGCATCGCGTCGTGCGCGCGGACCGAGGATCCGCGCCGCGTGGTCGATCGCGCTGCTCACGACGCCCGGTCGCGCAAGCCGTCGATGAGGACGTCGGGAAGCGTGGTGAGATCTCCCGCGCCCATCGTCAGACAGAGATCGCCGGGGCGCAGCTCCTCCCGGAGGTAGGTGATGAGATCGGCACGATGCGGAAGCCACGCGACGCGCTGGAACGGGTGCGCGTCGAGGACCGCGTTGACGATGAGCTTTCCGGTGATGCCGGGCCGCGGCGTTTCCCCGGCCGAGTACACATCGGTGACCGCGAGCACGTCGGCGCCCACGAACGCGTCCTCGAAGTCGCGCCAGAGCGTCGCGGTGCGGCTGAAGCGGTGCGGCTGAAAGACGCACACGAGTCGAACCCACTCCCCCTCGCTGGCGGCCTCGATCGCCGCGGCGACCTCGCTCGGGAGATGGGAGTACTCGTCCACGAACGTCACTCCACCGGCGGTCCCGCGCATCTCGAACCGGCGCGCGACACCGCCGTACCGGGCGAGCGCTCGGACCACCGCCGGGCCGGCCGCGCCGAGCTCGAGCGCCATGGCCATCGCTCCCGCTGCGTTCCGCGCGTTGTGCACACCAGGCACCGGCAACGAGACGTCGAACGTCTCGCCGGACGGACACCGCAAGGTGAACCCGATGCCACCGCGGCCCGGCGTGACGTCGAGCATGCGGTAGTCCGCCCCCTCGTGGGTGCCGTAGCCGAGCGCACCGAACTCCTCGGCGAGGGCGGCGGCATGGGGGTCATCGACGCAGACGACCCGCGGGCCGGGGGCCTGGGAGACGAACTGGCGGAAGGCGTCTCGAAGCGCGGCGTACGACCCGTAGTGCTCGATGTGATCGGGCTCGACGTTCGTGACGAGCACCGCGTCAGCCGGGAGCTCGATGAACGTGCCGTCGCTCTCGTCGGCCTCGACCACGAGCAGCTCTCCGCCCGCGTCCCACACCGCGCCGGTGCCGATCTCGTTGAGCTCGCCGCCGACGATGAACGACGGATGCAGCGACGCCTCGACCAGCGCGAGCGCGAGCATCGACGACGTCGTCGTCTTCCCGTGCGTCCCTCCGACGGCAACCGCTCTCTTCGTCGCGACGATGGCCGCGAGGATCTCGGCCCGTCGCAGCACCGGAATGCCGCGCGACAGGGCCGCCGCACACCTCAGGATTCGACTCGGGAATCGCGGTGGACGTCGCCACCACATCGGCGGCACCGAGGTTGGCGGCGTCGTGTCCGACGCGGACCTCCACGCCAACAGCTCGCAGCCGGTCGAGGAAACCCGACTCCTTGAGATCGCTGCCCGACACTCGGTGACCCATCGCTGCGAGCACGGTCGCGATCGCACTCATGCCGGCACCGCCGATCCCGACGACGTGGATCGACAGTGGGCCCGTCGAGAGGTCGGGCGCTCGCCTCTCAGACATCGACATGTCTCCGCGCGTGCCGCTCGACGAGATCCGCGACTCGCTCGGCTGCGTCGGGGCGCGCGGCTGCGCCCGCGGCGGCCCGCATTCGCGCGCGCCTCGCAGGATCGGCGATCAGGGCATCGAGGACGGCGCCGAGGCGGGCCACGGTGAGCTCCGCATCGGGGATGACCTCGGCCGCGCCCGCCGCCCTGAGCACCTCGGCGTTCGCCGTCTGGTGGTCCTCGGCCGCGCCCGACCACGGGATGAGCACGCTCGGCACGCCGACGACCGCGACCTCGCTGACGAGGCCCGAGCTCGCTCGACACACGACGACGTCGGCAGCGACGAGCGCGTCGGCCATGCGCTCTTCATATCCGACGAGGTCGTAGCGAAGGCCGCCGGGCGAAAGCGCAGGGACTCGAACCCGGAGCGCATCGAGGTTGCGGGGGCCGACGACGTGGCGCACGGCCAGGTCGGGTCGATCTTTCCAGGCGGCGACGAGCTCGAGCGTGACCTCGTTGATGTGCGTCGCACCGAGCGACCCTCCGGTCACGAAGACGACGGTGCGATCGAGCGGCAGCCCGAGCGCGTGACGTGCGGCCTGGACATCACGTCGGACCGAGACGATCTCGCGGCGCAGTGGGTTGCCGGTGACCACTGCACGAGGGAGCGCGGTTCCTTCGAAGGACACCGCCGCCACCTTGGCCACGCGGGCGGCGAGTCGGTTCGCGAGTCCAGGCCGGGCGTTCTGCTCCATGACCACGATCGGGATCCGCAGGAGCCACGCCGCGAACGCGCACGGGACGCTGGCGTAGCCGCCGAGCGCGACGACGACACCAGGACGTAGACGGCGAACGATGCCGACCGCGCGCAGGGTCGCGACGACGATGCCCCATCAGCGCGGCCACGTTCGCGAGCGCGACCCGCCTCTGCACGCCTCGACCGGGCAGAAGGTGCAGCGGAAGGCCCGCCGCGGGCACCATCGACGCTTCGAGTCCGCGCTCGCTGCCGACCCACGTGATCGACGACGGCGGATGACCGCGCTCGACGAGCGAGGCAGCAACCGCCAGACCGGGGTTCACGTGCCCCGCCGTTCCGCCCCCGGCGATGATTGCGAAGGCGTCAGCGGACGCGCTCATCGCCGCGCTGTTCGCGTCGTGCCACGGCTGGTTGTCCCCTGCCGCGCGATGTTGAGCAGCAGCCCGGTCGCCGCCATCGTCGTGATGAGCGCCGATCCGCCAAACGACACGAACGGCAGCGGCAGCCCCGTGATCGGCAGGAGGCCGACGACGGCGCCCATGTTGACGAGCGACTGGACCAACACCCACACGGTGACGCCTGCGGCGACGAGCATGCCGTAGCGGTCCGGCGCCCGCCGGGCCGTCTGAAGGCCGAGCACGCCGAATGCGGCGAACAACCCGACGACGACGAAGCAGCCGACGAACCCGAGCTCCTCGCCGATGATCGCGAAGATGAAGTCGGTGTGCGCCTCGGGGAGAAACCCCCACTTCGCGCGTCCGGCGCCGAGACCGACGCCTGCGAGTCCGCCCGACGCGATCCCCACCAGGGACTGCAGCGTCTGCCAGCCACGGTTCAGGGGATCGTCGGATGGATGCAGGAAGGACAGGAGACGGGCGCGCCGGTAGGGCACGCTCATCGTGAGGAACAGCGCGGCACCACCGAGCGTCGCGGTCGCGGTCGCCAGCGGGAGGAGGGGCGTTCCCGCGATGTACAGCATGCCGACCACGATCACCGCCGTGACGATCGCGGTGCCGAGGTCGGGTTGCAGCATCAGGAGGACCCCGGTCGCACCGAGGACGATGAGCACCGGCCAGAGCGTCGCCCGGAGGTCGCCCATGCGATCGGCGCGACGCGCGAGCAGGTCGGCGACGTACAGCAGCAGTGCGAGCTTCATCAGCTCGGCGGGCTGCATCCGCAACGGCCCGTGACCGAGCCAGCTCTTCGAGCCGTTCACGGTGAGCCCGATTCCGGGCAGGAGCACGACGACGAGCAACGCGAAGCCGACGAGCAACACGAGCGGCGTGAGGCGCCGCCAGAAGTGGTAGTCGACCCGGAGCGCGACGAAGAGCGCAACGAAGCCGAGCACGGTCCAGATCGCCTGGCGGTTGAAGTACAGCCACGACGACCCGTAGTCGTGCAGCGCGCTCACCGACGACGCCGACAGCACCATCACCAAGCCGATGAGGTTGAGGACGACGACGATGGCGAGGAGCGCGACGAAACGCCCAGGAACCGCACGGGGCCGCGGCCGGGGCCGACCTGTGGGATGACGATTCCGGCTGACGTACTGCTCCCGGCGAGCGGTCCGCGGTCGCGGCCCGGCCTTGGTCGCCCGCTTCGTCGGAGCCTTCGTCGGAGCCTTCGTCGGGGCCATCAGGCACCCACCAGCTCGTGGACGGCACGGACGAAGTCGTCACCACGTTCGGCGTAGTTGCGATACCAGTCGAACGACGCGCAACCCGGTGACAGCAGCACCGCGTCGCCGCGCTCGCGCGAGCCTCCGCGCTGCGGACACTGCCTCGCTCATCGAGCCGGCCTCGGTGACCGGAGCTCGGCCGGAGAACGCGGCGGCCACGTCGCCCGCCGACTCCCCGATCGCCACTACGGCGCGCACGCGAGCCGATTGGTCCGCGAGCGCGGTGAGATCGAGCCCCTTGTTGCGGCCGCCTGCGATCAGCACGACGCGGTCGAAGCCGGAGATCGCGGCCGCGGTGGCGTGAGGCGCCGTCGCCTTGGAGTCGTCGTACCACCGAATGCCGTCAGCCTCGGCGACGAACGCGACCCGATGGGGCAACCCACGGAACGTCCGCAGCACCTCACGAACGCCGTCGAGCGTCGCGCCCCCTTCGAGGGCCGTCGCTGTGGCGGCGAGCGCGTTGGCGATGTCGTGCGGCAGCCGCCTCGTGAGCTCGCCCACCGGCAGGAGCGGCCCCTCAGCCGGCGTGACGAGCTGACCGTTCTCGACGCGATATCCGCCGCGTTCGGCGCCGAAGGTGATCTGACGGGCCCGCGCGTCCCGCAGGCGGGCAAGCACGACCTCGTCCTCCGCGTTTCCGAGCGCCACCGCGTCGGCCGCTTGGTGCTCGTAGATGCGGGCCTTTGCGGCCGCGTAGGCCTCGAGTGAGGAGTGCCAGTCGAGGTGGTCGGGCGCCAGGTTCAACCAGGTCGCCACGGTCGGGCTGAACCGCTCCGCGAAACGAAGGCGGAACGAGGAGGCCTCGACGACGAAGGTGTCCACGTCCTCGTCGAGCGCGGCGACGAAGGGCACCTCGGTGTTGCCGACTGCGAGCGCCTTCCCACCCGACGCTTCGAGCATCTCGGTGACCATGGTCGTCACCGTGGTCTTGCCGTCGGTGCCGGTGATCGCGAGCACCTGTCGGGGTGCGCCACCATGAGCGATCCGCTCGGCCTCCCACTCCGTCGCGAGATCGAGCTCGCTCAGGACGGGCATTCCGTGCGCCACTGCGCCGACGATCGCGGGGTGATGCTCCGGCACGCCGGGGCTGGGCGCCAGGGCATCCGCCGAATCGAGGAGCGCGTCGAGCTCGCTGTCTCGCGGTCGCACGTGCACATCGAGCGCGCCGGGCTCGTCGTCGGCGAGCAGGGTGCTGTGACCGTGCGCGACGAGGGCGCGAGCGACGGCCTCACCCGTGACACCGATGCCGTACACGAGCACACGCATCAGTCCGCGACCCCGAGGCTGATGAAGTCGGCGTAGTACAGACCCAGTGCAAGGGCGGTGCAGAGCCCTCCGACCAGCCAGAAGCGGACGATGACTGTGGTCTCCGGCCATCCGACGAACACGAAGTGATGGTGGACCGGGGCGATCCGAAAGACACGGCGGTGGAAGATGCGGAAGCTGCCCACCTGGATGATCACCGACAGCGTCTCCGCGACATACAGGCCACCGATGATGGGCAGCAAGAGGGCCGTGTTCGTCGAGAGGGCGAGGCACGCCAGCGCCGCTCCGATCGCGAGCGCGCCGGTGTCGCCCATGAAGATGCGCGCGGGTGCCGCGTTCCACCAGAGGAACCCCGCGCAACCGCCGAGCATCGCTGCGGCGACCACCGCGAGGTCGAGTGCGTGAGGCAACGCGTACACGTCGGGATGGCGGAAGGCCCAGAAGCCGATCACGACGAACGCCGCGAACGACAAGATCGCGGATCCGGACGAGAGGCCGTCGAGGCCGTCGGTGAGGTTGAAGGCGTTCGTCGTCGCCAGGACGAGGAAGATCGCGAGGGCCGCCCATCCGAGGTTGCCGAGCTCGAGGCCGGGACGGTCGTAGCGGGTGAACGAGAGAGTCGTCTGTCCATTGGTGAATGTCAGGTACAGAACGACGAAGCCGATCGACACGACGAGCAGGCCGAGGATCTTGGTGCGCTTGTTCAATCCGAGGTTGCGCGCGTTCGAGACCTTGATCCAGTCGTCCAGGAAGCCGACGATCCCTCCGCCGATCATCGCGAGCATCACGAAGAGGCCCGTGCGCGTGAAGATCACGCCGCTGCGGAGATGCGCGACGCCGTAGCCGACGCATGCCGCGACGACGATCGCCATGCCGCCCATCGTCGGCGTGCCCGCCTTCGCCTCGTGCCCGACGCCCTCCAGGATCGGTTGGTTGACGCGACCGCGCGCTCGAGCCACGTGATTCCGAGCTTCGTGCCGAGGAGTGACACAGCGGCGGCGACCGCCGCGGCAACGAGGAGCGCGATCACGTGCGCCCTCCCCGGCCGAGCACGGCGAGCTCCTCGCGCGCCACGACGCGATCGTCGAACGGCACGACGGACGCGCCGATCGTCTGAGTCGATTCGTGGCCCTTTCCCGCGATCACGACAACGTCACCGTCGCCGGCCGCCTCGAACGCGACGCCGATCGCTCGCCGGCGATCAGGCTCCACGATGAGCGCCGACGAGCGCGCCGGCCCCGGCCACGATCTCGTCGATGATCGCCGCGGGATCCTCGCTTCGCGGGTTGTCGGACGTGACCACGGCGAGATCCGCTCCCTCGACGGCGACCGCACCCATCGCCGGGCGCTTCGTCCGATCGCGATCGCCTCCGCATCCGAACACGACGATCACCCGGTCTCCGTGCGCCACTTCGCGAGCGGCGGCGAGGACCCGTTGGAGGCCGTCGGGGGTGTGGGCGTAGTCGACGACGACGCTGAAGCGCTGGCCCTCCTCGATCGGCTCGAACCGCCCCGGCACCGGTCCAGCGTTGCCGATGCCCGCGGCGATGGTGGGGATCGGGATGCCGAGCACGCCCGCTGCGGTGGCCGCAGCCAGGGCGTTCGACACGTTGAGGCGGCCTCCGATGGGCACCGCGACGCGATGCCCGCGCCAGGTGAACGAGCTCGAGGCCGCGGTCAGCTCGAGCCCGTCGACCTCGGAGAACGAGTACGGCGTCGTCGGGATCTGGGCGGCATCGAGCAGCAGCTGACCGTGGGGGTCGTCGGCGTTCACGACCGCCTGCTCCGCGAGCGCAGGAGAGAACAGGCGGGCCTTCGCGTCGAAGTACCGCTCCATCGTCCCGTGAAAGTCGAGGTGATCCCGAGACAGGTTCGTGAACACCGCCACAGCGAAGTGCATCGCGTCGACCCGATGCAGCGCGAGCGCGTGCGATGAGACCTCCATCGTGACGGCCTGACGCCCGTCATCTCGCCAGGCGGCGAGCTGCGCTTGCAGCTCAGGGGCCTCCGGGGTGGTGCGCACGCCCGTCAGTGTGCCGATCACTCCCGTCGCCCAGCCGTGCTCGCGAAGCACGGAGTCGAGGAGGTGGACGGTCGTCGTCTTCCCGTTCGTGCCCGTCACGCCGATCACCGTCAGCTGGTGCGAGGGCGAGCCGTGGAGGGACGCGGCGAGCCCAGCCATGGCGACCCTCGCGTCGGCGACGAGGAGCTGTGGCACGTCGATGGGGAGCACGCGCTCGACGACGAGGGCGACAGCGCCAGCGCTGACGGCAGCTTCGGCGAAGTCGTGACCGTCGACGACGAGCCCGGGCACGCACACGAACAGTGCGTGATCGCCGACGCGGCGCGAGTCATAGGTGATCGATCGGATCTCGACGGAGCTCGAGCGCGGCCCGCGAGCAGGTCCGCACCGCTCGGGCGCGGACCCGCGAGCAGAGTGCCGGCGACCGGGGACTCGTCGACGAGTCGCGTGAGCTCCATCGCGTTAAGGGGTCGACGAGGTCGTCGACGCGTCCGCCGGAGGCGGCGCGGTCGATGGGGGCGCGGTGACGGGACCTGCGTCCGCGATGTCGCCGGGTGTCGGCGCGGTGCCCGCGGGAGCCTCGGGTGTCACGTCGGTGGCTCCGCCGGGCAGCGGTTCGGGGGGAACGATGCGCAGCTGGCGCACGGCGACGTTTGCGAGCTCGGCGAAGACGGGTGCTGACACGACGCTTGCGTAGATCGAGGTCGACGGCTCGTCGATCACCACGATGATCGAGAGCTGCGGATTCTCCGCGGGAAGGTACCCGGCGAACGAGGACACGTAGGCGCCGGCCTTGTAGCCGGGGACGCCGTTGTCGTTCGGCTTGCGGGCCGTGCCCGTCTTGCCGGCGACGGAGTACCCGGGTACCGCCGCCCGGAAGCCGGTTCCTTCCGCTGACGACACCACTTGCATCAGCATCTCGTTCACCTTTGCCGCTGTCTCCGCGGACACGACACGTTCCTGCTCCGCGGGGGCGCGTCGTGGCGATTGCCATCCGCGTCGATGGTCGCGGCAACGAGACGAGGAGCGATGTAGGACCCGCCGTTGGCGATCACGTTGTAGACCTCGAGCATCTGGAGCGCGGTCACGGAGATGCCCTGCCCGATGGGAATGCTGCCGATCGACGTGCCCGACCAGTCGTTCGGGTCGAGCATCAGACCGGCGGACTCGCCGGGAAAGTCGAGCGCGGTGCGGGTCCCGAGGCCGAAGCGGCGGAGGTAGTCGTCGATCCGGTCCTTGCCGAGCATCTGCGCCATCATGATCGTGCCGATGTTGGACGACCGCGTGACGATGTCGCGCACCGACCAGCTCGCGACCGCGTGCGGATCGTGATCCGAGAACAAGTGGTCCGCCACCTGGAGGCGGTCGGGCACCTGAAGCACGGTGTCCGGGTTCACCAGGCCCTCCTCGATCGCTGCCGCCGCGGTGATCACCTTGTTGACGGAGCCGGGCTCGAACACTGACGTGACGGCCTCGTTCGCGCTCGACACGATCGGTTGCCCCGTCTCGGAGTCGATCACGACGTTCGCCATCGCGAACACGTCGCCAGTGTGGGGGTCCATCAGGATCGCTCGCGCGCCACGGGCGCCGACCGCCATCACTTGGCGCAACAACGCCTGCTCGGTCGCGAACTGCAGCGAGCGGTCGATCGTGAGCACGAGGTCGTCACCGGGCAGCGCGGGCTCGACGCTCTGGCGCCCGACGGGGATCGTGCGTCCCTCGCCGTCACGCTCGCGCACGAGGCGGCCGGGGACACCCGTGAGGCGCGCGTCGTACGAGCCCTCGATGCCCGACACGCCGATGTTGTCGATGTCGACACGTCCGAGGATGGATCGCGCCAGCTCTCCAGAGGGCGACGCGCGCCCGGGTTCCTCGATGAGGAAGACGCCGTCGAGGTGGAGTCCGGCGACGCGTTGCGCGGCCATGTCGTCGATCTGCCGCGCGACGTACACGAAGTCTGCGTCGCGCGCGAGGCGCGCGGTGAGCGCGGCCGGATCACCTCCGAGGATGGGAGTGAGCAACCCCGCCGCGCGTGCCGGATCGGCGATCAACCGGGGATCGGCCCAGATCGTCTGCTTGGGCACAGTGAGCGCGAGCTCCGCGCCGTTGCGGTCGAAGATCGTGCCCCGCTCTGCCGGCAGCACGACGGAGCGCACTCGCTGGGATTCTCCGAGCGCCGTGTACCGAGCAGCGTCCACGGTCTGCAGCGTCCCGACGCGCACCAGCACCGCGCCGAACGCCAGCACGCTCACGACCAACGTGCATGCCAGCCGGACCGCCGGCCGGCCCACCCGGCGCGTCGTGCCGACGCGAGCCTGCGGCCGCCGCTGCGCGACCGGCCGCGTCGCCCCCGCCGCCGAGCGTGACGTCCCGGCGCGCGCAGTTCGGCGCGGGTCGTCGAAGCGTGTTCGAAGTGCGGGTCGAGCTCGGGCGGGCCCCCGCGTCCGCGTCGGGGACGCTGGCGTCACGGGGCCGAGCCCATGAAGGGCTTCAGCTGGCTCCAGGTCGGTCCCTCGCCGGCGATCGCAGCGTCCACCTCCGCCTCGTCGGGCAGCGATCGACCGGACGCGCTGACGACCGCGACCACCTGCTCGAGGGTCGGCGCGAGATACGTGACGGTCTCGGGCTGCACCATTCCGAGGCGGTGGTGCGCCACTGTGACGATGCGCTCGGGCGACTCGAGCTCCGCGACGTCAGCCCTGAGTCGGTCGAACTGGTCCTGAGCCTGGCTCACTCGTCGATCGAGCCGATCGAGCCGCTGCTGACCTTGGACGAGCACGGTCTGGAACACCGCTGCGGCAAAGAGGGCCAGCAGCGTGACCGTGGCGCTCGCGAACGCGATGCCCGCAACGCTGCCGGCGCGAAGGACGGACGGCGATGCGAAGGCGAGGTCGACGGGCAACGACCTCGTCGGGCTGCGGCGCGCTGATCCCGAGACCGGGGACCGCGATGACGCCCGCCGGCATCGCCAAGTCGCTCACGAGCGATCGGCTCGATCAGCACCAGGCAAAGGAGGGGGCGGCGGCGTGATCTTCTCGACCGCGCGAAGCCGCGCGCTCTCCGCCCGCGGGTTCGCTGCGATCTCGGCATCGGTTGGCGTCCACGCGCCTTGTTTCAAGAGCCGCACCGTCTGCACCGCGTCGCACACGCACGGCAGCCCGGGTGGGCAGGTGCAGCCGCCGGTCGCGGCATACCGGAACCGCTGCTTGACGATGCGATCTTCACCGGAGTGATAGGCGAGGACGGCGCACCGGCCTCCTGGCGCGAGCACGTCGATCGCGTCGTCGAGAGACGCGCCGAGGATCTCGAGCTCGCGGTTGACTTCGATGCGGATGGCCTGGAACGTCCGCTTCGCCGGATGACCACCGCGCCGCCGAGCAGCGGCGGGAATCGCATCGCGGACGATGGACGCGAGCTCTGCGGTTGATTCGATCGGTCGAGCGGCCACGATCGCCCGGGCGATGCGCCTGGCGAAGCGCTCGTCGCCGAACTGCTCGATCACACGCGCCAGCTCCGCCTCGGAGTAGCCGTTCACGATGTCCGCCGCGGTCAGGTCGGATGAGGGGTCCATCCGCATGTCGAGGGGGCCATCGTTGCGATAGCTGAACCCGCGCTCGGGTCGGTCGAGCTGCGGCGAGCTGACGCCGAGGTCGTAGAGCGCTCCGCTGAGCGTGGAGATGCCGAGGTCGGCCATGACGGTGACGAGGGTGTCGAACCTTGCTCGGCGCAGCGTGACCCGGTCGCCGAAGGCTTCGAGAGCCGAAGCTGCGGCAGCGAGCGCATCAGGGTCTTGATCGAGGCCAACCACGGCAACCATCGGGTTGGCTTCGAGGACCACCTGTGCGTGTCCTCCACCGCCGACCGTCGCATCCACCACCACGCCGGCAGGCACGGCCTCGAAGAGCCGGGCGATACGTTCGGCCATGACGGGGTGGTGATGAAAACGGTCGCTCACGGTGCCTCGCTGCTCGGCGACCGGATTTCCTGTCGCTTGCCTGCAGCCCCCCGGTCAGCAGTTGCCGCCGGGATTTCTCCCCGACTGGCGAGACGGAAGCGGGCGGAGTTGGGGCTGTCCATCTTCGCTTCCCGGGGGACTGCAGGCGAGCGACAGGTCGCTGCGCCTTGCGTGGTGCGAATCGATCCTCTGTCGCTCCCTTCGATCTTCAGGCGTCTTGTGAGGCGCGGCGGTTCAGGTGGGTTCGGAGAGCAGCGCGTCTCCGGAACGGTCGACCGCTTCCCAGCGGGCGGCGTCCCAGAGCTCGACGCTGGTGAAGGCTCCGATGACGATGACGTCGTGCTCCAGGCCGGCGAAGGCCCGGAGATCGGCGGGAATGGCGATGCGGCCTTGGCTGTCGGGCTTGACGGAGGCAGCGCCGGAAGAAAGGGCGCGGAGGGCGCTGCGACCGACTTCGCCTCTCTTGGCCTTCTCGACCATCTCCACCGCCTCTCGCTCGAAGTCCTCAGGTGTCCACACTGCGAGGCAGCCATCGAGGCCCTTGGCGACGTAGCCCCCACTTGCCAACCGCTCTCGGAACGCCGCCGGCAGGACGACCCTGCCCTTTGGGTCGAGCGAGTGCTCGAACCTCCCCACGAACATCGGCGCTGCTCCGTTGTGCGGTCTCTCGGGGCCACTTCGCTGTGGCGATCTCTGCTGCCTCTTGCGGTCTTGCGACTTGCGACCTGCAGGGCTTCCGCTGTGCCACGCTGCCCACCGGGCGCCCCACTTCGACCCACCTTAAGCCCCTTTCCCCCACCCGTCAACACCTGATCCCACTCCTTGTCCCAGCCCCGCTGCCATCCGCCCGCGTCTCGTCGCGCAACGGTCCAGTACGGCCGGCTGGTGACCAAACGCCGGAAGGGCGGGACGGTTCAGCGGGTAGCGATGGCGGCGAGGAACGCCGCCTCGAGCGCGGCGAGGTCGACCACGCCGACGGCGGCGGGCTCGAGCCGGTCCGCCACTTCGCGCCACTCGCCGGGAGCGAAGATGCGAGCGAGCTCCGACGGGTCCCACGCCCGCAAGACGACGCACTGGAAGCGGGCCCCCGCGCGTGTCCGCCGCTGCGAGATGCCGACGACCTTGCGTCCCTCGATCAGCACCTCGCCGGGACCAACCCCGGCAAAGCAGATCTGCGACGACAAGAACGTGTGCACGAGCGCCCCGGTGTGCACCGTCCCCGTGCCGAGAGCGTCCCGCCAGGTCTCTCCCAGCCAGTGCGCGGCACGACCGACGTCGTCGTCCCACCGCTCGTCGGTGCGGGGGACGAGGACATCGATCCACAACACCTCGCCGGGACGCACCAGCACTGCGCCGCCGCCGCTGTTCCGTCGACACACCGCGAGGCCGTCGACGACGACCTCCGGTTGGGTGCTGCCGAGCACGAGCGCGGGCTCGGTCGCGTCGAGGATCCAGACCGCGCGGCGGACGGGGTCGGGCATCGGGATCGCATGCAGCTCCGCGGGGGAACCGCGGAGGCGCTCGACCGACCAGCCGTCGGTCACGTCATGCGGAGAGCGGCGTGCGGGACTCGAGGTAAGGCGCCCAGTGCTCGGGCACCCGTCCCACCGTGACGACGACCCACGCGAGGGCTCGCGGCGCGGAGGGCCGGCGGGCCAGGTGCATCGTGGTCTCCTCGAGGAGACGGTCACGCTTGCGGATGTTGCACGCGCGGCACGCCGCGACGACGTTCTCCCACACGTGCTGACCACCTCGACTCCGGGGGGTCACGTGGTCGATCGAGTCGGCGTGATCGCCGCAGTACTGGCATCGATGATCGTCGCGGGCGAACACCGCACGCCGACTCAGCGTGCAGCGTCTTTGGAACGGAACCCGCACGAAGTAGCGCAGCCGGATCACCGACGGCACTTCGAGGCTCAACCGTTCGGACCGCATCAGCTCGCCGTCGGCGTGGAGGACTTCCGCCTTCTCATCGAGCACGAGACACACCGCCCGCCGCGCGGGCACGATGCAGAGGGGCTCATACGTGGCGTTCAGCACCAGCGCACGGCCCACGACTGCCTACCTCTGCCTTCGCCGTGCTCGCGCCCCGTTCATGGCCCGACATCCTGCCACTCGCGGCACCACTGGAGATAAGAGATGACGTCACGGGCCTCGGCGGCGTGACGTGCGTCTCCGTACTGCGTCTGCAGACGAAACGCGAGGTAGCGCCGATCCGGGATCGGGAGGAATGGCGGCCGCCGCCACCAGCCCCGCGGGACCAGGCGGGATGCTTGGCGAGCCACGGTTGGCCAGAGGGCAGGCCGCCGAGCGACCGCCGAGATGACCGCCACCCGCGAGCCGCGTCTCAGCCGCGCTGGGCTTGCAGCTCGGCCCACGTGCCGCCGTCCGCGCGCGGCTCTTTGGGGAGGCCGAGCACCATCTCACCGAGGATGTTCCGCTGCACCTGGCTCGTGCCGGCGTAGATCGTCCCGGCGCGCGCGTTGAGGAACGTCGTCGCCCAGGAGCTCGACGAGTTCGGCGCACCGGGCTGGTCGGTCGAGAACGAACCCTGCGGCGGCCGCCCGGTCGGCACCAACGCGTCGGCGCCGAGGATGTCGACGCCGAGCTCGGTGACGAGCTTGTGGTACTCGCTCCAGTACAGCTTGGAGATCGACGCGTCGGGGCCAGGATGCTGCCCGGCGAGGAAGCGAGTGAGCACCCGCAGCCCGTTCCACCGCATGATCTCCACCTTTGTGTGGCACCACGCCAAGCGTTGGCGGATGAGCGGGTCATCGTTCAGGCCGCGCTCGCGTGCCAGCGCGACGAGACGGTCGAGCTCGGTGCGGAACTGGATCGGCCCGGTTGCTGCTGCCTCCCCACGCTCGTAGCCGAGCAACGTCATCGCGACAGCCCATCCGTTGTTCACCCCGCCGAGCACGTTCTCCTTCGGACACCGTGCGTCGGTGAAGAACACCTCGTTGAACTCCGACTCGCCGGACATCATCCGGATCGGCCGCACCTCGACACCGGGCTGACGCATGTCGACCAACATGAATGAGATGCCCTTGTGCTTCGACGCCTCGGGATCGGTGCGCGTCAGCAGGAAGATGTGGTCGGCGAGATGGCCGGCCGACGTCCAGATCTTCTGACCGTTGATCACGAACTCGTCGCCGTCGAGCACGGCACGACAGCCCAGGTTGGCGAGGTCCGACCCCGCGTTCGGCTCGGAGTAGCCCTGGCACCAGATGTCCTCGCGGCTCAAGATCCGGGGCAGGTAATGCTTCTTCTGCTCCTCGCTCCCCCACTGCAGGATCGTGTTGCCGACCATCTGGATGCCGAAGACGTCGTTCGTCGCGCCCGCGGGCACACCGGCCTTCGCGAACTCCTCGGCGACGATCACCTGCTCGAGCGACGTGAGGCCCGCGCCGCCGTACTCACGGGGCCACCCGAGCGCGAGCATGCCGTTCTCGTAGAGCGTGCGCCGCCATTCGAGCGTGAACTCGGTGAGCGCATCGCCCTCGAGCGAGCCCGAGCCCTGCCAGTCAGGCGGGAGATGCTCGGCCAGGAAGGCCTGCACCTTCTCGCGGTACACCTCGGCTTCGGCGGTGTAGGTCGGCTGCATGCCCGCAGGCTACTGCCGGGTCACTCGCGCGCAAGCCGAGCGCGGCCGCGCCGACGAGCGGCCCGTCGTCACCGAGCCCGCCGGGCACGACCCGAGCGCCTGCGGCGAATTCGATCCGGGCGCCCCTGTCGAGCTCGGCCTGGGCCGCGGCGAAGAACGGCACGCCGAAGCCGAGGGCAACCGATCCGGCGACGGTGGCGAGCCGGAGGTCGAGCAACGGCATCACCGACGACAGCGCTCGGCCGAGCAGGATCCCGGACCGCTCGATCGTCTCGCTCGACGCGAGCTTCGGCGACTTCCCGGTGACGCGCCTCGATCGACGGTCCGGATATCTCCGCTTCGAGGCACCCGCGACCGCCGCATGCGCACGGCCGCCCGTCGGGTTCGACGATGACGTGGCCGATGTGGCCGGCGTTGCCGGTCGCGCCGTCGAGCAGGCGACCGTCGACGACGATCCCCCCGCCGACTCCCGTCGACACGACCATGCCGATGTAATT
The DNA here is from genome assembly GCA_963747215.1 of uncultured Acidimicrobiales bacterium. Lineage (GTDB taxonomy): Bacteria > Actinomycetota > Acidimicrobiia > Acidimicrobiales > DATKAS01 > DATKAS01. The sequence continues at coordinate 305,073 of CAVVET010000029.1, forward strand.
GGCCTCCCCCGCCGCGGCCCCGAGCCATCCCTCGGCGACGGCAAGCGCCTTGGCGTCGTTGTCCACCACGGTGTCGAGGCCGGTGTGCTCGGCGACGCGGCGCCGCAGCGGGAACTGGCGCCACTGGGGGATGTTGAGCGGTGACACCGCCTCGCCACCGGGCGTCATGGGCCCACCACACCCGACTCCGCACGCGATGACCCGATGGCCGTGCGTGCTCCGCGACGGACCTCGACTCGTCGAGAAGCGCCGAGGCCCGACCGAACAGCGCTTCCGCGTCCGCCCCGCCCGTCGCGGTCGGTCGCCCGAGTCAGGATCTCGCCGCCGACGGTCACGATCCCCGCGGCCAGCTTGGTGCCGCCGACGTCGAGGGCGAGCACGACATCCACGCGGCGGGAACGTAGCCGTGTGGATCACCGTGACGCTCACCGTCGACGCTCACCCCGTGGGGCGACGGCCACTCTGGCCGTGACGGGCCTACGCTGGCCGTTCCCGAGCAAGGAGCTCACGCCTCGTGGCCACACAAGAGACGGTGCCAGCCCACGGGCGACCGGTCGAGCGACCCGCACCGACGTTCTCTGACCTCTTCGGCAAGATCACCCGCAACGTCGAGCAGGTGATCCAGGGCAAGCCCGATGTCATCGAGCTCGCCCTCGTCTGCGCTCGTCGCCGAGGGGCATCTCCTCATCGAGGACGTACCCGGGGTCGGCAAGACGAGCCTGGCGAAGGCGCTGGCCGCCTCGATCGACTGCACGTTCGGGACGGGTGCAGTTCACGCCCGACCTGCTGCCGTCCGACGTCGTCGGCGTCACGGTGTGGAACCGCGGCACGAGCGAGTTCGAGTTCCGACCCGGTCCGATCTTCGCGAACATCGTCCTCGGCGACGAGATCAACCGCGCGTCACCGAAGACGCAGTCGGCCCTGCTCGAGGCGATGGCGGAGCGGCAGGTCACCGTCGACGGCACGACCTATCCGCTCGAGCCGCCGTTCATGGTGATCGCCACCCAGAACCCGATCGAGCACGAGGGCACCTACCCGCTCCCCGAGAGCCAGCTCGACCGCTTCCTGCATGCGGGTCGTCGGTCGGGTACCCCGATCGCGAGCGCCGAGCTCGAGATCCTCGACGCGCACGGCGACCACAGCACGCTCGAGGACATGCAGCCCGTGGCCACCGCCGCCGATGTGCGGGCGATGACCAACGCAGCGCGTCCGTCCACGTCGCACCCAGCCTCAAGGGCTACCTCGTCGACTTGGCCGACGCCAGCCGCCGCCATCCCGCGTCTGGCCCTCGGCATGTCGCCCCGCGCGACGCTCAGCCTGCAGCGCGTGGCCCGCGCGCGATGGCCGCTGCGAACGGGCGGAACTACGTCCTGCCCGACGACGTGAAGGCGCTCGCCGGTCCGGTGCTCGCCCACCGGCTCATGCTGACGCCCGAGGCCCAGCTTCAGGGAGCCGACGCCGAGACGCTCGTCGCCGACATCCTCGCGAGCGTCCCGGTCCCTTCGGGTCGCACGGCGTGAGCTCAGTGATCTTGCGCCGGTGATCACGCGGACCGGATGGGCCGCTGTCGGCGCCGCGGCGGCGCTCATCGTCGTGCGGTCGCGTGTTCGGCATCTTCGAGCTGTACGTCCTCGGCGCGGGCATCGCCGCTGCTCGTCGTCATCGCGCTCATCGCCGTTCGGGCCACCCGGTTGCGGCTCGAGGTCGCGCGCGAGGTCATCCCGGTCACGGTCCACGCCGGCAGCGACGCCCGCGTCGAGGTCCGCGCGACGAACCTGGCCCGGCGGCGGACGCCCGCTTCTGCGCCTCCGCGACCCGGTCTCCGGCACGCGCGGCGCCGACTGCTCCATCTCGCTCCGCTCGCGCCCGGCGGTCGCGCCCGCGGCCGCGTACCGCTTGCCGACCGGCAAGCGGGGCATCATCGCGATCGGCCCGCTCACGGTGCAGATCACCGACCCGTTCGGCCTCACGCTCGCGTGACGACGGCGGCCGCCGCCGGCGACCGAGCTCACCGTGTACCCGCAAGCTCGACACCATCCGTCCGCTGCACCAGACGCACGGGCACGACCCGCACGCGGGCGCCGAGCACCCCAACGCGCTCGGCCGGCTCGGCGAGGACTTCTACGCGCTGCGCCCCTACGTCGTCGGCGACGACCTCCGTCGAGTGCACTGGCCGTCGACCGCCCGCCACGACGAGCTGATGGTCCGCCAGGACGAGCTGCCCTGGCAGGGCCGGGCCACCGTGCTGCTCGACGTCCGCCGCGCCGCGCACACGCCGGAGAGCGCTCGAGCTCGCCGTCTCGGCCGCCGCCAGCATCGTGACGGCCTGCTGGCGACGACGCGACCTCGTCCGGCTCGTCGTCACCGACGGCACCGACTCCGGCTTCGCGGCGGGGCACGCGCACGTCGAGGCGATCATGGAGTACCTCGCGACCGTCGAGCTCAGTGGCACGGCGTCGATGCGAGCGGTGATCGAATCGCTGGCCCGGAGCGGGTCGGGCGGCGCGCTCGTCGTCGTGGTGGCCGCGGTGCCTTCGGCGGAGATGGACGCGTTGCTGCGGCTGCGGCGCCGCTTCTCGTCGGTGACGATCGTCGCGTTCGGCGAACGGCCGAAGGCCGAGCCACGCTTCGCGTCGCGTGACGGCTCGACGAACGTGATCGTCGTCGGCAAGGACCAGTCGTTTGCGGACGAGTGGGACGCGGCGATGCGCCCGCGGGTGCGGTCGACGCTCGGGCGGACGCTCGTCACCGGAGGTCCACGCCCGTGAGCCGCTCGAGGGTCACCAAGACGTGGGCGGAGGTCGCGTTGCTGGCGGTCTCGCTCGCGAACGTCCTCGGCTTCATCCGGGTCTTCGCGGACTTCACGTTCCTCCCCGTGCTCGCCACCACTGCGATCGCCGCGCATCTCTTGGCCATCGGATGTCGACGGATCGGATGGGGCACCGTGCTCTCCGCCATCGCGTCCGCCGGCGGACTCGCACTCATCGGCCCGCTGCTGCTCGCCGCGACACGACCTGGTACGGCCTCCCCACCGGGCTCACGTGGACGACGATCCGCCTCGACCTCGTCGCCGCGTGGGATCAGTTCTCGGTCGTGAAAGCTCCGGTCCCCGCCGAGGCGGGCTTCCTCGCCGGGGCGCTCATCGCCGTCTGGATCGCGGCGTGGATCGCCGACACCTTCGCGTTCCGGTTCGACGCCGTCATCGAGGCGATCGTGCCCACCGCCGGCATCTTCCTCTTCGTGTCGGTGCTGTCGAGGCCCGACTACCGGCTGTTCTCGTGCGCGGTGTACTTCGCGGCGGCGCTCGCGTTCATCGCTGCTCCACCGCGCGTGGCTCGACGAGCGAGCTCCGGGATGGCTCACCGACTCGCGCGAAGTCGAGCGCGCCCACGGTGCTGAGGACAGCCGCGCGCGTCGGCGTCGTGGCCGTGGTCGCCGCCCTCGTCCTCGGTCCGGCGCTTCCCGGCGCCGGCGAGGAACCGCTGTGGGACCTCGACACGGGGTCGGGCGGCGGCACGCGAGTGACCCTGAGCCCGCTCGTGGACATCCGCGGTCGGCTCGTCGACAACAGCAATGTGGAGGCGTTCCAGGTCGCGACCGAGCAACCGTCGTACTGGCGGTTGATGGCGCTCGACACCTTCGACGGCGAGATCTGGAAGCTCGAGGGTTCGTTCGACGGGCGTCGCGGGCGACCTGCCCGCTGACCGCCGCTCCCATCACCACCGGCGAGCCGGTCGTCGACACGTTCACGATCACGGGCCTCTCCTCGATCTGGCTCCCCGCGGCGTTCGCGCCCGTCCGCATCTCGGGCGGAGGCAACATCGGCTTCGACGTCGAGTCGGCGACCCTCATCACCGATCGCGAATCGGCGGAGGGGCTCACCTACCAGGTGACGTCGGTCCGGCCACGGGTGCAGCCGGCGCAGCTCGAGGAGAGCGGCACCGGTCGGCATCGCGCCCGAGCTGCGCGAGCGGTACCTGCAGCTGCCCGACGACTACCCGCGGGACCTGAGAGACCTGGCCGGGCAGATCACCTCGAGCGCCTCGAACGACTACGAGCGCGCGCTCGCGCTGCAGCAATTCTTCCGCGAGAACTTCGAGTACGACCTCACCGTGCGCGCCGGACACGACGAGGATGCGATCCGCAGCTTCCTCGAAGCTCGGCGCGGCTACTGCGAGCAGTTCGCCGGCACGTACGCCGCGTTCGCTCGCTCGATCGGACTTCCCGCACGCGTCGCGGTCGGCTTCACGCCGGGCGAGCTCATCGACGGTGTGTACGTCGTGCGCGGACAGCACGCGCACGCGTGGCCCGAGGTCTGGTTCGACGGACATCGGCTGGGTGCCGTTCGAGCCGACCCCGGGCGCGGTGCGCCCGGCGCCGAGAGCTACACGGGCGTCGAGCCGGCAGCAGTCGACCGAGGGTGACTCGCCGTCCTCGTCGGCCACCACCGCGGTGCCCGGCGCAGCGTCGGCGTCGACGTCGCTCCCGAGCGGCGAGGACCTCGCGAGCCTCATCCCCGGCGATCTCGGAGGAAACGTCGAAGCGGTCGGGCTCTCGAACCCGGGCGAGTCAGTGTGGCCGCGGCGGATGCTGATCGCCCTCGTCGCGGTGGCGGTCACCGCACTGCTCTGGGCAGTGCTCGTGCCGCTCGCTCGCCGACAGCAACGCCATCGGCGGCGCAAGGCCGCCACCACGACGACGGCCCGAGTGCTGGTCGCGTGGGACGAAGCCGCCGAGGCCTTCACCGTCGCGGGAGTGCCACCCAAGCGGCCGGAGACCTACCGGGAGTTCGCGACCCGAGCCGCGACCGTGACCCCGGTGTCCCACGGGACGATGCGAGGGCTCGCTGACGACGCCTCGGCCGCGCAGTTCTCGGGCGACCCGCTACCCGACGAGGTCGCTGACCGGGCCGAGCGCACCGCGGCCGAGATCGAAGCGACGCTCGACGAGTCGACGCCGCTCCGACGAAAGATCTTGGGCAGCCTCGACCCGAGGCCGCTCCGCCAGCCCCGCAGCAAGCGGCGGGTGCAGGAAGCGGAACACTCCGTTCGGGTCTAGCGGACCCGCGTTACTCGTCGCGCTTGAAGCGATCGCGCATGCGCTGGCCCGCGTTGCCGAACGCGTCGCGCACCCCGCGGGCTCGCATCGACTTCGTCATCTGCTCCATGCCGGCCCGGCCGAGCTTGCGTGCGTTGCGCTCGATGAACATCAGGGCCACCAGCATGATCAGCACGCCGACGAAGGCCAGCAGGAAGTGCACCGAGAGCGTGAACAGGAGCATGACCACGCCGCCGAGGAACAGCAGGACGCCCCACTTGATGTTGCGGAACGCGTGGCGGTAGATCGTCGTCTGGCTGACGCTGCGCGCGAACTCAGGGTCAGACTCGTAGAACTGCTGCTCGATCTGATGGAGGATGCGCTGTTCGTCTTCAGAAAGCGGCACGCCCACAACCCCTTGAGCCTTCGGCACGGTCCGGCCCTTTGGCCACCCGCTCGGTCATCTTCCCACAGGGGAGGATCGGCCGACAACGCGCGGGCCTTACGATTTCAAGGCGACTCACTTCGGTCCCGGCCGATCGGAGTCCTGGTCGGGACCCCATTGCTGGGCTCCGCGGCGAGCGACCCGCACTCCAGCGGGACCCGCGAGGCTCGCAGGGGCGATCGCCTCGGCTCCGAAACGACGCCGTATGGCATCGACTGCCTCGGTCGCCGGACCCCACGCCGTGTCGGGCTCGTCGCCGACCGCAAGGCTCAGCTGCTCGGTGTCGCCCTCGATCAGCCCGGATGCGCTGACACCGAGAAGCCGAACGCCGGCCGACACGTCGATCTCCTGGAGCAGCGCGTGCGCCGCTTGAGTGACCGTTGGCCCGGTGTCGATGGGATGAGGAAGCGTGGAACTCCTCGTGATGGTGCGGAAGTCATGGAAGCGCACTTTCACGGTGATCGTGCGGGCCCGGCGGTCAGCAGCCCTCAGCCGTGACGCCACCGAATCGCACAAGCGCACGAGCTCTCGGTCGAGGGTGACGTGGGCGTGGTGGTCGGTCGCGAACGTCTCCTCGTGCCCGACGGACTTCAGCTGACGATGGGGGTCGACGGGTCGATCGTCGATGCCGTTCGCCAGCCGGTGGAGGTGCTGCCCGTTCGCGCGTCCGAGGGCGGTGACGAGGGACTGCTCCGGGAGCACCGCCAGGTCACCGACGGTCGTGACGCCGAGCCGTTGCAACCGATCGAGCGTCGCCGGTCCCACTCCCCAGAGCGCCTGCACGGGATGACCGTGCAGGAAGTCGAGCTCCTCGCCGGGTGGAACGACGACGACTCCAGGACCTGGGCGCACGCCCTCGGGGCCGGCGCGGGGCTTCGCCGCCTCGGACGCGAGCTTGGCCACGAGCTTGGTCGACGCCACACCGACGGAGCACATGAGCTGGAGCCCGTCGTGCACCTGCGCTCGTATCAGCGACGCGATCTCGGCCCCATCGCCGAGCCGGCGCCGTGCCCCGGTCACGTCGAGGAACGCCTCGTCGAGGGCGATCGGCTCGACGAGCTCGGTCACCGATCGGAAGATGGCGTGCACCTCCTCGCTCACCTCCGAGTACAGCGCGTAGTCGCCACGAAGGAACAGCGCGTGCGGGCAGAGTCGCTTCGCCCGCAGCGACGGCATCGCCGAGTGGATGCCATAGGTGCGTGCTTCGTACGACGCGGCGGCGACCACGCCCCGCTCGCCCGACCCGCCGACGATGACCGGCTTTCCCCTCAGCGTCGGATCCCGCCGCACCTCACAGGCGACGAAGAACGCGTCCATGTCGACATGCAAGATCGTGCGGGTCATCACCTCACCGGCGCGTCACGGTCATCGTCGCTCGGTCCTGGCCGACGACGTCGTACTCGAAGCCGCGCTGTTGCGCCCAGCGCTCCGCGAGCCACTCCAACAACGGCTCCCGAACCCACGGTGAACAGGCCGAGAGATGGGCTTCGTGCTCGTGCGCCGCCACGAAGCGCGCATCAACGACGATGCCGTCCGGGTCGGCAACGGTGAGCTCACCCTCGAACGCAACCGCGAGGTGCGCCTCGACCCGCAACCTCCATCCCATTTCCGGCGCGACGATCAGCACCTCGTACACCGGTCCGACCCACTCCGTCACGACGAGGCCAGTCTCCTCCTCGACCTCGCGTGCGAGCCCGGCGAGCAGCTCCTCGCCCTCCTCGATCACACCACCGGGAGTGCTCCAGTCGTGGCTGCCGTCGCGGCGCCGGTTGCGCACGAGCAGCAGGCCGTCGGGGCTCTCGATGAGGGCACCGCCGACGAGCCAATCGCGCACCGGGCCAGTCTGGCACCGGCCATGATGCGCAGATGCACCCGAACACCGAACACGTCATCGCGGCTGGGCAGAGCGTCGGAGTCGCCGTGGCGGTCCGAACGTTCCCGGAGGGAACCAAGACTGCAGCCGACGCGGCAGCCGCGATCGGAGTCGAGGTCGGCCAGATCGTGAAGTCGCTCGTGTTCACCATCGACGGCGAGCCCGTCGTCGCGCTCGTGAGCGGCGCCAACCAGCTCGATGAACGACGGCTGGCGGCGGAAGCGGGAGGAGCGAAGTGCCAGCGCGCCGATGCGGACCTCGTGCGAGCAGCGACCGGATATCCGATCGGCGGCGTCCCGCCGTTCGGCCACGCGCAAGAGCTTGCCGGTCTACGTCGACCGTGACCTGCTGGGCTACGGCGAAGTCTGGGCCGCCGCGGGAACGTGGAACGACGTGTTCCCGGTCGAGCCCGACGAGCTCGTGCGCGCGACGGGTGCGACGGTCGCCGACCTCAGGCGCGCGTGAAGAGACGGCGGACTGGTCGGAGCACTCGATCGCGTATCCCCCACCAGGTGACGAGCACCATGGCCTCGACGACGATCCGCCCGGACATCTTCGAGGTGCCCCGCAGTCGATCGCTGAACGAGATCGGCACCTCCACGATCTTCCCGCCGGCGCTGCGACCGCGTAGGTCATCTCGATCTGAAAGCCGTAGCCGTCGGCCCGCACGGCGTCGAGGTCGATCGCCTTCAACACCGTCGCCCGGTAGGCGCGATAGCCGCCGGTCGAGTCGCACACACCGAGCTTCAGGAGCGCCGCCGCGTATCGATTGCCCCACCGGGACAGCAGACGGCGGTGGAGCCGCCATTGCGGGATGGAGCCGCCGGGGACATACCGCGACCCGATCACGAGGTCGGCCCCGTCGTCGATCGCCTCGAGGAGCGAAGGAAGCGCGGCGGGGTCGTGCGACAAGTCGGAGTCCATCTCGATCATCACGTCGAGTCCACGCTCGAGCCCGATGCGGAAGCCGGCGCGGTACGCCGACCCGAGCCCCGCTTTTCCCGGACGACGCAAGACGTCGATCTGCTTCAGCTGGGCGGCCAGCTGCTCCGCGAGCTCGGCGGTGCCGTCGGGGCTGCCGTCGTCGACGACGAGGATCTCCGCGTCGGGCACCGCGGCCCGCACCTTGTCGAGCACCTCCGCGATGTTGAGCGCTTCGTTGTAGGTCGGGAGCACGACGAGGGGGCGCACGGCGGGGCAGCCTACGATGCTCGTCGTGAACGACCCCGGAGCCGTCGACAGCTCCGGCTCTCTCTCGGCTCTTCCGTCTTCTGGCGCGCGCGTGCTCGCATTCATCGCGATCCTCGTCGGCGGGCTCTGTGGCGGATTGATCGGTTACGGGTTCGTGGATCTGCAGTGCACGGGTGATTGCGGCACCGCCGCGGCCATCGGCGCCCTGGTCGGCGCGCTCATCGCGGCGATCGGCACGGCCGTGATCGCCGTGCTCGTGCTGCGCGCCATGGGTGAGTGGCGCGAGATCCTCGCCGAGCGCGAGGACAACCTCCCCGACTGACCCACCCCGCTGGTTTTCTTGGCGTCGGAGGGTGCACAGGACCCGCTCGCGCCAAGAGATCCGGCTACGGGGCGCTCGCTATCGCCTTTTGGGCGATGCGGATGCCGTCGTCGTCGACGTCGAGGTGCGTGGCCAGTCGGATCACGCCGGGCGCGAGCGTTCCGGCGAGCACACCCTCGTCGTAGAGGTGACCGAGCAGGCGGGCGGTGTCCGCGGACCGGAACACGACCAGGTTCGTGCGCACGGACTCGGGGTCGAGCGCGTCCGGCCACCGGGTCGCGACCGCCTCGGCGAGCGACTTGGCGCGCGCGTGATCTTCGGCGAGGCGCTCGACGTTCTCGTTCAGCGCGATGAGACCGGGCGCCGCGATGATGCCGGCCTGGCGCATGCCGCCGCCGAAGCGCTTGCGCTCTCCCCTCGCCCGCGCGATGACATCGGCCGGACCTGCGAGCAGCGAGCCGATCGGCGCGCCCAACCCCTTCGAGAGGCAGCACATCACGGTGGTCGCCGTCGCGGCGTACGCGGCCGCCGCGACGCCCGTCGCCACCTCCGCGTTGAACAACCGGGCGCCGTCGAGATGCATCGGGAGACCCACGGCGGAGATGGCCTCGAGGTCGGCGAGCGACCACGGGGTTCCGGAGCTCGCCATGTGGGTGTTCTCCACGAACACCGCGCTCACCTCGAGCCGATGGTGCTGGGCACCGTCGACGGCCGACTGCACTTCCGCGACGGGAAGCGTGCCGTGCGCGTCGTCGACGAAGTGCCATTGGATCGACGCGTTCATCGCGGCCGCGCCGTTCTCGAACGCGACGATGTGCTGCGAGCGCCCGACGACGACTGCCGTGCCGGGCTGGCCGAGCAGCCGCAGCGCGATCTGGTTCGCCATCGTCCCTGAGGGCACGAGCAGCGCGGCGGGCTTTCCCAGCCGCGCCGCGAAGGCCTCCTCGAGCGCGATCACCGTCGGGTCCTCACCCGCGCCGTCGTCGCCGACCTCGGCTTCGGCCATCGCTCGACGCATGGCGGGCGATGGCTTGGTGACGGTGTCCGACCTCAGATCGACGAAGCCCCCTCGCTCGGTCACCCCGGCAAGTTACCGCCCGGCCTACGTGCCCAGCCCCACGGTCCCCGGCCTACGGTGGAGCCGTGGCAGGCGGGTCGTTGTCGGAGGGGGCGGCTGCGGAGCCGCTCGACCTCACGCCGCTCCTCGCGCTCGCGACCGAGCTGGCGGAGCAGGCGAGCGCGTTGCTGCTCGATCGGTTGGGTCACGCGCGATCGAGCATCACCACGAAGTCGAGCGCGACCGACATGGTCACCGAGATGGATCGCGCGGCGGAGACGCTCATCGCCGCCGGAATCCGCGACGCGAGACCCGACGACGGCATCGTCGGCGAGGAGGGCACCGACGACCCGGGCACGAGCGGTGTGCGGTGGTTCATCGACCCGATCGACGGCACCACCAATTACCTCTACGGGCTGAGCGGGTTCGGTGTGTCGATCGCCGCCGAGCTGAACGGGGAGGGCGCGGTGGGCGTCGTCTCCGACCCCTTGCGCGGTGACCTGTACTGCGCGACCCGCGGGGCCGGAGCCACCCTGAACGGCAGTCGGATCAGGGTGTCGGCCCAGGCTGACCTTTCCACCGCGCTGGTCGGCACCGGGTTCTCCTACGACCGGTTCCGGCGCGCCCGCCAGGCCGAGGTGCTGACCGCGGTGCTCCCCGAGGTGCGCGACATCCGACGGTTCGGGGCGGCGTCGCTCGACCTGTGCCTGGTCGCCGCCGGGCGGCTCGACGCGTACTACGAACGGGGTTTGAGTCCGTGGGACTACGCCGCGGGCGTGCTCATCGCCTCGGAGGCGGGCGCCCGATTGGGCGATCTCGATGGCGGCCCGCCGTCGACGGCCTTCACTCTGGCGTCCGCCGTGGGCATCTTCGACCCGTTGCGAGACCTGCTCGATCGGGCCGGTGCCCGAGACGCGTGATCACCATCTGCTCGCCTGACGGCGCGCTGGGGCGGGTCATGCGGCACCATTGTGATGTGGGCACTCGCATCCTCACCGTCGAGGACGACGAACGCATCCGCATCGCCGTCAAGATGGCGCTCGAAGACGAGGGCTGGATCGTCGAAGAGACCGGAAGCGGCGAGGATGCGCTCGAGGCCTTCGGGCGTCAACCGGCCGACGTGGTCCTGATCGACATCATGCTGCCCGGCATCGACGGGTTCGAGCTGTGCCGTTCGACTGCGCAAGTCGAGTGACGTGCCGATCGTGATGGTCACCGCCCGGGCCGACACCCACGACGTCGTTGCGGGGCTCGAGGCGGGTGCGGACGACTACCTCACCAAGCCGTTCGCCCCCAAGGAGCTCTCCGCCCGCATCCGGGCATTGCTCCGCCGGGCCCGCAGCACCGAGCCGGGGCACGCGCGCCTTCGGTTCGGTGACCTCGAGATCGTGCCCGACGAGGGACTCGTGCTGCGCGAGCAGCAGGAGATCCACCTGACGAAGACCGAGTTCCGTCTGCTGTGCGAGCTGGCATCGAGCCCCGGTCGGGTCTTCAGCCGCGAGACGCTGCTCGACCGCGTGTGGGGATACGGCTACTTCGGCGATGGACGCCTCGTCGACGTGCACGTGCGGCGACTGCGCACGAAGGTCGAAGCCGATGCCGCCAACCCCCGCCACGTCGTGACTGTTCGGGGGCTGGGGTACCGGCTCCAACCGTGAGGCGGGTGGGTATGCGCGGTCTCGAGCCGCTTCCGCCCTCGCCGGCTCGGTCTGCGCGCCCGCATCACGATGACCTTCGCCCTCGGCGCGCTCGCGCTGTCGGTGCTGCTCGCCGGCACCACCTACCTGGTGGCGCGGCAGACGCTGCTCCGTCAACGCGAGGCCTCGGTGTTGCGCCAGACCTACGTCAACGCGCGCGTCATGCGTGACGCCCTGCGCTCGGCCGACCCCGAGGTGCCTCGCCTGCTGACCTCGCTGCAGACACCGGCCGGCTCGTTCCCGCTCGTGCTGTTCGGCGACCGTTGGTTCCCGCTCACCCTCGAGTACGGACGCGACGCGCTGCCCGACGAGCTCCGCGAGCGCGTGTCAAAGGGCAGCGCCGCTCGCATGCGGTACTCGCTGCGGGGTGACACCGTGCTCGCCGTCGGCGTGCCGCTCGTCGACATGAACGCGACGTACTTCGAGATCGTGTCGCTCGCGGAGCTGCAGAACACGCTGAACTCGATCGGCTGGGCGCTGATCGGTGCCGCCGGCCTCACCACGCTGCTCGGCGCCCTGCTCGGCGTGTGGGCGAGCCGCCGAGCAGTCCGCCCCCTCGCGGACGCGGCGAAGGCGGCCCAAGCGATCGCGGCCGGCAACCTCGACACCCGTCTCGACGTCACCGACGACCGTGATCTCGCGCTGCTGACGACATCCTTCAACGAGATGGTGGCGGCGCTGCAGAACCGCATTCAGCGCGACGCGCGCTTCGCGTCCGACGTCAGCCACGAGCTGCGGTCGCCCTTGATGACGTTGTCGGCGTCGATCGAGGTGTTGCACACCCGCCGTGACGAGATGCCCGCACGCGCGCAGGCGGCCCTCGATCTTCTCGTCGCCGACGTCGCCCGCTTCCAGGGGCTCGTCGAGGATCTGCTCGAGATCTCCCGTGTCGACGCGGGCGCCACGAAGCTCAACCTCGAAGAGGTCAAGGTCGCGGAGCTCGTTCCCCACGCCGTCCTCGCGGCCAGCGCCGACACGCTCATCCCTGTGCGCGTGTCGGCGGACGCCGACGAGGACATGGTCCGCGCCGACAAGCGCAGAATGGTGCGCGTCCTCGCGAACCTGCTCGAGAACGCACGGGTGCATGGCGGCGGCGCCAGTGGTGTCTCCGTCGAGCATGTACGGGGCAACGGCCGCGGCGACGCTGTCCGGATCGTGGTCGAGGACCGCGGGCCCGGCGTCCCGTCCGAAGAGCGGGCCATCATCTTCGAGCGGTTCTCACGCGGGGCGGGCTCGGGCCGCCGGGGAATGGGCGACGGCGTCGGGCTCGGCCTCGCGCTCGTCGACGAACACGTGCGCCTGCACGGTGGGCGGGTCTGGGTCGACGACCGCGCCGACGGTCAAGCTGGCGCCCGCTTCGTGATCGAGCTGCCCGTCGTGGGGAAGCCCGCGGCGTCGCGCAAGGTCGGCGCTCGCCGATGACCCGGCCCCGCGGCTGCAACGCTCGGGCTGATCGTCTGCACGTTCATCGTGCTCGCGGGCTGCGGCGTGTCGAACGACGCCTCTCCCCGTGACATTCCCGCCCGCGATGTGCCGTTCGAACTGGTCGCGGTCGCTTCGCCCACCGACACACCGACCGAGGGCGGCGACGCTGGTCAGGTCTTCCTCGTCGGCCCCGAGCGGCTCGCCGCCGTCGGTCGCACCCTGGGCCCCAACGGCAACGTGTTCGACGCGATCACGACGCTGTTGGCCAGTGGTCCGACGGCGGAGGAGGCCGCGCAAGGTCTCCGCACGGCGATCCCGTCCGGCACGCGCCTCCTCGCGGCCGACTTGGAAGACGGCGTACTGACGATCGACCTCTCGAGCGACTTTCTCATCGTGCAGGGCGTCGAACAGCGGACGGCGGTCGCGCAGCTCGTGTTCACCTCGACAGGTACCGACGAAGTGGACCGAGTGCTGTTCGCGATCGAGGGGACGCTGACAGAGGTGCCCGTCGACGACGGCAGCCTCTCGGCCGAGCCGCTCACGCGCTTCGCCTACCCGTCGCTCGACCCGACCCGGCTCCCTCCGCCGAACCCTGGCGGCGCGCTGCCGACGACGACCACCACGACGACGACACTGCCGCCCCCGCCGGAGACCGTCGCTCCCGTCGCGCCGGCGGCGACCGGCGGCTGATCCCGCAGGACTCAGCCGAAGAAGACTCAGCCGAAGAACACCTCGGCGACCCCGTGGAACAACGCGGGGTCGACGGTCTTGAGGCTGCCCACCGCCTCGGCGAGCGGCACCCGGACGATCTCGCCGGCTCGCAGGGCGACCATCTGACCAAACGCGCCGTCGTGGACCGCGTCGATCGCCGCGATGCCGAAGCGGGTCGACAGCACACGGTCGAACGCGGTGGGCGTGCCGCCGCGCTGGATGTGGCCGAGGATCGTGACGCGCGTCTCGTAGCCGGTGCGCTCCTCGATCTCGGCCGCGATGGCGTTGGCGATGCCACCCAACCGCACATGGCCGAACTGATCGACCTCGCCTGACACGACGGCCATCGTGCCCTCCTTCGGCACCGCCCCTTCCGCGACCACGACGATCGAGGCGTAGCGACCCTGTTGGTGACGGTGCCGGATGAGCGCGCACAGGTCTTCGATGTCGAAAGGCTCCTCCGGGATGAGGATCGCGCAGGCTCCGGCGGCGATGCCGGAGTACGTGGCGATCCAGCCCGCGTGGCGTCCCATCACCTCGCACACCATCACTCGGTCGTGTGACTCGGCCGTCGTGTGAAGCCGATCGATGGCATCCGACGCGATCTGCACGGCGGTGTGGAAGCCGAACGTGACTTCGGTGGCCGAGAGGTCGTTGTCGATCGTCTTGGGAACGCCGACGATGGAGATGCCCTCGCCGTCGAGCTTGTTGGCGACACCGAGCGTGTCCTCCCCGCCGATGGCGACGAGTGCATCGATCCGCTGTGCGGCGAGGGTCGCCTTCACGGCGTCCACGCCACCGTCCACCTTGTACGGGTTCGTCCGGGAGGTGCCGAGGACGGTGCCGCCCCGCGGCAAGGTGCCCCGCATCGCATGCACATCGAGCGGCATCGTCCGGTTCTCGATGACGCCTCGCCAACCGTCTTCGAACCCGACGAGCTCGTCGCCGTACACGGTCTCGCCCTTGCGGACGACCGCGCGGATCACGGCGTTCAGCCCCGGGCAGTCACCGCCACCGGTCAGCAGTCCGACTCGCATCGCGTCACGTTACGCGTGCCGGCGAGCGGCTGTACCCTGCCGCGCCGATGGCGCCGCCGAACGGAATCGTCGTGGCAATCGACGCAGGCACGACGGGAGTCAGATCGTTCGCGATCGACGAGTCGGGTCGGCCACGAGGATGGTCGTACCGAGAGTTCACGCAACACTTCCCCGAACCGGGACGCGTCGAGCACGACGCCGCCGAGATCTGGACGGTGGTGCAGGAGACGCTCGGAGAGCTCGTGGCCGCGCTCGACCAGCCGATCGCCGCGATCGGCATCACCAACCAACGGGAGACCGTCGTGGTGTGGGACCGCCGGACGGGTGAGCCGCTGCATCGGGCGATCGTGTGGCAGGACCGGCGCACGGCGCCCCGCTGCGACGAGCTGCAAGAGGCCGGTCATCTCGATCTCGTTCGGGCCCAGACCGGGCTCGTGCTCGATCCCTACTTCTCGGCCACGAAGCTCGAGTGGATCCTGCGCTCCGGTCACGTTGACGTCGGCGCCGACCTGGCCTTCGGCACCGTGGACAGCTGGGTGCTCTGGAACCTCACCGGCGGAGCGGTGCACGCGACCGATCCTTCCAACGCGAGCCGCACGATGTTGTTCGACATCGGACGGCTCGAGTGGTCCGACGATCTCCTCGCGTTGTTCGACGTCCCGCGCTCGTGTCTGCCCGAGGTGCGGCCATCGAGCGGTCGACTCGGAACGACCGTCGCGGATGTGGGCGTTCCCGCGGGCATCCCGGTCAGCGGCATCGCCGGCGATCAGCAAGCGGCGCTCTTCGGCCAAGCGTGCTTCGAACCCGGGATGATGAAGAACACCTACGGCACCGGCTCGTTCGTGCTGATGAACATCGGCTCCGAGCTGCCGCCTCCCGTGGAGGGGTTGCTCACGACGGTGGCGTGGACGCTCGACGACGGCACGACCACGTACGCGCTCGAGGGAGCGATCTTCGTCACCGGTGCGGCGGTCCAGTGGCTGCGTGACGGTCTCGGCCTCATCGAGTCGGCGGCCGAGATCGGCCCGCTGGCCGAGTCGTGTCCCGATCCGGAGGGTGTCTACGTCGTGCCGGCCTTCACGGGTCTCGGCAGCCCTCATTGGGATCCGTACGCGCGCGGCACGATCGTCGGCATCACTCGCGGCACCAGCCGCGCTCACCTCGCGCGGGCCGTCGTCGAGGCGATGACGTACCAGACGCGCGACGTCGTCGAGGCGATGGAGGCCGCGTCCGGTCGCGGACGCGTGGCGCTGCGCGTCGACGGCGGTGCGGCCGTCATGGATCTGCTCTTGCAGCTGCAAGCCGACCAGCTCCACGTCCCTGTGGCCCGTCCCACCGTGCCCGAGACCACCGCGCTCGGCGCGGCCTACCTCGCGGGGCTCGCGGAAGGCGTGTTCGGATCGCTCGACGACATCGCGTCCCACTGGCAGCTCGACCGGGAGTTCCATCCCGATGCCGAGGCGGCAGCGGCCGATCAGCGCTACGCCGGATGGAAGCGAGCCGTCGAGCGCTCCCGCAACTGGGCGACCTAGCCCCCGTTCAGCCTCCCTCTCGGCTTCCTGTTTCAGTAACCGGCCACAGTCTGGCCGGTTACTCGCGAGAAGGCGAGGGGGGTCGTGAGGGTCGCGAGGGGTCAGTGGAGGGCTTGCCAGCGGGTGTCGGCGATGCGGGCGAGCGCCGCGAGCTCGCGGCGCTCCCGTCCCCGGAGCGGACGTCCCTTGCGGCCGAGCACCAGCTCATGACCCGCGGCCGGGAGCGGCGCCCACGCCACGTCGTCGGGGCCCGCGGCACCGGCGGCGACCGCCTCCGACACTCTGCTGCCCTCGAGGAACGCGACGAGCCACGCCGCCTCAGGCGGAGCCCCGACGGCATGGCTCAACGACGTGTCCGCCTGGTGCAGCACCGCGCACCAGTCCGCATCGAAGTCCGCGAACGCGTCCGCGCAGAGAACGGTGAAGAGCGCCTCGACATCCGGCGCTTCAACCAGTCGCGTCGCCGTCTCGAGCGCGTCGAGTCGGGCGTCGCGGGTCGGGTCGGCGATGAGCCGAACGTCCTCGACATCGACGTCTTCGACTTGGGAGATCTCGTTGACGAGCAGGTCCACGAGCCCTGATTCGGGAAGGGCGACGATCAGCTCGTCGATCGCTCGGCCTGCGCCCCGCTCGAGGATCTCGATGCCGACCACGTCGCCCCGCACGGCACCGATGCGGCTCGCGACCTGGCCGAGTGCACCGGGGCGATCGGGCAGCCACACTCGAACCGTGTAGTGCTCCACGTCCGCACCCTACGGGGCGTGCATGAACACGATGTTTCCTGTCAGAGCTTCGGCAGCGCTTTTCGAAGGTTGCGCACGGCCTGGTTGATCCGCTGCTCGTTCTCGATCAGCGCGAACCGCACGAACCCGTCGCCGCCCTCTCCGAAGCCGATGCCGGGCGATGTCGCAACGTCGCCCTCCCGCACGAGGAAGGACGAGAACTCGAGCGATCCCATCTCGCGGTACGGCTCGGGGATCGGTGCCCACACGAACATCGTCCCCTTCGGCTTCGGGAACTCCCAGCCGATGCGGGCGAGGCCGTCGCAGAGTGCGTCGCGCCGGCCCTGATAGATCGCGTTGACCTCACGCGGGTAGTCCGGAGCCTCGTTCATCGTGACGGTGGCCGCGATCTGGATCGGCTGGAACGTGCCGTAGTCGAGATACGACTTCAGCTTCGCAAGCGCTCCCACGACCTCTGCGCTGCCTGACATGAACGCGATCCGCCATCCGGCCATCGAGAAGCTCTTCGTCATCGAGTAAAGCTCGACCGCGCAGTCCTTCGCTCCGTCGGCCTGCAGGATCGACGGGGGCCGGTATCCGTCGAACCCGACGTCGGCGTACGCGAAGTCGTGCACCACGACGACCTCGTGCTCGAGCGCGAAGTCGACGAGCCGCTGCATGAACGCGAGATCGACGCAGGCGGTCGTCGGATTGTGGGGAAAGCTGACCACGATCACGCGGGGCGCGGCCATCCGGTGCGGAACGCCCGATCGAGGCTCTCGAAGAAGCCGTCGCCGCTCTCGATGTCGCCCGACGCCATGCCCATCGGGATCTCTCGGATCTCGGCTCCGGCAAAGAGCGGCCCGTAGATGTGGATCGGATAGGACGGGCTCGGGCACGACCGCCGCGTCGCCCGGCGCGAGCAACACCCACATGAGATGGGAGAAGCCTTCCTTCGCGCCGATGGTGTTGATGATCTCGGTCTCGGGGTCGAGCACGACACCCCAGTTCCGCTCGTACATCGCCGCGACGGCTTCACGGAGCTTGGGGATGCCCTTGCTCAACGAGTAGCGGTGGTTGCGAGTGTTGCGGGCCGCCTCGGCCAGCTTGTCGACCGCGATGTCGGGCGAGGGGATGTCGGGGTTGCCGAATCCGAGGTCGATGACGTCTGCGCCGGCTCGCCGTGCCTCGATCTTCAGACCGTTGATGATCGTGAAGACGTACGGAGGCAGGTTTGTGATCCGGCGGAACTCCATGCCCCGAGGGTACCCGGGGCAGAATGGCGCTCATGGGTGATTCGACGCCGGGAACGCACGTCACGGCCGAGAGCGAGACGATCGACGTCGTCGTCGAGATCCCGCGCGGAAGCCGTAACAAGTACGAATACGACCACGAGCGCGGCGTGATGCGGCTCGATCGTCGGTTGTTCTCCGCGACGGTGTATCCCGCCGACTACGGCTTCATCCCCGACACCTTGGGCCTCGATGGCGATCCGATCGACGCCCTCGTGTTGCTGGAGGATCCGACCTTCCCCGGCTGTTGGGTGCGTTCGCGCCCGGTGGGCATGCTGGTGATGCAAGACGAGGCGGGCGAGGACGCGAAGGTCATCTGTGTTCCCCCCGACGATCCGCGTTACGACAACATCCGCGAGGTCACCGATCTGTCGGCGTCCCTGCTCGCAGAGATCAAGCACTTCTTCGACGTCTACAAGCTCATCGAGCCCGGGAAGATGGCGCACACGGGGGAGTTCGAGGGACGCGAAGCCGCGTGGCGCGAGATCAACGACGCTCGGGCCCGCTACGTGCCTCACGGCTGAGCAAGTCCGCGGCGATCGTCGCCGCACCCATCGCACCTGCGCGTTCGCCGAGCACCGCCGCGACGAGCTGCGGCCGGGGTCGGTGCGCCGGTGCGTAGAGGAGACCTTCGTACATCCGCTCGATCGGTTCGAGGAGGAGGTCGGCCTCGGAGACGAGCCCGCCGCCGAGGACGAGCATCTCCGGATCGAGAAGGTTCGTGAGGTTCACCAGACCGAGCGCCAGCCACCACGCCCAGTCTTCGATGACCTGTTGTGCCTCGGGATCGCCTGCTCTCGCGGCCTGCGTCACGTGTTCGCCCCGGACCGACTCCGGATCTCCGCCGGCGGCGGCGACGACGGCAGACGCACGTCCGCCGAAGGCGGCGTCTCGTGCGAGCCGTGCCAACCCGCTGCCCGATGCGTACCGCTCCCAGCACCCCCGCCGCCCGCACACGCACGGCGGGCCGTTCGGATCGATGACCATGTGACCGGGCTCGCTCGTGAAGCCGTTCGACCCCCGTTGCAGCTCTCCACCCGCGACCACGCCGCCCCCGATACCGGTGCCAAGGGTGACGAGCACGACGTCGTCCACACCCTTCGCCACCCCGTGGCGCCACTCCGCGACCAGGGCGCACGTCGCGTCGTTGTCCACCGTCACGGGCATGCGGAGGCGGTCCGCGAGCTCGTCGCGGATCGGCATCTCGGTGACACCGACGAGGTTGGGCGCGGCCCGAAGCACGCCGCGGTGGTCCACGAGTCCGGGGGCGCCTACTCCCACCGCCGCGGTCGAGATGCCGCCGCGCGAAGAGAGCGCCTCGACGACCGCAACGACGGTGTCAGCGAGATTCGACGCTCCGTGCGGTGTCGGAACTCGCTCCTCGGCGAGCACGTCGCCGTCGGATCCGAGCAGGACTCCGAGGCACTTCGTGCCCCCGATGTCGACGCCCGCGACGACCGATCTGCGAACGTCAGTAGCGGAGGAGGGCACCGATCCCCCCCATCACGTCGAGATCCGCGTTGGCGACACAGACCTCGACGCGACACGACTGCGCGACGGCCTCCTCGATCGCATGCTCGACGATGTCAGACGTCTGCTCCATCGGCTGGCGGCACGCCGGGCACGAACGGCCGACGCGGCCCAGGTATCCGCACGCGTGGCAGTGCCAACCCGGCGACCGGAAGCCCTGCGACACGAGGAGGTGCTCGACCCGTCGCTCGACGAGCGCCTCGAGCGTCGCGGTCAATCCGCTCGCTCCTCGACGGCCGGATCCGATCGCGCCCCGAAGTCGCTCGACGAGCGCCTGCTCCTTGCGACGTTCGACCTCACGTTCGACTTCGAGTGCGACGGTGCGCACCTGCTCGTCGGTCGCGGTCACCGGGACCGCGATGCGCTCGACCACACGCTCTCGGAGATATGGGTGCAGGCACCCGACGAGCTCGGCGGCGACGTCGGATGGAGCTCCGACGACGAGATGGTCGAACTGCTGCTCCTGAAAGACGTGAAACGCGACATCCGCCGCGTGGCGGAGGTGTTGGTGCTTCACCTCGTTGGTCTGACCGGCGACCCGCGTCTTGACGAGGACGTGTCCTTTCACATCCTCGCGATGGGTGATCTCATCGAACACCTCGCTGCGATCGATGAGCTCGCCGAGCTCGAAGACCAGCATGCGGGCTCGCTGGCGATCGGCGAGCAGCACGCCGAAGCGCTCGTACTCGTCCAGCAGGGATTCGAGCTGACGGACGTGCGGGGACGATTCGACCACGACTTGACTCGACACCCGCACAGGAAGCTCGATCACCTCCCAGAGACCCGTCGGCGAAGCACGAGAAGAACGCGAGCCCGCGCACACGCGACCGATCGAGGCCACCGCGCACGTGGTTCTCGATGCGCTGCAGGTCGCGAGCGACGGAGTACGAGTGGTCTCCGTTCAGCTCGGCCCGCGCGCGGCGCAGGAGAAGGTCGAGCTCGTGGAGATAGTCCTGATGCCGAGGGAATCGCCGACCGTCGACGTCGAGATAGCAACTGGTCACGGGAGCAGTGCGCCCCCTGTATCCGGCAAGGGAGCGAACAGTGTCCGTCGTGAGCGCTGGCACGACACCTCCTGGGCGGGGGACCGAGGCTGGCGTGACCCTCGGCGCCCGATGCTATTCGGACGTCGCTGATCCTGCGTCAGAGATCATCGACAGTCCGCCCCGCTCGGGAGGCAGCCCCGCCGCCCAGTGCACCACCTGCGGGTCGTCGGTCAGATACACGACGTGCAACGAATCCGCGAGGTGGTCCAACCGAACGAGCAGCGCATCGAGGTCGCCCGCCGACACGTGCCGGTACACGTCGTCGAGGACGATCGGGAGGGGATCGGCCAGCGGATGCTGCCCGCGTGCGGCCAACCAGCCGAGAAGGTGCCGGTCGAGCTCATCGAGCGATCCCCGACCGTCGCCGTCTGCCTGCGGGCTCGGGTCGCTTGCGGTCTCGAGCGCAGGGTCGCCGGTCGATGCAGCGTCGGTGGTCGATGTGGGCTCGTCCGCGTCGGCAACGAGGCGTGCCTCGGCGAGGCGCTCCTCGGCTTCGTCCTTACGCACGGCGAGCTCTGCGAGCTTGCCTTCGACGGCGGCGATGTCGGCCGCCGCGAGCTCGTACGCGGCCCGGGCGGCGGCCTCGGCTGCCACTGCGTCGTCGCGGGCTCGCGACGCTGCGACGAGGCGGGCCT
Organism: uncultured Acidimicrobiales bacterium; assembly: GCA_963747215.1. GTDB lineage: Bacteria > Actinomycetota > Acidimicrobiia > Acidimicrobiales > DATKAS01 > DATKAS01. The sequence continues at coordinate 326,625 of CAVVET010000029.1, forward strand.
CGGCCGCCCCGTGGCGCTCCCGCCGCCGTACCTCTGCCGGCGTCGGCCGCGGGGGCTGGCGCACCGCCTTGGCTACCTGCTGCGGCGCAGGCTCAGGCTCAGGTTCGGGCTCAGCAACCGGGACAGGAACGGGTCGCGGTGCGGGTGCGGGCGCCGCCGCCGCCCGCTCCCGTGCCTCACTCAGCTCGCCCTCCGCACGGAGCAGCTCGGTGCGTGCGATCTCCATCCGGAGCTCTGCGCTCGGATCGGTGGAGCCCATGGACGACCGCAGCAGGAAGTCGCTGTAGGAGTCGAGTCCGAGCCGATCCAGCACCGCCCGCTCGAAGGACTTCGCCTCGTCGAGCTTGCGGCGAGAGGCGGCGCCCCCAAATCGTCGCTCGGCGCGCTCATCGGCATCGAGCACCGCCTCGTGCGCCGCTTCGAGCTCGGCTCGCTGGGCCGCGTCGAGTCGCGCCGGGTTGGCGGCTCGCGCCGCTCGGTCCACTTCGTCCCGTGCTGCGACGACCTTTGCCTCGGCGGCGTGGACCGCATCGAGCGCAGCCTTCGCGCTCGCTTCGTCGGCGGCGTGACGGGCCGCCTCGTACTCCTCGTCTCCGTCGATTGCGGCTTCCCGTTCAGGCGAGGCGGACACCGGGGCGTCGTCCTCGAAGAGATCACCTTCGTCCGAGGCGGCCAGCTCATCGGCAAGGTCATCGTCGCCGACGTCTTCTTCCGGGCTTCCCTCGATCTCGGCGAGTGCGTCAGACGCCGACTCGACGGCACGCTCGGCGGCCTCGCGCGATGCCACCGCGTCTTCGAGTGACTGCTCGGCTTGTCGGTGAGTCGGGCTGCGTGCGCGTCGCGTTCCTCGGCGGCGCCTCGCAGGGCGACCTCGACCGCGGCCAACACCTCGGCGGCGGCATCGACCTGCCTGACGGGCGGGTCCACGAGCCCGCTCGTGCTCGACGGCGGCGTCGTCCGCCGTTCGGCGCGGCCGCCCGGCAAGCCCGGAGGCCTCGGCCGGGAGATCGTCCGCGCCGAGCACCATCTCGACGTCGCCGTCGAGATCGAGAAGGCGCAGTCCCTCGCGGTCGAGATCGAGGATGATGCCGTGCGCCTCGACGAACCCGGCGGTGCCGTTGCCTCCGCGGAGGGCGGCGGTGAGCGCATCCACGAGCGCTCGGCGCGCCGATTCTTCGGCGTGGACGACGGCCAGCCTCGGATGCAGCTCTACCGTCACGCCCGGAGAGCGGAGCTCGAGGAGCCTCATGACAGCGTGATGTGCTCGATCGGCGGGTCGCCCTGATCGTCAGCGTCGCGGTCGCCGTTGGCCCTCGTGCCGGTCGGGTCGACGGTCTGCATCACGGCCTTGGCCATTGCTCCGACCGTCACCACCGCGGTGCGAACTGCCTCGGGGTTCTCGACGACACGCTCAGCGGCCTCGAGGAACGCGCGGGCTGCCGCGATCATCTCCCGTGCGGCCGCCTGCAGGTGGGCGACCCCGTCGTTCGGTTCGCTGCCGATCGCCTCCCCCATCAGGTTGCCTCCCCCATCAGGTTGCTGCACCGAACACGACCTCGAGGCGGCCACCGTGCACGACCGCATCGGTCACTCGTCGACGACGCAGCGAATCCGGCAACAGGATCGCGCGTCGCTGGCCTCCGAGGGTGACAAGCAGCTCATCGCCCTTTCGGCTGAGGGCCACGTCCTCCCGCTCCGCGAAGGGGAGCTCCAACGCCAACACCCACGCGCCATCCCGTTGGGTCACCTCCAGGACCGATCCTTCGTGCATCGCGACCGAAGGGTCCTCCTCCCCGAACAGCTCCCGGCCGAGGCCGCGCAGGGCCTCGACGCCGGCCAGCTCACGTTCGGCGAGACGGGCCTTGAGCACGGGGAGGGGGGCGAACGCCTCTCGGATCTCGGCGAGATGCGCCGCGTGGGTCGCCTTCCAGCTGTCGAACCAGGGATCCGCGACGTCGTCGGGCAGCAATCGGTTCACCACGACCGCGTCGACTCTGTAGCCGAACAGCGAGAGATAGGTGTAGGTGCGACGCGCCTCGGCGATGACCATACGTTCGGGGTTCACGACGAGGCGGACCGATGTCTGTGCCGGGTCCGAGAGCACGGACCGCACCGATTCGATGCGGTCGTAGAACCGCTTCGAGCGCGTCGAAGACGTCGCTGTCGGGCACCGGCATCGCCGTCACCAGTCCGACCGACGGCGCGAGCAGCCTGCTGAGCTGACGGCCGATCGGGAACAGGCGCTCCATCCACCACGACAGGATCTCGGGCAACGACAGCAGCCGGAGCGTCTCGGCCGTGGGCGCGCAGTCAACGACGATCACGTCCCACTTGCCGGACACGACGTGCTCGTGAAGATCACTCAACGCGAAGACCTCGTCGAGGCCGGGGAGCACGGAGAGCTCCTCGGCCTCGATGGCCTCGATGCCCGCCCAGCGAAAGAGCGACGCGAGGTAGGCACGCAGCGTCGACCATGAGGTCTCGAGGCGAGCCTGTGCATCGAGCTGCTGGCCGGAGAGGGAACCTGTGATCACCGTCGGCTCGGGGCCGAGCGCCATGTCGAACGCATCGGCGAGCGAGTGGGCGGGATCGGTCGACAACACGAGGGTGCGGTGACCGCAGTCGGCAGCGAGGAGGGCGGTCGCTGCCGCCGTCGTTGTCTTGCCGACTCCCCCTTTGCCGGTGAGCAGCAGGATCCGCGGCACTACTGCTCGACTCGAGCCTTCAGCTCCAAGAGGCTGTGCAGGATGCGCACCTCGGCTCGCCGCTTCACGAAGCCGGGCAAGGGAACGACGACTTCGACGCTGAGGTCGTAGGTGACGTCAGTGGAGCCGGGGCTCATCACTGACGGGACGAACTGGTAGTAGCCCTCGAGCGTCTTCATGATGTCGCCCTGCACGAGCGACCAGGCGAGGCGCTCGGGGGCGCCGGAGTAGTCGTACTGCAGCGTGTAGTTCGCGCTGCGACCCATGGCTGCGGCCGTGAACTCGACCTCGCTCGGACGGTCGTTCTCGTCGCGACTGAGCACGACGGCGCGCTTGATGTCCTTCGCCCACTCGGGATAGCGCTCGAACTCGAGCGCGACATCCCAACATTCCTGCGGCGGAGCGTCGATCGTGATGCGCTCGGTCGCCTGATCCGTCATCCCTGCATTCTGCTCCATCTACCCCTCGGGCTCGAAGCCTGACACCGCCCTCGGGGGGAACGATCCGTGGTAGGCGCCCCACAGCCCACAGAGGCCCAAGCCGTACAGCGGGACGAGCATCCCGAAGGCCAGGCTCGTGAACGGCCTCGCCGACGCGGTGGCGAACGCAACGACGACCTCGACGCCGAGAGAACCGAGGAGATGGACCTGCACCGCGCGCGGTGCGGATCCGGCGAGGAAGTACAGGCCGCCGATCCCGATGTCGACTTCGCGGCTCCGGCCGACTGCATGCACGAAGGCGACGAGAAACACCACCGTGCCGACTGCGAACAGGACGAGGGCGACCGCGAGCGCGACCACCTCGAACGTGTCGGGGGAGATCGCGGCCGCCACGGCCGTGACGGCGAACACGGCGGTGCCCGCCCACGAGGCTCTGACGATCACCTGGGCCCGACGATCATCGGAGGGTGAGCGCGTCAGCGAGCCGAGCGGCGAGCTTGTCGTAGTCGAACTCGGCAACGGCGCGATCGCGCGCGGCGCGGCCCATCCGTGTCCGTACGTCGGGGTCGTCGACAAATGGCGCGAGCGCAGCTGCGACCGCGATCGGGTCGTCACCGTGAACGACACGACCGGTGACGCCGTCGACGACGGCCTCGTCGGAGCCTCCGCTGTGGCCCGCGACTTGCGGGATGCCGCAAGCCGCTGCTTCGAGGAAGACGATGCCGAAGCCTTCTTGTTCGAGGCCGAGCCATCGGTCGCGACAGAGCATCGCGAACACATCGGCGGCCCCGTAGAGCGAGGGCAGGTCCGCGTCCGGAACTCGTCCGAGGAAGCGCACCGGGGCCCCCTCGCGACGAGCGAGCCGGGCGAGCCGGGCCGCGTCACGCCCCCCACCCGCGATGGCGAGCTCGACGCCGGGTCGGGTCGCCCCGAGACGTGTTCCGGCTCGGACCAGCGTGTCGAAGCCTTTCCGTGGCACGAGCCTGCTCACACCGAGCACGACGCAGGAGGCGGCGCTCAAGCCGAAGCGGGCACGAGCAGACGCACGCTCGTCCGCGTCGAGCGGCCGGAAGCGCTCGGCATCGACACCCGGTGGGACGACCACGATGGGCAGGTCCGCGCCCCCTGCGCGTCGGGCTTGCTCCGCGGGATACCCGCCGGCGGCGACGATGACGCGGGCACCCCGCAGCACCGAGCGCAGCACAGATCGACTCACGGGGAGGCGCCCTGGCACCGTGACCTCAGCGCCGTGCAGCACCAACCCGTAGGGCTTGGCCAGCCGCGGTCCGAGCAGCCCGACCGGCAACGCGGGGTCGAGCATCACGAGATCGGCGGAGACATCACCCGCGAGCTGGTCGATGCGACGAGCGAGCCCAGGAGTGGGAAGCAACACGCGGTCGCGGTCGCGCACCACACGAAACGGCTGCTTCGCATCCCACGCCGCGGCGTCGCGATGGGGTGTCGGTGAGGACGGTGATCTCGTCGGCAGGCAAACGCCGCCACAGCTCCCAGAGGTACGCCTGGATGCCGCCATGCTTGGGCGGGAAGTCGTTCGTGACGAGCAGATGGCTCACAGCTCGGCGAGCACGAGCGCGCTCTGATCTCCCTCGACGAGCGCGAGGAGATCGATGCGTCCGAGCTGCGTGCACGCCCAGCACGCATGGGCGCGCAGGAGCTCGTCCGGGTCGGTGAGGTAGCGACGGAGCGTGATTTCGACCTCAGGATCACTGCCGTCGCCAACGTTGCCGAGGATCACGAGCGCGTTGCGACGGACGTAGCGAAGATCGCGGTCGGGGATGTACCAGCGTCCGTGCCGCGCGAGCAGCTCCTCGTCGGATGCGGCGAGCAGCTCGAGCACGTCGACGCCCCGATCGGGCTCGACGTCAGAAGCGGCCGAACCGCCGGACCGACGTCGATCGACGACGAGGTTCGGGGGGCACACCTCCTGGCACTCGTCGCAGCCGTACAGCCGATCACCCAGCGCCGCACGCGCCTCCACCGGGAACACCCCCGGCGCTTGGAGCAGCCAGGCGAGGCACCGGCGCGCGTCGACGACGCCCGCTTCGACGATGGCGCCGGTCGGACACGAGTCGATGCATCGGTGACACGATCCGCAGCCGTCGTCGACCGGCGCGCGGGAGGGCGTCAGCGGCGCGTTCGTCACTACGGAACCGAGCACGAACCACGACCCGCGTCCCGGCAGCAAGATGTTCGCGCTCTTCCCGTACCAGCCGAGGCCGGCGCGGTACGCCGCTTCTCGGTCGACGAGGGAGTTGTCATCCGCGATCACACGCGCTTTCCACCCGGCCGCCGTCAGGTGCGCGGCGACGGCGCCCAGCCCATCGGCGAGGAGTCGGTAGTGATCGCGTCGGGCGTAGCGGGCGACCGTCGCAGTGGGACGGTTCGACGGCGCCCGTCGTGGGCCTCCGCCATACGAGAGCGCTCCGACCACGATCGCACGCGCCCCATCGAGCGCCGCGCCGGGATCAGTGGAGCGAGCGGGGTTCTTGTAGGTGAACGCCATGCCGCCGTGCAGCCCGGCGGCCTTCCGCGATTCGAGCGCAGCGCGAGCGCGCGTGAACGGCCGCGCCGGTGCGACGCCGATCGCATCGAGGCCCGCGCCGCGCCCAGCCGCGAGAGCACCCTTCGTGAGTGAGCTCGTGGGCGCGCGCACCCGCGCACGGTACCCGGCCGTCGCCGTCGAGCCGGCTCAGCGGGCCACATGTCGGAGCGGTGGGACGAGGCCGGCCTGACCGAGCAGCCTCACCGTGCGAGCGGTCTCGAGATCGAGCACGACCGCCCCGCGCTCGGACCGGTCGAGGAGGAACGTGACGACGCAGTCGTCGCACGTGTTCGTGTCGCGCATCGCGCACTCGTCACAGCTGATCGTGAACGTCTCCACTGATCCTCCTCGTCTCTGGCTCCGCTGCGAGGAGTGTGCGCCGGGGGTGGGACATTCCCGACGGTCAGAGGATGGCGAGCAGCTGCTCCGCGGTGATGGTGTTGGCTCCGAGACGCCACGCTCCCTCGGTGACCTCCCGGTCCGACGACGCCACGACCACGGGCCGCTCACGCGGGATCGTCTGGACTCTGCGGAGGATCTCGTCGTCGGCGGTGACTCCGACGGGTGTGAACACGACACGGAACGGCTGACCCTTCGACGCGCCGACATCACCTGACTCGGTGCCGTCGAACACGACCCACGACTCCACCCGTGTCCGTGCGTACAGCTCGGCGAGGCGGTTGAAGAGCCGTGCCCGCTGCTCGGCGAGGACCGGCAGGTCGGGCCAGCCCCGCATCGCGACGTTGTAGCCGTCGATCGCGAGCACGACGTGCCGGAGCGAGACGAGGTAGCGAGCGGCCTCGACCGAGTCGTCGTGGACGCCCCCGGGCAACGGCGAGGGGCTCCGCCGAGCGTGCTTCTCCTTGCGCAGGCGACGCTCCGAGGTGGGTCGCGACGAGGTCGGCGCCGGATCATCCGCGGGCAGGTCGGCCTCGATCGACTGCAGCGCACGCTCGAGCGCGGCCAACGCGCCGTGCGCACTGCCGAGCGCGGCGACGATGCCGCTCGCATCAAAGGGGTCGGGCGGGGCCTCCGCGGGCGACTGCTGCGGGTCCGACTGTTGCATGTCAGCGAGTGCACGCTGCAGGTCCGAGCGCTCCTCGCCCCAGCTGGTGCTCGCCTCTTCGAGCTCGCGCACGCGCACCCGTAGGTTGTCGATCTCCCACGTGAGGCTGTGCGCCGTCGTGTCGGCTTGACGCCGGGCGGCTCGCTCTTGCTCGAGGGTGGCGCGGACGCGTTCGAGCTCCGCCGTGATCTCTTGCACACGCCCTTCGGCCTTCTCGCGCGCTTGCTCGGCGGCCTTCAGCTTGCGCTGCGCGCTCTTCTCCGCCCTCGCCTCACGACTGTCGTCGAGCGCCTTCGCCTCCTCTACCGCGAGCAGCTCGAGCTCTTCCTCCCAACCGTCGGGCCGCGTGAGAAGGAGCACCGACGGTCGGTCGACCGCGTCGAGGTTGACGGACTCGGCCACTCGCTTGCGAAATGCGTCGTCGGTGTCGAGCACCTTGCGCACGACCGGCATCGCCGCCGGCGGCATCTTCTGGAAGTTCAGGAACTTCTGCAGGGGCTTGGGAGCATTCGCGCGGTCGGCGATCGCGACGATCAACGCGGCCTCGAGCGCCGTGCGTACGAGCTCGTTCGGGATCGTCACGGCGAATCGGCGGTCTCGCCGTCAGGGAGGACCTGCACCGACCCGGCGGGGCCACACCACCGGCACGTCACGGACTCCACGGCCTCCTCGAGCACCTGCTCGTCCTCGATCGACAGCTCGCCCGACACGGCGAAGTGGTGAAACGCCGTCGTCCGTCGGGTGGTCACCACGTCGAAGCGGGTGAGGTTCCCGCATGCCGCGCAGCGGTAGCGGGTGGCCGACACGGCGCTCACCCTACCCTGTGCCTCCCCGCGCCCGAACACGTGTTCTTGTCATCGAACGTCTGTTCCCTTATCGTCGATCCGTGCAACGCACCTTTGACGACCTCGGCACACCGCTCTCGCAGGTGACGTTCTGCGTCGTCGACCTCGAGACGACGGGCGGCTCGGCCGATCGTTGCGGCATCACCGAGGTCGGCGCCGTCAAGGTGTGCGGCGGCGAGTTCCTCGGCACGTTTCAGTCGCTCGTGAACCCCGGCGTGCCGATTCCGCCGGAGATCACAGTGCTCACCGGCATCACGCAGGCGATGGTGATACCCGCACCCCGCATCGAGCCGGTGCTGGCCGCGTTCGAAGAGTTCAGCGCGGGCACCGTCATCGTCGGCCACAACGTGCGATTCGATCTCTCCTTCTTGGCCGCGGCACGCCGTGCCTCGGGATGGGCCCCGATGACGAACCCGTGGGTCGACACGTGCGCGCTCGCTCGCCGGCTCGTGCGTGACGAGGTGCCGAACTGCCGGCTGTCGACGTTGGCCAGTCGCTTCCGCCTGTCACATCAGCCATCGCACCGCGCGCTCGACGACGCGCTCGCGACGACCGACTTGCTGCACCTGTTGCTCGAGCGCGCCGCGGCGTTCGGCGTGCTCGGCCTCGACGACTTGCTCGCGCTTCCCGCATCAACGGCCATCCGCAGGCGGCGAAGCTGCGACTCACCGATCGGCTCCCCCGCCGGCCCGGCGTGTACCTGTTTCGTGACGCCGGTGGCCGGCCGTTGTATGTCGGCAAGGCGACGAACCTTCGTCAGCGAGTCCGCTCGTACTTCTCGAGCGACGATCGACGCAAGATCGGTCAGCTGCTCCGCGAGACGCAGCAGATCGACCACATCCAATGCACCGGTCCGCTCGATGCCGCCGTGCTCGAGGTGCGGCTCATCCATCGTCTGCAGCCTCGCTTCAACCGCCAGGGCAAGCAGTGGGGCAAGTACAGCTACGTGAAGCTCACACTGAACGAGCGATTCCCGCGCCTCGCGGTCGTGCGCCAGGCCAAGGCCGACGGGGCGAGGTACGTCGGGCCGCTGCCCTCTGCCGGCGCGGCGCGGCGTGTCGTCGAGGCGATCGAGACCGTGATGCCGTTGCGGCGATGCACGGCGAACCCGGCGAAGGGCGACCGGACCGCTCCCTGCGCGCCGGCACAGCTCGGGGTCGCCACCTGTCCGTGCTCGGGAGCGATCTCCGAAGCGGACTACCGGGTGATCGTCGACCGTACGGAACGCGGGCTGACGGTCGATCCGGAAGTGCTGCTCGACCCGTTGCGCGGGCAGATGACGGCGCTCGCCGACGCGGAGCGCTTCGAGGAGGCGGCCGACGTCCGTGACCGTGCTGGAGGCGCTGGCGGGCGCGCTCCGTCGACAGCGGCACATCGACCAGCTGCGGCACGCGGGCACTGTCGTGGTGGAGCGACCGGGCGCGTTTCGTGCGGAGGTGCGCGACGGGGTGCTGCTCGGGTGCTGGCCGGTCGACGCCGATCCGACCCTGGCGGGCCTCGACGGTCTCGAGCACCCACCCGCCGGACCGGCGGCAGGCCTGCCGCTGCCCGCAGATCTCGTCGACGAGATGGGCTGCATCGCCCGATGGCTCGACGCCGAAGCGGAGCGCGTCCGGGTGGTCCACTGCGAAGGGGGCCTCGCGTCCGGCGTTCCCGCCCATCGCGTCCATGTCGCCGCGGGTGCGAAACCGCAACCACGGCTTCGACCGCGCTCGCTAGCCTGGTCCCCGTGGGAGCAGTCCTGTGGGCTGTGGGCATTGGCGTCGCTGCGTTCGTCGCGGTCAGCGTCCTGTTCGTGCGCAGCCTCCGTCACTCGAATCGCGTCGGCGTGCGCGGCAAGAGCTCCGCTCCGTTGCGCTGGCTGTTCGATCCATCGGGCTCTGCTCGCCTTCACCGCCGCTTGCGCCGCGTCGTGGCGTCCGTCCGCCCGTGGCTGCCTCGACGCACCCGGCGCAGCGAGGAGCAGTCGCCGATCGCGCTCATGGCCAGCGACATCGAGCTGCACGCAGTGGTGCTCGACCGAGACGTCGTCACTGCATCGCGGGCGGCGTCCTCGCATCGCCGGATGCTGCTCGCCGAGCTGACGGAGCAAGTCGTCGGCCTCGAGTCGCTCGCGGCGCGAGTGGTCACCCTCGGCTCCGCGCAGCACCAGCTCACCGAGCCCACTCGGGAAGCGATCGCGCGGATGAACATGCAGCTCGATGCCCTCGAAGAGGCGCACGACGAGATCGCTCGCTTGGAAGCGTCGCTCGGTTGGGAGCCGCGCTGGCAGCCCGACCCTGGCCGCGACTCCACCGCGTAGTCGCGCCTCCTCTCGCTCAGGTGCGGTCGATCACCGCGCCCTGATGATCGAGTCCGAGCACGCGCGCCTGGCCGGTCGCCGGCAAGGCGGCCGCCACGTCGCGAGCCGTCTTCGGGTCGGCCATCGCCGCCACGGTCGGGCCCGAGCCCGAGAGCCACGAGCACCACGCGCCGGCCTCGACCGCGACGGCCATCGCGCGACGGCTCTCCGGAGCCGATGCCAGTCGGACGTCCTGATGGAGTCGATCGGCGGTGGCTGACCGCAGCGCGTTGCGGTCGCCTGCCGCGAGCGCCGCAACCAGCAACGCGGTGCGCCCGATGTTGAAGGACGCATCGGCGAGCGTCACTGACGACGGCAGGCGCCCTCGGGACTCATCGGTCGACGTCTTCGCCGTCGGCACCCAGACCACGATCGCGGGTTCGAACCCGAGCGGGACCTTCACCGCGCGGCCGCCGGCAACGGCGACCACCCCGCCGTAGAGCGACGCGGCCACGTTGTCCTCGTGGCCCTCGAGCACGGCCGCGCGCGCCAAGGTCTCCGACGCCAGCTCGGTGACCTCGGTGCAACCACCGCGTCTGCTGGGCGAGGGCGGCGAGCACACCCGCCACACGTGCCGCTCCGGAGAAGCCGAGTCCGCGGCCCATCGGGATCTGCGACCGAACCGAGATCGGCCCCTCACCGCCGGCTGAGACGAAGGCGACGAGGGCAGGATGCCCATCCGCGAGGCCTTCGCCCTTTCCGAGCTTCACCTCGAGGTACATGCCGAGCGCGAGGCCGAGCGCGTCGAAGCCGGGACCGATGTTGGCCGACGACGCGGGGACCCGGACGAGCACGGAGGCGGAGGCTAGTGGCCTCCGACGTCGTCGCCGTTGAGACGACTGAGCGCGTCAGCGATCACCGCGCCGCCTTCCTCGGCCTCTTCGAGCGTGATCGACAGCGGAGGCGCGACGCGCAAGCAGTTGCCGTACAGACCGCCCTTGCCGACGAGCACCCCGTTCGCCTTGCACGCTTCGAGGCACGCCGCCGCGCGTCGTGGGCTCGGCGTCGTGCCGTCTTCCTCGACGAGCTCGATGCCGATCATCAACCCGCGACCTCGCACCTCGGCCACCGTTGACAACCGGTCGGCGAGGGGCCGCAGCCGTTCGAGGAGGTACGACCCGACTCGGAGCGCGTTGCCCTGCAGGTCGTTGTCGAGCAGGTAGTTCAGGTTCGCGAGCGCGCCGGCGGTCGCGAGAGGGTTGCCGCCGAACGTCGAGAGCGAGTTCGCGTTCAGCGAATCCATGAGGTCGGCGCGGGCGACGAGACCGGCGATCGCGAGTCCGTTGCCGAGACCCTTCGCGAACGTCAGGGCGTCGGGCACGACACCGTGCGCTTCGTAGCCCCAGAAGTGCTCGCCGGTGCGACCCCAACCCGTCTGCACCTCGTCGGAGATGAAGAGGATCTCGTACTCGTCGAGCACCTTCTTCATCGCGCCGAAGAAGCCGTCGGGCGGTACGCAAAAGCCCCCCACACCTTGGATCGGCTCGACGATCATCGTGGCGACGTCACCCGAGGTCGTGGTCTCGATGACGTTGCGCAGGTCGTCGGCGCACGCGTCGATGAAGCCGGCGTCGTCGAGGTTGCCGAACGGTGAGCGCAACCGGTACCCGTTGTGCACGTAGTGCACGCTGAACGGGCTCAAGCTCGACGGCGACCAGCCGCGGTTGCCGGTGATGCCGATCGTGGCGAACGACCGACCGTGATAGCTGTTTCGCAGCGCGATCACCTGGTTCGATCGCCGGTACGAGGACGCGAGGAGCAGTGCGGTCTCGTTCGCCTCCGAGCCCGAGTTGACGAAGAACACCTTCGCGTCGGGGATGCCGGAGAGCCCCGCGATGCGCTCGGCCAGCTCCACCATCGGACGGATCAGGTAGAGCGTCGAGCTGTGCAGCATCTTGCCGGCCTGCTCGCGGATCGCGTCGACGACCTCAGGGACGGAGTGGCCCGTCATCGTGGTGAGGATCCCGCCGAACAAGTCCAGGTAGGTGCGGCCTTCGGCATCGGTGACGCGGCGGCCCGACCCGCTCACGAGCTCGATCGGCGACTCGTAGTAAAGGGTCAACCATGAGGGCATCACCGCACGGTGGCGGTGGAGCAGCTCGGAGCCGGCCATGCCTTGCCTCCATCGTCGGTGCTCCGCGGGCTTCCGAGAGCGACGCGGGCTTATCAGGGCGGAGGGGGCTTGTCAGGGCAGTTGTGACGCGGCAACGAGCCGGTCGAGCGCCGCAGCCGCCCGGCCGTCGTCGATCGCCGCCTCCGCCTGGGCGATGCCGTCCGCGACCGCGACCGCGGTTCCGGCGGCGACCAGCGCCGCGCCGGCGTTCAGCACGACGACGTCGCGGGCGGGTCCCCGGTCTCCGCCGAGCACCCCACGGGCGATCGCGGCGTTCGTCGCCGGGTCGCCGCCCCGCAGGTCCTCGGGCTTCGAGAGGGGGAGCCCGACGTCGGCTGGATCGAGGATCCACGTGCGCACGGCGCCGTCCGCGAGCTCGTGCACGGTCGACGTCGTGGTTGTCGTCAGCTCGTCGAGGCCATCGTGGCCGTGGACGAGCAGCACGTGCTCGGAGCCGCGCGCCGCGAGCACACCGAGCATGCGCTCGGCCATCGACGGGTCGCTCACGCCCACGAGCTGGCGACGCGCCCGCGCCGGGTTGGCCAAGGGGCCGAGAAAGTTGAACGCGGTCGGGATGCCGAGCTCACGGCGCGGCGGACCGGCGTGGCGAAGCGCCGGGTGGAAGTTCGGCGCGAAGCAGAACCCGATGCCGGCTCCGACGATGCAGCGCGTCACGCCCTCGGCGTCGAGAGCGAGGTTCACCCCGAGCGCCTCGAGGAGGTCGGCGGCGCCGCACGATGACGACGCGGCCCGGTTGCCGTGCTTGCACACCGGCACGCCCGTGCCCGCCACGACGAGCGCCGCCAACGTGGAGACGTTGATCGAATGGCTGCGATCGCCGCCGGTGCCGACGACGTCGACGAGTCGCGACTGCATCTCGAGGGGCACCTCGACGAGCGCCGCGACACCGAGCATCGCGTCGAGGAGCCCGTCGAGCTCGTCGACGGTCTCACCCTTCATGCGCAGCGCGACGGCAAACCCGGCGATCTGCGCGGGGCTCGCCGCGCCTTCCAGGATCTCGGCCATCGCCGCGCGCCTTCGTCGTGGGTCAGGTCACCACCGGACGTGAGTCGGCCGAGCACCGTTCGCCATCCGCCCAGCGCTTCGAGGCTCGGTTCCCCCACGGCCCCTCCTGGGACGGCTGGTTCAGGCAGTGCGCCGGCGCTGGCGGATGATCCGGCGCCGCTCCCGCTCGGTGGCGCCGCCCCAGATGCCTTCCTTCTCGCGATGCGTGATCGCGTGTTCGAGGCAGGACTGGCGGACGGTGCACTCGGCGCAGATGTTCTTTGCGGTCGCTTCCTCTTGCTCGGAGACGGGGTAGAAGACCTCGGGATCGAGGCCGCGGCAGGCGGCCTGATCGCGCCATGACGGGTTGCTCAACGGGGGTTCTCTTCCGGAGGGGCCAGTTACGGGCCCCCGAAGGGGCCAAGGTCAATCTACGGGTTGATTTCCGCGTTCGGCCAACCCGAAACCGTGCGGTACCGAAGGTGCTCAGCGAGTGAGAAGTGACGTCAGGTTCAGGTCACGGCCAGCCGAGAACGCGCGGGCGAGGGTCGCCTCGGCATAGGCATCGGTGTAGGCGCTGCGCCGAGCGGACTCGCCGCCCATCCAGATCGGGGCCCGGAGGGCGAGGACCGCACCCAGCCCGTACCCGCGCTGTGCATCGTCAGCGTCGATGCCGAGGGTCGCGTGGTAACGCCCGAGCCAGGCCTCCTCCATGTGCCTGCGCAAAGCGACGGGTACGCCCAGGATCACGAGCCAGGCAACGTCGAGCAGCCCGTTGCGAGCGGCGACCAGCTGCCAGTCGATGATCGCGACCGCCGCCGAGGGGTGACCGAACATCAGGTTGGGACAGCCCGGGTCGCCGTGCGCGAGAGTCGACGGCAGCGCGGCCGCCTCGACGATGCACCGAGCGAGGTGCTCGGTGACGAGCTCCGCCAGCCTCACGTCGGCGGGACTGAGCCGTGACCCGAACCGGTCGAGGAAGCGCGGCAGGCGCTCCTCGAGATCAGCCGCCCATCGTGACGCTTCCGCGGGTGTCGATCGCCAGAGCCCGAGTGCATCGAGCTCGCCGCTCCCCCACCAGGCTGCGTGCATCGCGGCCATCGCGTCGAGCGCGTCGGAGGTCTCCGATGCGGAGAGCCCGACCGCGAACGACGCCGCGACCGCCGGAGCGAGATCCTCCATCAGGAGGAGCACAGGCGCCTCGTCGTCTGGAGCGATGTAGACGCACCCGGGCGTGCGCACCGGCACCCGCGCCGCGATGTCGCTGTAGAAGGCGAGCTCGCGTGCGTACATGCCGAACGCTTGTTGCCGGCTCCGCGTTACGGGATCGCTGTGGCCCTGCTTCGCGATCAGCGTGGAGCCGTCGTCGAGGTGGACACGGCTCAGAACCCCTGACACTCCCTGGTCGCGGAGCGGCTCGACGCGACATCGTGACACCGTCCGGCCGAGCGCGTTGCTCAGCCAATCCGGCGTCAGGACCTCAGCCGCCGATGGCGCCGCCCGCATCGACCGATCCTAGGATGACTCCCGTGGCGCTCCCCCCGTTCGATCGCCCGACCGCGCTCGAGCGTCTGGCCGCTGAGCACTTCGACGTGCTCGTCGTGGGCGGGGGCATCACCGGCGTCGGTGTCGCGCTCGATGCGGCGACACGAGGCCTGCGTACAGCGCTCGTCGAACGTCACGATTTCGCCGCGGGCACGTCGTCGAAGTCTTCGAAGCTCGTTCACGGCGGGCTGCGGTACCTCCAGCAGCGGGAGTACGCGCTCGTCTACGAGGGACTGGCCGAGCGCCAGCGGCTCCGCAAGACCGCGCCGCATCTCGTGCGGGTTCTGCCGTTCCTCATCCCGATCTTCTCGCGCGATGGCCTCATCAACCCGAAGGTCGCGGCGGGCCCTCGGCTCGGCGATGTGGATGTACGACCTCACCGGGGGGCTGCGCATCGGCAAGCTGCACAAGCGACTGACCAAGGAAGCCGCGCTGGCGCACATGCCCACGATGCCGGCCGAGCGCCTTGCCTCCGCCTACCTGTACTACGACGCGCAAGCCGACGACGCCCGTCTCACGCTCACGATCGCCCGGACCGCGGCAGCCCACGGGGCCGCAGTCGCGAACTACGCCGCCGTCCGTTCCCTCACGAAGGACGCCGACGGCAAGGTGGTGGGTGCCACGATCGCCGCTGACGGCGTCGAGATCGCGGTGCGCGCCCGAGTCGTCGTGAACGCGACAGGAGTGTGGGCCGACGAGCTGCGCGCGCTCGACGAGGGACGAGGCTCGGAGACGATCCGCCCGGCCAAGGGTATCCACATCACGATTCCGTGGGCCAAGACCCAGAACGACGTCGCGGTCGTCATCCCCGTGCCGAAGGATCGGCGCTCGCTCTTCGTCGTTCCGTGGGGAGACCTCGCCTACGTCGGTACCACCGACACGGATTACGACGGCCCGCTCGACGATCCGCAGTGCACACCAGAGGACATCCAGTACGTCCTGCGTGCGCTCAACGCGTCGGTGACGACCGGTGTCACCGAGGCGGACATCCTCGGGACCTGGGCCGGGCTGCGACCACTCGTGAAGGACGCCGTCAGCGCGAAGACCGCCGACCTCTCGCGCCGTCATTCGGTGCACCGCTCCGCGAGTGGAGTCGTGACGATCACGGGCGGCAAGCTCACGACCTATCGGCGC
Organism: uncultured Acidimicrobiales bacterium; assembly: GCA_963747215.1. GTDB lineage: Bacteria > Actinomycetota > Acidimicrobiia > Acidimicrobiales > DATKAS01 > DATKAS01. The sequence continues at coordinate 342,382 of CAVVET010000029.1, forward strand.
ATGGCGGCCGACACGGTCGACGAGGTGGCGGGCGTGCTCGAGGTACGGCGTCGCAGCTCGACGAAGCACGTGGTGCTGCTCGGAGGCGAGGACTTCGACCCAGACCGGTCGCGCGACCGGGCTCGACGCGCACCTCGCGTCGCGGTACGGCACCGAGGCCACCGAAGTTGCGCGGCTCACGACGGCCGACGACGACCTCGCCCGCGCGCTCGTCCCCGGTCTGCCGTACATCCGCGCCGAGGCGGTGCACGCCGTGCGCCACGAGATGGCCCGAACGCTCGACGACGTGCTCAGCCGGCGCACTCGGGCCCGCCTGCTCGCCCGCGACGACGCGGGGCGGGCCGCGGACGAGGTGGCGGCGCTGATCGCGCCCGAGCTGGGCTGGTCGGAGGAGCAGCGGCTTCAACAGGTCGCCGACTTCCGCGAGGCGCTGACCGCCGAGCGCACGTCGGCCGCGCTGCCGGAGACCGCGCTCGACGCGACGATCGGAGCGTGAGGCGGTGACGGCCGTCGGTGGGGAGCGTCCCTCCCCCGGCGCGCCGGTTGCCCCCATCGAGCTGGTCACAGACGGGGCAGTGCGTGCACGCATTCCCGCCCGGCGGGTCACGGTCGGCGACGCCACGCTCGGCCGGCTGCGAGATGCGTGCGCGTCGGTCACGGTCGACGAGCGCGCGGTCGCCGAGGCCAGCCGCGACTGGTGGCCGCTCGCGATGCAGTGGGCGCTCGAAGGTGCCGTGCCCGGGCTGGCGTCGGCGGTGGCAACCCCCCGCTCGGCGGAGGAGGTCGCCGCCGTTCTCGCGGTGTGCAATGCCGACCTCGTCCCCGTGACCGCGGCAGCCGGTCGCAGCGGGGTGTGCGGCGCCAGCGTTCCTGTCCACGGTGGCGTCGTCTTGGACCTGTGCGAGCTGTCAGGAGTCGTCGACGTCGACGACGAGTCGCTCGTGCTCGACGTGCGCCCGGGCACGTTCGGCGAACCGCTCGAAGCCGAGCTGCGCGCCACCTACGGCGCCACGCTCGGACACTGGCCGCAGTCGGTCGCGATCTCGACCGTCGGCGGCTGGCTCGCCTGTCGCGGCGCCGGCCAGCTGTCCACGCGATACGGGAAGATCGAGGACATGGTGGTCGGGCTGGACGTCGCGCTCGCCGACGGGCGCCGCATCACCACCGGCGGAGCGCCTCGAGCGGCCGCCGGTCCCGACCTCACGCAGCTGTTCGTCGGATCGGAGGGCACGCTCGGCGTCATCACCGGTGCTCGTCTCCGACTGCATCCCGCACCGGCTGCAGAACGACGTGACGCGTGGACCTTCTCCACGTTCGTCGACGGCCTCGACGCATGCCGCCGCATCCTGCGCCGCGGCGCGACGCCCGCGGTGCTTCGTCTCTACGACGACGTCGAGGCCAACCGCAGCTATCAGACCGGTGATCGTCACGTGCTCCTCGCCTACGACGAAGGTGACCCGACGCTGATCGACGCGGTGATGCGTGTCGTGGCCGAGGAGTGCGACTCCGCGGGCGGCGAACGAGGCGACGTCGGTCTCGTCGATCGGTGGTTCCACCATCGCAACGAGGTGAGCGCACTCGAGGCGCTCACCCGCCGCGGCATCGTGGTGGACACGATGGAGATCGCCGCACGGTGGCGCGACCTGCCGAAGATCTACGACGCGACGACGGCGGCGATCTCGGCCGTTCCGCACGCGGTGAACGCGACCGCGCACCAGTCGCACGCATACAGCGACGGCGCCTGTCTCTACTTCACGTTCGCGGGTCGGCCGCCGGCCGACGAGCGCGAGTCGTTCTACGTCGCCGCGTGGGATGCCGGCACCCGGGCCGTCCTCGAGAACGGCGGCGCGCTCTCCCACCACCACGGGGTGGGGCTGAACCGCAGCCGGTTCATGGCCGAAGCGCTCGGCGGCGCGTTCGACGTGCTCCGCTCGATCAAGCGAGCACTGGACCCGAACGGCATCCTCAATCCCGGCAAGCTCGGGCTCGACGGACCCTTCGGGGAGGTGCCGTGGCCATGAGGATCGATTGGCCGGCGCTCTGGGCGGGGGTGATCGTGGCGGTCGTGATCTGCGTCCCTGCCGCACTGATCGGACAGGCCCTCGACGACGGTGGCGCGAACGACGATCCCTCGGGCGCGGCGCTGCTTCTCGTCTTCGTCGTGCTCGCGGGCCTCGTCATCGGTGCGGCAATCGCGGCGCAACGCCAGGACGTCGGCGCACCCCTCGTGCACGGCATCGCGGCCGCGCTGGTGTCGTTCGCGCTCGTGCAGGGGATCGGCATCGTGCGGCAGCTCACGGTGAGCGAGGACATCTCGTGGGGCGGCGTGCTCTCGAGCGCGCTGCTCTCCATGGTCGCGGGCAGCGTCGGAGGGCTCATCGGCGCGCGGCTCCAGCGGCACGCGGGGCAGGAGCCGTGAGCATCCTCGTCGTCGATGTCGGCACCAGCGGTGTGCGGGCCGCGATCGTGCGGCCGGACGCCACGGTCACGCACTCCCACTACCGCGCGGTGTTGCCGTCGTCGCCCTCGCCCGGCCTCGTCGAGTTCGACGCGCGCGTCATGGCCGACGCTGCGCTCGAGGTCGCGGCCGCCGCGCTCGCCGCAGGAGGACCAGTCGACGCGGTCGGCATCGCCAACCAGCGCGCCTCGACGATCCTGTGGGATCGCACGACCGGTCAGCCCGTCGGTCCGGGAATCGGCTGGCAAGACCTCCGCACGGCCGGTACGTGTCTCGTGCTCGCCGCCGAGGGCACGAAGTTCGCGCCCAACCAATCCGCGACGAAGCTCTCGTTCCTCCTCGACGCGGTCGACCCTGACCGCACCCGTGACGACCTCTGCTTCGGCACGGTCGACACGTGGATCGCGTGGAAGTTGAGCGCAGGCTCCGTCCACGTCACCGACCAATCGAACGCGGGCGTCACGGGTCTCGTCGCACCATGACGGAAGCGGCTGGGACGATCACGTGCTCGACCTCCTGCGCATCCCACGGAGCGTGCTCCCGACGATCGTCGACTCGACCGGCGTGGTCGGTGAGGCCACCGCGCTCGATGGTGCGCCTCCGATCGCGGGCTTGGCCGGAGATCAGCAGGCGTCGCTGATCGGCCAAGGATGTGTGCGCCGCGGCCTGGCGAAGGCCACGTTCGGCACAGGGGGCATGCTCGACCTGTGCCTCGACGGTGAGCGGCCCTCGTTCGACCGACGCGGGCCGACCGGCTGCTTCCCGATCGTGGCGTGGCAACGCGACGGCGAGATCACGTGGGGCGTCGAAGCGATCATGCTGACCGCGGGAACGAACGTCGAGTGGCTGCGCGACGACCTCGGGGTGATCGCGACCGCGGCGGAGTCACACGACGTCGCCTCCCAGTGCACCGACACTGATGGTGTCGTGTACGTCCCCGCGTTGCTCGGTCTCGGCACGCCCCGCTGGGACTACGGCGCCCGCTCCGGGTTCTTCGGCCTGACGCGCGGCTCGACACGAGCCCATCTCGTGCGTGCCGTGCTCGAGGGCGTCGCCCATCGAGGGGCGGATCTCGTCGAGGCCGCGGAAGCCGACACGGGCCTCGCCATCGACCATCTGCGGGTGGATGGAGGCATGACCGAGAACCCGACGTTCCTCGCCGCGCTCGCAAACGCGTCGCAGCGTCCGATCGAGGTGTCTCCCGTCACCGAGGCCACGACGCTCGGCGCCGCGTTCCTCGCGGGCCTGGCGACCGGCACGTGGGCCGGCCTCGATGACATCGCTGCCACGTGGCGACCCCGTACTGTCGTCGAGCCAGCAGCCAAGCTCGATCGACTCAAATGGCTCGAGGCCCGCAACCGAGTCGAGGGCTGGGTTGCGGAACTGTCAGCGCTCGACTTCTAGAGTGCCCCGGCAATGAAGGAGAGGCTGATGCCCCGACGTCGAGACCGAGCGTTCGCCGCAGGCGTCGCCTTGGTGCTCCTCGCGACGCTCTCAGCCTGCGGCGACGACCCGAGCGACGAGGGCGAGCCCGCCGGCGGGGGTACGACTGCGGCCGCTTCTGCGGAGGGGGAAAGCGAGAGCGCGGCGACCACCGCCGCCCCGGCGACCACCGAAGGTGCCGCGTCGACGAGTGCGGCCGCGAGCAGCACATCAACGGCGGGTACGAGCACGACTGTGGACGAGGCGGGCGCCCCGCCCGAGGTGACGGTGATCGACTTCGCGTTCCTACCCGAAGAGCTGCAGGTCGCCGCGGGCACCGAAGTCATCTGGACCAATAGAGACGACTTCGCGCACCGGATCGTCGCCACCGACTCGGAGAACCCGTTCCCGGGCGACGGCACGATCGACACCGGCGAGACCTACACCGTGACCTTCGCCGAGGCCGGCACCTATGAATACTTCTGTGGCATCCACAACTCGATGACCGGGAGCGTCGTCGTCACATGAGCACCGACATCTCACCTTCTCGACGTCATCTTCTCGTCGGGGCCGGCCTGGGGGCCGCGGCGCTCGCCGTCGGCGCGGTCCCCGTGTTGAGCGGCGTCGCCCACGCGCAGGAAGACAGCAACCTCTCCGGTGAGGATCTCGCGCTCACCCTCTTCCACCGATCGATGGAGCTCGCGTTCGTGGCCATCTACGACGAGGCGATCGACAAGGGGCTGCTCGACGACGAGCAGACCGCCCAAGCGGTGCAGTTCCGCACGCATCACAACGAACACGCTGCGTCGGCGACTGCGTTGAGCGGTATCGCCATCGGGCCGAACCAGGCGCTGATCTCCGACTTCACGAGGCAGGTGCGTGCGGCGAACACGGTCGACGCGCTCTTCGACGTGTTGTTCGAGCTCGAGTCGCGTGCCACTGCGACGTACCTGCAGGCGTGTGGCACCTACGAGCTTCCACGAGCGGCCGACCTGGCAGGGGCGATCCTGTCGGTGGAAGCGCAGCACGCGACGGTCATCGGGCAGGCGGCGAGCCTCCCGGTCGAGGAGTGGATCCCGTCCTTCGAGTCGGTCGTGGGTGCGTTCACCCCCGCCGAGTTCCCGGTGCTCTGATGGCGACCGAGTTCGGCATGTATCGAGATGAGCTGCGCCGCCAGATGCGCGAGGCCGAAGAGGCGCAACGCGAGTCGATGGGTCCGTGGCGCGACGCGCTGATGCGCTTCGCCTCCGGTGATGGATCGATCGACCGACGCCGGCTGTTCGTGCTCGGGGGCGGCGGACTGCTCGCTGCCGCGGTGCTCGCCGCGTGCGGAGGCTCCGACCCCGAGCCTCAGATCCCGCAGGGCGGCGACGCGGTGCCGACCACGGTCACGGTCGAGCCGCCACCTGTCGACGACGTCACGCTGCTGCGCACGTCGTCGTCGCTCGAACATCTCGCCATCGACGCGTACCAATCGGTGCTCGACATGGGGCTGTTGACGACGCCGGCGCTGATCGACGCGGTCGAGCTGTTCCAGCGCCAGCACCGCGAGCACGCCGCGTTGTTCGAAGCGGCGACGACCGAGGCCGGTGGGCAGCCGTTCACGGAGGCAAACCCCAACCTGCAGGTCGGCTTCGTCGAGCCGAGCCTCGAGACGCTCACCGACGAGATCAGCGCGGTGAACTTCGCGCTCGAGCTCGAAGACACCGCGGGCGCGACCTATCAGGTGTTCGTGCCGATGTTCGCGACGCGTGAGCTGCGCCAGACCGTGCAGTCGGTCGGCGGCGTGGAGCGCCGGCACTCGGTGATCCTGACCGCCGTCATCCCCGACGAGGCGCTGTTCCCCTCGCCGTTCGGCATCGTCACGCTCGCCGTCGGCCCCGCCAGCTACATCCCGCCCGAGTAGCTGGGCGGACGGGCGCGCCGACGCCAGCCAGCCGCCAACTGGCACCGCAGCGGCCCTATAGGGGCCACGCCGGTGCAAGTTGACTGGCACACTGGGAAGCGACGGTGAGTCGGCTGGGTGGTCGCGGCACGGCATTGCCCCGTGTCGAGGAAGGTCGGGACTCCACAGGGCAGGGTGCTGGCTAACGGCCAGTCGGGGCGACCCGCAGGAAAGTGCCACAGAGAACAGACCGCCGATGGGCCGGCCGGGAGACCGGACGGTCACAGGTAAGGGTGAAACGGTGCGGTAAGAGCGCACCAGCGCCCGGGGTGACCCGGGCGGCTCGGCAAACCCCACCCGGAGCAAGGCCAAGCAGGGGACGGTTGCCCGCTCGCACCTTCGGGTGCAGTCCCCAGGTGGGCCGCGCAGATGGATGGCCACCCAGGGCCGCTGGCAACAGCGACCTGGACAGAATCCCGCCTACAGGCCGACTCACCGTCACCACCAGCGGGAACCCAGCGTTCGTGTCTCTGACCTGCAGATTTGGTGCTCACTGGTTGTCGACCGTCCTCAACGTTTCTCATCGTTCTGAGGCCCGACTGAGGCCCACGGCCTTTGGTCGACGATGGATGCCCGCTCCCAAGAGCACCCTGTGATCGGCGCGCGTGCGGGCATACGGTTGCGGCGTGCGTTCGGGAGTACGTCGTCGGTGACGACCGAGAACGTGACGGTGTTGTTCACCGACATGGTGGAGTCGACCGCCCTCGCGTCGACGCTGGCGCCCAATGTCGCGGACGAGCTGCGTCGGGCGCATTTTGCGATCTTGCGTCAGGCGGTCGCGGAGGCGGGCGGCACCGAGGTGAAGCATCTGGGTGACGGACTCATGGTCGTGTTCGGCGCCCCGTCGGCGGCGTTGTCGTGCGCGGTGGCGATGCAACAGGGCATCGACCGCGACAACCGGGGACGTGAGCGTCCGGTGGGGTTGCGGGTCGGGCTGAGCGGCGGCGAGGTCAGTCGAGAGGACGACGACTACTTCGGCGACCCGGTCGTCGAGGCGGCCCGGCTGTGCGCCTGCTGTGAGAGCGGGCAGGTCCTGGCCGCGGACATCGTGCGGTTGACGGCTGGGCGTCGCAGCCGACACGAGTGCCGTTCGCTCGGGGAGCTCACCTTGAAGGGCCTGCCCGGATCCGGTCGAGACCGTCGAGGTGCTGTGGCAACCTCCCGACCGGGCCGAAGCCGGGCCTGTTGTCCCGCTGCCTGGGCGTCTGGCGGTGCGTCCCGCAACGGGGGTGGTGGGCCGGGAGGCCGAGACGGCGGCGATGGTGGATGCGTACAAGCGCGTCGCTGAGGGCGAAGTCCGGGAGGTGTTCCTGGTCTCGGGTGAGGCCGGTCTCGGCAAGACCACGCTGGTCGCGGCGACGGCCCGGGCCGCGTTCGACGGCGGGGCGTGTGTGTTGTTCGGGCATTGCGAAGAGGACCTCGCGACGCCCTATCAGCTGTTCGCGGAGGCGCTCGGCCACTTCGTCATCCACGCCAGCGAGGAGCAGCTCGTCGCGCACGTCGACGCGCATGGTTCGGCGCTGGCCCGGCTGGTCCCGGCGCTTTCCCGCAGGCTGCCGGGCCTTCCGCCGTCGACGGCGACCGACGCTGACAGCGAGCGTTACCAGCTGTTCGCCGCGGTGGTGGGGCTGCTGGTCATGGCGTCGGAGCATCAGCCGGTCGTGGTCGTGCTGGAAGACCTGCAGTGGGCCGACAAGGCGAGCCTGCAGTTGCTCGGCCACGTGATCACGGCCGACCAGCCGATGCGGCTGCTGGTGCTCGGCACCTACCGCGACAGTGAGCTGTCACGCTCCCACCCGCTGCTCGACACACTCGCGGCCCTGCATCGACAGCACAGTGTCGTGCACATCGAGCTGACCGGACTCGACGACACCGCCGTCATGTCGCTCATGGAAGCCGCCGCCGGGCACACCCTCGAAGACGCCGCCATACGTCTCGCCCATGCGGTGCAGCGCGAGACCGACGGCAACCCGTTCTTCGTGACCGAGGTGCTCCGTCACCTCGCCGAGACCGGGGCGATCTACCAAGATCCCACCGGCCGATGGGTGGCAGCCGACACCGTCGAGCAGATCGCCTTGCCCGCCAGCATCCGTGCGGTGATCGGCGCACGCGTCGGGCGGCTGGGACCAGACGCCGAGCGGGTGTTGTCGCTCGCCGCGGTGATCGGCCGCGACTTCGACCTCGACGTGCTCGCCCGCGCCAGCCAAACATCGGAAGACCAGCTGCTCGACATCCTCGACGCCGCCACCGCTGCGGCCCTGGTACGCGAACTCACCGACACACCCGGGCACTACAACTTCGCCCACGCCCTCATCCAACACACCCTCTATGAGGATCTCGGACTCACCCGGCAGGCCCGGGCGCACCGTCGAGTAGCCGAAGCCCTCGAAGACCTGTACGGCGACCGCCCCGGCGAACGGGTCGGCGAACTGGCCCGCCACTGGATCAACGCCACCCAACCCATCGACCTGGCCAAAGCCATCGACTACTCCCGCCAGGCCGCCGACGCCGCGCTCGGCGCCCTCGCCCCCGCCGACGCCCTCCGCTACTACACCCAGGCCCTCGACCTCTACGCCCAGACCGACCACCCCGATCCGACCCTGGGCATCGACCTGGCCGTCGGGCTCGGCACCGCCCAACGCCAAACCGGAGACCCCGCCTTCCGCGACACGCTCCTCGACGCCGCCCGACGGGCCGCCGACCTCGGTGACACCGACCGTCTCGTCGCCGCCGCCCTGGCGAACTACCGGGGCCTCTTCTCGAACCGCTGGCAACATCGACGCCGACAAGGTCGAGATCCTGGAGATGGCCCTCGATCGGCTCTGCCCCAGACGACCCGCGACCGGGCGCTCGTGCTCGCGCACCCTGTGCGCGGAACTCACCTACGGGAGTCCCCTCGAGCGTCGCCAGGCGCTCGCCGACGAGGCCATCGCCATCGCCAGGTCCTCCGGCGACGACGCCACCATCGTGCGAGTCCTCACACACCGTCTGGAACCCGCTCGCCGTTCCGGCACTGCTCCAGCAGTCGTGGATTGGACGACCGAGGCTCTGGTTCGGGCCGAGCGGCTCGGCGACCCCGTCCTGCTGTTCTGGGCCGCGTGGAGTCGCGCCGGCACTGCCGCCCGCGCCCTGGACATCGACGAGATGGACCGCTGCTTGGAAATCATGGGGTCGCGCGCCGCGCAGCTCGACCAGCCCATGTTGAACTGGGTACACAGCTACGCGCGTGCCGTGCGAGCGCAGATCGCCGGGGACACCGACCAGGCCGAACAGTGGGCCACCGAAGGCACTCCAGATCGGCACCGACAGCGGCCAACCCGACGCCACCCTCTTCTACGGCCTCCAGCTCGGGGCCGTGAGCCTCCAACGCGGAACGTATGGCGAGCTGGCCCCACTCCTCGAGCAGATGGCCGTCGACGCTCCCGACCTCGCCGGAGTGTTCGTCGCGGCGCTTGCGCTGGCCCATGTCGAAGCAGGCCGGATCGACGACGCTCGTCGCCTGCTGGAGCAGGCCGCTGCCGCCGACTTCGATGTTCCGCTCGACGGGACTGGCTCAGCACTCTGGCCTACGTACGCCGAGGTCGCCATCGCGTGCCGAGACCCGAAGTGTTCCCGGACGCTGTTCGACCGCCTCGCGCCCTGGGCCGATCAGGCGCCGTATCCGGGCCTAACAATTGATAGTCCCGTCAGCCACTACCTGGGCGGCCTCGCCACCGTCCTCGGCCGCTACGACGAAGCCGACACCTACTTCGCCCACGCCGCCGCGTTGAACGACCGAGCAAACGCCAAGTTCTTCGCCGCCCGCACCAACCTCTCCTGGGCGAAGATGCTCGCCGAACGCCACGCCCCCGGCGACAACGAACGGGCACGAGACCTTCTCACCAAAGCACACACCGCCGCAGCGGCTCACGGATACGCCAGACATCGAACGACGCGCCGCCGAAGCACTCCAACACCTGGCTTGATTGCTCGCCGATTGCTGAGAGGCGTATCCCGCCTACAGGCCGACTCACCGTCACTCCGGCCTGACATCTCTACGAGTCTTCGACGTGGACCCGCGGCGCCGGCTGCGCACGGACACGTGCGTCCCGACGTCCACGGTTCGAGGCTGATCGCGTCCGGCAGCGGTCAGGCACCCGGACGCAGGTCGCTTGAAGCCGGAATCCAACGTGCTGGCCGCGACCGGAACCGGCACGTCGCCCAAGCCGTCGTCAACCGCGGACAAGAGCATGAGCACGCGCACCGGGGTCCGAGGCCAGTACGGCGCAGGGAGGTAGGCGTTCCTGTCTCGGCACCTGAAGGCCGACGTAGGCTCGGAGGCGACCGGAATACGATGGCCTGACGCCTTGGGCGCGCGGATGCAGTCGGCGTGCTACGGCGGACCACAAGCGCCGATGTCACCAGATCGTCGAAATCGACGAATCGAAGCCGGCAGACCTCGGAGGAAGGTCCCCACTGGCGTTCCGCCGGTATTCGCTGAGCCTCGTAGGAGCGGCTGATCGCGTCGAGACCATCGCCGCGCTCATGACGGAACTCCATGCCAGCACTCTTCCCTAGCTTGGAACTCCGGACTCGACATCCTCCGAGCGGCCACGGCCGCGGCACCGCACGAGGTTGAGGCATCGGGAGGCTGCTCGCTCCCTTCACATCCGCGGGCGCGATGCGAGACTCGGCGCCGACGAACAACGAGGAGGTGACATGAGCGAGCTGCGCTATGAGGTCGAGGATCCGGTCGCGCTCATCACACTCGACCGGCCCGACAAGCTGAACGCACTGACCTACCCGATGCTCGCCGCGTTCCGCGAAGCCGTGAACGAGGCGGCGAACGATCCCGCGGTGGTGGGCATCGTCGTCACCGGCGCAGGACGCGGCTTCTGCTCGGGACTCGACTCGACGGTGCTGAGCGAGACCACGACGGCGGGTTCGTCGTCACGGCCGAAGACCGAGGACGTGCCCGGTCTCTTCACGTGGCTGCTCGCGGTGCCGAAGCCAATCATCGCTGCCGTCAACGGTGTGGCCGCGGGCGGTGGCTTCGTGCTCGCCGTGCTGGCCGACGTGCGCATCGCATCGACTGCGGCCTCGTTCACGACGATCTTCTCGAAGCGCGGGCTGATCGCCGAGCACGGCACTACGTGGATCCTCCCCCGCCTCATCGGCACGGGCGGCGCGCTCGACCTGCTTTGGACGTCGCGCAAGTTCGACGCAGCCGAGGCACACCGCGTCGGGCTCGTGCAGCAGGTCGTCGAGCCCGAGGACCTGATTCCCGCTGCCCGCCGGTACGTGACCGAGCTGGCCGAGAACGTGTCGCCGGCATCGCTCGCCGACACCAAACGTCTCGTCTACCGCCACCTCGGCGTGGGCTACGAGGACACGCTGCGCGAGACCGACGAGGTGCAGTACGCCGCTCTCGACCGCGTCGACGCCAAGGAGGGGGCAGCCGCGCTCCTGGAGAAGCGTCCGCCGTCGTTCCCCCGCCTAGGCGGGTGAGCCACCGATGAGCTGGATCCGCTTGCGACAGGTCGCGCTCGTCGCCCACGACCTCGAGGCAGTCCTGCGCGACCTCCACGACGCCCTCGATCTCGAGGTCGCGTACCGCGACCCGGCCGTCGATGCCTTCGGTCTGCAGAACGCGGTGCTGCCCGTCGGCACTCAGTTCATCGAGGTGGTTTCACCGACGAGGGACGGCACCGCCGGCGGTCGCCAGCTGGAGCGACTCGGCGGAGACGGCGGCTACATGGTGATCTGCCACACGGACGACCATCCGATGGCCAGGCGGCGCATCCAGGACCTCGGCGTCCGCACGGTCATCGACACCGAAGACCACGGCTACCGCATCATGCAGCTGCACCCGAGCGACACCGGCGGCTCGTTCCTCGAGATCGACTTCCAACCAGGAGGCGAAGACGCGGAGGGCCCATGGATGCCCGCCGGCCCGAACTGGCAACGCGCCTGCCGCACCGACGTCGTGAACGGCATCACCGCGGTTGCCGTGCAGTGCAAGGACCCGGACAAGACCGCGGCGCGCTGGGGCGAGATCACCGCGCTCGACGTCGCGGACCGCGTGCTCCAGCTCGACAACGCGACGGTCACGTTCGTCGACGGACCACTCGACTCGCTCGTCGGAGTCACCTTGTCGGCGACCGACGCGACCCGCACCGGCGAACGACACACGATCGCCGGGGTGACGTTCACGCTCGGCTGAGGCCCCGCCCTCACGAGACTTTGAGGGTACGCACAGTGGTCCCCCAAATGCGGAGAGTGCTCACCTACCGTTCGTTCGCGTGCCGAGCAAATTCGTCACCCGGAGCGAACGTTGTCCCGACTGCCATCGCGAGACCGTTGTGGTCACGGTCGAGCAGCTGCTGACTGAGCGCGGCGAGGTCATTGCATCGATCGTGGTCGCAAAGGACCCATGCACGACGGACGGCTGCGTCGGGTCGAGGCCAAAGCCGCGCTCGATCGCGAACTCACTGCGCTCGCGCGGGAAACAGTGGGCAGGACGAAGTCGCTGCTCGTGGCGCTCGGGAGGAGACGACCATGTCGGAACGATCGGGAGGCCCCGCTGACGATCCGTTCGGTGGTCGGCAGCCAACGAGCCACGAACAGAGGACGGGACAGCCCTGGGACGCCTCGTACCACGACGGCCCGGCGCCCTGGGATGTCGGCCACCCCCAACCGGCCGTGGTGCGTCTGGCATCCCGAGGCGCGTTCGTCGGGGCGGTGCTCGATGCGGGCTGCGGGACCGGCGAGAACTCGCTCTACCTCGCCTCGCTGGGATTGCCCGTTCTGGGCATCGACGTTGCCGAGACGGCACTCGCGATCGCCCGAGCAAAGTCCGACGAGCGTGGGCTCGAGGTCGAGTTCGCGGCGGCGGACGCGTTGCAGCTCGAACGCTTGGGGCGCACGTTCGACACCGCGCTGGACTGCGGCCTCTTCCATTCCTTCGACGGCGACGAGCGATCCGCGTACGTCGCGAGTCTGGCGACGGTGACCGAGCCCGACGCGACTGTGCATGTGTTGTGCTTCAGCGACGTCGGTCGCGACGTTGGCCCGCATCCCGTCAGTGAGGAAGAGCTGAGAGCGGCGTTCGACCCGAGCACTGGATGGAACGTCGTCGCGATCGAACCGGACCGCGTGCAGACGAGATTCCACGATGACGACGGCGCACCCGCTTGGCTCGCAACGGTCAAACGGATCGAGGCGACGCCGTAGGCTCGTTGGCTCACGCGGAGCAGCTGGAGGGCAAGTGGCCGGGTTGCAGTTCTTCAAGGATTGGGCCGAGACGATCGACAAGGAGTGGATACGCCTCGACAAGCTCGCAACCATCAAGGTCACCGACTGGCCTGACGGCGGCTATGCCGTGACGGGATACATGGCGTCCGACGGCTCACCGGTGATCCTCGGGATCTTCGCCGGCGAAGAGCAGGCCGAGAAAGCGGTGCGCTACGTGCTCGGTTAGCTCAGCACCGTCTGGGTCTGCGTCGTCAGACTGATCAAGCGGCCTGCGTCGTCTCGTACCTCGGTCTGCAACACGATCGTGGAGCGACCGACATGCACCGGTGTCGACGTCGCGGTGACCTTGCCCTCCTTCACCGCACGGATCATGTTGGTCTTCGACTCAAGGGTCGACGTACGCGCGCCAGCAGGCAGGTTGAGGAACGCGCACACCGCACCGGTCGTGTCGGCCAAGGACATCAGCGCTCCGCCGTGGAGGATGTCGGCCGTCGTGCACAGATCCGGCCGGTGCTCGAGCGTTGCCGTCACCGCCTCGGCCGACGCACTCGTGATGTCGATGCCGAGCAGTGTTGCAAAGGGCATCAACTTGACGATGTCGGAAGTCTCCATCTCCGCGAACGTAGGCGACGCGCCGGCGCCCCCTCCGACCTGCACCAACGCGACGGTTGTCGACTGAACGGCCGATCAGTTCAATAATGCTCGAGGGGACTGCGATCCACGTCATCTTCAGCCAAGGCCTGAGGGGGCGATCACGACGTTCACCGTCGACAGGAAGAGCAGAGCTCGAGCCCTCGTCGCCGACAGCGACCGCGAGGTCAGAGCGCAGCTCCGCGACGCCTTGGAGCGGGCCGGCTTCGAGGTCCGATTGGTCGGTGATGGCGTCTCTGCCCAGTCCTTGATCGGCCGCTTCGCACCCGACGTCGTGGTGCTCGACATGAACCTGGCGCTGATCGACGGACCGGAGCTGTGCGCTCGCTGGCGGGCACAGGGCATCCACACACCGGTGCTGTTCATCGCCCGCCGGGCCCGGTTGGAAGAGCGGCTCCGCGCTCTCGACATCGGCGGTGACTGCGTCCTGATGAAGCCACTCGTCATCGACGAGCTCGTCGCGCGGATGCGTCGCCTGCTCTGGCGCGTTGCCGTCGCGCAAACGGGCGGTGAGCAGTGCGGCACGATCGTCCTGGATGAGCGCGCCCGCAGGGCCCTGCATCGCGGCCGTCCTCTGCAGTTGTCGGCGACCGAGTTCCGTCTGCTGCGCTTCCTTCTCGTGAACCGCGGGCAGGTCCTGAGTCGCACCCAGATCCTCCAGTCCATCTGGGGTCCGAACCATCCATCGCGAAAGGCCGTCGACGTCTACGTCGGCTACCTGAGGCGCAAGCTGCCGGACTCGGTGTCGATTCGCACCGTGCGATCGCTCGGCTACGTGCTCGAGCCCACGACGTTCGCGTGACGCCTGGCGCGATCGGACGCTTCCCAGCCGTCTCTCACGTCGCGAACCTCGCAGATCTAGCCTGCCGCGACCGTGAGCTCGTTCGTGATGGCGGCTGTGCAAGCGGCGCCCGTGTTCCTCGATCCCGCGGCGTCGACGAAGAAGGCCTGTCAGCTCATCGAAGACGCGTCCGGCGCGTGGTGCGGACCTCGTCGCGTTCAGCGAGACGTGGCTGCCGGGCTACCCCCGATGGGTCAACGCGCCGGTGGCGGTCGCGCTCAAGCGAGAGCTGGGTGGTCGATATCTCAGCGCCTCGGTCAGCGTTCCGGGGCCCGAGATCGACGAGATCTGCTCGACCGCGCGGCGCTGCGGCGTCGACGTCGTGATGGGCGTCGCCGAGATCGACCCGATCTCGCGGGGCACGACGTACTGCACCCTCGTCTTCATCAGCGCGGAGGGCGAGCTGCTCGGCAAGCACCGCAAGCTCAAGCCGACCTACGGCGAGCGGTTCGCATGGGGCGAGGGCGACGGCAGCGGGCTGCTCGTCCACGACCGCCCGTACGCGTCGATCAGCGGCCTCAACTGCTGGGAGCACAACATGGTGCTGCCCGGCTACGCGCTCATGGCGCAGGGCACCCAGGTGCACGTCGCCGCGTTCCCGGGCTACGAGTCACCCGGCGGAGGCACCCGCCAGACACTGCTCGCACGCGCCTTCGCCTCGCAGGCCGCGGCCTACGTGATGCTGGTCGGCGGCGTGCTGCGCCCGGATGACATCGCCGACGCCGACGTGCGTGCCGTCGTCGCGTTGCTCCCTCCGCTCACCGGCGACAGCTGCATCGTCGATCCGACTGGCGAGGTCATCGCGGGCCCTGCTGTGGCTGAGGAGACCCTGCTCGCGAAGGGCTCGCTCGATGTCGTCCGGACCGCGAAGGCGCTGTGCGACGTCGGCGGCCACTACTCCCGTCCCGACGTCTTGCGGCTCGTCATCGATCGTCGACCCGCCCGGCGTCTCGTCGAGCAGATCGAAGAGGGCGATAGCGACTAGCCCTCCGCCTCCGCATCCGGATCCGCGTCGGGACGCTGGGCGCGTTGACGCAACCAGACGAGCACCGCTGCGGCACCGGCGGACGCGGCGACGATCGGCACCACGGCGCCGCCGCCGCCACCACCCGTCTCACGGGGGGGCCCGGCCGCGACCAGATCCCCGCCCGCAGACGTGGCCTGAGCCGACGCAGTGGTCGAGGCAGCGGTCGAGGACGTGGAAGCTCCCGTTGTCGTGGCCGCGTCGGAGGAGGCCGCAGCCGTCGAGGATGGGCTCGTGGTCGACGATGCCGCCGTGGTTGGCGGCGTGGTCGGCGCGGGCGTGGTCGGCGCGGGTGTGCTGCTTGGGGGCGCCGTCGTCGCCGGTGCGGTCGTAGCGGGCGCCGCCGTCGCGGGCGCGGACAGCGAGCCGCTGCGCACGGCTTGGACATCGCGTTGGAGTCCGTTGTGCACGTACGGGTAGAACGCGTTGCCGGGACACGCGGTGGTCGACATGTCACGGTGACCCGCGATCGTCGCGGTCGTCACCGCGGCGCCAACCGGCCAGCGGTTCGATCCACGCGACGTGAAGCTCACCGTCGCGCCGGCTGCCGTCGAGACGCCGTAGCGCTGAGCAAGCCAGGCCAGCGTGCGGGTGCCAGCGGCGAGCGCGGCGGCGCTCGGTTGCTCGCCCGTGAAGTCACCGATGAAGCAGACCAGTTGCGCGAACCCTTGACTTCCGCCGGTCGCGTCGGCGGCGACGGGTCCGGCGAGGCTGCCCGCTCTCCCCTCCCAGACGCCGCCCTCGCGGTCGACGAGGAAGTTGTACGCGATGTCGGGCCACCGCTTCTCGCCGGTGTGGAAGCGATACATCGCCCCGAGCAGGCCGGGCACATCGCTCGCACGATGCTGCGTGCTCGCCGCCGTGTGATGGACGAGAAGAAACCGCACCTCCTCCGCCGCGAGCGGTCCAACCGGCGGGCCTGGCGCCCAGGCCTCGCGTGGCCAGATCGCGAGTCCGTCGCCGACAGCGACCGGCGCGGCGGGCAGCGAGAGGGCCTGCGCTCGTCCACCGACTCCGAGCACGGCCGCGCTCGGCGACTGCGGCGCTGCCCACGAGCACCGCACGGCGACTGACCCCCAGGGCCGCCGACTCACACACGAGCGGACGGCCCCGAGTCGACGATGCGAGCCTCTGCTTGTCGCACCAGCATCTGGGTCGACGGTTCCGGATCGACGCCGAGGTCGCGCAGCATCTCCTCGACTTCGGCGAGCGCGCGTTGCAGCCCTTCTGCGTCGCGACGCTGCAGCTGCGCCGCGATCACCAACCTCCGCGCTCGCTCGGAGTACGGCGCCGCCCCGACCGCCCGGTGAGCACATGCGAGCGCGGCGTCGAACCGCCCCGCGACAAGGCGCAGCTCACCGAGCCGAAGCGTGGTGTCGACCAAAGACCGCGCGACTTCCTCCACTGCCGGGACGAGCTCGTGGAGCGCGGTCACGTCTGAGCACGGCTCCCCCCGCCACAGGGTGCACGCGGCTTCCAGATGTGCAAGCGCGCGTTCGGCGTCGCCGTCATGCTGTGCGGCCTCGACGCCGGCAACGTGATCACGAAGCTGCCAAAGGTCCGACTCGATGTACGGACGGCCCGCGATCGCGATCCACTCGCTGTCCATACGCAGCGACAGACAAGGCTCGCCGGCATGGCGATCCGGTTCGAGCAGGTGTCGAAGGCGAGACAGAGTGACGCGGAGGTTTCGCGCTGCTGACTCGGGATCGAGCTCGGGCCAGATCAGCTCCATCAGCCGTTCCCGCCGGAGCGGCCCGGCGAGCACGAGGAGCCCGAGGAGCATGCGGACGCGCACCCGGCGGGCCTCGGCTCGGTCGACGACGACGCCGTCGACGGCGATCTGGAGGGGACCGAGGACGTCTACCCGCAACGATCCCCGTGTCGGATCTGGTACGAGCCCGCGAAGCGTGCGAGCCCCGGTTGCGACGTCGTCGTCCGCGCTTGTCACGAGCCAGTCGAACTCGTGCCAGAGCTGCGCTCCCGTCCATTCCGCCAGCTCGCTCACTCGCGCGACCACGCCAGGGCAGCCGGCTGCGCTGGCGCGTGCGAGAACCTCGGCTGTCCAGGGCAGCGGCATGGCGGTGATGAGCGCGGCAATCTCGGGGAGCTCGCGTTCCGCGCTCGATGCGTCCCGCACGACCATCGAGGAGCAGACGTGCGACCCGCACGCATCGGTCGTGCGACGGTCCGACGGGGTGGTCGTCCCAGTGCTCACGCACATCCTGGCTGCACACATACGCGATCGCGGGGCCGCGACGCAGGAAGACCTCGGACACACGAACAGTGAGAGGAAATGACGCGACGTGAGATGCGAGCTCGGCGACAGCGTCGTCCTCCCGGTGGGCGAGCACGAGGCGCGCCGCGTTGGCGATGGTGACGATCGCGCTGTCTCGTCCGTCGAGATGTCCGGCGGCGGTCCGGTCGAGAACTGGCCGCATCGCCTCCGCACCGTCCCGGTCGCCGACCGCCGCGTAGAGAGCGGTGTTGAACGCGGCTCGGAAGAGCTCATCTCGAAGGTTCGTGTCGGGCGGCGGGTCATAGGGCGGTCGGTTCAGCTTGAACGCTGAGGGGTCACCGGCCGCCCAACGCACCTGGCCGGGCATGCCACTGACGTAGGCGTTGGCCGAGCCGAGCAGGCGATCGCTGACGGGGATCGCTTCCTCGGCGCGTCCCGCGATGACCAACATCGCGACGTGGAGCCGAGTCACGAGCTCGGTGACCGCGTGGGGTACCTGCGAGAACGGCAGCGCGTCGATCTCGGCCAGTGAGCGCTGCACGTCGCCGGAGAGCCCTGCGAGCGCGGCGCTGACGGCCCCAGTGAGAAACCGGAGAAGCGGCTCGCGTCGCGCGCCGGGCAGCGCCTCGACTTGCTGAGCGAGCATGAACAGCCGTACCTCGTCGCCTCGGCCGTGCGCGATCACGGTGCCCAACGCGAGGGGCACAGCCCGATCCTCGACAGGGAACTGCTTGACGAGCACATCGATGTCATGGTCGAGATCGGGATCGTCGAACCGCAACGACTGGCGCACCGCCAACGACAGCAGCTCGAGCTCGGGCGACACACGGGCCGTCCTCGGCGCCTCCGAGAGCCAGCGCGAGGCGGTCGCGACAGGAAGAGCCCCGAAGCTCGTCCGGACGAGGTTGTAAGCCGCCCGCTGCAGCGCCTGCTCGTCTCCCCAGCGCAGGGCGAGCCATCCGCCTCGCGCGGGCTCGCTGCGGTCGCGAAGCAGCTCCAGGGCTCGTTGCCTCATCCGCTGCACGTCATCGGCCGCGAACAGCCGCTCGACCGCGTCTTCCCAGAGCCGATGAGCCGCGAAACGTCCATCGTCCTCGACACGCAACAGCGGCACCCTCGCGACCAGGCCATCGAGGTCGCCGTCGTCGCCCGCGACGCGATGCAGATCCTCAGCGGACGCGGATCCCATCGTCGCGACTGCAAGGAGCATCCGCTGATCCCGGGGCGACAGCGCGCCGACGATCTCCTCCCACAGGAACTGGGGCGCCGCGTCGGTGGGCGCGGAAAGCGCGAGCCGCACGAGTGACGGCCACCCGGCGAGGCCGTCGACGCCGACCGCGTCGCGACCATGGAGGTCGGCCAGCGTCTCGACCTCGCCGACGGTGAACGCGAGCGCGTCGGCACCGATCTCCACGAGCCTCCCGCCGGCGCGCAGCCGGGCGAGGGGAACAGTCAAAGGCTCACGACTGGCAAGGACGAGGTGCGCGTGCGGGGGCACGTTACGGACGAGGTCGGCGAGCAGCCGTGCCGACGACGACGCCGGCCGAAGCTCGTGGAGGTCGTCGAGCACCAGGCACACGTCGAGGGGGGCGAAGTCGCCGAACGCGGTCAGCACGGTCTCGGCGGGCGACCGCCGACCACGGGCGGGCGTACCGCCGAGGGCGGCGGCGATCACCCGCGCCAGCCGCGGGGCATCCTCGTCGCCGGGCTCGCACGACACCCACGCGTCGATGCCCCGAGGCTCGACCTGGTTGGCACGGATCGCCTGTCCGAGCAGTGTGCTCTTTCCGAATCCCGCGCCGGCGACGATCGTCGTCACTGGGACCTCGAAGCGCCGCGTCAGCTCCTCGATCAAGCGGGCGCGCACCAACTCGCCCGTCAGGGGAAGCGGCGGCGCCGGAGCCCGGCGGGCGGGGACCGCCCAGTCGTTCTCGGCCACTGATCAAAAGCCTAGGCCGCGGCAGGTCGCGACCCGGGTAACGAACGGGTAACGGCGGGATCGGATCGTCCTCGAAATGAAGACCGAGATCGATCTGCGAGACGACGCGGCCGAGCTACGGGTGGCCGCGCCCGTGGTGCGCGAGGCGCTGGAGGCGGACAGCGCCGCGCCGCCCGTTCAGCGGCCTGTCGGGCAGCCGGTGAGCCGGCCCGCGCGCGGTACGCGCCGCGACTACGCGTCCTGAGCAGGAGACATTCATGGCCGCCGTGATCGCCGCGGTCACCCGAGGGCTCTGGACCTCTGGCTAGCGGGCTCCGACTCCCGCCTGAGCGGCGGGCACAATGGGCGACATGGCGCGCTGGCGGATTCGCAGCTGGGTTCGTCCCGAAGTGCTTGCCAACAACCACTGCCCCGTGTGCGGGACACCCGTCGTCGTCGGTCCGACGACCCGGCTCGGACGCGCCCTCGCGGGGCCGATGTTCGCGCCGCCGCCGCAGGCCGAGGTCGCCGGCGCGTGCGCGATCCACGGACGCTTTCCTTGGAACCGCGCCACGAAGCGCCTCCGGGACCAGCAGTGACCCGGCTCCCGCCGCCATACTGCTCGCCATCGAGGAGGCGCAGCAATGGATGACGGGCAAGCACGAGCCGAGGTGACCGGACCGGTCGAGGGGGGATCGCACGGCTGGGCGTTCGGCGGTCCGACGGTCGACTTCGCGCAGCACGGGTTCTCGTCCGAGGAGTTCTTCCTCGAGGGCACCGCTGTCCGCTACCAGCTCCAAGGCGCGACGTCGCCGAGTCGAGATGGGAGATGGGCGGCCGAGCCGTGTGAGTCCGCTCCGTTCAAGACGCGCTTCGTCGTCTACCGCCCGACGGACCCCGCTCGCTTCAACGGAACGGTGATCGTCTCGTGGAACAACGTGAGCGCGGGACACGACCTGTTCGGTGGCGAGAGCCGCGAGATCCTCGAGGAGGGGTACGCGTTCGTCGGAGTGACCTCTCAGCGCGTCGGCGTCCACGGCATCGCGCCGATGAACCTCGGCCTCGTCGACTGGGACAAGGAGCGCTACGGCACGCTGTCGATCCCGAGCGACGACTACTCGTTCGACATCTACACGCAGGCCGCGCGTGGCCGTGGGGCGCGACCGCCCCCGCGGCGACGTCGACCCGATGGGCGGTCTCGACGTTCAGCGACTGATCGCGCTCGGCGCTTCGCAGTCGGCGGGGCGCCTCGGCACCTACGTGAACGCGATCCATCCGCTCACGCGGGCCTTCGACGGCTACCTGCTGCAGATCTACTTCGGCAGCGGATCACCGCTCGAGGTCGGCGACTTCGTCGTCAACCTTGCCGCGCCGAGCATGTCGGCCGGCACCAACACGAGATTGCGCGGCAACAACCTTCTCCGCGATGACCTCGATGTCCCGGTGATGGTCGTCAACTCCGAGCTCGAAGCGATCGCCTGCTACGAGGTGCGTCAGCCCGATACCGATCTGTTCCGGTACTGGGAGTCGGCAGGCACCTGTCACGTCTCAGAACAGGGTCAGCGCGCCCGCTCGCCGAAGTACGAGCGGGACTTCGGCGCCCCGATGCAGGTGACACCGGGCATCAACCGCGTGCCGATGGTCCCCCTGTTCGACGCCGCGATCCACGCCCTGCACGGCTGGGTGAGCACGGGGAAGCCTCCCCGCAGCCAACCGCTCGTCACGTTCGCGGGCGAACCGCCGGCGATCGTGCGGGATGAGCACGGCATCGCCAAAGGCGGGATCCGCCTTCCCCAGGTCGAGGTGCCCCTCGCGACGAACAGCGCGATCCCTCTCGCCGCCGACGTGTACAGCGTCCTCGGCGGGTCGAGCGAGCCCTTCCCGCCCGAGAAGGTCGCAAAGCTCTATCGAAACCGTGGGGAGTATCTCGAGGAGTTCGCCATCGCGGGGCGCGCCGCGCAATCCGCCGGAGTGCTTCTCCCACGTGACGTCGCCGCGCTCGTGGAAGAGGCCGCCACCGCGTACGACGCCGCGGCGGCTCCGACAGGCTGACGGTCTCAGGTCATCCAGCTCAGCTTCTGGCGGATGCGTCGAAGCGCGACCGACACGATCGAGGGCGAGACTCGCAACACCGTCGCGACCTCGCGTCCCGTGTAGCCGGCGGCAAGGGCCAAGGCGATGAACTGGTCGCGTGCCTTCAGACGCGCGACCGAGTGGCCGAGATCCGCCACCGCCTCGACCACCTCGTAGCCCGGCTCGACACAGCCCGGATCGGGATCCTCGCGGCGGTCGTCCGAGGTGAGCGGGACTTCGCGCATGTGCACGCTGCGCCGCCACCGAGTGAGTCGGCGGAGCTCGTCGACGGCCGCGCTGCGACCCATGAGATAGGCCGCGGCACCGTTGGGCCGGGAAGCGTCGCCTCGTCGCCCGTCGGGCCAGTGGCGCGCAAGTCGCTCGAGAGCGGCCGCCTCGCACTCCTCCGCGACCCAACCTTGCAGTCGGAGCGACCGGGCGCCCGCGAGCGTGTCGCTCATCGCCTCGTGCAGATCAGCTGTTCGTAGTTGACGGTCCATCGCCGGCCTTGTTTGCCGCCCGGTGAACCGCCATCAAAATGTCGAACGAAAGCTGGTGGTGCTGTTGATGAATCGTGCGTTGGTCCGTCATGTGGACCCTGCAGTGTCGAAAGCCATGAGCAGTCATTGCCTTCCTGCCGAGGGATCCGAGGAAGGTAGCGGCTTCTCGGACGAGGTCGGGGGACGGTCCGAGAACTTCCAATGTGACCTGGGCGAACGCATGCAGCGCGCGCGGTTGACCACGTGTTGTAGCCAATCAGAACGAGGTCACAGAACGAGTGCCTGGTGCATCGCATCGGCGAGCCCTTGTCGCGGATCGTGCGCGAGCACCGGTGATCGCCACGCGACGAAACCATCCGGTCGCACGAGCACCGCGCCCGACGCGTCGACGCCGTACGCGTCGGGGAACCGCTCGTCGAGGTCGATCACGTCGTTGCCGACGCGGTACGCGTCGATGCCATGCTCGAGCGCGGCGTCGTACCACTGCTGTCCGTCGGTTCCCACGAGGAGCACGAACGAGTGACCGAACAGATCCAGCGTCGACCGCCGCTCGCCCTCGCGCTCGATCCACAGATGCGGAGCTCTCGATCCGGGACGACCACGCGTCGCGCGGGGATCAGCGTGCACCGCGCCGTCGGCGTCCGAGTCCGCGTCCGCGGCGACTGCCACTGACCGGTAGAGGTACCCGAGCTCGATCTCGAGGTCTGGCAGCAACGGCTCGTAGTCCGTCGCGTTGAGGTAGGTGGCAGTCCGCGTGACGTACCTCGTGTACGCCTGCTCGACAGTGAGCCGGCCGACGGGGCGCCGCTCCTGTTCGTAGGTCGAGAGCAGGCCCGCACCCGCGTCACCCCGGAGAGCGCACGCGAGCTTCCACGCAATGTCGTACGCGTCGTGGATGCCCGTGTTGCCCCCGAACCCGCCGTTCGGCGGCATGACGTGCGCGGCATCGCCGACCAGGAACACGTGACCATTGGCGTAGCCGGCCGCGACGTCCGAGCTCGCCCGCCATCGCGCGACGCCGTCGATGCGCACCTTCAGACCGGGGACGCCCGCGGCGGCTCTCACCAGCTCGACGAGGCGGGACTCGCTCGTGTCCTTCGCGGCATCCGCGACGTCCGGGTTCGTCTTCGGATCGCCGATCGTGTTCACCACGAGGAACCCGGACTGGCAGTCCTTGTCGAGCCGGAAGAAGCCGCCCATCACCTCGTTGCTGATGTAGATCACGCTCAACGGCTTGCCGAGCATCTGCGGCGCGAGGTCGGCGGTGAAGTAGATGGTCATGCTGTTCGAGAACACACCCCGGCCCTCGAAGGAGATGCCCGAGCGCGTCACGCACCTTGCTGTGCGCGCCGTCCGCGCCGACGAGGTATCGAGCGCGGACCCGCCGGGCCGCACCGCCGTCCGCATCGGCGATCGACACGTCGACGCCCTCAGGGTCCTGGGAGACCCGGACGACCTCACTCCCCTCGATCACCTCGGCTCCCGCTTCCCGGGCGCGGCGTCGGAGGATCGGCTCGAGTCCGCGCTGAGTGATGAACAAGCGGCGGCACGGGCTGAGGGCGTCGTCGATCCCGACGTTGAGACCGGGGATGATGTCGGCGAGCTTGCGGCCCGCCAACGTGTCCATGCTGATGATCGCGCCCTCAGGGAGGAACTCCTCCGCCGATCGCGCCGTCACCTCCTCCTCGATGCCCGCCGCCCGGAACAGCTCGATCGTGCGCAGGTGGAAGTGAGCAGCGCGAGGCACGGGCGAACCGCCGCGCAGCCGCTCGATCACGAGCGACGGCACGCCGTGCTGGGCGAGGAACATGGCGGTCGAGAGCCCGACAAGGCCCCCGCCGGCGATCACGACGCCCTGGTCGCGCTCGGCCATGTGCGCACTCTCGCGCAATCCGGCGCGCGGAGACGCGCCTCGTAGCATTCGCTCCCGAATGGAGAGCCGCCAACATCTCCTTCCTCACGAACCTGCGCTCGACGGGATGCGCGCGCTCGCCGTCGTCGCCGTCTTGCTCTACCACGGACACGTCTCGTGGATGCCGGGTGGGTTCCTCGGTGTCGACGCGTTCTTCGTGCTCTCCGGCTTCCTGATCACCTCGCTGCTGCTGGCCGAGTGGAACGCGCGCGGCGCAGTCGACCTTCGTTCCTTTTGGTCGCGCCGATGTCGGCGCCTTCTCCCCGCGATGCTCGTCGTCGTCGCGGCGGTGAGCGCCTACGCGGCGGTGCTGGCCGCCCGAGACGAGCTCGACGAGCTCCGCTCCGACACGCTCGCAACGCTCGGGTACGCCGCGAACTGGCGGGCCATCGCCGTCGGCGACCAATACGGCGATCTCTTCTCGGTGCCCTCCCCCCTGCAGCACACGTGGTCGCTCGCGATCGAAGAGCAGTGGTACCTGTTGTGGCCGCTGCTGCTGCTCGGTCTGCTCTTTGCGGCAAGACGGCATGCAGCGATCCCGCTCGCCGCAATCGGCACGTTGGTCCTCGGCTCAGCCGCGCTGATGGCGTGTCTCTACGACCCCGCCGACCTCGCCCGCTCGTACTACGGCACCGACACGCGCTGCCAGTCGTTGCTCGTCGGGGCCGGTCTCGCGCTGCTGGCGCGCCACGTGCGCGTCGGCAAGTGGATCCCAGTGCTCGCGATGGCGGCTCTCGCGTGGCTCTGGACGACGACGCCGCTCGATGCGAGCTGGCTGTACCACGGCGGCTTCCTGCTCTGCGCGGCGCTGGTCGCGCTCGTGATCGTCGCCGCGATGCGTCCGGGGCCGGTGCGCTCGTTGCTGTCAGTCCGCCCGCTGCCCGAGATCGGCCTCATCTCCTACGGCCTCTACCTGTGGCATTGGCCTGTGTACGTCGTGCTCTCGTCGTCACGCACGAACCTCGACGGTTGGTCGCTCCTCGTGCTCCGCGTGTGCGTGACCGGCATCCTCGCGGTGGCCAGCTACGTCCTGATCGAGCGGCCGGTGCGCGCCGGCACCTTCCGCCTCCCGCGCCCCGCGCTGAGCGTTCCCGCCGTCGTCGCGGGTGTCGCCACCATCGCGCTCGTGGCGACGAGCGGCGGCCAGCCCAGTGTCGTGTTCGCCACACCCGCCGCACCGCCCACCTCTCCCCCCACGACGGCTCCAGCCGATTCTCTTGGCGCAGGCGGGGCTCTGACACCCGAGAGCGCCAAGAAAACCAGCCGGGAGCCGACCCGGGTCGCGGTCGTCGGTGACTCCGTCGCGCTCGTGATGGGTGAGGGGCTCATGCGGGTCGGCCCCTCGTTCGGGTTGGACGTGTGGGATCAGGGGCTTCTCGGGTGCGGCGTGCTGCGCGGCACCATGTGGATCGAGGGAGCCGCCCACGAGGTGTCGCCGGTGTGCTCGGGCTGGCCCACACGATTTCGCGAGATCGTCGACATGTGGGAGCCCCAAGTGGTGGTGCTGCTCATCGGCGCATGGGACGCCTACGACGTCCAGATGGACGGCGAGTGGGTCGAGTTCGGGACGCCACGGCATGACGAGTTCGTGCTCGGCGAGATCCGACACGCCATCGACGTGCTCCGCTCACGCGGCGCGGAGGTCGTGCTCCTGACGACGCCGTACTTCGAACCGCGCCGCGACGTCGTCGATCGTGACCGCACCGCGTTCAACCCCGCCCGCGTGGACCATCTGAACGGGCTACTGCGCCAGATCGACGGCGTGTCGCTCGTCGACCTCAACCGCTTCCTCGACCCCGATGGTCGATTCACGAGCGAGGCGATGCAGGTTGTCGACGCCCGAGGCGACGGCGTGCACTTCACCCATGAGGGCGCCGACCTCGTCGGGAGCTGGTTGGCACCGCAGCTCGCGGCGCTCGCCCGCTGAGGTCAGGACGTCAGGAACGGTGCGACGACCGAGGCGACCTCCGCCGGCCGCTCGTAGAGCGCCATGTGTCCAGCCTCGGCGGTGACCTCGAGGCGAGCCCCGGCGATCAGCCGCTTCCACTCGGCGGCGTAGGCCACGGGCAGATAACGGTCGTCGTCGCCCCACACCAGCAGCGTCGGGTTCGTGATGCGGTAGATGCGCTTCGAGAGCTGACGGTCGGGGATCGGGAAGAGGATCTTCCCGGCCGTGCCGAGTCGCCGGCTGTTGCCGATCAGGAACGTCTTGATCGCCTCGGTGTCGTTGAAGTCGAGCCCGCCGGCCATGAGCGCGGTGCCCGCGGCCACATCGTGGAAGAGCAGCGGCGGAAACTCGAACGGCAAGAGCGAGTAGATGTCGGGAACAGGACTGTCGTCGAGCCACAGGCCGAGCGGAGCGATCAGCACGACCCACGCGTAGTCCCGAGGTGCGGCCGCGGCCATCTCCGCCGCGATCATCCCTCCCATCGAGTGTCCGATGAGGTGGGGACGCGACAGACCGAGCGCGTCGACCACGTCGGCGCCGTGCAGGGCGAAGTCCTGCATGTCCTCGAGGACTTCCTCTCCGCTGGCCTCGCCATAGCCCGGCCACACGGGCGCGAACACGGCGAATCGGGTGGCGAGCTCCGCGAGCATCGACTCACCACCGAGGTGACCGGCAGCGCCATGGAAGCTCACGATCGATCCTTCGGCCTGTCCCGAGGCGGGCGCACCCGTGAGCACCTCGCAGGTGATGCCGCGGCGAGTCGTCACCGTCGTCCGCGACAACGGAGGCGCCGCGGTCATCTCGCTCATCGCTGCGGCTCGGCGTGATCGCGCGCGTGGGCGAACGTCTCGTCGGCGTGCACCCGCTCCTCCATGGGGTGGATCCACCACCGGTCGTCGCCTTCGTGATCGGGCCACATGTTGCGCAGGCTCGGCATGACCTTCTCCGCGAACAGTCGAGTCGAGTGACGTGTCTTCCAGTCCGGCTGGTTGCCGTTGTGCATGAGGCAGAACACATGACCGAGACGCAGCGAATGGATCATGTCTTCCATGCGATCGCGGACCGTGTCGGGCCCGCCGGCGATCACGAAGCCGCCATCGATGAGGTCCTTCCACGTCAGCTTCGTCCATCGGTCGCGGTTCTCGGCGCGGAACTGGTCGAGCACACCGGCCTTGATCGTCGAGACGGTGCGATACCCGGCTGGATCGGAGAAGCCCGGGTACACGTGGAGGCACCGGTTGAAGAAATACAGGATGTGCTCGGCGTAGAGCTTCTCGGCCTCGGCGTCGGTGTCGGCCACCGCGATGATCTGGGCGAACGCAGCGCGGTACGGAGAGTCGTCCTTGTCGCGGGCCGCCACACGCTCCCAGTAGCCGTCGAGAAGCTTCTTGCCGGCGAGATAGCCGCCGAAGCTGAGGTAGGAGTAGTTGTAGTCGTAGTCGAGGCAGAAGTCCCACGTCTCGATCGAGCCGCCGCCCGGGATGTAGACGGGCGGGTGCGGCTGCTGGATCGGCCTCGGCCAGATGTTCACATAACGAAGCTGCGTGTACTTGCCGTTGAACGCGAACGGCTCGGGCTCGGCCCACGCCTTCATGATCAGCTCGTGCGCCTCGCGGTACTTGTCGCGCGTGAGCGCGGGGATCTGGCCGTAGCAGAAGTTCGTGTCCATCGGCGTGCCGACCGGGAACCCGGCGACAAGTCGTCCGCCGCTGATGCAATCGAGCATCGCGAACTCCTCAGCGACGCGAACGGGCGGGTTGTACAACGCGATGGAGTTCCCGATGACGCAGATGGCGGCGCGACTCGTCCGACGAGCGAGACCGGCCGCGATGATGTTCGGGCTCGGCATGATGCCGTAGCCGTTCTGGTGGTGCTCGTTGACGCCGATGCCGTCGAAACCGACCGACTCGGCGTACTCGAGCTGGTCCATGTACTCGTTGTAGACGCGGTTCGCGACCTTCGGATCGAAGAGCGATGTCGGGATGTCGACCCACACGGACCGTTGCGTGTCGCGGAAGTCGTCCGGCAGGTGCGGCCACGGCATCAAGTTGAACCAGGTGAACTTCACACTTGCACCGTACAACCATCACGCGGAAGGCTGACCAGATCGACGTCCCCGATCTCACCGGCAAGCTCGCCGTCGTCACGGGTGGCAACAGCGGCATCGGACTCGAGACGGCACGCGCGTTCGCCGGGGCGGGCGCGTCGGTGGTGCTGGCGGTTCGCAACCCCGAAAAGGGTGCCGCCGCGGTCGCCGACATCGGTCGCAGCAATCCCGACACCGATGTGACCGCGTTGCACCTCGACCTCGCCAGCCTCGCGTCGATCGAGTCGTTTGCGAAGGAGGCGCTCGTCTCGGGACGGCCGATCGACATTCTCGTCAACAACGCCGGAGTGATGGCCGTGCCCACGCGTCACGTGACCGAGGACGGCTTCGAGATGCAGTTCGGCACGAATCACCTCGGCCACTACGCGCTGACCGGAAGGCTGCTCCCCCTGCTACGCGCCGCACCACACGCACGCGTCGTGACCGTGAGCAGCGGGGCGCATCACACCGGGTCGATCCGCTTCGACGATCTCCAGCTCGAACGCGGTTACTCGCGGTGGCGCGCGTATTCGCAGTCGAAGCTCGCGAACCTCTTGTTCGCGTTCGAGCTGCAGCGGCGGAGCACCGCGAACCGCTGGGGCCTGCTCAGCAATGCTGCGCACCCGGGATCGACACGCACGAACTTGCAGTCGACCGGGCCCAACATGGGTACGGCGGGCGGTGGCGCGAACTACCTCGAACGCTTGATGCGTCTTCCCGGCGCGTCACAGAGCGCGGATCGCGGCGCCCTCCCGACGATCTATGCGGCCACCGATCCGAGAGCAGTCGGCGGCGGCTACTACGGTCCCGACGGGCTGATGGAGATGACCGGGAAGGGTGTCTCGGAGGCGAGGCGATCCCGGCGGGCACGCGACGAGGCCGACGCCGCTCGCCTCTGGCAGGTCTCCGAGGAGCTGACCGGCGTGGTCTACCCAACGGCAGAGGCGGCCTGACCATGGCCCAGAACGTCCTCGGCACGGATCTGCAGCCGTGCTCGTATG
The DNA here is from genome assembly GCA_963747215.1 of uncultured Acidimicrobiales bacterium. Classification (GTDB taxonomy): domain Bacteria; phylum Actinomycetota; class Acidimicrobiia; order Acidimicrobiales; family DATKAS01; genus DATKAS01. The sequence goes on from CAVVET010000029.1 coordinate 371,633, forward strand.
ACCCGCTCACCGGCTTCTACCGCAACGGGTGCTGCGACACGGGCGGCGACGACCTCGGAGTGCACGCCGTCTGCGTGCGCATGACGGCCGAGTTCCTCGCGTTCAGCAAGGGCGCGGGCAACGACCTCTCGACGCCGCAGCCCGCGTTCGGCTTCCCCGGCTTGCAGCCCGACGATCAGTGGTGTGTGTGCGCCGATCGATGGGTGGAGGCGCTCGAGGCAGGGGCGGCTCCTCCCGTGGTGCTGGAAGCAACGCACATCCGGGTGCTCGAGTGGGCGAGCCTCGGCGATCTGCGCGACCACGCCGTGCAGAGCTGACCCAGCCTCAGCGGCCCTCGAACTTCGGAGCACGACCTTCGACGCGTGCGGCAAACGCCTCGCGGGTGTCGTGCAACGTGAACATCCGCAGGTGTCGCTCGCTCTCGAGCGCCACGTAGCCGGCGAAGTCCATGCGCTCGGCGTCGACGAAGTTCGCTTTGAGCGTCTTGAGCCCGATCGGTGCCGCGGACGCGAGTCGATCGACGACCGTCCTGGACCTCGGCCTTGAACTCATCGTCGGGGAAGACCCGGGAGACGAGGCCGATGCGGAGGGCTTCGGCGGCGTCGAACTTCGCGGGGAGCATGTAGAGCTCGCGCGCCCGGGCCGGTCCGACGATCCGGGCGAGCGTCCACGGTCCGCCCATGTCCCCGGCGATGCCCACCTCGAGGAATGCGGTGTTGAACCGGGCCGACGCCGCGGCGAACCGGAAGTCGCACGCGCAGGCCCAACCGAACCCGGCTCCCGCGCAGGCCCCGTTCACGGCGGCAATCGTGACCGCCGGCATCTGATGCAGGAGCACGGGAGCGCGGAAGTCCGACGGGCTCAACGGTTCGTCGGCGATCGTCCCGCCCGCCACCGCCTGCAGGTCGGCGCCTGGGCAGAACGCAGATCCGGCGCCGGTGAGCACGAGCACCCGCACGCTCTTGTCCTCGGCCGCCATCGCGAGCGCGTCGCCGACCTCTCGCACCATCCGGTTCGTCATCGCGTTCTTGCGGTCGGGACGGTTCATCGTGATCGTCACGACCGGGCCGTCCTGCTCGAAGAGGATCGTCTCGAACGTCGCGTCGCCCACTGGTGTCGATGCTTCCACAGTCGTGCCGTCGTCTGTGCCCTCGTCCGTGTCCTCGTCGGTGTCACAGCAGTTGTGTGATGCTCGACGCGATGGCTGATCCGACCTATCCGGCCGACGTCGCTGACACGGTGCGGTCATGGCTCGAGCAGACCTACGGCAGCCCGGTCCGCGACGCGGTCGCGCCCACCGCGATCGGCACGGGTTTCTCGACGCTGATCCACTTCGTGCAGTTCGCAGGCTCGGGACTGCCCCCAGAGTGGCGTGCACCCCTCGTGGTGCGCATCCATCAGTCCGTGGACCAAGCATCGGTCGCGCGACGCGAGGCCGAGATCCAGACGTGGTGCCACGACCGTGACTACCCGGTGCCTCGCGTGCTCAGGGTGTTCGAGCCCGACGAGCTGCTGCCGTTGCCCGTGCAGGTGATGGAGCGGGCGCCGGGCACGACGATGCTCGAAGCGATCATGAAAGCCCCATGGCGCGCCGGCGCGCACGCTCGAACGCCTCGCTGACCTGCACCTCCGGCTGCACGCGATCCCGATCGATGGGTGGCCCGAGGCCAAGGAGGCGGGTCTCGCGGCGCGCCGGCTCGCGTTGGTGCGCCGGTCGCTCGACCGACACGAAGATCCCGAGCTGCGCGACGCCCTCACTCGCGCCGAGCAGCTGCTGCCCGAGCTCTACGCGGCGGAGCGGGTGCCGTGCCACGGTGACTTCCACCCGCTCAACGTGATGGTCGATGGCGACCACGCGACGGTCATCGACTGGACCGACGCGGGATTGGGCGATCGGCACGGCGATGTCGCCCGCACGTACCTCCTCTTTCACGTCGCCGCGATCGCGGCGACGACACGCGTCGAGAAGGCGGTCGTTGAAGGCGTCCCACGGATGGCTCGCCGGCCGGTATCGGGGAGCCTACGAGCGCGTCCACCCGCTCGATCCTGAGCGACTGCGCCACTGGGAGGCCCTGCACCTGCTCCACGGGTGGGCGCAGGTCGTCGATGCCCATCGCGAGGGCTCGGCGGCCGCGTCTCGTGCGCCATTGGACCTCGTGACGTGGCTGCGCGCGCGGTTCGAGGAGGCGGTCACCTGATCGGGCCGAGTCGTGCGGACGAGGTGGCGCGACACCGTCGCTTGTAACGTCGCCGCGATGAAGTACGGAATCATCTTTGCGAACACGATGCGCTGGTCCACCGGAGAGGGCGCGGTCGCTTCCGCTCGTGCGGCTGACGCTGCGGGGTTCGAGTCGATGTGGACCGTCGAGCACGTCATCTATCCCGACGACTACTCGTCGCCCTACCCCTACAGCCCCGACGGCAAGATGCCCGCCCGCGCGGACACGCCGATCCCGGACCCGCTGATCTGGCTCGCCTACATCGCATCGGTCACCACCACGTTGCGACTGGCGACCGGCATCCTCATCCTCCCTCAGCGCAATCCGGTCGTCTTGGCGAAAGAGCTCGCGACGCTCGACCACCTGTCGGGTGGTCGCGTCGAGCTCGGCATCGGCGTGGGCTGGCTCGAGGAGGAGTTCGACGCGCTCGGCGTGCCGTGGGCTCGTCGCGGGGCGCGCACCGACGAATACGTCGCGGCGATGCGCGCGCTCTGGGCGTCCGACGGCGCCAGCTTCGACGGTGAGTTCGCGTCGTTCACGCGGGTGTCGTCGAATCCGAAGCCGGCGCAGGGCTCGATCCCGATCGTCGTCGGGGGACACTCACGCGCGGCCGCTGAACGCGCCGGTCGTCTGGGCGACGGGTTCTTCCCCGGGAAGGGGACGCCGGCCGAGCTCCGCGAGATGATCGACATCGTTCACCAGTCCGCCGCGAAGCACGACCGCGACCCGAGCGCGATCGAGGTCACCGCCGGCTGTCCCGGCATCTTCGGCGACGACCCGGTCGGCGCGGCCGAGGAGATGGCCAGCATCGGGGTGGGCCGGATCATGGTCCCCGCGTTCCTGTTGGTGAAGCCGAACGAGACCGAAGCGATGGACGCCTTCGCCGACCGGGTGATCCGTCCGACCGCCACAGTCGGGTGACCCGGCTGGCCTTGCCGCCTGTGGCGCGTTGTCTGTAGTCTGCAAGCATCTCGACAAGGGGGACCAGAGATGTCTGACAAGCCTTCGTACCTCGGGCTGCTCAACGCGATCGCCAACGGCGAGAGCCAGGCCGAGTGCTACCTGGACGCGTGGGCTGCCACGACACCCGACGACGGCGTGCGCCAGGTGATCTCGACAGTCGCGCTCCGCGAGGGCGAGCACGGCAAGGCGTTCGCGAAGCGGCTGTGCGAGCTCGGGTACACCGTGCTCCCCCGCGAGGACCCGAAGTTCGACGAGAAGATGACGATCGCGGGCGACAAGCACCTCACCGATCGCGAGAAGTTCGAGAAGCTCGGGTTCTCGCCGGCTGAGCGCAGCGAGCCGTCGGGCCCCGACTTCTTCTCTCGCATGTTCGAGGACAAGTCGATCGACATCCAGACGGGCGCCCTGCTCGGCCGCTACATCGCCGAGGAGCGCGACAGCGGACGGATGCTCTCCTCGTGCTATCGCCAGCTGTGCGCAGCGGAGGACGGGCACTCGGTCACGAACGGCGACGGCGGCGATCTGTCCGCGCAGCTGGGCCGCATCGAGGACCTGCTGGAGAAGCTCGTCGGCAAGAAGGCCCGAGCAACCCGCTAGGTCCGTGTCTCAGGTCAGTGTCTCAGGTCAGTGACTCGACCGTCTGATTGATGCGACGAGCGCGAGTGTCGGCGCGCTTCGCCTCATCGATCCACCTCACAGACTCGCGCTGACGGCTGAAGCTCAGGGCGTCGAACGCGGCGCGCGCCTTGGCCTTGCGCAGCGCCGCGGCGAGGTCACTCGGCACCGCGATCATGCGGGGGCCTTCCTCTCGGGTCACGACGACGGAGATCTCGTCACCGACGTCTTTTCCGAGCTGCGAGCGGATCGCCTTGAGCACGCCCAGGCACGGTCCGGCGCCCATGTTCACGATCGACCCGCGGTACGGCACGCCCTCGAAGGTGGCTTCGACGGGGATCCGTCCGCCTCCGCCCAACGCCCGCACGACGCGCTCGGGCACCAGGACGTACGCCCCTCCGCCGCGGGCGGCGACGATCTCGGCCCTGAACCTCGGCACCCGCGCAGCCTAGGAACGAGGATGGAGGCATGCCTCACGAGCCCGAGTGCGTGATCTGCGCGGGTGGCGGGCCGTCGGACGTGCTCGTCGAGCTCGACGCGTCGGACGTCACGGTCCCGCTCGAACCGGCGTCGCCGGACTACGCATGCGTCGTCTCACGCTCGCACGTCGTCGAGCCATTCGATCTCCCCGGCCTCGCGCGTCGGAGATACCTCGAAGAGGTGCTGCTCACCGCCCGGGCCCTTCGGGACACCACCGGCGCGACGAAGATCAACTACGAGATCCACGGCAACACGATCCCGCACCTGCACACGCACCTCTACGCGAGGTTCGCAGCCGACCGCCCGATCACCACTCGCGAGTCGCTTGCCAACGCGATCCTCGCTGCGCACGACCCCGCGTCGTTCTCGTCGTCGGTCAGCGACGTGCCGGCGTTGTACGACACGATGGCCGATTGGTTCGACCAGCAGACCGAGTCGAGCTTCTACAACGCGCACTACGACCGACCCGCCGTGCTGGACGCGGCCGGCGATGTCACGGGGCTGCGCATCGCGGATCTCGGATGCGGGCCGGGCGTCTACCTCGCCGACCTTCGGGAGCGGGGAGCCGACGTGGTCGGGGTCGACGGCAGCGCTCGAGCTGCTCGCGCGGGCGCGCGCTCGGCTGGGCTCCGACGTCGAGCTGCACCACCACGATCTCGAGCAGCCGTTGCACATGTTCGACGACGAGTCGCTCGACGGTGTGGTGAGCGCGCTCGTGTACCACTACATCCACGACCGCATGGGTGTGCTCAGAGAGATACGCCGCGCGCTGCGCCCCGAAGGCTGGCTCGTGCTCTCGACGAGCCACCCCGTGCGCGGATTGGCTCGACGCCGGCGGGAGCTACTTCGCGGTGGAGTGGACCGAGGCCGTGTTCGACCGCCCTGAGGGCGGATGGACCGTCCCGTTCTGGAGGATGCCGCTCGGCGTCCTCGTGGACGAGATCCTGAGTGCGGGGTTCGTGCTCGAGCGCATCGTGGAGCCCGTGCCGCCAGCAGACCGCGAGTCTCACGACCCGCGTCGCTACCGCCGGCTCACCCGTGAGCCCGCCTTCATCGTCATTCGAGCGCGCAAGGGTGCCTAGGGAGCCTGACCTCGGCTTTGCTACCTTGCCCTGGTGACTGGGGGTACGGGGGTTCTCCGTCGGCGCGTCGCCATCGTCGGCGCGGCGCTGCCGTTGCTTCTCGTGCTCGCGGCCTGCGGCGACGACTCATCGGGCGAGGCCACGAACATCATCGAAGCCGGCCAGGTGAACATCCAGCTGCCCGACGGGTACGTGCTGTCCCGGCCCGGCGACGAGCCCGCCGCACCCGCCGACGAGCCCGCGGCGGCACCGGGCGAAGGCGAGGCTGCAGCGGCCGCGCCTCCGGGCCAACCGGTGGCAGCGGGCGCGGCGACCACGGCGGCGACCGACGACACCATTCCCCTCGCCGAGGACGACCCGGTGACGAAGCTCTTCAGCGCCTTCTCCGAGTTCCGCTCGTGCCTCAAGGCCGACGGCGTCGAGTTCATCGGCCCTCCGGACCCGAACGACCCCGAGTCACCGACGAACGATCCTGCCTACGTGAAGGTGCTGAGCACCTGCGCCGCCCGCAGCAACATCCTCCAGGCCTTGCAAGAGGTGCAGGCGGCCCAGGCGGACCTCACGCCCGAGGAGATCGAGGCGCAGAACGAGGGCTACCTCGTCTGGCGCGACTGCATGATCGACCGAGGGTGGAAGATCCCCGAACCGGTTCCCGACGCGGACGGACGACTGCTCTCGTTCGGCGGCAGCAACACGCCTCAGATCGAAGGTCCCGCGGGCGAGGACCCGTTCGACAGTCCTGACTTCTCAGAGTGCGGTGCCGAGGCCCAGCGCGAGGTGGAGGCCGCGGGCGACTGATGAAGGCATCTTCGAAGAAGTGGATCGGCGCGGGCGCCGTCGTCGCGCTCGGTGTCGTCGGGATCATCGCGCTCACCACCAGCGGCAGCGACGGCGCCGAGGACAACGATCTGATCATCACCGCGGCAGTGGAGCGTCAGACCTTGGTCGACGAGGTCGCGCTCAGCGGCACACTCGGCCGCGTCGAGCAGCGTCAGGTGAACGCGGCGTCCGAAGGCCGCATCAGCCGCGTGTTCCTCGACGACGGCGTCGAGGTCGCAGCCGACCAGGCCGTCCTCGCGGTCGACGGACGTCAGGCCGTCGCGGTGCCGGGCGAGTTCTCCTTCTACCGCTCGCTCGACGTCGGAGCAGAGGGCCCCGACGTTCGCCAGCTCGAGCAGATCCTCGCGGCCGCTGGGTACAGCCCGGGCTCCGTCGACACTCTGTACACAGAGCAGACCCGCTTCGCGCTCGCGCAATGGCAAGCGGCCCACGAATATCCGGGCGCAAGCGAACAGACGGCGAAGACGGTCACGGTCAGCCTGCAACCGAGTGCGAGCGGCTACACGGTCGGTCCGCAGAACACCGCAGCGGTGACGATCGGGCCCGAGCTGGGCGCGCCGCAAGGTCCCGTCGGTCGGGCGCGCGGGACTCGGACCAGCCTCCGTCAGACCGGGAGCCTGCCCCGCCTGTCGATACGCTCTGTGAGCAACCGGACCGTCGAAGGCACGCCGGCATCGTTCGTGGTCGAGGTCGACAGCGACACCACGAGCCCGATCGAATTCACGATCGAGATCGGCAGCAGCGCCACAGCTGACGATGTCATCGCACCCGTCGGGAACATCACCATCCCGGCCGGCGCCCGGCAGTACTCACTCCAGATCCCGACTGTGGCGGACGGCGCGGCCGAGGGCGACGAGGAGCTGCTCGTGCGGCTCGTCGACGGCGCCAGCTACGACGTCGGCGATCCGGCTTCGGCCAGCACGCTCATCACGTCGGGCGACCTCCCCGAGGTCTCGATCACGGGTGGGGCCGTCGTCAACGAGGGCGGCACAGTCAAGCTCGCCCTGAGCGGTGGAGACGCCGGCGGAGACGTGCAGGTCGCGCTCACGATCACCGGCACCGCCACAGCGGCCACCGACTTCATCCCGATCACGCCGGTCGTGACGCTGGACAACGGCACCAGCGCGACCTTCGACGTCACGACACTGACCGACACCATCATCGAGCCCGACGAGACGATCATCGTGTCGATCGCGCAGTCTCCGAACTACAAGGTGGCGAAGATCTCGAGTGCGGTCATCACGATCAAGGGCGCGTCGGGTGACGCGGCGAAGCCCACGTTCACGCTGACACCGCTGACGACGAACGTCACCGAAGGCAATCCCGTGCAGCTCAGCCTGAGCGCGAGCGCCTCGGTTGCCGTTGACGTCGAGCTGTTCCTGCAACTGAGCGGCTCCGCGAGCACCGGCATCGACTACCTGCGCCCGGCCGGACGGCTCGTCGTCCCTGCTGGCCAATCGTCGACTCACCGTCTCGGTGCCCACGGTGCAGGACGAGGCCGTCGAGCCCGACGAGGTGATCTCTGTCTTCCTCGCGCCGAGCGACCGATATCTGATCGGCAACCCCGCGGGCGGCAATATCACGCTCGAATCCGAGGACCTACCCGAGCTGCAGCTCATGGGGGGCACGAGTCGGGTGGTGGGTGGTTCGGCGAGCCGGCTGACGATCGTCGCTGATCAGGCCCCGGCCCAGGACACGACGGTGAACTACAGCGTGCAGGGCAGCGCGCAGCCGGGACAGGACTTCCGGCCACTCACTGGCACCACCATCCTGCGTGCGGGGCAAACATCGGTCGGCGTCGCCGTCGTGACGGTCGACGAGACCGTGGTGTTCCATCCCACCGACATGATCGTCGGCACCTGGCCGACGCGGCTCGGGCAGGTGCTCGTCGACGAGGGCCAGTTCGTCCCGACGGGTACGCCGCTGCTGTCGCTCACCGAGACGGGCTTCACCGTCACGCTGTCCGCGTCGGCGTCCGACCGCACGAAGCTCGAGGTCGGCCAGGCGGTCACCGTCTCGTTGGTCGGGAGCACCGAGACCGCGCCGGGCGTGATCTCCGAGCTCGACGAGAGCGCAACCGTCGACGCCGAGACCGGGCAGCAGAGCTATGAGGGCAAGGTCGAGCTGAGCGGTGACCTCGGCGCCGCCGACGGGGCACTCGTCAGCATCGACGTCGTCATCGAGGAGCACGTCGATGTGCTCACCGTGCCGATCGCGGCCGTGAAGCAAAACGGCCAAGGCCAAGATGTCGTTCGGGTGATCGACATCGAGGGCGGCGGGAAGGTGACCGAGGTGCCGGTCGAGACGGGCCTCAGCGAGGGCAGCTTCATCGAGATCACGAGCGGCCTGGAGGGTGACGAGGTCGTGATCGTCGAAGTCGACACGCCGGCGACGTGACCGCCCGACGCAACCTCCTCGAGCTCGAAGGTGTGACCCGCACCTACGGCACCGAGGTCAAGGTGCATGCGCTGCGCGACGTGTCGCTCACCATCGCAGCCGGCGACTTCGTGTCGATCGTCGGTCCCTCCGGATCGGGCAAGTCGACGATGCTCGGCCTCCTCGGGTGCCTCGACCTGCCGAGCGAGGGGGTCATCCGCGTCGGCGGCGTCGATGTCACGACGCTCGACGACGCCGACCGGTCGAAGCTCCGGGGCGACTCGATCGGCTTCGTCTTCCAGCAGTTCCACCTCATCCCCCACCTGACCGCACTCGGGAACGTGGAGACCGCGCTGCTCTATCGGGACATGAAGCCCTCCGCACGACGAGAGAAGGCCAAGTTCGCGCTGCAGCAGGTCGGCTTGGCCGAGCGCGCTCATCACCGTCCTGTCCAGATGTCGGGCGGTGAGCAGCAGCGCGTGGCGATCGCACGCGCCATCGTCACCGATCCGCTGATGGTGCTCGCCGACGAGCCGACCGGAGCGCTCGACACCAAGAACGCGGCGAACGTCATGGACATCTTCCGCGCGCTGCAATCGCCCGAGCGGGCGGTGGTGATCGTCACCCACGACATGGGTGTCGCGGATGCGGCCGAACGCCGCGTCTCGATGCGCGACGGTCAGGTCGTCGGCGACGAGCGCCGTCCCCCTCCGTTGGCCCCATGAGGGACCTGCGGGATCTCCTCGGCGTCGCGTGGTCGGGCCTCTCGTCGCGCGTCGTGCGCACCGTCCTCATCATGTTGGGGCCGATCGTCGGCGTCGCCGCGATGGTCGGCGCGGTCGGTCTCACCGAGAGCGCGAAGGGCGACCTGAAGCAGAAGCTGTCGGAGCTCGGAACGACGCTGATCGTCGCCACCGCTGGTGGATCGTTCGGCGACCAGAGCCCGACGCTTCCCACCGATGTCGTCGATCGGGTCAGTGCTGTCGGATCGGTCACGAGCGCGTCCGCGGTCGCGGAGATCGAAGGCGTCGTCTCGGTGCCGCACGAAGGCGCGAGCGACTTCTTCCAGGCGATACCCGTCCCGGTGCTCGCCGCGGACACGAACCTTCCCGGGGTGCTCGAGGTGCCGGTGATCGCCGGTCGATGGTTCGACAATGCCGACATCGAGGGCGCCAGCCGACCGGCGGTGATCGGCACGGGCCTCGCGCAGCAGTACGGCTACCTGCCGGGCGAGATCCGCACGATCCGCCTCAACGGGGTCGACTTCGGCGTCGTTGGTGTGCTCGGCAACGTCGACCTCGACCCCGGGCTCGAGAACGCGGTGTTCATCACGCTCGCCGACGCCGAGAACGACTTCGGCACCGAGGGCGAGCCGACCAAGGTGTACATCCGCAGCGAGGACGGCACCACGCCTCGTACGGCGACGATGATCCCCACTGCGATCTCCCTCGGCGGCACCGACGAAGTCGCCGTCGAGGTGCCGAGCGACGCGCTCAAGGCGAGCGCGCAAGCGGACAAGACGCTGCAGCAAACGGCGCTCTTCGCGGGCTTGCTCGCCCTCGCAGTCGGCGGCCTCGGGATCGCGAACGTGATGTCGATCTCGGTCATCCAGCGCTCATCGGAGATCGGCATCCGCCGCGCCCTCGGTCACACCCGCAGCACGATCGCGGCCCAGTTCCTGCTCGAGGCGCTGTTCGTCGGTCTTCTCGGCGGGCTCATCGGTGCGGGCCTCGGCGTGTTGATCGTCAACCTGATCTCGTCGTTGGCGGACTGGGTCGTGGTGATCGACTACGGCCAGATGCCGCTGTGGATCGGGCTCGCCGTCGCGGTCTCGATCGTCGCGGGTCTGTATCCGTCCGTGAAGGCGGCTCGCCTCGAGCCGCTGGAGACGCTGCGCCTCGGCTGACCGCTGGTGGTGCCGTCACCGTCACTTTCTTGATGCCCGCAAGCAATGGTCATACTCTCGGCACCGGTGCCTCCATCGCACCCACCACACCGGGGGCTCCGACGTGGGTCGCCGCTCACCCCACCCCAAACGAGCGGCGACCCACGAACCCCGGTCTGATTTCCTCCCGGTGTGATTTGCTGCGGGGATGGACACGCTCGCGGCAATCGAACTCCGACGGTCGACCGGTCGGCTGTCCGAGCCGGCGCCGACCGACGCGCAGCTCACCACGATGCTCGACGCGGCATCGTGCGCTCCCGATCACGGCACGCTTCGTCCGTGGCGGTTCATCGTTCTCGAAGGTGAGCCCAAGGTGGAGTTCGGCGACGTGCTCGCCCGCGCGTACACGGAGCGGTGCCGCGCAGAGGGTGCCGAGGTCGTCCCCGCGAAGCTCGAGAAGGAACGGACGAAGCTCGGACGCGCGCCGATGGTGGTCATCGTCGCCACGGTGCCGGTGAGCGGTTCGATCCCGACGATCGAACAGGTGAGCGCGACCGCCGCCGCCACCCAGAACCTTCTGCTCGCCGCGACCGCGCTCGGTCTCGGCTCGATGTGGCGGACGGGCGACCCCTGTTACGACCCGATGGTGAAGACAGCGCTCGACTTGCCCGAGGAAGCGTTGCTGATCGGCTTCGTGTATCTGGGCACGGTTCCCGACGCCGCGACGACCGCCGAACGTCCCGCGCGGTCCGCAGCGGACCACGTCCGCCGTCTCAACGCAGGTGCGCGACCTCGTTGAAGCTGCGCAGCACCGGTCCCGCGGGCCTGATGGAGATGCGGGTGATCGACGCGGGGTCGAGATGCGAGCGCCACGCCACTTCCGGACCGACGCCGAGTGCCCACGCCAGAGCCGCTTTCACCGGCGACACATGGCTGACCACAACCACCGTGCGTTCCCGCGCGTCGTCACACAGGTCTTCACACGCCGCGTGCACGCGCGCCGTCAGCTCGGCGATCGATTCACCTCCCGGCGGAGCGAACGTGGGGTCGCTTCGCCACTTCGCCCACGTCGCCTCGCCGAGCTGCGCGGGCGCAAGCCCGTCGAACTCGCCGTAGTCGAGCTCGGCCCATCGCTCGTCGATCTCGACCGGCGCGCCGAATGCGGCCGCCGTCTCCCGAGCGCGTTGGAGCGGGCTCGAGACGACGCGATCGGCATGTCCCACCTCCGCGGCCAACCGACCGGCCTGCTCGATCCCGAGCAAGTCGAGGGGCGGATCCTGTCGCCCGAGCAGCAGCCCAGCAGCGTTCGCGGCAGTGCGCCCGTGGCGCACGACGATCAGCACGACTCAGGGACGAACCACGATGCGACCACACGGCTCGCAGTGCACGAGCGCATCCGGAGGCTCGCGTCGGATCCGCTCGCACTCCATGGCCGCGAGCGTCGTGTGACATCCGGTGCACGTCGTGCCGACGAGCTCACTCACCGCGACGCCGTCGAGCCGGGCTCGCAGCCGCTCGTACTCCTTGAGCAGCGGGTCCGCGATTGCGCCGGCTGCAGCCGCTCGCTGCACCTCGGCGTCGCGCAGCTCGGCGTCCACCGTGCTCTCGGCAGCGGTCAGCGCGGAGCGGGCGACGTCGAGGCGGCCGCTCAGGTCGCGGTGCTGCTCCTCCGAGGACGCGAGCTGGGCGGCCACGGGCTCGGCGAGCTCCATGACCTCGAGGAGCTCGTCCTCGAGCGACCGTTGGCGTCTCCGCAACGAGTCGCCCTCGTCCATGAGCGCCTGCAGCTCGCGCGGCACCGTTCCCCCGGCCAGCTTCCGGTCGACCTCCGCGCGCTTCTGCTCGACCGAGGCGACCTCGTCCTCCAGCCGCTGCTGGCTCCGGGAGAGATCGGTGTGCCGGCTCCTCAGCTTCTCGAGCTCGGCTTCGACGTCGGCGAGCGCCGCTTCGAGCGACTGCACGTCGGCGCGCTCGGACAGGTGGGCGCGACGGTGACGGAGCTGATCGAGGTGAGTGTCGGAGTGCTGGAGCGTGAGGAGATCGGTCTGCAGCGTCACGGCGCGAGGGCGGTCATGTGCCGGCGATCGGAGGCGCTTGCACGGGGAGGTCCACGGTGATGGACGGGTCGTCGCCCGCGCCAATGGGCGCGTCGGGCGCGGCCGTCGTCGCGTCCGGGTCGGGCGGCGCCGTGGTCGGTGCGCTGCCGCCCGGGCGGGTGAGCGTGAACCGTCCACAGTCCACGACGATGTAGTTGGTCGGCACCGAAGGAACCGGCCGGTTGCGCACGAGCGTGGTGGTGGTCGACTCCGGCGGGATCGTCGTGGTGCTGCTGGTGGTGGTGCTGCTCGTCGTCGTTGTGGGCTCGATCGTCGTCGTCGCGAACGGATCGAAGCCGACGGTCGTCGGCGGGTCGTAGCCGCACTCCACATACGGAAGGTAGAGGCGCGCGGGCCGCCGCTCGGGCAGCTCGGGAAGCTCGCCGAACGGGATCACGGGCTGACCATCGAGCGCGCCCTCCATGAACTGGTGCCAGATGCGCGCGGGGAACGAGCCACCGGTGACGTTGATGCCGCCGATGTTGCGCATGGGAACACGGCCGACCGGAGCACCCATCCACACGGCGGTGACGAGCTGCGGGGTGTAACCGACGAACCACGCGTCGGCGTTGTCCTGAGACGTCCCTGTCTTGCCGGCAACCGGTCGGCCGGCGAGGGCGGCGCGCTTGCCGGTGCCGCTCTTCACGACATTCGTGAGCATGTCCGTGGCCATGCGCGCGACGCCGACGTCGACGGCCTGTTCCGCGCCGGAGTCATCGTGCTGGAAGATGGGCTCGCCGTCACGGTCGAGCACCCTGTCCACGTAGTACGCCGGGTGCCGTCCGCCGTCGGCGGCGAGGACCCCGTACGCCGACGCCATCTCCAGCGGCGAGATCTCCTCGGACCCGATGCTCATCGACGGCAGCGGCTCGAGCGGCGACGTCACCCCCATGCGCCGAGCGGTGTCGATCACGCGGTCGAGCCCCACGATCAGCCCGAGGCGCACGAACGCGGAGTTGATCGACGCGGTGATCATCTTCGAGACCGGGCCGACGCCGCCACCCGCGCTCCGGATCACGTAGTCAGGCTGGCCGCCGGGCAGAGGGAACCGGCACGGGCTCGACCCGTCGAGGATGTCGTTGGGGCGCACACCGGCCTCGAGCGCCGCCACGAGTACGAACGTCTTCATCGACGATCCGGGTTGGCGGATCCCCTGCGTGGCGAGGTTGAACTTTGCGTTCTCGAAGCCCGGCCCGCCGACCATGGCCTTGACGGCCCCCGTCTGCGGATCGAGGGCGACGAGTGCCACCGTGAACTGACCGCCGGTGTCGGGCAGCTGGTCGTTGCGAGCCTGGAGCGCGAGCTGTTGCATGCGGGGGTCGAACGTCGTGTAGATCTGCAATCCGCCCTTGAAGACGGCGTTGTAGCGCTCCTGGGCGGTATCGCCGAGCCGCACGTCGTCGAGCAACGACTGCTTCACCTCTTCGACGAAGTAGTCCTCGGGTGGCACCACGGTCGCGCTCGTCATCGGCGCGGCCGGGATCGGGGCGGCGTCGATGAGGTCCGCTTCGTCGCGGGTGATCTTCCCGACGTCGACGAGACGGTTGAGGGAGATCCGCCGCCGCTCGACCGCGCGAGCCGGGAACCGGAAGGGGTCATAGCCGACCGGGTTGCGGATCAGGCCCGTGAGGAACGCCGCTTGCGGGTAGCCGAGCCCGCCCACGTCGAGACCGAAGTACAGCTCGGCGGCGGCCTGCACGCCGTACGCGCCGTTCCCGAAGTACACCGTGTTCAGGTAGCGCTCGAGGATCTCGTCCTTGGTCATCTCGCGCTCGAGGCGGATCGCGTAGATGGCCTCCTTGACCTTGCGGTTCGCGTCGCGCTTGGGCGTGAGCAGCGCGTTCTTCACGACCTGCTGGGTGATCGTCGACCCACCCTGCGTCACCCCGCCCGCCGACACGTTGGCGAGGAGCGCTCGAATCAGTGACCGGGCGTTCACGCCGCGGTGTTGGTAGAACTCGGCGTCTTCCACCGCGAGCACGGTGTCGATGACGGGCTGGGGGATCTCGGCGAGTGTGACCGGCTTGCGGTTCTCCTCGGCCTTGAGCACCGCCATCACGGAGCCGTCGGCGGCGTACATCACGGACCGCTGCGCAAGCGGATCGAGCTCGGGAATGGAGGCCGTCTCTTGGTGTGCCGTGACGAGGCTCGCCGCCTGCGGCACGAGCGCGGCGGAAAGTGCCGCGGTGCCGACGCCGGCGAGCACGATCACCGAGGCCAGTCTGAGAAGGGTGCCGGGGGTGCGCACAGCCCTTCAAACCTACCCGCCGACCTTCGTCGAACCGGGTCGCCCGCGAGGTGCGAGCGTTATCGTGCCCGGATGGCACACGACCACCGGTTCCGCTTCGGCGTCCAGGCGACGGGGCTGTTCCCCGGCAAGGAGTGGGCCGATCTCGCACGCCGGGTCGAGGACCTCGGCTACTCGACGATGACGTTGCCCGACCACTTCGGGAACCAGATGGCCCCGATGCCGGCGCTGATGGCGGCCGCGAGCGCGACGTCGACACTGCGCATCGGCGCCCTGGTGTGGGACAACGACTACAAGCATCCCGTCGTGCTGGCGAAAGAGCTCGCCACCATGGATCTCCTGTCGGATGGCCGCGTCGAGGTCGGGATCGGCGCCGGATGGGAGCGAGCCGACTACGACTGGGCGGGCATCCCCTACGACCCGCCCGGCGTGCGCGTCGATCGCTTCGAAGAGGGGCTCGCGATCATCAAGGGCCTGTTCGGCCCCGGCCCGTTCTCGTTCACCGGCCAGCACTACACGATCTCGGGACTCGACGGGCTGCCGAAGCCGGTGCAGGAGCACGTGCCGATCCTCGTCGGCGGCGGCGGCAAGCGGGTGCTGTCGATCGCGGCGCGCGAGGCCGACATCGTCGGCATCAATGCGTCCCTCGCGGCAGGGGCGATCGGGCCCGAGGCGCTTGCATCGATGACACCCGATGCGGTCGACGAGAAGGTTGCGATCGTCAAGCTCGCCGCGGGTCCACGGTTCGAGGATCTCGAGATGAACGTCCGCTCGTTCATCGTGAGCGTCACCGACGACCGCGAGGGGCTGGCGGCGCGCCTCGCGTCGGGCTTCGGGATGACACCGGAGGCGGTGCTGGAAACGCCGTTTGCCCTCGCTGGCACCGTCGAGCAGATCGTCGAGACGCTGCAAGAGCGACGTGAGCGGTGGGGGTTCTCGTACGTCATCGTGGGCAGCGGAGATGTCGAACCGTTCGCACCTGTGGTGGCCGCCCTCGCCGGCAAGTGAGCGGGCGGCCGACGGTCGCGCTCGCTGGCGCGGGCTGGATCGCTGCCGTTCACGGGCTCGCCGCCAGGCAGCTCGGCCTCACGATCACCCACGTCGCCTCGCGGCATCGGGAGAAGGCGAAGGAGATGGCCGCCCGCGCCGGAGCCGTCGCCTGCGGATACGAGGATCTGCCCGCGGGCGCCGACATCGTGGTGGTGTGCAGCGCACCGCAGTGTCACGCGGCGCACGCACTGCAGGCGATCGGGGCCGGCGCCCGCGTGGTTGTCGAGAAGCCTCTGTGCACGACCCTGGCGGACGCCGACCGGCTCGTCGAAAGCGGCGGCGCGATCGGCTACGCGGAGAACCTCGCGTACGCGCCGATCGTGCATCGATTTCTCACCGAGGTGCGTGACATCGGCGCGTTGCGATACATCGGGGTGCGGGCCGTACAGAGCCGTCCGACATGGGGAGAGTTCCTCACGAGGGAATGGGGCGGGGGCGCGCTGTTCGACCTCGGTGTCCACCCACTCGCGGTGGCGATGCTCGCCGCCGACGAGCCGCCGGTGTCGGTGTCCGCCGACCTCCAAGGTGCGGACGACCATCCGACCGACGAGCATGCGGAAGTGGCCCTCACATTTGCGTCGGGACTTCGTGCGACGGTGGTCTCGAGCTGGCGGGGTGGACCGGTGCCGCAGTGGGATGCGCAGATCGCGAGTGACACCGAGGCGGTGCGTGCTGAGCTGCTGCCGGGGCTGTTGCTCGAACGCGACGGCGAGCCCATCGCGCTCGAGGCCGCGACCACCGAAGTGCCACAGCTCGAGCAGTACGGCTACACGGGCCAGCTCGAGGCGTTCCTCGTCGCGTTCGGGGGCGGATCGGCACCACTGATGGACGCACGGTTCGGACGCAGCGTGCTCGACGTCGTGTGCGCGGCGTACACCTCCGCCCGCGAAGGTGGCAGCGAGGTCGCGCTGCCCTTCACGGGCCCCCGCGACCGCACTCCGCTCGAGCTCTGGCGCGGATGACGTCATGGTCGTACGGCGGCGCGTGATCGTCACGGGTCGCGTGCAGGGCGTCTTCTACCGCGACACCTGCCGCAATCAGGCTGCGTTGCTCGAGGTGACCGGCTGGATCGCAAATCGTTCCGATGGCTCGGTCGAGGCCGAGCTCGAAGGGGAGGAGAGCGCGGTCGGTGCACTCGTGATGTGGATGCGCGAAGGGCCACCACGCGCGGTCGTGACCAACGTGAACGTGACCGACGTCGGTCCCCCACGTGGTGACACGAGGTTCGCGGTTCGCTGAGGCGTGTCAGGCGGAGGGAGCGCGCCGCCGCACGGGCATGAACGTCACCGGCGGTTCGGTCGCGGCGAGGAAGTCGAGCACCAACCGGGCCGTGTCGCCCGGCTTCTCGAGCGGGAGGACATGAGAGGTGCCGGGAACGACCGCGAGCTGTCCGGCGGGAAGCGCCTTGTAGAGCGAGAGCGTGTGCTCGAGATGCACGACCTCGTCGTCGCCTGAGATCACGAGCGCCGGCACTGCGATCTGCGCGAGATCCGCGACCGTCATCTCGGGCTCGGTGCCGAACATCGTCAGCGATCTTGCGCAGGACTTCGGGGAAGTGGTCCGCACCGTCGGGTGACCGTTCGGCGAAGCTGGAGGCGAGCATCGCCATCTCCGGGGAATCCGCCGAGAGCGGCGCCGAGACGATGCCGTCGTGGTGGTAGTTCGCCCCGATCGTCACGATCTTGGATACGAGGTCGGGGCGCCGAATCGCGAGCAGGAGGGCGATGATGCCGCCGTCACTCCAGCCCACCAGGTGGGCGGGGCCGCCCACGACCGTTTCGAGGACCGCGACAGTCTCGGTCGCCATGTCGTCGTAGTGGAAGGCCGCTGCGTCGGTGTCCTTGGTCCGGCCGTGGCCGGTCCGGTCGAAGGCCACGACCCGGTAGCGCTCCGACAGCGGCGCACCGATGGAGCCGAGCAGATCCTCGGAGTTCGACAGGCCACCGTGCAGCAACAGCACCGTTTCGGAGCCGCCGCCCTGGTCGACGACCCAGGTCGGATGGCCCCCGATGTCGAGATATTCGCCCATCGACGGAGCGTATCCGGGACCGCTTACCTGCCAAGTTGCGCATCTGTCCTGGCTAGAGGCTAAAACTGACGAGTCGATCCGGAGATTCCGGGTACGGGTGAACAAGCCAACCGGCTCTCTCGCGCTTGCGTCCGCAAGTCGGGGGCGAACCAGGAGAGGTGCGAATAAATGAAGAAGGCGTTTATGGCGTTCGGCGTGTTGGCCGTCGCCCTTGTCATGCTCGGCGCTCCGTCGGGCGCACAGACCCCGGCCGACATCACGGCCACGATCACAGCCGCGCCGACGGCACCCGCAGCGGGGCAGAACGTGGTCGTGACGGCCACGTTCTCGTCGCCGCAGCCGGAAGTGCCGCCGCGCAGGTCCAGATCAGCACGAACGGCGTCCGTCCGACGCTCGTGTCGTTCACGTCCGGCTTGTCGTCGTGCGTGATTTCCGTCTCGGGCGGTCACGTGCCAGTGGCTGAACGCCCGCACCGAACGTCTCACCGCAGACGCTGGTCGTGTCCAGGCGACCGCGGGTGCTGCGGGTAGCACGCTCACGGTGAACGCCAACGTCGCAGCTGCGACCAACGGCGCGGCCTTCACCCAGAAGGCCACGACCTCGGTGACGGTGGGTCAGGCGACGACGACCACCGTGGCAGGGGCGACCACCACGGTCGCGACCGACGACCACCGTGGCAGGGGCGACCGCCACGGTCGCGGCCGACGACGGCCGCTCCGACGACGGCCGCTCCGACCACGGCACCGGCAGGCACGCTCCCCGCAACGGGTAGCAACTCCAACCTGCCGATCGTGATCGGTCTCGTGGCGCTCGCCGCGGGTGTGCTGCTCGTGGGTGGTTCCCGCGTGAGGCGCTCGCTGCAGTAGTCGAGCTCTACCAACCTTGGGAGGACCCGGGCACGCGCCCGGGTCCTTTCGCGTTTGCACCGTTGATGAAGTGACGTGCGCGGCGACGCACCCGGCGTGCACGGGGACCTGACAGGCTTCCCCGCCATGGCTGACGCTCGGTATGACGCGGTGGTCCTCGGTGGGGGCCACCACGCCACGATCATCGCCTGCTACCTCGCTCGCGCCGGGATGTCGGTCGGCGTGTTCGAACGGGCCGGGACGGCTCGGCGGTGGCGCGGCGACGGTGAACGGTCCCGCCCCGGGGTTTCGCATGAACCCGTGTTCCCACTGGACGCGGTTCTACGGCCATCCCGCCTACCGAGACTTCTCCCTGTACGAGGAGGGCCTCCGGTACGTGTTCCCCGAGGGGAACGAGGCAATGGTGTTCGACGACGGCACCGCTTTCACTGGCTACTCCGCCTACCGCGTCGTCGACCCGGTGACCGGCCGCCAGGAGCGCTCCGACGAGAACATCTCGCTCACCTACGAACAGATCAAGCGTTTCTCGAGTCGCGATGCCGAGGCCTACCTGGTGCTGCTCGACCAGTACGAGCGCTATTGGAAGCCGTCGTTCGCCCGCCACCGGTTCACGACGCCGCCGCCGTGGGGCGAGCCCGACGCGCTCGAGCAGCTCGTGTCGATCGAAGGATCGGGCATGGAGCCCGTCCATCAGTTCATGTCGCTGCAGGCGCTCGCGTACGACTTCTTCGAGTCGCCCGAGCTGCGGACGCTGTTCATGCGCGCCGCGTCGACTTCGACGGGCTGCTTCGGCGACGACCCACCCGGGCTGCAGGGCCTCGCGCACAACCTGCCACTGGTGCTCAGCTTCGAGCCCGCGGCGATCCCGATCGGCGGCACGCAGGCGATCACCGATGCACTCGTGTCCGCCGGCACGAAGCGGGGCGTGGAGTACCACACCCGCGCGGAGGTCGACCGGGTTGTCGTGAGTGGCAGCCGTGCGACGGGCATCAGGCTCGCTGACGGCACGGAGGTCGCGACCGACCTCGTGGTCAGCTCGCTCGGCATCCCCCAGACGGTGTTGCGGATGCTCGCCGACGCGGAGGTGTCGCCGCGGCTCGTCGAACGGATCAACAACATCCACTACGACCGCGGGCAGCTGTGGTGGGTGAACGTCGCCGTGCACGAACCGCCCTCGTATGCCGCTGCGGCGACGAACCCCGGCATCGGCCCGCAACCTCGCTTGTACTGGGGACCGAAGGACCCCGACTACTACGCGACTCGCTACAAGGCCGAGATCTATCTCGAGGGGATGGCGAGGCAGACGTTCGCGTTGACCTCGTGCGACACGCTGTGGGATCCGGAGCGGGCGCCGGATGGACAGCACGTGATCGGTGTCGAGGAGTTCGCCGCGCCGATCCGCCTGTTCGACAAGCAGCAGTGGCGCGACCTCGAGCGCAAGTTCGCCGACCAGCTCGTCGACCAGTGGTCGCGCTACGCGCCGAACATGACCAGAGAGAACGTCATCGCGGTCCGGGTGTTCGGGCCGCCCGACATCTTCCACGGCCACCCGGACATGATCGAGGGCGGCTACTCCGCCGGATCGACGATCGCCTGGCAGCTCGGGCGCTTCCGACCGACGCCGGAGCTGTCGGGTTACCGAGTGCTGCTCGACAACGTGTACGGCTGCTCGTCGAACATGCACTCGGGGTCGGGCATCGGGCGCGGTTCGTCGTACAACTGCTGGCAGACGATCGCCCGCGACCTCGCCATCGATCCTGAGTGAACGACGACGCGAGGCCCGGTGGGTCAGGTACCGGGAGCGCGGTACTTCGGCGCCTTGGCCACCGCGGCGTCGACGTCCTCAGGCGTCATCAGAGGGACGAGGTTCAGCGTCACCGCGCCACTCGAGTTGATGAGCAACGAGACGGCGGTGGCACTTGCCTGGTCCGGAAGGTCACAGATCGCGTAGACGTCCGTGTCGCCGAACGCGTAGTACATGCAGTCGAGACTGCCTCCCACTGATTCGACCGCGGCCTTCGCCGCATCGCGGCGCTTGGAGCCGCCCTCGCTCATCAATCCCTTGATTCCAGCGCCCACGTAGTTCGCTCGAATGAGGTACTTCGACATGTGACTGCTCCTTCGGCTTTGGTGCCGGCGCAGGGACTCTGGACTATCACCTGCACAGCGGGCTGGCAACGGGCGCTGACGCTCGGCCTGGGTCTTTCGTTCGACTTGTCGCGGTCAGAGAACGGAGTCATGCTGGGCCGAGGCGTGCGGAGGTGGGCGATGTTGGCGTTCGATGTAACACCGTGGAATTTGGCGTGGCTGGCGTTCGGCGTGTGGGCTGTGTGGATGTGCGTCGTCATCTTGCTGTTCGTCATCCGAGGCGGGAGCAAGACCTGGCAGCACCACTAGGCCGCGCATCCCTAATGGGCGCCAGCCCCGGTGACCTCTTCGAGACGACGTGGCGATGACTGATCCGCCCGTCCAGGCTGCGCCCCCGATCCCGGCCGCGATCTATGGCATGTTCAAGGCACAGGCGCTCTACGTAGTGGCGAAACTTGGTGTCGCCGACTCGTTGGCACATGGTCCGCTCAGCGCCGATGAGCTTGCCGATCGATGTGGTGCGCACCCACGGTCGCTCCGCCGGCTCCTGCGCTTCCTCGTCGGGGAAGGGTTCTTCGAGCGCACGGCTGACGGACGCTTCAGCCTGAATGCTTCCGCCGACCTCTTGCGGGAGGACGCCGAAGGGTCATACCGCTCGATGGCACTCTTCTACGGCTCGCCCGCAGTCTGGCGTGGGTGGGGTCACCTGCTGGAGGCGGTGCAGCAGGGCGAGAGCGGCTTCGCTGCAGCGCACGGCGAGGGATTCTTTCCCTTCATCAGCACGCACCCTGACGACGCCAAAGTCGCCAACGCCTTCATGACATCGATGGTCGCCCGTCGGCCACCCCTGCACCTGCATGACTTCTCCGGCGCGACGACCGTGGTCGACGTGGGCGGCGGCGAAGGAGCGACGACTCGCATCCATCTTGAAGGCACACCCGCACCTGCGCGGGATCCTGCTCGACATGCCTGACGTGGCGTCGGCGGCTCGTCGCACTCTCGCGGTGGCGGGCGTCGAAGACCGCTGCCAAGTGATCGGGGGCTCGATCTTCGACGATGTTCCCTCTGGTGGTGACGTGTACGTCCTTTCGAACATCCTCCATGACTGGGATGACGAGGACGCCACGCGCATCCTGAGCGCCTGCCGCGCAGCGATGCAGCCGGGTCATCAGCTCCTCGTCGCTGAGCTCATCGTGTCCGACGACGATGAGCCCTCCCTCGCGAAGACGGTCGACATGCAGATGATGGCCATTGCGGGTGGTGTCCAGCGGACGTTGGCGGAACTCCAGACCTTGTTCCGTCGGACTGGATTCGGCGAGGGGCGCGTCGTGCCGCCCGGACTGCTCCTGACGACCGCGGCGTGAGTGTTGGCAACTTGCGTCGCAATCTGGCGACAAGCCTCCGAGGGAGGCCCGTCTGACACGCCACGGTGCCCTGTGGGACTCGAGCCCCGAGCCCAGGTAAGCGGCCTGCGCGTGAACCGCCAGGTGCACCGGAGTTGTGGGCGCTGAGCTATTCGAACCCAGACCCCGGTGCGCGTACCGACGCAGTCAGGACGCCATGCTCGACGGCGTGCGAGGTCGGTCACGACCCCATTGCGAGCCCGCTCTCAGCGGTCGGCCGCCTCGACGCCGGCGGCAAACCCGTCGAGCTCGGCCGCCGTCGGCTCCTGCTCCCACACCTGGAACTCAGTGAGCAGCTCGGCGTACTTTCCGCGTTGGCCTGGCCGCACGACAACCCGGATCGGCACCTCCGGTCGCATGACGTCTCGATAGCGCTGCAGGATCGCCCTGTGCTGCGCGCGGTCGAGGTCGAGCGCGAACACGATGCCGTGGGCGCCGTCCACCATTTCGCACCCGGTGCCTGCCAGGAGAGGGCAGACCTCGCCGTGTTCGGGCCCGTGGCACACGACGACGTCGTGGCCTGTGCGCTCGAGGAACGAACGATCGAACTCGCCCCCGGCGCCTGGAGCGACGTCGATCAGGATCAGTCCCAGTCGCTCGGTCATCGCTCGACCTCCTTTCCCGAGGCTTTCCTCAAGGTGCCTGACCTCCGTCGTCGACGCCAGGGCCGAACGTCCCGGAAGCGGTTTACGAGCCAGGTTGGAGTGGATCCTGCCGGACGACGCGCGGAGTGACGGGGGCGGCTCGCACATCGCAGACGGGACCTTCGACTCTGCCCAGCCGTCACGACGAGCAGCACGATCGACTCATGACACTGCGCGCCGGACCACCTCCTGGACTGAGTTCATGGGAGTACGAGCTGTATGAACACCTGACCCAGCACATGGAGACCGAGCTCGACCTGGTCGACGAGTACTCAGACCTGGCGGCCTCCGCAGGCGGCCACGTCACCTACTTGCTCAACCTGATCATGGAAGACGAGGCGCGACACCACCGGCTGTTCGACGAGTGGCGCAACGCCATCCAGTCCGACGCCGAGCTACGCGAGGTCGCGCCGCAAGTCCCGCATCTGACCAAGTCCACCGACCCCGAGAAAGTGAAGTCGGCAGCGCGCCGGTTCCGAAAGCTCGAAGAAGGCGACGAGAAGGACCTGGAGCGGCTGAAGAAGTCACTGAAGACCGTGAAGAGCACCACCGTGTGGAACCTGCTCGTCGACCTCATGGAACTGGACACGAAGAAGCACCAACTCATCCTGCGCTTCCTCGAGCAGCACCCCGGCGACTGAGGCGTGCAGTGGCGGCGACGGCCGCAGAATCGACACCGGAAAACCGACGTGGGCGCTGAGGGATTCGAACCCCCGGCCCCCTCCTTGGAAGGCATCAGAGGCTCGTCCATCGCGGCTTGCTGCTGGGCCCTGAGCTCCCGCAGCCGGCTCATCCCCGAGCGAGGATCCAGACCGGGCGATGGGGCCTCTTCGTCCGGCTCCTTGCCGGGCGAGAGGAACAGGTTCGCGAGGTAGCCGGTGAAGGCCAGAGGTCAGAGACCCCGTTGGGCGGTGGTGCGCCCGTCCTTCTCGGCTCGGACAAGCGCGTCGTAGTCGCGTTCGTTCTGGTCCGCGTATGCCTCCGCGAACTCGGCGAGCGCCTGGTCGAACACGTCCTTCGCTCCGAGGTAGGAGGCGATCGCGACTCGGTCTCCGGAGCGGGCGTGGGCGCGGGCGAGCGTCGAACCGCAGACCTGGCCGTAGTAGGCCATCGTGCCCGGCACCATCTCCTCGACCACGGCAGAGCCTTTCCAGTCTCTGAGCTGGCGCAGGTAGAAGTCGCGGGACGTCCCGTCGAGACCTTCGAGAGTGACCCAGCCAAGGAAGATGTCGCTCGCCGCGGCCATGACGTGCTGACCGTGGACGACGCGCTCGCCGTTGGAGACGTGTCGGCTCGGTCCGACGAAGTCCTGCAGGACAGAGGGTTGGGCCTCTTTGGCCTGAAGGAACAACGGGTCGGCGTCGTCGCGGCCGAACATCAGCAAGATCCACGCTCTGGTGCCGACGCTGCCCACCCCGACCACCTTGCGAGCGGCGTGGACCAGGCGGAAGTCCTCCAGCAGGTGGCGACGGTCGGACTGGAGGGTGCTGCGGTACTTGCGCACTACGGCCCGGAGCCAGTCCATCAGTTGGTCTCGTTCCATCCCGCCCAGAGCTCTTCGATGGGCTGGATGAGCGGCGGGTCGCTGATGATGCGTCGCTCGCCGGCGACGGTGCGGGTGAGCTTGTCGAGGGCTTGCATGCTGTCCCGAGTGCGGGCCTTGGCCACGCTGGCCTCGCCCCGCTTGGCGGCACGACGGTCGAGCTGGGCCTTCATCTGCTCGAGCAAAGCCTCGGCGTCGAACCGCGAGTACCAGACATCCAGATTGGTCATCCCGGCGAACTCACGCATCGCGGATCGGTAGCCACCCACGACGCTCAACACCACGCCTTTGCGTTCCTTCGACGAGTAGCCGTTGTCGCGCCCAGCGATCGCAAAGCTCGCCGCGAGCCGCTTGACGTCCCACTCCCACGGACCGGGGAGCGTCTCGTCGAAGTCGTTCATGTCGAACACCAACCGGCGGTCCGGTGACCCGAACCCACCGAAGTTCATGAGGTGCGCGTCGCCGCACAGCTGTGTCGTGAGTCCCGAGCGGGGCGTGTGGGCCAAGTCGCTGGCCATGATCAACGCCGCGCCCCGATAGAACGTGAACGGCGAGACCAACATCCGCCCATAGCGGATCGGGACCAGCTCCGGGACTCGCGTCACGGCCTGGCCTTCCAACAGTGCCACCGGGTCAGGCCGGGAGGCGATGCGGCGCGAAACCGGCGTGGCTCGACCGCGGCACTTCGGCGCGTGCCGCCTTGCCTCGAGCCACCCGCTCCGCCACGGTCAGATGCGGGACCACCTTGCCGTGCTCGTACCGCATGCCAGCTGGAATCGGCCGCGACTCGTCCGACATGGCCTCTACGTCGACGCTGTCCATGCGCTGCCGCCCTCCCGTGCGGTCACGTCGAGGCTACGTGTACGACCCGAACCGAGATAGGGCCGTTGGTCCTCATCGTCCCGGTCAACTGGCGTCAGTCCGTCAAGAGCCAAGCATGTGCTTGTGGCTTGTCGTCGACATACCTGCCAACAGTCACGTCAACGACGACCTTCTCGATGATGCGCCAGACCCGTGTGCTGCACCTGATCCGAAACGTTCCGGCTGGCGTCGCGTCAGCATTGAGATGCGATGGCTCGCGAGCTAACGCCCACGACTGGCTCCACGAAGTTCAGGCAGCCGCGGGCTTCGGCGAGGCGGAACAGCCTGGCGCGCACCGCGCCGGCACCACTCCACTCGGCGTCCATGGACGATCGCACTTGTGGGCGGACCCGCGTCAGACACGCTGGCTGGGGTGACTTTCTCGCTTGTGTTGACGCAAGCGGACCGGGCGATCGACACGCTGATCAAGACGCTCGACGGCCCGCGGTTACACCGTGATCGCGCCGACCATGCGCGACGGCGCGATCCTCCTCGACCAGGTTCAGGAGGTCACGGACCTCCCGATCGGCTGGACCGACGAGCAGGAGGCCGCCACCTACCGGGTGCACGCCCACGACAGTCGGTCTTTGTTCGCGTACGCGGTCGGACCGCGATCGCCGCGCCGGTTCCTGTCGACACCGAGACGGACGCTGTGGTCGGGGCGGCGCACCGTGGATGGATTCGCCATCGAGGTGGCTCGCCCGGACTCGCCGCGGTATGCGTTCATCGGGGTGAAGGCCTGCGAGCTCGCTGCCGTCGCCGTTCATGACCGAGTGCTGCGCGATGGTCCCCACCCCGACGACGCGTACGTGCGGGCGAGAGATCAAGCGTTCTTCGTCGGCGTGAGCTGTGGCAACCCGGCGTCCACGTGCTTCTGCGCCTCGATGGGCACCGGCCCCGCCGTCGACACCGGCCATGACCTCGCCCTGACCGAGATGTTGGACGGCGACCGGCACGAGCTGCTGGTCGAGGTGGGTACCGAGCGCGGTGCAGAGGTGCTGGCCGAGGTCCAGCTCGCCGCGTCGTGGCGGGACGCCGTCGCGGAAGACTTCGCCGACGCACGCACCATCGTTTCGCGCAGCGTCGAGAAGATGACGCGCCAGATGGATCCTGTCGCCGCTCGTGATGTGCTGGCCGCGAACCTCGACCACCCACGATGGGACGACGTCGCGGAGCGATGCTTGTCGTGCACGAACTGCACACTCGTCTGCCCGACCTGCTTCTGCAGCGCAACGGAGGACGTCAATTCGCTCGATGGTGACGGGGTCGAGCGCGTCCAGCGATGGGATTCCTGCTTCACGCTCGGGCATTCGGAGCTGCACGGGGCGGGAAGCGTCCGCGGCGACACCCGAGCCCGGTACCGGCAATGGCTCACCCACAAGCTGTCCACGTGGTGGGACCAGTTCGGCGAATCGGGTTGTGTCGGATGCGGTCGCTGCATCTCCTGGTGCCCCGCGGGCATCGATCTCACCGAGGAGGTCGCGGCGATCGCGAGCGGTGAGGGCCGATGAAGACCACGTCGATCCGCGACTTGCTGGCGCGGCAGCCCGTGCTCAGTGACCTCGAGCCTGCTGACATCGACCTGATCGCGGGATGCGCACACAACGAGGTCGTGGAGCCGGGAACCTTCCTCGCTCGGGAAGGCGACCCTGCCGACCGCTTCTTCGTTCTGCGGGCCGGGAAGGTCGCGCTCGCGCTCCAGGCACCGACCGGGCCGCTCGTCGTCGAGACGCTCGGCCCCGGGGACCTCGTCGGCTGGTCTTGGCTCTTCCCGCCGCACCGGTTCACCTATGACATCGAGGCCGTCGAGCACACGAGGATGGTCACGGTCGAGGCAACGTGCCTGGTGGCGAAGTGTGAGCAGGACCCGGCGTTTGGCTACCGCGTCATGAAGCGGTTCTCGCAGGTCCTCGTCGAGCGCCTCTACGCCGCGCGGCTCAGGCTCCTCGACCTCTACGGGGGCCGAGTTGCCGACTGACACCCGACGCCGCGATCGCGCCGGCACCGCCGGCACCGATGGTGCCCGTTCGCTACCGAGTGGCGCGGCGCGACCGAGGAAACCGCGGACGCCGTCACGCTCTCGCTCACCCCCGTCGACGGGCCGATCGGGGAGCCGCAGCCGGGTCAGTTCACGATGCTGTACGCGTTCGGCGTCGGTGAGGTCCCCATATCGGTCAGCGGGTGTCCCGGCGTCGAGGGCGAGCTCCGTCACACGATCCGGGCGGTGGGCGCGACGACGCGGGCGCTGTGCCGGTCGCGCCCCGGGGAGATGGTCGGGGTCCGCGGGCCGTTCGGCGTGGGGTGGCCCTCACCGGCCTCGGGATCGGATGTGGTGATCGTGGCTGGCGGGATCGGTCTCGCGCCCTTGCGCCCGGTCGTACGTCAGTTGCTGGCCAACCGTGAGCAGCTGGGCCATGTCGCCGTTCTCGTCGGCGCACGCACACCGGACGATCTGCTCTTTCGCAGGCGAATTGGACGAGTGGGAGAGCCGAGCTCCATCTCGGTGTGACGGTCGATGCCGCGCCGCGTGGCTGGCGCGGCGACGTCGGGGTCGTCACCACGTTGGTGGACCGCCTGCCGTTCAGCGCCGCGGGCGCCACCGCGTACGTGTGCGGGCCGGAAGTGATGTTGCGTGTCGTGGCGCGCCGCCTCGTCGACGCTGGAACCGACGCGCACCGAGTGTTCGTCTCGCTCGAGCGCAACATGCACTGCGCGGTGCGGTTGTGCGGGCACTGCCAGCTGGGGCCGTTGTTCGTCTGCGCTGACGGACCGGTCGTCTCCTGGGCTGCAGCGGAACCGCTGCTTGCGGTGAGGCGCTGGTGACCACGTCGGGTCCGCGTCCCACGCTCGCGGTCTGGAAGTTCGCGTCCTGCGACGGCTGCCAGCTGTCGCTCCTGGACTGCGAGGACGAGCTGCTCGCGGTCGCGGATCGGGTGCAGATCGCCTACTTCCTCGAGGCGTCACGTGCCGTCGTGGACGGACCGTACGACCTGTCGCTGGTGGAGGGCTCGGTCACGACCGCTCACGATGTCGAACGGATCGCGGAGATCCGGCGAGCCTCTCGGCGCCTGGTCACGATCGGCGCCTGCGCCACCGCCGGCGGCATCCAGGCGCTGCGAAACGCGGCCGCGATCGACGACTACGTCGGCACCGTCTACGCCACACCGACGCTACATCTCGACGCTCGCGACATCCACACCGATCAGCGCGCACGTTCCGGTGGACTTCGAGCTCCATGGTTGCCCGATCGACCGGCACCAGCTGCTGGAGGTGATCGGGGCGTTCCTCGTCGAACGCCGGCCGAACGTCCCCGGTCACAGCGTCTGTGTCGAGTGCAAGCTGCGAGGGAACGTGTGTGTCATGGTGGCCGGCGGCACCGCGTGCCTCGGGCCGATCACCCGCGCCGGCTGCGGCGCGATCTGCCCCAGCTACGGCCGGGGGTGCTACGGCTGCTTCGGACCGGCGGAGGATCCGAATCCGGAGTCGCTCTCAGAGCAGTTCGCGCGGCTGGGTGTCGGGCGTCTCGACCTGGTGCGGATGCTCCGCACGTTCCACACGGAGGCGCCGCCGTTTCGCGACGAGAGCGCCCGCCTCACGGCTGACGAGAGCTCGAGATGACCGACGGTCCCGAGGAACGCGATCTTCAGGGTCGAGGCCCTCGCCCGTGTCGAGGGCGAGGGGGCGATGCATGTGGTCATCCACGACGGGCGGGTGCGCGACGTCCAGCTCCGGATCTACGAACCGCCCCGTTTCTTCGAGGCGCTGCTGCGCGGCCGTGCCTTCAGCGAGCCGCCTGACATCACTGCGCGCATCTGTGGCATCTGCCCGGTCGCCTACCAGATGAGCGCGTGCAACGCGATCGAAGCGGCCTGTGGCGCGGTGGTCGACGGCCCCTTGGCTGATCTGCGCCGCCTCTTGTACTTGGGCGAGTGGATCGAGAGCCATGTCCTGCACATCTACCTCCTCCACGCCCCGGACTTCCTCGGCTACGAAAGCGCGATCGACCTGGCCGGCGACCACCGCGATCTCGTTCAGCGAGGACTCGACCTCAAGAAGATCGGCAACTCGCTGGTCGAGCTCGTCGGCGGGCGCGCGATTCATCCGGTGAATGTCCGAGTCGGTGGCTTCTATCGCGTTCCGACCGAGGCCGAGCTCCGAGCGTTCGCTCCCCGGTTGGAGCGAGCGCGTGACCTCGCTCTCGCCACCGTCCGTTGGGTCGCCAACTTCGACTTTCCCGATCACACCTGGCCGGGCGAGCTCGCTGCGCTCCGTCGACCAGGCGAGTACGCCATCACCGGAGGTCGCTTCACCTCGACGCTCGGACTCGACATCGGGCCCGAGGAGTTCGAGGATCATGTCGTCGAGGAACACGTCGAACACTCCACTGCGCTTCATGCCCGCGTGCGCGAGCGCGGTGAGTACCTCGTCGGCCCGCTCGCGCGGTTCGCCATCAACTCGGGCGAGTTGGGGGCAGTGGCGCGAGATGCCGCGAAGGCCGCAGGCCTCACCGCCGAGGAGCGCAATCCGTTTCGATCGATCGTCATCCGCGCGATCGAGGTGCTGCACGCATGCGACGAGGGTCTGGCGATCATCGGCGGGTACCAGCAGCCGGACCACCCGGCCGTGGAGGTGGAACCCCGAGCGGGCATCGGCCACGGTTGGACCGAAGCCCCGCGGGGGATGCTGTGGCACCGCTACGAGCTGGCCGAGGACGGCACGATCGTCGCCGCCCGCATCGTGCCCCCAACGTCGCAGAACCAGGCCGGCATCGAACGTGATCTGTTCCAGTTCGTCGAGCACAACCTCGGTCTGGAGGACGAGGAGCTCGGCCGGCGCGCCGAGCAGGTCATCCGGAGCTACGACCCATGCATCTCGTGCGCGACCCACTTCCTCGACCTCACCGTCGAACGGTCATGACCCGCCCCCTCCTGGTCGGGATCGGGAACCCCTGGAGGGGTGACGACGGCATCGGATGGGCTGTTGCCGAAGCTGCGGGCCGACGGCTCGGTGACGCCGTCGACGTCGTCTGCTGTGACGGCGAGCCGACGCGGCTGCTGGACGCGTGGGCTGACGCCGACTTCGCTGTCGTGGTCGACGCTGCCAGGACCGGCGCCGCCCCCGGCACGTTGCACCTCTGGACGGAGGGGCTGCCGACGAGGTCCGTCTCGTCCGCGGGCGGGAGTCACGCGTCTCGGCATCGCGTCCACAGCTGGCCCTCGGTCAGGCCCTTCACCGAGTGCCGCAGCGGCTTGCCGTCATCGGGATCGAGGCCGGCGAGCTCGGTTCCGGCGAGTCGTTCTCGGCGGATGTCGCGGCCGCCGTCGATCTCGCCGTCGACCTGGTCGCCCGATTGGTCGTTGGTCGTGTCGTCTTCTGAGGGCCCGGAGTACCCGGGCCGCGACGATGTTGCCCGTGCCGCGTCGCAACTGAGTGCGCGACTCCCGAGCGCGCTGACGTGGACTCGGCTCGGTTGCCTTCAACTACCGGTGGAGCTGGACTCGATCGGGCGGCGAGGTGTTCTCTTCGATCGATCCGATCCGTTGGGATCGGTGCCAGCACAACCCGGTGCGATTGCTGCTCGAGGCGTCAGCCGAGTCGTTGGACCGCGCCGCCAACGACGTCGCGCTGGTCGCAGCGGCCGAAGAGCTCTGCCGAGACGTTGCCGATGGGACTTCCCCGCGTGCGCCCGCACTTCGGCTCGTGGGTGCATCCCGTCGCCTTTCTGTGCGCAGAGTTCGGCATCCACGGCTCGCTCCCGATCTACTCGGGCGGCCTCGGCGTCCTCGCCGGCGACATCCTGAAGGAAGCCTCTGACCTCGGACTTCCCATGATTGGCGTCGGTCTCCTCTATCGGACCGGCTACTTCCACCAACGCCTCGACACCTCGGGGTATCAGCACGAGTACTGGGTGGACTCCGATCCCGAGCGGCTGCCGATGGCGTTGGTACGAGACGCAAACGGGGAGCCGGTGCGGGTGTGGGTGCCGGTCGAGGACGAGGACGTGGCCGTCCAGGCGTGGCGTGTCGACGTAGGCCGAGTGCCCTTGTATCTGCTCGACACCGACGTTCCCGACAACTCCGTGGTCGCCCGTTGGATCACGTCTCGCTTGTACGAAGGAAACAGCGAGATGCGACTCGCGGAATACGCCGTGCTCGGCGTCGGCGCGACACGACTGCTGCGGACGTGCGGGGTCGAGCCCAGCATGTATCACCTCAATGAGGGACACGCGGCGCTGGCCACTGTGGACCTCGTGGCCGAGCTCCAGCGATCAGGCATGCCCGCCGACGAGGCGTGGAAGGCGGTGCGCGCCCGAGTCGTCTTCACCACGCACACCCCCGTGGCCGCGGGAAACGAGACGTACCCCGCTGACAAGTTCCTGCGGATGCTCGGACGGATCGGTGATCTCACCGGGGATCGGGCCAACTTGCTCTCCCTCGGACGGGCCCCTGGCGACGATGAGACGGCGTGGTCGGGGCTCTCGGCTCTGGCACTCCGCTCGAGCCGTTCGATGAACGCCGTGAGTGCTCGTCACGAACAGGTCGCGGGGGAGATGTGGCACCCCTTCTGGCCGGCGCATGCGGCCGCGGACGTGCCGATCAGCCATGTCACCAACGGGGTTCACGCCGCGCACGTGGCTGCGGTCTCCCATGCGGGCACTCCTCGACCGTCATCTCGACGCCGGCTGGATGGATCGGACCGACGAGCCCACGACGTGGGCGCCCGTCTCCGCGATCGATCCAGAGGAGCTGTGGGCGGCGCGCTCGGAAGCCCGTCGGCGCCTCGTCGATGTCGTGCGGTTGCGCTCGACCGAGGATCGTTTGCGTCGAGGCGAGGAGCTGTCGTACGCGGAAGCAGCCGAGTGGGGCTTCGACCCGGAGAGCCTCACGATCGGCTTCGCCCGCAGGATCGCATCGTACAAACGCATCCATCTGCTCGGCCTGGACCCGCCGCGGGCTACGGCGCTCCTCCGTGGTCCACGACCGATCCAGGTGCTGCTGGCCGGCAAGGCGCACCCGAGGGACGAGGGCGCCAAGAGCGTCGTGCGGAGCCTCTTCGAGCTCAAGAGCGAGCCGTCAGTTGGCGGCCGCGTCGCCGTTCCTCGAGGACTACGACCTCGAGTTGGCCGCTGAGCTCGTCGCCGGGTGCGATGTGTGGGTCAACTTGCCGAGGCCTCCGCTCGAGGCGAGCGGCACCAGTGGGATCAAGGCCGCCCTCAACGGGTGCCTCAATCTCAGCGTTCTCGACGGTTGGTGGGCGGAGGCATTCGACGGGATGAACGGTTGGGCGATCAGCGGCGAGGTCAGTGACGACGAGGCCGCGCAAGATCGCCGAGATGCAGCCGCGCTCTTCGACCTGCTCGAGACGGAAGTGATCCCCCGCTTCTACGACCGAGGCCCCGACGGAGTACCGCACGCCTGGGTCGAGATGGTGAAGCACTCCCTCATCACCATCGGTTCGCGGTTCACCGCCCGGCGAATGCTCGGCGACTACGTCGCCCACATCTATACCGACGATCGGTGACCACGACACTTCCATGGGTTCACCGTAGGGACGGCTTCATCCAGCAGCGCGACTTGGTGTGCGGAGGTGTCGCCCGAGACGGCGAGCGGTGACGCCGTCCTAGAGTCGTCGCCGTGGCCGAGGATTCAAGCAAGGGCGCGCGTAGGGCGACGGGGGCCAGAGCGACCGACCGCCTCACGTTTCCGCCCTGGACGTGACTCGACGCCGCTAGTCCCGCGGCGTGTAGGCCCGACGGGCTACTTGATCGGTTGCCCGTCCGGGGCATCGAGCGGACCCCGGACCGGCTCCGTACCTAACGGGCTGATTTGGATGAACGCAGAAGGCTGGGGTCAGCCGCTGATGTTCACGTACACGCCGCTGCGAATGAGGTCGGCGCTCGGGTTCGCCAGGACATCAGCCCAGAACGCCTGCCACTGCCCGTCAGCGGCGGTTGCGTCGCCATACGCGCCGAACGCGTCGAGATCGGCGAACCCAACCGTCACCAGCGTCGTCATGGGATGCGCCCCGATCAACGATTGCATCGCGTGGGGAGCGCCCCCGAGACGGGAGATGTGACCGAACGACGTCATCACGTGTCCCATGAAGTCCATCAATCGTCCCGGCACCGCGCGCCACTGCGTGGCCAGAACGACACCCAGAGGCCGGGAAGAGTCCGGTTGGAAGTTCGCGTCGACATCGGCGAACAACGAACTCTCGACCTGCACTGCCGAGGCGCCGGCTGCCGCGCGGCCCCAGAACTCCTGCCACTGCCCGTCACCTTGGATCTTCTGGAGACTGGCGGCCCAGTCGGCGTTGTTCGCGTAGTTGATCGATGTCGTGATGGTGCCCACGTCGCCGCCGGCGATCGCTTGGAAGTTCGCCGCCTGCATGCCGAGTCGGCGGAGATGGCCGAGCGCTTCGACCGTCGCCGACAGGTGATCGGCGAGCCTTCCTGGTTCAGTGCGAAATCCGTTGAGTGAGACAACTCCCATGACGCCCCCCAAGTGGCTTGTTCAAGCCGACGGCCACATCCGCCGCTGGCGCACCGTACTTTCCGCGCAAGTGTGCCCGGGCGAAGTCCTCTTCCAGGTCGGCGCTGAGCGAAACGCCGCACAGTTAGGGGTTGAGTCAGCGACCACCTCGCGCGTGGCGTGACGCCCACGTACGGTGGAACCATGGGCCAGGAGGAACCACGCCACGACCGGGGCCTGAGCGGGACCGAGACGATGATGTGGCGGATCGAGCGGGATCCCTGGCTCGCTCCGAGCGGGGGATCGCTCACACTGTTCGACCGACCGTTGGACGCGGCGTGGTTCCGCCGGTCCATGGCCTTCGCCGCGTCGACGATCGACCGTCTGCGCCAACACGTCGTGAGCACTCCCGCGACGCTCAGCACCCCGCGATGGGCCTTCGACCCCGACTTCGAGCTGGACTGGCACGTGCGTCACATCGGAGCACCAGGTGACGGGTCGCTGGGCGCCCTGATGGACTGGATCACCCAGTTCCTGCAGGATCCCTACGACCACACGCGACCACTGTGGCAGTACGTGGTAGTCGATGGACTGGCCGACGGCCGAGGGGCCCTCGTCACCAAGCTCCACCACACCGTGGCCGATGGCTTCAGCGGGGTCAAGCTGGCCGAGGCCTACACCGCTCTCGAACCAGACGCCCCACCACCCGGTGAGGTCGACTGGGAGGCGGTGTTGCGCCGCGATGCCGAGCATCGCGAGCCGTTCGACGCCCCGGCCACCGAGTTCGTCACCCGAGCGCTCCGGATGCCCGTCGACCTCGGCCGCCAGGTCCTCGACGCCGTCGCCCACCCCGAACATCTCGGCCAGGCCGCGACGGAGGCCACCGACTTGGCTCATACGGCCACCGATCAGCTCCACCCGGCCGGCTCCGAACTGTGGCGACGACGTTCACGCCGCCGCCGCCTGTTGGCACTCAGCGTCCCGTTCGAGCCGGCCCACCGCGCCGCCAAGACGCTCGGAGGCACGATCAACGACTTCTTCGTGACGGGCGCCGTCGAGGCCGGTCACCGCTACCACGCGGCCATGGGGGCCGACCCGGAACGCTTCCACATCACCTTCGTGGTCAGCACCCGAGCCGACGTGGACGGTGCGAACGCGTTCTCTCCGGTCCCGGTGGAAGTGCCCGCGGGTGCGATGCCTCTCCACGAGCGGTTCGCCGTGATCCATCAGCGCCTCTTGGACCGTCGGGCCGGGGTGCACGGCGGCGGCCCCATGGCCACGGTGGCCGCCGTCGCCAACCTCCTCCCGACCTGGATGGTCACCGGCCTCATCCGCAGCCAGGCCGGGCACATCGATTTCGCCACGAGCAACCTGCCCGGCTTCCTCGGCGACACCTGGGTCGCCGGGGCCCGCACCTTGCACACCTACGGCTGGGGACCCGTCGTCGGGACCGCCTTCAACATCACGCAGGTCTCCATGGCCGGTCACCTCGACATCGGTGTCCACCTCGACCCGGCGGCGGTGACCGAGCCTCAGCTCCTGCAGTCCTGCCTCGAGGACAGCTACCGCGACCTGCTGGGCATCGGTCCCACCTGAAACGACCATGGCGGGCGTCGCGCATCCGGCGCCGCCGAGCGCTCGAGGGAACAGGACCCATGCGCGGGCCGTTCGGCCACCGCGCGCCCCGCCAGTCCGTCGGTTGGATAGAGCGCTCCCGAACGGGCAATCTGGCGCAGGAAGCGATGGGGAGGTTGAGGGATGCCGGGTCCGTTGCAAGTGATCGCGGTCAGCTTTGGTCCCAGTGCGGACTTCGAGGGTCGGGTCCTGGCTGAAGTCG
The DNA here is from genome assembly GCA_963747215.1 of uncultured Acidimicrobiales bacterium. GTDB lineage: Bacteria > Actinomycetota > Acidimicrobiia > Acidimicrobiales > DATKAS01 > DATKAS01. The sequence continues at coordinate 407,229 of CAVVET010000029.1, forward strand.
ATCGGCTCCAAGGCCGAGGGGTGTTGCGACTGCTCGACGTGTTGTTCGTCGCGAAGAGCGAGGACGGCGTGGTCGAGCGGTTGGTCATAGGTGACGACGAGGACTTCGGCGCACTCTTGGCGAGCATCGTTCCTCTTGGCGGCGTTGACCTCGTCGCCGACGGCGCGTCGGGGTTCGATCCGGCTCACGCATGGGCACTGGCAGCGTCCCTCGCGCCCGGGACGGGACTCGCGTTCTTGCTCGTCGAGCACCGCTGGGCGCAGCCATTCTTCGACGCGATCGCTGCGACTGGGGGGACGCTGGTGGGCGAGGGCTTCCTCACGCAGGAGGCCGGGTTGCTGGTCGGGGCGGAGATCGCCGCGATGGAGGAGGCGGCTCAGGTGATCGAAGTGGCGCAGGCCGCCGAAGCCGAGGCCGTGCTCCTGGCCCTCGCCGCCGAAGCCGAAGCTGCCGAGGCGGTCGCTGCCTCGGAGGTGATCCGGGCCGCGGCCGCGGCCGACGCCGTCCGAGCGCTGATCAGCGCCGGCATCGTCGAGGAGACTGCCGCGCACGAAGCGATCGAAGCCCTGAGTGCCGCGGGCATCATCGTCACGGACGCGGGCGAAGCCGCGACCGAGGCAGTGGCGGAAGCCGCGAGCATGATCAAGGCCGCGTCTATCACCATGGAGCAGGCAAGGGTCCTGCGCTACCTGCCCACGCAACTCTCCTTCGCGGTCATCGCCGACAAGCTCGGGATCACCCGGTCGGCAGCGAAGGACCGGGCCGAGCGCCTTTACAAGAAGCTGGACGTACACAGTCGCGCCGAAGCCGTCACCCGAGCCCGCAACCTCGGGATCATCGACTAGACCGCGAATCGAACGAGGCTCATCGCTCGGACGAGTAGAACGGACCTCGTCCCCTACGTCGTCATCCATCGAGCGCCGAATCCGCTCCTTGCGGCGCGACGACACCGCATATCTGCTGCTCTGCGCCGTCGTCAGCGATGACTTGCAGATGGCCATCGTCGGCGCTGTCGGACTCAACAGGCATACGTGACCCGCCGCACTGAGTGGGCGCTGAGGGATTCGAACCCCCGACCCCCTCCTTGTAAGGCATCGGAGGCTGAGCGCTGTGCTCAGTCACGTTTTCGCAGGTCGGGGCTGAGCGAAACGCGCACAGTTAGAGGTTGAAGAGTTGCTGGGCCGGGACAAGGTCCGGCTGCTCCGCGGCCGAAGGCGTTTGACGTCCGATCGATAGCGTCCCGTTCGACCGTCTCCGGGCAGCGAATCCTCGGGCGGGCTACCGTCCCGCCCACACAACCCAGAGGAGGATGGCATGAGCCATCTGAGTGCAACCAAGCTGACGTTCTCTCCCAAGTGGGCCACGATGGATGATGACGAGCGGCTCGCCGAGCAGGTCGCGACCTACGAGATCGTCTCGAAGTGCGGCGGCGAGATCAAGGCTCAGTACGTCCTGTGGAGCGACAACTGCTTGTTCGCGATCACCGACTATCCGGACGAGGTCTCCGCGATGAAGTCCCAGCAAGCGATCGCGCGTCGCGGCGCGTTCGTACTCGAGTCCCAGCGAGCCGTGCCGCTCGAGGACGTGCTCTCGTGGCAGGACGAGGTGAAGATCATCGCCGGACGCTAAGGGTTCACGGTGCCCGGGTTGGTCGTCGACCGAAGCCGGGCACCGTCCCCCACCCTTCACGTCGACGCGACACAAGGAGAACACGCGGACGCCCAACCATCGTCCTCAAAGGGGCGGCGGTTGCCCGACTCGTCGAACGTCCAAATCTGCGCTGGCGCCGGCATGGCCCGAGCGGCCAGGAGTAGGCCAGTACCGCCGCTACGGCGAAGTCGAAGGGCGCAGCTTCGAGTCCGTGTGTTCCTCCGTTATCTCCGCGCGTCGCGTGTCGACCTTCACGACGACATTCTCGACATGACGCGCGAGCGCGATGACATCGCGTTTTGCGTCCGCTACGCATCAGGATGCAGCACACAAGCGTTGATCGCGACGGCGGTCTATGGTCCGGCGAAGTGGTTGAGTCATTGCGGCTCGGTCACTGACTGGAGGAAAGACCGCGTGAAGTACATGATTGAATACTCCGTTCGTACAGCCGGCCTCAGCCACGACGACAACTTCGCGAATCAGGAGGCGCTCCTGAACGCATTCGGCAAGTGGCAACCAGAAAAGGGCTTGACGGTCCATGCCTTCGTCTCGACCTTGAATAGTGACAGTGGTTACGTCCTCGTCGAGGCTGACGATCCCAAGGTCATCGCCTCCTTCGTCTCGAAGTACATCTATTGGAACGATGTAGACGTCGTCCCAGTGGTCGATGTCGCAGAGATCGTCGCGATCAACACAGAGTCGCTGGCCTGGGCGCGGAGCGCATCGAGCGGCTGATTGCCTGGCGATTGACCGCAGCGACGGTACGACGGAAGAGCGCCGGGCTTGTCCGACACACGCTGGACTTGCAGAATCCTTGACCTCGACTTTGTGGGCGCTGAGGGATTCGAACCCCCGACCCCCTCCCTTGTAAGGCATCGGAGGCTGAGCGCTGTGCTCAACCTCGTTTGCCCAGGTCGGGGCTGAGCGAAAGGTGCACAGTTAGAGGGTCAGCGGTTCTTCGCGGTGACCAGCCACGCGTAGCCGACGAGCCGGGGACGGCCCCGTCGACCCGCTGGGCGCGCAGCTCGGCGCGGGCCTCGTCGAGTACGGCTTGCCATCCGCCCGGGTCGAGGCGCGGCTTCGAGCGCGGCCCGAACGGCCCACCCGAACGTGCTGCTCAGTGCGATCGTCAGAAGTTCCTCGACGCCGTCGCTGCCGTCGATCGAGTAGTCGCATAACCCGTCGCTCGGCTCGATCGTCACGTCCGACCAGCCGGCAACGGTGAGGACCTCGCGTATCCGGTCCGGCGTTGGCCAGGCCCATCGGGCCCGGCGCGCCGGTCTTCGGTCGGGTGGGCGGATCGGCCAGGCGCGCCGTGAGCGAACGGAGGGCGAGCGAGAACATGTAGGTCTCGCCCTCGCGCCAGCACACGAACGCGAGGCGCGCTCCGGGCGCCGTGGCGGACCGGATGTTTGCGAACGCCGCCTCTGGCTCTGCGAAGAACATCACCCCGAAGCGCGACACCACCCGGTCGAACGGCGCGCCCGGCGCGGCCGCGAGCAGGTCGGCGGTCTGCGCGTCGGCCGTGACGAACCGTGGCGGTGGGCACCCGCCGGCGCGCCGCTTCGACCATCGCCGACGAGATGTCGACACCGACCGCGTCGGCCCCGGCCGCCACCGCCGCGTCGAGCAATGTGCCCGACCCGCACCCCACGTCAAGCACCCGCCGCGCCGAACCGAGGTCGGCGGCGCCCAGTATCGCTGCGGTGAATGGCGCGAAAGCGGCGTCGAAGATCCGCTCGTTGCGCACCCACCCCTCGCCCCCGGTCGCCCAGTCGTCGCGCATCGACTCGTTCGCCATGCTCGGGCACCGCCCATCGTCACGTCGACGCGCTTTGGTGGATCACGTGGACGCGCTGCGATCTTATGTACCGCAGGTGCAAGCCGGACCGGGACCGATGGACCGCCCCCGCGCACCCCGTCGACGCACATCCTTCGAGGCGTTGGCGATCAGTCGTCATCGCAGGTCCAGACCTGGCAATGAGGCCTGCGGTTGTGGGCGCTGAGGGATTCGAACCCCCGACCCCCTCCTTGTAAGGCATCGGAGGCTGAGCGCTGTGCTCAGCCGCGTTTTCGCAGGTCGGCGCTGAGCGAAACGCGCACAGTTAGAGGTTGAGCTCAGCGCTCCCCCGCCAGCTCGCAGTGTCGCCGTTGCACCAAGAAGGAACTCAACCCCTCCGCGATCATGGCGATGGAAGAAGTGGGCAGGGGGCGAGCGAAGGTCAGGCGATGAGGAGGGTCGCTGCGGCGGCGACGCCGGCCTTGACGATCAGCGTCTCTGGGACGGCTTCGTAGGTAGTGCCGTCAACGTCGAGAGTCCGGCAACTGTGGTCGCCGCACACCGACGAGCACTGGCTCGCTGAGACCTGCGCGCGGACCCAGTCTTCGAGCGGCTGCCCAGCGACCCAGATCCGGTTGGACTCACTGGGCGCCTCCCCGAAGCTGTCTCGATCGAGGGTCATCGTCTCGAGAGTCGGCACGATGTGCAGCGGCCCGAGAACCTCGGTCAGTGTCTGGACGGCACGCTGGATCGCTTCTTGGGTCGCGCCACATCGAGGGCAGGTCTCGCCGCCGCTGATCAGTCGTTGCCAGACGATGGGCAACGTCGCGGGAGCCGTGGTCGCTGCGGCGTTCCCGCACGACGGGCTGCACTCGCAAGTCTTCGTGCTCTGCATCGCTTCACCTCAAGTTGATGCGCACTCCCCGCGCCTGGTGACATCGTCCAACTCATGCGGCGGGAGGCATAGAGGCGGAGGTCCTCGTGCGACCGATGTGCGGCGGCGACGTAGACCTGTGCGAGGTGGGGCGTGTGGCGTGGCGCGTTAGGGCTGCGGGTGTCGTGGTCGTCGCTGCCGGCTAAGCCGTGCGACTGCGCCAGCACTTCGTACAGGCCCGATCGGTCCGTGAACGATGCCACGCCCCGCGTTCAGGTCGTGTGGCCGATGCGGAGGTGGTTTCCGTTCGGGTCGGTCAGCGTGAATTTGCACATCGCTGGCACGATGCGTGGTCACCCCGCCGGCTCGGGCTCCGGCTTGGATGTTGCGGGGTCGTGCTCGGCGAGTGCGGGTTCGAACGGGGCGAGCCACACACGGTTCGTGAGTTCGGTGACGCGTCGCATCTGAGGGAGCTCGAGACGAGCCCGGGCCTGGAGGACGGGATCGGTGGTGCCCGTGCCGGCGAGGACGGCGTTGAGCACCCACCCGAACGGTTCGATGCCGGCGCGGCGCAGGTCGGCTTGAAGCTCGGCCGCTTCGGCGACCGGGGTCGTCTCGGCGAGCGTGACGAGGATCAGTCGGCTGAACGTCGGGGTCCTGGAGGCGCATGAGCGGGGTGGTGATGCGGCCCGGCGCGACGACGGCGTCGTGCATGACCTGGCGGTGGAAGGCGCCGGTGACGTCGAGCAGCAGCAGCGTGTGGCCGGTCGGCGCGGTGTCGATCACGACGTGCTGGCGTGCGGCCGAGGCCGAGCAGGCGGCTGAAGGCGCGGAACACGGCGACCTCGGTCGTGCACGGGCGAGCGGAGGTCCTCGGCGAGCGAGGTCACGTTGCGTCCTGGTGCGGTCGCGGCGCGGCTGCTCGGCCGCGTAGCGCGCGGTCTCGGCGTCGGGATCGATGCGGCTGACCGTCACGGTTTCGGGCAGGTCGACGCCGCCGGGGGTGGGGAGCCGGCCGGCGGGGTCGGTGGTGGCGAGATGCACGGCGAGCCCGCGGCGGCGCGAGCCCGGCGGCGATGCGCACGGCGATGCTGGTCTTGCCGACGCCGCCCTTGCCGGTCACGAGGGTGACGCCGGGACCCGCTGCCGCGAGCGTCGTCGACGAGCGCCGTCGACGTCACGGACGCGAGCGCGGCGACGGCTCGGTCGCTCACGCCGAGGGCGACGGGCGTCGGCGGTGCCGCGGCGAGCGCGCGGAGCGCGTCGACGCCGACGAGGTCGATGCCGACGAGCGGCACGGCGCGCGACGGCAGGCCGGCGAGCGCGGTCGGGGAGGTGGGCGAGCGCGTGCTGCTGGCGCCGCGGCGTAGGACTCGGCGATGCGGGTCGCCGGCGAGCGGGTCGGCGAGGACGCCGTTGACGACGAGCCGCTGGTTGGTGAGGCCGAGCGTCGGCGAGCTCGCCAGCGGCGCGGGCGGCCTCGGCTGAGGGCGCCGCGGTCGGGGCGGGCGACGAGCACCAGCGTCGTCGCGGCCGGGTCGGCGAGCACGGCGACGGCGGCGCTCGTAGACCGGGCGCTGGCCTCTGGAGGCCGGCGAGCGGGCCGAGGCAGGTCGTCTCCTCCGGATGTCGACGCCGAGGTAGCGCGACCAGGCGGCGGGCAGCGCCAGCAGCCGCAGCGTGTGGCCGGTCGGGTGCGGTGTCGAACACGACGTGGTCGTAGCGACCGGTCGTGGTCGGGTCGGCGAGCAGCCGGGTGAAGGCGTCGAAGGCGGCGACCTCGACGGTGCAGGCGCCGGCGAGCTGCTCCTCGAGCGCGGCCAGCTCGCCGGCGTGGGAGCGCGCCGCGGTAGGGGCCGATGCACTCGCTCGCGGTAGGCTGTCGGCGGCGGCCTGCGGGTCGAGGTCCATCAGGTCGAGCGCGAGGACGCCCGGGTGCCGGCGCGGGCTGCTCGCCGGTCGTGGTCTGGAACACGTCGGCGAGGTTGGAGGCCGGGTCGGTGCTGACCAGCAGCACCCGCCGGCCCGCGTCGGCGAGCGCGACGGCGACTCGCGCTGGCGACGGTGGTCTTGCCGACGCCGCCCTTGCCGGTGAACAGCACGAACCGGGTGGGCCAGTCGATCCCAGTCGAGCGGCGCGAGCGAGGACGGGTCGAGGGCGTGGACCTCGTTGAGGAACGGCTCGATGTCCTGTTGGCCTTCGGAGGCGACCTCGCCAACTGCCACGATCCGACGGAACACCGACATCGCTGGCGCGCCTTTCGGCTCGCGGTGGGAATCGACACGTCAGCGGCGACATCGCCGCGGGCGGCGTGCGCGGCGTGGCAGGTCTCGCAGCGGATGAGCCGGGCCGGCGGTTCGACACGCTCGACGCGGTTGATGACGCGGGTGCGGGTGAGCCAGTGCCGGGCGGGCGACGGCGTGTTCGACGCACACCGCCGCACCGCAGTCGGCGCAGACGGCGACCGCGTCGCGGTAGGCGCCGCGACGGCGCAGTCGTAGCAGTTCATGAGTCGACCTCCTCGGGCGGAAAGAAGCGGCGGCGGGCCCACAGCGCGACGTAGACGAGCGCCGACGAGCACGGGCACCTCGATGAGCGGGCCGACGACACCGGCGAGGGCTTGCGCCGGAGGTGACACCGAACACGCCGATGGCCACCGCGATGGCGAGCTCGAAGTTGTTGCCCGCCGCGGTGAACGCGACGCTGGCCGATGCGCGGGTAGGCCGAACCGCAGCCGCAGCCGAGCGACGAACGCGCCGATCCACATGATCCCGAAGTAGACGAGCAGCGGGAGCGGCGATGCGGGCCACGTCGAGCGGGTCGTTGGTGATCTTGTCGCCCTGCAGCGCGAACAGGACGACGACCGTGAACAGCAGCCCGTACAGCGCGACGGGACCGATGCGGGGCAGGAACTTGCTCCTCGTACCACTCGCGGCCTCGTGCGGGCTTCGCCCCGACGGGCGGGTGAGGTATCCGGCGACGAGCGGGATACCCAAGAAGACGGCCACGGCGCGGCGATCGTGCCCATCGACACGACAAGTGGATGGCCGCTGTCGAGCCCGAGCCAGCCCGGGCAGCAGCTCGAGGTAGAAGTAGCCGAGCACGGCTGTAGGCCGACGATCTGGAACAGCGAGTTGAGCGCGACGAGCACGGCGGCCGGCTTCACGGTCGCCGCAGGCCAGGTCGTTCCAGATGAGCACCATGGCGATGCAGCGGGCCAGGCCGACGATGATCAGCCCGGTGCGGTACTCGGGCAGGTCAGGCAGGAACAGCCACGCCAGGGTGAACATCAACGCCGGGCCGACGACCCAGTTGAGGACCAGCGAGGTGGCCAGCAGCCGCCGGTCGCCGGTGACGTGGCCGAGGTCGTCGTAGCGGACCTTGGCCAGTACCGGATACATCATCAACAGCAGCCCGATCGCGATCGGCAGCGAGACCGTGCCGATCCGGACGCGGTCGAGCGAGTCGTTGAGCCCGGGGAACAGGCCGGCCGAGCACGAGCCCGAGCAGCATCGCGGCACCGATCCACACCGGCAGGAACCGATCGAGCACCGAGAGCCGCTCCAGCACCGCGGCCTCCCCCGCGGCTGGCGTCTCGCGCTCGAGGAGAGGTGGTGGTCATGGCCGCTCTTCGCACAGCGAAGCGCAACCGGCCGGCTGATCGACCGCGGCCTCGAAGCCCGCGGCGCCCGCTGCTGCCGCAAGGAGCGCGGCGGCACCGTCATCCAGGCGGTAGTCGATCCAGCGGCCCCGACGTTGGCCCTCGATCAAGCCTGCCTCTCGCAACACCTTCAGGTGATACGAGAGGAGGTTGGCGGCGATCGGCACAGCGCTGCGGATGTCGCACACGCACCGGCCCGCGTCAGCAAGCGTCGCCAGGATCCGGAGCCGAGCCGGATCGGCCAGCGCCGCGAAAACCTCGCTCGCCCGATCCGCTTCAAGACCCGTTGGTTCAACACCAATCGAAGCGACCATGTCGTTACTGTGAGCCGGCCAGCACGCGGTCCGGCAGGGCCGAAGGTCCCCCGCTTGGGCGGCCGTCAGAGGTGGTCACAGCTGCTCGAGTACCAACCTCGCCGACCGGTGTGCGGCGTACACCTGTACGAGCAACCGGCTGATGTATGCCCTCTGACCTGCGTGAGTGGGCGCTGAGGGATTCGAACCCCCGACCCCCTCCTTGTAAGGCATCGGAAGCTGAGCGCTGTGCTCAACCTCGTTTCCGCAGGTCGGCGCTGAACGAAACCCGCACAGTTAGGGGTTGTAGGAAAGCATCCGCCGTTCGGCTTCCGCGACCTTCCCCCCTATGCGAGGAGTGCAGCGGCAACGCTCAGCCACAACGGTTCAGCTGAGCTGCGCGGCTGTGATGAGGACTCGTGGGTCGGGGAAGTCCTCGCAGTATTGATACGAGTACGCGAGGCGAACGATTCCGGTGGTGCCGATCACGAGTTCCGTCACCGCTCGCCACGGATCGTCCACAAGTGGGCGTCCTTGGTCGCGGCGGGCTGTTTGGAAGTCGATGCCGACATCGGGTGGGTGATTCCAGAACTCGGCTGGTGCGTCGGGAAGGACGCGTTCGATGTTCCAGTGCCCGATTCCGTATGCCCGGTAAGCGTCGTGGTCTGGATCGCACAAGATGACGCATGGGATGTCGTGCTCGGTTCGGTAGGCCGCTGCGCGGCAGCGGTTCTCCTTGTCCGATGATGACGGGTTGGAGTCCGGCTTCGCGGTATCCGTCGAACTCGGCCTTGAGACGCGTCTGCTCGTTCGAAACCGCACCCGCAGCCGAAGTGACGCCAGAACATGAGCAAGGCGGGCTGCTCGGTCCAGAACTCGGACAGCTTTCGCATCGTTCCCGTGTGGTCGGCCAAGCTCAGATCGGGTGCGTAGGCGCCGGACCTCAAGGGCGTTCCTTCACCTTCCGTCGGTCCATTCGTCCACCGCGCCAACCATTCGGTCTCGGCGGCGCTGATCAGGTCCTGTCGTGCTGTCATGGTGCTCCTCGATGCTTCGGGTTTGGCTTGGTTCAGTGTCTCTGCGGCGGGAGCAGTTGCCCATGACCCAGGCACCGCACGTCGTGATCGAGACGCCGGTTCGATCGGTCCGCGCGTGTCGATGGGTCATCCATCTGCGCGAGTTGCAGGGGGGCGAGTGCACGCTCGCTGGGAAACGTTGCGGAGCGCGTGGACGCACATGATGGCGCGGTGGATCACCGGTGGCGTGATCGGCTCGCCCGCCAGGGGGTCGGCGACAGGCCGTGCGCGCGTTTGAACGCGTGGCTGAATGCCTCCTCCGAGTCATAACCAACTCGTCGTGCGACCGCGCCGACACCGATCTCGGTGGTTGCGAGTAGTTCCTCCGCGAGATGCATTCGCCACTCGGTCAGGTAACGGATCGGTGAACGGCCCAGCACTCGACGAAACCGCTCATCGAGCAACGAGCGGGACACCGCGGCACCGGCTGCCAGGTCGGCGACGGTCCACTTCCGGGCAGGTTCGCGGTGGAGGAGCGATAACGCCGGTGCGAGCACCGGATCGCGCAACGCGGCGATCCATCCGTGATCTGCCGCAGGTGCGGTCGCGAGGTGCAGCCGGAGGACCTCGATCAACACGAGCTCGGGCAGCCGTGTCGAGATCGGGTTGGCGCTCACGTTGGATGGGGTTGCTTCCTCGAGCGAGTACGTGATGCTGGCCTGCACCCAACCTGCCGTGGCTCCGGCGGGTGGGCGCACGACAAACGCAGCCGGAAGCGCCCTGAGCGCCGGATCGAACAACGGATCCTCGGAGTACAGGTAACCGCAGACCAAGTCGACCCGATCCCCTCCACCCCCATGACGAATCAAAGGAAGGTGCGTCCACGGTGGCGGAGCCAACAACGTGACGATGGGTACGCGTTCGGCCGGCGCCACTCCGCCGATCGTGTGCTGGTCGCCGTACGGCAGCACGATGACGTCGCCCCGATTCGCCCAGTGCCGGTCCCCATCCACCGTCGCGACCCAGCACGAACCGCGAGCGACGATGTGGAACAGGATGATCCGCTGCGCGCCTGGGTGGAGGGCGTCGGCCAGCGCCGCGGGCGTCGATTCGAACGCGAACCCCTCGGTCAACTCAGAACGGAAGAAGATGGCCCCTTCGAGATGGAGCTGCTCAAGGGCCGACTGCAGCAGTACCGGCGGCAGCTCGTCGCCTGGTCGATCTGCCTCGCGAACCGTCACCGTCGTAACTCTGGTGCCGCGGTCAGTATCGGCGGTGTCTCGGTCGTGGCCAGATGTGACCTTGGCATGGATGCTGATCCTGACACAGCGATCGTCTCAGACGAGCCGGTCGAACACCATCAGTGAGTTTGTCGCTCACCCAACCAACAGGAATCGATCACTCCCATGAAAACCTTTCCGCCCCTCACCCACATCGCGCTCGACCGTCCGCGACCTGACCGTGAGCGTCCCCTGGTATGAAGCACTCTTCGGCGCCGCCCCGGTGATCGACGAAGATACCGACCCCGACATGCATCACACGGTGTACATGATCGGCAACGCCACGCTCGTCGGCCTGCACCAACACACCACTCCCGCGCCCGTGAACGCTTCAGCGAGTTCAACGTCGGCCTTGACCATGTCGCATTCGGATGCGCCGATCGAGACGACCTCGAGAAATGGGCTCGTCGACTCGACGAACTCGGTGTCGGTCACACCGGCATCAAGGACGCGCCTTACGGCTCCGGGCTGAGCTTCCGAGACCCAGATGGCATTGCCCTCGAGTTCTTCGCTCCGCCCGCGTGAGGTGACGACCCGGGTCGTGCTCGGCTCGCATACCAAGCGGTCGAGCCGAGCACAGCACGACCGGTCTCGCCCGCCAGAACCAGACACCCGAAGGGCTGGCGCGACCCGGTGTGAACCGGCGGGAGCCTGAACCGTTGGCCCGTTCGGGCGCTCACAGTGGTCGGCGCCGCCATCGGCGTCGCTCGGCCCTCGGGAGCGCTCGCCTGTTCACCTCGACCCCGACAGTCCCGACAGACACCTTCACGACCGCCACGCTCGCCGCGACACCCGTCCGGGATGTCTCGCGACATCACATTTGTGGGCGCTGAGGGATTCGAACCCCCGACCCCCTCCTTGTAAGGGAGGTGCGCTAACCAGGCTGCGCCAAGCGCCCATGAACACCGTTTGGTCGCCAGCGGACCTATATCGGCCGCTGGTGACCAAACGCTACCGGGCAGGCTACGAGAGGCCGAGGCGGGTGAGCTGATCGGGCGGTGCTTCCAGCTCGATGAGCGCGGACAGGTAGCTTCTCGGCCATCTCGGCCTCGCGCTTCGAGCCGGCGAGGTTGCGCTCTTCGTCAGGATCCTCGCGACGGTCGTGCAGGTGGTTGCCCGTGAACCGCGTCATCGCCCAGTACGGCACACGGTCGCCCGCACCGAACGGCTGGCGGATGACGGGGATGTCGGAGCCGGGCATCCGCTCGAGCGTCGCGCGCTGATCGGGGAACGGCATCTCGTCGCGACGCGAGAGCGCCCGCGTCGGCATCGTCGACCACCGGTTCGACCACATCGACAGCGGCGCGTTGTCGCCAACTGGCCCGCGGGCGTACTTCATCTGCGCGTCGACAAGATGCACCTCGCGGCCCCACACTCCCGTCAGTGCCCACTCCCGCACTTGCGCAACCTCGCCCCGCACGAGCGGCAGCAGCGACCGTCCGCTCGTGCGTTGCCGCAGCTGCGCATCGAACAGATCGGCGATCGTCGCGCAGAGGTCGACGCTCGTCGTAAGGGCGTCGCACTCCCCCGCCGCCACGCCGGGCATGCGGACCAACAGGGGGATGTGTCCCATCGGCTCGAACACCGGCACGCCGGGCTTTCCCCAGATGTCGGTCGACTCCCGGGCCGGGTCGAGCACGCGGCGGTCACCGAGGTAGTGGCCATGGTCGGTGCACACGATCACGGTGGTCGACTCGGTCAATCCGTTGCGCTCGAGCGCCTCGAGCAGTCGCCCGAACCAGTGGTCGATCATCGTGAGCTTCGCGCCGTAGCAGCGCGCACCTGGCGGGCCTGGCGCTCGTCCATCACGCCGCGGTCGACGGCCCCCACCATGTACGGCGGATGGATGAGATGGGGTCCCTCCCACGATGGGTCGTACTGCGCGCTAGGGCTCGGGGGTGTCGAACGGCTCATGGGGGTCGAACTCGTCCACGAAGAGCAGGAACCGGTCGTGCCACCCCGCGTTCTCGTCGACCCACTGCGCGGCCCGAGCCATCGTGCGAGGCCCGGGAAATCCCTCTTCGCCGCCGAACCAGCCGCGTGACCGGTGGTATTCGTCGACCGGGAAGAAGCCGAAGACCGGTGCGCCGATGTAGCTCGGGTCGGGACGCGTCTTCCACGTGTCTCCCCCTTGGCCCCGCTCGTACTCCCAACCCATGAAGTCGACGTGGTAGTTCTCGCCGCCGGTCTCGAAGAGATGCGGATGGTCGCTGACCAGCATCGTGGCGACGCCGGCTTCGTGCAGCCCATAGACGACCGTGTCCTCCCAAAGCTCGACTGAGCCCCACGGCTTCCAGAGGAAGTCGAGCTGGCCGCAAGGATGTCGTGACGTGCGGCATGCACGGAAGTGAGCCCGTGAAGTGGTTCGTGAAGCGCATCGCGGTCGCGGCCAACGCGTCGAGGTTGGGAGTCGTGAACTCCGTGCCGCTGTACGCGGCGAGCATGTGGCGGTTGAGGCTGTCGAGCAGCACGACGACCACGTTGTCGGGAGGCGACGGTTCCGAAAAGGGCATGAGTGTCACAGCATCCGATGTTCGCGGGTATGCGGCAACTACCCTCGCCCCCGATGGCAGGGACCCGCGCCCAGGCGGCACGTGGTGACGAGGCAGATCTTCTTCGCCGTTACCTCGACGAGATCGGAGCCCACCCGCTGCTCGCCGCCGCCGATGAGGTCACGCTTGCACAGGCGATCGTTGCTGCGCGGTGTCGCGGCGGAAGAGGAGATCGACACCGGACCCACCGTGTGCCGGTCGCTCGGCGTCGCCAGCTGTTCGCGACGATTGCAGCAGGTGAGGCGGCCCGCCGCCGGTTCATCCAGTCCAACCTCCGCCTCGTCGTCTCGGTCGCGTGCCGCTACCAGTCGAGCGGCGTCGCGGTCCTGCTCGATCTGATCCAAGAGGGGAACATCGGCCTCATGCGGGCCGTCGAGAAGTTCGATCACCGT
>CAVVET010000030.1:0-3769 GCA_963747215.1 uncultured Acidimicrobiales bacterium
CCAGGGAGCGGGGAATAGGGTGCGAGCGTCTCGCCGGGGGTTGCTCCGATGATCAAATTCGACCCGTTCTCGCCTGAGTTCCTCGCCGATCCCTATCCGACGTTTCGCGACCTCGTCGAGAGCCAGCCCGTCTTCTGGTCCGACGACCTCGGCTACTGGGTCGTGTCCCGGCACGCCGACTGTCGGCGGGTGCTTCGCGAGTACGACACCTTCTCTGCGGCGAACGCGCTCGCCCCCCTCGTGCCCCCGTGCCCCGCGGCCGGAGCCGGCTGGCCGAGGGGAAGTTCCGCTCGATCCCGACGCTGACGAACGTCGATCCTCCCGCGCACACCCGGACGCGCCGCATCGCTCATCTCGCGTTCACCCCGCGTCGCATCGCGGAGATGGAGCCGTTCGTCCGAGAGCCTCGTGCGTCGCTTCGTGTCCGAGCGGTTGCACCACGGCCGGGCCGAGATCGTCTCTGCGCTGACGTGGGAGCTCCCGCGGTCGTCGTGTTCCAGATCCTCGGGGTGCCGAGCGAAGACATCGAGACCGTCAAGCAGGGCTCCGAGAAGCGGCTGCTGTGGATGTTCGGGCACCCGACGGCAGATGAGCAGGTCGAGATCGCATCGGGCATGGCGACGTTCTGGAGGTACTGCGAAGCGCTCGCTGAGGATCGACGCGCCAATCCCCGCGAGGACTTCACCACCGATCTCGTGCAGACGCCCGATGCGAGCGGCGAGCCGCTCACGCAGCAAGAGGTGTCGACGATCCTCTTCGGGTTGCTGCTCGCCGGTCACGAGACGACGACCAACATCTTGGGCAACAGCCTGCGTCGCCTGCTCGAGAGTTCGCGAGACCTGGGAGGCGAGCTCGGGCCGCTGCTTCGTTGATTCCTGGCGCAGTCGAGGAGGTGCTGCGCTACGACTCGTCGGTCATCCACTGGCGACGGCGAACCGCAGTCGACGCCACGATCGGCGAGGTCACGATCCCCGCGGAGAGCAACGTGCTCGTGTGCATCGGCGCGGCCAACCGGGATTCGGACGTGTTCACTGACCCCCACCGTTTCGACATCCGGCGCGCCAACGCGAACGAGCACCTCTCGTTCGGCAGCGGCCCGCACCTGTGCCTCGGGCGCGCCGCTCGCCCGCCTCGAGCACACGTCGTGCTCGAGGAGCTGTCGACCGCGCTGCCCGCGCTCCGAGCTCGCTCCCGACCAGGTCCTCGAGTTCATGCCGATCATCGGATTCCGGGGGCCGAAGGCGCTGGAGGTCGAGTGGGAGGAGGCGCAGCGGCGTGAGCGCACGGTCTGAGCGACCCGCGCAGCGACTCTTCGAGATCGTCGGCAGCAGCTGGATGACTCAGGCTGTGCATGCTGCGGCGGAGCTGGAGATCGCCGATCAGCTGGCGGCCGGACCCAAGACCAGCGGCTCAGCTCGCGGCGCTGACGTCGACGGAGGAGCTGGCGCTCAACCAGCTGCTCCGCGGTCTCTGCGCCTCGGCGTGTGCGAGGAGCACGGGAGGACGTCGTTCGCCATCACGACAATGGGCGCGCTGCTCCGGCGAGGACGCCGATCGTCCGGTAGGCTTGGGCGTCGTTGTTAGGGTGGGTAGCTGTGGGGACCGTGGGGCCGTCTGACGGACTCCGTCCGGACTGGTACGAGTGGTCGTGTCCTGGAGTCGGGTACCACGATTTCGAGCACCTGTCGGGTGATCCCGAGGCCGGCGCGGATTTTCAACAGGTCGATGGTGGAGCTGACGCGATGTCGGCGCCGTCGATCGTCGACGCGTATGACTTCTCGGGATGCGCGCGAGTGATGGATGTGGGGGGCGGATACGGCGAGCTGATCGTGACGATCCTTCTGGCTCATCCGAAGGTTCATGGGGTCTTGTTCGACATGCCCCACACGATCGATCACGCTGCCGCTCATCTACGCGAGAGGGGAGTTCTCGATCGTTGCGAGCTCGTCGCGGGGAGCTTCTTCGCATCGCTGCCAGCGGTGCGGACGTTTACGTCTTCAAGAGCGTGCTCCATGACTGGAACGACGAGCGATGTGACGCGATCGTCACGACGTGCCGAGCGGCGATGACACCCTCCTCGAGACTCGTGGTCGTCGAGCGAGTGATGCCGGATCGAATGGTCGTGAGTGATCAACACGCCGCACTCGCTCGCACCGATCTCAACATGCTGGTCGCGCTTGCCGCGCAGGAACGCACCGAGGCCGGCTGGCGCGCTCTCCTGGGCGACGCTGGATTCGAGGTGACACGCATCATACCTGCAGGCTTCGGGTACAGCGTGATCGACGCGACACTCACGACCGAGGGAGCATCCACATGACCGCCCAGCTCAACCACACCCTCGTTGCCTCACACGACAAGAAGGAGTCAGCGGCGTTCCTCGCGGACGTCTGGGGCTGCCCGATCCCGAGCCCTACGGTCCGTTCCTCTGCGTGACCGCCGGCAACGGCGTGAGCCTCGACTTCATGGACGTGGACGATCCCGAGATCCACGCGCAGCACTACGCGTTCCTCGTCGAGGAGCAGGAGTTCGACGAGATCTTCGGCCGCATCCGCGCGCGCGGCCTCACGTACTGGGCCGATCCCCACCAGCAGCATCCGGGCGAGATCAACCACCACGACGGCGGACGAGGCGTGTACTGGTCCGATCCCAATGGGCACCTGCTCGAGATCATCACACGTCCGTACGGGAGCGGAAGCTGACCGTTGCAGGAGCTGATTGGCAAGGAGTTCGTGGGCGAAGTGATCACCCGGGTGACGTCGCGCCTCCAGGGGCTGACTGACGACGAGTACCTCTGGGAGCCCGTCGCCGATTGTTGGACGGTCCGACCGTCAGGGGACGGACGGTGGATCCCCGATGTCGGCCCGAACTGCTCGGCCTACACAGACGTCGAACCGCCACCGTTCACGACGATCGCCTGGCGCATGTGGCACGTCGGTGCATCGCCCAACGCTCCTTGGCCCCCCGCCGACGTGCTCAACGGGCCCACGTTCGTCGAGGCGTACATGAACGCGTCCCGCTCGAGCGAGGCGGTGGGCGACGCGGCTTCGGCCTCCGCGCTGCTCCGCACGAACTGGACTGCGTTCGCGGACCGCATCTTGCGCTTCTCGGATGAGGAGCTTCGGGCGCCGCTCGGCCCGGTCGCGGGGCCGTACAAAGACGCCCCACTCGTCGGCTTGCTGCTGCACGTCGTCGACGAGATGATCCACCACGGTGCCGAGATCGGCGTGGTGCGCGATCTCTACGCGCACCAACCTTCGACCTAGCGAGCATCCCCCTCGCGGTTGCACCGGCGCATCATGGTCAGCCGTGGCCAGCCGTCCCCCGAGCGGAGCAACCAGTCACGCTGAGAAGCTCAGTCACCACGCACGCTCAGAGCGACCTCGTCACCCTGGCCCGATTCGAACGACGCACTCGCACGCCGCTCGTGCTGTCGGCCATCTTGCCGATCATCGTCCGCGTTCTCTCGCGCCACGACTGACTCGGGCATTTCGATCGCCGTCAACGTCGTGTCGTGGGCGGTCTTCGTCATCGACTTGTTCGTGCACATGCGCTACGTCGCGGAAGTACCTCCGCACCGGTCCGGGCATCTTCGGCCTCGCCACCGTCGTGTTGACCTGCGCCCTGGCTTCCTCGGTCTGCCGGTCTCGAGGGCACCTGAGATCTTTCGGCTGTCGCCCGGGTCGCCCGGCTGCTGCGCATCGTCGCCGTGACCCCGTCGGCGAAGCTGATCGCGCAGCGGCTCGGCCAGGTCGGAAGTTTCCGCGGGGGG
>CAVVET010000031.1:0-469145 GCA_963747215.1 uncultured Acidimicrobiales bacterium
CTCGACTTCGACGATCCGTCGACGACCGCGCTGCTCGCACGGTCTGCGTCACGACTGCGTCGAGGCGAAGGAGGCGCTCTCGGTCGACACCGAGACGTCGATCCCCGTCGTGCTCCCCGGTCTGCGCACCGAGGTGCGTCTCACCCGCGGCGAGCTCGAGTCGATGATCCGCGTGCCGCTCATCGAGACGGTCGCCGCGCTGCGAGCGCGCCGATGGCGAGTGCGCGCGTCGACGCGCGACGACCTGACGAGCGTGCTGCTCGTCGGGGGCTCGTCGCGCATCCCGATGGTCGCCGAGCTGGTCACCGCAGAGCTCGGGCGCCCGGTCGCGGTCGACTCCGACCCGAAGCACGTCGTCGCGCTCGGAGCCGCGCGCGGCTCGGAGCGATGCGACGTGTCGCGAACCCGTGCCCGCTCTGGTCCGCGCACCGGTCGCGGGTCTCCGGCCGTCGGAGCGTCGCGGTGCACGGCGCCCGTGCCTCCTGGCCAGCCCCCCACCACCGCCACCACCGCCTTCATCCGTCGCGCGCTCGGCAGGCCACGGCTCATCCGCCGCGAGGCCGAGGACTCCGAAGGCGCGGGGCCGACGCGTCGACGGCGGCGCTGGATCCTGATCGCCGCGGGCGCGGTGGCGGTCGTTGCCGCGGCGATCGTGGCGGTGGTGGTGCTCGCTGGGAGGCGGAGGAAACGACAACGACGACACGGCCGGTGGCGCAGGCAGCGGGCCAGATCACGGCTTGCCCGGCCGCCGGCCAGCCGGCGGTGTGCATCACCGGCGTGTCAGCGAGATGGCAACGCGCTCGAACGTCGCGTTCACCACTCATGACGTCACGCTCGTGAGCGACCCGACGCAGGGCGACCAGCTCACCGCCACCTTCTTCCTCAGCTCGGCTGACAACACCGCGAGCTCGGGCGTCGCCTTGCGCCAATGGGGCGCAAGCTCCCCGTTCGAGGCAGCAGTACTCGGCGGAGGAGCTCGACGGTGCGAGCGCAGTGTGCGTGCTCGTCGGAAACGGCGTCGGTCAGATCGCGCCGGGCACCGGCAACTGCGCTGAGCTGCCGACGGGCTGACGCCGCCGGCACCGCGACAGCATCCCCTCGTACGACCGCACCATCACGCTGCGGCATCGCTCACCGGACGAGTGGCGAGCGGATGCTCGCCGTCGTGCGCCACCGCTCGACGATCGGCTGATCTCGGC
Organism: uncultured Acidimicrobiales bacterium; assembly: GCA_963747215.1. Lineage (GTDB taxonomy): Bacteria > Actinomycetota > Acidimicrobiia > Acidimicrobiales > DATKAS01 > DATKAS01. The sequence continues at coordinate 1,200 of CAVVET010000031.1, forward strand.
GCCGTCCTCGATCCGGCGCATCGTCGGGAAGGTCGAGCCGGGACCGCGCTGTCGAGGCCAGAGCCTTCGACGATCCGGTCGACTTCCGCGAGCTCGTCCTCATCGAGGTCGATCGCGCCACTGCGCGGGCCAGATGAGCAGACGCAGCTCGGCGAGCTCGTGGGCGCCGGCTTCGACCATCTCGATGCCGCGCGCCAGGTCCTCGCGCTCGATCGGCCACTGCTGCAGTGGCCGCTCGAGCCCCGTGAGCACGGCCTGCGCCTTGAGCAGCCCGCTTCGTGCCGCGAACCGACGTCGCGAGCAAGCGTGCGGAGCTCGTCGATGCCGCTCGCACGGCGGAGCTCCGCGGCCAGCGCGGCCGCGGTCGTAGCGGTGCCGTCCTGTATCAGCACCCGAGCGAGCCGCACTCCGAAAAGGCCGAAGCGATCGAGCAGGTGCGCTCGATCCTCGACGGAGACGTCGATCGGCACTCGGTCTCGACGCCAGTCGATCGCACGACAGCAGCAGCGATCCTCGGCGTCGTCCTCCGTCGCGCGGCCGCGAGCCGTCCGAGCGAGAATGAAGTCGCGTTCGGTGAGGAGCGACGCGCCGAAGCCGAGAAGTCCCGCGACGGGCACCGTCGTCTGGCACAGCCGGCGGATCTGCGCGATCGGCCCCGTAGCGATCGGCGACACGGCTCGCACTGCGCATCGCGTTGATCCGCGCCGCACCGATCTCGTCCGCACGAGAGACGACGCCGATCGTGTTCACAGGGCTCGGCCGCCCGGCGTCGTCGTCGTGAAAGGCCTCGAGGAAGCGCACGTCGTGCGCATGCATGTGCCGGGTGAGGTAGATGACCGCGTCGGCAGCGGACGGGTGATCGACGGAAGCAGAAACGCGCGGCCGCGCGCGTCGAGCGCGCCGTCGAGCGTGCCGAGGCCAGGTGTGTCGATCAGCGACATCGCGTCGAGCATCGGAGACGGCCACTCACGACGACCCGATCGACGCTCGGCGTCGTCGAGCGCCACCGAGATCGACGTCGATCGCGCTCTCGACTTCGACGCAACGACACTTGCCGCAGCTCGCCGTTGACCGACGCCATCGCCTCGTACGACCGACCGTGCACGTACCACGTGACGTGCCGAGTGCAGTCGCCCACGTCGACGGCCGCGAGGCCGTGACCGACGAGCGCGTTGAGCAGCGTCGACTTTCCCGCCTTCACCCTGCCCGCGACGCGCGACCCGCAGCGGCTCGTCGAAACGAGCCCCGCAGCGCCTCGATCGCGGGCGCGGCCTCTGGGATGACCCGGCGTACACGGCTGCCGCGAGGTCGAGCGAGCGCGCGACGCGGGCCGGCAAGCCCGAATCGGGCTCACGTCGCTCGCTCCGGTAGGACGACCGCGATGCCGTCTCTCGTCTTGGCCGCGAGGTCTACGTACGGCGTGACGTGGTCGAGCTCTCGCGACACGTCGAGCGAGGCGGTCGCTCGCCTGCTGATCAGCGAGCGCCGCTGCCTTCTTCGCGGCGTCGAGCGATGCCGCCGCAGAACGGAGCAGCTCGTCCGCTCGGCCGCGTGAAGTGGTCGCGCAACGCTCGCTGCGTACGTCGCACGGTGTCACGGGTCTCCTTCGACAAGCGCGCCCGCGACGCTCGTCGACGTACTGCGCACGGCCGCCTTGGCCAGGGCCTGACGCTGCGCGAGCTGGCGTTGCGAGTCCTCCCGGATGCCTCGGTAGCCCACGGCCGCGCCCGGCAGCGAGCGCGAGCGGCGCAGCGAGGGTGAGCCCGAGCACGCCAGTGACGAAGCCGGTGAGCACGGCACCGCTGTACGACGCTCGCACGGCGCCCATGGCTTCGGTTCCGACCCCCGCCTTCTTCAGCTCCTTGACCGCGATCGGCGAGTCTTCCGCGCTCCGAGGTGTCGGATGTCCGGCCGCGGGATGAGCTCATCCACCGCCGGCCTCCTCCTCGGAGAACACGGCCTCGACGCGCCCCGCGCAGGCGACGAGTCGCTCGTGCACTGCGAGCTCATGCTCGCGTCGCGGTCTCGGTCACCGTCCGCCGGAACTCGGGCTCGAACTCGACCCACGCCGTGGCGGGATCGAGCTGGTCGATGCTCTCCTCGGCTGCGGTGAGCAATGCACCGGAACGCGAGCGCAGGTCGTCGGCGAGACCTCGTTCGTGACGTCCGCCATCGCGTCACTCATCACCTGCTGCCATCGGCTCGCAGCGCCGCGCAGCCGCGTGGCCTCCGCGGTCGGCGGCCTCGAGCCGCGCAGTGCGCTCGGCCCGCGGCCGGCGGGGTCTCGAAGCGCTGCCGCCTCTTGCTCGAGCGGCGCCGCCAGGTGAGCACACGCGTCGATCGTCGACGTCGGCGAGCCTGCAGCCCGAGCCGATCGTCGGGTCGAGGCGCGACGCTTTGCAACCACACGCTCACCTCGGGGAGACGCGACTCGATGGCGAGCTGCCGGTCCTGGAGGTTCGTCGCGCTCGAAGCGCGAGCTCCGGTGACACGCCGACCGTCGACACGTCATGACTCCGCATGATCGTCTCGTCGGACGTCGACGACGCGGGCCCACGACGGGTGGATGTCGATCTTCGTCTTTGCGAGCAGGACGTCGTCGACGCGTTCGCGAATCGTGTCGATGTGCTCGGCCTCGCTGGCGGTGATCGGCTGGCCCGCGTCGGAGACCACGATCGCGGCATCGCAGGTCGGAAGCACCGCGGACAGCGCCATCGCCGCTTGCGGCGTTGCCATGCCACCGGTGCCCGGCATGTCGACGAGGCTGAGGCCGCTGCGCAGCAGCGTCGACGGCACGGCGACTTCGATCGCGGTGAGCCCCGCGGCGGCGACCTCTGTCCCGTCCTCTCGGATCCACGCGGGAGCTCGTCGAACGCGAGGCGTTGCCGTCGCGAACCGTCGATCGCCCGACGTCTCGCTCGCGAGGATCGCGGCTCGCGTGGGGCTCGTCGCCGTACCGCACGATCGTCGGCACCGCGGTCGCGACATCGTCGTCGACCGGACAGACGTGCGTGCCACAGAGGACGTTCAGCAGGCTGCTCTTGCCTTGCTTGAACTCGCCGGTGACGACGACTCGAGCGGGCGCGGCGAGCTGGTCGAGCAACGCGCGCACCGATGCCGCGAGGTCGGTCGCGTCCGCGCGTCGATCGCAGACGTCGGCGACCGATGCACGGCGACCTGCGCCGCGCGCGTCGTCGGGGGTCAGACCTCGGCTCGGCCATCGCTGCTCATCGTGCGGGTCGCAGGGCTCGCGGTCATCCGTGCGCGCACGGATGACCGCTCGCCGAGTGGCGGGCGCATCGTCGGGACGAGCAGAACGCTGCCGACGCGAGGGAGTTCGCCGTGGCCGCGAAGAAGATCCGATCACCCAAGCGCCCGCACCGACCCGTACCACCGAGGAAGCGACGACGGTGAAGAAGGACACCACGATCACGGCGACCGCACCGATGCCGATGCGACGCACAAGGGGACCCCGACGGGCGTCGACGACGGTGTCGAGGGTCGCCGGAGTCCGCGCGGCGGCGATCGACCGCGTCGACGCGCGGTCCGCCGACCCGGCCGATGCACCGGCGGACGGGGTGCAGCCGAAGGGGGCGCGGGAATCGGTCTCGGTCGAAGCCGATGCCGGCCCCGCTGACGGTGGCTCGTCGGGAGGCACGCAGCGCCCCAAGGGCCCACTTACTCGGTCGACGACGACGAGGGCGTGAGCACGGACCTGAAGGCGGTCAAGGACGACGGATCGCAGACCGTTCGCATCGGCAACCTGATCGGCACCGGTGGACCTCCGGGCCGACCCGCGATGGCCTTCGACAGGCGATCGCCGAGCAGGACGCGATCGGAGTCCGGGTCGTCGGAGGGCGGGCGGTCACGCCTACGTCGCCATCGGTGGGACGCAGAAGGTCGCTCCGGATGGCGGCCATCGGGCGGGGAGACGGCATCTCCAGCCGAAGACGCCAACGTCACCGTGCGGTACCGACCCGCCACCACCACCGAGACCCTCGTGAGGCCCGACGGATCGAGCACGACTCGCGACGCCACGACCGGGAAGGTCATCGACACGACGCCGGAACTTCAGGAGGTCGGTCCGTCAGGGCCCGGCGTCCAGCGAGCCGAGACACCCGCCGATGACGACGATGAGGCAGCGAACGACACGACAACGACGATCTCGACCCGACGGTCAGAGCGAAGAGCTCGATCCGAATGGGCAGAGCAGGAGCCGGAGCCCGACCCGGCGGACGACCCCAACGGGCAGAGCGTCGTGCCCGACGACGAGGTGACCGGAGGCTCCGACGATCCGAGGACGACCCGACGGGCAGAGCCTCGATCCCGAGCTCGATCCCGAAGGTCAGAGCGTCGATCCCGAGCTCGACCCGAACGGGCAGAGCACTGAGCCGGAGCCTGAACAGGATCCCAACGGGCAGAGCACCGAGCCGGAGGGCTCGTCCGACTCGGGCGAGGGCCAAGTGAGGACGAGAACGGCCAGAGCGTCGAGCCCGAGGAGGATCCAAACGGGCCGAGCGTCGAGCCCGAAGACTCGAGCGACGACGAGGACGACGTCGAGGCCGACGACGAGGACGGCCAGAGCACCGAGCCCGAGGACGGGCAGAGCACCGAGCCCGAGGAGGCACCGACGACGGGCAGACCGCCGAACAGGAGGGGGATCCCGGAGGCGACGAAGGTGGGGGAGCGACCTTGCCGCCCGACATCTCGCAGGCCATCCGCTCCGACATCGACGACTGCGGGCCGCCAAGCCGGTGACGGGCGACGGCGCGACCGATCCGAGCGACGACGACATCGGCGGAGAGGTCGACAGACCGTGGCGGTGGTCCCGGACAAGAAGGGCCAGCTGCTCGGGGGCGACGACTTGGATCCGGACGCCGGACCACGAGTGGTGGCGCGCTGCCGGTCAGCGGTCCCGTCGGAACCTCCGGTGGTGACATCGACTTCGGGCCTGACCACGAGATGAGGTGCAGACATCAGGACCCGAGCAGGACCCGTTCGATAGCGGCCGGAGATCAAGCCGATCGCGTCGAGCAACACGAGCGAGGACGACGACGACGACGATGACGGCGCAGTCGGGTCGCCGCTGATCGCGAGGTCCGTGGTGCGTTCCAGTTCCAGTTCGATCGGGTGCCTGTCGGGACCGACGACGATCCCGACGACGATTGAGTGCGTATCGGGCCGGCTGCGGTGTGTCATCGATGTGCCACTACATGCCCGGTGACGTGGCGGGTGCGCGGCGGCGACGTTGAGGCGCCTTGTCGAGGATCTCGACGGCGGGTTTGGTCCGGACGGCCGGCTCGTACGCTTACGAAGTGCGGCCCCTTCGGCACTCCATCGTGCGCTCGCTTCGTAATCGTTGGTCGGGAAGGCGGGATTTGAACCCGCGGCCTCAGCGTCCCGAACGCTGCGCGCTAACCAAGCTGCGCTACTTCCCGGTAGGCCGGAGAGCGTAGCCGTCCCGGCTGCGGTGTCTCCCAGCGTTCCTCGGTAGGTAACGGGCCACTGGTGACCCGATTTCTGCCGAGGTTACGGCGAGCCGAGGCTCAGTCGTGCCAGTTGAGGACTTGGCGCATCGCTTGTTCGAAGCTCTCGAAGTCCATGGTCGATCGGGCTCCGACGACGAGGTCGGCATCGGCACCGACCGGCACTTGCAGCTTCGGCGCGCCGGCATGGGCCGTGTCGACGATGGCGAGCGCGACGGTCTGCGGATCGGGCGGCGCGCCGTCCGCGGGGAGCAGCGCGCCCATCGTCTCGCGGAACTTGAGGCGGCGACCTTCGGCCTCGGCATCGGTGGCCATGCCCGCGGCGTGACGGGCGTTGCCGCCGAACTCCGTGGCGAACTGCCCCGGCTCGATCAGGGCGCTACGGATGCCGCGGTGCGAGAGCTCGTAGACCATCGACTCCGTCATCGCTTCCAACGCGTGCTTGCTCGCCGCGTACATGCCGGTGTACGGCACCGCGACTCGGCCGGCGATCGACGACACGTTCACGATGGTGCCCCCGCCGTGTTGCAGCATGATCGGCACGACGGCGCGGATCGTGCGGAGCGGACCGAGCACGTTGGTGTCGAGCTGCCACAGCGCTTCGTCGTCGCTCAAGAGGTGGATCGCGCCGATGAGCTCGACGCCCGCGTTGTTGACGAGGATGTCGATCGTGCCGGCGTCGGCGACGACCGAGTCGACGGCCGAGCGCACGGACGCGTCGTCGGTCACGTCGAGGACGACGACGTTCACCTTCAGGCCTTCCGCGGCGGCGGCCTCGTTGAGCGGACCTGCCTTCGAGACATTGCGCATCGTCGCGAAGACGTTGTCCCCGCGGCGGGCGAACTCGAGTGCAGCCAGCATGCCGAAGCCGCTGCTGCATCCAGTGATCAGGACGTTGGCCATGGGTGATGCTCCTTGTTGTCGGATCTCATGCGGCGAGCAGCGCCCAGACCGCGTCTTCGGATGTCTCGAGCGTCGTGCGGTTGAGCGCGCGGCCGTGCTCGATCGAGCTCTTCACGAGGCCGGTGAACGCGCCGAGGACGAGCGCCATCAGCACCTCGGGGCTGCCCTTCCGGATCGCGCCACGCCGCTGCCCATCACGGATGTAGGTGATCGCCCGATCGCTCAGATCTGCGCCCACCCGTCTGCTCGCGGCGTCGAGGTAGGCCGCGTGATGATGGGTCTCGAGGAAGAGGAACGCCGCGGGATGCTCCGTCGCGAACTTCCAGAGTCCCCGCCACCAGTGACCGAACTGCTCCCGCGGGCGTGAGCCCCGCGGGGATGTCGCCCGACACCGTGTCGGTCATCTCGGTCTTCCAACGCTGGAAGAGCGCGTTGACGAGCGCGTCCTTGCTGTCGAAGTAGCGGTAGATCGTTCCGGCGCCGACTCCCGCGCGCTGGGCCAGCTCGGGCATCGATGTGCTCGCGAACGTGCGCTCGCTGAACAGCTCGAGCGCGGCGTCGAGGATGGCGTCGCGCTTCGACGTCACGGTGGTCACGGTCACAACGGAATGATCGTTCATTCCGAATGTCTCGTCAAGTGCCGAAAAAATCCTGTTCCAAGGGTTGCAATCTGACCTGTGACGAACTAATGTTCGTATTCCTTCCCCTTGATGCTCACTCTGATGCTCGGGGAGGTGTGGTGGATCTCGACGAAGTGTTCGACCTCGTGCGCGCCGTCGCGCTGCTCGACGATGGCTCCGATCGCGCTCGAGGTCACCGCTGGCTTCGAGAAGATGACGCGGCTCCGCGCTTGGTGCGACAGCCGAGAGGTGAAGGCGGGGCGGCTGCTCGCCCGAGAGTGTGCGTATCCCGAGAAGGTCATGGCCGACGCCGCCCGCACCTCGTTGCGTGACGCGAGGAGGGTGATCAATCGGGCCACGACGATCGACGAGGTCCCGTCGTTCGAGCCGGCGATGGCAACCGGTCAGGTCGGTGCGGCGCACGTCGACATCGTGGGTGCCGCGCTGCGGCAATTCGACGGAGAGGAACGTCGCGAGCTCGCGAAGCGACTCGATCGGCTCGTGGGTGTCGCGAGCGTGGCGACTCCTGATGAGTGGGCCCGTCGAGTGCGTACCGAGATCCAGAAGATCGACGATGACGACGGCGAGAAGCGGCACGCCCGCCAGCGCGCCGCGATGCGCCTCTCGTCGCGCGTCGATCGAGTGACCGGCATGGGGAAGCTCTGGGCGTCGCTCGACCCGCTGAGCTACGTGAAGGTGTCGAACCGCATCGATGCGCTCGTCGAGGCGCTGTTCGCTGAGCGCGCTCCCGAGGGTTGCCCGTCCGATCCTCTCGAGAAGCAGGCGTACCTCCGCGCGCTCGCGTTCGTCGCGCTGTGCGAGGGGCGCGGCGCGGCGATGGGCCGGCCGGAGTTCACCGTGGTGATCGACACCCGCTCAGTCGACGACGAGGGACGACCGGTCATCGACTGGGGTCTGCCGGTCGATGTCCCGCCGAGCGTGCTGACCGATCTCCTCGGCGGCGCCGATGTCGAGGCGGTGATCGTGCGCGGCGGCGCGGTGCTGCACGCTCCGGGCCGACTCGACCTCGGTCGCAGCACCCGGCTCGCGAACCGTTGGCAGCGGAGGGCGCTGCGGGCGCTGTACCCCACGTGTGCGATCCCCGACTGCCCGGTGCGGTTCGCGAGTTGCAAGGTGCATCACGTCCGGTGGTGGCGACATGGCGGCCGCACCGACCTCGAGAACCTGTTGCCCGTCTGCGTGCGTCATCACCACGCGATCCACGACGATGGATGGCACGTCGAGCTGGCGCCTGACCGCACGCTGACCGTCACTTGTCCCGATCGCACCGTGATGACGACCGGGCCGCCGGCGAGGGCGGCGTGATGCGGTCGGGCTCAGGCATGGTGGAGCCATGCAGCTGCGCGAGTTCCAAGACGTCATCGGCCAGACGTACCTCGAACGCGATCGCGAACGAGGTGTGGCGGTCACGATCGCGTGGCTGGCCGAAGAGGTCGGCGAGCTGGCGCGCGCGGTGCGCAAGGGCACTCGCGAGGAGCAGGTGCTCGAGCTCGGCGACGTGCTCGCGTGGGTCGCGTCGCTGGCGAACCAGCTCGAAATCGACTTCGACGAAGCAGTGGGCCACTTCGTCAACGGCTGCCCGAAGTGCGGGGCAAGTCCGTGCGCCTGCCCGTGATCGGGCCGGCCGGGCCGGCTACTTCGCGGCGAGCAGCTCGGCGATCTGCACGGCGTTGAGCGCCGCGCCCTTGCGCAGGTTGTCGCTCGACACGAACAGCGCGAGGCCGTGCTCGACGGTCGGGTCGCGGCGGATGCGGCCGACGTAGCTCGGGTCGCGCGCCCGCGGCCTGCAGCGGCGTGGGGATGTCCGACAGCTCGACGCCCGGCGCGCCAGCGAGGATCGCCAGCGCCTCGTCGGGCGAGATCGGCCGCTCGAACTCGGCGTTGATCGACAGCGAGTGCCCCGTGAACACCGGCACCCGCACGCAGGTGACCGACACCGGCAACGTCGGGGAGCTCGAGGATCTTGCGGCTCTCGTTGCGGAGCTTCTGCTCCTCGTTCGTCTCGAGGGAGCCGTCGTCGACGAGCGCGCCGGCGAGCGGGATCACGTTGAACGCGATCGGCCGGGCGAACTTGGCCGGCGCGGGGAAGTCGACCGCGTCGCCGTCGAACGTGAGTGCCGCGGCGCCGTCGACGACCTTGCGCACCTGCTCGTCGAGCTCGGCGACGCCGGCGAGGCCCGCGCCCGACACCGCCTGGTAGGTGCTGACGACGAGCCGCTTGCAGCCCGGCCTCGAGGTGCAGCGGCTTGAGCACCGGCATCGCGACCATGGTCGTGCAGTTCGGGTTGGCGACGATGCCCTTGGGGAGGTGGTCGAGGGCGTGGGGGTTCACCTCGGCCACGACGAGCGGCACGTCGGGGTCCATGCGCCACGCCGACGAGTTGTCGATCACGGTGACACCGGCGGCGGCGACGCGCGGGGCGAGCGCGCGCGAGGCGGTGGCCCCCGCCGAGAACAGCGCGATGTCGAGCCCGGTCGGATCGGCGACGTCGGCGTCTTCGACCGCGATCTCGTCGCCCTTCCACGGCAGCGTGCGGCCGACCGAGCGGGCCGAGGCGAAGAACCGCAGCTCGTCGACGGGGAAGCCGCGCTCGGCGAGGATCGCCCGCATCACGCCGCCGACCTGGCCGGTTGCTCCGACGACACCTACACGCATGGGTCAAAGGTTACCGGCGGCCCCCTGGGCCGAAGCCGCAGTTTCGGCGCCTCAGGCGTCGAGCGCGAACGCCGTGTGCAGGGCCTGCACCGCCCGCTCGACCTCGTCCGCAGCGACGACGCAGCTGATGCGGATCGCCGACGTCGAGATCATCTCGATGTTGATGCCGATGTTCGCCAGCGTCTCGAACATGGTGGCGGCGACGCCGGGGTTGGTCTTCATGCCGGCGCCGATCAGCGAGACCGCGGCCGATGTCCTCGTCGTGGGTGACGCCGCTGGCGCCGATCTCGGCGACGAGCTCGCCGGTCACCCGCTCGCTCGCCGTCGAGGTCGGCCTTGGGCACCGTGAACGAGATGTCGGTGACGCCGCGATCGAGGTGTTCTGCACGATCATGTCGACGTTCACCGACTCGTCGGCGAGGGCGCGGAAGAGCCGGGCGGCGATGCCGGGCTGGTCGGGCACCCCGGTGATCGTCACCTTGGCCTCCGAGGTGTCGTGGGTGACTGCGGAGATGATGGCCTGCTTCCATGGAGGCATCCTCCTCTGTGACCCACGTGCCCGGCTCCCAGGTGAAGCTCGAGCGGACGTGCAGCGGCACGTCGTGGTTGCGGGCGAACTCGACCGAGCGCAGCGCGGGCATTCGACCGCCGGTGGCGGTCATCTCGAGCATCTCGTCGAACGACACGCGGCTGAGGCGCGCGGGCGTTCGGCACGATCCGCGGGTCGGCGGTGAACACGCCCGAGACGTCGGTGTAGAGCTCGCAGGCATCGGCGCCGAACGCGGCGGCGAGCGCCACCGCGGTGGTGTCGGAGCCACCTCGTCCGAGGAACGTCACGTCGTTGGCGGTCGACACGCCCTGGAAGCCGCCGACGACCGGGATCTGGCGGGCGGCGATCGCGGTGCGCAGGCGATCGCCCTGGACCTCGAGGATCTTGGCGTTGGTGTGGGTGGTGTCGGTGATGAAGCCGGCCTGGCTGCCGGTGAACGACGACGGCCTCGACGCCGAGGTCGGCGAGGGCCATGCAGAGCAGCGCCATGCTCTTGCGCTCGCCGGCGGTGAGCAGCATGTCCATCTCGCGGCCGGGATGGGTGCTCGAGACCTGGTTCGCGAGGGCGATCAGCTCGTCGGTCTCCTTGCCCATGGCGCTCACGACGACGACGACGTCGTTGCCCCGCTTGTGCGTCCGGGCGACGTGGTCGGCGACGGCGCGGATGCGCTCGGGGTCGGCGACCGACGTTCCGCCGAACTTCTGCACGAGGAGGGCCACGCCTGGCGACGGTACCGGACTGACTGCAGGGCCGACGAGCGGAAACGGTAGGTTTGCCCGCTCGTGGGAACCGCCAAGCGTGAACGCCAAAAGGCCGGCCGCCAGCAGCGCCTCGAGGCGCAAGAAGCCGAACAAGCATCAGCGAAGCGCAAGCGCCTCATCATCCGCGGGGCGATCCTGCTCGTCGTGTTCATCGCCGGGGCGTTCCTCGTGAGCCTGGTGTTCGGCAGCGACGATGACGACGATTCGGCGGTGTCGGCGGGCACGACGGCTGCCGGTGCGGCCACGACCGCGGCCTCGAGCGAGACGACGACCGGCAGCACGGTGACGACGGCGACCACCGTCCCCGGCGGCACGATCACCGGCGAGACGCCGTGTCCTCCGGCCGATGGCTCCGCGGAGCGGATCACGAGCTTCGAGCAAGCGCCGCCGATGTGCATCGACCCGTCGAAGACCTACACGGCTGACGTGAAGACGAACTTCGGTGACTTCACGATCGAGTTCGACGCCGAGAAGGCGCCGAACACCGTGAACAACTTCGTCGTGCTCTCCCGGTACCACTACTACGACGGAGTGTCGTGCCACCGGGTGGTGCCGAACTTCGTGATCCAGTGCGGCGATCCCGACGGCACCGGAGCGGGTGGCCCGGGCTACACGTTCGACGATGAGCTGCCCGCAGAGGGCGAGTACGAGCTCGGGTCGCTCGCCATGGCGAACTCGGGGCCGAACACCAACGGCAGCCAGTTCTTCGTGATCAGCGGTCCCGACGGCACGCAGCTGCCGCCGCAGTATTCGCTGTTCGGGAAGGTGACGGAGGGCCTCGACACCACGATCGCGACGATCGCGGCGCTCGGGCAGCCCGACGAGACGCCGTCGGAGCCGGTGCAGATCGAGAGCGTGACGATCACCGAGACGTGATCGTCAGGTCAGGGCAGCGAACTTCAGGGCAGCGCGTCCAGCCCGACCTCGACGCCGTCCCACATGATCTGCACCTTCCCGGCTCCGGCGGTGCGCCAACCGCCGTCGGGTGACCGGATGATGGCCGTCTGCTTGTCGACCACGACGACGGGGAACTGTGAGCCGGCGAGCTCGAACGTGCGTCGTGATCTGTCGTGCGTCCACTGATCGTGGTGGGGCACGACCGCAAGCTGCTCGATCAGGCCGAGGCCGAGCGTGAAGGCGCCGCCGCGAGGATCGACCATCGGATCGCACAGGACTCTCGCACCGCCGGCCGATCCGGCGATGACCGCGCCGTCGCGCCGATGCGTCGAGGATCGCCTCCCAGCAGGGCGTCGCCTTCAGCACGGACCGCACGTGCATCGGTGAGTCGCCGGTGAGGTAGACGAACCGGGCGGCGCGGAGCTCGGCCACGTTCGCGGGGTCCAGCGCGTCGGGACGGGCGAGCAGCATCAGCCCTCTGGCCTTCGAGCCGAGTGCCTCGAAGTAGCCCTCCGCTGCGCTCACCGAACGATCGGGATGCTCGTACGCCGCTCCGGTGGGCACGACGAGTACCTCGGTCGCACCCGAGACGTCGAGCAGCTCGCGATCGAACGCGCAGGCAGGGGAGAATTCCTCACCGCCGACGAGGGCCACGGTCCCGCTCACGCGGCAACCGTAATGGGCCCGCTGTGCGTCAGCCGAGGAGCGCGTCCCGCATGCCGGCGATGTGGTCGGCCTCCACGCCCAGGGTGCTGACGAACTCCTCGAGCGAACCCTGCTCGGCGCGGATGTGGTCGAGCAACGCGACGATCGTCTCGGGTTCGGCGGTCATCAGTCGCCGTCGGCGCTGCTGGCGAACCGTTCACGTGCCTCGGGGACGTTCTCGACCACCCACTCGATCATCCGGGTCATGCCGTCGCGGCTGAGTGCGTAGTCCTCCGCGATCACGTCGTCGGGCACACCGAGGAGCCCGAGGACGAGCGCGGCCAGGATGCCGGTGCGGTCCTTGCCCGCGGCGCAGTGGAACACCGCCGGATAGGTGTCGGCGGCGCCGAAGAGCCGAAGCGACTCGCCGAGCGCGCGATCGCCGATGACGAGCATCTCGCGATACCGGTCGACGAGGAACGTCGGCGAGTCGCCCAGGCTCTCGATCTGCTCCGGGGACCAGATGACGTCGAGCACGGGCTGGTGGTGGTACGTGGCGGACGAGTAGGCGTCGACGGGGAACCGGCCGTGCTCCTCGATCTCGTCGGGGGTGCGCAGGTCGATGATCGTGCGCAGCCCGAGCGGCCGCAGGGTGTCGACGTCGGCCTCGGAGAGGCGGTGGATGCCGTCGGCGCGAAACAGCGTCTGCCATTTCGTGGTGCGGCCGTCGCGGGTCGGATATCCACCCAGGTCGCGGAAGTTGAAGACCCGTTCGAGCTCGATGTGGCGCGTGGGCTCGGTCGTAGAAGTCTCCATGCCTTCGACGGTATCGGCGCGATGTGACCTCCCGGTCTCCCGAACGTGAACTCGCGGTGATCCTGTCTGGCACCCACTTGCTACCGGCCGGTAACCTCGGTCGATGGCCATCAAGCGGGTTGGCATCGTGGGTTCGGGGATCATGGGCGCGGGGATGGCCGAGGTCGCGGCGAAGGCGGGCTTCGAGGTGGTCCTGCGTTCTCGGCACGAAGCGACGGCGAACGGCATGGTCGCCGCGTTCGAGAAGTCGCTGGCCAAGCAGGTCGAGCGGGGCAAGCTCGACGAGGCCGAGCGTGCCGCCGTCGCCTCCCGGGTGACCGCCACCACGGTGCTCAGCGACCTGGCGGATTGTGATCTCGTGATCGAGTCGGTCATCGAGGACCTCGCGGTCAAGAAGCACCTGTTCAGCGAGCTCGACCACTTCTGCCGGCCTGATGCGATCCTGGCCACGAACACCTCCACGCTCCCGGTCGTCGAGCTGGCGGTCGAGACGGGCCGGCCCGAGCAGGTCTGTGGCATCCACTTCTTCAACCCCGCGCCGGCGATGGGCCTGGTGGAGATCGTTCGCCCGCTCGTGGCGTCCGACGAGACCATCGAGGCAGCGCGCGAGTTCGCCGAGCACTGCGGCAAGGATCCCGTTGTCGTCGCCGACCGCGCCGGCTTCGTGGTGAACGCGCTGCTGTTCCCGTACTTGAACAACGCGGTGCGCATGCTCGAGTCCGGCACGGCGTCGCGCGACGACATCGACACCGCGATGAAGGGCGGATGCAACTTCCCGATGGGGCCGTTCGCCCTGCTCGACTTGGTCGGCCTCGATACCTCGGTCGCGATCCTCGACGCGCTGTACGACGAGTTCCGCGATCCGAACTACTCGCCCGCACCGCTGCTGCGTCGCATGGTGAGCGCAGGTCGGCTCGGCCGCAAGTCCGGCCAGGGCTTCTACGACTATCGCAAGTAGGTCGCGCCGCGCCCATGAGGTCGGAGCCAGTCGAACCTCCGCCGACGACGTGGCAGTTCCCCCCGCTCGATGACGCCGATGACGACGACCTCGTCGGTGTCGGCGCCGACCTCGAGCCGGGCACGCTGCTCGCCGCGTACCGGGCCGGCTTGTTCCCGATGCCCGTCGGACGGGACGGGCCGCTCGGCTGGTGGTCGCCTGACCCTCGCGGCGTGCTCCCGCTCGACGGGCTCGTGGTGAGCCGGTCGCTCCGGCGGTCCGTGCGCCGCTACGAGATCCGGGTCGACACCGCGTTCGAGCAGGTGATGCGGGCGTGCGGCGGCTCGAGATCGTGCCGGTGGCTGGATCACCGAGCCGTTCGTCGTCGCGTACACGCGGATGCACGAGCTCGGTTGGGCCCACAGCGTCGAGTGTTGGACAGATCGCGAGCTCGTCGGCGGGTTGTACGGCATCGCGATCGGTGGTTTCTTCGCCGGCGAGTCGATGTTCCAGCGCCAGGTGGACGCGTCGAAGGTTGCGCTGGTCGATCTGGTGGGTCGTTTGCGAGCGGCGGGCTACCGATTGCTCGACGTGCAGTGGGCGACCCCGCACCTCCAGACACTGGGAGTGGTCGAAATGTCGCGACCGCGCTACGTGGTCGCATTGCAGAAGGCGCTCACAACTGAGGTGGAAGCGGCGTGGTGAGGAAGAATGCCGTGGATGCCTGACAGCGTGCCCGAGCGCGACCAACCGTGGTTGATGCGGACGTACTCGGGTCACTCCACCGCCGCGCGCGTCGAACGAGCTGTATCGCACGAACCTCGCGAAGGGTCAGACCGGCCTCTCCATCGCGTTCGACCTGCCGACGCAGACCGGATACGACCCCGACTCGCCGATGGCCAAGGGCGAGGTCGGCAAGGTCGGCGTGCCGGTCGCGCATCTCGGTCACATGCGCACGCTGCTCGACGGCATCCCGCCCGGGCAGATGAACACCTCGATGACGATCAACGCGACGGCGGCATGGCTGCTCGGCCTCTACGTCGCGAACGCCGACGAGCAGGGCGTCGCGTCGGTCGACCTCAGGGGCACGACCCAGAACGACATCGTGAAGGAGTACCTGTCGAGAGGCACGTACATCTTCCCGCCCGACCCGAGCCGTCGGCTGATCGTCGACATGGTGGCGTGGTGTGCGCACCACGCACCCAAGTGGAACCCGATCAACGTCTGCAGCTACCACCTGCAGGAGGCAGGCGCGACTCCCGTGCAGGAGATCGCGTACGCGCTGGCCACCGCGATCGGTGTGCTCGACGCGGTGCGGGAGTCCGGCCAGGTCGAGGCCGAACGGTTCCCTGCGGTCTTCGGCTCGATCTCGTTCTTCGTGAACGCGGGCATCCGCTTCGTCGACGAGGTGTGCAAGCTCCGGGCGCTCACCGACCTCTGGGACCGCATCGGCCTCGAGCGCTATGGCGATCACCGATCCCGCGCTGCGCCGGTTCCGCTATGGGGTGCAGGTCAACTCGCTCGGGCTCACCGAAGCGCAGCCCGAGAACAACGTGCAGCGCATCATCCTCGAGCTGCTCGCGGTCACGCTCTCGAAGCGGGCCCGGGCCCGGTCGATCCAGCTGCCGGCGTGGAACGAGGCGCTCGGTCTCCCTCGCCCGTGGGACCAGCAGTGGTCGTTGCGGATGCAACAAGTGCTGGCCTTCGAGACGGACCTGCTCGAGCACGAGGACATCTTCGACGGCTCGACGGTGATCGAGGGGCGCACTCGCGAGCTCGCCGACGCCGCGTGGACGGAGCTCGAGGACGTGCTGTCGCTCGGCGGCGCGTTCGAGGCGATCGAGGAGATCAAGGGTCGCCTCGTGCGATCGCTCTCCGACCGCACCCGGCGCATCGAGTCGGGTGAGCAGGTCGTGGTGGGCGTCAACGCGTTCACCGAGTCGGCGCCGTCGCTGCTCGCCGGTGACGAGAGCATCCTGCGGGTCGATCCCGCGGTGGAGGCCGAGATGATCGCGGACGTCGCCAAGTGGCGGCGCGATCGGTCCGCCGACGACGCCGCGGCGGCGCTTCGCGAGCTGAGGGCGGCAGCGACGTCGGGCGCGAACGTGATGCCTCCGACGATCGCCTGCGCGAAGGCCGGCGTCACCACGGGCGAGTGGGCCGAGACGTTGCGCGACGTGTTCGGCGAGTACCGCGCCCCGACGGGCGTGGGGGCGGCGGTCGGGCATCGCAACGGTGAGATGCGAGACCTCGCGCGATCGTGTGCGGAGGATGCCGGGCGGCCCGCCTCGCTTCCTGGTGGCGAAGCCGGGGCTCGACGGCCACTCCAATGGCGCCGAGCAGATCGCCGTGGCCGCGCGCGACGCCGGCATGGAGGTCGTCTACTCCGGCATCCGCCTGACGCCCGAGCAGATCGCGGCGTCCGCGCGAGACGAGGACGTCGACGTGGTGGGCCTCTCGATCCTGTCGGGCAGCCACCTCGAGCTCGTCCCCGAGGTGCTGCGACGGCTGCGGGCCGAGGGAGTCGATGCACCGGTCGTCGTCGGCGGCATCATCCCCGAGGAGGACCGTCCGAGGCTTCTCGACGCCGGGGTCACCGCCGTCTACACGCCGAAGGACTTCGAGCTGGGGCGGATCATCGACGACATCGCCGGGATCGTCGAGAAGCGACGCGAGGCGCTGCGATGACCGTGACGATCGACGATGAGTGCTGCAGCGCCTGGGTCGTTCGGCTCAGCGGCCGCTTGGCGGCTTGATTGTGGGGCCTGCGGGCCGATGGTGGTGCGATGACTGATCGGCGGACGGTCCTCGGGCTCGTCCCTGGCCTCATAGGCCTGGGGCTGGGCGTCGCCGCGCTCGTCTTGGATCGTCCCGCTTTCGGGCTGATCGCAGGCGTGTGCGCTGTTGTCGCGGCCATCGTCGCCCGACGGCCAGCGACACCGGCGGAACCCGAACCGGTTCCGGAGGTCGTGCCCGCCCGAAGGCGCAGCGATGCGGCCGACACCGTCGATGAGGTCTCGTCGCTCTCTGTCGCCGAGCGGGTCACGGAGCCCGACGTCGTGCCCGGCATGGTGCCTGACGCCCTCGTGAGCGACGCACCCCAGGTCGAGCTGCCCGCGGACCTGCCTGTGGCGTCCGACGCCGATGCCGAGCCGAGCGAGACGGCTGACGGCGTGCACGTCGAGGCGGCGCGGAAGGCCGAGACCGTCATGACGTCGCCCATCACCGACTCGACCGGTCTGTTCAGCGAGGACTACTTCCACATCGCAGTCGAGACTCGCGTGTCAGCCGCTCGCCGCCATCTTCGGCCGGTCGCTGTCGTGCTCTTCGACGTCGTGCAAGGGGTGCGCAGCGGGAGTCCGAAGCAGGTGGCCCCCGAACCCGTCGTGAAGGCGATCAGGACAACCTTGCGTGAGGCTGACACGGCGTGTCGTCTCGCGGATGGGCGCTTCGGCTTCGTGCTCGAGGACACGCCCGAGGACGGCGCGATCTGGACCGTCGAGCGTCTCCGCCGTGCCCTCACCGACAACGGCGCCGATCCCGACGCACCCCAGACGCGGTGGGCCGGCATCGCGTGCTATCCGGCGCACGCGTTCTCGGCCTCGGAGACCCTCGCCAAGGCCCAGCAGGCGTTCGACGCCGCCCGCGATTGGCCGCAGGACCGCATCGAGGTGGCAACCGCCACGGACTAGCGCTTCGACGAGCGCTGAACCCGCGGAGGGTCTGCATCCGTATCCATACGGGAATTCGCAACGCATTCCCGCAGCGAACGGAGGACCATCGTGCAGAAGCGAGCCTTGGGTTTGGCAGCCGTCGTGCTATCGGGGACGATCGTTCTCGCGGCGTGTGGTGACGACGACGATTCTGGTTCCGCCGCGACGACCGCGGCCGCCGCGACCACGGCAGCGGCCGCAACGACCGAGGCGCCCGCCACGACCGCGGCGGCGGCAACGAGTGCAGCCGCCGAGACGACCGCCGCCGAGGGCGGCTTACTCGCGGTGGCGGACAACGCGACGATCGGGCAGGAGATCCTCGTCGACTCGGCCGGCATGACCGTCTACCTGTTCGTGCCCGACGGCACGGCGACGACGAGTGCGGTGCCCGAGGGCATCAAGGCGAACTGGCCGCCCGTGATCCGCACCGGTGACCCTGACGTCGGGCCGGGGGTCGACGCCGCGCTCCTCACCGTCGCGGCGCAACCCGACGGCACGCAGCAGCTCGCCTACAACGGCCATCTGCTGTACCTGTTCGCCGGCGATGCGGCGCCGGGAGATGCGACCGGTCAGGACCTGGGGGACGTGTGGTACGTCCTCTCGCCCTCGGGCGAGCAGATCGGCTAGCGAAGCCGCCGGCGCGGATCGCGTCGCCGTCGGCATCGAGGGGCCGGCCCGCCCACCGAATGCGGCCCGGCGTGCGCCGACAGTCGGGCGACCAGGCCCTGCATCGTGACGCCGTCGACCTCGACGATCGCGCCGCGCGCGCGGTAGTGGGGGTCGGCGCCGATGTCGGACATCGTCATCACCGGCGCGATCGCCGCTTGGGCGGCATCGAATGCCGCGAGCACGTCGGCGGACGGTCGAGCCGCGATCCACGCCCGCACGATGTCGTCGAGCTCGTCGCGGTGCTCGACGCGGCCCGCGAACGACGTGAACCGAGCGTCGTGCTCGACGCCGACGAGTGCCATCACGCGGCCCGCCACCGACTCGGCCGAGGTCGACACCGCGACCCACTCGCCGTCCGCGCACTGGTAGGTGCCACGCGGCACCGAGTACGGGATGCCCGATCCCATTCGCGGCTGTTCGTAGCCGAGCATCCGCTGCGCGGCGATGAGCGGGCCCATGAGCTGGAACAGAGACTCGAGCAGGTTCACGTCGACGACCTGGCCGACGCCCGAGTGGAGAGCGACCATCGTCGCGAACGCGGCAACCAGGCCGGTGACCTCGTCGGTGAGTGCGATCGGCGGGAGCAGCGGTCCGCCGTCGGGTTCGCCGTTGATCGCGGCGAAGCCGCTCATCGCTTCGGCGATCGTGGCGAACCCAGGCCGTGACGCGTACGGCCCGTCTTGGCCGAAGCCCGTGACGCGAGTGACGACGAGACCGGGATTGCGGGCGAGCAGCACGTCGGGACCGAGCCCGAGCCGCTCGAGGGTGCCGGGCCGGAAGTTCTCCACGAGCACGTCGGCGGCGTCGCACAGGCGCAGCATCACCTCGAGATCGTCGGCGTCCTTCAGGTCGAGCGCGATCGTGCGCTTGCCTCGCCCGAGGAGCTTCCACCACAACGTCGTGCCGTCCCTCGGGTCGCTCCAGCCCAGCGCCCGGCGCCGTGTCGCCGCCGTCCGGACGCTCGACCTTGATGACGTCGGCGCCGAAGTCGGCGAGGTAGCGCGCGCACGCCGGTCCGGCCACCACCGACGACACGTCGATGACCCGCAGGTCAGCGAGCGGCGCCGTCACCCGAACACGGTGAAGCTGTCGGGCAGCGAGCGGCGGCCTCCGAGCGCCCGCATCAGCACGAGCGGATCGGCGAGGTCGAGGATGAGATCCATCGTCAGCTCGACCGCGGTCGAACGCACCGTGGCGGGCCTCCCGATCGCGTCGGTGAGATCGAGCGAATGCACCGTGAGCTCGACGACTCGTGTCGGCAGGTAGTCGATCAGGCGCATCGCCCCCGCGAAGGTGTTGCACCGCGCGTCGTCCGGCTCGGCGGCGACGCGTGCCACCACCCGGTCGGCGAGCGAGCGGATCGCGCCGACGGGATCTCCGCCGAGGTCGATGCCGGCTTGCCGTCCCCGCTCCGCGATCGCATCGTGCGCGGCCGGGGTGACGGCGCCCAACGCGCCGTTGGAAGTACTCGGCCGGAGAGGAGATCGTGCCGTCGACATCAGCGGCGTCGAGGTAGGTCTCGATCGTCGTGAGCGCACGGCTGGTGTGCCCCACCAGCTCACGCACGGTCCAGACGCCCAACCCCGGCGACGACCACGCGTCGTCGGGCACGGACAGCACTCCGTCGACGAACCCGCGCCGCCGCCTCGCTGAACGCGAGCCGCACATCGGTCATCCGCGCGGCCCGAAGACGAAGCAACGGTCGCTGAGCGCGCCGAGCGCGTACTCGGCGTAGAGCCCGGCGAACATCGCCCGCGTCTTCTCGCTCCATGCAAGGGCTTCGGGCGTCGAGATCCGACGATGGACCTGCATCACGCCACCTTCGAACACGCGGTACTCGGCCCACGTGCCCGGGTAGTCCTTCACGCACGCCACTTCCACGTACGGAACCGAGCCTGTCGCGCTGAAGTGCCGCACACGGTTTCGGTGGGTGTGCCCCGCGAAGTACCCGATGATCGACGGTTGCCGCGCGATGAGATCGACGAGTCCGTCGGAGTCGTCAGGGTTGATGCCGAAGTAGGTGAGGCTCCGCTTCGACGAGTCGGGGCTCCACGGATGATGGTGGCCCATCACGATGACAGGGCGATCGCTGGACGCGGCGAGGTCGTCGGCCCACGCGAGCTGCTCGCCGGTGATGCGCCCAGTCGTCTGGAACGGGATGACGGTGTCGAGCAACAGCACGCGCACGCCCGGCAGCACGATCGTCTCGGTCGCCGCTCTCGTAGGTCTGCCCGCGGTAGCCGTCGTGGTTGCCCCGCACGGTGTGGAGGCGATCGTCGAACGCGCCGCCGTAGAACCGGCGAAAGGCGGCGTACTCCTCGTCGTGGCCATCTGCGGTGAGGTCGCCCTTGACGATCACCGCCGCGGGATCGATCGCGGTGATCTCGGCGATCGCGGCCGCGTTCATCATCTCGGGATAGGGCGGTTCGCCCGGCTCGGCGCGGAACACGGGTTCGGACCCGAACGTCTCGTCGATGCCGCACACCTCTTCGCCGAAATGGACGTCGTTGACGGTGGCGAAGCGGCAGAGCAGCTCGCCGTCGGGCCGTGGCAAGGTGCGCACCTCGACGCCCAGAAGCGTGTGCTCGGTGTCGGGCGCGAGCCCGTCGAAGCGGTGGACCTGGCCGCCCTGATGGAATACCACTTCGTCGTCGGCGACCGACGTGAGCTCCAGCGGCAGGACGGCTATCTCGCGATGGGCTACCACGGGCGGTCTCGACGCGCCGCAACCGGTCGGGCCCACCAGCGACCCGAGAAGCGCCACGCCGGCGTCGGCTCATCGACGACGACGCTCGTCGGCGCCGCGGGTGGCGGCCAGGTCATCTCGATCGCGGCGACGATCGCTGCCATCTCCTCGTCGGTGGGTGTCGGGTGGATGTCGCCGATCTTCGGTGACGGTGCGGCCGCTGTCACAGCGGCATGTTCCCGTGCTTGCGTCGCGGGAGCTCCTCGCGCTTGGTCCGCAGCATGCGCAGGCCGGCGATGAGCTTGACCCTTGTCTCGGCCGGATCGATGACGTCGTCGACATAGCCGCGTTCGGCCGCGCTGTACGGGTTCGCGTACTTCTCGGTGTACTCGGCGACGAGCTCGCGCCGGCGAGCAACCGGATCGGCCGCCTGCTGCAGCTCTCGTCGGTAGAGGATCTCGACCGCGCCCTGCGGGCCCATCACCGCCAGCTCCCCGCTCGGCCATGCGTACGCAAGGTCCGCACCGATCGACTTGGAGTTCATGACGACATAGGCGCCGCCGTAGGCCTTGCGGGTGATGACTTGGATGCGGGGTACCGTCGCCTCGCAGTACGCGTAGAGCAGCTTGGCGCCGTGGCGGATGATGCCGCCGTACTCCTGGTCGACACCGGGGAGGAAGCCGGGAACATCGACGAACGTCACGATCGGGATGTTGAACGCATCGCAGGTGCGCACGAAACGAGCGGCCTTCTCTGACGAGTCGATATCGAGCACGCCGGCGAGCACCATCGGCTGGTTGCCGACGATGCCGACGGGGTGACCGTCGAAGCGAGCGAAGCCGCACACGATCGAGCCGGCCCAATGCGGGAAGTACTCGAAGAACTCGCCGTCGTCGACGACCGTCGTGATGACCTTCTTCATGTCGTAGGGCTTGTTCGGGGTGTCGGGCATGAGGTCGACGAGCCCGGGACACAGCCGCTCGGGATCGTCACCGCTCGGGAACGACGGTGGATCCTCGAGGTTGTTCGCCGGCAGGAACGAGAGGAGATAGCGCACGTCCTCGAGGCACGCCTTCTCGTCGGGCGACACGAACGTGGCGACGCCCGACTTGGTGGCGTGGCTCATCGCGCCGCCGAGCTCCTCGAGCGTGACGTCCTCGCCGGTGACGGTGCGCACGACGTCGGGGCCGGTGATGAACATGTGCGAGCTCTCGCGCACCATGAAGATGAAGTCAGTCATCGCGGGGCTGTACACCGCGCCGCCGGCGCAAGGGCCGAGGACGACCGAGATCTGGGGGACGACGCCCGACGCCAACACGTTCCGGTAGAAGATGCCGCCGTACGAGGCGAGCGAGACCACGCCCTCTTGGATGCGGGCGCCGGCACCGTCGTTCAGGCCGATGACCGGCGCTCCCACCTTCAACGCGGTGTCCATGAGCTTGTGGATCTTCTCGGCGAACACCTCGCCGAGCGCGCCGCCGAACACCGTGAAGTCCTGGCTGAACACGAAGACCTTCCGGCCGTGGACCGTGCCCCACCCCGTGATCACGCCGTCGGTGTAGGGATGCTCCTCCAAGCCGGCCGCATGGGCGCGATGGCGAGCCAACAGGTCGAGCTCGTTGAACGAGCCGGGGTCGAGCAGGAAGTCGACGCGCTCGCGGGCGAGCAGCTTGCCCTTCGCGTGCTGACGCTCGATCGCTCGGGCCGAACCAGCCTGGAACGCCTCGGCTTTCCGCCGCTCGAGGTCGGCGATCCGCTCTTTGAGCGGGTGATCGGTCATGGCCGCAGACTACCGGGCAGCATGTCGCGGTGATCCGGGTCGTCGAGAGCCGCATCGACGTCGAGCCCGGTCTCTCGCTCGTCACCGCGCTGCTCGACGAGCTGCGATCCCGATACGACGCGGAGGACGACGACGCGCCATCCGCCGACGACCTCGCCCCGCCGATCGGGATGTTCTTTGTCGCGGTGCGGGACGACGTTCCCATCGGATGCGGGGGGCTGAAGCGCTTTGACGACGGCATCGGCGAGGTGAAGCGGATGTACGTCGTGCCGGAGGAACGGCGACATGGCGTCGCGCGCCTCCTGCTCTCGCATGTCGAGACGGAGGCCCGCCGACGTGGGTACCGAGAGCTTCGCCTCGAGACCGGCGCGCTGCAGCCGGAGGCCATCGCGCTGTACGGGGCGGCGGGCTACGAGCTCATTCCGTGCTGGGGCATCTACGAGCACGCGCCGTGGAGCCGCTGCATGGCGAAGCCGCTCACCTGACCTGACGGGCTCAGGTGATCTCCCACTCGATCTCGACCGACACCGTGAGGCGCTGGGAGCCCGGCTCGATCGGCACCGACTCGGCCGCCATCGCGCGCAACATCGGCCGCGGCGTGGGTGGAGCGCCACCCGATCCCTCGACGATGCGCACGATCGGCCCGAGCGTCACGCCCACGGCCAGCGCGAGCTCTGCTGCCTGACGCGCCGCCGTGGCCACCGCCCGCCGGCGCACGTCGGCGAGCAGATCACTCGGATCCTCGATGCCGAACGTCAGCGCACCCATGCGGATGTCGTCGCCCACTGCCCCCGCCGCGGCGTCGACGACATCACCCGCGCGGTCCAGGTCGCGCAGCACGACGACGACGTCGTTCGAAGCCTCGTAGCCGGCCACCTTGCCCTTGTCGTCGTAGTGCGGATGGATCGAGATCGAACGGGTGGCGATGTCGCTCTTCGCGACACCCTCCCGGCCGAGCAGCTCGATGAGCGCGGCAGCACGCTCGTTGGCGCGGCTCAGGGCTTGCCGAGCCGTCGGAGCGCGACACACGACACCGAGATCGATGCTCAAGCGGTCGGGGGAGCCGCTGGCCTCACCGGTCGAAGCCACTCGGATGGTCCGTGGCGCAGGTTCGGGCATGGCCCCACGCTCGCGCACAGGGCCGCTGCACGCTCCGCCGCCAAGTGGACAATGCTGGCCGCGTGCGCCTCCCCGTGATGCCGCCCGTCGCGCCGATGCTGGCCAAGGCCGCTGACGAGCTTCCCGAGGGTGAGGGCTGGATCTACGAGCCGAAGTGGGATGGCTTTCGCTGCATCGTGTTCCGCGACGGCGATGAGGTGGAGCTCGGCAGCCGCAACGAGCGCCCGCTCACGCGCTACTTCCCCGAGGTCGTCGCCGCGGTGTGCAGCCATCTCCCGGCCCGGTGCGTCGTCGATGGCGAGATCCTGATCCCCGGTGCGCTGGGATTGGACTTCGACGCGCTCCTACAGCGCATCCACCCGGCCGACAGTCGAGTGCAGAAGCTGGCCGCCGAGACCCCAGCGTCGTTCGTCGCCTTCGACCTGCTCGCGGTCGGCGATCGCGACGTGACCGAGCTCCCTCTGTCCGAGCGTCGAGCGATGCTCGAGTCCGTCGCGACCACACGGCCGCCGATCTTCGTCACGCCGATCTCGACCGATGTCGCGACGGCACGAGACTGGTTCAGCCGCTTCGAAGGCGCGGGGCTCGATGGTGTCGTGGCGAAGCGCGCGGACCTTCCGTACCGACCCGGCGAGCGTGTGATGGTGAAGGTGAAGCATCGTCGCACCGCGGACTGTGTGGTCGCGGGCTACCGCATCCACAAGGACGGCAACGGCGTGGGCTCGCTGCTTCTCGGCCTCTACGACGACAGCGGCGAACTGCAGCACGTCGGGGTCGCCTCGAGCTTCACTGCGAAGCGGCGCCGCGAGCTTCTCGAGGAGCTGCGCCCGTTGCTCGACGGTGCGCTCGACGGCCACCCGTGGCAGGGTTGGGCGGAAGCGGTCGAGCGCGAACAGGCCGAGGGGCGTCGCATGCCGGGTGCCGTGAGCCGTTGGAACGCGAAGAAGGACCTCTCGTGGACGGCGATCCGCGCCGAGCGTGTCGCCGAGGTGCAGTTCGACCAGCTGCAAGGCCGGCGGTTCCGTCACGCCACGTCGTTCGTGCGCTGGCGTCCGGACCGCGAGCCGAGCTCGTGCACCTACGACCAGCTCGAAGTGGCCGCTCCGCTCGAGCTCGAGAGCGTGTTCGGAGGCGCGGGGTCGTGACCTTCGGCCTTCCCGACGTGGAGCTGCTCGAGGTGAGCACGCCGGACGAGGAGGCGACAAGCGAACGCGTAGAAGCCGGACGGTCGCCGTGGCTGCTGATTCTCGTTGTGGTCGCGGTGGCGGTCGCAGTGCTCGTCACCGGTCGCGGCGGGACGTCGACGTCCGACGATGCAAGCGAAGCGCGCGCCGGTCGTCTCAGCTCCGGCCGCCCGCGCCGCCCCCGCCCCGACCATGCTGCCCCGAGCGCTGACGAACGGCGCCCGGGAGTGGCCGAACGCGGCGTTCAGCGTCGTGATGACCGACCAGGTGTCGGGCCACATCGTGGTCGTGGACCCGAACGGTCGCGCCCTCCGGCTGCCGACCCGCTCGGCAGGCGGGATCCGCTCCGCGGATGTCGGCACGCCGGGCCCGATCGATCCGGCGCTGGGCGGACTGCCCCCCGACCGGCGTCCGGTCGCCGTGATGGATCGCTCGATCGTGCTCGTGCCGGCCTCGAATGCGGGACCGCCGGTGGAGGTGTGGGGCGGCGGCACGAACCTCGAAGTCGTCGACGACGCGGGTCGTTTCGTTGCGGCGTCGGAGAACCGCATCGCGACGGTCGAAGGCGAATGCACCGACTGCGCCCTGCGCATCAGTTCCAGCGAGGGGCACCTCGTGCAGGTCATCGAGTCGTTCGCCGGTTTCCAACCGGTGTCGCGGGGCTGGTTCTCGCCGAACGGGCGGTGGATCGTCATCAGGTACGCGCAGGAGCACCGGCCCTACGACGGCGTCGCCATCGCGGACCTGGAGCGCAGCACGCTCTTCCCACTTCAGGGGGTGAGCGGGGACGACGCGCTCGCGACGGCCTGGTCCAGCGACTCGAATCTCTACCTGCTCGGCGCTCGCGGCGTCACTGAGTACGACCCCGAGGTCGGCCCGACCCGAAAGATCGCCGTCGAGAACTGGACCGAGCCACGGTGATGCGGTCCCGCGCCGGCGGCCTCCCCGAGGTCGAGCTCATCGCCCTCGACGAGGACGACCGGTCAGCACCGCGGAGACGGTCGATGTGAAACCGAAGCGGTGGTGGCCGGTGGCGCTCGTCGGAGCGCTCGTGGCGGCCGCGATCGTCGCGACCGGGCAAGGGTCGAGCGCGAACTCCGCTGCACAGGTCACCGTGCCGCCGACGCCGAGCACGCTCTTCCCGCCAGCGCCGACCACGGTGCCCACCGCGCGCCGAGTGGCCGACGCGCAACGCCGTGCCTACCCGGCCGTGCTCATCTCCTCCGACGCGACCGCGCTGCTCGTTCTTACGCAGGACGGCGCGTTCGAGGTCGACGTCGCCGAAGCCCCCGACATGATCACGGGTTTCGTCGCGGCGCCCGCCCGCCACCGTCGTCACGCTGACCAATGGGCTGGTCCGTGCCTACTCGCGCGAGTATCCCGAGGGGATCGAACTCGGCAGCGCCCGCGCTGTGTTCCCTTCGCAGGACCCGCGCCGGGTCTGGCTGACCGGCGTGATCGACGGGGAGTCAGCGGTGAAGGAGATGCCCGTCGACGGCACGGTGCCACCCCAGCTCGCGACCGGGTTCATCGCGTCTGCCTGACAACTCGTCGGTCGTCGGGGTCGCGGGCGGCGAGTTGGTGTTGTCCGTGAGAACGGATCTCTCCGAGCCTTACGAGCTCGTGACGTGGGATCCTGCGACACGAACGACGGCGTTCGTCGCCGCGCTCGGCGACGCTCGTCGCCGCGGCAGAACGCTCGATCGCATGGATCCCCACCGGCTGCGACGACTGTGGCATCTACGTGCGGCGTGACGGCGTGATCCGCGTCTACAACAGGCTCCCGAACGTCGATTCCTCGGTGCAGGGCGCCTTCTCGCCCGACGGCCGCTTCCTCGCGCTCGCGATCGCGGGAGCCTGGCCCGGCGGCGGTGCCGGTGCTGTCGTACACAGCGTCACCGTCGTCGATGTCGACCCGCCTCGTTCCATTCCTGGGCGGCCGCCCGTCGGACCTCCCATCGTGGCCACGCCCGACATCCGGTCGACGTCCCCCGTCGCGATGACCTGGTCGTCAGGCGGCGCGTTGCTCGTGCGCGACACGTCCGACCGTGTCGTGGCGTATGAACCCCTGGCCGGTGGCATCGCGCGGATGTTTGCGTTCCGGCCCCGGGAAGCTCCCCGGGCGCCGACCCCGCTCGCCGCGCGGCCGACCCGCATCCCCCACACGATGCCGCCCCTCAACAGTCCGGCGACGACTCTCGCACCCGTGCTCGTTCCCTAATGCATCGCTTTGCTCGGCAATCGGTTCTTCGCACACCCGACGGCGCACTGCGCCGCCGATCAGCCATCGTCGGGCCGGTCGGCCTTGCGGCTGGGAGCGACCCGTCGTGCCTCGCCCGGCTGCTTCTTGAAGTGGGGGGGCCAAGGCGCGTCGCCGAGGCCCTCGCGCTGGTCGCGCTCCGCGAGCTCGAGCAGAGGCTCCAGCGAGAACGACGGCTCGTCGATGCCGGCACCCGGATCGCCCATCGCCGCGTAGCGTGCCGGCACGGTCACGATGTTGAAGTCCTGCAGCTCGACATCGGGCACTTCGTCCCAGGTGATCGGGCACGACACCAGCGCGCCGCGGTTCGCGCGCACGGAATACGCCGACGCGACCGTGCGATCACGAGCGTTCTGGTTGTAGTCGAGAAAGACGCGCTCACCGCGTTCTTCCTTCCACCACTTCGAGGTCGCTACCTCGGGGATGCGCCGTTCGACTTCACGAGCGAGGGCGAGCGCGGCGCGGCGCACGTCATCGAATCCCCACTTCGCGACGATGCGAACGTTCACGTGGATGCCGCGTGAACCCGAGGTCTTCGGGTAGCCCTGCATCCCGTGCTCGGCCAGCACGTCACGAACGTGCATTGCCACCGTGCGCACGGCCGAGAACTCGACGCCAGGCTGCGGATCGAGGTCGACGCGCAGTTCGTCGGGATGGTGGACATCCCATCGGCGGACCGGCCACGGGTTCAGGTCGAGGCAGCCGAGGTTCACGGCCCAGATGAGGTGAGCCACGTCGACGGGGCAGAGCTCGGTCGCGGTCCTCCCGCTCGGGAACGCGACCGTGACGGTCTGCAGCCAATCGGGGCGGTTGTTGGGCACCCGCTTCTGGAAGAAGAACTCACCTTCCGCACCGTTCGGGTAACGCTTCATCACGGTGGGCCGGCTGTGGACGCCCTTCAAGGCGCCTTCTCCCACGGCGAGGTAGTAGTTGACGAGGTCGAGCTTCGTCTCGTTGCGCTCGGCGAAGAACACCTTGTCGGGGTTCGACACCTTGACGGTTTGCCCGTCGACCTCGATGTCGACGTGAGCGCCTTTCGTTGCCACCGCTCCAGCCTGTCAGGCCGGAGCGGTGGCGAAACGAAGGTGGGGGCGGGTCAGGCCGTGCGGGTCAGGTCGAGCGAGTACGCGGTCTCCCGGTGCTGGCTCAGGTCGAGCCCTTCTTCTTCCTGCGACTGCGTGACTCTCAGGCCCATCGTCTTGTGGATCGCGAGGCCGATGATGAGGCTCACGGCGAAGGAGTAGACGAGCGTGACCCCGGATGCCACGACCTGGTCGACGAGAAGGTCACCACCGCCGCCGAGGAACACTCCTTCGTTGACGACGGCCGGGTTGATTGCCGCGTCGGCGAAGAACCCGAGCAGGATCGATCCGAGCAGTCCTCCGACGAGGTGGACGGCGATGACGTCGAGGCTGTCGTCGAGCTTCGCCGCCTTCTTGATGCCCAGAGCCAGGTAGCACACGACACCGGCCGCGGCACCGATGTAGACGGGCGCCATTCCACCGACGAAACCCGCGCACGGTGTGATCGCGACGAGACCGGCGACCGCACCGGACGCCGCGCCCAACGTCGTCGCGTGACCCGCCCGCAACCGCTCGACGACGAGCCAGCCGAGCATCGCGGCGGAGGCCGCCACGAACGTGTTCATGATCGCTTGAGCGGCGATGCCGTCGGCCGCGAGGGCCGAACCGGCGTTGAAGCCCGCCCATCCGAACCACAGGATGCCCGTGCCGAGCATCGTCAGCGGGAGGCTGTGCGGAGGCATCGGCCGGTCGGGGTAGCCACGCCGGACACCGAGGATGATCACCATCGCGAGCGCCGCGGCACCCGCGTTGATGTGGACCACCGCGCCGCCGGCGAAGTCGAGCGCACCCATGTCAGCGAGCCACCCGCCGGCGAAGACCATGTGGGCGATGGGCGCGTAGACGAGGACGAGCCAGATCGAGATGAAGACCGCGTATGCCGAGAACTTCAGGCGGTCGGCGGTCGCGCCGGTGATCAACGCCGGCGTGATGATCGCGAACGTCATCTGGAACGCGCAGAACAGCACGAACGGGACGGTGAGGAACGCCAGGAAGTTGTCGGGTTGCGACTCGCTGAGGAGTGCGGGCCCGACGTCCTTCATCCAGGCGAACTCGAAGTTGCCGATGAACCCGGCGTTGCCGGCGTCACCGAAGGCCAAGCTGAAGACCACGGCGACCCACAGCACCCCGAGGATGCCCATCGCGAAGAAGTTCTGCATGAGCATGCCGAGCACGTTCTTGCTGCGGACCATGCCCCCGTAGAAGAGGGCCAGGCCTGGCGTCATGAACAAGACCAGTGCGGTGGCTGCCAACACCCAGGCGGTGTTTCCGGTATCCATGCGTCGAGCTCCTCCTCGCCTTCGGGACAGGTGACAGATTCATGCCAACTTGTTTCCGCAGCGTTTCTGCCTTCGTTCATCCGGGTGAACTACGTGGCCGGGAGTGTCGGAAGGACCGCCGGGATACTTCAGTGGATTTCCGCCCATCCTGATCCGGCTAGGCTGCCGGAGCTTCCCAGCGAGCTCGGCGGACACGGTGGAGGTTGGCGGACGTGGATTGGATGCGATGGAGCAGGCGCGTGGCGGCCGCGACGCTGATGGGGACGGTGAGTGTCGCGGCGGCCGGTTCGCCGTTGCGCGCGGCCGAGGCATGGCAGGACGAGGTCCAGCTCCGCCCCACCTCGGTCGAGGCGCTGCTCGCGATGGAGACACCGGCCTCTCAGGGCCAGGCGAGCGCCGCCGACGACGAGCGCTTCATCGACCCGGACAAGTACGTCACGGTCACCGTGGCCCACGCCCCACCCGGCGGCCACTGTTCCGGCGCGAGCGACGTGTACGTCACGATGACCGGTACGCGTCGCGACGGCGGCCAGGACACACTCGTGGCGCAGTGCGAGGCCAGCACGGTCGGCGCCGCGGAGGCCCGCCTCGTTGCCTTGGAGCGAGCACGCGCAGCGGCGCGACTCCAGCTCCCGACCGCGGGCTTCGACCCGAAGGTGAGAGGACTCGTCGGACTGCGGACCTGGTTGCACGTGACGATGCCCGACGCGCGTCTCGTCTCTGCCTCGGTAGGAGGCTACGAGCTGCGCGCGGTCGCACGGCCTGTTGCCGTCGAGGTGAAGATCGACGGAGAAAGGCAGCCCGTGCCCGCGAGTCCGGTGCCAGGAACGCCGCTCGACGCGGTCGGGCCTTTCGTGTTCCGTCGATCGGGCACGCACGAACTCACCGTCCGTGTCGTGTGGATGGCCGAGTGGGCGCTGATGAACGAGGCGGGCGCGCCGGTGAGATTCGGCACGGTCGCCTCGGTGCCCGGACCCACCGTCACCTCGAGATACCGGGTCGTGCAGGCCCAGGCCGTGTTGCGCTAGATCGCTGCGGTAGCGGTCAGCGTCCCTTGGCAGCGCGCGCCGCGCGACCGGCAAGGCTCTTGCTGCCGAGCTTCTCGCACACGGCGGCGAAACGATCGGTGGGACCGCGCCACTGCCATTCGTCGACCGCGCCGACCTCGACGTCGTACTCGATCGTGGCGATGCGGCGGAAGAGGTATGCGAGCTCGAGGTTCTCCGCCAGCGTCTCGGCGAGCCGCGGTACATGACGCAGGCCGGGGATCTCCCACTTCGCACCGAGCGGCGGTATGTCCTCGAGGTGGGGATAGCTCGCCAGGATCGCCGCGGCCGTCTTCGCGCCGAAGCCGGGCAAGCCGGGGAAGCCGTCGGCGCTGTCACCGACGAGCGCCAAGTAGTCGGGGATCGACGCCGGGCCGACTCCGAACTTCTCGCGCACGCCGTCTTCGTCCACCACGATGCCTTTGCGGCGATCGAGCTGCACGATGCGGGTGCCGACCACGCACTGGCCGAGATCCTTGTCCGGGGTGCAAAGGAACACGCGCGTCACACGACTGTCCTCGGCCGCGAGCGCAGCCGCCGCGCCCATCGCGTCGTCGGCCTCGTACTCGACCATCGCCCAGACCGTCACTCCCATCGCCGCGAGTGCATCCTCCATCACGGGGATCTGCGCGAGCAGCTCCGGCGGCATGCCCGCGCTCGTCTTGTAGCCGGGCCACAAGTCGTTGCGGAAGGACTCGATGATGTGGTCCGAGGCGACGCCGACGTGCGTCGCTCCGTCTTCGAACAGTGCGAGCGTCGACCCGAGGACGCCGACGGTGGCGCCATACGGGCCAGGCTGGGGCCGGCCGAAGTGCTGCCGGAACAGCTCGTAGGTGCCGTCGACGAGATGGACCTCCACCACGACGACCGTAACCGGGTGCCCGCTGAGGATGCTCACCCTCCGGAGTGTGGAAACCTGATCGGCAATGCAGGCCGGTGTGATCTTCCGAGGAGCAGGCGTGGCGCTCGTGAGCGCGGCGCTGTTGGCGACGGCCGCATGTGGCGATGACGACGAGACATCCGGCGCCTCGTCGCGCGACTCCGACGTGTACACGGCGATCCTCGACAACGTCGCGGCCGAGCAGCCCGTCGAGGACGAGGAGATGCCGATCCTCTACGTCGCCCCCCTCGGGAACGAGAAGCCTTTCCCGCTCGATGTGCAGGTATCAGTGGTCGACGCGACCGCCGACCTCGCGGTCGTGCGGTTCGTCGACGAGGCCGAGCAGGCGATCGACAAGGACGGCGACGGCGAACCCGTGATCGATGACGGCGTTCTGGTGAGCCTCGGCTCCGTCCCTCCGGACGGCGCGAGCGTGCACGTGCCGGGTGAGCTGTATCGCACGGCGGCGGACACCTCGGCGGTGGAGTACGAGGTGAGCGAGACCACGGACGGGTGGGTCGTCATTCAGGCGCGGTCGGCGAGCGAAGCGGCGTCGGGCTAGTCGCAGCGTCGACCGAGGATCGGGCGAGCTCGAGCGCTCGAGCGGCGAGGTCGACATCGAACGGGCCAGTGCCGCTCACCGCGACCTGCCAGATCTCGGACAGCTCCGGCCCCAGCCCGTCGCCGCTTCCATTCCCGGAGGACGCGTGCACGACCCTCACCGCGTCGGCTGCGGTCGTCACGGCGAGCCGATCGGCGCCTTGTGCATGGAGGGCGCTCGCGATCGCCAGGAGCGAACGAGGCAGGTTCTCCTCTCGCCGATCCAGAGACGTCTGCACCACGAGCTGGTGGCGGCGCAGCGCGCGAAGGCTGACGAGATAGAGCCCGCCCGCGCTGCACAGGACCACGCCGAGCGCAAAGAGGCCGACTGCGTTGCCCGGGCGGGCGAGCACCGCGAGCAGCGCGCCGACGACCCAGGCGATCTGGAACCGAGTTTCGAAGCGCGCGAACGCCCGCCCCTTCTCGGCGTCGGGAGCGAGTCGTTGCGTGAGGCTGTCGAACGCCTGGCGACCCACGCTCGCCGCGACACCAGTGGTGAGGGCGACGAGGAGCACCGCCGGGTTCTCGTACTGCACAGGAGCGACCAACGCCGCGAGGCCCGCGAGCCCGAGCGCCAACGCGAGCAGCATCTCCTCGTTCAGGTGACGCCGCAGGAACGCGGCGATGTAGGTGCCGAAGAAACCGCCAGCGCCTCCCGCCGCGATCACGAGGCCGAAGAACCACGCAGGCTCGCCGCCCACCTTCAGGTTGAAGGCGAGGAAGAACGCGAGGAACCCGACGCCCGCTCGCATCGCACTTTGCGCGTTCGCGGCGAACGTGACTGCGCCACCGCGCAGCTCGACGTCCTCGACGATCGGCAGGCGCCCCGTGACGTGGATCTTCGGGATCCTCATGGCGAACGGAGCCGCGACGAGGTGCGCCGCCGCCGCGACCAGGAGCACCGCCTCTGTCGAACCGAGGGCGAGACCGAGCGCACCCGCGGCTCCGGCCAGACCACCCACGAGCGCGGTCGCGCGTGAGAGGCGCGCGTTCTCGGCGACGAGGCGATCGTCGTCGGCGACCAGCCACGGCACGAGTGAGCTCTTGGCGATCGACGACGCCTTGCTGAGCACGAGCACGATGAACGCCAGCGGAAAGAACGCGAGGCTCTTCAGCTCCACGGCGATCAGCACCATCGCGATCGCGCGACCGACGTTCGTCACCGCGATCAGGCCCCGCTGGCTGCCGGGGAACCGGTCGATCACGGTGCCGACAAACGGGCCCACGATGGCGAAGGGGGCCAGGGTCAGCAGGAGGTAGAGCAGGATCGTCGGCCGCGCCGCGTCGGCTGACACGTTGAAGAACAGCGAGCCGGCCAGAGACACGGTGAACAGCGCGTCGCCGGTGACCCCGATCGAGTTGGCCACCACTAGCCGCCGGTACGGCTCGGCGCCGAACACGGCAGTGACAGCGCCGGAAGCGCGCGACATCGCGCCAGTGTGCACCAGCACGCCGGCTGGGTAGCGTGCGCCGCGTGGCATTTCGGGGGTGGCCGGCCGAGGCGATCACGTTCTACGAGGGCCTCGAGGCCGACAACTCCAAGACCTACTGGACGTCCCACAAGGACACCTACGAGTCCGCCGTGGTGGCGCCGTTCCGGGCGTTGTCCGACGAGGTGGCCGACACGTTCGGCCCGCTACGCCTGTTCCGCCCGCACCGCGACGTTCGGTTCAGCAAGGACAAGTCGCCTTACAAGACCGCGCAGGGCGCGGTCACGGAGAGCGAGGAGGGCGCGATCTACTACGTCGCGCTGTCGTCGGCGGGCTTGTTCGTCGGCTCGGGCTACTACCGACCGGCTCCGGACCAGATCGCACGCATGCGAGAGGCGATCGACGATGACACCGCGGGGGTGGCGCTCGAGGTAGCCGTCGCCAAAGCGCGGAAATCCGGCTACCAGTGCGGCGGCGAGGGACTGAAGACCGCGCCGAAGGGTTACCCGAAGGACCATCCCCGCATCGAGCTGCTGCGGCTCAAGGGGCTCACCGTCGGGAAGGAATGGCCGCCGGCGAAGTGGTTCGAGACCCCGAAGGCGAAGGATCGCATCGTCGAGGCGTGGAAAGCCTCCGACGAGATCAACGGATGGCTGGCGAAGCATGTCGGACCGAGCACTGCCCCGCCCGACGATCGCTGGGGCTGAGCGGCTTCAGGTCGACCGCTGCTCGTCCGCCCATCTGCTGATCGCGTCCTCGCAGAGATCGAGCGCTGCGCCGAGGATCTCGTCGGTCGGAACGACTTGTGTCCGGTCACCGGACGGGAGGTGCAGGGCGGTGACGGCGTCGGGGAGCACGCCGGCGTCGATCGCTGCGGACGAGCGCGAGGTAGCCGAGCGCGAGCGGTGTCCGACGGTGAGGAAGGGTCGCCTCGATCACTCCGGGTGACTTCGCCGGACCCAGGTCGATCCGGGCTCGCAACGAGAGCACGTCCTTGCGGATCGTCGCGAACCAGCTCCCGTCTCGCGCTGCTCTGACGTCATGTGGGGGCCAGCGGACCTGCGTCCGGCACGCCGTGACCCAGGTGACCGCGTCGCGCGTCGCCGCGGCTCGGCCCCCTTCGCCGATGCTGCAGAGCCAGTCCTCGATCGCGGCATCGTCGCGGTCGGCCCATCCCTCCCGGCCCGCGCCGGTGAGGCGTGCGACGACGAGCGTGACCGCCTCGACCGGAGTCATCTTTCGGTGGTCAGCGGTCGCGGCGGCCAGCTCCTGGAGCGCGGGCAGTCCGATCGATCGACGCGCGAACCGTGCGGACCAACGAAACGGCGCCGAGGCCTCGTTCGTGCCGTCACGTTCGCCGAGCAGGCGCTCGACGTCGAACCAGCCGAACGTCGTGCGCTTCGGCTCGACCTCGGCGACGAGAGGCGCGAGTCGCTCGATCGCCGCGGCGCGCCAGGATCGCCCGCGCCCTGAGTCAGGCATCGGTCGTGTCCTCGCCGTTCTCCGCGTCCCGTTCGTCGTCGAGCCAGTCGTCGTCGGCGTCGCCGTCGGGGCTCCAGCGCTGGCCGGTCTCGCACACCTCGAGGAGCGCGCACCACCGACAGCCGGGATGAGCGGTCAGCGTTGGCTCGCGGCCAGACAGCAGCTCGACCCAGCGCGCCGCGGCGGCGACGACGCGCATCGCCGCGGAGTGCAGCGCGTCGGCGGTGATGGGAGCGGTGGTGGTGATCCCGTCCGCCGCGGACCAGACGGCTACGACGCGGGGCGGGATGCGATCGCGCAGTGCGGAGAGCAGTCCGTACCAGTAGAGGTCGGGCTGGTGGACAGCGGTCGCTGCCCCGGCCTTGATCTCAAGGATCACCCGTTCCAGCGGGGTCGCACGCCCGCCGAGCATCAGGTCGAACCGTCCCGAGAGCACGAGCCGGCCGCCGGCGAACGGGATGCGCGCCGCGTCCTCGAGGCGTGGCCACCACTCCGCGGGCACCGCCGGCCACGATGCTTCGACGCGAGCGGCACGGTCGGCGAGATCAGCGCGCAGCTCGCGAATGACGTCGGCCTCGGCAGCGTCGAGCCACGCGACCGCGCGCTCGTCGCGTTCCGCTCGGAGCGCGTCGACCGCATGGTCGAACGGATCGTCTGGCACCGCGCCCGTGAGCACGTAGGCCGAGACCACTCGATCGACCAGATGACCGAGCATCATCGGCGCCGTCACTTCCGAGAGGACTTCGTTGGCGGCGAGCGCCCCCGTCTCGCACGCGAGCACGGCCCGGATGCGGCTCTTCGTCAGCGCCAGCATCGGGGCGTCGCCGGGAAGGTGCCCACCGATCTCGTCGAGCACGGATGTCAGCTCGTCGCGGAGCGCCTCGACCGTCGCCCGGTCGACAGCTGGGCCGAGCCCGATCCCGGCCGCGACGTCGTCGAAGAACTTCGCCAACGTCGACGTCACCGGTTGAGCATGCCTCCCAGCGCGGTGATCTGGGTGGTGTCGTAAGGGGGAGTCACGCCGAGGATGAGGCGGGTCACCCCGTGGTCGCGCAGCCGCGCTCGTTGGCCGCTGTCCTCAGACACCCAACGCGGCGCCAAGGAGGCGCTTGCAGTGACGAGGAAGCCGGAGTCGTCTCGACGAGCCCCCAACGCAGTCTCGATGAGCTCGGCCAAGTTCGGGGAGGTCGCCGGCGTGTTGAAGCCATCAGCGAGGCGTCCCGCGAGCTCGGCCATCTTCGGGCCGAACCCGCCGACGACGATGGGAGGCGGGGGATCGGGACGCAGGAAGCCGTCGCGCCCCGACCACACATCGCGGATCACGCCGATGGCGTGCTCGACCGCGGCCCGGCGTTGCGGATCGCCAGAGACGTCGCGACCGAGAGCTCGTTGCTCGCCGGCGTAGGGCGTGTCGTTTCCTCCCCCCGCGCCGATGCCGAGCAGCAGCCGGCCGGCCGATGCCTCCTGCAAGGTCGCCGCCATCACGGCGAGCACGCCCGGCTCGCGGTTCGCGACATTCAGCACGAGCGGCCCGATCGAGACGCGTTCGGTATTCGCCGCGATCGTCGTGAGCAACGTCCAGCACTCGAGGACATGGCTGGCGCCGTGCACACGACCCGCGAGGTGGTCCCAGGTCCAGATGCCGTTGAAGCCGGCGTCCTCAGCGGCGCGGCGGCGCGCACCGCGTCACTCACGCGGCCACCAAAGGGATCGAGCAGCAGGTCGGTGCGGAGCGTCACTCCTGGACGAGCTCGATCAGCGTGCCGAAGGCACCCTTCGGGTGCACGAACGCGACAGTGGTGCCGCGTGAGCCCGGTCGGGGTGCTTCGTCGATGACCCTTCCGCCGGCGTCCTTGACCGCTTGCAACGCCGCCGCGCAGTCCGCGACCCGATAGCCGACGTGGTGCAGGCCCTCGCCGCGCTTCTCGAGGCTCTTGGCGACCGGCGATTCGTCGGTCGTCGGCGTGACCAGCTGGATGTAGCTCTCGGCCACCTTCAACAGCGCTTCTTCGACGCCGTCAATGTGCACGATCTCGCGGTGCTCGACGGTCGCGCCGAAGACGTCTCGGTAGTAGTCGATCGCGGCGTTCAGGTCATGCACGGCGATGGCGATGTGATCGATCTCTGTGAGGAGCGGCGCGCCGAGCGCCAGGCCTTCGCCATAGCCCTGGCCGCTGTGCTCGACGTCTTCGGGGCCTCGCGCCACTTGCGGGCTCATTGATGCCTCCTGAACACCGTGATGCGATCCTCGCCGACCTTGGCTCGAAGCTCCGGGTCGTCGATGCCGAGTCCTTCAGACGGTGAGAGACACAGCACGCCGATCTTGCCTTCGTGTTGGTTCTTGTGCACTTGGTATGCGGCCTCGCCGGTCTCGTCCAACGGGTACACCGCCGACAGCAGAGGCTGGATCGCACCGCGGCTGATCAGCCGATTCGCCTCCCACGCCTCCCGATAGTTGGCGAAGTGG
The DNA here is from genome assembly GCA_963747215.1 of uncultured Acidimicrobiales bacterium. Taxonomy (GTDB): domain Bacteria; phylum Actinomycetota; class Acidimicrobiia; order Acidimicrobiales; family DATKAS01; genus DATKAS01. The sequence goes on from CAVVET010000031.1 coordinate 39,171, forward strand.
CTGGCTATGAGGCGCTTGAGCTTCATCCAGAAGTGGCGATTGTCGAACTCCACCATGTACCCCGACGTCGCCGCGCACGTCACAACGGTGCCGCCGCGCTTGGCGACGAAGATCGACGCGCCCATCGTCGAACGCCCGGGATGTTCGAACACGATGTCGGGGTCGTCACCGACCAGCGCTCGCACGTCCTTGCCGAACCTTCGCCACTCGCTCTCGTCTTGCGTGGAGGCGTCCTTCCAGAACTTGTAGCCGCCCGCGTTGCGGTCGATCACCGCCTCGCAACCGAGGTCGCGCAAGAGCTCGGCCTTCTCCGGAGAGCTCACGACGCCGACCGGCGTGCCTCCTCCGTTCAACACGTACTGCACGGCGTAGCCACCGATGCCCCCGGTCGCTCCCCACACCAGCACGGTGTCGCCCTGCTTCATGCGCGCACCGTGCTCGCCGACGAGCATGCGGTACGAGGTCGAGTTGCACAGCGCGTTGACGGCGGCCTCTTCCCACGTGAGGTGGGCGGGCTTGGGCATGAGCTGGTTGGCCTTGACGAGTGCCACGTCCGCCAGACCACCGAAGTTGGTCTCGAAGCCCCAGATGCGTTGGTTGGTCGCCAGCATCGAGTCGTCGTGCGCCGAAGGATCCTGGTCGTCGACGGAGTTGCAGTGGACGGTCACGCGGTCGCCGACCTTCCAGTTGCGCACCGCCGAGCCCACGCGCAGCACGACACCCGAGGCGTCGGAACCCACGACCTGGTACGGGAGGTCGTGGCGCTTGGCCCACGTGCTCTCCTTGCCGTAGCGCTCCAGGAACATGAACGTCGGCAATGGCTCGAAGATCGATGTCCAGACGGTGTTGAAGTTGATCGAGCTCGCCATCACGGCGACGTACGCCTCGTCGGGAGCCAGCTCGGGGAGCGGCACCTCCTCGAGGTGCAAAGACTTGCGAGGATCCTTCGCCGCCGACTCCATGCCTTCGAACATCCCGACCTCGTCCTTGCGCACGATCACCGCGCGGTGCGATTCGGGGAGCGGGAGAGCGGCGAGCTCGTCGGCCGGGGCGCCAGCGAGGATGGCATCGAGGATGGCCTGCATGAGCGCAGGCTACCGGTCGGTCACTTTCAGCTACCAAGCCGGACCGGCACGAGCGGGCTGGGGCTACGGTCGGCGCGTGCAGTCGACCGACATCGATCTGATCTCGACCGCGGCGTTCGCGAACGGCCATCCCTGGGCGCAGTACGCATGGTTGCGCGAGCACGCGCCGGTCTTCCGACACGCCGACCCCGACGGCCCGGACTTCTGGGCGATCACGAAGTACGACGACATCCGGACGATCAGCCGCCAGCCGAGGCTGTTCAGCTCGACGAGCGGGGCATGATGATCGGCGAGCCCGACGAGCTGCGCTCGTGGCCTCGCGCCAGATGATGCTGAACATGGACCCGCCGCAGCACGACCGCTTCAAGCTGCTCGTCAGCCGGGGGTTCACGCCGAAGAACGCGGAGCTGCTGCGCGACCGCATCGAGGAGCTGGCGCGCGAGATCGTCGACGACGTCGTCGACCGAGGCGAGTGCGACCTCGTGCGCGACGTCGCCGGTCGCCTGCCGTCGGGGCTGATCGCCGAGCTGATGGGCATCCCGCGTGCCGACGGCGAGCGACTGTACGAGCTCACCGAGCTGATGCACACGACCGACGACGCGGTGGCATCGCCCGACGAGCGGAACGCCGCGATGATCGAGATGCTCAGCTACGCCGGCGAGACGTCGGCCAGCAAGCGGGCCGAAGCCCGGCGACGACATCGCGTCGCAGCTCGTGCAGGCCGAGATCGACGGCGACCGGCTCACCGACGCGCGAGCTGCAACTGGTTCTTCCTGCTTGCTCGTCAACGCCGGCGGCGACACGACGCGCAACCTGCTCGCCGCCGGCGTGCAGCTGCTGTTCGACCACCCCGACGAGCGGGCCCGGCTGCAGGGCGACCTCGACGGGCTCCTGCCGACTGCGGTCGACGAGATGCTGCGCTACACGTCGCCGGTCGTGCACTTCCGGCGCACCGTGATGGACGACACCGTGATCCGCGACCAGCCGATCACGGCCGGCGACAAGGTGATGGTGTTCTACGGCTCTGGCAACCGCGACGAGGACGTGTTCGCCGAGCCGGATCGCTTCGACGTCGGCCGCGACCCGAACCCGCACATGGCGTTCGGCGGCGGCGGGCCGCACCTGTGCCTCGGCATGCACGTCGCCCGCATCGAGATCGTCGTCGCTGCTGCGCGAGCTGCTCACCCGGTGCCCCGACCTCGAGCCGGCGGGCGAGCCCGAGCGCATGGCGTCGAGCTTCATCGCGGGTGTCCGCCACATGCCGGTGCGTTTCACAGAATCCTGAGCAGTCGCCCCCTCTCGGGCACTCTGTGCAGATGCGCATCCGTCCGTTCGACACTGCCGACACTGCGGCGCTCGTCGACCTTTCGCTTCGTGCGTGGGCTCCCGTGCACGTGTCGATCCGCGACGCGCTCGGTCCTGAGATCAACGACGTGCTCCAACCGGATTGGCGAGCGAAGCAAGAGAGCGACGTGAGAGATGTGCTCTCGGCACCGGCGAGCAACGTCTGGGTCGCTGATGTCGATGCCACCGTCGCTGGCTTCGTTGCCGTCCGCATCCACGACGACCAGCGGATAGGCGAGATCGACATGCTCGCGGTCGACCCGCCTCACCAGGGAGTCGGCATCGGCACGGCCCTGACCGAGTTCGCGCTGGACTGGATCAGGTCATCTGGCACGAGTATCGCAATGGTCGGCACGGGTGCCGATCCAGGACATGCACCGGCCCGACGGACCGTACGAGCGGGCCGGTATGAAGCTCGTACCGATGGCGCGCTACTTCATGAGGCTCTGAGTGCGCCGTCTCTGTTTTTCTTCTCGCTGAAGGGGCACCTCTACACTGGATCGTCCAGCGTCGAGAGGAGCCGTCATGGCCGGATCCGTGATCGTGGCGGGTGCACGCACGCCCATCGGGAAGCTCTCTGGGGGTCTTGCGCCGTTCTCAGCGCAGCAGCTGGGCGGCTTCGCGATCAAGGCCGCGCTCGAGCGCGCCGGCCTCTCGCCCGACGAGGTCGACTACGTGTTCATGGGGCAGGTCCTCGGTGCGGGCCAGGGTCAGATCACGGCGCGTCAGGCAGCGGTGAACGGCGGCGTGCCGATGACGGTGCCGGCGACGACCGTGAACAAGGTGTGCCTGTCGGGTCTCAACACGATCTATCTGGCCGACCAGATGATCCAGGCCGGCGAGGCCGAGATCGTCGTCGCGGGCGGCATGGAGTCCATGACGAACGCGCCGCACATCCTCCCCGGCTCCCGTGCCGGCTTCCGCTACGGCGACGCCACGCTGCAAGACGCGATCATCCGCGACGGCCTTTGGTGCGCATTCGACGCCTGCCTCATGGGTGCGGGCACCGAGAAGTACTCCGCGTCGCGGAACATCTCGCGTGAGCGTCAGGACGAGCTTGCGGCGAAGAGCCACGAGCGGGCGGCCGCCGCGATCAAGGACGGCCGCTTCGCCGACGAGATCGCTCCCGTCGAGATCCCGCAGCGCAAGGGTGATCCGTTGCTGTTCGACACCGACGAAGGCGTGCGGCCCGGCACTTCCGCGGAGTCGCTCGGCGCGTTGAAGCCCGCCTTCGACTCGGCGGGAAACATCACGGCCGGCAACGCATCCCAGCTCTCCGACGGTGCCAGCGCCGTGGTCGTCGCGTCCAAGGCCGCGGCCGAGCGTCTCGCGGTGAGCCCACTCGGCGAGGTGGTGGGCTACGGGCAGGTCGCCGGGCCCGATCCGTCGCTGCTGAGCCAGCCGTCGCGTGCGATCCAGGCTGCGCTCGAGCGCGCCGGCAAGACGCTCGGTGACATCGACCTGTTCGAGATCAACGAAGCGTTCGCCGCCGTCGGCATCGCCTCGATGGACGACCTCGGCATCACCGACGAGGTCGTCAACGTCAACGGTGGCGCCATCGCGCTCGGCCATCCGATCGGCATGTCGGGCAACCGGCTCGCGCTCACCCTGCTCGGAGAGCTGCGCCGGCGCGGTGGTGGCCTGGGCGCCGCCGCACTCTGTGGCGGCGGCGGGCAAGGCGACGCCTTGCTCGTCCGCACGCTTTAGCCCCCCCAGCGAACCTCGGTCGAGCGCACCATGGCGTGCCTGAGAACGCTGGAGGGGTTACGAGAAGCGGCGCAGGGGGCGCACCACCGACTCGAGCAAGCGCTGTCGGAGCGATCGGTCGTCCCACTGGCCTTCCTCGATCCGCACGCTGCGCTCGAGGTCCTCGTCGAAGTGCCGATCGAGCGTGGCGACGAGGTCCGCGTCGAATGCCACAACGTTGATCTCCTCGTCGAGCGCGACGGAACGGTTGTTGAAGTTGGCTGAACCGATGTTCGCGACGATGCCGTCGACGGTCATCACCTTCGCGTGGAGCATCGTGGGCAGGTACCGCCAGATCTGCACACCGTGTGCGAGGAGCTGGGCGTACGAGCTCTCGCCCGCGAGCTGGACGAACCGCTTGTCCGCGAAGGGGCCGGGCAACAGGATCTGCACGTCGATGCCCCGATCGGCGGCGTCGCAGAGGCGGTCTTTCAGCTCTCCGTCAGGAACGAAGTAGGCGGTCGTCAACTTGATCGACTTCTCGGCGACCTGCATCAGCGCGCGGAAGAGCGTCGCGACGTCGCTCCAGCCCGTTTCCGACGCGCCGCGCACGCACATCGCCGTGGTTCTGCCCTGCTTCGGCTGATCGGGGAAGTGGTCGTAGGTCGGATCGAAAAGCACGGGGTCCGTTTCGGCCCAGTTGTCGAGGAACGCGGCGCGGAGCCCGTCGACGGCGGGACCGCGGATGCGGAAGTGTGTGTCACGCCATTCGTGCTCGTTGCGCGCGTCCCCGTTCCACTCGTCGGCGATGCCGATGCCGCCCGTGAACCCGGTGCCCTCGTCCACGACGAGCACCTTGCGATGAGTGCGGTGGTTCACCGAGCCGAGCATGAATCGCGGAAGCGGCCGGAACCAACGGACGTGTACTCCGGCGTCGTCCATCATCGTGACGAGATCGCGGTCGATCGGGTTGCAACCGAACCCGTCGAGCAACAGCCGCACCCGAAGCCCTCCCTTGGCACGGGCCGCGAGCCGCTCCGCGAACTCCGTGCCGATCGCGCCCTTCCAGTAGACGAAGGTGAGGAAGTCGATGGACCGCTGCGCGCCGTCGATCGCTTCGAGCATCGCCGGGAAGACCTCGACGCCGTTGCGCAACACTTCGATCTGGTTGCCTTCGGTCGCCGGTACGCCGATGACCCCTTCGATGGTGCGTCGAAGCTGGATCTCGACGTCGCGCTCCGCGTCTTTGCTCATCGGTCAGCGCCGCTGGTGACGAGGACGGGCGCGGATGTGGCGGGTTCAGTTGCCGTAGGTTCCGACTCCGACACCTTCTCCTGATCCTGCGGCGCCGACGCGTGCGCGCGCACCGCTTCGAGCTGCGCATTCACCGCGGCGCCGTAGAGGAGGGCGACCGTGGAGAGCAGCGCCCAGATCAGCAGCGCGACGAGCCCTGCGAGCGGCCCGTACGTCTCGCCGAACGTGGAGCTCCACCGGAAGAACAGCGCGAGCAGAGCGGTGGACGCGAGCCACAGCGTGACACCGATCGTGGCTCCGAACGCGAGCCACGACCACCGCGGCTGTTGACGCCGGGGTGACCATCGGAACAGAAACGCCATGCCTCCGGTCACGAGCAACGCGGCGGCCGGCCATCGGACGATCGCCCAGGTGGTATCCACCACCCCGCCATCAAGGGGCACCGTGTACGCGCCGCCGACGGCGACAGTGGCGAACGCCGCGACCAGGCAGGTGCCGATGGCAACGGCGAGGACGAACGCGAAGCCGTACTTGTGCACGGTCGGCCTGTCCACTTCGACTCCATAGAGCCGGTTGAGCGCGCGCTCGAACTGGCCGAGCGCCGTCGTACCGGCGAACAGGCAGCCGGCGAGGCCGAGGAACAGCGCGAGGAGGTTGTGGTCGCCGCCCGCTGTCCGAGCCTGATGCGCCGCCGCCGTGAGCAGCTCGCCGGAAGGTCCGGGGGCGCTGCCCTCGATCGCGGCGGTGACCGCGTCGCTGAAGCGCTCGTTGTTGAGTGCGACAGCGAGACCGACGAGGGCAATGGTGCCTTGCACGACGATGAGGATGCTCAGGTACGCGAGCGACCGGGCGTGACTGAAGCCGTCGGAGACGCGCAGGCGGCGAAAGGCGTCAGCCATGAGGTGGCGCCGCCCAGTGCGGCGCAGCGTCTCGAACGCGTCGTCGCCCGACAGATCGCGGGTCTCGGGGACGAGGTGGGCGGTGCTCACGACTGCTTCCCGCGGCACCATGACGCGCAACGCCTCGGTCTTGACCGCGAACTGGAGGCGCTTCACGGCGTCGCGTGTTCCTCCGTCGAGCTCGTACCGGTGCTTGCCCTTCATCTTCAGCGTGATCGAGCGACCGTTCGTCATCTTCACGAACGGCGAGGCGTCTGGGTGCTTGCGCACGACCTTGGTGAGGACGCGTCCCCACTCCACCAGTCCGTCGGCGGTGACGACACCCACTTCGAGGGAGCCGCTCTCGAGGCTCGCCGACGGGAAGACCGTGAGGCCGCCGATCACGTTCGGCACGTTCCCGATGAGCAGACAGGTCGCCTTCCCGCAGAACCATTTCTCGCCGTCGACCTCGACGCGCATCTTGATCGCTTCTCGGCGAGCGGCCTGCACGCCCGTCCACACGTAGGCGGCGCGACCAAAGTGCTTCTTGGCCGAGCGGTCGGCCGCGTCGATCATCGTCACGTCGAAACCCACGCCGGCCATGACGCCAAAGTGCTCGTCGTTCGCGACGCCGACGTCGACATGGCTGACCTGACCTTCTGCGGCGGCCTTCACTGCGCCCTCGAGGTCGATGGGGATGCCGACATTGGTGGCGAACAGGTTCGCGGTGCCGGCGGGGATCACCGCGAGCGTCACGCCAGTGCCCGCGAGCGCGTCGATGCAGCGCTGCACGGTGCCGTCGCCGCCCCAAGCGATGACGAGCTCGGCACCGTCCTTCAACGCGCGCCGTGCGCACTTTCGGGCCTTCTTGCTCGACGAGATCTCGAACCACATCGGGTCGGTGATCTCGTGCTCGTCGAGCAAGCGCCGGAGATCGCCGAGGCCGCCGCCAATCGTCTTCTTCGTGTGCGCGATCACCGCGACCGGCTTCATGACAGATCCTGAGCTTCGAGGAGGTAGCCGCGATGGCGCATCCATTCGGCGGCGTGGTGGGCGAGGATCGTCGCTGCGATGACGCACGCCACGCCGAGCGCCGCGCCGCCGATCACGTCGCTCACATGGTGAGCGCCCCGATACACGCGGGCGAACGCGACTCCGACGGTGGCGAACACGGCCCACACCCACAGCGCGGGCGCGGCCACCGGGCGCCGGTCTCGCAAGGTGACGATCAGTGCGAGCGACCCGTACAACGCGACCGTCGCGGCGACGTGCCCAGATGGGAAGCTCGACGTGGCGGGGACGGAATCGAGCTTGACGACGTCCGGCCGGGGCCGACCAGTCACCAGATTCGTGAAGAGGAAGATCGTGAGTTCGGCGGTGAGCGCCCAACCCATGAGCACGAGGCTCGGCCACCGCCTTCGAGCCACGAAGAACACGGCCGCCAGGCCGGCGACGATCACGATGCCTTCGGTGCTCGCGAGCTTCGTCGGGATGACGGTGAGGTCGTCGAGCCAGCTCTGGCGACGTTCCGCGAACCATTGATTGATGTTGTCCTCGGGACCGGTGAGGGCCAGCGGTCCGTCGAGCAGCCAGCCGAACGCAATCATCGGCAGGGCAATGAGCAGCCACTGCACAGGAGGCAGCGCCCACAAGGGAAGCCGGGTGCGCTCCTCGACGAGATGAAGGTCGGATGAGATGACCTCGCTCGACGGCGCGACCTCGAGGATGGGTATCCGTGCGCGACAACATGATGATCGGTGTACCCACGCGTCACCAGGCGGAAACGCCGCGTCTAGGTCCTGCGCGATCCGGGAAGAACGTGTGCGATGGTGATCGTGGCGACCCTCGCGGCGGGAGCGGCCCTCGCGGCGGTTGCCAGTTGGGTGGTCCACCGGTGGCCGCGTGTCGAGGCGCCGGCTGTCGCTCCCGGCACGATCGCCGAAACAGTGCACGAGCATCCGACCATGCGTCGCGTGGTGCGGAGCCGGCTCGACGCGTCGACGTTGACGGGGCTGGCACTCACCGTGGCGCTCGCACTCGTCGCCGCAGGCGCCATCGCCGTCGGGGTGCTGCTCATCATGGTGCGCAGGCACGAGGCGCTGGCGAACTGGGACTCGACGTTCGCGAACTGGGGCGCCGACCAGTCGTCTGACGTGTCGACCGAGTTCCTTCGCACCGTGTCGCAGCTCGGCGGTACTGCGTTCATCGTCACGGCCGCCGTGGTGGTGGCCCTCATCGAGCTGCGGTCGCGCCACGCACTCGCGACGATCGGCTTTCTCATCCTGTGTGTCGGAGGCCAGTTCGCCCTGTCGAACCTCATCAAGATCGGTGTCGAGCGGGCCCGTCCCGAGGTGCTGCAGCTCACGGGCTTTGCCGGCACGTCCTTTCCGTCGGGTCACTCCACGGCGGCGGCGGCGAGCCTCGCGGCCTTCGCTCTCTTGCTGACCCGGCGTCACGGACGCAAGGTGAAGATCCTCGGGGCCGCGCTCGCCGTCGGCATCGCCGGCGCGGTCGCCGCCAGCCGGGTGTTCCTCGGGGTCCACTGGTTCACCGATGTGCTCGCCGGACTCGCCCTCGGGTGGGCGTGGTTCGCGGTCTGTTCGATCGCGTTCGGCGGCTGGCTCCTGCGCTTCGGGAAGCCGGTCGAGACGGCGGAGGTTGCGGAGGCGCTCGATCCGACCCCGCCGCCCCAGCCGGTGGGTGCCTCCCGCTGACCTGCTCGAATCCCGAAACTTCACGGAGTTCCCCGGCTGTTCGCCCGGAGGTCGTTGTCATGGGATCGTCACTGTTGTAACGTCATCGCAACAGATGGACCTGCAGCCCCCCTCGGGTCCCTCATGTCTCGGGGTGTCGTTTTCGCCGGTGTGGGTGTCCGCCCGCCTCGCACTGGGCGTGGACGACACCCCGAGCCGCGTCTCGGCTCAGGTCTCGACGTCAGGTCTCGACGTCGCGGCGACCCTCGAGGGCCCGACCCAGCGTGACCTCGTCGGCGTACTCCAGGTCGCCGCCGACCGGAAGGCCGCTCGCGATCCGTGTCACCTTGAACCCGAGTGGCTTGAGCAACCGGGCGAGGTACATCGCCGTCGCTTCACCCTCGATGTTCGGATTCGTCGCCAAGATCACCTCGGTGATCGCTTCGGGTTCGAGTCGCGCCAGCAGCTCCTTGATCCGCAGCTGCTCGGGGCCGATGCCCTCGATGGGGCTGATCGCGCCCTGCAAGACGTGGTACCGCCCGCGGAACTCGCCCGTCTTTCGACCGCGACGATGTCGCGGGGCTCCTCCACGACGCACAGCATGGTGGTGTCGCGCCGGGAGTCCGCGCAGATCGTGCACTCGGGTCCTTCTGAGACGTTGAAGCACCGCGTACAGAACGTCACTCGCTCCTTCGCTTCGGAGATCGCGCGCGTGAGCCGCGCGACGTCTTCGACCGGGAGCTTCAGCAGATGGAATGCGATGCGTTGCGCGGACTTCGGGCCGATCCCGGGGAGCCGGCCGAGCTCGTCGATGAGCGACTGCACCGGCCCCGCGTAGATCGTCACTCCGGTTCACCACCGCCGAGGAGGCCGCCGAGATCGCCGAGCCCCGGAAGGCCCCCCATCGCGTTGCTCTGCAGCTCGCGCGCGCGGGCGACCGCGTCGTGTATCGCGGCGAGGACGAGGTCTTCGAGCAGCTCGATCTCCATCGGATCGACGACGCTCGCATCGATGCGCACCTTCGTGAACTCGAGCGACCCGGTCGCGGTGACCCGCACCCGCCCGCCCCCCGCCTGCCCTTCGACCTCTTGCGCCGCCGCCTGCTCCTGGGCCGCGAGCATCTGCTCTTGCATCGCCTGCGCTTGCTTCAGCAGGTTCCCCATGAAGTCGTCGTCGCTGCTGGACACCGCTACCTCTCAGGATTCGTCGGTGAGGAGCTCTGCGCCCGGAAACGCCTCGGTGATCCGATCGATCGACGAGCTCGGAGCCGACGGCGCATCGGTGAGCTCGCTCATGTCCACAGGCTCTTCGACAACGGGCGGTGGAGCGGCCTTCGCAGCGGGCGCTGACTCGCCGTCGACCACGAGCTGGAGCCGAACCGGACGACCGAAGTGCGCCGCGAGCACCCCCTCGACCTCAGGGCGGCGCTCCTCGCACTTCGCGCGATGGGGAGCGGTCGGGAGCGCGAACACCGCGCCGCTCTCGTCGGCGGAGAGGAATCGTCCCGCGGCGTAGAGCGCCTTGACCATCCCCTTGAGCTGAGGAAGCACGACGTCGGCCCACGCGACGGTGAGCTCGTCACGGGACGGGAACCCGGCCTCGAGCGCGGGAGCCGCCGGCGACTCACCCGCCGGCGGCGCTGCTTCAGCCGCGTCTGCGGGCGGTGCCGCGGGCGGCGACGCCTCGGCCGCTGGCGTGGTCTTGCGTGCGTGAGTGCCGAGCGCGGCACGGCCTCCGGAGGTCGGCGGCGGGGGAGCGGCCGACAGCAGACGCGCCGGTTGCCGCGGCCCGCTCGAGGCGCTCGAGCCGCTCGAGCAACGCGCCCGGGCTGTCGTCGGTGGCCGGGTTCGCGATGCGCACGAGCGCGACGTCGAGCAGGACGCGCGGGTCGGTGGCATGCCGCATCTCGACGAGCGCGCCTCCGAGCACTTCGAGCGCCCGCACGGTCGCCGCGGGGCCGAGCCGCTCGGCCTGGCTCGCGGCGCGAGCACGCGCCGACTCCGCCAGCTCGACGACATCGGGCGCCATGGCAACGAGGAACGTGTCGCGCAGCCACGCAACGAGTCGTTCCGTGAGGCCGCGCACATCCGTTCCTGCCGACACCGCCGCCGCGACCCCGGCGAGAGCTCGTGCGGCGTCACGGTCGGCGAGCGCGTCGACGAGGTCTTCGACCGACGGGCCGTCGTCGGGCACCGAGCCCGCCGCCACGACCTGGTCGAGTGCGGACAACGTGTCGCGAGCCGAGCCCCCACCCGCCCGCAGCACGTAGTCGAGCGCGTCGGGAGGCAGGTCGAGCGCAGCGTCCTTCACGATGTATTCGACGTGCTGGGTGAGCACGTCGGCGGGCAGCAGGTGGAACTGAAGATGCTGCGTACGGCTGCTGATCGTCTTCTCGACCTTCTGCGGGTCCGTCGTCGCCAGGACGAAGACGACGTGCCCGGGTGGGTCTTCGAGTGTCTTCAGGAGCGCGTTCGAGGCGCCCTTCGACAGCATGTGCACCTCGTCGAGGATGTACACCTTGCGCCGGCCGGCCGTGCCCAGGGCTGCTCGTTCGTTCAGCTCGCGAATGCTGTCGACGCCGTTGTTCGACGCCGCGTCGAGCTCGAACACATCGAACGACGTGCCGTGCTCGATCGCCCGGCACACCTCGCACGTGCCGCACGGCTCGCCGTCGGCGACGTTCGGGCAGTTGAGGGCCTTGGCCAGGATGCGCGCGGTCGAGGTCTTGCCGGTGCCCCGCGGACCGCTGAACAGGTAGGCGTGCGAGACCCGGTCCTCCCGAACGGCGTTGCGAAGGGCCCGCACCACATGGTCTTGCCCGAGCACCTCGTCGAACCGCTGGGAGCGATACCGGCGATACAGCGCCTGGTGACCCTCCATTCGGCCGACACTACCGGGCGCCTCCCGACGGACGTCCCGGCTACCCTTGGGCACGCGCCCGCCATGTCAGGTGGCGGCCGGGTCCTGTGCAACGGCAGCCCGTGAACCGAGTCAGGGCCGGGAGGCAGCAGCTCTCAGCGGATACTGCTGTGTGCCGCAGATCGCCTGGCCGTCGCCGTGAGATGGCGGGCGCAGCGCCGATGCGCGCCAGAAGACACAGCGGGCGCACGCGTCGGTGTGGGCGCGTGACTCGGAGGGATGCGAGAGCGGACGAATCGGCACGCCTGGAGAGCGTGTGTGGGGCAACCCACCGTGGGTTCGAATCCCACTCCCTCCGCCGAGTGTTCCTCTGTGGTGAAGTCGACGACTTGGCGATGAAGTCGGTCTAAGGCGATGACTTGCTTCGCATGGTGAATGATGTCACGCGTGCGTGCAGCTGGCTGCTGGTCGCGGAGGCAGGTGTGACTGCTAGCGACGCGAAGCGTTCGCGATGCCGACGGGAACGGTCACGTTCCTCATGACCGATGTCGAGGGTTCAACGCGCGTAGGAGCAGTCGGCGAGGCGATGGCGGTGGCGATCCCCGTCATTCGAGACCTTGTGTGGCTTTACTCCGGGACCACCGTGCCGGTTCCTGTGTTGCGCATCGTCACCGTCGGCTCACCCCGGTACAGGATCGTCCCGGTGCCGGTCAGCGTGGCGTCAAGCGTGGACGTGGCGTGAACCCGGATCGTGCCGGTGCCCTGCAACTGCGCCGTGGCGTCGGCAGCGAGGAGGTCGTGCACGTCGAGCGTGCCGGCGCCCGCGAGCACGGCCATCACCCGTTGGACGGTTCCGGAGACCATCAACGTGCCGTCGCCCACCAGCTCGGCGCCGAAGTCGGCGCTGGTGATGATGTTAGTATAGTGTGATTGTGTGATAGTAAATTGAAGTGAGTTTGAATGGAGATTTCGCGTGGATGGTTGCGGAGAATACAGGATGAGTTAGGATCTGAATAAGCATGTGAGCTTGACGATACATTCTGCTTTGTTCTGATGTAGTAGGTATGGCTACGGCTTGGTAGTGTGATGAGTGCGATGGAAGTTTGTGGACTATTGGTAACAGCTGGTGCGAAGAAGGATTACACGTGTTTGATGGAAGGCTACTGGCGCAGGATTGCATAGTTGAGGAACTTGGAGCTGGTAAGGGGAACTGAAGAAACATCTGGAATAGTGCTTGTCTGCGAGCACTGCCGAGTGAGTTATTGGTTACAGGCTTGCGTGATGGTGCTTCTGCTCCGGGCTCTGAAAAATTGGCGGCGTTGTTGGGGGTGAAGAAGTTACTTGAGGTATGTATGATTTCGTGTGGGTAGCCTGTTCGGTAACCATTTTTTTGCCGTGACGCCGTCAATCGTCACGGTGCCGGCCCCGCCGAGTTCCACGGCGTCGAGCGATGGCACCGAGACTGCAACGTGCATCGGCGTCGTCGTCGTGAAACTTCCGGAGTTGTCGATGACGAGGCGGCTGGCTCGGACGAATAAATTGGAAATATAGTGGTTTGTACAAACAAGTTATAGTGATGATGCTGCAATGGTGCGCTGTGTAGGCGTGCGCGCCGTGTGTTAGCGGCCGACGAGATTGAACAGTGAGCGTGTTCGGTGTAAGCTGCAGCGCGAGCGATGCATAAACACATCTCGGACACGCCAGCGGGTGCTGCATTAAGCTAGTGTAGTACTGAGCTGATGCAGGAGCGCGACTCTTCGCTGATCAAGCTGCAACTCGCCGATTGCGGCGAACTCGGTCAGGCGCATGAGCCGAGTGATCTAGCGCGCACGAGTAATAGGAAGTCGCGGATCTCGCGATGAGTATATAGCATGAGGCTAAGCCGAGTGTGTGAAGAGAGAGCAGTACATCACAGGAGACTCAGTACGGGTGGTTTGTGGCATCAAGACCGAAGAAGGAGCGAGAGATGAAGCACGTGAAGCTGCGAGAATGAGGTGTCGCATCGGGATGAGTGCGATGGGCGTGTTGGCGCATACACCGGCGCAGCATCGACTTCGCTGAATCGATCGAACCATCCTCCGAGCGTTGGATGTTGGGTGATGTTGATCGACACGCCGAGGTCTATGAGCCGCACACCGTCGATGAGTTAGTCGGCGGCGCCCTCAAGGGCAGCAGCGAACGAGTGTGGTCGCGGACGAAGTTGAGTTATGTCACAACACAGAGCGCGGAGGTTGGACAACAGCTCGCGCAAACATTGGATGCAGTAGAGGGATCGCTGCGCCGTAGCACCGACTACATCGACCTTTATTACCAGACCGTCGTGACCCGGCCGACGAGCGATTGTCGTCGCCGATCTCATCGCCGGGCAAAATCCGCATCGTCGGCGCTGTCCGACGTGCCGACGACCATCCGGCGGGCGCACGACGTGGATCCCGATCACCGTGTTCGCAATCGGAATACTCGCTGTGGACGCGTACCCGAAGTATGATGTGCTGTTTTCGCGCACTGGTATTGGTTTTGTGCCGTACTCACCGCTGGTCATGGTTTCCTCACCGGTATCCGCCCGGCGAGCTCGACTTCGGTGAACGACGCCACCTCCCGAGGTCGGTCACCGAGACTTCGCGGAGCCGTCCCGTCGATGAGGCCGGCGGTCGCCCTCAAGCGGCGCGCGCCTGCAGGTCGCGATCGCCTGGTTCTCGCGAAAGGTGACGACATCGCGCCAATCCCGGCACCAAGCGTGTTGCTCGGTGAGGAGAACATCGCCGCCGACCGGCTCGATCTGACGGCGGAGCAACTCGAGCAACTAGAAACGCTCCCCGCCGCCGGTGACACACAACGATGACCGCCACGACGGCCACGACGAGCGCGCCGGCGACGGCCAGCGGCCAGTTACTCCGCCCCGGTGCGACGCTGCGGCGGTCAGCAGGTTGATGCGTCATCACCATCGACGAACCTCCCGAGAACAACTTCAGGGTGCTCCCGCGGCCCGCTCGCGGCTAGGGCCGAAAGACCCTTCACCGAACGAGGTCGAGTGAGCGAACAGTGCGGCCGAGCGCACAAGCCGCTCAATCGGATCGTCGAGCGAACTGCGGCAATCCCAGTCGAGAGCAACTGTTGGCGCCTTCGGTAGTCCGTTCGGCCTCGTGGTCACCCGTCGGAGGATGCTGCCCACAAATTGATGCCCTCATCGTCAGCACCGCCAGTCGGTCTCCGCACAGCCTCGGGGCCGAGCCGCGCTACTGCAGGAGATCGATCGGGGCGAGACCGGCACGGTCCCGGATGGCGGACTGAGCAGCTGCGGCCCGTACGACCACGTCTCGCCCGTCGACGTGGAGCAGTTCGCCGGACCGCTTGAGGATCCGACCGTCGATGAGCACCGTGTCGACGTTGGCGGGTTGTCCGCACTGAACGACCTGGAAGGTCGGGTTGGTGTCCGGTACCGGCAGCATATTGGGCTGATCAGTGCGGACGAGGATCAGATCGGCGCGCTTGCCGGGGGTGAGCGAGCCGGTCACGTGGTCGAGGCCGAGCACGTGCGCGCCGTTCAATGTGGCGAGCTCAATGACCTGCCGAGGGCGCATGAGCGGCGTGGGTGGGCCACTGCCGAAGAGATCCTCGGCGAGGACTTTCTCGAACGAGCCGCCGCGTCGCTGGTGCATTCGCGCCGAGTTGAGCAGCGTGCGCATCGCGTCGAACGGGTCCGCGGGGGTCAGGCAGGTGACGTCGACGGAGAATCCGACGTCCTTGAACTGGACGCTGCCTTCGATCAGCTCCTGCAGGGGGGGTAAGCCAGCGCCGATGAGCGGGTCCGTCGAAGGACAGAGCCCGACCTTCATCCGGGTCTTGGCGATGAGCGCGATCAGTTCGGGAGAGGCACCCGCACCGTGGGTGAACAGCACGTCAGGACCGAGCAGGTGGATCTGTCGGGAGTAGTCGACGTGGGTGGCGATCGTCGCCAGGTCGAGCTGCCGCGCCGCATCGATCTCATCGGCGAGCGCGACCGGGTTGTGGATCGCGATGCCCAGGCTGAGCCGTCCGTCACCGTTGTCGTCGATCCAGTCGAGGGCACGGCGGAGCTCGCTCACACCGAGAGGCTCCTGGACGAGCGGCCAGGAGTCGCCGTAGCCGAAGCGAGCCCTGATCCCGGAGTCGACGAGCGCTTGCATTCGGCTTCGGCGTCATCGAAGTCGCGAACCGCATGGGCCCAGTTGTGACACGTCGTGATCCCAACGTTGACCGCTTCGAGGGCGGCATAGCGGACCGCGTCGTAGTGGTCCCGGGCGGTGTAGGACGGGGCCAGTTGGTGGAGCGCGAAGTACTGGGCGCCATCGTGGGCCAGTCCGCGCCAGATGCTGTTCCACAGTGCCAGTGGACCTCGACGAAGCCGGGTAGGGCGATGCAGCCGACCGCGTCGATCACCTCGGCTCCGGGTGCGTCGATCCGCAATGCCACGGCGAGGATCACGCCGTCGCGCACATGGATGTCGCCCACGGGGAGATCGCCGATCGCCGGGTCGACGCTGACCACGTGCGCGCCCCTGATCAAGTACTCGCCTCGTGGTGCTGCACCGGCGACCGTGTCTTCGTAACGGTTGTTCGACACGTCAGTCACGCCCCTTGTCGAAATGAGCCCGCCGCGCAATGTCCACGGGTTGAGACGACCGGTTCGAAAGAGTGTGCAGGAGTGCCGCAAACTCAGGCCGATGTGGCTGTTTCGGCGTCCGAGACCGCAGACCTCAACATGCTCCCATAGGCAGCCTCTCCGCTGGGACTCGACCGCGGACGTCATGCGCTCGATGTCAGTCGAGCACGATGACCTCATGGGTGTTGGCCGGTAAGTTCGAGGACATCGCAGCGCGCCCCGCGGTACCCTCCGGCGGGGATGAGCACATACCTCGTCGTCGACCTCGACATCCATGATCCGGCGACCTTCGCTGCCTACCGTGAGCGGGTCGGCGAGTTTGTCGCTCGCCATGGCGGGGAGTATCTGGCCCGTGGAGGCGAGACGGTGGTGCACGAAGGGGATTTCGAGCCCCACCGCGTCATCTTGTTTCGATTTCCGAACGGTGAGGCGATCCGGCGCTTCTACGCCGACGAGGAGTACCAGGAGCTCGCCAAGATCCGCTACTCCTCGTCCCGGACGATCGCCTTCTCGGTCGACGGCATCTGACTGAGGCGCGCCGACGTCAGTGGGCGGCGACTTCCAGGCGGACGGGAAGCTGCCTGAAGGTCGACACGAAGGTGGTCCGGGAGTACTCGACGTCGCCGTCGAGCTCGAGCAGACGCACCCGAGGGAGCAGCTTCTCGAAGAAGGTCGTGAGCTGCAGACGGGCCAGGGTGCTGCCGATGCAGTGGTGAGGACCGATCCCGAACGAGAGGTGCTCTCTGGCGTTTCCCCTCGTGACATCGAAGCGTGCCGGCTCGTCGAACACCGTCTCGTCACGGTTCGCGGAGGCGAACGACAGCAGTAGCCAGTCGCCCGACTCGATGTCGCGGCCGCCGACCGTGGTCGCCGACGTCGCGTTCCGCATGAAGTGCTTGGTCGGCGTGACCCACCGCATGATCTCCTCGACAGCGTTGCCGATCAACGACGGATCGGACTGCAGCAGCGCGAGTTGATCCGGATGCCGCGCGAGGGCCTCGATCCCACCGGCGAGCACGGTGGCGACCGTGTCGTGGCCAGCGGCCGAGAGCAGGATGAAGTACGGCACCAGGAGATCCGGCCCGAGGGGCCGGCCGTCGACCTCGGCGTTGGCGAGCACCGACCCCAAGGTGTCGTCCGGGTGGGCCCGCAGCCGCGCTGTCATGCCCATGAAGTACTCGCCCAGAGCGCTCACGGCCCGTTGGAGCGCCGCCTCTCGATCCGCGCCGGCGACCGTCGCGTCGTCGATGCCGAACAGCTCGGTCGTCCATCCATGGATCTGCGCATCGTCTGCGCTCGGGATGCCGAGCGTGGCGTTGATGAATCGGAGTGGGAGGCCGGACGACACCACATTCGCGAAATCGAGCCGCGAGTCGCCAAGAGTGAGCGCTTCGATGCGCTCCTGGGCGATCGCTTCGATCTCCCGCTTGCGCCTCTTGAGGGCGGACGGCAGGAACCACGGCGCGATGAGCCCTCGGTAGGTCCGGTGCTCGTCGTCGTCCATGCCGACGAGGTTCCGGACCGGCGGCCCACCACCTTCACGGTTGGCACCGGGCACCAAGATCGGGTGCGGCGCGTTCTTGAAGATGTTGCTGCGCTGCTCCACGTCGCGAACGTCTGCGTGATGGACCACCGCCCAGAACGGAGCGAACCCGGCGTCGGTGACGCGCACCGGTCCCGGCCTCGCCCGGAGCGCCGCTGCCTGCGCATGCCAACCATCCGGGTCCGCGTACGCCCCCGCGTCCGTGAAGATGCTCCGCGTCTCCCCGGCGCCTGCCATCGCGCTCCCCGCTCCTCACCTGCGACAGATGAGCGACAGTACCCGACACGCCGAGACGGTCCGTCCTGCCTGTCGGCCACTCGACGGCTCGCACGAGCGGTCAAACAACCGACGATGACTTCCTGAGTGCTGGCCGGAACGTTCGGAAGCCGTCTCACTCGTTCCAACAACGGCGGCAGCACATCAGATGGATCCGGGTTCGGCTTCGTTCTCAACGTCTCGGACGGAGGGCAAGGGCCGGATGGCGGTGCGGCTCTTGAGCCCGAGGAGAAGTCCCACGAGGACGATCGTCACGGCATTCGCCGCGAGGACGGGGACGTCGTCCGCCAGCACGCCGTACAACAGCCAAAGAGCCACGCCCGACGAGAAGACCAACAGGTACGGCCACGACAGGTCATCGGCAGACCGGCTACGCCAGGTGCGTGCGATCTGGGGTAGCCACGCCGCAGTGGTGAGCATGCCGGCGACGAGGCCGAGCGTCTGCATGTTCACGCTGTGCTTCCTCGCACGATGAGCGAGATCGGGTGGGGGTGAGTGGGACCGTGCATCTGGCCGGCGGCTCGCAAGGCGCACTCCCGCCCCAACGCGAAGAGGTCCTGGTGCACGGTCGTGAGCCCTGGCGTGCTCATCCCGGACTCCTCGATGTCGTCGAAGCCGACGACAGCCACCTCGTTCGGGACGTCCACGTCGGCCATACGCAGCGCGTGCATTGCTCCGAGTGCGAGGACGTCCGTCGCAGCGAGGATTCCCCATCGCGGACCCGACTCGCGCACCTCGAGGAACGACTCGGCCGCGGCCCTCCCCGCCGTCCGGCTGTTGCCGGCGTGTGCGAATTGGAGGACGGTCGACCAATCGATGCCGGCGGCGCGGAGTCCCTCCCGCCAACCGGCTATGCGGTCGGTGAACTGCTCGCCGATGAGGGCACCGCCGATGACCGCGAATCGACGAACCCCGAGGTCCACGAGGTGCTTCGCGGCGAGACGACCGCCGGCGAAGTAGTCGGCAGAGACGTACGGGATGCTCGGTACGCCGCTCTTGGTCCCGACCGCGACGATCGGGAGGCGCCGTTCCACGGCGGCGAGGAGCGCAGGATCGTCGGCCGGGAGGGACCACGCGATGAAGGCATCGACGGCGGTGTTGCTCACGCGGCGGCGAGCGCCTGGCCCCGACGCGTGGACGACCTGCAACGAGAGGTCCGCCTCGTCGGCACCCTGCGCGACGCCGCGCATGAACAAGGCCGCACCGGGATCGGAGAAGGTGTACGGGATGCCGACGTTGACGAGGATGCCGAGTACCTCGGTCGAGCCGCGCCGCAACGTTCGACCGACGGCACTCGGGCCGCCATAGTCGAGCTCCGCAGCTGCGGCGAGGACACGCTCCCGGGTCGGCGGCGCCACGACGTCGGGCCGGCCGTACACGTTGGAGACCGTCATCCTCGAGACGCCGGCCCTCGCCGCGACGTCGTCGAGCGTGGTGCGAGAGCCAGTCATCGACCGAGATTGTATTGGTGCGATTGTATTGATACAACCCTGGTGAGGCAAAGCGAGTCGGCCCGCTTCTTCTCAGGCGTTCGCCTTGTCGCGGAATACGGTGCACCAATGTCGCAGGGACTGCCGGGCGGCACCGTCACGTTCCTGTTCACCGACGTCGAGGACTCGACGAGATCGTGGGAGGACGCTCCCGCTGACATGGCTGCCGCGCTACAGGTGCACGACGGCATCGTGCGCGACGCGATCGAGCGGCACGGCGGGTATGTGTTCACGACGATCGGTGATGGCTTCGGCGCGGCATTCGCACGGGCGGGTGACGCCGCCAGCGCGGCGATCGAGTCGCAGCAGCGCCTCGCCGAGGCGACGCTGCCCTTCGCGATCAGGATGGGGTTGCACACCGCGGAGACCACCGAGCGCGACGGCAGCTATGTCGGTCCCAGTGTGAGTCGCGCGGCACGGCTGACGTCGCTCGGGCACGGAGGTCAAGTGGTCGTGTCCGACACGACTGAGGTGATGCTCCGGGATCGCGTCGCACTCCGGCCGCTGGGAGAGCACCGGCTGCGCGGCCTGCGTGGGCGAATGGCAGTGTTCCAAGTGATCGCCGAGGGACTGCGCGTCGACTTCCCGGTGCTTCGCAGCGTCGATCGCGCGGCGGGCAACTTGCCCCAGCAGCTGAATTCCTTCGTGGGCCGTGAGGATCTCGTCGCCGAGGTGGTCGAGCTCGTGCGATCGAACCGGTTCGTCACTCTGAGCGGAGTCGGCGGGGTCGGCAAGACCAGGCTGGCGGTCGAGGTCGGCGCCGAGCTCGCGGGCGAGCTTCCTGACGGCGTCTGGATGATCGAGCTCGCGCCGGTCGGCGAACCGTCCGCGGTGCCCGCGGCGATCGCGACCGCGCTCGGCGTCATGCCGCAGGGCGACGCCGCGTTGATCGACACCGTTGCAGACGCGCTCGCCGGGCGGCAGCTGTTGCTCGTCGTCGACAACTGCGAGCACGTGTTGACCGCAGCGGCGTCAGCGATCAGCGCGATCCTCGCCCGCTCGGACAGCGTCAGCGTCCTCGCCACGTCGCGCGAGTACCTGTGGGTCGCGGAGGAGACGCTGCTGTCGGTGTCGCCGCTCGGGCTCGAGGGAGGCATGACGTCGGATGCGGTCACGCTGTTCGTCGACCGGGCTCGCGCGGTGCGCGCCGAGTTCGGGCTGCAGGATCCCGAGACGGCCGCGGCCGTTGTCGAGATCTGCGAGACGCTCGACGGGCTGCCGCTCGGCATAGAGCTGGCCGCAGCGCGGATGGCAGCGATGAGCGCGAGTGAGGTCCGGGATCGACTCGGCGATCGCTTCCGGATGCTGAAGGCTTCCGCGTCCGGCCCCGATCGCCAGCAGACGCTCCGCCACGCGGTCGCCTGGTCGTACGACCTTCTCACCGACGACGAGCGACACCTGCTGGAAACCACGTCGGTCTTTGCGGGCGGCTTCGATCTCGCGAGCATCTTCGCCGTCGTCGACGGCGAGGACGAGGTGGACGTCCTCGAGCACCTCGATTCGCTCGTCCGGAAGTCGCTCGTCGTCGCCGACCACACCACCCCGCGCACTCGATACGGCCTCTTCGAGACGATCCGCCAGTTCGCAGAGGATCGGTTGTCGGAGTCGGGGGCGCTCGAGCGAGCGCGGGATCGGCACGCTGCGCACTTTGCTCGTGAGGCCGCGGCACGTTGGGAGCACTGGGACGGCCCGGGGTGGCGCGACGCCGTGGACTGGGTCGAGCTCGAGCTGGCCAACCTTCGTGCCGGGTTCCGGTGGAGTGCAGTCCGCGGCGAGGTGAACGTCGCGACCGACATCGCCGCCCATGCCGCGTTGATGGGCTTCTCGGTGCAGCTGTTCGAGACGCTCGCGTGGGCCGAGGAGCTTCTCTTCGCGGCCAGCGCCGCCGACGTCGCCCGACTTCCGCGTCTCTACACGGGCGCGGGCTACGCGTGCTTCGCCGGACGCGCCGAGGCCGGGCGCACACACGCGCACCGTGCGACCGAGCTCGAAGTCGACCCTCGGTACGAGTCGTGCGAGCCCGGCTACGCGACGTTCATCGAGGCGCTCTGCGAGGTCTACTGCGGTGACCTCGATCGGTATGTCGAGCTCACCGGCGAGGTGGCAAGGCTGTACGGAAGCGATCGTGGATACGGCCTCGCGTCCTATGTCGACGGCCTCCAGGCGAGCGGTCGGGTCGACGAGGCCATCGCGCTGACCGAGGAGTCGGTGACCGCGGCGCGTGAGCTCGGCAACCCGTATTGGGTCTCGTACGCGCTGTGGATCGCGGGCCAGGCGTTCTCGAAGGTCGACGCACGACGTGCCTTGGCCGTGTGGGACGAGGGTGTCTCGTTCGTGCGGGAACACCGCGTGCAGTTCTTCGAAGGGTTCCTCGCGCGCGACGCTGCTCGACTTCATGCCTCGGACGGCGAGCCTGCGGCGGCTCTCGTGCTGTTCCTCGAAGCCGTCAACGCGTTCCAGCGAGCGGGCAACGTCCCTCAGCTGATCATCACGCTCGCGAGCGTTCCCACGCTCTTCGAACGCATCGATCGTCTCGAGCCGGCTGCGACCCTGTTCGGCGCGATGTCGCGCGAGCCGTCGAGCTTCCATCACGTGCCGGAGCTCGAGGATCTCGGCAGTCGCCTCAGCCAGCGGCTCGGCGAGAAGAAGGTCGCGGACCTCGCGACCGCCGGCGCGGCGCTCGACCTGAACTCGGCAGCGGTCTACGCGCGAGAGCAGATCGACATCGCGCGGCGAAACCCGATCCCGGTCGCTCGTCCAGCCAGGCCAGGAGGCCTCAGTCGGAGAGAGATCGAGGTGCTGCGCCTCGTGGCCGACGGTGGGACCGCGCGGGAGATCGCCGCGCAGCTCTTCATCTCGGTCAGGACCGCCGAGCACCACATCCAGCACGTCTACACGAAGATCGGCGTCACCGGCCGCGCCGCCGCCACCCGCTGGGCGGTGCAGCACGGCGTCGTCTGACGGCACTATCCATACCGGGCAAATGGGTAGCTCTACCGATGCCGGGGATGTCTCGGATCCGGACAATCGACTGCAGCACAGCCATCCGGGCTGCGCACTCGAGGACGGAGATCCAGATGATCCTTGCAACGACCACTGTTGACGACATCGACCAGTTCCTCGCCGTGTTCGGCGAGAAAGGCGCGGACAAGCGCGCCTTCCACGGCTCGAAAGGATCGACGGTGTTCCGCGATCCCGCCGACGAGAGCCGCGTGTGGGCCATCTTCGACTGGGACGAGCAGGGCTGGACAGCCTTCGTCACCGACCCCGAGGTGCCGCCGATCCTGAAGGACGCCGGTCACCGCGCCAAGCCCGTGTCCGCAGAGCTGCTCGGCAGCTACCGGGCATAGGGGGCCAGTCATGACAACCAACCTCAACCGACCCGCACGAGTCGGCGTCATCACCGATCAGACCGGCGCGCTCTCGTTCATGGGGATCGCCAACGCGAACGTCGCCACGATGGTGATCGACGACATCAACGCACGTGGCGGTCTGCTCGGACGTCCCGTCGAGCTCTTCATCGAAGACAGCGCCACCGAGGACAGCGCGGCTGCGGTCGCGGCGTCGAAGCTCGTCGACGAGGTGAAGGTCGATCTCGTGATCGGCGGCATCTACAGCTCGACCCGCCAGGCGATCAAGGGCCCCGCTGTCGACGAGGGCAACAAGCTCTACATCTACCCGGAGCAGTATGAGGGCCAGGAGTGCCATCCGCTGATCTTCTGCACGGGCCCCGTGCCGGCCCAGCAGATCGAGCCGCTCTTCCCGTGGCTCATGCAGCGGACGGGCGCGAAGACCTTCTACATGCCCTCGGCTGACTACATCTGGCCGCACACGCTGAACAAGAAGGTGCGCGAGGTCGTCACGGCCAGGGGCGGCACGATTGTGGGCGAGGAGTACTTCCCGCTCGATCACACCGACTACGAGCTGGTCGTCAAGGACATCATGGCGACGGGAGCCGACGTCGTGTTCAACACGATCGTTCCCCCCGGGCTCACGCCCTTCCTCGCGCAGCTCCACGACGCCGGCTTCGGCGAGCGCGGCGGGCAGATCGTGTGCACCTACTTCGACGAGAACTTCCTGAACCTCGTGCCGGCCGAGCATGTCGAGGGTCTGTACGGATGTCTCGACTACTACCGAGACGTCAAGGATTCTTTCAGCACCGAGCTCCTCAATCGGTACGAGGCGCTCTATCCCGGCAGCGCCATGTTCACTGCCGGCAGCGCGTGCTCCGGGATGTACCGAGGGCTGAAGCTCTGGGAGACCGCGGTCACCGAGGCCGGCTCGCTGAACCAGGACGACGTGATCACCGCCCTCGATCACGCGCGAATCGCTCAGGGACCCGGCGGCCCCGCGGAGATGGTGCCCGGTCAGCACCACGTGCGTATGAACATGTACATCGCCCGGTCCGAGGGCGGCACGTTCAAGGTCGTGAAGAACCTCGGCCACATCGATCCCAAGGAGTGCGACGTCGTCTGACATGACCGAAGATGGAGCGCATGGATGACCTCGAGGCGATGACGCTGGCCCTGGCGGAAGCCAGGGCCGCGCTCGCGCATGGCGACGTGCCGATCGGTGCAGTCGCGCTCGTGAACGGTGAGGTGGTGGCGCGGCGGCACAACGAGCGAGAGCTCACCAGCGACCCGACCGCACACGCGGAGCTTCTGGTCCTGCGTGACGCCGCCGCTGTGCTCGGGCGGTGGCGGCTCGACGACGTCACGGTGGTGGTCACGCTCGAGCCCTGTGCGATGTGTGCGGGGGCCTTGGTCAACTCGCGTCTGGCCCGCATCGTGTTCGGCGCGCCTGACCTGAAGGCCGGCGCCGTCGGTTCGCTCTACAACTTGTGCGTCGACCCGAGACTCAATCACGAAGTCGAGGTGCGCCAAGGTGTGATGGCCGACGAGTCCGCGACACTGCTGCAGACCTTCTTCGCGGAGCTGCGCGGTTAGTTCGCGAGGGCGTAGAGCCGCCAGGGCGAGTCGAAGCCCTTGAGGCTGTGCTCGCCGCGATCCTCGAACCGGGCGTCGCCGCCCAGCATCAGGTCGCGGACGGTCGACGACACGAAGATCTCGCCGCCGACAGCGGCCTCCTCGACTCTCTTCGCGATGTTCACCGCGACTCCGGCGATGTCGCCGTCGGTTCTCACCTCGATCTCGCCCATGTGCAGTCCGCACCGGATCGGGACGCCCATGCCCGAGACTTCGCGACGGAAGTCACGTGCGAAGTCGAGGGCCGGGGACGGTGCGTCGAAGCGCAGCAGCAACCCGTCTCCGGTGGCCTTCACCATCACACCGCGATAGCGGTTCGCCATCGCCCAGGCGACGCGATCGTGGCTGTCGAGCGTGCGTCGCCACTGTTCGTCTCCGTCGGAAGACGTGCGCGCGGTCGAGCCCACGATGTCGGTGAAGACAACGGTCGCGAGCGTTCGTTCGCTGCGCGCTGGTGCAATCGTTCCGCAGATGAACTCGAGATGCAGGTCGGATACCGTCCGCCACTCCGGCCCGACGAATGCGATGTGGTCGCCCCCAGGGGTCTCGATGTAGACCGCGCCTGGGATCTGCTCAGCGAGCCACCGGCCGGCGGCGACGGGGACGACAGCGTCGTCCTCATCGTGCGTGACCAGCGTGGGCACCGCGATCTCGCCGATCCGGTCGCGGGCGTCGAGCGGCGCGAAGCTCGCCGCCTGGCGTCCGATGTCTGCGGAAGTCGCGCTCAACCGTTGGAATCGCCCGGTCCACCTCACGAACGCGCCGTTGTCCTTCTGTGACGGGTTGAACCACTCGACGAACCACTGTGGATTCGTCCCCCACTCTTCGATCAGCTGCCCGAACTTGCGCAGCGTCGTGTCCAAGTCCGGATCGAACTCCACCGCGGCCGCGAGCCCCGCGGCCGAGTTCCCGAGCACCAGTCGCTCGACGCGCTCGGGATGCAGCACGGTGAAGAGCTGCGCCATCAGGCCGCCCTCGGAGAAGCCGATGAGCGTCGCGCGCTCCAGGCGCGCCGCGTCCATCACGGTGAGGATGTCGTCGCACCGCTGTTCGAGCGTCGGCGCGGCGTCGAAGCGATCGGACAGCCCAATCCCCCGCTTGTCGAAACCGGTGACGCGGACGTGGTCGCCCTGATACTCGAGAGCGCGGCGGTACAGCTCCTGTTCCCAGATCAGCTCGCAGTTCGAGATCAGTGGGGGGACGACGAAGACGTCGGGGCCCGATCCCCACTGCTGCCACGCGAGCCGGTGACCGTCGCCGGCCCTCGCGTAGTGAACTTCGGGCACATCCATCGGCGGGATTGTCGCATGGGCGCGCCCGCGTAGGGTTGCACTCCACGCCGGACCAATGAGGTGGGGTTCTGTGCTTCGCGCCGTTGCACGGCTTCGGCCGTCACCCACGAGAGTCGTGATGCCTGACCCTGCTTGCGACGTGCTGTGGGTCAGAGGCCGTCTCCTGCTGTCGGGACCCCAACAAGTTGGCGGCCCCTCCGCGAACATCGGGCAAGACGTACTCCTGCTCAAGATCGAGCCGGGGGCAGCACGCTCCATTCTCGGGCTCCCCCTCTCCGAGCTGACTGACCGCACGGTGCCGCTCGTGGACGTGTGTCGTCGATTGGCCGCAATCATCCAGGAGCACATCGAGCGTGACCGCATCGCCGACCTCGTCGGCATGCCCACCGTGTGCGCCGATCGCCGCTTTGTGTGCGCCTCCCGCGCGCTCTCTGGGGGCGTGAGGGTGCGCGCCGCGGCGAAGTTGGTGGATGTGGGGGAGCGCCAGCTCGAGCGACTCTTTGCCGAGCACGCGGGCCTCCCACCGGTTACCTACTCGCGGATCTGTCGGGTACGTCGGGCAATCGCCGCCGCATCAAGCGGAGTGCCATTGGCGAGAGCGGCAACTGAGACCGGCTATGCCGATCAGCCCCACTTTTCCCGAGATGTCCGCGCGCTCACCGGTCGGACCCCGCGTCAGCTGCTCCCCGATGTCGGCTCCGTTCAAGACCTCGTCCTCGGGTCGTTCTAGCGTTCACTCATGGCCGCGAGCAGTCCGGAAGACGCGATTCAGGCGCTCCTCGACACGATCAAGAAGGCATGGCAGGCGGGCGACGGAGAGCTGTTCGCCTCGGTGTTCACAGAGGACGCCGATTTCGTGAACATCCGTGCCCACGAGCTCCGCGGGCGTGCGGCGATCGCGGAGCACCACAACCAGATCTTCTCGACGGTCTACCAGGGCTCATCGATCCGCAGTGAAGGAGTTCGCATCAAGTTGATCCGGCCTGATGTGGCGACGATCGAGCAGACCTCGGTGGTCGAGTTCGGCGGAGTCGAACGTCGAGCGCACATGCTTGCCGTCGCTGTCGATGGCGCCGGCGGCTGGGCGATGCAGGCGGTGCACAACATGATCCCGTTCGACGGCCCGCCGCCAGCATCGGCCTCCTAGTTCGCAGCCGGTGACACGGCGCTCGGCAACTAGCGTGCGACCCGGAAGGATGCCAGAGCGGACGAATGGGACGGCCTCGAAAGCCGTTGAGGTCTTCGGGCCTCCGTGGGTTCGAATCCCACTCCTTCCGCAGCGCCCGTTGCCAGAATCACAACGTTCGTGCTGCTCACGAGAACACTTCGTTGTCCGATCGCTTGCGGCACACCGTGTGATCGAGAGCAACGGGATCACTAGACGACGTGCAGCGGCCGACGATCGCCGCAGGGATCCTCAGATGCCGGCGTACTCGTGCTCGTTGGTCGGCAGTCCGGCTGTCGGTCCACCCCTTGAGCCCGCCGTCGAGGATGGCGACGTCCTCGTAGCCCATGTCCTTCAGGGTGAGCGCGGCGAGCGAGGCGCGGGCGCCGGACGCGCACACCACGATGACCCGGCGGGTCGGGTCGAGTGCCTTCTTGTGGCGGGGGCTGGTCGGGTCGGCGAAGAACTCGAGCAGCCCTCGGGGCGCCGGAACCGAGCCGTCGATGTGGCCGTGCTGCCACTCCTCGGGCTCGCGCACGTCGACGAGCACGCGCGCCGGCGGTCGACCTCGTCGGCGGCGTCCTTCGGGGCCACGATGCTCGACCTGGGCGCGTCGCTTCACCGATCATCTGCTGCGGTCTTGTCATTCACGATCTCCTCTCCGTTTCGGCTGCTCGGGTGGTCGGGTCGCTGCCGGGTGCGACCGCGACCACCGTCGTCCGTGGTCGCGCCGTCGCGGCTGCGCGGAGCTAGCCGAGCCGTGGTGTGTCCGAAGCCGAGCGCTCTCCTGGCCGACCTTCGTCAGGGTGACCTTCGCCCAGCGCTCCTCGAGCAGCTCCTTGGCGGCCTGCTTCGGGGAACTCCGGCGCGGCCCACTCGTGCACGTCGAAGTCGTTCTTGATGTAGCCGTGGCTGAGCATGAAGTCCTTGCCGATCTCGATGGAGGCCAGGTTCTGCGGCGACAGGTTGGGCACCATGTCGATGTGCTTGATGCCCTGGTAGGTGTCCTCGACGTCGAGGTAGAACGTCTGCTTGTTCAGGATCGCCGCGGCGGCGTGCTTGTGCTCGTTGGCCCAGCGCCCGACCTTGATCATGCCCTTCATGAAGGTGACGACGAGCTCGGGGTGCTGCTCGGCCATCTCGTCGGTGCAGGTGATGACGGCGGGGATGTTGGCCACCTGCAGGGTCCAGTCCGGGTAGCGGGACAGGTCCTCGATCGCCTTGAACTTGCCGGTCTCCTCCTGGAGGTGCTGGAAGGGCTTGCTCTGGGTGTAGATCGCGTCGACGATGCCCTTCTCCAGCGCGGTCTCCAGCGGACGGAACGCCAGGTCGTGCTTGTGGTCGCGCTTGAGCCACAGCTCCGACGGGTTCTCCATCGGGATCCAGCATCTCGGGCTTGTCGTACCAGTCGTCCGGGTAGGGGAACTCGACGATCTCGACGTCGTCGCGGGTCATGCCGTTCATCCGGAGCATCAGCTCGATGCCCTGCTCCTCCTGGATGCGCCACCAGTCGTTCTTGATGGTGTTCAGGCTCTTCGTGAGGCCGATCTTCTTGCCCTTCAGCTCGGTCATCCGGTAGATGTCGTCCCGGGCGCGCACCAGCATGCAGCCGCCTTCGTGCGGAGCGTGCGTCGCGCCCAGCAGCCTGGTCCGGCGGATGTCGGCGTGGACGTGGACGGGCGGGAACAGCCCGCCGAAGCGGATCAGGTTGTCGAGGTTGTGGATGTAGTGCGGGTACCAGTTGTTCTCGCGGCGGGAGCGGAGGAAGGCGTACTTGACGCCGATCTTCTTGAACTCCTCCCGGGTCCAGCCCAGCTCCTGGTCGACGTTGCTGGCCGACACCAGCGGACAGTTGGTGTAGTACACCTCGTCCCACGTCAACGGCACCGTGCTCGATTGCCTGACTTCCTCAGTCATGGTCATCGTGATTTGACCTCCATCGTCGACGCGTGTCACCGGTCCGGCCGCTCGGCCAGTGACCAGTGCGCGCTACCAATGTGAACTTGAACATCTGTACACATTGAACAGCCGTACAGGAGTCTCGCCTAGGGGCTTAGGTCCTCAGTGTCCGTCGACCCTGCAGGTCAGCGGTGTCGGCGGCGACGGGGATCGGGCGGTGAGGGGTACGGGGTCGCGCCCACTCGACGATGGAGCGAGTTGAGCTCCGCGTGCAGCCGGGTCCGGCCGATCCCGCGCAAGCCTCCCCAATCGAGCAGGAAGTTTTCGAAGATGCGCCAGCCCAGCGCCGAGGCGAGGACCTGGGCGGCACGGAGACGAGCGGCGACACGGTCGGCGCCGTACTCGTGCTCGAAGACTTCGGCCAGGGCGCTGACCGGGTTGAACTGGGCGGTCGAAGGCGGCAAGGGCCGGCTCAGCATCGCGAAGTGGGTGAGGAGCGCGACCCACTGACCGACGACCGATTCGCGCTCGAAACTGACCTGCTCCAAGGGCTTGTCGACCAGCTCCCGAGCGACTTTGCTGGTGAAGTCCACGAAGACCGCCTCGTCGAGCTCGTCACGCGACCCGACGTAGCGTGCGATGAGCCCCAGCTGGACGTCTGCCGCTGCGGCGATATCGCGGAGCGAGACGCGGTCGACGCCGTACCGCACGAACAAGAGCCCCGCCGCTTCGATGACCGCGGCCCGGACCTCATCCGGTCCGACCGGGGCGCCCGCCGGTCGGCGAGGCCCGGGCCGTCGCGGCGCTGCTGCCGGTTCGTTGCCTGCCCGTTCGGACATGGCTTCCCCCCGTCTCGCCGCCCGGTCGGACATTGCCTATCGCGTGTGTCACCGCTGGTCGTTGACCTCGCCCTCCATTGCCTGCTCGATGGTCGCCCCCACATCCTCACGACCATCGACGGCCGCTACCTGTCCGTCGAGTCGACGGCTCGTTCGCGGGGCGAGTCGCCGGTTGAGGCCGTATCTCTGGCGACTTCTTGAAGCAGGCTGACCAACACGGGTGAAGGGTTCGAAAGACGTCTCACTAGTTCCGCAGCTGTGATGTCGCGAGACATCGGAGACTGATGTCGCGGGACATGTAGACATCGCGTTGGCTGATCCACGATGGCAGCGATCTGGCTCCAGAACGGGCACCGTGTGTCCCGGTTCCACTGGCTCAGTCGTCTTCGTCGATCGCGTCGAACGAGATGATGAGTGGGAGCGAGAGCGGTGAGACGCCGGACTGCCGTACTGAACGCGTCGCTGCAATGGCGATGGGACGTTGCGTCGCGAGCGACGGCTGGCAATCTGGGCGGGTGACTTCATCCGACACCGACCGACCCCAACTTCTGCGGGGT
The DNA here is from genome assembly GCA_963747215.1 of uncultured Acidimicrobiales bacterium. Classification (GTDB taxonomy): domain Bacteria; phylum Actinomycetota; class Acidimicrobiia; order Acidimicrobiales; family DATKAS01; genus DATKAS01. Next base: position 69,657 of record CAVVET010000031.1, read on the forward strand.
GGTGGGTGATGAGGGTGGAACCGTTGCGCCTCGAGTGGATCGAGTCACTGATCGACGGCGACGCAGCGTTCACCGAGCGATTCGGTATCGCTGTGATCGACGGATGGGCTGGCTTCCCCGAAGCGCTCTCCCACGCACTCGACGCCGCGCGCCGCCACAACGCCGACCCGTGGGGATCTCATCTCTTCTTCGACGACGACGGCGCACTCGTCGGCTTCGGGGGGTTCAAGGGACCGCCGATCGGGGGAGAGGTCGAGATCGGCTACGCCATCGCCCCCGCCCGCCAGGGCCGGGGCCTGGCCACCACGGCGACACGAACGCTGATCGACTGGGCCGGTGACCGCGGAGCCACCCGTGTCGTTGCCCACACGCTGGCGACCCCGAACGCCTCCACCGCTGTGCTTGTTCACTGCGGGTTCACCCGCACCGCCACCGTCGTCGACCCCGACGACGGCGTCGACGACGACGTCTGGCGCTGGGAACTCCAACTCAACGGACCTTCACAACGGCAACACTGATCGGATCGTTGGCGCCGCCGATGCGGTTGAGCCACCCGTCGATCGAGTCGGGTCCGAAGTCGAGACTTGCGAGGTGGAGGGGTTCGCCGCCGACCGTCCACCTGAAGCAGCTCGGAGCGCATCTCGTCAGCGATGTCATCGCGGTAGACCACCCGGATCGGTTTCGAGCGCGGTGAGGGCGTTGACGACCGGCAGGAGACGTTCGTTTGATCCGATTCCAGCGCGCCGGGCTGCTTCGTCGCCGCGCCACACGACTGCCAACCGAACGGCGTCGGTTTCAATCGTCGCCGCCTCGACGGTAGTGAGCCTCGACGCGGCTTGGTTCGTGCCGGTGGTGACCGGCTGATTCGTGGGCGTGCGCGTCGTCGGGATCGACATGCACGTGCGCATCATCGAGGTGGGCGACGGCATGCAGCAGTCGGTGACGCACGTCTTCGGCGATCGAATGCCCATCGCTCACGGGAAGCGCTGCGGGCACGGTGATGTCGAGGTCGGCCAAGAGCCGGTGCCCAAGCCAGCGAACTCGCGGCGCACTCACTGCGAGTACCCCGGGCGATGTGGCCGCGACGGACTCGACGAGACCGACGATCGCTGGATCGACCGCGTCCATGAGGCGGTAGTACACCTGCCGGACCGCGCCTCGCAGCACCGCGAAGATCGCGATCGATATGCCGAGACCGACGACGGCATCGGCTCGCTCCAAGCCCACCCATACGCCGACGGCGCCGAGCGCAACAGCCAGAGACGTGAAGCCGTCGGTGCGGGCGTGGTAGCCGTCGGCCACGAGCGCGGCAGAGCCGATCGCGTTGCCTTCGCGGATCCGGTACAAGGCGACGAGCTCGTTTCCGACGAACCCGATGATGCCGGCGACGAACAGGACCCCTACGTGACTGACAGGCCGGGGGTGGACAAGGCGACTGATCGCCTCCCATGCCGCGATCACCGCTGACGCCGCGATCATCAGGATCACGAACACCCCGGCGAGGTCCTCGGCACGGTGATAGCCGTAGGTGTACCTGCCGGTCGAGGGACGGCGGCTCAGTCGAAAGGCCAGGAACAGCGGCACCGCGGTGAGCGCGTCAGAGAAGTTGTGGATCGTGTCGGCGAGCAGCCCCACCGAATCCGTGATCACCACGACTGCCAGCTGCACAAGCGCGGTCAGCATCAAAGCGAGGAACGACACCTTTACCGCGTGCACCCCACGCTCACTGGCTTCGAGCGCGTCGTCGATCGAGTCCGCGGCGTCGTGGCTGTGCGGGCGGAAGATCTGCGCGAAGACTCTCCGGAGAGCCCGCTCGTGGTCGTGCCCATGGTCGTGGTGATCGTGATCCGCGTGGGGACCGTGTGGATGCTCGTGGGTCACGCGGTGTGTCTCTTGGCGTGGTGGCGCCCACCCTTCACGAGGTGGTCGGCCTGGAGGAGGGCTTCTGAGGCCAGACGTTCGATGTGCTCGTTCTCCGCCGCGTAGAAGATGCGATTGCCGTCGCGTCGAGTCCGTACTGCGCCGACGAGACGAAGCTTCGCGAGGTGCTGTGACACCGCGGTCGGGCGAACACCGACGTGAGCGGCGAGCTCTGTGACCGAGTGCTCGCCGTGCAAGAGCGCCCAGATGATCGCCAGACGCGTCGGGTCGGCGAGAAGCTTCAACATTTCGGCCGCAGCGACGAACTCTTCGCCCGAAGGACCCTCAACTACCTTCGCAGACACGAAGATAGTGTGCCAACGAAGACCAGGTCGGCGCAACCCACGTGTGAGCTGCCTCATCAGCGTCCGCGTGACGACATCGTTTGGACGTCGACTTCGCTCAGCCGGGAGGCGAGCGGGGCTGCAATTCGCTGGACGCGACCTCCCCGCGTGGTACGCGCCACTTGTTCCATGGCCACATGCCGTCGATCTCGACCTCGAGCGAGAAGCTCAGGACTACCCGGATCAGCACGATGATCCCCAAGACCGTGACGCTCTTGACGGACTGATCGACCACGATCGTGCGAATGATGTCGGCGATGATCAGCACTTCGAGGCCGAGCAGGATCACTCGCCCGAGGTTCCGCCTCAGGTCACCATAGGCATCGCGATCGCGACGCGCGACGGCGTCGTACCCGCAGCGGATGAAGGCACCGAGTCCACCGATGACCAGGATTGCTGCCCCAACACCCTCGACGACATCGACGACGTGGGAGAAGAACTCCCGGTAGGTCATGTCCCGCCGCTCCTAGGGTTGATCGGTCGTCGCGGTCGGCTCAGATCCGACGGCGCCCAGGTGTGACCGCCGCCGCGACAACGGCTGTCTTGGCCACCGGCGAAGGCCCGGGACTGACCGCAGCGCCGACCACCGCAGCCTTCGCGACCGGCGAAGGCCCGGGAGTGACAGCCGCGGCGACCACGGCTGTCTTCGCGACTGGCGCCCCGATGACGCCGACTCTTCCGACACGAGCTGGTCTCACTGGCATGTCAAGCTCCTACGGTCGCAGCTGCTTCATCGGCCTCGATCGAGGCGATGATCGCTTGGATGGGGATTCGCCCGTTGGCAACCAGCTGGCCGCCCGAACGCCGAGCCGCGGCAGCGAACGGCGCCGCCCACAGGTTCTCCCAGATGAGCACTCCGGCAGTCGTCCCGGGATCCATCGCGGCGGCGAGGTGCGCGACGTCGTCAGCGGCCAACAACTCGGCCAGCTGCGCCTCGAGCGCGACCAGTTCGCCTAGCTCACCGACGTCGGACAGCTCCAGCGCGTCGACGACGCCGTCGTCGTCTTTGGTGAGGATGAGAGCGTCGATCACACGAATGGTCCCCGCATCGACCAGCGCCAGCAACTCACCCGCCATCTCGCCGGTGAAGTTGCTCGCTCCCGCGGGGAATTCGACGACGACATAGTCGACAGGTCCGAGCTCATCGAGAGATACCTCGGTCATGGTTCACTCCGTTCGTTGAACTGTGGTCTTTCGTCGAAAGTCCGGATCGCCCGTCAGGCGGCGAGCGCCTTCGCCTTTGCCTGCTCGAACTCGGCGTCAGAGATCAAGCCCTGAGCTTTGAGGTCAGCCAGTCGAGCCAACTCCTCAGCCGTGCTCGGCGCCGCGCCGACGACGCTCTGGACGTACGCACGCTGCGCCGCGTCCTGAGCCTGCGCTGCTTCCACGGCGTGCTCGCTCATCTTGTGCCCGCGCGCGATCAGGTAGACGAAGATGCCGAGGAACGGCAGGACGATCACGAAGATCACCCACAGCGCCTTGGCCAGACCACCGAGATCGCGGCTGCGGAAGATGTCGCCGAAGACGACGATCAACAGCCAGAACCAGATGAAGAACAGGAAGAAGTACATCATGGACAGGAAGACCTGTCCGGTTCCGAAGTCTGCAAGCATCATCGCCGTTCCTCTCGATCGGTGTTGCACTCAGTGGACCGTGCGCGGGGCACACGGCACAGGGCCAAAGGTCCTCTGTTCGCCAGGTCAGAGCCCGCGTTGGGCGGTGATGCGGCCGTCCTTCTCGGCCTGGACGAGGGCGTTGAAGTCGCGTTCGTTCTGGTCGGCGTAGGCCTCGGAGAACTCGACGAGGGCTTGGTCGAAGGCGTCGCTCCCACCGAGGTAGGCGGCGATGGCGACTCGGTCGCCGGAGCGGGCGTGGGCGCGGGCCAGCGTCGAACCGCAGACCTGGCCGTAGTAGGCCATGGTCGGAGGATCCATGGTCTCGACGACCGCAGAGCCCTTCCAGTCTCTGAGCTGACGGATGTAGAAGTCGCGAGAGACGCCGTCGAGTCCTTCGGGGCTGACCCAGCCCAAGAAGATGTCGCTCGCGGCTGCCATGAGGTGCTGACCGTGGACGACGCGCTCGCCGTTGGAGGCGTGCCGGCTCGGTCCAACGAAGTCCTCGAGCACAGAGGGCTGGGCCTCCTTGGCCTGAAGGAACAACGGATCGGCGTCGTCGCGGCCGAACATCAGCACGATCCACGCTGCTGGTGCCGACGCTGCCCACCCCGACCACCTTGCGAGCCGCGTGGGCCAGGCGGAACTCCTCCAGCAGGTGACGACGATCAGACTGCAGGGTGGCGCGGTAGCGGCGGAGGAGGGTCCGGAGCCAGTCCATGAGCTGGTCTCGTTCCATCCCGCCGGCGAGCTCTTCGATGGGCTGGATGAGCGGCGGGTCGCTGATGATGCGTCGCTCGCCGTCGACGATGTGGGTGAGCTTGTCGAGGGCTTGCATGCTGTCTCGAGTGCGGGCCTTGGCCACGGTCGCCTCGCCACGCTTGGCGACCCGCCGGTCGAGTTGGGCCTTCATCTGCTCGAGCAGTGTCGAGGCGTCCACCCGCGAGTACCACACATCCAGATTGGTCATCCCCGCGAACTCACGCATCGCCGACCGGTAGCCGCTCACGACGTTCAGCACGACCTTCTTGCGTTCCTTGGCCGGGTAGCCGTTGTCGCGGCCAGCGATCGCGAAGCTCGCCGCGAGCCTTTTCACGTCCCATTCCCACGGGCCGGGGTGCGTCTCGTCGAAGTCGTTGATGTCGAACACCAGCCGGCGGTCAGGTGACCCGAACACACCGAAGTTCATGAGGTGCGCGTCACCGCACAGCTGGGTCGTGAGCCCCGACCGGGGCGTGGCGGCCAGATCGGCGGCCATGATGAGCGCCGCGCCCCGGTAGAACGTGAACGGCGACACCAACATCCGCCCGTAGCGGATCGGTACGAGCTCGGCGACCCGCGTGGCCGCCTGGCCCTCCAACAGCGCAACCGGGTCGGGCCGGGCCGCGGTGGGCGCGAACTCCGCGTGGCTCGCACGGGGCACCTCAGCACGCGCCGCCTTGCCTCGAGCCGCCCGCTCCGCCACGGTCAGATGCGGGACCACCTTCCCGTGCTCGTACCGCATACCCGCCGGGATCGGCATCGACTCGTCCGGCCCGCTCTCCACTTCAACGCTGCCCATGGGCGGGCCTCCTCGCGATTGAGTCCCTCCGGTGGTCGACACAGTTTCAGGATGACACCCGGCGCGTGACGCGTCGTCACCCTCTTCAGGGTGATCACGCCGAGCGACGCGGAGACGCGCGGTCGATTGTCGGGCCGCAGAGATTCTCAGAAGAGGCCGAGGCGACGTGCTTCGGCGACGGCCCGCATGCGAGACGAGACTCCGAGCTTTTGGTAGCTCCGCTGGACGTGTGTCTTCAGCGTGTTGGTCGAAACGAAGAGCTCCGCGGCGATTTCCTTGTAGGTGAGTCGGGAGGCGAGGTATCGAACGACGGTCAGCTCGCGGCTGCTGAGAGGTCCCGAGGTGCTGCCGTTCGGGTTCGGGATGGTCGGGTCACGTTCGAGGCGATCGAGCACGGCCTGCTCGTATCGCTCGATGCGTCGTGACCGCAGGAGCAGAGCGACGCGCGGTCGGAGCTCGAGAGGTCGTCGGCGACGGCCACGACGAAGCCCTCGGTCTTCGCCAGAGCGAGCGCCTCTGCGAGGAAAGAGTCTGCGGCGTCAGATCTCCGCCCGTGCGCGACCCGGGCGGAAAGCAGGGCGACGTCGAGGCGCTCGCGCGTCGTCGCCGGCGTGCACAGGGCGAGGGCGTCGTCGGCGCGATCGAACTCGCCGCGGGCAAGCTCGATCCGAGCGTGAAGCAGGGATGCTCGGTTTCCCGGCGGGAGGCGCTCCGCGCATCGGGACGCGCGGTCGAGGTCGCCGATCTCGACCGCGATGCGGCCTTCCAACGCGTCACAGAGACTGAGGAGCGGACTTGTGGAGTCGGGCCGCAGGAAGGCACGCGCTCGCTCAACGCCAGCGAGTGCCTCGCCTCTTCGACCATCGGCGAGCCACAGCTCTCGACAGCGAGAGCTGGCTGACGAGCGCGAAGGCGGGACGCACGTCTTCGCTCATCGAGAGTGACTGCTCGAGCAGCCGTTCTGCCGTGACGAGATCGCCGCGCTCGAACGCGACTCGCCCCTTGCGTCCGAACCGCGTCAACCATCGTCGGATGCGCAGCCATTCCGAGTGATTCGGCACCCGTGAGCGCCTGTTCCGCGAGGTGCTCCGCCTCGGTCAGCAGACCTTCGACGCACGCAACCCAGGCGAGCGCGCCGGTCATGCGACCTGCTGCAGGCTCGGCGTGGCGAGCGGATCCACGGTTTGCTCGCACACCTTGCGTGCGCCTTGGAGATCGCCGAGCCACAGGCGGGTGCGCGCGAGAAGGGTGGGTCCGTACTCAGCGACCTCATCGTCGGGGAGATCCTTCGGTCCGAGATGATCGGCAAGCGCTCGTTCGACCTCGTCGGCTTCTCCGTACTGCACGGCGACGAGAGCCCGCGCGAGCACGAGTCGGGCGCGGTCGGCGTCGTCCAAGTCGCCGGCGCGGTTGCTCGCGCGGATGATCCACGGCGCGGCCTGGCCGGCAGGGGCACTCGCGGCCAACGCGAGCGCGAGGTCGACGAGGCGACCGGGTTCGCCTCCGGAGGCCGCCGTTCCTACCTTGGCGGCAAGGCGATGCAGCACGCGACCGTCGCCTTGGACGAAGGCGTCGACGAGGCCGCTTCGGAGCAACGCGAATGCTTCGCGATTCCTCACCGGCGAGCAAGAGGTGAGCGAACGCACTCTCGATGTCTCCCGTGTCGACGAAGAAGGCGGCGGCGCGCCGATGGAGGGCCTGCTCGCGGTCTGGGTCGTCCGCGTGGAGTCGGTGTCGCAGCAAGTCTCCGAACAGATGGTGGTAGCGGTAGGTGTCTCGGGCCAACTCGATGAGGAAGAGGTGCCGGTCGTCGACGCGGCGAAGCAAAGCGGCGGCGTCGCGGCGTTGGGTCACGGCCGCGCAGCTCTCCGGGTCGAGCACGTCGAGAATCGACGTCGCGAGCAGGAACTCGAGGATCTCAGCGGGCTGGCGTTCGAGGACCTCCGTTCCGAGGAAGTCTGTGATGGAGCGTGGCGTCTTCGCGAACTCTGTGAGGAAGCGGTCGGGGACCGGTTCGTCGCGAAGCGACAGCGCAGCCATCTGGACGCCAGCGGCCCAACCCTCAGTGCGGTCGGTGAGCAGCTCGATGTCGGTCTCGTTCAGCTCGATTCCGAACTCGAGCATGACGGCGGCGACTTCGGCTTGGGCTGAGTCGAAGTTCCGCGTCTCGCACCTCGACCAGCTGCCCATGCGCACGAAGTCGGTACAGCGCGAGCTGGGGTTCACTTCGGCTGCCCACGAGCACACGACACCCGGACGGGAGGCGCTCGATGAGCGTCGTCAAGCTCGGTGCCGCAGCCGAGGCGAACTGGAAGTCGTCGATCACGATCACGACCGGTTCACCGAGCGCCGCGAGGTCGTTGACGATCGCGATCGCGACGTCGCCGAGATCGGGTTCCGCCTCGCCGAGCAAATCGGCGGCGTCGAGCCAACGGTCGGGCCACCGTCGAGCAAGCGCTGCGATGAGCGCCGACCAAAAGGTGGCGGGATCGGCGTCGCGGTCGTCGCATGAAAGCCAGATCGACAAAAGCTCAGGACGATCGTGCACCCACGATCCGAGCGCCACGCTCTTGCCCGCCCCGGGCGCGCCCACGATGACTGTCAGCGGGGCGTGGACACCTGCGTCGAGAGCGGCGTGCAAGCGAGGGCGCGGAATATGCCAGCTCGGGAGCGCTGGCGCCGAGAACTTGGTCGCGGCGAGGAGTCGCGGAGTCAGGATCCCGTTCCTTTGTTCGCAGGTCACCCCCGATTGGGTGACATCCGATCACCCCCTGGGACCGCATGCTGCGGACGCGGCGGTTCAAGGCAATCGCGGGAGAAGCGTAGCCCCAGCCACAGAACCGACCCTGAAGGGAGCGGCGGTGCCGGCATCGTGACCGAGACCTATGAGATCGCACTCCGGGGTGAGCCGGGACCGGTGACGCGCGCCGCCTTTCCGGAGTTCGAGCTGCGGTGCGAAAAGGGGCTGACGCTGCTTCACGGAGAGTTCGTGGACCAGGCCGAGCTCCACGGCGTGCTCGAACGCGCCAACTCGCTCGGTCTCGTCCTCGTCAACCTGCGTCTGATCGCGGACGACTCATGAGTCGAGCTCCCTGGCACACGGTACCGGGGACGTTCGGCCCTACCGCTGTTGCGTTCACCAACGCACACTCATTGTCCGTCGGGAGTACCGACTGACCACTGACACTCACAATCGAGGAGAGAGAAATGACCAAAGCAGACGGTGTCTTCATCTACATCGGAACGTATCCCAGCGAAGTCGTGGCACAAGCCGACTATGAGGTCGTGAAGGACCTCCACGCAATGGGAGCGGTGGGCACGTATGACGCCGCGGTGATCACGAAGGATGACAGCGGGAAGGTCCACGTCAACAAAGACGAGACCGCGACTCGGCATGGCGCGTGGGGCGGCATCGCGGTTGGCGCGGTCGTCGGGTTGCTGTTCCCGCCTTCGATCATCGGGTCAGCGGCGATCGCGGGCGCGGTCGGAGGCGTGGGCGGACACCTGTGGAAGGGCATGTCCCGTTCGGATGCGAAGGAATTCGGTGAGCTGATCGACGCGGGCGAGGCGTGCCTCCTCGTCGTCGGCGAGTCCACGATCCAAGACGCGCTCGACAAGGCGGGACTGAAGGCCGAACGTCAAGTCGAGAAGCAACTCGATGTCAGCGCGAAGGACGTCGACAAGGCCGTTCAAGAGACCGCGAAGGAACTCGGCTAGCGGTTTGGCGCGACCCAACACACGACCCCACTGATCGAAAAGGGAGAAAGACATGCCCACTGACACTCAAGAGAGGCCGGTACTCGAAACCCTCGCCGCGATGACTGCGGCGTCGCTGGAGCGATGTGACCTACCGGCGGACGTGCTGTTGCTGGTTCGCCTCGCGGCGCTCGTCGCCGTCGACGCTCGGCCGACGTCGTATCTGTTTCACATTGGTGCCGCGGTCGAGGCGGGCGTCACGCTCGAGGACGCCCAGAACGTCCTGGTCGCGGTCGCTCCGATTGTCGGCACGGCCCGGGTGATGTCCGGCGCGATCAACATCGCCGAAGCCCTCGCGCTCGCCATCGTCGCGTTCGAGGACGACGCCGAATAGGGCAGGCAGATCGACCAAGGAGCGATGGAGGCCGCCCGTTGCCCAGCGACAAGACACACCCGCATGCACCTCGATCGCTCAGCTCGGCCCGAATGGAAGCGTTCAGCGACGGCGTGTTCTCCATCGCGGCGACCCTCCTGGTGCTGGACCTCGCGGTCCATCCACCGGGGTCGCCGTTGGAACAAGTGCTGCACGAGTGGCCGGCCTACGCCGGCTACCTCGTCAGCTTCCTGACGATCGGCGCCGCATGGCTCTTGCACAGCGCGATGACCGACCGACTGGCACGGGCCGACTTCCTGCTCATGCGCATCAACTTGCTCCTGCTCCTCGTCGTTGCCTTCTTGCCGTTCCCGACCAGGCTCGTCTCAGAAGCGATCCACGACACCAACGGCGAACGCGTCTTCGTCACGATGTACGGACTCACGCTGCTCACCATCCGGCTCCTCAGTTTCGGGCTCGACGCGTACGCCCGACGTGAGCACCTGTACGAAGACGCGAAGGCCGACGAGGAGCTGCAGACCGACCGTCACACCATCGTGCCGGTGGTGATCGCCTACATCGTCGCCATCCTCATCGGGCTCGCCCTGCCGACAGTCGCCGTCGCGCTGTACTTCGCCCTCACCATCTACCTCGTCGTCCCGTTCCGAGACATACGACGACTCCTCTTCACGACCGCGATGAACAGCTCTGCGAGCAAGGGCGGTGGGGCGGCGCTGGTCGCCTTGGCCACCGCACAGTTCCTGATGGTGCTCGACCAGTCCGTGATGAATGTGTCGATCAGCACGCTCGTCAGCGACTTCGACACCACGGTCACCACGATCCAGGCTGTCATCACCCTCTACTGCCTCGTGATGGCCATGCTGATCCTCACCGGCGCCAAGATCGGCGACATCATCGGCCGTCGACGGGCGTTCGTCATCGGCCTGATCATCTACGCCTGCGGGTCGGCGCTGACCGCCGTGTCGCAGACGGTGGCCGTCCTCGCTCTCGGATGGTCGGTGCTCGAAGGCATCGGTGCCGGGCTTGTGTTCCCCGCGCTCGCAGCGTTGATCGCCGGCAACTTCGAAGGAACCCGACGCAAGACGGCGTACGCGGTGATCGGTGGCGTCGCTGGTGCCGGGATCGCGGTCGGTCCGATCGTGGGCGGGTGGGCGACGACGGAACTCACGTGGCGGGTCGTGTTCGTCGGCGAGGTCTTCATCGCTGGCTTCATCCTGATCATGACCCGGAAGGTGGCAGACGCCCCCGGTCCCACTCCGACACCGAAGCTCGACGTTGTCGGTTCTGTGCTGTCGGCCGCGGGTCTGGGGTTGTTCGTCCTCGGCGTGCTCGAATCGAGCACCTGGGGATGGCTCAAACCCAAGAACTCGCCGATCACGATCTTCGGCTTCTCGCTGACCGTCTTCGTCATTGCCGCCGGGTGTGTGCTGCTCTGGGGGTTTGTGACAGTGGCAGCGCCACCGCGAGGCGACCAAGCGCGATCCCCTCGTGCATCTCTCGCTGGCTCGGATCCCGCCGGTTCGGTCTGGAGTCATTGGGCTGTTCAGCCAGAACCTGATCCTGATGGGGACCTTCTTCGTCGTCCCGCTCTATCTCCAACTCGTGCTCGGACTCGACGCCCTCGAGACCGGGATCAAGATGCTGCCCATCTCGATCACCATGTTCGCGACCGCAGCAGTCGGCGCGAGGCTGTCGAACCGCTTCCCAGTGCGCACGATCGTCCGGACCGGACTCGTCGTGACCATCGCTGGTGTCCTGATCCTGCTCTCGACGATCGAGCCCACGCTCTCCGATGCTGGGTTTGCACTCGGCCTGGGCGTGCTCGGCATCGGGATGGGCTTGATGATCTCCCAGCTCGGCAACGTGATCCAGTCGTCGGTCGAGGAGTCGGGTCGCAGCGAGGCCGGTGGGCTGCAGTTCACCGGCCAGCAGCTCGGCTCGGCCCTCGGGGTCGCGTTCATCGGTTCAATCGTGCTGATCGGACTGACCAACACGTTCATCTCCACCATCGAGCACGACCCGCGCATCAGCGCGCAGGTGTCGACCCAGGTCGGTGTGGCTGCGGTCTCCAACACCAACTTCGTCTCGTCCACCCAGATCGAGAGCGCCGCGACACAAGCCGGCCTCGACGAGGCCACCACGGCGGCGCTGGTCGACGACTATGAGGCCGCCCAGCTTCGATCACTCAAGGCCGGCCTCCTGGGCGCTGCCCTCCTGGCCCTCTTCTCCCTCGGGTTCACACGTGAGCTACCCCACGAGCGTCCTGCCTCTCGAGAAAGGCGGCAACCTGCGGACGCCTCGAGCTGACTTCCCCAGGAGCAGGGCGTCGAACAGGCGGCTGATGGATCGCAGTTGGAGGGCGAGGACACCTGCTCTCCGTTGGCGCGTGGCGCAAACGGTTTGGGTCGCCGGAACCGCTGACTGCCCTCGTTCACACGCTGCGCACCGCGCGCGATCTCACCCCAGCGAGCAAGGCGATCGGGATAGCGGGTGATGTCCTCGACGGTGAGGTACGAGATGACTCGCTCCGCGACGCCGAGGTAGCGCTCGACGATTCGGTCGGCGATCTCGTCCCATCGGCCGACGATGGCGAAGACGTCGAGCATCTCGTCCGTGATCGTCGAGGCCAGGCCTTCCAGGTCTCCTGCCTTCAGCCGATCGTTGAGCACGGCGGAGGTTCCGTCGAAGCCGAGGTCGTCGAACTGGAACGCGTAGTTCCGGGTCGAGCCGTAGAAGCCGATCTGGGTGCGGGCCCGGCGGGCGAGGGGCTCGCGCTCTTCGGGAGTGTCGCCCGGAACGATGAACACCGGGATCAGCAGGTCGACGTCGTCGAGCGCCCGTCCTGCTCGTTCGGCGCCCTTGCGCACGGCGGGGATCAGTCGCTGCTCGAGGTAGCGCACGGAGTGGAGCGGGTGGACGTGCACGCCGTCGGCCACCTCGCCGGCCATCTCCGTCATCCACGGCCCAACGGCGGAGACATCGATCTTGATGTCGCCGAAGTCGTGGCTCGGCGGCCGCCACTGATCGGGGAGCAACGAGAGCTTGTAGTACGGACCGTCGTGCGTCGAGCTTGTTCTCGCCGCGGAACGCAGCGAGGGTGTCCCGCACCGCGAGCAGGTAGTCGCGCATCCGCGGCCCGGGCGGGTCGAAAGGCATGCCATAACGGCGTTCGATGTGCGCCTTCACCTGGCTGCCGAGGCCGAGCCGGAACCGGCCGCCGGTGTTCCCCGCGAGCTCCCACGCGATGCTCGCGGCGATCATCGGGCTCACCGGGAAGGCGACCGCGATTCCCGTTGAGAACATCAGCGACTGCGACGCCGCTGCCGCCGCGGCAACGCTCATCCACGGCGTCTGACCGGTCTCGGTGAACACCATCCCCGAGAACCCGGCGCTCCTCGACGCCGACGGGCGAGATCGGCCGCCTCGGTCCAGCTGCTGGGACCGACCATCACGTCGAAGTTCATCGGTGAAGCTCCTTGCTCGTCCGTTCGTCACGGAGGCGTCAAGCCATCGTGAGGCCGCCGCTGACCGACAACGTCTGACCGGTGATGAACCCGGCGTCGTCGGAGGCGAGGAACACGATCGCCGGCGCGACGTCGTCGGGGGTCGCCAACCGTCGCATCGGGATCGCCGCGCGTCAGGGAGTCGACGAACCGCTCGCCCGAGCCGAGCTCGTCGGCCATGCCGCGGATGAGCGGAGTGTCGGTCGGGCCGGGGCACACCACGTTGACGGTGATGCCATACCGCGCGACCTCGCGGGCGACGCTCTTCGAGAACGCGATCACCGCCGCCTTGGCACCCGCGTAGATCGACTCGAGCGACGACCCGACCCGCGCCGCGTCCGACGCCACCGACACGATCCGGCCGGCCTCACGCTCGATCATCCCCGGGAGCACGGCATGGACTGTGTTCAGCGTGCCACGGTAGTTGATCGCGATCACGCGCTCCCAGAACTCAGGTGTCGTGTCGACGAACGGCACGAAGCGATCCCAGCCCGCCACGTTGATCAGAGTGCCGATCGGCCCGATGTCCGCTTCGACCTGGGCGAACCGATCGCGCACCACCTCGGTGTCGGAGACGTCCATGCCGACCCCACGGTGACCATCACCATCGAGCTCTCGCGCGACGCGATCGGCGGCGGACGGCTCGAGGTCGACAACCACAACGCGCCGTCCCGCCGCGGCGAGTCGATGACAGACGGCGCCACCGATCGCGCCGGCTCCACCAGTGACGACCGCGACATCAGCACTCATCCCGGCAACCCTTCTAGGTGGTGGCCGCCGGCGCACGGCTCGCGCGGGTGACAGCGGCGGTCGCGCGTGGAGACGCCGAGCTTCGCGTAGGCGTGCTCGAGGTGCTTGCGCACGGTGCCCTCGGAGATCTGCAGGTCTCGTGCGATCTGACGGTTCGAGGCGCCCGTCGCGAGCGCATCGATGACCTGTTGTTCTCGCGCGGTCAGTCCACCATTGGCACACGCAAGCGAGAGGAGTCCGTAGCGGTCGAGCTCCTGATCGATGACTCGGGCTCCGGTCGCTGAGCGCGATCGCGTGCGCCGCGGTGGCCAGGGGGGCGACTTCGCCGTGTCCGGCGCGCCCTGCGCTCGGCGAGCTCGTGCGAGCACGACGAGCTCGCGTCCCCGGAACACCGGGGTGTCTCGCTCCTCGCTGCGCACCACCGCGGCGAGCGCGAGCGCCTCGGCGTCCGCGGCCCGGCCTTGCACCAATCCGAGGAGCGCTCGCACTCGGTCGACCGAGTCCACGACGACCACACCCTCGTCGACGAGACGACCGGCGAGCGGATCCAGCAGCTCGGCGAGCTCCGCGGCAGCGTCGCGGTCTCCCAGCACGTCGCTGGTCTCGCTCCACGCCACGACCGACGGGAGCCAGCCTCTCCAGGTCGGGCGCCAGGCGCCCACCCCGAACCCCCGCTCTCGCGCCTCGCCGAGCTGAGCGGCGGCCTCGATCGTCTGCCCCGACCTCGCGAGCGCGAGTCCGAGGCGGGGCCGGAGGTCCATCTGACTGGGCCGCGCGCGCATCGCCCTCTCGAGGAACGCGGGATCATCGAGCTGGCCCCTGAGACGCGCGACGCCGCCGAGGATCGCACTGGCGTATATCCGTGCGAGGCTTCCCTTCCCGCCCGAGTCGTCCATGTCGTGCGCCTCTTGTTCGGCGGCGCGGAGGTCACCGCGGAGCAGGGCGAGCGCGGCGATGTGCGAACGCTGCTCGAGATCGGGCGCGTAGAGGTACGCGGCAGCCTCCTCGTACCAGGCCCGCGATTCGTCGAGGTCGCCGAGCTCGCGAGAGCACCACCAGAGCTGCTCGCGGCCGGCTACGGCGAACAGCCGGACACCGGTAGTCCGGCCGAGATCTACCAGCTCCCGCCCGCATGCGATGCGCTGCTCCACGTCGAACGGCCCGCCGCAGAACCGCCATACGAGAAGGGCCTCTCCGAGCAATACGGGGTCGCCCAGCGCACGCGCCCTGTCGACGGCCTCGAGCAACATTCGCTGACCGACGTCCGAGTCGTGGTCCCAGAGCAAGTGGCCCCCCAAGAGCGCCGTGAGGCGCACTCGTCGCGGGTCGTCATCCGCAGGGAGGAGCTTCAACGCCTGGTCCGCCAGCCCGACGAAGGTCGGGTCCACCCGACCGGTGGACACACTGCCGCCCGGCTGCGGTGACATCCCACAGAGCGCATCGGCCAGCGTGGCGCCGTCACCGAGCCGGCAGGCCCGCTCGGCCGCTCGGTTCAGGAGCTCCGGTCCTTCCGCATCGCCGGCGAGCATGAGCGCGCGGCCGAGATTGACCGACGTCCGCAGCCTCAGGCTCACGTCGTCGGGTGCCGCGAGGTCGATCAGGGCGACGGCCCGCCGGTGGTGTTCGACTGCGCCCGCGAAGTCCGTCGCGTGCATCGCCTGGTTGCCGGCTCGCGTTGCGAGGTCGATCGCCGCGAGCGCGTCGCCCGCCGGGGCTCCGAGGCAGGCGTGGCGGGCGAGTTGGGAGAGCACTCCCGGGTCGGATTGCCGGCCAGCGAGGGCCTGGGCGACAGCGGCGTGGAGCTCGACGCGCCGCCACGGTTCGATCGCGTCGTAGCGCACGGACCGAAAGAGGTCGTGCACGAACGCGACGTAGGGAGCGTCGGTCGCGGCTGTGACGAGGCCCACCGCGGGCCGCTCGATCCAGCGCTTCGATGATGGAGGCCAGCTCTTGACCGAGCGCGGTGGCGAGAAGGACAGGCTCTATCCGCGATCCCGCGACGACCGCTGCGTCGAGCACGGCCGCTGCCTCAGCGTCGAGTCGAGCGAATCGGTCGTGCACGAGTTGGCGAAGCGTCGGGCTCTGTCGCCCCGAGGTCGCGAGCTCGCGGAGGAGAAGGGGATTGCCGTCGGTCTCGGCCAATGCCTGCCCAACGGGAATGTTGCTTCCCAAGGTGGCGAGCACCGTCTCGATCGCGGGTTCGTCGAGACCGCCGAGGTTCAGCACTTCGGTGCCGGGGAGGCGCGCGAGCGGAACGAGCAGGGGCTCCCCGCCAGAGCCGTCGCCTGTTCGCACCGTGCCAACGATGAGAAGCGGCCAGGTGGGAGGGAGCCGGGCGAGGTGCCGCAGCACCTCGTGGGTGGCCAACGACGCCCAGTGCAGGTCCTCGAGGACCAGCAGGATCGGTCCCGTCCGCGTCAGGCGCGCCAGCTCCTCGATGAGCATGCTCTGCATCTGCGCCTGTGCCCACACTGGGTTGATGGCGGCGACAGGGTCATCCGCGTCGGTGCGGAACCGCTCCTGGACATGCGGTCCGAGCGCCTCGAGAAGGGGCTGATAGGGCGGCTCGGCGCCGTCTGCGCTTGCGCCGAGGAGGACGCCGGCGCCCGCTTCGTGAACCCGGCGCGCGAGCTCCGCGACGAGACGCGTCTTGCCGATTCCCGGCTCGCCGGCGACGAGCGAGACGAGGGTGCATCCCCAGGTGGCTTGCTCCCACCTTTGCAAGAGCAGCGCGAGTTCTCGGTCCCGGCAAAGGAGCGGGTCGCGCTCAGCCGCAAGATGCAGAGCGACGGGAAGGTTGCCGGGGCGCCCAGCGTCGTGTGCCGCGTGGGCGAGAGCCACGCGATCCGGCACGTCGAGCCGGCGCAGGAGTGCCGAGACGTGACTCTCGATCGTGCGCTCGGAGACGCCCAGCCGCGTCGCGATCTCCGCGTTTGTGAGGCGTTCGCCGACGGCTCCGAGCACCTCGGCCTGCCGTCTCGTGACGGGACCCACGCCGGCGCGACCCCCGCGCGCTTGCACCTCGCCATCGTCCCACAGCAGGTCCGGCCCAGGCCGGGTCGTACGTGCTGAGTACGGACGTCGTGCCAAGCAGGCCGCGAACCCGACCGCGGACGCGATTCGCGCATCGTCGGATTGTCGGCCGATCGACGCCTGCGGACACTGGCGACACCCGGCGACGTCGGGCGTACAACGATGCAAGAGGAGGGACGATGCGCAAGATCCGCAGAGCTGCATTTCTGGCCGTTCTGACCCTCGGTCTCGTCGGCGTGGGAGCGACGCCAGCAAGCGCACGTGGCACACAGGTGTCCGGCACCGCGGTCGCCGACCCTGGCGGCGTGTGCCCGGAGCCCGTTGCTCCGTTCAACGACTACGGAGCGATCGTGATGGAGGGCAGCCTGCAGGGCTGCTGGTACACCGACATCTTCTGGTCCAAGCTCTTCCCGAACGGCGTCTACCTCGAGGTCGGTCAGGAGATGTTCGTCGGCACCGTCGACGGGAAGTCCGGCTCGTTCACGACGAAATACGCGTTCGAGGCGAAGCTCGACGCGGCCGGTTTCGAGATCAGTGGCCAGTGCCAGCACCTCATCGTCCGCGGGAAGGACGGTCTGCAGGGCCTCTCGGGCCTCATCTTGTTCACCGACATCGTCGACCAAGCAACTCACGTGGTCACCTTCGAGTACAAGGGCGTGGTGTCGCAGTAGTCGGCACTAGCGACTTCGTCTCGCCTTCAGCCCTCGCCTGCGTCCACGCGACGGCGATTGCCAGATCCAGGTCGGCACACCGCGCCCGTAGGTCGGCGCGAGGTGACCGTCAGTGCCCGAGCGATAGCTCTCGGGGTCGGACACGAAGATGATCGGTAGGTACTGCATTGTTGTTCTCCTTCGTCGTAGTGACCCAGGTGGTCACTACGACGAAGGTACGAATTTCGAGGTCCGCGTCCTTGGAGACGGCCGGGAGAGAACCTGAATATCTCGGGTGGTCAGTCTCGTGCCAGGGCAGCCGCCCTCTCGGCTTCGAGATCGACGGTCGCGGCATCGTCGATCCTCCGTGGGGGCGGGCATCCTCCAGCACCCCATCGGGTGGACGACGTCATGTCGTGCGCCGAACGTTCCCGCGTGCGCGTAGGCCGCGACAGACACCGGCTCCTCGGCGGGCGCTTCGGCCGCCTGCGTCCGGCTTCGCTGCACGAAGAACACTGCCGCGACCACGGCCAGGATGATCACGACAACCGCGATGCCCTTCTTCTTCGAGCTCACCGCGACTGCCGAGTTGACCACACTGTCAGCGAGCCCCTCGAAGATTGCCTCATCGTTCAGCGCCATGCTGTCCTCCAGACCGAACGAGCGTGACCACGACGCTATGTCACGAGGGAGGGTCACTGGGGCGGCGGGAGGATCTGGATGCCGTGGTCGGTAGCCGCCATCGTCAGGGCGACGGGGTCCGGGGCCTGGGGAACGGGGAGCTCGACCGCCTGGGCCGGCTCACCGACGGTCTCGAAGAAGTGCGGGGCGCCGCCATTCGTGTTGCCGTGCGGCGCCGACGCGATGACGAGCACGCGTGCGGTGTCTGACACGACGCGGAACGTGTGCGGAACCCGACGAGGCAGGAGGGCGAACGAACCCGGCGCCGCACTCGCGGTCACGCCGTCGACCTCGATCTCGACTTCGCCCTCGAGGACGAAGAACGCCTCTTCCTCGTCGCAGTGGATGTGCATCGGCGGATTGGCGGCCGCGGTGAGCCGGTGCTCCATCAGACAGTACGCCCCACCCGTGTCCGCGTAGGCGGCCTTCTTCAGCATCAGGCCGTTGAGGAACCAGGTCGCCTGTCCCTCGTCACGGTGGCGGACGATCGTCTCCATGTCGATCCCCTCTCCTCAAATACTGCCTTTTGCAGTATCATGCGGGTTAGTAGACACTGCCAAGGGCAGTATGTCAAGGTGTCGTCGTGCAGAAGTCCCCGACGACCACCTCGTACGCCCTGCTCGGTCTTCTCCGCATCAAGCCGTGGACGACCTACGAGCTCGCCAAGCAGGTGCAGCGCAGCCTCGGGTGGTTCTGGCCACGGACGGAGCGCAAGCTCTACGACGAGCCGAAGCACCTCGTCGCGTTGGGCTTGGCGACCGCGAGCGAGGAGCACACGGGCAACCGGCCTCGCACGGTCTACAAGATCACTCCGAAGGGGCGAAGTGCCCTGCGCTCGTGGTTGAGCGAGCGTCCCGAGCCGTCGCTCTTCGAGTCAGAGGCGATGGTGAAGGTGTTCTTTGCCGACGGCGGCACGCTCGAACAGCTGGACGCGACACTCGCCGCGATGGAGGCGAGCGCCCAGGACCGCATCGCCGACCTGCGCGCGATGATCGACAGCAGCGCCGAGCCGTCGTATGAGTTCGCCCACCGAATGCCCGTCAACGCGCTCGGTCTGCGCTTCGAGCTCGATCACCAGGAGTTGCAGGCGACGTGGGCCGCGTGGGCTCGCCGGCAGATCGCGACCTGGACCTCGACGAACGACGCCGGGGATTGGGACTGGCGAGCCGTGCTCGCTTGACGGCTTCAGAGGACGCGGAGCACCAGCAGCGCGACGTCGTCGTTGCGCTCGCTGATCGGCAGGAGGTCCTCGATGGCGTCGCCGAGCCTGACCGCGATGTCCTCCGCGGAGCCGCCACCCTCGGTCGCCTTGCCGACGATTCCGGCGAGTGCCGCGGGCTCGAGTCCGTGGGGAGGAGAGACGTCGGTGACGCCGTCGGTGTACAGCACGACGGTGTCGCCGGCCATCAGCTCGCCCGTGGTCGTCGTGACTGAGATCGCCTTGACCGCACCAACCAGAGTGCCGGGGACGCCGATCGGAGTGGTCGTCCCGTCCGGCGTGATGTGCAGCGGCAGGGGATGTCCCGCGGGAGTGGCGGTGTACGCCCAGCGGTCGTCGCCCGCTCTCTCGAGCGTGAGGTAGACGATCGTGCAGAACAGGTCGCGGTGACCCGCGTGCAACGCGTCGTTCAGCCACTCGAGCACCTCGGCGGGAGGCGAACCGTGCGTCGCGGCAGCCCGCACGGTGTGTCGCGCGATCGCGGTGACGGCCGCCGCGTCGGGCCCGGTGCCGCACACATCGCCGATGACGAACGCCCACCGTCGGTCGTCGATCGGGAAGATGTCGTAGAAGTCGCCGCCCACTTCGCTCACCGCGCCCGCTGCCCAGTAGCGCGCCGCGACGCTCAGCCCGTCGATCGAGGGGAGGCGCGGAGGCAACAACGCGGCCTGGAGCTTCTTGGCGATGGATCGGTGCTGCTCGGTCAGCCACACGTTCTCGAGCGCCTCGGCGATGCGACCAGCTGCCGCCTGCGCGAGCGCGACGTCGTCGTGGTCGTAGACCCGGCCCGACTCTGCGCTCACGAACTGGATCGCCCCGATCGTGCGCCTCTTGGTGTTGAGCGGAACCGTGATGACGCTGGTGAGCTTCAGGTTCTCGAGGAGGTCGAGCAGCTCGTCGCGGATGTCGGAGACGCCCGCCTCGACGATCGCTGCTTCGATGAGATCCTGACTCACCTCGCGCAGGAACTCGAGCCGGCCGGTGCGGATCACCGCAGGCACCCCGCGCGGACCGTCCGGGTCGAACGGGTACTTCTGGCGTAGCGCGACCGCCCACTCGACCTTGGCGGGATCGCTGTGCGCCACCTCGGTCTCGAGCGTCGCGCCCGGTTCGGGAAGGAAGTGGAGCGTGCACCAATCGCCGAGCTGGGGAACCGCCGCCGCCGTCACGGCCCGCATGAGGGACCGGTAGTCGCGTGCGCTCGCCGCGACGCGATTCAGGTCACCGAGAAACTCGAGCCGCTCCCGTTGGAGCCGTTCGCCGCGCGCGGCCTCCTCGGCTTGCGCGGTCCGGCGCGCGGCATCGATCTCGAACTGCTTGCGCGCGGTGACGTCGGAACAGCAGCCGATGGTGCCGGTGGCGTTTCCCTCCGCGTCCTCGGTGACCGTGCCACGCCCCTGCACCCAGTGGACAGTGCCGTCGGGCCAGATGACCCGGTGCTCGACTTCGTAACCAGACTTCTCCGCCACCGCCCGCTCGAGCGTCGCGATCGTGTCGACGACATCGTCGGGATGGATCAGCGCGACCCACGACTCGAACTGCCCGTCGAATGTCCCGGTGGCGAGGCCGAAGATGCGCTCGAGAGTCGCGTCCCACTCGACCCTGCCCGTCGCGATGTCCCAGCGCCATGTGCCGAGCTCTCCCGCCGCGAGCGCGAGCACGAGGTGCTCGCCGAGGTCGGAAGCCTTCCTCTGGAGCACGCGGAGCTCAGACTGGGTCTCGTCCGCCGCGCCCACGATGCCGACGACGGCCCCGTCCTCGTCGCGCAGCGGTGCGACCCAGGCGTAGGCCCAGTCGGTGTCGCCACCGGGCACCACCACCGGAACTGCTCCCATCCAGGTCTCGCCGGCGCGCACGAGGTCGACGATGCGCCGAACCTCGTCGGTGTCTCCGGCCGGGAAGAAGTCGAGGATCGACCGTCCGACCGCCTGATCGGCGGTGAGCGAGTACGTCCGCTCGGCGACGCGGTTCCAGGCGAGGATCGTTCCGCCGAGGTCCGCGATGACCACCGCGTGGGGGAGGGCGTCCAGAACCAGCTTGCTGCGGCTGAAGGCTCGCGTGGCGGCTGCTTCGCTCTCTGTCGCCATCGTCACCGTCCCTTGCCACCCCTGGACGAGATCGTCAACGTACTCGGCATCCTTCGACGCGCAGCCGCACGACGCATCCCTCGACGCCGTTGCGCACCTGCACCAGATCGCACAGCTGGTTCGCGAGCCACAACCCGCGTCCGCCGATCGCATCGGGCTGCGGTCGCCGGCGACCTACGAGCGGATCGCGC
The DNA here is from genome assembly GCA_963747215.1 of uncultured Acidimicrobiales bacterium. GTDB lineage: Bacteria > Actinomycetota > Acidimicrobiia > Acidimicrobiales > DATKAS01 > DATKAS01. The sequence continues at coordinate 91,299 of CAVVET010000031.1, forward strand.
AGGTAGCCATCGTCGCTCACTTCGCAGACCACCGCATCGCCGTCGATCCAGGCGCGAAGTGTCCCGTCGCCGCCACCGTGGCGCACACTGTTCGTGACGATCTCGTTGACGGCGAGCACGAGGTCTGCCGTGCGCTCGGACTCGAGGCCCACGTGTTCGGCGAGCCCGGCAATGAGGCCGCGCAAGTCCCGCACACCGCGCCCGTCGAACGACTGGAGGTAGGCACCTTCAGGAGCTGGGCGCAACGGCTTCCAGAATGGATTGCGATCGCTGGCCGCGGCTGACGGCCCGTGGGCTCGGCACGCCTCGGTGATCACGTCGCCGCTCAAGGAACCCACGTCGTAGGGGCAGAGGATCTCGACTCGATCGGTGTCCGCGAACGCGATGTCGAGCAGCTCTTCGTGGATTTGGCATTCGATGAGCTCGTCGCGGGAGCGTCCGGACCAGATCGGCTCGCCGATCCCGACGACGCGGCGATCGGCCCCACGGACGAAGTCGTCCCACATCGAGAGGATGCGCCCGGGGTTGCGCCCACTCGTGGCCATGTCCGTGAACGTGACGGTCGGCGCCGCCCCGATGGCGGTCCGCAACGCCGAGAGCCTCGGCTCGGGCACCGCGACGAGCACGGCTGCGCCCTCGGTGTCAGCGCGGCGCACGATCGGCGCGAGGCGCGCGACGAAGTCCGCGGGGCCGTCGTACATCAGCGCCTCGTGTCGAAACCCGCTCAACCGGTCTCCCGACCGTCACTGCCACCCTGGCGCGTGCCTCGTTCCCGGATTGCGCCGGTCTCAAACCCTAGATCTGGCGCGGCGGCCGCCGCCTCAGTCCTGAGGCGTCAGGGAGACGCCGGGTCTCGGCGGTAGAGGCGCGACATCGGCAACGTGTCGGCGAGCACCGACTCGGGAGTCATCTGGGCGAGGCCCTGGATCAAGCGGGCGACGACGCCGGTCCAGCCGGTCTGGTGCGACGCGCCCAAGCCGGCGCCGTTGTCGCCGTGGAAGTACTCGTAGAACAGGATCAAGTCGCGCCAGTGCGGGTCCTCTTGGAACAAGCGCGCGCCGCCGTACACCGGGCGACGGCCGTCGGCGTCTCGCAGGAATGTGGACACGAGCCGGCGCGACAGCTCCTGGGCCACCTCGAACAGCGTCATCTGCACGCCTGAGCCAGTGGGGCACTCGATCTTGAACGCGTCGCCGTAGTACCGGTAGTGCTGCAGGAGCGCGCGGACGACGAGCAGGTTGATCGGGAACCACACGGGACCCCGCCAGTTCGAGTTGCCCCCGAACATGCCCGTCGTTGACTCCGCCGGCTCGTACTGCACCTCGTACACGACGCCCTCGACGTCGAGCCGGTAGGGGTTGTCGAGATGCCAACGCGAGAGCGAACGGATGCCGTGGGGCCGAGGAAGCGTTCCTCGTCGAGCACTCGCGTGAGGATGCGCCGCAGCTTGTACTCGTTCACGAGCGAGAGGATGCGGCGGCCGTTCACGCCGTCGACGAGCGGGTCGGCGACCGTGGTGAGCAGGTCGTGGTTGCGCTCGAGGTAGTCGCGAATGCGGCCCGCGAGACGCGGGTATCGGGCGATCACTGACGGCTCGACGACGGTGACGGCACACATCGGCAGCAGCCCGACGAGCGACCGCACCTTGAGTCGCTGTCCGCTGCCATCGGGACGGCGGAGCACGTCGTAGAAGAAGCCGTCTTCTTCGTCCCACAGCTCGTCGGGATGGTCGCCCATCGGGTCGACCGCCGCCGCGATCCAGAAGAAGTGCTCCACGAACTTCAGCACCAGGTCTTCGTAGGACGGATCGTGTTCGGCCACCGCGAGAGCGAGCTCGAGCATGTTCTGACTGAACATGGCCATCCACGCGGTGCCGTCGGCTTGCTCGAGGCTGCCGCCCGTCGGCAGCTTCGCGCTCCGGTCGAACACGCCGATGTTGTCGAGGCCGAGGAAGCCTCCCTCGAACACATTGCGACCTGAAGGGTCCTTGCGGTTCACCCACCATTGGAAGTTCAACATGAGCCGCGTGAACGACTCCTTGAGGAAGGTGACGTCCTCGGTGCCGATGTGCGCGTCTCGGCCGTGGAGGAAGAGGGTGGCGAACGTGTGCACCGGCGGGTTCACGTCGCCGAAGTTCCACTCGTACGCCGGCATCTGCCCACTCGGGTGCAGGTAGAGCTGCGAGAGCATCACGTGAAGCTGGTTCTTGGCGAAGTCGGGGTCGACCATCGCGAGCGGGATGCAGTGGAACGCGAGGTCCCATGCGGCGTACCACGGGTACTCCCACTTGTCGGGCATCGAGATGACGTCGTGGTTGATCATGTGGAACCACGATTCGTTCCGGCTTCCGCGCCGAGTCGGCATGCGCAACGGGTGCGACTTGCGCTCGCGTAGCCAGACGTCGAGGTCGAAGTAGTAGCACTGCTTCGACCACAGCATGCCGGCCAGTGCCTGCCGCATCACCGATCTCGAGTCGTCGTCGACCGCCGGCGGCGTGATCGACTCGTAGAACTCATCCGCCTCGGATCGGCGTAGCGCGAAGTAGCCAGCGGCGTCGCCGAAGGGGTCTGTGAGCTGCTCCGGCGCGGCCCGGGTGAGGCGCACGAGCATCGTCTGCTGGCCGCCGCCTTCGACGGTCAGCCGGCGACGCACCGCGGCCTTGGTGCCCAGGCGCTCCGGGTTCACGGTGGCGGTGCCGTGCACCACGTGATCGGCGATGCCGTCTTTGGGGAAGGCCGGGCCCTCCACCCCCCACAGGCGCTCTGCGTTCGACTCGTTCTCGCAGAAGAGCAGCTCCCCGCCCTCTTCTGCGTACAGGTAGAAGTCTCCGAGCGCGTCGTGCTCGGCCTTGACGACGGGCGCCGGTGCATCCGGCGCGGAGAGCCGGGGCTTCGGTCGGTCCGGTGACCACGACCAGGTGTTGCGAAACCAGAGATGGGGAAGCACGTGCAGCGAGGCGGGCTCAGTCGAGCGATTGTGCACGGTGATGCGACAGAGCAGATCCTCAGGCTCGAGCTTGGCGTACTCGACTTCGACGTCGAAGTAGTGACCGTCGTCGAACACGCCGGTGTCGATCAGCTCGTACTCCGTGTCGTGCTTCGAGCGCGACCGGTTCGTGAGCACGAGATCCTCGTAGGGGAACGCGGCATGCGGATACTTGTAGAGCCACCGCTGATAGCTGTGCGTGGGCACGTTGTCGACGTAGAAGTAGTACTCCTTCACGTCCTCGCCGTGATTGCCCTCGGCGTTCGTCAACCCGAACAGCCGCTCTTTGAGAATCGGATCGCGCTCGTTCCAGAGCGCGATCGCGAAGCACAGACGCTGCTGGTCGTCGGAGATCCCGGCGAGGCCGTCCTCGCCCCACCGGTACGCACGCGATCGAGCCTGATCGTGGCTGAGGTATGACCAGGCGTCGCCGCTCTCGCTGTAGTCCTCGCGCACCGTTCCCCATTGGCGCTCACTGAGATATGGGCCCCATGAGCGCCACGGCACCCCGTCACGAGCGTCCTGGAGCCGCCGGCCTTCGCTTGTCATCCGCTCACTCTCGCGCGGCGCTGCGAGTGTCGCCGCCGTGCCCGCGTCCCGGTCAGCTCAGGTGCTCGTCGAACCAGTCGATCATCGCGTCGTAGGCCTGAGAGGCTGCCTCCGCGTTGTAGCGAGGTCCCGTGTCGTTGAAGAACGCGTGGTCGACGCCTTCGAACGTTCGGAGCTCGTGGGTCATCCCCGCGGCCTCGAGTGCGGCGCTGGCAGCCGGCTGACTGGCGTTCACACGTTCGTCGTTCCCCGCATAGATGCCGAGCACCGCAGCCTGGCTCGATCCGCTGAAGTCGGGCTCGGCCGGGGCCGGCCCGTAGAACGGAACCGCCGCCCCGAGCCGCGGCTCGCCGTTCGCGAGCATCAGCCACGTCATCCCTCCACCGAAGCAGAAGCCGATCATGGCGAGTCCCGCGCCTGGTGCGCGTCGTTCGAGCTCGTCGATGCCCGCCCGCATGTCTTCGATGAGCCGCTCTTGCGACGCGGCACCGAGCGCCGCAGTGGCGTCGCCTTCTGACGGCAGGCTCGCCGTACCGCCCTCCTCGGAGAGGAGGTCGATCGCGAGCGCCGTGTAGCCGCTCGCCGCGAGCCGACCCGGGATCGTCCGGATGTGCGGCGTGAGCCCGCGGTTCTCGTGGATCACCAGCACGGCGCCCTTCGGATCTGGTGCCGTCGCGAGCACGCCGATCAGCTCACCTCGCGGTCCGGCGAAGCGGATCTCCTCGGCGGTCGGCGCCACGGTCGCCGGAGCGGTCGTCGCGGGCGGGCCGGTCGTCGATGCCCCGGTCGTCGATGTCACGGTGTCGGCGGGGCCCGACGACGCCGCAGAGCCCGTGGTGGCCGCTGCACCTGTGTCGGCGTCGGAGTCGTCGCCGCAGGCCGTGAGCAGTGTCGCCGCCGCAGTTGCACTCAGACCGAGCAGGGCGAGACGACGGAGCGCCTCCCTGCGCGAGAGCAAGCCCTCCGCGCAGTCCAGCGCCACCTCCTCTGCGAGGTACCCCTCCAGAGCCATGCGCGCGACCGTAGAACAGCCGGTATCCGACGGGGCATCGCGCGGTATCCGAGGGGGCGTTCCGCCCTGGTCCCTTACGCTTCGTGACTTCACAAGCGTGACTTTCGAACGAGGTCGAAGGAGTGGTGACGTGCGGTACCGGGTTCTCGGACCGCTGCGGATCGCGGAGGCCGGGAACGAGTCCGGGCCACCGGGGGAGCGGCAGCGGCGACTGCTCGCCGCGCTCGTGCTCGAGCGAGGGGCGGTCGTCGCGTCCGATCGCCTGGTCGACCTGCTCTGGCCCGATCGACTGCCCGCCGACCAGGCTGCGGCCCTGCAGACCCACGTCTTTCGGCTTCGCCGCATCCTTCCCGAGGGCGCGATCGAAACGGCCGGTAGCGGCTACCGGCTGAACGTCGACCCGGACGACATCGACGCCCACCGCTTCGGCAGAGTCGTGGCGGAGGCGATGAGCATCCGAGCGGACGAACCGCAGCGTGCCGTCGAGATGCTCGACGACGCGTTGTCTTGGTGGCGAGGCGAGCCCTACGACGAGCTCGCCGATCTCGATGCCGCCCGCATCGAAGCCTCGCGACTGCGTGAGCTCGAGACCCTGGCGCGCGAAGAGCGACTGGTCGCCCTGATGCAGATGGGGACGGATCGTGATGTGCTCCCCGACCTGATCGCGTTCGCGGGCCTTCATCCGTTGCGCGAACGTCCGGCCGAGCTCCTCATGCGAGCGCTGTCGGCGCAGGGTCGGACTGCAGAGGCCTCCCGCGTGTTCGACGACGTCCGCAGGCGGCTCGCCGAAGAGCTTGGCATCGACCCGTCGCCCGAGCTGCGGGCTCTGCACCTGCAGGTGCTCGAGGGCGGACTTCGCGACTCGAGCGCGACCCGTACGACCGCCGAGCCGCGCTCCGGAGCGATGCCCTCGGTGCCGACGCCGCCGAGCAGCTTCATCGGTCGGGCTGACCTCGTCAGCCGAGTGATCGCGCGGCTGCGTGAGCAGCGCCTCGTGACACTGATCGGTCCGGGGGGCGTCGGCAAGACGCGCGTCGTGCTCGAGGTCGGCAGGCAGGTCGAGGGCATGGGGGAGCGTGTGTGGCTGTGCGAGCTCGCGTCGGCATCGGTCGACACGGTGGAGGTCGTCGTTGCCGAGACGCTCGGTGTCGAGGAACGTGCCGGAGTCTCACTGCGGGCTCGCATCACCGAGGTGCTCGGCCCCGATCACGGGTTGTTGGTGCTCGACAACTGCGAACACGTGCTGGACACCGCCGCGGGCCTCGCCGAAGCAGTGTTGCGCCGATGCGCGGATGTGCGTGTGCTCGTGACGAGCAGAGAACGTCTGGCGGTCGAAGGCGAGCACCTCTCACCCGTGAGCCCCTTCACCGTGGCCGAGATGCCATCGGAGGCGGAACCCGCGCTGCGGCTGTTCGCTGATCGAGCGAGCGCCGTGCGCCCCGACTTCACCCTCGACGAGACCAACCTTGCCCTCGCCGCAGAGATCTGCCGGCGACTCGACGGTCTTCCGCTCGCCATCGAGCTTGCCGCGGCCCGGCTGCAGGCGATGGAGCTCTCCGAAGTCGCGACTGGCCTCGACCATCGTTTCCGGCTTCTCACGAGCGGTATGCGCACCGCGCCCCGGCAGCGCTCGCTCTCTGCGGCGGTGGCGTGGTCATACGACCTGCTCGAAGACGACATGAAGCGAGCATTCGACTCGCTGGGTGTGTTCTCGGGGCCGTTCTCGGCGGCAGTTGGCATCAGCGTCGCTGCCCTCGAAGACGAGTCGATGCTCGTCGCGCTCGTTGAGCGCTCGCTCGTGCAGCGGACCGCGGACGGCCGCTACGTCCTGCTCGAGACCCTCAAGGAGTTCGCGCTCGAGCGCCTCGCCGAGACGGGACGCATCGACGAGCTGAGGAAGCGGCACGCCGCCCGTGCGCTGGAGATGGTCACAGAGAGCGCGGCACGCATCCCGACCGATTCGGCCGCGGCCCTCGCTCACCTCGACGCCCTCCTCATCGAGCTGCGCGCGGCACATCGCTTTCTCGTGGAGACGGGTGACGCCGACAGCGACCTGCAGATGGTGGCCGCGCTCTGACGACTACGGCTTCATGCGCATGAAGCCCGAGGTCCTCGGCTGGGGCGAGGAGGCGGCAGCCCTGGGCCGGGCGATTGGCCATCCGCTCACGCCGAACGCGCTCGCCAGCGCCGGCCCTCGGCGCGTGGAAGCGAGGCGATCTCCTCGAGTTGCAGCGGCTCGGGCAGGATGCGCTCGAAGTCACCGCCGAGCTCGGACTGCCCCTCGGGCTGACCGTCGCGAACGTCGTCGGCGTGCACGCGATGGTGACCGGTCGGCTCGACGAAGCCCAGGAGTGGTTGGCCCGTTCGTTGGAGACACACGACGCCGACAGCAAGCCCGTGCAACGCCTGATGACGATGACCGATCGCGTCCTGTCGGCGACGTACTCCGCATCTCCCGACATCGGGCGTCTCGTCGAGGAGCTGATCGCGAACATCCCGGAGGGTCCGACGCCCCATGGCGCGTACGCATGGCACGGCGCGGGCGAAGCGATCATGAACGAGGATCCGCCGGAGGCGCGCCGCCGCGCCCAACGGGCACTCGACGAGGCCGAGATCACCGGGGCGTGGTTCGTCACCGGGATCGCCGGCACGCTGGCGGCGTCGATCGACGCCCGCCACGGTGAGGTCGACGCGGCCGTCGCGGCATACCGGTGGCTGCTGCCGTGGTGGCGCCGGTCGGGCGAGTACTCGGTGCTGTGGACGCTGCTCCGCTCGATCGCGCAGCTGCTCGACCGTCTCGGAAAGCCGCGAGCTGCGGCGGTGCTCCTGGGTGCGGTCACGGCTCCGGGCTCGGGGCACGAGGTGTTCGGTGACGATGCGCTCCTTCTCGCCGACCTGGCCGGGCGGCTCGAAGTCGAGCTCGGTGAGGACTTCCGGGTTGCCCGCGCCGAGGGGGCCGGCATGGATGTGGAGGCCGCGGCGGCGTTGGCATCGTCCGAGCTCGAGACCTGAGGCCCGCTCGCGACGCCGCGAGCAGGAACGCGAGCGGACGCGAGGCGCACGCGAGAGGCCTCGTTCAGGGTGTACGCATGACACTCATCGACAGCCGCACCGACGCCTACGGCAACCCCGTGTCGAGCGGACACGGAGTTGACCAGTACGACCTGGCCCTCGACCGATACCTCCGCTTCCACCCCGACGTCATCGACGTCGCCACCACGCTCGTCACCGAGGAGCCGCAGTTCCCGATGGGGCACGCGATGGCGGCCTACCTCTCGCTCAGCTCGACCGACACCGTCGACCTGCCCGGAGCGCGCGAGTCCGCCGGAGCGCTGGCCGCGCTCGAGCTGAACTCGCGTGAGGCCGCCCACCTCGCCGCGATCCAGAAGTGGATCGAGGGTGACTGGCACGGTGCGTCCCGCCAGCTCGACGAGCTGCTGATCGCCTGGCCTTCCGACCTGCTCGCGCTGCTGCTCGGGCATCAGCTCGACTTCTTCCGTGGCGACGCGCGCAACCTCCGCGACCGCGTCGCTCGTTCGATCGGCAGCATCGACCCCGAGTCGCCGCACTACGGGTTCGTCCGAGGCATGTTCGCGTTCGGCCTCGAGGAGTCGGGCCACTACGAGGCAGCCGAGGCGCACGGACTCGCCGCGGTCGAGGCGCACCCCGACGACGTGTGGGCGATCCACGCTGTGGTCCACGTCTACGAGATGCAAGGCCGGGTCGCCGATGGCATCCGCTTCCTGCGCTCCCGCCAGGCCGACTGGGGCGACGGCAACCTGTTCACCGTCCACAACTGGTGGCACCTCGCGCTCTACCTCCTAGAGGCGGGCAAGCTCGACGAAGCCCTCGCTATCTACGACGCTCGCGTGCACAACAGCGAGTCGGCAGGCGTGCCGCTCGAGATGATCGACGCCGAGCGCGCTGCTGTGGCGGCTGTACCTCGAAGGTGAGGACACCGACGGACGATTCGGCCCGCTGGCTGACGCCTGGGTGAGCCGCACCGTCGACGACCCCTGGTACGTGTTCAACGACGTGCACGCGGTGATGGCCTTGACCGGAGCCGGTCGTGTGGCCGAGGCACGGGCTGTCGTCGATCGGCTCGAGCGGTACGCCGGTGGGTCCTCCTCCGGTTCGAACGTCGCGATGACCACGGAGGTCGGCTTGCCCGCCTCTCGTGCCGTGGTGGCCTTCGCTGAAGGTGACGACCGTCGGGTCATCGACGAGCTGTTGCCGATTCGCGCGAACGTTCCAGGTGTTCGGCGGATCGCACGCGCAGCGCGACGCGTTGCAGCGCACGCTTCTCACTTCGGCGATCCGCGCCGGCGAGCTCGACCTCGCGACTGCGCTCGTCAACGAGCGTCTCGCGACGCGTGAATCGAGCGTGTACTCGCTCAGCCGCTTCGCGGAGATCGCCAACGCACGCGTGGACCTCTCCGCTGCGCAGCGCTACGCGAACGCCGCCGCGTCCTACCGCAGTCAGTTCGCCCAGGCGATCTGACCTCTCTTCTCCCCCCGAACTCCGGACACAGAAAGGCCGAACCATGTCAACCATCTCTTCTTCCGCGCCCGCCATCAGCCGAGCAAGCACGTCGCAACGGTCGCACGTCGCGACCATCCTCAGCAGCGCCTTCAAGGACGATCCGATCTTCTCGTGGATCGTCCCGGATGCGGATCGGCGCGCGAAGCTGCTGCAACCCTTCTTCGAGGTGTTCGCGGACGCCTTCATCCCGCACGACGCGACCTTCGTCACCGAGTCGAGCGCCGCCCTGTGGGCTCCGGTGGGTGTATCAGTGCCGGCCGAGGATCAGACCGAGCAGTTCGTGACCACGTTGCTCGAGCTATTCGGGCCCGACGCGGCGCGGGGCGAAGCAGTCATCGGAACGATCGACAGCCACCATCCGGATGACCCCGCGGCGTATCTCCAGTTCGTCGGTGTCGAGGCCAGCCGCCAGGGCCAGGGTCTCGGATCGGCGGTGATGGCTCCGATGCTCACTGCCTGCGACCGCGATGGCGTCGCCGCCTTCCTCGTGGCTACGAGCGAGCGCAGCGCCAAGCTCTACGAGCGCCACGGCTTCGGCGTCATCGAAGTGCTGCGGGTCGAGGACTGCCCGCCCATGTGGAACATGTGGCGCGAGCCGAAGAGCCGCTGACCCAGGATCCGTGCTCAGAGGTCGAGGAGGTCGAGCAACCCTCCGCCGCCCGGCCCGCTCGAGCCACCGCCGCCACTCCCGCTCGAGCCCGAGCCGCTCGACCCGTGACCCGAGCCGCCGAGCAGACCGTCGACCACCTCGCCGACCCCGTCGACCAGGTCGTCGACCACCTCGACCACGGGTTCGACCACCGGGGCCAGCGTCGGATCTGTGGGCTTCACCGTCATGGTGCCGGGCACCGTCGTCGTCGGGATCGTCGACGTCGTGCCAGTGGGACGAGTCGTGGTGGGTGGAGGCGGCGCGGCGAGCTCGTGGGAGGTTTGATCCGCCGCCGGCAGAGGCGCGGTGGTGGCCGCCGCCGAGATCGTCGTCGGTGGGGCGAAAGTCGATTCCGCTGCCGGCACGGATGCGCTCGCCGACGGCTCGGCTGATCGGGCGACGCCGCCACGCGATGTCGTCGTCGGCGGCGCGGGCGACGGGTCCACGCGAGTCGATGCGGAGGTGAGGTCCGACGGGGCAGGGGTGGCGGCCGCGGTCGTGGCGGGTGGCACCGCGACGATCCCGGTCAGCGCAACCGACGCCACTCCGGCGAGCGCCGCCGTCCGAGCCGCTTCGCTGATCATCGGCACGACCGAACCACCTTGGCTGACGAGCGCGACGACCGGGATGTGCGCCACGGCGGCGATCGGACCGAGCGCGCCGACCAACCGAGGAAGTGAGACTCCGTACATCAGGCGCACGACAGCCGGATCGAAGTGTGTCCCCGCGCAGCGCTGCAGCTCTTCCCGCGCGTCAGGGAAGCTCATCGCCCGCTTGTACGAACGCACCGCGGTCATCGTCTCGAACGAGTCCGTCACCGCGACGATCCGTCCCGCCAGAGGGATGTCGATGCCGGCAAGACCTCGGGGGTAGCCGGCTCCGTCGTAACGTTCGTGATGGCTGTCGACGGCGGACGCCCACTCGCCGAGCCATGCGGCGAGCGGACCGATGAGCTTGGCTCCCTCTTCGGGATGCCGCTGCAGCAGCGACCACTCGCGGGCATCGGGCTTCCCCGGCTTGTTGAGGATCTTCGCGGGCACCGTGAGCTTGCCGATGTCGTGGAGCAGCGCGGCCCAGCGGAGGCGGTCGGCGTCGTTCTTGCTCAACCCCATGTCGGACGCGACCAGGTCGGTGAGCGCGCGGACCCGTTCGCTGTGACCCCGTGTGCGGCGATCGTGTGTGTTCGAGCGCGGCCGCGAGGGTGAGCACTCGCTCGGCGGCCTGGGCAGCGGTGACGTCAGTCGCGCCGTTGACGGTGTCGATGCTGTCCGCCCACCGTTGCAGCTGGCGCACGGTGCCGGTCCGCATCGCGATCGAGAGACGCGACGGCGCCTGATCCGGGAAGGTCAGGGTGAGCTTGAGGAGGCTCGCGAGCGGCAAGAGACGGCGACTCATGCGTTCGGTGACGAAGACGACCGCGAGGGCGACGAGACCGGGCAGCACCCAGCCGATCGCACCGAGCTCCTGCGGGCCGATCCAGTGAGCGACCGTCCACGCGGCTGCGATCGAGAGGACGACGGGGATGAGCGCGGCGGCGACACGCACTGCGAGCGCGGCGCCGTGCCGCGCGTGCCAGCGGTCCGCCGTCCGCTGATCGGTGTCGACTTGGTCCGCCACCGTTCTTCCTGTCGGCGGCGCGCTCGCCGCCCGGGACCGGCGCGCCGTGAAATGAGCCAAACGACCTAGACCGCGTGCCTCGCGTAAGGTCCGGCCGATGACCGACGCTTCGCCGGGGGCCGCCCGAGCGTCCACCGCTCCCGCGCGGCGGGATGGTGTTGCTCGCTCTCATCCTCGTCGCGGCCGTCGCCAACCTGAACCTGGCTGTCGCGAACGTGGCACTCCCCGACATCGGCGTCGCGTTCGATGCGTCGCAGACGCAGCTCAACCTCGTCGCCGTCGGGTACTCGCTCGGTCTGGCGGCCTCGGTCTTGTGGCTGGGCGCGCTCGGTGATCGCTACGGCCGCAAGATGATGCTGCTCCTCGGCACCGCTCTCTCGATTCCCGCCTGCATCGCCGCGGCGTGGGCCGGCAGCATCGAGGTGCTCATCCTCGCCCGCATCGTGGGCGGGATCTCCGCCTAGCTCGGCGGCTCGTGGCTGAGCGGCTCGTCCGATCCTTCCTCGTCACCCCAGTCGATGCGGGCCTTGTCGCTGTCGACGATGATCGAGCTCGCGCGGGCTCGCACCGACGAAGTCACTGGCCCACGCGACGAATGCGTCGACGCGAGTGCGGACCCCGCTCATGAGCCATGCATGCACGCCGAGCCACGCGGCGAAGGCGACATGGCCGTGGAGCTCGTGGTGGTGTTTGCCCATCTCGGCGACGGCGGCACCATCGCCGATCATCGCCATGATGCCCTTGTCCTTGTAGTGGAAGGGCTTGCGGGGCTTGCCGTCGATGTCGGCGAGGATGTTCTCGGCCGCCCAGTGCCCTGACTGCAGCGCTACGGATCCGAGCTGGGGCAGGTCGTTGCCGTCGGGATCGGGGATCGCCGCGACGTCACCGATGACGTAGACGCGGTCGTGGCCCTCGACGGTGAGGTCGGGCTCGCTCGCGAGTCGACCACCGCGGCCCGTGGGCAGCCCGACGTGCGCCGCGATCGGTGCCGCCTGAATGCCGCCACCCCAGATGACCGTGCGGGTGAGGATCTCGGTGTCGTCGCTGAGGACGACCTTGCCCTTGCGCACCTCCTTCACGCCGAGCCCGAGCAGCAGCTTCACACCGTTGCGTTGGAGTCGCTCTGCTGCATAGGCGTGGGCCTTCTCCGAGAACGCGCGCAGTACGACCTGGCCGAGGTCGACGAGGTAGATCTGGGCGCGGTCGACGGCGATCGTATGGAAGCGCTTCGGCATCACCTGGTTCACGAGGTCTGCGAGCGCGCCCGCGGTCTCGACGCCCGTCGGTCCGGCGCCGACGATGACGAAGTTGAGTGCTCCCTGGTCGATGCGAGCCGGGTTGTCGGCCGCCTCCTCGAACACCTCGAAGACCTGCGACCGCAGCTTCGTGGCGTCCTGCACCGAGTACAGGGGGAACGCGAACTTGTCGGCGCCCGGGGTGTGGAAGAAGTTGGGTTGAGTCCCGGCCGCGATGACCACGTAGTCGCCGGTGAACTTCTGACCGTCGGCGGTCGTGACGGTGCGCGTCTCAGGATCGACCGAGGTGACGTCGAGCTGCCTCATGGTGACCGACTTGTCCTTGGCGAAGATCGCGGCGGAGGGGTCGGGCGACATCAGTCGTCGCCAGCTCCGCTGTCGCCACCTGATAGAGGAGCGGCTGGAACTGCTGGTAGTTGTGGCGGTCGATCAACGTGACCGGGATGTCGTGGTCGGCCAGCTTCTTCGCGCATCCGACACCCGCGAAGCCACCCCCAACGATCACCACCGATGGCTTCGTATCCTTCTTCTCTTGCCTTCTTTGCTGACACTGTCTTGCTCCGATCCTCAGTTGGCGATGTCGTCCGCGGTCGCCTTCGGGCTGGCGATGCGGTGCCGGAACACGTGGAAGTTCCAGGCCTGGTAGATGAGCACGATGGGGAACAGCACGACGGCGACGACCGTCATCACCTTCAGGGCGTAGCTCCCCGACGCGGCGTTCGCCACCGTGAGGTTGTTCGCCTCGTCGGTGCTCGAGATCATGACGTTGGGGTAGAGCGCGATGAAGATCGAGGCGACGCTCAACCCGATCGCGACCGACGTCGCGGTGAAGGCCCAGCCGTCGTGGCCGTCGCGGACCGCCCAGGCGGCTCCGACGATCGCGAGGAGCGGCACGAACTCGAGCGGCCCGGGGATGTCGCCTTGGTCGGAGAGCACCTGCGTCCACACCGTGAACACGGCCACGGTCGCGATCGCGACCAGGGCGAACGGCCCGGCCAGGCGCCGGGCCCGATCGTGCACGATGCCAGTCGTGCGAAGGGTGAGAAAGATCGAACCGTGCAGCAGCGTGAGCGAGAGCAGCGTCAGGCCCACCCAGATGCCATACGGCGTCAACAGGTCGATGAACGAGCCGGTGTAGTCGCCGTTCGCGTCGATGGGCAATCCGTAGAGCAGGTCACCGAGAGCGACGCCCAGCAGAAGTGGCAGCATCACGCTGCCGGCGGTGAGAGCCAGGCTCCACGTGGTTCGCCATCTCGGCTGGTCGATCCTGCCGCGGTACTCGAACGAGACGCCTCGGACGATGAGGGCGAACAGCACCAGCACGAGGGCGAGGTAGAGCGCGGAGAACCATGACGCGTACCAATCGGGGAACGCCGCGAACGTGGCTCCGCCTGCGACGATCAGCCACACCTCGTTGCCGTCCCAGAACGGGCCGATCGTGTTGATGGCGACCCGGCGCTCGAGATTGGTCTTCCCGACGACCGTGTGCAGGGCGCCGACGCCGAAGTCGAACCCCTCGAGCACGAAGAAGCCCACCCAGAAGATCGTGATGATCACGAACCAGACGATCTGCAATCCCATGATCGGCCCCTAGTAGGTGAGAGCCGGGACCGGCTCGTCATCGGGTGACGGAGTGTCTTCGGAGGTCGATGCGCCGTGTTCGCGTCGTCGCCTTCGCCGAGCGCCTGCCGGCCGAAGCGGAACATCAGGACACCGTCGACGGCGGCAAGCAGGCCGTAGAGGACGATGAAGAAGGTCAGGCTGATCCAGAGCTCGGTGACCGAGACCGACGGCGACACGCCGTCTTGCACCGTCATCAGGCCCTGGACGATCCAGGGCTGGCGGCCGTTCTCGGTGAGCAGCCATCCGGCCGTGTTCATCAGGAACGGCGTGACGATCGCCCAAGTCGCCGCGAGCAGGAACCACTTCGCCCGGGCCAGCTTGTGCTTGTAGATGAGCCACGCGCCCCACAGCGAGAACAGGAAGACCAACGCACCGAGGTACGCCATCACGCGCATCGACCAGTACTGGATGAACACGTTCGGGACGTAGTTGCCGGGCCCGTACTGCTGCTCGTACTGGTCCTGCAGCTCGCTCAGCCCGACGACCTGACCATCCCAGTTGCCGTCCGCGAGCACCGACAGCAGGTGGGGGATCTCGATGATCTTCGTCGGCGTCGGGTCGTTGTTGCCCCCACCGATCTGGAACACCGAGAAGGAGCAGGGCTGGCACGTGGTCCACTGGGCTTCGGCGGCCGCGATCTTCATCGGCTGGTACGCCGTCTCGATGACGCCGAGCTTGCTGCCCACGATCAGGTTCAGGAAGATGGCCGGCACCAGCACGACGAGCGCAACCTTCGCGGTGCGCTGGAAGGCCGGCGAGTCGCTGTCGCGACGGAGATGCCACGCCGAGACTCCCAACATCACGAGGGAGCCGGTCACGAGCGACGCGATGAGCACGTGCAGGCCGCCCCAGATGAACACGGGATTGGTGAACAACGCGAGCGATGTCGTTGAGCACCGGGCGGCCGGTGTCGGGATCGATCGTGTAGCCGACCGGGTGCTGCATCCACGAGTTGGCGGCCAGGATGAAACCCGCGGACAGCGCACCGCCGATGGCAACGGCCCAGATGCACGCGAGGTGGATGCGGGGCGGGAGCCGGTCCCAGCCGAAGAGCCACAGTCCGAGGAACGTCGACTCCAGGAAGAACGCCGCGAGGCCCTCCATCGCGAGCGGGGCGCCGAAGACGTCGCCGACGAACCGGGAGTAGTCCGACCAGTTCATGCCGAACTGGAACTCCTGCACGAGGCCGGTGACGACGCCGATGGCGACGTTGATCACGAGCAACGTGCCGAAGAACTTCGTCAGGCGGCGGTGCTCCGGATCGCGCGAGCGATGCCACATCGTCTGCAGGACGGCGACCAGGAAGCTGAGCCCGATCGTGACGGGCACGAACAGGAAGTGGTAGATGCTCGTCGACGCGAACTGGATCCGCGCCAGGTCGACGTTCATGCCGTGGACCTCCCGTTCGCGGTGCCCGCGAGCGCCAATGCGGGCGATGACGCCGCCTGTTCGATCCGCTCGACGATCCGACCGCGATCGAGCACGACGATCTCGTCGACCTCGTCGAGCCCGGAAGCGCGGTGGGTGATGATGAGTGTGGTGCGACCTTCCGTGGCCGAGAGCAGATCGGTCATGAGGGCATCGGCGGTCTCGACGTCGAGATGCTCGCCGGGCTCGTCGAGGACGACGATCGGGAAGTCGGCGAGGACAGCGCGCGCGAGGGCGAGCCGTTGCCGCTGGCCGCCCGAGAGCCGAGCGCCGTGCTCGCCGACAGCGGTGTCGAGCCCGAGAGGGAGCGTGTCGACCCAGTCGAGCAGCCGGGCCCGGTCGAGCGCAGCGCGAAGCTCGGAATCAGCAGCGGCGGGGCGCGCGAGTCGCAGGTTCTCGCGAATCGTGGAGTCGAAGATGTGCGGATCCTGCTCGACGAGGCCGATGACTCGCCGAACGTCGTCGGTGGCGAGCGCCTGGATCTCGATTCCGTCGAGGGTCACCGAGCCGGTGTACTCGACGAAGCGCACGAGCACCGCCGCCAGCGTCGTCTTGCCCGCTCCGCTCGGCCCGACCAAGGCGACTCGTCGGCCGGGGCCCAGGTCGAGGTCGACGCCGTCGAGGACCCACGGAGCTTCGGGGCCGTAGCGCGCTCGCAGTCCCCGGATGCGCACGGTGTGCTCTCCGGACAGGCGGATCGCAACAGGGCACTCGGGTTCGTGGACGGGCACGGGCGCGTCGAGCACGGCGTTGATCCTGGCCGTCGATCGACGCGCGCCCTCGAGCGATTGCGCTGCGGCCGGCAGGCCGATGACGAGCTCGAACGCGGCGAGCGGGATCAGCGCGACGACGGCCAACATCACGCCGTCGAGGCGACCGTCGTGGACAGCGGACACTCCGAGCGCGACCGCACCCCACATCGCGAGCCCCGCCGCGAGCGCGGTGAGACCGGATCCGACTCCTGCCGTGCGCGCCGACGCCGATGCGAGCTCGGTCAGCTCGGCGTCGCGTGCGGCGATTCGGTCGAGCTGGGTTCGGGTCGCGCCGAACGCAACGAGGTCGGGGGCACCGTCGAGAAGATCGACGATGGCGGCGTTGAGCTCTCCCCGTGCGGGGGCACGGCGGGCCTCGGTGTGTTGCGCGAGCTTCCGGGCCACCGCCGGCACGACCGTGGCACACGCGAGCAAGAGCAGCCCGACCGCGAGAGCGGCGGACGGAAGCAGCCACCAGAGCACGCCGACCGTCGCGGCGCCGACGACGGCCGCGATGATCCACGCGGGGATGACCCGCAACGCGACGTCCTGCAGTGCGTCGACGTCGCTCACCAACCGGGTCAGCAGATCACCGCGGTGGAAGGACCCGAGCCCGCAGGGAGCCAGCCGTTCGAGGCGTGCGTAGATGCGAGTGCGCACGTCGGCGAGGATCCGGAAGGCCGCGTCGTGGCCGACCAGGCGCTCCCCGTAGCGGAAGAGGCCGCGGGACAGCGCGAAGAACCGCACCGCCACGATCGCCAGGCCCAGGTCCGCGATCGAAGGCTGCTCCGACGCTCGCGAGATCAGCCACGCCGACGTGGCGAGCAGCGCGATGCCTGCCGCGACTGATGCTGCGCCGAGGCCAATGGCCACCGCGAGCCTCCCCGTCGCCGGTCGGGCGAGGCGGATCGTCTCCGCGACGGAGGCCTGTGCCACGGCCACAGGGGTGTGGGGCTCGGTGCGGGACTCGGTGCGGGGCTCGGTCATCGGAGCGCCATCGCCGGGCTGAGCTCCACGACGCGGTCGGCCATTGCGAGCAACGCCGGGCGGTGCGCGACCACCACCACCGTGCGTCCGGAGGCGACCCGTCTGAGCGATTCGGCGACTCGTGCCTCGGTCGCGCCGTCGAGGTGAGCAGTGGGTTCGTCGAGCAAGAGCAGTGGTGCGTCGCGGACGAACGCCCGGGCGAGGGCCACCCGTTGCCGTTCTCCCGCCGACAGCCCGGCGCCACGCTCACCGAGTCGGCTCTCCAGCTGCTCCGGCAGCTCGGCCACGCGGTCGGCCAGCGCCGCGAGGACGCAGCGCGTGCCAGAGCTCGTCGTCGGTCGCCTCGCGATCGGCCGAGCCGCAGGTTCTCGGCGATCGTGCCTTCGAACAGATGAGGGTGCTGGGGCATCCACGAGATGTGCGCACGCCACACATCCGGATCGAGCGCTGCGACATCCACTCCACCGACGCGCAGCGTTCCGGCCTGAGGCGCGACGAAGCCGAGCAGCACCTTCAACACCGTCGACTTTGCCGCAGCCGCTCGGGCCGGCCAGCGCGACGACTTCACCGGGCTCGATCGTGAGCGACCACCGGTCGAGCACCGGGCCGGGGCGGTCCGGATAGCCGACCGACACCCGGTCGAACCCGATCTCGTGCGTCGCGGGATCGGGAACGTCGAGGCGATCGCCTCGCGTGGGTGAGGGCTGTTCGAGCACCGCGAACATCTGGTCGGCCGCGCTCGAGTCCCTCCGCGCTGGCGTGGTAGTTGGTGCCGACGAGGCGCAGCGGCAGATACGCCTCCGGCGCGAGCACGAGCACGAACAACGAGCTCTGCAGGTCGAGGTGCCCGTGCAGGAGACGCAGCCCGACCTCCACGGCGACGAGTGCGACGGCCACGCTGGCCAGGAGCTCCAGCGCTAGCGAGGAGAGGAACGCGAGACGCAACGTCGACATGGTCGAACGGCGATAGCTGTCGGTCACCGCCCGGATCGTCTCGACCTGGGCCTTCGACCGGCCGAAGACCTTGAGCGTCGTGAGGCCGCGGACGACGTCGAGGAAGTGGCCCGACAGCACCTGCAACGTGCGGAGCTGGCGATCCTGGCGGCTTCGGACTCGCATGCCGATCAGCGCCATGAAGACCGGGATGAGCGGCACCGTCACTGCGATCGTGATCGCGGAGATCCAGTCGGTGGCCCCGACCGCCACGATGACGGTGACCGGCACGATGACGGCGAGCACGAGCTGAGGGAGATAACGCGAGAAGTAGCCGTCGAGGGCATCGATGCCGTGTGTCGCCAGCGTGGCGAGCTCGCCGACGGACTGGCGGTCACCGGCGGGTGCCGTCTCGGCGACCTTCTCGACGAACGCTTGACGCAGCTCCGACTTCACCCGGCTCGATGATCGGTTCGCGGCGACCTCCGTGTACCAGGCGACGGCCGCTCGAGCGAGGACGACGGTGAGCAGCACGCTCAGCGGGGCCTTGAGGTCTGTCGCACTCCGTTCGCCGGAAAACGCACGCGAGACGACGTCCGCGAGAAACCACGCCTGCGCAACAACCAGGACCGCGGTCAGCGCGCCGAGGAGAACCGAAACCGCGAGATACCGGCGCGTGGTCCGCCCGAATCGCACCAGCCTGGGGTCGACGGCGCGCATTCGGGCACCGTACCCCTCGCGTTTCGACGTGGATCACCCGGACGGGTGACGACGGACCGAGCCCGGCGCCGTCTCCGGTCGGCGGAGGGTCAGCTCGAAGCACGTAGTCGTCGGGGTCGGGGCGCAGCGTGCGCTGCCAGTACTCGAGGAGCGTGAACGGCCAGTTCTGCGCGACGTGGCCGTGCTCGTTCTTGTACCAGCTGTTCACGTCGGACCAGCCCCACGCCATCACCTTGTTCTCGGCGTCGACGGCCTCGTTGAACGTGTCGTGCACGTCCTTGCGCACTTCGATGGTGCGCGACTCGCTCTCGAACAGCAGCTCGAGCAGCCCGAGGATGTAGCGCACCCCGCACTCCGAGAAGTAGATGATGCTGCCGTTGACGACGATGTTCGTGTTCGGGCCGTACAGGCAGAAGAAGTTCGGAAAGTGCGGGATCGCGACGCCGAGATACGCGCGGGCATCGCCACCCCACTGCTCGTGGAGGTCGATGCCATTGCGGCCGGTGACCTTCATCGGCGTGAGGAACTGCGACGCGTGGAAGCCGGTGCCGTAGATCAGCACGTCGACCTGATGCTCCTCGCCGTCCGCCGTGACGATGCCCTTCGGGGTGATCTCCCTGATGTCGTCGGTGATGAGCCGCACGTTGTCTCGCTTCAACGTGCGCGCCCAGATGCCGTTGTCGCGGAGCATCCGCTTCGCGCCCGGTGGGTAGTTCGGGATCACCTTCTCGAGCAGGTCGGGCCGATCGGCGAACTCGGCCTTGAGGTACTCGATGAGCACCAGACGAACGAAGTCGTTGATGGCGCTCACCGACTCGCCGCCTGACTGCCACTCCGGATCGACCCGGAAGTTGGGCAGGCCGCCGTCGCCCATCCGCCAGAAGATCCAGAAGCGGTTCCACTCGCTGTACGACGGGACGTGCGCGTAGAGCCACTTCAACCCGTCGGAGACTTCTGCGTGATAGTCGGGTGTCGGCCCGAGCCACGCGGGCGTGCGCTGGAAGACGAGCAGCTCCCCGACTCCGGGAGCGATCTCGGGGATGAACTGGGTGGCGCTCGCGCCGGTGCCGATCACGGCCACCCGCTTGCCGACCAGGTCGACACTCTCGTCCCATCTCGCCGAGTGGAACGTCGGCCCTTCGTAGCTGTCGCGCCCAGGGATGTCGGGGAGCTTCGGACGGTTCAGCTGGCCCACGGCACTCACGACCGCGCTGGCCTGCAGCGTCTCTTCGGTGCCATCGGAGGTGCGTACGCGCACCTCCCAACGATCGCGGTCGTCGTCCCAAGTGGCCGACAGGACCTCGGTTCCGAACTGGATGTGCTCGCGCAGCCCGAACGCATCCGCGCACGTGCGGAAGTACCCGTGCAGCACGTCCTGCGTCGAGAAGTGGAACGGCCAGTCGTGACGCTGCGCGAACGAGTAGCTGTAGTTGTGGTTCGGGTTGTCGACTCGGCAGCCCGGATACTTGTTCTCCCACCAGGTGCCGCCGACATCGCGGTCCTTCTCGAGGATCACGAACGGCACTCCGGCTTGCTGCAGGCGGTGGGCGGTGAGCAGCCCTGACATCCCCGCGCCGATGATCACGACGTTGAAGTCGACGGCACCCTCAGGCAGGTGCCATCCCGGCGCACGCCGGTCCTCGCCCCGATAGGCGAGCTCCTCCTCGAGCAGCGGCAGGTACGCGGCCATGTCCGCACCACCGACGGCGTACTCCATGATCTCGAGCAGCACGTCGTCTCCGGGCACCGGTGCGGGCTCCGATCCGGCGTCGCGGTACTTGATCAACGTCTCGACCGCGAGCGCACGGGCCGTCGCGAGCTGCTCTTCCGTGAGCCCGCCCTGCTCCATGCCGAGGAGCAAGCGGGTCCGGGCGCAGATCGTCGCGAAGGAGCGACAAGTCGCCGGTGAGGTAGGCGAGGGCCGGCAGGAGCGGCGGCACCTCGGCCTCGGCCACCGCCTGACGGATCTCGTCGTCGCTCGCCGTGATCGTGTCGACGACGTTGCGCTCGGGCCACTGCGTCATCGGGCTGCGGTCTCCTCGATGACCCCCTTCGGCGCCTGCTGCTTCATGAAGCCGAACAGGTAGCCGGCGACCCGCCGCATCTGGATCTCCTCGCTTCCCTCGGTGATCCGATAGCGGCGGTGATGGCGGTAGATGTGCTCGAACGGCTTGTGCCGCGAGTACCCCATCCCGCCGTGCACCTGCATGGCGCGGTCGGCCGCCTCACAGCACAGGCGGTTCGACCAGTAGTTGCACATCGACACCTTGTCCGACACGGAGAACGCGCCGTACTTGTCCATGGACCACGCCGTCTTTTGGATGAGCGCACGCAGCATCTCGCACTGTGTCGACAGCTCGACGAGCGGGAACTGGATGCCCTGGTTCGTCGAGAGCGGCTTGCCGAACGGCTTTCGCTCCTTCGCGTACTCGATCGACTGGTCGATGCAGAACTCGGCGGCGCCGAGGCTCGAGGCGGCCTGCCGGATGCGGTTCTCGTTGAAGAACGTCTGCACCACCTGCAGGCCCTTGCCCTCACCGCCGAAGATCGCGGTGTCGGGTACCCGCACGTCGGTGAGGCGGATGTGCGCGTGATCAGTCGGCATGTTGAACGTCCACAGGTACTCGAGCACCTCGAAGCCCGGGCTGTTCGTCGGGACGAGGAACGCGGTGATGCCCATGCCGTCTCCGGCGTTGCCGCTCGTGCGGGCCATGACCATGTCGTACTGCGCGGCGTGGATTCCGGTGTTGAAGGTCTTCTCCCCGTTGATCACCCACTCGTCGCCGTCGCGTTCGGCGTGCGTCTCCATCCACGTCGCGTCGGACCCGTGGTTCGGCTCGGTGATGCCGAACGCGAACCCTCGCCGACCGTGCAGCAGATCGTCGGTCCAATCTGCCTTCTGCGCATCGGTGCCGTACAGGCTCATGAGGATGACGCCGAGGTTGTTGCCGACGATCGAGTGCTCGTTCTGCAGGTCGTTGTGGAGCCCGAGGCCCTTGCGGGCGAGGTGCTCCCGGATCACCGCCATCCCGAGGTTCGTGCCGTCCTTCCCTCCCATCGCCTTCGGAAGCGAGTACCGGAGGTGCCCGGCGGCGTCGGCGCGCTGGCGCGCCTCGCGCAGGAGCAGCTCCCACTCGTGGTTCGGCAGACCGCCGCGCTCCCAGTCGGTGCGCGCGTCTTCACGGCGGTGGTCGAAGAAGCGGATGTTGTCGTTCTCTTGCTCGAGCGGCTTGATCTCCCGCTCGATGAACTCGTCGAGCTCGTCGAGGTACTCAGCGAGGTCCTTGGGGATGTCGAAGTCCACTGCTTCAGCCTTTCGCTTGTGAGTCGGTCGCGCCGAGCGTGTCGCGGAGCTCGCGCTTGAGCACCTTGCCTGCCGCGTTGCGCGGCAGCTCTTCGTCCACGATCCACACTCGGGAGGGCACCTTGAACGACGCGAGCCGGGCGGCGACGTGGGCGCGCACTTCATCGGGCGAGATGGAGGCGCCGTCGCGCACACGGATCACGGCGCCCACCTCCTCTCCCATGCGCTCGTCGGGGATGCCGATGGTCGCGGCCTCGGTGATGTCGGGGTGCTCGTAGAGGGCAGCCTCGACCTCCGCGGCGTAGATGTTCTCACCGCCACGGATGATGACGTCCTTGAGCCGGTCCACGACGTAGAGGAAGCCTTCGTCGTCGAGTCGGCCGAGGTCACCGGTCAGGAACCAGCCGTCTCGGAAGGCAGCGGCCGTGGCCTCGGGGTTGTTGAAGTAGCCGCGCACGACGGTGGGGCCTCGCAGCCAGATCTCGCCGACATCGCCACGTCGGCGCCTCGTTGCCGTCCGCGTCGACGATCTTCACCTCCATCACCGGCGAGATCGGGGTGCCGACGCTGTCCGGGCGGGCGACGTAGTCCTTGCCCATGTTGGCGATCGCCGCGCCGGAGGTCTCGGTGAGGCCGTATCCGTTCGTGGGCGCCGCGCGTGGACGCGAACTGATCGTCGATGCGCCGTACCAGCTCGGGCGGCACGAGCGTCGCGCCCGACGCGACGCCGGCGAGTGAGGGGAGGTCACGTCCCTGTGCCTTGGCGACTTCGAGCATCTGGAAGACGGTCGTGGGCACGCCAGCGACGGCGGTCACGTTCTCGCGCTCGATCAGGTCGACCGCCTCGACTGCGTCCCACTTGTACATGAGGACGATCTTGCCGCCCGCCGCGGTGTACGGCATCAGGAACGACTGCAGGCCCCCGACGTGAAAGAGCGGGAACGTCAAGAGCGTCGCCGTTGGCAACGGCGGTGGAGCACCGGGCGCGGGCGGTGGCGCGGCCGCGGCGGCGGCAGCAGCGCGGTACATGCCGTTCATGAGGTGGGCGACGAAGTTGCGTTGCGTCGCGACGGCGCCCTTCGGCCGGCCGGTCGTGCCCGAGGTGTACATGATCGACGCGTCGTCGTCGGGCGCGAGGTCGACATCGGGAAGGGGTGGCGAGTCGAGCTCACCGACGGCGTCCTCGAACGACTCAGCGTTGGGCATGTAGCGATCGGTGCGCGCCAGGACGACGTTTCGGACCGCGGTGTCGCCGATGTGTGGCGCGATGCGCTCGGCCCTTTCCTCGTCGGCGAACAGGACCACCGCGCCGGAGTCACTGAGGCCGTACGCGAGCTCGGGCCCTGTCCACCAGGCGTTCAGCGGCACCGTTGTCGCTCCGACCGAGATGGCGGCCCAGAACGCGAAGGCCCACTCGGGGTAGTTGCGCATCGCGATCGCGACGCGGTCGCCGGGTTGGACGCCGTACGACACGAGTGTGCGGGCCAGGGACGCCACGATCCGGTGGGCGTCGGCGAACGTGTATCGCTCGTCCTCATAGACGAGGTAGTCGTTGTCGCCGTGGGCGGCGCTGGCGAGCCACACCGCGCGCAGCGTCGGAGGAGCGTGCTTGAACACGCGGAGCCGCACGCCCCGCACGTCCTCCTCGATGATCTCGAAGAGATCGGTCATGTGTCCCCCCTGTCGCCGTCGACATCGATTGCCGCGAGCCACATCGTCGCGAGCGTCTCTGATGCGGCCACCACGTCTGCCGCGCTCGTACCCGGGCCGGCGCCGTCGACGAACCACCGGTGCGCGAACTCCTCGAGCATCGCGGTGAGTGCGGTCGCGGCGATCGCGGGGTCGATGCCGGGCCTTGGTCCTGTCGCCTCGATGCCCTTCCGCACCCGCTCCACCCGCCGAGCGCGCTCGACGCGTCGGTGCCGCGGCGATCTCCTCGTCGAAGCTCGCCGCCTCGTGCCAGACCTTCGACAACGTGAGGTGCTCCACGTGGTCGGACAGGTACCAGAAGATCTCGGAGCGGATGCGCTCCGCCAGGGTCGGGCTCGTGAGCATCGGCCGGCGTTGCTGCGAGGCCGCCGCCTGTTGTGTCAGCGCGAGCAGGATCTGGTGGCGGCTGCCGAAGTACTCGTAGAACGTGCCGTGGCCGACGCCGGCTGCCTTCACGATGTCGGGGACGCTGGTGGCGTGGTAGCCGTGCTCGGCGAACAGGCGGGCCGCGGCGTCGAGGAGCGCGCGGCGCGTCTCCTCGCCCCGGGCAGTCCGTGCCGTCGTCGTGCGTTCTGTCGCCATGAGCGCGCGGAGTCTGGCAGAACCCGACACTCGTGTCGAATGTCAGAGGTCTTGGGAAACACAGCAATGAGCAGGTCACCGCGACGAAGTTGACATTGGTGTCGGGTCAGTGTGAGAGTCGCGAGGACGCGGAGAGACGCCGGAAGAGGGGAGCCTCCTTGCACGAGACGCATCGACTGTCGTGGGACGGCGCCGTAGACGCCGACGGACACATCCTCGAGCCCTCCGACCTGTGGGAGCGCTACGTCGAGCCGAAGTACCGCGATCGGGCGCTGCGGATCGTCAAGGACGAGAACGGTCTCGACGAGCTCGAGATCGACGGCAAGCCGTCGATGATGGCGAGGCGGGGCATGCCCTCGACGCTGGCGGCCATGGGGCGGCTCGATCTCGGCGCGATGGCTCGCGATCCCGAGGTCACCTACGACAACCACGCTGCCTTCGGCTCGCAAGACCCGAAGGAGCGGTTGCAAGTGCTCGACGCCGAGCACATCGACGCGGCGGTGATCTACACGACGACCGGGCTGCTGTGGGAGGCCGAGCTGCAAGATGCCGAGCTCTCGCAGGCCTACACCCGCGCCTACAACCGCTGGATCTGCGAGTGGTGCTCGGACAGCGGCGGACGTCTGATCCCGGCCGCACACCTGTCGCTCGGCGACCCCGAGGCCGCGGCCGAAGAGCTGGCGCGCGCCGTCGGTGAAGGTGCGCGCGGCGTGTACGTCGCTCCGTTCACGCACAGCGCCAAGCCGCTCGGCCACCGCGACCACGACGTCGTGTTCGCGGCAGCGCAGGACCACGACATCCCGTTTGCCATCCACCCGACGTTCGAACCGCAGTGGACGAAGGGCACGCGGATGGGCGCATGGGAGAACGTGCGCGAGCTCAGGCTCACCGCGTCGGTCCAGGCCGCCGACGGCGTGCGGCATCAGTTCACGACGCTCTTCGACTACGGCGTCTTCGACCGCTTCCCCCGGTTGAAGATCCTCGTGCTCGAATCGGGCGGCGGCTGGATCGGCTATTGGCTCGACCGCATGGACGGCATCTACGGCCATACCGCGATCGGCCAGCGTGTGCCGCTCGAGAACCCGCCGTCGTACTACTTCCGGGAGCGGTGCTGGATCAGCTGCGATCCCGACGAGCGGACGATCCCCGCGATGGCCGAGCGGTTCGGCGCGGATCGGTTCATGTGGGCGTCCGACTTCCCGCACGCCGATCACACGCCCGAGTACATCCACGACCTCGACGAGCTCGCGGGCATGTTCCCCGACGAGACCCGGCGCAAGTTCCTGGGCGACAACTGCCGAGAGCTGTTCAAGATCGATGTCTGACTCGCGGCCGATGGCGCGCATGACTCGCGGCGTTACGTGTTCCCGGAGCCGGGGGACACGATCGGCCTGGTCGCGAAGCGCGTGCTTCCCGATGTCGACGACGGCGCGCAGCTGCTGCTCTCGTGGAACCTGCACCTGGCCATGCGCCCGTTCCCGATCGGCGGACCGGGCGAGCTGTTGTGCACCGACATCGTCTACGTGGAGCCTCCGGTCGCGTGAAGGCCGTGACGAACCGAGCCCGTGATCGCGAGCACCGCGCTCGCGGCCGGGCATGACGGTCGCGCCGAGCTCGTGGTCGAGCTCGCGCTACCCGAACGGCGGGCGGACTCAGCTCGAGCGTCGACCGAGGAGGCGATCGCCCGCGCGCTCGACGCCGCCGGCGTGCACCGCCTCGACGATCTCCACGGACAGCCGTGGACCGTGCTGATCGACCCAACTGAGATGGGAGCACTGTGATGCTGGACCTGATCATCCGTGGCGGCACGATCGTCGACGGCTCGGGCCTGCCCGGTACCTCGGCGACGTCGGCATCAAGGGCGACCGCATCGTGTCGGTCGGCCGGCCGCTCGCCGACGCGGCGCAAGATCATCGACGCGAGCGGGAAGGTGGTCACGCCCGGGTTCGTCGATCCGCACACGCACTACGACGCGCAGTTGTGCTTCGACCCGTACGCGTTCCCGGCGATCGAGCACGGCATCACCACGGTCGTCACCGGCAACTGCTCGCTCAGCCTCGCCCCGGTGCGCGCCGACCATCGCGATCGGTTCTCGCGGATGTTCCGCCTCATCGAGGAGATGCCGGAAGCGGCGTTCGACCAGGGCGTCGACTGGCGCTGGGGCGAGTCGTTCGGCGGCATGGTCGACGCGCTCGCAGGGCAACCTCGCACTCAACTTCGCGCCGCTCGTCGGACACTCGGTGCTGCGCATGTCCGTGCTCGGTGACGACGTCCGCCGTGCCGTCCACGCCCGAGGAGGTCGCCGCGATGTGCGACCTGCTGCGCGAGTGCATCGACGCCGGCGCGGTCGGCATGTCGACGAGCTACGTCGACATCGAAGAGGACTTCCAGCCGGTGCCGTGCCGGTGGGCCGAGCACAGCGAGCTCGAGGCGCTGTGCGCGGTGCTCGGCGAGCGTGGCCGCATGCTGCAGATCGTCCACGAGTTCTTCGACGCCGGGCTCACCGTGTCGCGCGTCGAGATGCTCGGTCGACCTGTCGCGCGAGCACGGCATCCCGACGACGCTGTCGCCGCTCTTCCACAGTGCCGCCGCGCCGAACGCGTGCAACCAGGTGATGGACGCCGTCGACCGGGAGTGGGCCGCGGGCGGGCGAGTGTGGCCTCAGGTGCAGACCCGGCCGATCGACATCAGCTGGACGCTCGACCAGCGCAGCATCATGTTCCTCGTCATCCCGGGCTGGTGGCAGGTGCTGTCGCTCGCGACGAAGGAAGAGAAGCTCGCGGCGCTCGCCGATCCCACGACCCGCGAGAAGTTGGTCGGCTCTCTGAACATGCTCGGAACGATCCCGAACACAGGTCTCGACCCCAAGAACTTCGTCATCCGTGACGTCGCCCTCGAGACGAACCGCGACCTCGTCGGTCGCACTCTCGGCGATGCAGCCGAGGAGCGCGGCTCGACGCCGGCCGACCTCTTCGTCGACCTGTCGGTCGAGGAAGACCTCGGCACGTGGTTCATCCGCGCCGACATCGGGCACAACGACGGCGACGCGGTCGGTGGCCTGCTGGCCCACCCGTACGTCCACGTCGGCGCGAGCGACGGTGGCGCGCACGTCGGCTCGTTCGCAACGTACGGCGACACCGGATATCTGATGTCTCGCTATGTGCGCGACACAGGGTCGCTCAGGCTCGAGGAAGCGGTGAAGAAGATCACGTCCGATCCGTGCACCATCTGGGACCTGCCCGAGCGCGGCCTCTTGAAGGAGGGATACATCGCCGACGTCGTGGTGTTCGACGCCGACACGATCGACCGGGGTCCCGAGGTCGCGTCCGACGATTTCCCGGGCGATGGCATCCGCTGGATCCGCCGGTCCGTTGGCATGGACGCGGTGCTCGTCGGGGGCGGAGTGGCGTGGGACAAGACCGAGGGCTACATCGATGCAGCGCGTGCTGGGGGGCTCGCGACTCGGTGATGCCCAGAGGCTGGTGAGGTCGCCCGGGGGAGGGACCCCGGGCGACCTCGGCCAGCGCTCCTGACGGGGCCGGTTCTCTTGGCGCCAGCGGGTCTCTGGCACCCGATGGCGCCAAACAAATCAGTTGGGTGTCGTCGTCCGTGTGATCCTGTGGCGATGGACGACGTTCGCCTCGCCGGTCCCGCTCGCCGGTCGCATCGGGAAGCTGCGGTCGAATGCGATCCGAGACCTGCTCGCGGTCACGCAGCGACCCGATGTGATCTCCATGGCGGGCGGACTGCCCGCCGCCGACGCGTTCCCCGTCGACGAGATCCGCGCCGTGACCGAACGGCTGTTGCGCGACGACCCCACTTCGCTCCTCCAGTACTCGACGACCGAGGGCTTCCCGGAGCTCCGTGTCTGGATCGCCGAGCAGGCTTCGGCCAGTCGCGGGCGGGAGGTGAGCCCGGACCAGGTGCTGATCACGCACGGCTCGCAGCAGGCCCTCGATCTCGTCTCGAAGGTCTTCGTCGAGCCGGGTGTCGAGGTCGCGATCGACGAGCCGGGCTACATCGGAGCGATCCAGGCGCTCCAGGTCTTCGAGCCCACGCTGCTGCCGGTGCCGGTCGACGAGCACGGGCTGGTGGTGAGCGCGCTCGCCGACCTGCTGGCCGCGGGGCACCGGCCGCGCCTCGTGTACACGGTCGTCAACTTCCAGAACCCCACGGGGGCGACGCTCGCGTTGGAACGACGCATGCATCTCGCCGAGCTGGCCGAGCAGTACGGCTTCGTCGTCGTCGAGGACGACCCGTACTGGGCGTTGCGCTTCGCCGGGGAGCAGCTGCCGTCGGTCGCGACGTGGTCCGACAACGTGATCTCGCTGGGCACGTTCTCGAAGCTCGTCGTGCCGGGGCTGAGGGTCGGCTATGCGGTCGCACCGACGTGGGCACGTGAGCATCTGGCCAAGGTGAAGCAGGGCGCCGACCTGCACACGTCGAGCTGGGGTCAGGTGCTCCTCACCGCACTCGTCGCGGAACGAGGCTGGTTGTCCGATCACGTCGAGGCGCTCGTGCGCGTGTACGGCACCCGGGCTCGTGCGTTGGAGGACTCGCTCGCGGCTCGTGTCGGCGAGCGGTTCGCGTTCGACAAGCCCGACGGGGGCATGTTCCTGTGGGGGCGCCTCACCGATGGCCAGTCCGCCGTCGACCTGTTGCCCCGCGCCGTCGAGCAGGGCATGGCGTTCGTCCCGGGCGAGCCGTTCTACTCAGGGCCGCCGGATCGCTCGACGCTGCGTCTCAGCTTCGCGACCGCGACGCCGGACGAGCTCGACGAAGGCGTCCGCCGCTTCGCCGCCGCCCTCACCTCCTAACGCTCCACCGTTTGCGTCACCAGGCCGGACGTCATGGTGCCGCTGGCGACGCACACGCTGCGAAGGCGATGCGTCAGCAGCGGGTGCCGTCTTCGGGGACGGCGAGGCCGATGAGGTAGTCGTCGATGAGGTCGTCGATGCAGCTGCCCTCGCCGTAGCCGGTGTGACCTTCGCCCTCACGCACCAAGAGCACGCCGGTCGCGAGCGCATCGGCCAGGGCCGCGGTCTGCTCGAGCGGGGTGTACGGGTCGCCCGTCGTGCCCGCGACGATGATCGGCGGTGCCCCCGCTCCGTCGACCGACGGTCCGGGCTCGGACTCGACGGGCCAGAGCGCGCACTGGTAGCCGGACGCGAAGGAGCGTCCGAGCCGCGGCGCGACTTGTTCGAACTCGTCGGCGAGCTCGGCGTAGGCGTCGAGGTCGCGCGGCGCGGGGTCGTCGAGGCAGCTGATCGAGATGAATGCTTCGATCGTGTTGGTCCACGTGCCGTCGTCGTCGCGCTCGAGGTAGGTGTCGCTCAACGCGAGCAGGCCGTCGCCGTCACCGTCCTGCGCGGCGTCGAGCGCCTCGGCGAGCACGGGCCAGAAGTCGGTGCTGTACAGCGCCTGGATCACGGCGTTGAGGGCGACGCCCTGACCGACCTCGGGCCGGCCGCTTTCGGGCGGAGGAAGCGGATCCGCGTCGAGCTCCGCGATCAGCGTGTCGTACGCGCCCTCCGCGTCGCCGCCGTTGTGGAACGCGCATGTGCTGTGCGAGGAGCAGTCGGCGAGGAACGCATCGAGGGCATGCTCCGCCCCGATCGCTTGGGCGCGCGCCGTCTCGATGCTGTCGAGGTCGGGATCGATCGCGCCGTCGAGCACCATTGCTCGAATGCTCTGCGGGAACAACGTGGCGTAGGTGGCGCCGAGCTCACTGCCGTAGGAGAACCCCATGTACGAGATCGTGTTCTCGCCGAGCGCGATGCGGATGCGCTCGAGGTCGTTCGCGGTGTCGACCGTCGAGATCTGTCCGAGGAGGTCGCCCGCGGCCTCCTCGCAGGCGTCGTCGAACTCCTGGGCTCGGTCCACGAGCACCTGGTTCTCCGCTTCGTCGTCGGGTGATGGGTCGGGCTCGGCGAAGTAGCGGTCGACGTCATCGACGCAATCCACGGGCGCACTGCCGCCGGTGCCCCGTGGGTCCCAGCCGACGATGTCGAACCGATCGCGGATCTCGCTCGGCCAGATCAGGCTCGCGGCCGGCACCAGGCCGGTTCCGGGTACACCCGGGCCACCCGGGTTGACGAGCAGCGACCCGATGCGGGCATCCTCGTCGTCGGCGCGATCGCGCATCAGCGCGAGATCGATCGTCTCGCCGTCGGGCTCGTCGTAGTCGAGGGGGACGGCGAGCGTCGCGCATTCGACGCTCTCACCGGCGTCGGGGCACTCGATCCACTCGAGCTGTCCCTCGGAGGCCGTCGGTGAACCCCCCGATGTCGCAGCGCCATCGCCACCGTCGTCGTCACCGCATGCCGCGGTGAGCAGCGCCGCGGCGACCACGGCCGGACGACTCCCACCACGACGAGACGGCGCACCCGGCGATGGTAGGTGCGGCCGTGGAGCCCGCACGCGCGACCCGTAGCCTCGCAAGCAGTGCGAATGATGGGTGGTCCTCACGGGATGCTCGGCCACGACCCCGAGAGCGTCGAGGGTGCGAAGGTCGACACGCAGATCCTGCGGCGCGCATGGACCTTCGCGCGTCCCTACCGCCTGATGATCGTCGGCTTCCTCGTGACGATCGTCCTCGACTCGCTGTTGATCCTGGCTCCGCCGCTCCTGCTTCGCTCGATGCTCGACAACGCCATCCCCTCGGGCGACCGCAGGCAGGTCTGGATCCTTGCGGGACTCACCGTCATCGCTGCGTTCGGTGACGCGCTCCTCTCGATCGCCCAGCGCTGGTGGTCGGCCCGCATCGGCGAGGGCCTGATCTACGAGCTGCGTGCCGCGCTCTTCGACCGTGTGCAGCGCCAACCCATCGCGTTCTTCACCCGCACGCAGACCGGCGCGTTGATCAGCCGGCTGAACAACGACGTGATCGGCGCGCAGAACGCGGTGACGGGAACGCTGGGCACCGTCGTGTCGAACGTCATCACGTTGACGCTCACGCTCATCGCGATGCTGGCGCTCGAGTGGCGGCTCACCCTGATCGCCCTGCTCGTGCTCCCACTTTTCGTGATCCCCGCGAAGCGCGTCGGTCGCCGCCTCCAGAAGATCAGTCGCGAGCAGATGAACCTCAACGCGTCGATGAACACGACGATGACCGAGCGGTTCAACGTCAGCGGAGCGATGTTGGTCAAGCTCTACGGCGACCAGGACGCGGAGGCCGCCTCCTTTGCCGGACGCGCCAGCCGTGTGCGCGACATCGGCGTGAAAGGGGCGATGTACGGCCGGGTCTTCTTCGTGGCGCTCGGGCTCGTCGCCGCAACCGGCACGGCGGTGGTGTACGGCCTCGGAGCGCAGATGGTGATCTCGGGCACGATCACGATCGGCACCCTGGTCGCGCTCGCTGCGTATGTCGGGCGTGTCTACGGCCCGTTGACGAGCCTCACGAACGCGCGCGTCGACGTCATGACGGCGCTCGTGTCGTTCGAGCGAGTCTTCGAAGTGCTCGATGCGCCGAACCCGCTCGAGGACTCGCCCGGTGCCATCGACCTCCCCGCCCCGGTCGGACGAGTCGAGTTCGACCATGTGAGCTTCACCTACCCGGCGGGCTCGGCGTTCTCCGTGGCCAGCCTCGAGCTCGCGAGCGGGCCGAGCGACGGCGCGATGCCGTCTCTCGACAGCACGCCCGGTGTCGAGGTGCTGCACGACGTGTCCGCGCTGATCGAGCCCGGCCGGCTGATCGCGCTCGTCGGGCCGTCAGGGGCGGGCAAGACGACGCTGGCGTCGCTCGTCCCTCGGCTCTACGACGTGACGAGCGGCTCTGTCCGCGTCGACGGGTACGACGTCCGCGACCTCACACAGGAATCGCTGCGTTCGGCGATCGGCGTCGTCGTGCAGGACCCGCACCTGTTTCATGAATCGGTTGCGAGCAACTTGCGCTACGCGCGTCCCGGTGCGACGCAGGAGGACCTCGAGGTGGCGTGTCGAGCCGCGCAGATCCACCAGGTCATCGCCGCGCTACCCGAGAGATACGACACCATCGTCGGCGAGCGCGGCTACCGACTGTCCGGGGGCGAGAAGCAGCGGTTGGCCATCGCGCGGATGCTGCTGAAGAACCCCGCGATCGTGATCCTCGACGAAGCGACCAGCCATCTGGACTCGGAGAACGAGGCGCTGGTGCAGGCAGCGCTCGACGTCGCGCTGCGGGGTCGCACCTCGATCGTGATCGCGCACCGGCTCTCGACGATCACGAACGCCGACGAGATCCTCGTGCTCGACGACGGCCGCATCGTCCAGCGGGGCACCCACGACGACCTGATCGCGCTGGGCGGCCTCTATTCCGAGCTGTACCACACGCTCGTGCGGGCCCAGCGTTCGCCGAGCGTCGTGACGCCCAACCTCGTGACGGGCGCCTCGACCGGCTGACTCCGTGTCTCGAAATGCAGGGGAATGTCCCACCCCCCTCGTAGCGTCCGCTCATGGGTCGACAGCGCACCTCTCACTGCTGCACCGAGTGCGGCACACGGTCCCCGCAGTGGGCGGGGCGATGTCCGGGCTGCGGTGCCTGGAACACGCTGATCGAAGAGGTCGAGCCGTCTCGCACGGCCCCGCCACCGAGCAGTGCACCGCCGGTGCCGATCACGCGCGTCGATCCGCGGCAGTGGCATCCCCGTCCGACCGGCGTCGCCGAGCTCGATCGAGTGCTCGGTGGCGGGCTCGTCGCGGGGTCGGTCACGCTGGTCGGGGGCGAACCCGGCGTCGGCAAGTCCACGCTGCTGTTGCAGGCTGCCGCGTCGCTCGCGAGCGACGGCGCGCGGTGCCTCTATGTCACCGGCGAAGAGTCGGCGGCGCAGGTGCAAGGGCGCGCCGCGCGGATCGGCGCCCTCGTCGACAACCTGTGGCTGTCGACCGAGACCGACGTGCGCGCGGTCGCAGCGTTGCTCGACGAGGTCGATCCTGACCTCCTGATCGTCGACTCGATCCAGACCGCGCACGATCCCGATCTCAGCTCACCGCCGGGCACCGTCACCCAGGTGCGCGGATGCGCGCAGGTCCTCATCGAGGCCACGAAGCGGCGTCGCGTGGCGACGCTGCTCGTGGGGCACGTCACGAAGGAGGGCGGACTGGCCGGCCCGCGCGTCCTCGAGCACGCCGTCGACACGGTGCTCTCCTTCGGCGGCGACCGGCATCACGCTCTTCGGCTGCTCCGCGCCGTGAAGCACCGCTTCGCGTCCACCGACGAGCTCGGCTTGTTCGAGATGGGCGAGCAGGGCCTGGTCGGTGTCCCCGATCCGAGCTCGCTGTTTCTCGCCGACCGGCGCGGCGGCATGCCCGGCTCCATCGTGGTGCCCGCGCTCGAAGGGCACCGGCCTTTGCTCGTCGAGGTGCAGGCGCTCGCGGTGCCGGCCGGCCCGGGCGGCGCCCACAGATCGGTGCAGGGCATCGACGCCAGCCGCCTCTCCCTGCTCGCCGCGGTGCTCGAGCAGCGGGTCGACATCCCCCTGTCGTCACTCGACATCTACGTCTCCGTCGTCGGCGGGGTGCGGGTCACCGAGCCCGGCTCTGACCTCGCGATCGCGCTCGCCATCGCGTCGGCGGTCATGGGCCGCGCTCTGCCGAGCGACCTCGTCGCGTGCGGCGAGATCGGCCTCGCCGGCGAGGTCCGACAAGTGGCGCAGACACCGCGCCGAGTGGCCGAGGCCCGCCGGCTCGGGTTCGAGCAGATGCTCGTGCCTCGGTCAGCGCCGGCATCGGTCGACGGTGATGGTCTGGTGCGGGTCGCGTCAGTCGCCGACGCGCTCGAGCACGTCGGTCTCGGCCTCACTGCATTCACCGCCTCAGCGCCGGGTTGACCTCATCGCCGCCGGTACGATCGCGAGGTGGTGGAGCGTCGTAGCCCCGACCTGGTCAAGGCCCTGCGGGCCGTGGCGCCCGGCACGGCACTGCGCGAAGGGCTCGACCGAGTCCTCAAGGCGAAGATGGGCGCGCTGATCGTCGTCGGCGACATCCCCGAGATCCTCAACATCTGCTCGGGTGGCTTCCTGCTCGACGCTGCGTTCAGCCCCCAGCGCCTGTCGGAGCTCGCGAAGATGGACGGCGCGATCATCCTCGCCTCCGACGCGAGCCGCATCGCCCGCGCCAACGTCCACCTCGTCCCCGACCCGAACGTCCCGACCTCGGAGACCGGTACCCGCCATCGCACGGCCGAACGAGTCGCTCGCTCGATCAATGTCCCGGTCATCTCGGTCTCGGAGGACTTGTCGATCATCGCGGTGTACATGCGCAGCGAGAAGCATCCGCTCGAGGACATCCCTCGGCTGCTCAACCGCGCGAACCAAGCACAGCAGGCGCTCGAGCGTTACAAGACACGGCTCGACACCGTGTCCGGTGCGCTCTCGGCGCTCGAAGTCGAAGACCTCGTCACGTTGCGGGATGTGCTGTCGGTGTTGCAGCGCACCGAGATGGTCATGCGGATCGCCGACGAGATCCGCGGCTACATCGTCGACCTCGGCGTCGACGGCCGGCTCGTGCGCCTTCAGCTCGACGAGCAGCTCGGCACCATCGAGGACGACCGTCGGCTCGTGGTGCTCGACTACTTCTCCGCCGACGAAGGTCACTCGCTCGACACGGTGATGACGGCGCTCGGCGCGCTCGACACCGACGAGCTGCTCGACCTGCGTTCGATCGCGACGGCCGTTCACCCCGACGGCGAGGCGGCCGACCTCGAAGCCGCCGTGCAGCCGCGGGGCTTCCGCCTGCTGAGCAAGATCCCCCGCCTCCCCGAGCCGGTCATCGAGAGCGTGGTCGGGCGGTTCGGCACCCTGCACAAGATCATGCGGGCCACCATCGACGACCTGGTCGACGTCGAAGGGGTAGGCACTGCCCGGGCCCGAGCGATCAAGGACGGCTTGTCCCGCCTGGCCGAGAGCAGCATCCTGGACCGCTACTCCTGACCGCGACGCAAGAGGAGCTCTCCGTCATGCGCATCGACCTGCCGTCCGGCACGCCCGCCGAGCTCGTGCGACCGTCCGGCGAACCGACGCTCGGCGTCGTCGTCGCGCCCGACATCTTCGGGCTCCGGCCGCTGTACGTCGACATCTGCACGAGGTTGGCGAACGAGAACAGCTGGGTGGTCTGCGCACCCGAGCCGTTCCCGGGTCGGCAGCTCGGCGACGTCGACGAGCGCTTCGCAGAGGTGCGCAACCTCCAGGACGATCGCGTGATCGGGGATCTGGTCGCCGCCGGCGTCGCCACGGAGTGCAGCGAGGTTGCGCTCATCGGGTTCTGCATGGGCGGGATGTACGCGCTGAAGGCGGCGGGACTGTCGCACTTCCGCCGCGTCGTTGCCTTCTACGGGATGATCCGGGTTCCCGAGGCGTGGAAGGGGTTCGGACACGCCGAGCCACTCGACAAGCTCGAGAACGCCATGGCGTCGCCGACGCTCGCGATCATCGGCGAGCACGATCCGTACACGCCGCCGGAGGATGTCGCCGCGCTCGAGGCCGCTCGTGTCACCGTCGTGCGCTACCCCGAGGCGGAGCACGGCTTCGTGCACGACCCCGATCGCCCCGCCCATCGCCCGGAGGACGCGGCCGACGCCTGGCAGCGCGCGATCGCCTTCATCAGCGGCTGAACGTGTGCGCTCCGGTCAGCGCGACCGTTGCGCCAGACGCTCCCGGTTGACGATCTTGTAGCGCCGGTCGGCCTGCTCGAGCCAGCCGAGACGGATGAACGACGAGATCGCCTTGTTCACTCGCTCCCGGGATGCACCGACCATGCCCGCGAGCTCCTCCTGCGTCACCGGCAGGTAGAACTCGTCGGCCTCACCGGCCATCTCGAGCAGACGCTTCGCGGTGCGCCCGGTGACGTCGAGGAAGACCGAGTCGGCGAGCGCCTCGTCCATCGCCCGCAACCGCCCGACGAGCATCGCCGTCGTGCCCCACAGCAACGCGGGTTGCTGTTCGAACAGCTCGCGTATCGGCGCATAGGGGATCGCGATCACCTCTGAAGGCTCGAGCGCACGTGCCTCGGCCGACCGGCCGAGCCCGTCGAGCATTCCCATCTCGCCGAACAGCTCGCCCCGCTCCATGAGCGCGACCACGGACTCGCGGCCATCTGCGGACTTCTTGCTGATCGCGATCAGACCCGAGGACACGACGAACAGCTCGGAGCAGTCGTCTCCTTCCTCGAAGAGAAGATCACCGCGCCGGAGCGTGCGGATCGTGCACGTCGGGAGCAGGAAACGGAGATCGTCTTCGGTGAGATCACGGAAGAAGTCCGTCTCCACGAGGAGGGTGCTGTCGACCATCGGTCGGCGAGGTTACCCCCGACCCATGGCAGGCTGAGTGAGTGAGCACTGCGGCGGCGTTCGATGACGATGCCGCGGCTGACGTCGACGTGTGGGGCATCGTCGTCGCGGGCGGTGCGGGGTCTCGCTTTGGCGGCGCGAAGCAGTACGCCACGCTTGGCGGCAAGCGGGTGCTGGATTGGTCGTTGGCGGCGGCCCGGCAGTCGTGCGGCGCAGTCGTTCTCGTCGTTCCCGCCGATCATGAGCACCTCCCCGAGCCCGCGGCCGACCATGTCGTCGTGGGCGGGGCGACGAGGTCGGCGTCGGTGCGCGCTGGCCTCGCTGCTGTCGCCCCTGATGCGAGTGACGACTGCGTCATCGTCGTTCACGATGCGGCACGGCCGTTCGCGACATCAGAGCTCTTTCAGTCCGTGATCGACGCGGTGCGGTCGGGAGCAGATGGTGCGGTTCCGGGCCTTCCGGTCACCGACACGGTCAAGCAGGTCGACGACCGCGGCACGATCACGGCGACCCTCGACCGAGCTCGCCTCATGACCGTGCAGACCCCTCAGGCCTTTCGCTTCGCAACGCTGCGCGACGCCCACCGCGCAGGCGCGGACGCGACTGACGACGCGGCGCTCGTCGAGGCGATTGGTGGGCGCGTCGTGGTCGTCCCCGGCGAGGACACGAATCGCAAGATCACGACTCCCGACGACCTGGTGGCGCCGCGATGACGTCGATGCGCATCGGTCAAGGGTTCGACGTGCACCCGTTCGATCGCGAGGGCACACGAACGCTCGTGCTCGGCGGTGTGGTCTTCGATGGCGCCCCGGGACTCCGCGGTCACAGCGACGCCGACGTGGTTGCGCACGCGGTGACCGACGCACTGCTCGGCGCCGCCGGGCTCGGCGACATCGGCACGCACTTCCCCGACACGGACCCGACGTTGGCCGGGGTCGACTCGCTCGAGTTGCTGCGGCAGGCGTTGAGCGCCGTACGCAACGCTGGCTGGGCACCCGTCAACGTCGATTGCACGGTGATCACCGAGACGCCGAAGCTCGCGCCTCGCCGGCCGGAGATGGAGGAGAAGCTCAGTGCGGCAGTCGGCGCGGCGGTCAGCGTGAAGGCGAAGCGCGCTGAGGGGTTGGGCGCGATCGGGCGCTCCGAGGGCATCGCGTGCTTCGCGGTCGCGCTCGTCGTGCGGGAGGGCGACGGGTGAGCCCGGCGAAGCGCGGAGGCGGTGGAGCAGGAAGCGGTCGCAGCGGCAAGCCGCCGCGCCGGGGCAGCGGTGGGCCCGCCAAGAAGTCGGGCGGCGCAAAGCCGAGCGGCGCGAGGTCGAGCGGCGCGAAGTCGGGCGGCGCGAAGTCGGGCCGTGCGAAGACGCCACGAGGCGCGAAGCCGGTCCGAGATCATCGGCGGGCGGCGCCGGCGCACGTGAAAGGGCTCGGCGGCGATCAGGTCGAAGGACGCCAGGCCGTACGTGAGCTGTTGCTCGGCGGTCGGCGTGTGCGCGAGCTCTGGGTCGCGACCGACGTCGACGAGGCCGATGTGGTCTCCGACATCCTCGACTTGGCGCGCGAGCTGCGCGTGACCGTGCGCGAGGTGGGGCGCAGCAAGCTGGCGGCTGAGGCTCGCACCGACTCCCCGCAGGGCGTCCTCGCGAAGGCGGCTCCACTGAGCGAGGTCGAGCTCGACGACCTCGCGCGGGGTCGGTCGCCGTCCGGCGCAGCACCGTTCCTGATCTGCGCCGACGGGGTCACCGATCCCGGCAACCTCGGTGCTCTCCTGCGCAGCGCGTCATGTGCGGGTGCGACCGGCGTCGTGTTGCCTCGCCACCGCGCGGTGCACATCACGCCGACGGTCGCCAAGGCGGCGGCCGGGGCGATCGAGCATCTGCCGATGGCGCTCGTGGGCGGGGTGCCCAACGCATTGGCGCACTTGCGTGAGCTCGGTGTGTGGGTCGTCGGGCTCGACATGATCGCCGACCAGACGCTGTTCGAGCTGGGGCCGGTCGCCCAGGAGCCGATCGCCTTGGTGTTCGGCGCCGAAGGTCGCGGCCTGTCCCGGCTGGCCCGCCAGCGATGCGACGTCGTCGTGCGCATCCCGTTGCTCGGCCCGCTCGAGTCACTCAACGTCGCGGCAGCGGGCGCCCTCGCGTGCTACGAGGTCGCCCGCCAACGCACGATGACGGTGAGCGACTGACGCTCAGCTCCGTCAGCCGAATCGGGCACCCGACGATGCCCGGCACCATCGCGTCCAACTGCACCGTCGAGCGCGACCCGCCTGGCGACGAGCTCTTGCGGAACGGCGGCAGCCTCGAATGCTCGCGATCTGGTTGAGCACATCGATGTACTGCCCACTGCGAGCGATGAGCTGATCGACCCGACTCGCGAGTGCGGCGTCTCCCTCGGGGAGAGGGAGCGAGCGAAGCTCGGCGAGTGACTGCTCGGCAAGGCGCGCTGCCCTCTCGGTGTCGGCGCCCGCGCCGTCACTCGAGCCGACCAGCCGGTCCGTCGCGGCCCGGCAGATCTGCGTCGCTTCCGCGACGTAGGGACCTCTGCGCCACCTGCACGTACTCCTGAGTGCGCTGCTCCCACAGCGGGATCGAGTCGGGCGTGATCCGTTCCCTGGCGCGGTCATCGATCTCCACGTACATGGCGGCGACGTCGTCGGGATACGCGGTGGAGACCCATGCGCAAAGCGGGTCCCACATCTCCGCGAGAAGCCGTTGCTCGGATGTACTCGAGGCCACATCGACGCTCGAGGCGATCTTGCCGTCGCGCACGGTGAGATCCATGTAGCTGCCCGCGTAGGGACCGAGCCCGAGCTCGCTCGGAGCGGAGCCCGTGGTAGTCGAACGGGCACCGCACCAACACGCCGGCGGACGAGGTGACCTGCTCCTCGCACCCGCTCGACCATGAACTCCAGACCCGTCGCTTGCATGTAACTGGAGTCCGAGCCGCCAATCGGCGGGGTTCCAGAGCCCTGAGACATCCGCGTCCGCGGCAAGAAAGGCAGCCGACCGCGTCCGCGTCGTACGCCGCGTAGGCGGCAAGGAAGTTCGCGGCCACGCTCTCTGCTTCGGTCGGGACGGCTGCCGGCGCCGGGAGCCGGGGCGCTCGTCGCGACCGGGGTCTCGTTCGTCCCGACTCCGGTCGACTCGTCGCGGTCGGCGACCACCAATGCGCCAAGGACGATCACCACGACCGCGGCCGCGGCGCTGATCAACAGCCATCGGGGAGTGCGGGGCTTCCCGTCGCTCCGGCGGGGCGGATTTTCTACGAGTGTCATGTCGGTGCTCCTCGTTCGCAGGGCGTCGAGGTAGGCCGCGGCATCGACCTTCGGTGCGACGTCGCTCACGCGAGCCGGATCGGCTCGTGCGAACAGCTGCAGCACTTCGTCGTCGGTGATCACCGGGCACCTCCTTTCGGAGCATCGGGGGTCGGGTTGGTCGGGATGGTTCGGGCATCGAGCCGGCGGTACTCACGGGCGAGGTGCTGCTTGGCGCGGTGCAGGCGTTGCTTGACGGCATTCGCGTTGATGTCGAGCACGCTGGCGACCTCGGCGGTGGAGAGCTGTTCCCAGGTCACGAGCCGGAGCACCTCCGCGTCGGCGTCGCTCAGCCGCTCTGCGGCCGCGAGGACCAGTCGGTGCTCGTCGGCTCGCAACACCGATTCGTCCGCCGCCGACACCGGTCGGTGCACCACTGATCGCAACCGCACGTCGAGTCGAGCCCGGCGGGCAGTGTTGCGCCACTGTCGACCAACGACGCGGTAGGCGACGCGGTACAGCCATACGAGGGCCTCGTCGCCGTTGGGGACGTCTTCGAGTCGGCGCCACACGACGAGGAAGATCTCGGCGGTCGCGTCGTCGACGAGATCGCAGGCGAGCCGCCGGCGGCAGTAGTCGCGGATCTGTCGATGGTGACGCTCGTAGAGATCCGCGAACAGAGCGTCCTCGCGCACGAACCGTCGGGTTGGCGCACAGTCGCTCATGCCAACTCCATGCCCGTTCGACGCCGCGGGTTACGCGGAAGCTCCGCCGTAACCCGGACGGTGTGAGGGGCATATCTACTACCGAGCAACGGGGGTTGCGTCGAGTGACTCCGGGGTCGGCCGACCCGGAGCGCTCGCAGTACGCTCGATCTCCGTGCCGGAGTCGGTCGAAAAGGTCGCCGCTGCGGCCAGAGAGCTCGCATCACAGTGGCGAGCCGACCGATCCCAGCGTCAGCTTCGGCGCCACCTCGATCAGGCCGACTTCGACGCCCTGCGCGAAGCAGGAATCCTGCAGCTCGTCGCTCCCACCGACATGGGCGGCCTGTGGCAGAGCATGGAGGTCTCCGCGCGATCGGTGTGTGATGTGTACCGAGTGCTCGCGGCGGGGGATCCCTCCGTCGCGTTGGTGTCGTCGATGCACGGCGTCATCGGCTTCTGGTTGGTCAATCCCGATCCGTCGCAGCCCGAGTGGGAGGAGCAACGACGCGCCGTCTTCGAGAGCGCGCTCGCCGGTGAGCAGTGGGGGACGATCACCTCCGAGCCCGGAAGCGGCGGCGACATGGCGCGCACACGCTCCATCGCGACCTCACTCGACGTGGACCCGTTCCTTCCGGGCCGCAGCTTTGCGGTGACCGGCGACAAGCACTTCGGGAGCGGCTTGGGCATCGTCGACCGCATGATCACCACTGCGATCCCAGAGGGCGAGTCTGACCCGACGATCTTCGTGTTGGACGTGCGAGATGTGCCATGGGACGGCAGCGCGGGATTGAGGCTCGTTTCGGAGTGGGACGGCCTGGGGATGCCGGCAACGCAGAGCCATGCGATGCGACTCGACGGCGCCCGGGCTGTTCGACTCGCGTGGGACGGTCCACTCGCCCCGCTCGTTCGCACGGCTGGCCCCTTCTTCTCCGCCCTCTTCACCGCGGTGATCATCGGTGTGCTCGACGAGGCGATCGCGGTCGCACGTGAGCAGGTGCCGCGAGAGCGGGGCAGCTGCGTCCGTACGAACAGGTCGAGTGGACTCGAGCGGAACGAGATCACTGGCTCGCCGTCCAGGCGTACGAAGGACTACTCCGCAGCCTGGAGGGTGGGCCCGACTCGGCGTCCTACGGCGTGATCCGCGGCAAGACGGCAGTGGCTGAGCTGGCGGAGGAGATCCTGTCGAGGTTGACCCGAGTGATCGGCGGGGGCACATTCTCCCAGCGCTCTCCGTTCGCGCACTGGTTCGAAGACGTCCGTGCCCTCGGCTTTCTGCGGCCGCCGTGGGGGCTCGGCTACGACGCGCTCTTCGCGACCTCGCTGGATTGAGAGCGCTCGAAGAGAGCCCGAGGTGGGACTCGAACCCACGACCTGACGCTTACAAGGCGCCTGCTCTTCCGGCTGAGCTACTCGGGCGGTGTGGTCCGATTCTGCCTGCTCAGGGCGCCCCACCGATCGTCCCCGCATCCGAGGATGCTTGATTCGCGTGGGGTGGGCGACAAGGCTGCCCGCGATGACGCTCACCGATCGTGAACGCTCGATACTGGACTTCGAGCGCAGCAGCCTGATCGAGCCCGGTTCCAAGGAGCTCGCCATCAGGGAGCGTTTCGACCTCTCGGCCACGCGCTACTACCAGCTCCTCAGCGAGCTGGTCGACTCCGACGATGCGCTCGAGTACGACCCACTCGTCGTGCGACGGCTCCGGCGCAAGCGTGATCGGCGGCGCCGGGCCCGCTATGAGGGGCCGTCGGTCTCCGAGCCCCCGGGCCGGTGAGCCAACGTCGCCACGCGGCGTCGGACGGGTCGTTCGCCAAGTCCGCAGGAGGGGCCGCGGGCCGCGGCCTCCTTCTCATCGCGGTCGCAGTGATCACGGGCGTCCTCCTGCTGAACGCCGGGTTCGACGATGGAGGCTCTGCCGACCCGACCACCGACGGCGGCGGGTCGGCCGACACGACAACGTCGCCTGACACGACCGGGGTCGGCCCCGATGGATCGAACACCACGGCCGTGACGACGCCGGTGTCGGTGCGCCCACCCAACCAGGTCAAGGTGTTCGTCGCGA
The DNA here is from genome assembly GCA_963747215.1 of uncultured Acidimicrobiales bacterium. GTDB lineage: Bacteria > Actinomycetota > Acidimicrobiia > Acidimicrobiales > DATKAS01 > DATKAS01. The sequence goes on from CAVVET010000031.1 coordinate 134,226, forward strand.
ACGCCGCCGGGGTTCAGGGTGCGGCCGGGCGGACGGCTGACGCGTTGATTGCGGCCGGCTATGTCGCGGTGCCCGGCAACTCGCCGACCCGGGTCGAGGCCACGGCGATCTACTACACCGAGGGGTTCGAGCCCGAGGCACAGGCGGTCGCGGCGACGCTCGGCGTTCCCGCGACCTCGGTGCAGCCGATGCCCACGCCTCCGCCGGTCGCCGAGATCGAGGGCGCTCAGGTCCTCGTGGTGCTCGGGCCGGACATCGCCACGCCTGCCTGACCCGCGTCCAGGACGCGCGTCACCCCGGTTGGGGGATGCCGGATGCACCCGGCGGTCATATGGTCGCCGCTGTGCGAGTCAACTGCCAACCTCGGCGCGGGCGTCGTCCCGCGCGTTGTGGCAGTGTCGAACGCCCGGCGGGAACGTCCGGGTCGCGTAGCTGGGCATGGAGGCGCTCGTGACGACCGATTTGGACCTGCTGTCCATCAACACCATCCGCACCCTGTGCATGGATGCGATCCAGAAGGCCAACTCAGGACACCCCGGCACACCCATGGGCATCGCGCCGGTCGCGTATTCGCTCTGGCAACGCGAGCTGCGATTCGACCCGAGCGATCCGATCTGGCCCAACCGTGATCGGTTCGTGCTCTCCGAGGGTCACGCGTCAGCTCTGCTTTGGTCGCTGTTGCATCTCACTGGGGTGCGCGCCGTCGACCCGGACTACGAGGTGCTCGGAAAGCCATCGGTCTCACTCGACGATCTGAAGACCTTCCGCCAGCTCGACTCGCGTTGCCCCGGTCATCCGGAGTATCGCTGGACGAGTGGAGTCGAGACGACGACAGGTCCTCTCGGCCAGGGCGTTGCGACGTCGGTGGGCATGGCGATTGCCGGTGAGTGGCTCGCCGCTCGCTACAACCGCGAGGGCTTCGACCTCTTCGACTTCAACGTGTACGCGCTCGCGGGCGACGGCTGCATGATGGAAGGCATCGCGTCCGAGGCGGCGTCGCTCGCCGCTCATCAACGACTGTCGAACCTGTGCTGGATCTACGACTCGAACCGCGTGACGATCGAAGGCCACACGAACATCGCGTTCACCGAAGATGTCGCGGCGCGGTTCATGGCCTACGGCTGGAACGTCACGACCGTCGCGGACGCGAACGACCTCGAGGCGATCAAGCGCGCGTTCCACACGTTCCGAGCGGAACGTGATCGACCGACGATCATCGTGGTGCACAGCCACATCGGGTACGGCTCTCCCGTGGAGGACTCGCCCAAGGCCCACGGCGAGCCGTTCGGAGTCGAGGGTGTCAAGGCGACGAAGCGATTCTTCAACCTCCCTGAGGACGAGGACTTCTACGTCTCCGACGGTGTGTACGACCACTTCGCGCAGGGCATCGGCGCGCGGGGAAAAGCTGCTCGCGACGCGTGGCACGAGCTGTTCGCCGCTTACCGCGCGAAGCATCCCGAGCTCGCCGACGAGCTCGACCGCATCCAGCGTCGCGACCTGCCGGTCGGCTGGGAGGACGCGTTGCCGACGTTCCCGCCCGACCCCAAGGGCTACGCCAGCCGCGACTCGTCGGGCCAGGTGCTGAACGCCGTTGCGCAAGCGATCCCGTGGGTCGTAGGCGGTTCCGCCGACCTTTCCCCGTCGACGAAGACGAACCTGACGTTCGAGGGCGCGGGCAGCTTCCAAGCCGAGAGCCGGGCCGGACGCAACCTGCACCTCGGGGTGCGCGAGCACGCGTCCGCAGCGGTCGCGAACGGCATGGCGCTCACGAAGCTGCGGTCGTACTGGTCGGGATTCCTGATCTTCTCGGACTACGCCCGTGGGGCGATCCGCCTGTCCGCCCTGATGGAGATCCCCGTCGTGCACATCTTCACGCACGACTCGATCGGCGTCGGCGAAGACGGGCCGACGCATCAGCCCGTGGAGCAGCTGGCGTCGCTCCGTGCCATGCCCGGCCTCCTCGTCTTCCGACCTGCCGACGCGAACGAGGTCGTCGAGACCTGGAGGATCCTCGTCCAGCTCCACGATGAGGCGGCCGCGGTGATCCTGTCGCGGCAGAACCTGCCGACCCTCGATCGGTCGGTCTTCGCGCCGGCCTCGGGTGTCGCGAAGGGGGCCTACGTGCTCGCCGACGCGCCGGACGGCAAGCCCGATGTGATCCTGCTGGCGACGGGGTCGGAGGTGCACCTCGCGTTGTCGGCGCGCGATGAGCTCGCGTCGAGTGGCATCCAGGCGCGCGTGGTGAGCATGCCGTGTTGGGAGCTGTTCGACCGCCAGCCGAGGGAGTACCGCGACGAAGTGCTGCCTCCGTCCGTGAGGGCGCGGGTCGGCATCGAGCAGGCATCGACTTTGGGGTGGGACCGCTATGTGGGTGACGGTGGGGCGATCATCGGAATGGACACGTTCGGTGCGTCCGCTCCGCTGAAGCATCTCTTGGAGAAGTTCGGGTTCACACCCGACCGTGTATCGGAGGTCGCGCGTGGAACGCGTGGCCGCAGAGAAGGAACGCGCATGAAGGCAACAGAGACACTCCACAACCAAGGTCAGAGCCTGTGGCTCGACAACATCACCCGGTCCATGCTCGACAACGGCGTCGTGCAGCGCTACATCGATCGGTACTCGGTCACCGGCCTGACTTCGAACCCGTCGATCTTCGACAAGGCGATCGCTTCGGGCGACTACAACGACGCGATCCGCGAGAAGGCGGCGGCGGGCCTCGGCGGCGAGGCGCTCTTCTTCGAGCTCGCGATCGAGGACCTCCAGCGGGCCGCCGACCTCTTCCTCCCCATCCACGAGCGCACTCACGGCATCGACGGGTGGTGCTCGCTCGAGGTGTCGCCTGAGCTCGCGTACGACACGGAGAAGACGCGTCGCGGCCGCGAAGGACCTGCACGCACGGGCCGGCCGGCGAAACCTGTTCATCAAGATCCCGGGCACGGAGGAGGGACTCCCCGCCATCGAGGAAGCCATTGCTTCCGGCGTGCCCGTGAACGTGACCTTGCTGTTCGACGAGGCGCACTACCGCGCCGCCGCCGACGCGTACATGAAGGGCATCGAGCGCCGAGTCGCCCACCACCAGGATCCGTTCGTCGGATCGGTGGCGTCGGTGTTCATCTCGCGGTGGGACAGCTCGGTGAGCGAAAGCGTCCCCGACGAGCTGAAGAACGACCTCGGTCTCGCGGTCGGTCTCGACGTGTACCGCGCCTACCGCGAGCTGAAGGCGTCGGATCGCTGGCTGCGGCTCGAGAACGCCGGCGCCAAGATGCAGCGCCTTCTCTGGGCCAGCACTGGCACGAAAGACCCGAACGCGCCCGACACGTTGTACGTCCACGGGCTCGCCGCGCCGTTCACGATCAACACGATGCCCGACAAGACGCTCGAGGCCTTCTACGACCACGGGGACGCCGGCGACCCGATGCCTCCCGACGGCGGGAATTGCGACGAGCTCTTCGCGAAGTTCGAGAAGGCAGGGGTCGACCTGACCGCACTCGCTACCAAGCTGCAGTCCGACGGCGCCCGGTCGTTCGTCGACGCGTGGGGCGACCTGATGACGCGGATCGAAGAGCAGAGCTCGTCGGTCGCCTGAGGATCGGAGAGACGATGCCTGCACCGCTCCGCGAGCGCGCCGCCTGGAAGGCGCTCGAAAAGCACCACGCCGAGATCGAGAGCCGACACCTGCGCGAGCTCTTCGCCGAGGACGCGGGCCGCGGCGAGCGGCTCACCGCCGAGGGCGTGGGGCTGTATCTCGACTACTCGAAGAACCGCGTCACCGACGAGACGATGAGCCTGCTCATCCAGCTCGCCGAGGAGTCCGGACTCGCCGAGCACACCGAGAAGATGTTCACCGGCGAGCGGATCAACGTGTCGGAGAACCGCTCGGTGCTGCACGTCGCCCTCCGCATGCCGAAGGGGAGCTCACTGATCGTCGACGGCGTCGACGTCGTGAAGGACGTGCACGAAGTGCTCGACCGCATGAGCGCGTTCTGCGACCGGGTGCGATCGGGCGAGTGGAAAGGCCACACCGGCAAGGCGATCAGGAACGTCGTCAACATCGGCATCGGCGGCTCGGACCTCGGGCCGGTGATGGCCTACGAGGCCCTTCGCCACTACACGCGACGAGACATGACGTTCCGGTTCGTCTCGAACGTCGACTCCACGGATTTCGTCGAGGCCACCCGCGACCTGGCCGCGGAGGAGACGTTGTTCATCGTCTCCTCGAAGACGTTCACGACGCTCGAGACGCTGACCAACGCGCACTCGGCCCGCGCGTGGACGCTCGCGCAGCTGGTCGACGAATCAGCGATCGCCAAGCACTTCGTCGCGGTGTCGACGAACGCCGAGCGCGTCTCGGCGTTCGGCATCGACACCGGCGAACATGTTCGGATTCTGGGACTGGGTCGGCGGGCGGTACTCGATGGACTCCGCGATCGGCTTGTCGACGATGCTGGCGGTCGGGCCCGAGGCATTTCGCGAGCTGCTGGCCGGGTTCCACGACATGGACGTGCACTTCCGCACGACGCCGTTGGCGCAGAACCTGCCCGCGATCATGGGGCTCCTCGTTGTGTGGTATTCGGACTTCTTCGACGCGCAGACCGTCGGCGTCATGCCGTACGAGCAGTACCTGAAGCGCTTCCCGGCGTACTTGCAACAGCTGACGATGGAGTCGAACGGCAAGCACGTCACCCTCGACGGCCGGCACGTCGATTACCAGACCGGAGCGGTGTTCTGGGGCGAGCCGGGGACGAACGGGCAACACAGCTTCTACCAGCTCATCCACCAGGGCACGAAGCTGATCCCGGTCGACCTGATCGGCTTCGGCAAGACCTTGAACGAGCTGCGCGACCATCACGACATCCTCTCGTCGAACGTCTTCGCGCAGGCGGAGGCGCTCGGCTTCGGCAAGACCGAGGCCGAAGTGCGCGCCGAGGGCACCGCTGACGAGGTCGTGCCCCATCGGGTGATGGAGGGCAACCGACCAACGAACGTGATCCTCGCGGAAGTGCTCACACCTCACGTGCTCGGAGCGCTCATCGCGCTCTACGAGCACAGTGTGTTCACGCAGGGGGTCGTGTGGGGAATCGATTCGTTCGATCAGTGGGGCGTCGAGCTCGGCAAGGTGCTCGCGGCGCGGATCATCCCCGAGCTCGAAAGCGAGGGCGAGCCCGACCTGAAGCACGACTCGTCGACGAACGCGCTGATCCGCAAGTACCGCGCGCTCAAGGGCTAGGGACGGAGCTCGCGATGCTCGAGATCGTTCCCGCGAGCGATGATCACCACCGCGACCATGCCGGGCGGGAACAATCCGTGCTCGACCACTCCCGGCGTCGCCGACAGCTGCTCGGCGAGCACCGCTGGGTCGGTGAACGACCCGTGATAGTCCGCGATCACGCCGCCGTCGGGACTGCGTGGCACGGCGCGCAGCACGACGTCGCCCAGTCGGGCCATCGTCGCGCTGAGGCCGTACTCGAGCAGCTCGAGCGGCACCGGTCCGTGCAGTGCCTCCACCGGTTTCGACGAGTCCGCGATGACGACGAAACGATGAGCCGCGGCCGCGACCAGCTTCTCTCGCGTGTGCGCTGCCCCGCCACCCTTCACGAGCCATCCGTCCGGGGCGATCTGGTCGGCGCCGTCGATGGTCATGTCGAACTGCTCGATGGTGTCGAACGCCTCGACCCGCAGCCCGAGCGCGGTGGCCGCCTCTTCGGTGCGGGGCGATGTCGCGACACAGCGCAGCGAGAGCTTGCGGCGCGCGAGCGCGGGCAGAAGGTAGGCAACAGTGGAGCCAGTGCCGAGCCCGACCGTCATCCCATCCTCGACGAGCTCGGCCGAAGCCTCTGCCGCGAGTCGCTTCTCGTCTTCCACGTTCGCCATGTGCTCGCCCTTCGACGGCGGGAACCTACCGGTCCGATTGTGAGCCCACCATGAGTCCTACGAAGTCCGACACCCCCGCCGATCACGTCATCGTGCTCTTCGGCGCGACCGGCGACCTCGCCAAGCGCAAGCTGCTGCCAGGTCTCTATCACCTCGCGTCGGCCGGCCTGCTGCCGAAGCGCTACCGCATCATCGGCACGTCGCCGGCGTCGTTCGCGATCTCGCCGGCGGAGTTCCGCAAGCACGCCCGCGACTCGATCCGTGAGTTCGGCATCGTCAAGCCCTCGGGCGACACCTGGAAGACGTTCGAGGCGGCGCTCGACTTCGGCGCCGCCGACCCCGACAACCCGGCACCTCTCGTCGAAGCCGTCGAAAAGGCGAAGAAGGCGATCGGAGGAAGTCCGCGTCTCCTCCACCACCTCGCGATCCCTCCCGTTGCGTTCGGGTCGGTGGCAGGGATGCTCGGAGCGACAGGGCTCAACAAGGACGCGCACGTCATCATCGAGAAGCCGTTCGGCACCGACCTCGCCTCCGCACGGGCGCTGAACGCGACGGTGCACGAGACGTTCGACGAGGAGTGCATCTTCCGCATCGACCACTTCCTCGGCAAGGAAGCGGTCGACAACATCCTCGCCTTCCGGTTCGCCAATGGGCTCTTCGAGCCGATCTGGAACCGCAACCACGTCAGCTACGTGCAGATCGATGTCCCCGAGACCCTGTCCATCGAGGGACGGGCCGCCTTCTATGACAAGACCGGCGCTTACCGCGACATGATCGTCACGCACCTCCTGCAGGTGCTCGGTTTCGTCGCGATGGAGCCGCCCACCTCACTCGACGCAAAGCCGCTGCGCGACGAGAAGGTCAAGGTGTTCGAGGCGATCCAGCCGCTCGACCTTCGCCATGTCGTCCGGGGCCAATATCAGGGGTACCGAAACGAGCCGGGTGTCGGGAAGCGTTCGCAGACCGAGACGTTCGTGGCGATGAGGGTTGCCGTCGACAACTGGCGGTGGCACGGCGTGCCGTTCTACCTGCGTACGGGGAAAAGCCTGGCGCAGAACCGCCAGGTCATCACGATCGGCTTCCACACTCCCGCGTTGAAGATGTTCCCCATCCACGTCGCGGCGACGCACGGGACCCGACGCAACGAGCTCGTGATCGACTTCAAGGATCCGGGCTCGATCAGCGCGAGCTTCCTCACCAAGGAACCCGGCCCGCACATGCGTCTCGCCGAGGTCGACATGCAGTTCCACTACACGGATTCGTGGGCGGCGGCGAACAACCTCGAGGGGTACGAGCGACTCATCTTGAACGCGATGCTCGGCGACCAGTCGCTGTTCACGCGTTCCGACGGCATCGAGCGGCTGTGGGAGATCTCGATGCCGCTGCTCGACAACCCGCCCCCCGTCCAGCCGTACGCGCCGGGCTCGTGGGGGCCGAAGTCGATCCACGATCTCGTCGCGCCATTCCGGTGGCGCCTGGGCGAGTGACACGATGACGGCGTGCGCGTCGTCGCGGCCATCGACAAGTTCAGGGGGACGGCGAGTGCCGTTGACGCCGCGGCCGCGGTGTGCCGCGCCGCCGCGCAGGCGGGTTGGCAGTGCGACGTGCGTCCGATGGCCGACGGCGGTGAGGGGACGCTCGAGGCGCTTGGAGGAGCCGAACCGTCGCACGATCGTGATGGGACCGCTCGGTGATCCCGTCGAGGCCGAGTGGCGTCTCTCGAAGCGGACCGCCGTGATCGAGATGGCGCGTGCGTCGGGTCTCGCGCTCGTCGGCGGCGCGGAGGGAAACGATCCGATCGCCGCGTCGACGCACGGCACGGGGGAGCTGGTGGCGGCGGCGGTGGAGTCGGGTGCGAACCGGGTGATCGTCGGCGTGGGCGGATCAGCGACGACCGACGGAGGGCTCGGCGCGATCCGGGCGATCTTCCCTCCCGCTCGGATGCGCGGCGTGGAGCTGCTCGTCGCGTGTGACGTCCGCACGACGTTCGTTGACGCGGCCGAGGTGTTCGGACCTCAGAAGGGGGCGACACCCGCGCAGGTCGAGCTGTTGCGCAGGCGACTGGAGCGGCTCGCGCAGATCTACGTCGAGGAGTACGGCGTCGACGTGCGTGACATCCCCGGAGCCGGAGCCGCGGGTGGGCTGGCCGGTGGGTTGGCGGCGCTCGGCGCCGAGCTGATCTCCGGCTTCGACCTGGTCGCGAGCGAGACGGATCTGCTCGACGCATTCGAGGGCGCGGACCTGATCGTGACCGGCGAGGGTTTCCTGGACGCGCAGTCGTTCGAAGGCAAGGTCGTCGGCGGCGTCGTCGAGCTCGCCTCGTCGGTTGACGTCCCGGTCGTCGTGGTGGCCGGCGAGGTGTTCGAGGATGCAAGCGGCGAGATCGACGCGATCTCCTTGGTCGATCGCTGCGGCCGCGAGCGCGCGTTGAGCGACACGCTCGCGTGCATCGAGGAGGTCGTGTTGGGACGCCTCTCGAAGTGAGCGGTCGCAGGGCGCTACTTGCGCTCGCGCGGCCCCATCCCGAGGCGCACGGCGGCGTACACCACCACACCGATCAACAGGAGCGGAACGAGGCCGAACACGAGACTGGTGATCGTCTTGAACAGCCAGATCGCGCCGAGGAGCGCGAGCACACCGACGACGACGAACCCCACGGGAAACGAGGGGCGCTCCGGCTTCTGCGGCTCGAGCTGGCCCACGGCGGCAGCGTACTGCCGCGGTCAGGCGCTGCGTCGGCGGTAGGCCGGGAGCTCGATGAGCGGCGGCCGATCGGTGCGGTCGACGGAGACCGGTTCGGCTCCGGGGCGTATGAGCGGGCGGGTGGGGCCGTGCGGGAGGGTGACTCCGGCGCGGGCGAGGACCGTCTGCATGACCGCCATCGACTGCGGCGACAGCTCATCGAGCGATCGGTTGCGGTGGATGCGCGTCCCGAGGTCGACCTGCGCGATCGACTCCATCCCGAAGCGGGCGCTGATGTCGATGAGCAAGGCGAGGTCCACGCCATAGCCCGTCGCGAACGGCACCTGCTCGAGGATGTCGCGGCGACCCGCGTACTCGCCGGCGAGCGGCTGCACGATCGTCGACAGATGCGGGAAGAGCAACGAGACGAGCGGACGCGCGACGAGCTCGGTGACGCGTCCCCCCTCGCCGTGGCGGCCGTCGAGCGGCCGGTGGTAGTAGCCCTTCACGAAGCCGACGTCGCTTCGCGTGAGCAACGGTCCGAGCAGGCCGATGATGAACCGAGCGCCGAAGTTCCGGATGTCCGAGTCACACCAGACGATGAAGTCGCCGTCGGCCGCGAACACCGAGCGCCAGAGGGCGTCGCCCTTGCCGCCGAGGTCGTCGAAGCTCGGCAGCACTTCCTCGGTGCTGATCACGCGAGCGCCCGCGTCGGCCGCCACCTTGGCGGTGCCGTCGACGGACCGGTCGTCCATCACGACGATCTCGTCGACGAGCGGCCGGCGCTCGACCAGCTCGCGTTGGATCAGCGACACGATCGAACCGATGGTGTCTTCCTCGTCCCGCGCCGGCAGGCAGACCGACACGGTGGCGTCGTGCTTGGCCTCGACCAGGTGCGCCAGGTCGAAGTCGCGGTAGTGGAATGCGCGCACCACGGGGGCTGGCACGGCGCCATCGTCCCTTGCAGGGTGCAGGCCTCGCAAGGCGGCTTCCCGAAGCACTTGCACACAAGCGGCCCTCGCGGGGCCGTTTCGGTGCAAGTTGTCGGCTCGAGGCCTGTCGCGAATGGAGGAAGCGATGAAGGTGGCCGCTACGCTGCCGCCCCGATGAGCGTGATCGTGCGAGTGCCGACGACCCTGCGACCCGCGACGGGGGGTGCGTCGGAAGTGCGCGTCGAGGGCAAGACCCTCGGTGAGGTGCTCGACGGCGTCGAGGCCGCACATCCTGGCTTTCGCGATCGCATCTTCGACCCCGAGGGAAACCTGCGGCGGTTCGTGAACCTGTTCGTCGCCGACGACGACGTGCGCTTCCTCCAGGGCCTCGACACCCCGGTGCCCGACGGCGAGACGGTCTCGATCATCCCCGCGGTCGCCGGCGGCTGACCAAACCAGTCCTAGGCGGCGAGGCCGAGCACGTCGAGCAGCTCGGGTCGAGGCGGGCCCGAGCACCGGCTCGGGCACCCGGTTCTCGCGGTCGTTCCACACGGCGAGCACACGCGCGCCGATGTCGGCGTCGGCGAGCAACGTGTCGGGCGGCAGCAGCAAGTTGAACGTGCGGATGAACGCACGGAACACCTCGGGATCGGTGCGCATCGCGGGAGCGAGCCCTTCGCGCAGCACCGACCGCATGAATGCACGCGGATCGTCGGGATCGTCGAGATCCTCGCCAGCCAGGATCGCGGCGGCGATGCGGCGGGCCTCGGCGTCTTGCGTCACCGACGACCGATACCAGGGCAGCAGGTGCTCGGTCGTGAGGTCGTGCAGCGCGAGCGCCTGGGCGACCAAGTCGTCGGGATGCTGCCGCACGACTCCGGCCAGCAGGTCGGCGTGCCAGAAGCCCGTGGCGCAACCGCGCCCGTACAGCGGGTTCGTGCACACGCTCGCGTCGCCGATCGCGTGGACGCCGAGTGCGAGCGGCGCGCCGTCGACGACGAACGTGCGCAGACGGTTGAGCAGTCCGGCCATGAGGTGCACGTCGGTGATCGGACGTGACACCGCGGGATCCACCCACGCCTTCGTCGCTGGCAGCACGGCGGCCGTCGTGTCGAAGGCCTCGATCGTGGAGAGGGCACCGCGCAGCACCGAGTCGTCAGTCGGTGTCGCGAGGGTGATCGAGAACGTGCCGTTGTCACCCTGGAAGATCGCGTACTTGAGGTACCCGAGGTCTCCGCCGATCGGGCCGTCGCGCGGCGGGATCTCCGCTCCCTCGACGAGCTCGTAGAAGCGGGAGTAGTAGACGATGCCGGTGTCCTCGACTTCTTCGGGGACGGGCCCCGACCCGATCGCGGCGAGCCAGTCGGGCAGCGTCGAGCGCCGGCCGCCGGCGACGACCGTGAGGTCAGCGGCGACGGGACCGTCGCTCGTCAGCACGCCGGTGACGATCGGCGCGTCGCCGTTCGAAACGGGCTCGGCCACGAGGCCCTCGACCGCGACGCCGTCCAGGATCGAGCATTCGGGGCTGGCGAGCACCGCCCGCCGGAGCACCCACTCGAACGTCGTCCGCCGGCACGCCAGCATGACGAGCTCGTCGTCACCGGCTCGGGGTGACCGGTCGGTCATCTGCGGGGGCAGGTTCTCCGTCATCCGCAGCTCGGTGGCGCCGGCAGCCAGCAGGTCAGCGAGCACGTCGGGATACGAGGTGCGCAGGAGGCCATAGAGCCGGGCGAGGAAGGCGTGGCTGTGGCGGACCTGCGGCGCGCCCCGGCGGTCCCAGTGGAAGGCGGAGCTCGGATCGGGAGGCAGGGGAGTCGCGTCGCGCTCGAGCAGCGTCACCCGGTGCCCGTCCCGGCTCAGCGCCAGGGCCGCCCCCAGCCCCGACACGCCGGCGCCCACCACCACGATCCCCGCGCTGTCATTCGGCACGGGGTGAAAGTACTGGCCGAGAACGTGAGTTTTGGCACCGGCGTCAGGTTGCGGGACGGGCCGCACCGTGGTTTGCTGTTAGCACTCACGACCTGAGAGTGCTAACCAGCCGCTCTGGCCAATCCTCGGCGACAGAGCATCCGACGGCATCCCAACGGAGGGACACCACATGGCCAAGATCATCGCTTTCGACGAGCAGGCTCGTCGGGGCCTGGAAGCGGGCATGAACAAGCTCGCCGACGCGGTGCGCGTCACGCTCGGCCCGAAGGGCCGCAACGTCGTGCTCGAGAAGAAGTGGGGCGCCCCCACGATCACGAACGACGGCGTATCGATCGCCAAGGAGATCGAGCTCGAGGATCCGTACGAGAAGATCGGTGCGGAGCTCGTCAAGGAAGTCGCGAAGAAGACCGACGACGTCGCGGGTGACGGCACCACCACCGCCACCGTGCTTGCCTGGTCGATGGTGCGCGAGGGCCTCCGCAACGTGGCCGCCGGCGCCAACCCGATGTCACTGAAGAAGGGCATCGAGGCCGCGGTCGAGGCCGCGGTGGCCAGCATCAAGGATCTCGCGGTCGAGGTCGACTCGAAGGAGCAGATCGCGCAGGTCGCGGCCATCTCGGCCGCCGACGAGGAGATCGGCCAGATGATCTCCGAGGCGATCGACAAGGTCGGCAAGGACGGCGTCATCACCGTCGAGGAGAGCCAGACCTTCGGCATGGAGATGGATCTCGTCGAGGGCATGCGCTTCGACAAGGGCTACATCTCGCCGTACTTCGTCACCGACCCCGAGCGCATGGAAGCCGTGCTCGAGGATCCGTATCTGCTGCTCGTCGGCTCGAAGATCTCTTCGGTGCGCGACCTGCTCCCGGTGCTCGAGAAGGTCATGCAGTCCGGTCGCTCGCTCGTCGTGATCGCCGAGGACGTCGAGGGCGAGGCGCTGGCCACGCTCGTCGTCAACAAGATCCGGGGCACGTTCAAGTCGGTCGCCGTCAAGGCACCGGGCTTCGGCGAGCGCCGCAAGGCGATGCTGCAGGACATGGCGATCCTCGCGGGTGGTCAGGTGATCACCGAGGAGGTCGGCCTCAAGCTCGAGAACGTCACGCTCGACCTGCTCGGTCGGGCCCGCAAGATCGTCGTGACGAAGGACGAGACGACGATCGTCGAGGGCGCCGGCTCCGAGGAAGACATCAAGGGCCGCATCAACCAGATCAAGACCGAGATCGACAACACCGACTCCGACTACGACCGCGAGAAGCTGCAAGAGCGTCTCGCGAAGCTGTCGGGCGGCGTGGCGATCCTGAAGGTCGGCGCGGCCACCGAGGTCGAGCTCAAGGAGAAGAAGCACCGCATCGAGGACGCGGTCAGCACCACGAAGGCCGCCATCGAGGAGGGCGTCGTGCCCGGCGGTGGCGTGGCGCTGCTGCGCAGCCAGGCCAAGGTGATCGAGCGCGCCAACTCGCTGAGCGGTGACGAGGCCACCGGGGCTCGCATCGTGGCGAAGTCGCTCGAGGGTCCGATCAAGCAGATCGCCGAGAACGCCGGCCTCGAGGGTGGCGTGGTGATCGAGAAGGTCAAGGGCCTCGACGGCAAGGGCGAGGGTCTCAACGCCGCGACCGGCGCCTACGAGGACCTGGTCAAGGCCGGCATCATCGACGCCGCCAAGGTCACCCGCTCGGCGCTGCAGAACGCAGCCTCGATCGCGGCGCTGTTCCTCACGACCGAAGCCGTCATCGCCGACAAGCCCGAGGAGCACTCCCACGGTGGTGGGATGCCGGGCGGAGGCATGGAGGACTTCTAGGCAAGTTCGAAGGAAGCTGGGTGGGCGCTCGATGCCCGCCCAGCTTTCTGCGTTTTCAGGTGATGATGGGGAAGTGGAACTGCAACCCGGCGATCGAGGGCCTCTCGTTTCTCTTGGGGACGTGGTCGGGTGAGGGCGTCGGCGAGTATCCGACGATCGAGACGTTCCCGTATCTCGAGACCGTCACGTTCGACCACGTCGGCAAGCCGTACCTCTCCTATGTGCAGCGCACGACGCATCCCGACGGCAGGCCGACGCACGGGGAGCTCGGGTTCTGGCGGCTGCCCGCGCCCAACAGCGTTGAGTTCGTCGCGATGTCCATCCGTTCGGCGCCACCGAGGTCGCGGTCGGCACGCTCTCTGGCTCCACGATCGACCTGCACTCCACCTCGGTGGTGTCGACACCCTCGGCCAAGAAGGTCACGGAAGTCGAGCGCACGTTCACAGTCGACGGCGATGTGATGCGGTACACCTTGCGGATGGCCGCAGTGGGCCAGCCGCTCACCCACCATCTCTCGGCCGAGCTGCACCGGGCACTAGTCAGGCCGTGCCCGCAGTCGAAGTCACGACTTGGTCGCTCGAGATGCGCGACCGGGCACAGCTCATCCCTGCCCCACGCTCCGACGGTGGCCGTCGCGGTCGAACGGGCCGAGGTCGTGCAGCCCGAGCTGAACCGCTTCCTGTACACCGCGGTCGGCGGTGACTGGTACTGGACGGGGCGGCTCCCGTGGACGTACGAGCGCTGGCGGGCGTGGCTCGACCGTCCTGAGGTCGAGACCTGGGTGGCCCGGAGCGGCGGAAGCCCCGCCGGCTACTTCGAGCTCGAGCAGCAGGACGGCGGCGACGTCGAGCTGGCGTACTTCGGTCTGATGCCCCAGTTCATCGGCCAGGGGCTCGGCGGCCACCTCCTGACGGTCGCGATCCTCCGAGGGATGGGAGCTCCCCGACGACCGGCCGCGTGTGGGTCCACACCTGCAGCCTCGATCACCCTTCGGCGCTCGCGAACTACCAAGCCCGTGGCTTCGAGATCTTCTCGGTCGAGACCGACGTCGCTGACCTCCCCGAAATGGCGCCTGGCCCCTGGCCGGGCGCCGCCCACCGGCGCCCCGAGTAATTCGCCCCGGCGCGATACCAGCCACCTGCATTTGGGCCGATAATGGGGCATGGCCATCCGGCGACGACGCGTCGCGCTGCTCGCGGTCGTCGGCGGCCTCGCGCTCGGGTCCACGGCCTGCGGCACCTCTGGGTATCAGTACGTCAAGAACTCCGAGGAGGGCGCCTTACTTCAAGGTGCCGAACGACTGGGAGTTGTTCAAGATCGAGCAGGGTCTCCCGGAGGATCGGCCCGTGCCCGACGGCGCGCTCATGGATGGGCCGTGGCGCGTCGTGTTCGACGCCGACGCGGCACCTGACGCTGCGCACATCGAGGTCGAGGTTCCGGTGGCGGTCGTCGGGCAGGCCGAGATCGGCTCGATCCGGATGGATCTGCGTGACTCCGTCTCGAACGTCGATCTCCGCTCGCTCGCTCTGGACGGCACCGACCCCATCGCTCTCTACGAGCAGGGCAGCACCGAAGTCGAGATCGTGCGTTACGAGGACATCACCACCGGCGACGGGTCTCCGCGGCAACCGCGTCGTGCTGAACAAGTTGGTCGCGGACGGCACCTACGTGACCATCGATCAGATCGCGCTCGTCGACCCGGGCACTACTACCCTTTATCGCCTGCTCGTGAAGTGCTCGTCCAAGTGCTACCTCGAGAACCGGAATCAGATCGACGCCGTCGTCGATTCTTGGCAGATCAGGAAGAAGAGCTGACATGAGCCTCGACTGGCCCGATCCCGTGGTGCCCCCGCCGCCACCGGCGCCGATTCACGTGCCAGTCGTCGACGACCGCGAGCCCGCGAAGCGCAAGAAGATGATCCTTTGGGACCGTGTCAAGTTCCTCATCCTGTTGGTCGGCCTGTTCTGGTTCTGGGTCTGGTCCGAGATCTCGGACAACCCGATCCTGCCGTTCGGCGACGCGGTGCGCGAGACGGCGAAGCACAAGTGGTATCTCTTCGTCCTCTTCGGTCTCGAGGTCCTCCGCCAGGTCCACTACCTGATCTCGGAGCACTGGGCGGGATACCACCGCTTCTGGACCGAGAAGGTCTTCGGAAGCCTCACCCGCCGCACGGGACGTTTGAAGGACTACACCCGCTACCGGCTGGCGCGGGTGTTCAAGGCCATCGCCTTCCTCGTCATCCTGTCGCTGATCCTCGGGCAGTTCTTCGACCTGCCGCCGGCGCAGGCGCTGTTCGAGCTGCCGTCGCGGTTCTTCGACGCGCTGCCGTTCATCCTGCAGATGTCGTTCTACCTGCTGTTCGCGGTGGGTCAGTTCGCCGCGATCTTCTGGTTCCTGTCGCGTGGCGGGAGTCGACACCTACTTCCCCGACGACATCAAGACGCGGTACTCCGACGTGTGGGGGCAGGACGCCGTGCTCGAGCGCGTCAAGGAGAACATGATGTACCTCGAGGAGCCCGAGAAGATCGAGGAGAAGGGCGGCTACGTCCCCGGCGGCATCCTGCTGTGGGGCCCACCGGGCACCGGCAAGACGCTCATGGCCGAGGCCGTCGCCGGAGAGACCGGCAAGCCCTACGTCTTCGTCGACCCCGGCGCGTTCACCAACATGTTCATGGGTGTCGGCATCCTCAAGGTGAAGTCGCTCTTCCGGAAGCTCCGCAAGCTCGCGCTGCGCTACGGCGGCGTGATCGTCTTCTACGACGAGGCCGACTCACTCGGCAACCGCGGTGCCGCTCACTCCCGGCTTCGGCGGCCAGGTGATGACGCCGAGCGCATGGGGCGACGGCTACGACGACCTCCGCTGGCTGTCCCCCGAGTCGCAGCAGATCATCCTGCGGTCGTCGCTGTCTTCGAGCACGGCTCACGACACGCCGGGGCGCAAGCGCGACGGCATCATCGCTGGAATGGGCATGGGTGGCGGCGGCATGGGCACGTTGCAGGCGCTGCTCACCGAGATGTCCGGCCTGAAGAAGCCGCGCGGGTTCATCAACCGGCACGTGCGTCGCGCGCTCGGCATGCGACCGAAGCCCCCGCCCAAGTACCGCATCCTCACGATGATGGCGACGAACATGCCGCAGGCACTCGACGAGGCGCTGCTCCGCCCGGGCCGGCTCGATCGCATCTACAAGGTCGGCTATCCGTCCAAGGAAGGCCGCAAGCGGACGTACTGGGGTTACCTCGACAAGGTGCAGCACGCCCTCACCGAGGCCGACGTCGACAAGCTGGCCACGATCACGCCGTACGCGACCGGCGCCATCATCAAAGACACGGTCAACGAGGCGCTCATCACGGCGATCCGCGACGGCCGTGACACCATCACGTGGCCCGACGTGATCAAGGCCAAGCACCTCAAGGAGCTCGGCCCGCCTGAGGACGTGGAGTACATCCGCCGGGAGCGTCACGCGGTCGCGATCCATGAGGCCTGCCATGCGGTCGCCGCGTACCGCATCCGCCATCACCTCACGATCGATCTCGCGACCATCGAGAAGGGCGGCACCTACCTCGGCATGGTGAGCTCGATCAAGCCCGAGGACCAGTTCACCCACTGGCGTACCGAGTACGAGGCCGACATCGTCGTGGGCCTCGCGTCGCTCGCGGGCGAGCGGATGTTCTTCGAGGGCGACAACTCGTCCGGCGTCTCCGGCGACCTCGAGTCGGCGACGATGATCGCGACGTTCATGGAGGGCTACTGGGGCATGGGCTCGACCGTCGCCTCGCATGCGGCCACGCAGAGGGTCGGTGTGGGAGGCGGGGGACGTCCGGGTGGCGGCGACGACAAAGAGGAGCGCGAGCTGCTCAAGGGGTCGCTCGGTGAGCGCATCGAGGAGAACCTTGCTGAGCTGCTCGAGGAGGGCCGAGCGCCTGCTGGCCGAGCACCGTCTCGAGGTGCTCGCGGTCGCGCACGCCCTCGAGACCCACAAGACGTTGGCGGGCGAGGACGTCGTTGCCGTGATCGAAGGTCGCCAGGGCTCGATCGTCGATGGTCGGCCGTACAAGACCGAGGCATTCGCGGAGCAGGCCGAGGCGTATCACGCCATGGCGGTGTCGGCGCACCGGAATCACTCGAGTGTCGAGCTCCCTCTGCCGAAGCTGAACGGGCATGTGCACGAGCTGATCGAGGTCGCTGGCGTCGCGCACGAGAACGGCCATGAGAACGGCTCGTCGCGCGCGTCGACGGGCGAACCGCTGCCACCGCCTGCCGAACGGTGACCGAACCGCTGACCCCCACCGTCGGGTGGGGCGTCCTGCATCTGTTCTGCAAGGTCACGCCGACCACCGATGCTTCGGCAGTCATTGCGGCCGTCAAGCGGGCCGAGGAGGGCGACCATCAGGTCGTGACGGCGGCGTTGCTCGGCCACAAGGCCGACCTCGCGGTGCTGGCCGTCGGCCCTGACATGTGGCGCCTCCACACGTTGCAGTCCGATCTGCAGGCCGCCGGCCTCTCCTTGGTCGACTCGTACGTCTCGTTGACCGAGGTGTCGGAGTATGCGAAGGGCCTGCCCGCGGAGATGATCGAGGCCCGGCTTCACCCGAAGCTTCCCCCGGTAGGGAAGCCCGCGTTCTGCTTCTACCCGATGTCGAAGCGCCGCAACGTGGACCAGAACTGGTTCTCGCTGCCCTACGACGAGCGGCTCGAGCTGATGCACGGACACGGCAAGACCGGCCGCACGTTCGCCGGCCGCGTGCTCCAGCTCATCACGGGCTCGACCGGCCTCGACGACTACGAGTGGGGCGTCACGCTGTTCGCGGTGCATCCCGACGACCTCAAGGACGTCGTGTACACGATGCGCTTCGACGAAGCATCCGCGATCTACGCCGAGTTCGGACGGTTCTTCGTGGGGATGGTCTGCCCGATCGACGAGCTCGTCGATCGCCTCGGCCTCACCTGACCAGCAGGGTCAGGGGCCGACCTGGATCTGGCGTTCGGTGGTGTCTGTGCCGTCAGGGTTGTACACGAACACGTCGAACGTGGCCGTGCTGGGGTCGCCGATGTCGGTGAAGTCGATCGAACCCGACGCGCCCTCGTAGTTGATGTTGCGGCCCGCGTCGAGCAGCCGCTTGCAGTCGGCGTAGGTGCGGCACGTCACGCCGCCACGGGTGACGTTGATGATCTCGTCACGAATCAGCGCTGAGTCGTCAGACCGCGTCGCCTGCGACGCGAGGGCGAGCACGACCGCGCAGTCGTACGCATACGGAGCAAAGGTCGTGGCGGTGCCCGGGGCCAACCGGGTGAACTCGTCGAGGAATCGGCTCGCCGAGTCTTCGGGCACGGTCGCGACAGCAGTTCCCCTGATGCCCGCGGTCGATTCGGGCGGTTCGGGTCGACGCGCTGGTACAGGTTCGCCACCCGCAGGCCGTCGGGTACGAACGTGGGTAGCCGGTCGGGCCCGGCGCCGAGATCGATGAGCTTGCGCAGGACGAGGCCGCCAGTGTCGGGGAGGCCGATGACGGCAATCGCCTCGGGGTCGGTCTCGAGCACCTGCCGGACGTCGGGGGCGAAGTTCGTGCCGTTCGCCTCGTAGGGGTAGCTGATGGTCACCCGGATGCCGTTCTCGCTCAGCTCGTCGACGAGCACGTCGGCCATCCCCTGCCCGTAGTCGTCGTTCGGGCTCATGAGCGCGACGGTGCGGTAGCCGCCCTCGGCGATCACCTCCGCCAGCGCGGCTCCTTGCAGCCGATCGGAGGGGGCGGTGCGCACGTAGTACCCGTCGTCGGGGAACTGCTCGAGCGCGAGCGCGGTGCTCGAGGGTGAGCAATCGAGCACGCCGGCGCCAGTGATGCGCCCGAGGACGCTCAGCGCCGTGGTCGACGAGGCCGGGCCGATGAGCACGTCGACCTTCTCGGAGTTGAGCAGCTGATCGGCGCCGACGCCGGTGACGGACGCATCGGAGCCTTCGTCACTGCCGACGAGCGCGACCGGCTGCCCGTTGACGCCGCCCGCGGCGTTGATGTCGCGGACCGCCATCTCGATGCCGCTGATCATCGGCGGTCCGACGTTCGCGGCTTCGCCCGACGTCGGCAAGAGGTACCCGATCTTCAGCAGTCCGTCGACGTTGCCCCGATCGGGGATCGTCGGCACCACCAGGTCGGTGCTCGGAGATGCGGCAGGCGTGTCGTCGCCGCTGCACGCGCTGGCCAGCAGCGCAGCGACGACAACCGACGCGCCGAGGATGCGTCGAGGCTTCACGCGGTCAGGTCCCGACGTCGCCGCCGAGGTACGCCGCCCGCACCGACTCGTCCCCGAGCAACGCCTTCGCATCGTCGGAGCGCACGATGCGTCCCGTCTCCAACACGTAGGCACGGTGCGCGCGCTGCAATGCCTGCGCGGCGTTCTGCTCGACGAGCAGGATCGTGGTGCCCTGCGCGTTGATCTCGGTGATGATCGAGAAGATCTGCGCGACGAGCATCGGCGCCAACCCCATCGACGGCTCGTCGAGCAGCAGCACGCGCGGGCGCGCCATCAACGCGCGTCCGATTGCGAGCATCTGCTGTTCGCCGCCCGACATCGTGCCGCCTACTTGCGTCTTGCGTTCCGAGAGGCGGGGAAAGAGCGTGAAGACTCGCTCGAGGTCCTGCTGCTTCGCGGCCGACTTCCGGTCCTTGCGGGCGTACGCGCCCATCTCGAGGTTCTCGATGACGGTCATGCCCGGGAAGATCCCCCGACCCTCGGGGGCCTGGCAGATGCCGAGCTCCACCCGGTCGTACGCGGGCATGCGGGTGATGTCGCGCCCGTCGAACATCACCGTGCCCTTCGACACCGGGCGCACTCCGCTGATGGCTTTCAGCGTGGTCGTCTTGCCGGCCCCGTTCGCGCCGATGAGCGTCACGACCTCGCCTTCGTCCACGTTGAAGGAGAGGCCCTTGAGGGCTTCGATGCGCCCGTAGAACACATGCATGTCGGTGAGCTCAAGAAGCATCGGTCGGGGCTCCCAGGTAGGCCTCGATCACGGCGGGGTTCTCGCGCACCTCGGCAGGTGTCCCCTCGGCGATCAGTCTGCCGAAGTCCAAGACGTTTATTCGGTCAGAGATGCCCATCACGAGGCTCATGTCGTGCTCGATCAGCAGCACCGAGTACCCGAGGTCGCGAATGCGCAGGATGAGATCCATCAGGTCGCGCTTCTCGGCCGGGTTGAAGCCGGCGGCGGGCTCGTCGAGCAGGAGGAGCCGTGGGTTCGTGGCCATCGCCCGCGCGATCTCGAGGCGGCGCTGGTCGCCGTAGGGCAGGTTGCGGCTCGCCTCGTCGGCCCGTCCCGCAATGCCCATGAACTCCAGCAGCTCCATTCCCCGTTCGCGGCCGTCGCGCTCCTCGCGTCGGTGGCCTCCCACGCGGACGATCGCGCCCATGACGCTCGTGCGATGGTGTGCATCGACGCCGACCATCACGTTCTCGAGCGCGGTCATCTCGCGGAACAGACGGATGTTCTGGAACGTGCGCGCGATGCCGGCACGCGTGATCGCGTTGCGGGTCAACCCCGCGAGGTCCTTGCCCTCGAACGTGATCACCCCGCCCGTGACCGGGTACACACCGGTGACCGCGTTGAAGACGGTCGTCTTGCCCGCTCCGTTCGGGCCGATGAGCCCGAAGATCTCGCCTTCGTCGACATGCAGCGTCACGTCGTCGAGCGCGGTGACGCCACCGAACCGCATGGTGACGGCGTTGAGCTCGAGGAGCACCTCAGCCATCGTGACCTGCTCCCTCGGGAGGGTCGTCGAGGGTGATGTAGTCCAGGAGCTCGGTGTGGGGCAGGTCGACGTCGCCGAGTGCTTCGTCGGCGAGCTCCGCGTCGGCCTCGGTGACGGCCGCGAGCACCTCGCCCGCCCCAGGGTCGGCGAGCTCGGCGGCCCGTCGGCGGCTCGGGAAGATGCCCTGAGGTCGGAAGATCATCATCACGACGAAGGCGACGCCGTACCAGAAAATGCGGCTCTCATCGAGGAATCGGAAGCGCTCCGGGAGGTACGCGACGAGCACGGCGCCGATGACGACGCCCGGCACGTTGCCGGCCCCGCCGAGCACGACGGCCGCGAGGAACAGGATCGAGAGCTGGAGATCGAAGTTGTCGGGTGTGATCGACGTCTGGTACGACGCGAAGAGCGCACCGGCGAGACCGCCGACCCCTGCGCCCATCGCGAACGCCCACAGCTTGAACTTGAACGTGGGCACGCCCATCAGCTCGGCCGCGTCCTCGTCCTCGCGGATCGCCGTCCAGGCCCGACCCACCCGACTGTGTTCGAGCGCTCGGACCATGATGATGATGAGGATGATGAACGTGAGCGCGAGGTAGTAGTAGGGCTTCACGGTGAGCCCGCCGAACTCCAGCGGGCCGAGGTCGGGCGGGCGGGGGATCTGGCTGATGCCCCGCGGTCCGCCGAGCCACTCGCTGTTGCGGGCCGCGATGCGGATGATCTCGCCGAAGCCGAGCGTGACGATCGCGAGGTAGTCGCCCCGCAGCCGCAACGTCGGTGTCCCGAGGAGCACTCCCGCGAGCATGGCGAGGGCGACGGCGATGGGGAGGGCCTCCCAGAACCCGAGGTTCCCGTGGGCCGAGGTCAGCACGGCGACTGTGTAGGCGCCGATCGCGTAGAACGCGACGTATCCGAGGTCGAGCAGTCCGGCGTACCCGACGACGATGTTGAGCCCGATCGCCGCCAGCACGTAGAGCGCGATGGGAGAGAACAGGACGCTCGCCCAGGGCGTCTCGGTGTCGAGGATCGGGATCGTGAGGTTGGGCAAGAGGTAGCAGAACGCGATGAAGGCGAGCATGATCGCCCACCGCCCGGCTCGAGGCAGCGCCGCCCACTTCGTGCCGAGCCGGTTGCGGACGTCGTACTGCGTGCTCTTGTCCTTGAGCCTGGCAGTCGCCTCGGTGACGCGGCTCATGCTCTCGCCTTCCCGAGCGACTCACCCAACAGGCCGGTGGGCCGCACCATCAGCACGAGCACGAGCGTCACGAACGCAATCGGGTCCTTCCACTCCGCTCCCCACAGCGCGGAGCCGTAGTTCTCGATGAGGCCGAGCGCCAACCCACCCAACAGCGCCCCGCGGAGATTCCCGATGCCACCGAGCACCGCGGCGGTGAAGGCCTTGATGCCGATGACGAACCCGATGTTCCACTTCGTGACCTCGAAGAAGAAGATGAAGAACAGCCCGGCGGCGCCCGCCATGATGCCGCCGAGCAGGAACGTGAGCATCACGACCCGATCGATGTTCACGCCCATGAGCGTGGCCGTCTCCGAGTCCTGCGCGGTCGCCCGGATGCCGCGCCCGAGGCGGGTGCGGTTCACGAACTGATCGAGCGCCACCATCATCGCCAGCGCCCCCACGATGACGATGATCTGGTCGACGCGTACCGGGGTGCCGAAGATGCTGAACACCTCGTCGTGCTCGATCAGACGGGGGAACCCCTCCTGGTCCCGCCCCCGGCGGAGGGCGACGAACTCGGCGATGGCGAACGAAGCGCCGATGGCCGAGATCAGGGCGGCGAGTCGGGTCGCACCCCGCTTGCGCAACGGGCGGTACGCGATGCGTTCGAGCGCAACCGCAGACGCCCCGCTGAACACCATCGCCGCGGCAAGACAGACGAGGAACACGCCCACGAGCACGAGTCCGGTCTGCACCGAGTCGGGCCCCGGCTCGATGCCGAGCCATTTCGTGGCGAAGAGAGCGCCGAGCGTGCCGAGCATGAAGATCTCGGAGTTCGCGAAGTTGATCAGCCGCAGGACGCCGTACACCATCGTGTAGCCGAGTGCGACGAGGGCGTAGATCGAGCCCGCGGTGAGCCCGCCGATGGTGAAGCTCCAGAACTGGTCGTACAGCAGTTCCCAGTCACCCAGGAATGCGAGCATCGGCCCCTTTCCCCCAAGAGGTGCCTACGCGCGAAACCGGGAGCGACGGTGCGCTCCCGGTTTCGGCTACAGCGGTGTCGTACGAATTTCGGGAGCCTATTCGATCAGGCCCACCGAGACGATCGCACCGTCCTTGACCGTCGACGCGTACACGGCGAGGGACTCGACCTCACCCTTGTCGTCGAAGGCGAGCGTCTTGGTGATGCCCTCGTAGCTCTCGTCGCTGACGTAGGTGTTGAGCGACTCGCGGTCCTGGGCGCCCGCAGCGATGCCGGCGAGGAAGAAGCCCGCGCCGTCGTAGGCCTCGGCCGAGTAGGTGCCCGCGTCCTGGCCGAATGCGTCGCTGTACGCGGCGGCGAAGTCGGCACCGCCCTCGATCTTGTCGATCGGGGCGCAGGGGCACGTGATGATCGCGCCCTCGGCAGCAGCAGCGCCAGCGGCCTCGATGTACCCGGGGTCGAGGACACCGTCGCCGAAGACGAGGGTGGCGGTGACGCCGGCATCGCGGAGCTGCTTCGAGAGCAGGCCAGCCGCGGCGTAGTACCCACCGAAGAAGATGGCGTCAGGCTGGGCGGCGGCCACGGCCGTCACGGTCGCCGAGAAGTCAGTGCCTTCCGGGTCGATCGTGTCGGTGCCCACGACCTTGTCGCCGAGCGCCTCCGAGACGAGGTCAGCCAGACCCTTGCCGTACTCGCTCGCGTCGTCGATGACGAACACCGACTCGGCGCCGACCGTCGAGTCGATGTAGAGCGCGGCACCGGGACCCTGGGCGCCGTCGTTGCCCAGCGCGCGGTGGAAGATCGTCCAACCTTGGTCGGCCAGGTCGACCGCGGTCGCCGACGGGGTGATGATCGGGAGGCCCGCCTCATCGAACAGCGGGTTCGCGACCCGCGACTCACCCGAGAACGCCGGGCCGACGATGCCGATGACCGACGCGTCGTCGATCGCCTGCTGGGCCAGCGCCGGGGCCTGGTCGGGGCTGCCCTGGCTGTCGAACTCCTTGAGCTCGATCTGGCAATCGGGGTTCGCCTCGTTGAACTGCTCAACGGCCAGCTCGGCGCCTTGCTTGATGTTGACGCCCAGGTTCGCGGCGTCGCCCGTGAGCGCGCCGAAGAAGCCAAGCGCGAGCCCGTCGCAGGTGACCCCTCCCTCGCTGCCGCCCTCGGCCGTCGTGGCGGAACCGCCGCCGGTCGTTGCCGCGCTGCTGTCCTCATCGCTGTCGTCACCGCACGCAGCGGCGAACAGGCTCAGCGAAACCAACAGCGCGCCAGCGCCGAAGAGTTTGCTTGCTCGCATGTCCCTACCTTCCACATCCGGTCATCGACCGGGCTCGTAAACGTTGGGGAGCGAGCATAGGGGCTGCTCGGGGGCCCGATGTAGTCCTGTCACGGTTCCGTCACAGGGTTGGAACGGGCATGATCGTGATCCATGGGCCCGCCTGCGGAGACCGAATCGCTCTACCTCCGCGATGCCTATCTCCGCACGTTCTCGGCCACCGTGACCGCGGTCCGTGACGGTCTCGTTGCGCTCGACCGAAGCGCCTTCTACCCGACCGGGGGAGGCCAGCCCCATGACACCGGGCGGCTCGGCGACGCGGCCGTCATCGACGTGCGCAAGGACGACGGGGTGGTGTGGCACGCGGTGGACGGACCGCTCCCCGCAGTAGGTGACGTCGTCGAGGCCGAGGTGGACTGGCAGCGGCGCCACGCGTTGATGCGCACCCACACCGCGCTCCATGTCCTGTGCGGCGTGATTTGGAACGAATGGAGAGTTCCGGTGACGGGAGGGAACATGGAGCCCTTGGCCGCGCGCATGGACTTCGAGTTCGACCCGCTCCCCGAGGGCTTCGGGCCACGCGTCGAGGAGCTCGTCAACGCCGAGCTCGAGGCCGATCGCGCGATCGAGGTGTCGTTCCTGCCTCGCGACGTCGCCGTGGTCGACGAAGACCTGATCCGGACCAAGGTCAGCCTCATCCCCCCGACGGTCAAGGAGATCCGCGTCGTCGACATCGTCGGTCTCGACAAGCAGGCCGACGGCGGCACCCACGTCCACACCACCGGCGAAGTCGGCCGGATCCGTGTGGTCAAGACCGAATCCAAAGGAAGAGCCAACAAGCGCATCCGCCTCGAGGTCGTCGATGCCTGAGCTCGCTCGTCTCGAAGGCGAGCTGCGCACGCTCGGCAGTGTGGTCGTCGCGTTCTCGGGCGGAGCCGACTCCGCGTTCCTTGCTGCCGTCGCGACGCGCACGTTGGGCGTGGAGCGAGTGCACTGCGTGACCGCGGTGTCCAGCTCGCTTGCCGCGTCGGAGCGCGAAGACTGCGCCGCGCTGGCGGGCGAGTGGGGTCTGCGGTGGACCGAAGTCGAGACCGACGAGCTGGCGCACGACGAGTACGTGGCCAACGACGGGCTGCGGTGCTTCTGGTGCAAGACGGCGCTGATGGACGCGCTGCTGCCGATCGCCGACGCCGAGCGCGCCACGACCGTGCTCGGCGTGAACGTCGACGACCTCGGTGATCACCGTCCCGGCCAGCAGGCGGCGGCCGAACGGGGCGCACGGTTCCCCCTTGTCGATGCGGGGTTCACGAAGGCTGACGTGCGCGCCGCGTCACGTGAGCTCGGTCTGCGGACGTGGGACAAGGCGGCGGCCGCCTGCCTCGCCTCTCGCGTGCCGTACGGGACGCCGGTGACGATTCGGGTGCTCGGGCAAGTCGAACGAGCGGAGGCGGCGCTGCGCGCCCTCGGGTATCCCGAGTTGCGCGTGCGGCATTACGGCAAGGTGGCGCGTCTCGAGCTGCCGGTCGATGTGCTCACGCGTGCAGTCGAGCAACGCGACGCGGTTGTCGCGGCCGTGAAGTCCGCTGGGTACGAGTGGGTGACGCTCGACCTCGAAGGGCTGCGCTCGGGGAATCTGAACGCACTGCTCTGATGGCCGAGTTGTGATGGCTGAGTTGTGATGGCCGAGGAAACGACCGATCCGGCGACGGCACTGGCCGACGCCATTGAAGCCGCGCTTCCGGGCTGGGTCGAACGATCGGTGGCGCGCCGAGCCGCAGGTGCCGGACGCGCCGTTGATCCCGACGTGGCGCGAGCGGCAACGGCAGCGGGCGTACGCGCGCGGGTCGAGGTCGGGGCGCGGGTTCGCAGGTTGCTCGCGCTCGACATCGACGAACAGCGCACCAACCCGCTCTCGCTTCTCCGCGACGCTGTGCGCTACCCGACCGAGGTGCTCCGCGGGGCAGGCGTGCCCGTCGTGGAGCGTCGGGACGACTTCGCGATCCGTGCCTTCCCCGACGACGAGTACGACCTCACGCCGGCGACCTGGGCCGACGTCGACCCGTCCCTCCAAGATCCGGGCATCACGTGGGGGGCCTGGAAGGCCTACACGCACCTCAGTCGTCGTCGGGAGCCGGATCCGGATCGCTGACGGTCCAGCCCACCGACATCCCGGCCCGGGGCTCGAAGAAGAGGCAGTCCTCGGGGCACCCGAACGGTGCGTCGTCGTTCACCGAGAGGCGGCACTTCTCGACGAGATCCCCCGTGGCCAGGGATCGCGTCGAGTAGTGGCGGCAATCGGGGCGCACAGCCATCGCTCCATGATCGCGCCCCTATCCTGCGGCGGGTGTCGGAACGGCTCGTGGTCATCGGCGGGGATCCTGGCGGCATGGCTGCGCTCTCTCAGGTCCGCAAGCAACGCGACGACATGGAGATCGTCGCGTTCGAGCGGGGTCGGTACACCTCGTACTCCGCGTGCGGCATCCCCTACCTCGTCGGCGGTGAGGTCGAGAGCATCGACAAGCTCGTTGCGCGCACCCCGCAGCAGTTCCGCGATCGGCTGCGGGTCGACGTCCGTACCCGACACGAGGTGACGGCGATCGACCTTGACGATCGAGCCGTCGAGGTCCGCGCCCTCGACCAGGACCGCACCCTGCGCATGGGCTTCGACCAGCTCTTGATCGCGACCGGGGGCAGCCCGGTACGCCCCGACCTCCCGGGCATCGACAGCCCTCACGTGCACGGTGTGCAGACGCTGGGGGACGCAGAGCGGCTTCTCGCGGAGGTGACCAGCGGCGGCGTGCACGAGGTCGTCGTGGTCGGCGGCGGGTACATCGGTCTCGAGATGGCGGAGGCGTTCGTGCGTCGCGGCGCGCACGTCACGCTGCTCGAGGAGGGCGACCAGGTGATGGCGACGCTCGACCCGGACATGGCTGAGCTCGTGCTCGCGGCCCTCCGCCGCTTCGGCGTCGACGTGCGGTTGCAGGAAGCCGCGAAGGGCTTCGAGGACGGGCAAGTCCAGACCGAAGCCGGTGTCGTGCCCGCCGACTCGTCGTGCTCGGCCTCGGCGTGCAGCCGAACTCGGCGCTGGCTCGCGACGCCGGCCTGGCGCTCGGCGTGCGCGACTCGGTCCGCGTCGATCGGCGGCAGCAGACCTCGGCGGACGGGAGTGTGGTCGGCGGGCGACTGTTGCGAGAGCACGCACCTCGTTTCGGGACGGCCGATCCACGTCGCGCTCGGCACGGTGGCGAACAAGCAGTCCCGCGTCGCGGGCATCAACATCGGAGGTGGGTACGCGACGTTCGGTGGCGTCGTCGGCACGGCCATCACGAAGATCTGCAACGTCGAGGTCGCGCGCACCGGGTTGTCGGAGAAGGAGGCGGCCGAGGCCGGCTTCCTCGTTTCACAGCACGGTGATCGAAGCGAGCACACGCGCCCGCTACCTTGCCGACGCGCCACCGGCGACGGTGAAGCTGGTGACGGAGCGGGCTACCGGGCGACTGCTCGGTGGACAGATCGTGGGCGAGGAGGGAGCGGGGAAGCGCATCGACGTGCTCGCGACTGCGCTCACCGCCGGCATGACCGTGCAGAAGATGATCGATCTCGACTTGGGGTATGCGCCGCCGTTCTCACCCGTCTGGGATCCGGTGCTGGTCGCAGCACGGGTCGCCGCGAGCGCCGGGGTTCAAGGCGCGGTGGGCGGAGGATGAGCGCGGTCCTCCAGCTCAGCCCGGACGACTTCCCGATGCTGTTCGGAGCGCCCGGAGTGCAACCGGCGCCGTCGCGGCGCGACTCTGCTCGCGGTCGCCGCCCTCGTGTTCGACGTCGCCGACCATCTCGGTCGAGGCGGCGGCCAACCGGGTGACCCCCGCGCGCTGGCGGAACGCATGGGTCCGTCGCTCGGGGTCTCCGGGCCCGACCTCGGTTTGCTCGTGGCGGTCGTCGGCCAGCGGCGGCTTCTGCCGGACACCTCCGCCGCTCGCGACGTCACCGACGACGCGACGATCAGCGCGGTCGCCAGTGCAGTGGGCTCCTCCGATGTCCTCGAGGTGCTTCACGCGGTCTCCCTGCTCGATGCGCGCCGCGAACAGACCGCTGACACTGAGTGGCGTCAGGAGCTGGTCGCCGATCTCGTCAACCGCGTCGCGCACGTGCTCGACGGTGGAGAGATGCACGAGGTCGCGTGGCCTCAGTTCCCGACGTCCGAGGTGCGCGAGCTCATGACGCTGCCCCGCACCGTGCTGCGCGCCGACGGGCATCGGCTCACTGTTGTCGCCCCCGACCGTCCTGGTCTCTTCAGCCGGGTCGCCGGCGTGTTGTCACTGCACGGGCTCGACGTGCTCGGCGCGCAAGCACACTCCGACGACACTGGGATGGCGGCGTCGGAGTTCCGAGTCGCAGGTCCCGCCGAGGGAGCGCTGGAGTGGGAACGGGTCATCACTGACCTCCGGCTCGCTCTCGACGGTCGCCTCGCATTGGAGAGCCGTCTCGCCGAACGTGCGCTCGGCTCGTCGGCCGCGTGGGTGTTGCTACCGGGTTCAGTGTCGATCGACAACGCCGCGTCGGCGCTGGCGACGGTGGTGGAGGTGCGCGCCACCGACAGTCCTGGGCTTCTGTATCGGATCACGCGCGCGCTCGCCGACATGAGCCTCGACATCCGCCACGCGAGAGTGCAGACGGTCGGAGCGGACGTCTTGGACACCTTCTACGTGCAAGACATCCTCGGCGAGAAGGTCACCGACGGGCGCTATCTCGCCGAGGTCGAACGTGCGGTGCTCCACGAGCTGACCCGGGCCTAGCCGGACGGCGTTAGCCTGCCGCGGCATGGTTGATACCCCCGCCGCGTCGTCGGACTTCACGCAGGATCTGCTGCGCTGGAGTGAGGCGCTGTCGGGCATCGCGCGGACAGGACTCGGCTTCACCCAGAGCCTCTACGAGCGGGAGCGCTTCGAGGAGGTGCTGAAGGTCGCGGCGGACATCCGCACGGCGGCCGACGAGGACCTCGAGGTGCGCCGCGAGGCCGGGCACTTCGTGCAGGAATGGCTCGATGGCGTCGGTGACGGCGTGGCGGGCTACGTCACCCCGAAGGTCGCGGTCGGCGCCGTGGTCGGCAACGAGCTCGGCCAGATCCTGCTCGTGCAGCGCTCGGACTCCGGGATCTGGCTCTACCCCACCGGCTGGGCCGACGTGGGCTACTCGCCGGCCGAGGTCGCGGTGAAGGAAGTCAAGGAGGAGACGGGCATCGACTGCGAGCCGCTCCGGCTCATCGCCGTCATCGACGGTCTGCGGATGGGGTTCACCCGCGTGCCGCTCTACTCGCTCGTGTTCCACTGCCGTGCCACGGGCGGCGAGCTCGAACGGCACCCGCTGGAGACGTCCGACGTGGGCTGGTTCGGCCAGGACGACCTGCCGTTCCCCATCGTCGGGTTCGACCGTTGGGGCAAGGCCGCGTTCGCGGCGATTCGGGGCGAGTCGGTGGAGGTCCAGTTCGACGCGCCTCGCGCCCCGGTGTGGCGCGGCGACGACTGACGCCGCGGGTCAGGCGTCGAGCTGCTTCAGCAGTGCGTCGACGATCGACACCTCTCCCCGGCGCGCTTCCCACTCCTCGCCGACGCGGTCGTGGTCGACGAGACCCGCCGCGTCGGGAGCGATGCCGAGCGCTTCGGTGACCGCCGCGGCGAGTGGAGCCGGCTCCATCTCGTCGCCTTCGATCGGGAAGGCCTCGAGCCCGTCCCACAGCTGATCGAGCGGGGCGGGGAGCGCCGTGCCGTCGGCGAGCGCGAGCGCGGTCACGGCGAACACCTCGTGCGTGTCGAGGTCGGCCGGCCGCCGGTAACCGGCGACGGGATGCAACCGCCATTCGAGCGCGGCACCGCCGGGGCCGTCGTCGCGTATCCACACTTGCGAGCCGTTGACATAGGCGTCGACCGGCTCACCGAATCGATCGTCGAGCGCGATCACCAAAGCTGGCGTCGTTCGCCAGACGCAACACGGCACGAGGGCCATGAATCTCGGTCGCCGGACTCAGTCGCCGCGTTGATCGCGGAGGAACCGTTCGAGCTCCTCGACGAGATCGTCGACCGTGTCGGCCGAATCGCCGTCGTCGTCGTCATCGTCGTCGTCTCCGAACGGCTGGCCGCTGTCGACCATCGTCTCGAGTCGGTTCACGTAGCCGGTGAGGTCCTCGTCGTTGTTCACGACCTCGTCGACCTCGCGCTCGTAGGCCGCTGATGCGATCTCGAGCGAGGTCGTGGGGATGGCCAGCTCGAGCACGTCGGCGACCCGCTCGACCAGTGCCAGCGAGGCTTTCGGCGAAGGAGCACCCTGCACGTAGGCCGGCACTGCCGCCCAGAGCGACAACGAGGCGAGGCCGGCCGTTCCACACGCGTCGTGAAGTACGCCCACGATGCCGGTCGGGCCTTCGTAGCGCGACCGCTGCAGGCCGTATCTGTCGATCAGCTCGCCGTCCGCCGCGGTGCCGATCACCGAGACAGGTCGGGAGTGGGGGACCTCGGCGAGGAGCGCGCCCATCGTGATGAGCATGCGCGCGTCGAGATCGGTGGCGACGCCGAGCACTTCCTCGCAGAACGTGCGCCAACGCTGCTGAGGCTCGGTGCCGATGAGCACGACGACGTCGAGGTCGGAGTTGAGCACCGAAGACGCGGAGAACTCGTTGGAGGGCCACACGATCTCGCGGTGCACGCCGTCGCTGAGGCGCACCTGCGGTCGCGTGCTGCTGAAGTCGTAGAACTCCTCGGGATCGATCGTGGCGAATTCCCGCGTCGCCCAGACGTCAGCGAGGTGTCGCGCTGCGGTTGATGCCGCCTCTCCCGCGTCGTTCCATCCTGCGAACGCAGCGATGACGATCGGCGACCGCAAGCGCGGTCTCGAGGACCACCGCACGTGCTCCATGGCCAAAGACCCTACCGGCGGTTACCGTGAACTCGTGATCGTCGACGACCTGATCGTGCCGGTCGAGGACCTGGCTGCTCGCACCGGTTGGGTCGCGAAGCCCGAGGGCCTGTGCAAGGGCGACATGTGCGTTCCGCTTCCTGGCGGGGTGCCGGCTGACGGCACCGTCTCGCTCGAGACGCGTGGCCGAACGCCTGCGCATGCCGCTGGTGCACGACGAGAAGCATCAGCTGTGGGCTCTCGGTCCGGAGAGCGGGGGCACGCGCTCACGACGGCCGTCGTTCCTGACATCACGTTGCCCGATCGCAACGGCAATCCGTTCCCGCTGTCCTCGCTGCGCGGCCAGAAGGTGTTGCTCGTCGCGTGGGCCAGCTGGTGAGGGTGCCGCACGAGTCTGCCCGGGTGGCAGGCACTGCGGGCTGAGCTCTCCCCGGCGCTCGAGGTCGTCACGGTCGCGCTCGATGTCGATCCGACGTTCGCGCTATCCGTTCATCGACGTCGCCGCGCCTGAGCATCCCTCGCTGATCGACTCCGCGCACCTGCTCGACGAGGTGCTCGGCTTCTGGAACGTGCCGATGGCGGTGTGGATCGACGAGGACGGGCGTGCTCGTGCGACCCCCCGAGGGCGCGTCGATCGAGGACTCGCCGCTGCGCACGATGGACATCTCCGGCTTCCCCGACGGCATCCGCCAGGTGATGGAGGAAGTGAAGAAGATCCCCGGCGATCCGGTGGCCTATCGGGCGGCGATCGTCGACTGGGCCGAGAACGGCGCGGCGAGCCGCTACGCGTTGAGCCCCGACGAGGTCATCGCCCGATCGCAGCCGAGGCCGATCGAGAGCGCGCAGGCCGCCGCCTGCTTCGAGCTCGGCCAAGAGCTGTGGCATCGCGGCGCCAAGGAAGACGCGGTGCCGTGGTGGCGCGAAGCGCACCGGCTGTGCCCGGAGAACTGGACCTACAAGCGCCAGGCGTGGACTTTCGTGACGACGGAGGAGGGACAGCCGCCTGATCTGCTGCAGCCGCCGAACGACGTGTACGAGGGCAGCTGGTACGCCGACGTCGTGAGGCTCGGTGGCGGCGAGAAGTACGTCAACGCCCCTGACTTGTGAGCGTCAGCTGATCGCGCCCGGTGCGCGTGAGATCGGCCGCCCCTCCGCCGAGATAGCCGCCTTTCGCGCGCATCTGCTCGCCCCAAGGTGCCAGGAGCGCGAAGAGCTCGTCGGCGTCGTCACCGAGTGCGTCCATCGTCGGTGCCATTGAGAGATCTGTCGCGAGCTCGATGCCTTCGCGAAGCTCTCGCCCTTCGTCGGTGAACCCGTCGCCGGCCTTGTTGAGCAAGCCCCGACCCTGCAGGCGCTCCACGGCCGCGTCGAGCTCCTCGTCGCTCCACGCACGCGTGCGTATGTAGCTGCGCATCGGCAGGCCGATGAACAGCTCGGTGAGAAGGCCGATCTCCGTCGCGTCGATGCCGAACGCGACCCATGCCGCGGTGTGCGAGTCGCCGCGGAACTCGCGCAGGTAGTCGCCGAGACGCCAGAAGTCGCCCATCGGGGTGCCGGGCAGCCCGAGGCTGAGCAGCCCCGCGTAGAGCGGTCGGCCCTCGGGCCGCAACGGCTCGGTGGCCCGGCGCAGCAGCTCGGTGGCGCGATCGAGACCCTCGGGTTCCGGCCCGAGGATGCGCTCGAGCTGCGCGACTGCTCCTTCGGTCCGCGGTGGCGATCGTCTGCGCATCGGTGATCGTCCACCCATAGGCGACGCTCGGGACGACGGCGGCCGGGTTGAAGACCGCGAACGCGGAGGCGACGAGCTCGCCCGGAACCTGGCCGAGGCAAGAGCCGCGACTCGTGAAGTACGCGGGCCCGTCGGGCAGCTCGACCGCACCGGCCTTCGCGACACTCGGGTTGAAGCCAAGCGCTACGTAGCGCTGATGGCACTCCGGTGCGAAGTACACCGAGCCGACGATCGGCTCGAGGTAGCCAGCGAGCATCCGGGCCTTCGGAATCGGTTCGTTGCTCATGGCCGCGTCATCGTTGCTGGATCCACGGGATAACCCCTTCCGGACACGATCGCGTCCTTCATCGGCGTGAGGAGGGTGAACAGCTCGTCGGCGTCGTCGCCGAGCGCTTCGACGATCGACCGTTCCTGCAAGTCGGTGCAAAGCTCGATCGCGGCACGGTTTGCTTCGCCGGCTTCGCTGAAGCCGTCGCCGTCCATGAGACCGCGGCTGCGCAGTCGGTCGATCGCGCCGTCGATCTCCTCGGGCGTCCATCCACGCGTCGCGACGTACGACCGGAGCGGAAGTCGCCACCAGAGCTCGGTGGTGATCGTCGCCTGGATCGGGTCGAGGCCGTGCGAGACCCACGCGATGATGTGGGAGTCGCCTCGGTGCTCGCGCACGAGGTCGGCCAGCGCGCCACAGGTCGCCGATGGGACTGCCAGGGAAGCCCGAGCGAACGCAGCCCCGAATACAGCGCGCGTCCTTCGCCGGTTGCGGCATCGCCGGCGCGGCGCAGCAGCTCGGTCGCGCGGGCGAGCCCCGGCGGTTCGGGGCCCATCAACCGGCACAGGCTGGCGACGGCGCCCGCCTCGCGTGCGGCCAGGATCGTGTCACGGTCGGTCTTCGACCAGGCTTCGTCGACCGCCGGGATCACCATCGCCGGGTTGAACACGCCGAAGGCAG
Organism: uncultured Acidimicrobiales bacterium; assembly: GCA_963747215.1. Classification (GTDB taxonomy): domain Bacteria; phylum Actinomycetota; class Acidimicrobiia; order Acidimicrobiales; family DATKAS01; genus DATKAS01. The sequence continues at coordinate 168,204 of CAVVET010000031.1, forward strand.
CGACGACCATCTCGCCCGGGACCTGGCCCATGCACGCTCCGCGAGCTGGCGAAGTACGGCGGCAAGAAGTCCGCGGAGGCCGAGCGCGGCGTACGCCTCGTGCGCTTCGTCGGCGAAGTACACGCCGGCCGCGATCGGCTCGACCAGATCACGCAGCACACGCGCCTTCCCGCGGACCTCATCGTCGTGCATGTAGCCCCCCAGGCGGTGAGACGCGGGAGTGTAGGCGCTACTTTCGCCCGCGATGAATGTCACGTCACGCTCGCGGAAGCCGCAACGCCAGAGCTGGTCGCGGCTGTGACGAGGCTGCTGCCGCAGCTCTCGTCGTCGGCGCCGCCGCCCACGGTGGCGCAGATCGAAGCGATCGTGACGTCGCCGGCAACCGAGCTGCTCGTCGCTCGAGTCGACGGCGAGATCGTCGGACTGCTCACGCTCGTGATCTTTCGCATCCCGAGCGGCGTGCGGGGCTGGATCGAGGATGTTGTGGTCGACGAAGCAACGCGTGGCCAGGGCGTCGGCGAGGCGCTGAGCCGCGAGGCAGTGCGGCTGGCGTCCGAGCAAGGCGCGAGGACCGTCGAGCTCACGTCGCGTCCTGCACGCGAGGCGGCGAACCGGCTCTATCAGCGTCTCGGCTTCAAGGTTCGCGACACGAACGTCTATCGCTACGACCTGGGCTAGCCGGTGGCGCCCCGAGGGCCGCGTACCGAGATCTCAACCTCCCGAGAAGTCGGCCCGGTCGGGGATCTGCGCAGGTGGGGTCCCGATCACGATCGCGATCTCGAGCTGGTCCTCGAGCTCGATGGTCGCGAGATCGCCGTTGTACTGCTCGCCGTCGAGGTACACCGCGATGTCGACCTCCTCGTCGCAGTACTCGCCAATGCACCCATCCTCGAGCGGCACGCCCCACTCGGTGAAGGCCTGGCCGAGGGTCAGGAGGTCGTCGGCGGCCGCTTCGGTGTGCAGGATGCCGGTCTCGTCGTGGGTGTGCAGCGGCGAGATGCACGGGTTCGAGCACGTCTCGATGCCGCCGTACATCGGGCCGTCGAAGTGCTGGACGCCCGGATCGGAGATGTCGATGCCGAGGCCGGCGGGCACCGTGACCGGCTCGCCGTCGACGAAGACGTCGAGGTGCGAGTGGCGGTGGGTCTCCAGGTGCTCCCGCAACGCCGGCTCGAGACCCGCCGCCACGGTTCGTTCGATCGGGTCGTCCGGTGCTGGCCAGTCGGGGGCGGAGGCTCCTGCCTCCTCGGCGGACCGGACATCGCCCCCATCGTCAGCACACCCGCCGGCGACGATCGCGCCCGCGAGCACGAAGGCTCGCATCGCATGCCGTCGCCGCCTCGACATGTCGCGATCGTACGTTCGCGACGCTGCTCTACGAGCGAAGCGCGGCCGGGAGGCGGTGGCGCGCCATGCCGCGCAGGCCGGTGTTGCGGTCGTGCCGGGCGACTTCCGCGAGCGCGGCGGCGACATCGGGTCGGCGGGCCACGACCTTGCCGAGGGTGTCGATCGCGCTTGCACGCACATCGGGGTTGGGGTGGCGCAGCAGCTCGAGCGCTCGGGGCACGAACAGGTCCTCGGCCGGCCGGCAGTCGTTCTCCTTGCAGCGGTCGCACGCCAGCGCGTGCAGCGAACGCTTCAGGACCCCGGGGTCCTCGTCGTCCAGCGCCGCGACAAGGTCGACGAGCGCCCCTTCGTCGGCGAGATGATCGAGGATCGACGCGCACAATCGCCGGACGATCGCTTTCGGGTGGTGCATGCCGCGCCGCACCGCGGGCACCGCCGGCGAGCCCGCCTCGCGGAGATAGACCTTCGCCCGCCTGCGTCGCTCTGAGTTTGCGAGCTGCGCGACCCATCCGTCGAAGTCCATCGCAGCGGGAAGTCGGTGCATCGGCGACCGATCGTAAGCACGCGCCCCCGGCGCGGCGAACGACTTACGGTGAACCGCATGACTGCGAGGCTGCGCGTGCCCCCCTTCTTGCAGGCCTCGACCGACGCAGGTGGACCGGCGCGGGTGGCCTGGTTGGCCGCGCTGCCCGACCGAGTCGAGGAGCTCTCCGCGCGCTGGGGGCTCGACCTCGACGAACCGTTCGAGCCGGGTGGCAACTGCTCGTGGGTCGCGCCCGGTACCGATGCCGAGGGACGCGACGTCGTGCTCAAGGTCGCCTGGCAGCACACCGAGGCACTGCACGAGGCTGAGGGGCTTGCAGCGTTGGGTGGCCGAGGCGCCGTCGAGGTGTACGCGTTCGAGCACGTTTCTCGACGACACCACGGCGCTGTTGCTCGAGCGATGTCGCCCCGGGAGTCGAGCTGCGCGGACGCCCCGAAGCCGAGCAGCACGTCGTGGTCACCGATCTGCTCCGCGCGGTCTGGGCCGTCGACCTGCCGGGTGATCACCCGTTCCGCCCGCTGTCGATGATGGCCGACGAATGGACCGCGGAGTGCCGAGGCGCGGCTCGCCGCCGATCCCGGACGACTCGACGCCGGCCTCGCCCGCGACGGCCTGGCGCTCTTTCGCGAGCTGTCACGGACCGGACCGACCGAGGTGTTGCTGTTCACGGACCTGCACGCCGGCAACGTGCTGTCCGGTGAGCGCCGCCCGTGGTTGCTCATCGATCCCAAGCCGTACGTCGGCGACCCGCACTACGACGTGCTGCAGCACCTCCTGAACTGCAACGCCTCGCTGCAGGCCGACCCGATCGCGCTGCTGACCGAGGTCGCCGGTCTGGCCGGCCTGGACGCCGGACGGGTTCGGCAGTGGCTGATCGCCCGATGCGTCCAGGAGAGTCTCGGCGAGGGTCCGCCTTGGCCGGGGCTCGACGGCGTGCTGCGCAAGCTGGGTGACCCTTAGGCGGCCGTGGTCCCGGTGCGGATCGCGGACACCTCGAACTCGAGGGTGACCTTCTCGCTGACCAGCACACCGCCAGCCTCGAGGGCGGCGTTCCAGCTCACGCCCCAGTCTCTGCGGTTGACCGTCGCCTTGCCTTCGAAGCCGATCCGCTCGTTGCCGTAGGGATCGACCGCCGCGCCGAGGTACTCGAAGCTCGATGACGACCGGCTTCGTGATGCCCTTGATCGTCAGATCACCCGTGACCTGGAAGGTGTCGTCGCCGAGCGACTGGACCGACGTCGACGTGAAGGTGATCTCGGGGTAGGTCGTCATGTCGAAGAAGTCGTTGCCGCGCAGGTGGGCGTCGCGATCGGCGTTGCGGGTGTCGATGCTGCTGGCCTGGATGGTCAGCTGCAGGTGGGACTTGGCGGGGTCCTCGGCGTCGAACGAACCAGTGCCGCTGAACTCATTGAACGAGCCGCGCACCTTGGTGACCATCGCGTGGCGAGCCACGAAGCCGACACGACTGTGGGTCGGGTCGATGACGTAGGAGCCGGTCAAGGTGGAGGGAACGGTGATCGTCGACATCGGAATTCTCCTCAGGGGTAGATGACATATCCTCAAACATGCATGACACATCAACTATTCCCATGTGCGTAATCTGCGCAGCGTGGGGAAAGTGCGATGGTTGAGCGCGCGGGAAGCTCGGGCGTGGAGAGCCCTGCAGCTCATGCAGCTGCGGCTCAACGGTGAGCTCGCCCGGCAGCTCGCGGCCGAGTCCGGGCTCTCCTACCAGGACTATCAAGTGCTCGTCGCGCTCACGGACCGTCCCGACGGCCGGTTCCGGCTGTTCGAGTTGGGCGATCTACTGGGTTGGGAGCAGAGTCGTCTGTCGCACCACGTCGCCCGGATGGCGGAGCGCGGGCTCGTCGCGAAGGAACGCTGCGAAGGCGACCGGCGACGGCGCGGAGGTGGTCGTGACCAAGCGGGGCCGGACGGAGATCGAGGCGGCCGCGCCCGGCCACGTCGAGGCGGTGCGCCGCCTGTTCATCGACCATCTCAGCCCGCGGCAGCTCGACGAAATCGCGTCGGCGGCCGAATCGGTGCTCGCCGCGCTCGACCAGTCCGAGTCGGATCACGCCTGAGGTCGTCGTAGCCGCTTCTCGAACCAGTGGTGGGCGTAGGCCTCGTCGTTGAACGGCGCGACCTCGTCGTAACCCGCGGCGCGGTACATCGCGATGGCCTCGCGCAGATTCTTGTTCGTATCGAGGCGGACGCGACGCTTGCCGGATGCGCGCGCCTCGTCCTCGAGCGCGGTGAGCAACCGGCGGCCGATGCCGAGCCCACGGGCGGACTCGGCGACCCACATCCGCTTGATCTCGGCCGGCTGGCGAGGTGGAAGCTTGAGCCCTCCGCACCCGACCGGTTCGCCCCACAGGGTCGCGACGAGGAAGACCCCCGCCGGCGGTCGGAAGAGCTCCGGGCCGGCAGGCCGCGACGTGCCTTCGTCGAACCCGTTGTCGAAACGGCAGTCGAGCTCCGGCGAAATAGGCCTGCAGGCAGTGCCGGGCATCGCGATGCGCGGGATCCGTGACGTCGATGCGCACGAGCGCCGCGGTGAGCAGTCGCTCGACCTCTGCCATCGCGGACACGAGACGGAGCTGTTCGGCCTCGCGCAGCGGTTCGAGCATCGAGCGCACGAGGGCGTCGCCGCGTCGATCGAGCACGGCACGCTCGGCGAGGCCGGCCTCTGTGAGCCTCGCGATGCGGACTCGACCGTCCGCGTCACTCGGCTCGACCGTGACGAGGCCGTCGGCTTCGAGCGCGCGCAGCAGCCGCGCGGCGTAGCCGGAGTCCAGGTCGAGCCGGCGCCGCAGCTCGCGGACGTCACGGCCTTCGGTGCCGATCTCCCAGAGCATCCGCGCCTCGCCGAGGGGACGGTCGCGCGAGAGGTAGTGGTCGTCGAGTGCGCCGACGCGCTGCGTCACGAGGCGGTTGAAGCGGCGCACTCGGTCGATGGCGGTCCGGTCGATTCCCTGACTTTAGTCAGAGAGTCTGAATCCATGCGTCTCGAATTGGGTCTCGAAACCCAGGACTCCGATAGAGGGTCGCGGCGGCAGTGTTCGTGACCTCGTGTTCGACGATCGCTTTCCGCATGCCCGCTCGGTGCATTCGCTCGCAGCCCCTCGGTCATGAGCGCACGCGTGATCCCCTGGCCTCGAAACTCGAGGCGGGTGCCCACGGGCTCGAAGAGCCCCACACGGGTCACGTGGTCGAGCCACATCACGATGAACGCGGCGACGCGGCCATCCGCCGCCACCGCGATCAGCTCGCCCTCGATTTCGGGGCCCGTCCAGTGCTCGTCGAAGAGCTCCCGGCGAGCCGCTCGCGAGGTCCGCCCGATCGTCGCGCGTCGGCGAGCGGATCGCGTAGCCGTCGGGGAGCGGCGAGTCGGGCAGGAGCTCGCCGAGCGAGCGTTCGGTGATGTGGTCCCAGACCCGGTAGTCGTGGAAGCCGAGCTCCTCGAGCAGCGCGATGCGCGTCTGGTCGCACGTGAACACGTCGGTCTCGGTGCCACCACGATCGCACGCGGCGAGCAGCATGATGCGCTCCGCGTCCGTGCCGCGGAGCGACGGCCGAGTGAAGACGTCGAACACGGTTCCGAACCGACCGCTGATCTCGATGCCCGCGACGAGCGAGCCGTCCTCCCAGACCGTGACCGGGCGCGGTGCCCGTGCAGTGGCGTAGATGCGATGGGCCAGGTCACCGGGATGGCAGTAGCCGCAGAAGCCTGCTTCTGCGATCCACTGCGCGATCGCAGTCTGCAGCCGTGGCAGGTCGTGGTCGACATACGGTCTCGCTCTCAGGCGGGCGACATTACGATCGCTGCCGTGCTCGACCATCTCTCAATTCAGTGTGCGAACCCCGCCGCCAGCATCGAGTTCTACGACACCGTGCTCGCCACGCTCGGCGGGGAGCAGGTGATGCGGTTCGGGGACGTAGTCGGGTACGGCGTGGGCGGCCGTCCGACGTTCTGGATCGGTCCCTTGACGACGGGTGAGCCGAACCGTGAGGCGCACATCGCGTTTGTGGCTCCGAACCGCGCCGCGGTCGACGCCTGGTTCGAAGCGGCGAAGGCCTCAGGTGCGGAAGTGCTCCACGACCCTCGCGTGTGGCCCGAGTACCACCCGACCTACTACGGCGCGTTCGTGCGCGACCCCGACGGCAACAACGTCGAAGCCGTCTGCCACGCCCCCGAGTAACCGACCTCCACACCCCCCAGCGAACTCGCGCGACAACGCGTCATTTGTGACGCGAAACTCGAACGAGAAGGGGAAGGGAGGGGTTCAGCCGGGGAGGGCGGCGGTCGTCGCCGCTTCGGTCACCGGTACGGGCGCGGGTTCCTCGTAGCCCACGGGGAGGTGGAAGCTCCCGCCCGACGACGCGTAGAAGACCTCCCACGCGTGGTAGCCGAGGTAGGCGCGCTCGTCGGCGGCCATGTTCGCGGCGTACGCCTTGATCGCGTCGCGGTACCTGGTGTCGCGGTTGTAGCGGAGGATCGCGCGGTCCATGTCGCCCGGCGCACCAGACCGCTGGAGGTAGACACCGGCGCCGATGATCGCGTCGCGTGGGTTCTCGATGTCGCCGGTGCAGCACTCGGCCCATGTCGACGGCAGGAACTGCATCGGCCCTTGCGCGCCGGCGGTCGACAGCCCGTCGATCCGACCGATTCGCGTCTCCACCAAGTGGATCGCCGCGAGGTAGTACCACGGCACGCCGGTGGCGGCCTCGGACTCCCGGTAGTAGCCCATGAGCTCGTCGACCGGCCGCGGCGGCACGATCCGCCACGCCGGCAGCGTGTCCGAGGGCGGGCCGTGCGGCGGGCGTTGGAAGGCGCGGAATGCAGCCACGTTGTTGGCGGCCGCGGCGGCGACGTCGGGTTCCAGAGCGGCGAAGAACGCGGCATCCCACTCAGGATGAGCCGACAGCCGGCGGTACGCGAGCTGTTGGAACGTGCCCGTGGACTCGGCGACCTCTGGAGGGGTGGTCGGATCCCGCAACGTTCGTTCCGCGTCGGTCACCTGGGCGGCGAGAGCCGCCGGATCGTCTGCAGGCGACAGCGACGTGGTGGTCGTCGGCACCGTGGTCGTGGGTGTCGGAGTGGTGTTCACCGCAGTTGTGGTCGCGCCGCCGCCACTGCTCACGGCGCCGCTGCTGGTGTCGTCGCTCGATCCGCCGCAGCCGGCGACGAGCAACGCGACCAAGATGGGGGCAAGCCGGCGCACGACCTGAGCCTAAGAGGGGGACCCGTGTACGAAGACCTCACCTACGAGGAGCAGGGCGAAGTAGGCGTGATCACGCTGCGCCGACCCGAGGCGCGCAACGCGCTCACGTTCCGGACCTACGCGGAGCTCGAGGACGCGGTGCGCACCACGACCGCGCGGTGCCTCGTGATCACCGGGGCTGACCCCGCGTTCTGCTCGGGCGACGACGTGAAAGTCGTGATGGGCGGTGGCGAACGACCCCCCGATGTCAGCGCGGCGAAGGCTGGTCCTCGCCTCACTCCGGCCGCGGACGTGCTGCTGCACACCGACGTCCCTGTCATCGCGGCCGTCAACGGCGCCGCCGTCGGGTGGGGAATGGAGCTTGCGCTCATGGCCGACCTGCGGGTCGCGTCGGAGAAGGCGAAGTTCGGTGAGCTGTTCGTGTTGCGGGGGCTCGTGAGCGACTGCGCCGGGCTCGGCCGGCTCGCCCATCTGGTGGGCCGCGAGAAGGCCGCGGAGATGCTGATGACCGGCGAGGTGATCGACGCCGCTGAGGCTCTTCGCATCGGGCTCGTAGGTCGCGTCGTCGCCCACGACGACCTCCTGCCCACGGCGCTCGGGCTCGCGCGAGCGCATTGCCGCGAACCCTCCGCTCGCGGTGCAGGCGATCAAGCGCGGCCTGCGCAAGGCGCTCGACCCCGATTGGAACGACCTCGGCGCGTGGGTCATGACGAACCTCGGTCAGCTCTTCCAGACCGAGGACCACCGCGAGGGCGTGCGCTCGTTCCTCGAGAAGCGCCCGCCCGAGTTCAAAGGCCGCTGACGATCAGCCGGACTGCGCAGCAGGCGGATCGATCCGCGACACCGTGCCGTCGAACGCGAGGACGTAGAGCTCGCCGTTGTTGTCTTCGCCGAACGAGATGATCGGCGACGGCTTCTCGCGTTGGCTGACGATCTGTGTCGCCACCTTGCCGTCGAAGCTCGAGCGCGCGGATCGTGTTGTTGCAGTAGTCCGCGAACAGGTACGCGCCCTGCAAGCCCGGCACCGCCGTGCCGCGGTAGCGGTATCCACCGGTCACGGAGCAACCGTCGCTGTGCGTGTACTCGAAGACGGGCATGGTCAGGCCGGCGGTGCTGCCGCCCTCGTACTCGTGGTTGCCCTCGAAGAGGTTCCAGCCGAAGTTCGCGCCCCTCGCGGCGTCTCGTCCGCCGGTCGCCGCCGAGAAGTCGATCTCCTCGTACTCACCCTGGCCGACGTCGGCGATCCAGAGATCACCCGTGTCCCGGTCGAACGTGTACCGCCACGGGTTGCGCAGTCCGATCGACCAGATCTCGGGGTGGCTGCTGTTGACGAACGGGTTGTCCGGAGGGATGCCGTAGGCCCGCCCGCCCGAAGGCTTGCTCGGGTCGATGCGCAGCATCTTTCCCAGCCAGGTGCTCATGTTCTGGGCCCTGTCCTGCGGATCGCCGCCGCTGCCGCCGTCGCCGAACCCGATGTAGAGGTAACCGTCGGGCCCGAACGCGAGGTGGCCGCCGTTGTGGTTCGGGTACGGCTGCGTCTGGTGGAGCAGAGGCCGCTGCGACGCTCGATCGGCGCGGCCGTTGGCCCCCAGCGCGAACTCGTCAACCTGGCTGTTGCCGATGTAGTCGGTGTAGTTCACGTAGAGATGCGCACCGTCGGGTGCGATCGCCAAACCGAGCATGCCCCGCTCGCCCTCAGCATGCGAGAGCCCGGAAAGATCGATCACGGGCGTGGGGTCGACGGCGCCATTGCGGATCGCCATGATGCGACCGCCCCGCTCGAGGATGTACAGCGACTCGTCGCCGGCGCGGGTCGCCATCGCGATCGGCGCATCGAGCGTCGCGACGGTCGTCAGTGAGAATGCCGGGTTTCCGGGTTTCGGCGCGGGGCCGCACCTGGCCATCCCGAGCACGACCCCGACGACCAAGCCCACCACTGCGAAGAGCTTGACGGGCGCGTTCATCGCGTCACCCTGACGAGACCTTCTTGGACGACGGTGACTGCGAGATCGCCCTCCCTGGTGTAGATGAATCCGTAGGCGAGGCCCCGCCCACCGGAGCTCGACGGTGTGCCCTGGTCGTACAGCAACCACTCGTCGGCTCGGAACGGCCGGTGGAACCACATGGCGTGATCGAGGCTCGCCATCATCAGCCCATCGTCGGGCCAGCGCACCTTGTGGGGGAGCAGCGTGGTGTCGAGCAGCGTCATGTCGGACGCGTACGTCAAGACGCAGGCGTGCAGCACCGGGTCGTCGGGCAGCCGGCCGTCGGCTCGCAGCCACACCCGTTGAAACGGCTCCGCGCCGTCGCGCCGCTCCTCGGGCGTCGGGCCGACGTGGCGCGAGTCGATCGGACGGGGTCGGTCGTAGTAGTCGCCGAGCGCCTCCTTGTACGGCGCCATCCGCGTCTTGAAGTCGGGCAGCGTGTCGGGGTCGGGCACGCCCTCGGGCATCGGCAGCTGGTAGTCGAGCCCTCCCTCGTGCACGTGGAAGCTCGCCTGCAGGTTGAAGATCGCCTTCCCGTGCTGGATGGCCACCACGCGACGGGTGGTGAACGACCGTCCGTCGCGGATGCGGTCGACCTCGTAGAGGATCGGCGCGTTCGGATCGCCGGGCCGCAAGAAGTACGCGTGCAGAGAGTGGACGAAGCGGGGCGGACCATCGTCGGGCGTGTGCTCGACGGTTCGGGCTGCGGCGACGAGGGCCTGGCCGGCGACCTGGCCACCGAACACGCGCTGGCGCTTCTCGTCGGGTGAGTGCGCCGCGGAAGATGTTGACCTCGATGTCCTCGAGATCGAGAAGCTCGAGGAGGTCGTCGAGCGGGCTCGGCTCCGCGTCCTTCGGCACTCGGTCATGTTGGCAGGTACCGTGCCGCGGATGACGACGCGCACCTTTCCCGGAAGGGTTCCGTTGGGGCACTGCCACGGCTGCTCATCAGGTCGAAGGTGGAAACTGGAACAACGACTGGTGGGAGTGGGAACACACGCCCAGCTCGGGTTGTGTGGAGCCGAGCGGCGACGCGTGCGACCACTACCACCGCTATCCCGACGACCTACGGCTGCTGGCCGGGTTGGGGTTCAACTCGTACCGCTTCTCGGTGGAGTGGAGTCGCATCGAGCCCGAGGATGGCGAGTTCTCCCGCGTCGCGCTCGATCACTACCGGCGCATGTGCGCGAGCTGCCGTGAGCACGGTCTCGACGCGACCGTCACGCTCCACCACTTCACGACGCCTCGTTGGGTCGCGGCGGATGGGGGGCTGGATCGAGCCCGCGACCGCGGACCTGTTCACGCGGTTCGCTGACCGCGTGGCCGAGCACCTCGGAGACATCGCCACCCGCTTCTGCACGTTCAACGAGCCGAACATGGTCGCGACCATCGGGTACCTCGCCGGCCGCTTCCCGCCGGGCGGGAAGGGAGATCGCGACAAGCGCCGGCAGGCAAACGATGTGTTCGTCGACGCGCACCACAAGGCGATGGCCGAGATCAAGAGCCGGTGCCCCGACGTGCCCGCCGGGTTGACGCTCGCGATGCAGCAGATGTGGCCGGTCGGCGACACTCCCGAGGCCCTCGAAGCCGCCACGCAGCGAGCCGCCCGCATCCTCGACGGGCTGGAGGACGTGTACCTCCACGCGGCAGTCGACGACGACTACATCGGGGTGCAGACCTACAGCCGCAGCCGTGTCGGTCCGGAGGGGACGCTCGGCAACGAGGACGGGGTCGAGACCACGATCATGGGCTACGAGTTCTGGCCCGAGGCGTTGGAGGCGACGATCCGCCGCGCGTGGGACCTGACCAACCAGACGCCGATCCTCGTCACCGAGAACGGCATCGCGGCGACCGACGACACCCGGCGGGTCGAGTATGTGCAGCGCGCCCTCAAGGGCGTGCTGGCGTGCCTCGACGACGGCATCGACGTGCGGGGGTACACCTACTGGAGCCTGCTCGACAACTTCGAGTGGTCCTCGGGATACGGGCCGACGTTCGGGTTGATCGGCGTCGACCGCGCCACCCAAGAGCGCACTGTGAAGCCGAGCGCTCGGTGGCTCGGCTCCATCGCGCGCGCGAACGCGATCGAGCTCTGACCGAGGCGTACCCTTCACGGATGGACCTTTCGCCGCGGGCCATCATCGAGCGCTTCCGCGGCAAGGCGCTGCGGTACGTCACGGTGTCGGTCGTCTGCACGATCGCGACGCAGATCATCCTCTGGATCACGCACGGCAAGCTCGAGTGGAGCGGCGTGGCCTCCAACGTGTTCGCCGTGTCGATCACGTCGATCCCGGCCTACCTGCTCAGCCGGTACTGGGTCTGGGGAAAGAACGACAAGAACCGCTTCTGGGGCGAGATCGCGCCGTTCTGGGGCATGGCGATCGCGGGGCTGATCCTGTCGACCCTCTTCGTGGCGATCGCCACGCAATGGTCGGACTCGACGATCATCGTGAGTCTGGCGAACCTCGCCGGATTCGGTGTGCTGTGGGTCGCGAAGTTCCTGATCCTCGACGAGGTCCTGTTCAAACCCCAGCCGGCGGAGGCGTGAGTGGACAAGCGGCTGCAGGCGGCAGCTGAAGCGGCGAAGGGTTTCATGCCCCGGGCGGAGGGGCTCGCGCTGCACGATGCAGCCGTCGCGGCGATCAGTGCGGTCCCCGGCGCGCCGCTGCTCGAAGTCGGTACGTACTGCGGCAAGTCGGCGATCTACCTCGGCGCCGCCTGTGTCGACGCGGGTTCTGCGACGGCACTGTTCACGGTGGATCACCACCACGGCTCGGAGGAGAACCAGGCGGGCTGGGAGCACCACGACGACGCGCTCGTCGACCCGACCACGGGCCGGCTCAACACGCTTCCGGAGTTCCTGCGCAACATGCAGGAGGCACGGCTCGAAGGCGTGGTGGTCGGCGTCCTCGGACCGTCGGTCGTGATCGCCACCCACTGGGAGACGCCGCTCGCGCTGCTCTTCATCGACGGCGGGCACGGAGTCGAGCCCGCCCGCGCTGACTACGAGGCGTGGACGCCGAAGGTCGCGGTCGGGGGCACGCTCGCCATTCACGACGTCTTCCCCGATCCCGCCGACGGTGGCCGCCCGCCGTATGAGCAGATCTATCTTCCCGCGCTCGCCTCGGGCCAGTTCGACGAGGTCAGCGCGACGGGCAGCCTCCGCGTGCTCCGCCGCGTCTAAAGCGGCCACGTGGCGCCCCCGCTTTTCTTGGCGCATTCGGGGCTCTGACACCCGCTGGCGCCAAGAGATTCAGCTCGGGCGTCAGTCCGTCACCGGGTCGCTGGCGTCGATCACGGCGGGGAGATGATCGCCGAGGAAGAGTCCGGAGGCGGCCGAGGCCCCGCTCAACGCATCGGCCGCGAGCACGACCGCGGCTGCGGTGTAGGAGGTGCGCTCGCCGTCGGGGAAGCTGATCTTCTCGGGATGGACGATGCCGGTGACGTAGGCGCCGTCGTCGTCACGATGCGCCTGGGCCCAGTGAACAGGTCGAGTGCCATCCGGTCGTCGCCGACGACGAGGTACGCCATCGCCGCCTCGCAGGTCTCGGCGGCCGTCGTCCACGGGCGGTCGGCCACGCAGCGCACGCCGAGACCCTCCATGATGAAGGTGCTCGTGCGCTCGCTCAGTCGGGCGGCACCCGCGGCGCCCGTGACGACGCCGGTGAGCACGGGGTAGTACCAGTCCATCGCCCAGCGGTCCTTCGGCTCGAAGGCGTCGCGGACATGGGCGACGACATGCGCGAGGTTCGCTGCGGCGAGCTCCCAGTCCGGCCGTTCCTCACCCAGCGTCTCGGCGATCGCCACGGCGCAGCGCAGGCTGTGACAGATCGAAGAAGAACCGGTGAGCAGCGCGTACGACCACGGCGTGCCGTCGGTGTGGCGCGCCCAGATGATCTCGCCCCGCGCCGTCTGCATCGTCAGCACGAAGTCGATCGCCCGCTCGACGACGGGCCACATCGAGTCGAGGAACCCACGGTCACCGGTGATGAGGAAGTGATGCCACACGCCCGCGGCCACGTAGGCGCACACGTTCGTGTCGAGCTTGTGATCCTCGATGCCGTCGGCGAGGTAGTAGTTGTGCCACGCGCCGTTGTCGAGTTGGTGGGCGATCAACCAGTCGTAGGCGCGTTCGGCCTCGGCGCAACGTCCGCCGACGGTGAGCGCCATCGCCGCTTCGACGTGGTTCCACGGGTCCGAGTGGCCGCCCGGGATGCCAGAGGATGAGCCCGGACGCGAGCTGATCGGCCGCGATCGCGTCGACCGTCGCCGCGAGCTGATCGGGGCTCAGGCACTCCTTCGACTTCGGGGAGGCGGATCACGGGGTCTCCGGCTTGCGGGCGTAGACGACGAGGCTCTTGCCGAGCACCGGGTTCAGGACGCGGTCGGCGGTGCGGGTGGCCACGGGCGCCTCGGTGATGTCCCACTCGAGGAGCTTGCGGTAGGCGACGACGGCCTTGTTCGTGTCGTTCGTCGGACCGACGGCGCAGCGCAGCCACCAGTAGGGGCTGTGCAACGCGTGGGCGCGATGTGACCCGCCGGGAACGAGACCAGCGCCGCGCATGCGGGCTCGCATCGCGTCAGCGGTGTAGATGCGGACGTGGCCGCCCTCGACGAACGGGGCGTGGTACTCGTCGCTGAGCAGCCAGCAGAGCTTCTCGGGCAGCCATGCCGGCACCGTGACGGCGATGGTGCCGCCCGGCCGGAGCACTCGTGCGAGCTCGGCCATCGCGCCGGCGTCGTCGGGGATGTGCTCCATGACTTCGGAAGCGATGACGCGGTCGAACGCGCTGTCGTTGAACGGCAGGTGCACCGCGTCGCCGTTCACCGCGCCGGTGCATCCCTCTTCGGCGACCTGACCGGCCTCGGCCATCGCCCCGAACGTGGCGCGGACCTCCTTGAGCTCGGCATCGCTCATGTCGCACGCGACGACGCGTGCGCCGCGACGGGCCGCTTCGAAGGCGTGCCGGCCGAAGCCACACCCGAGATCGAGCAAGCGATCGCCCGCGCGCACGCCGAGCTTGCCGTAGTCGACGGTGAGCATCAGCTCGTGCGTCCTTGCGCCGCGCGCATCTCGAGGAGCTCGCGGTATTGCTCGACCGTCGCCTTGGCCGTGTGGGCCCAGCTCCAGCGGGTGATCACCCGCTCGCGGCCCGCGGCACCGACCTTGGCCCGCAGCGCCGGATCGTCGAGGCCGCGGCGAATGGTGGCGGCGAGCGCGTCGGCGTCCCCGGGCGGGCACGAGAGCACGGTCTCACCGTCGGTGCCGGTGACCTCGGGGAGCGCTCCGCCCGTGGTCGCGACGACGGCGATGCCCGTGGCCATCGCTTCGGCGGCCGGGAGGGAGAATCCCTCGTACAACGAGGGCACGATGGCGAGCTCGGCCTCCGCGTAGAGCTCGACGATGCGCTCGTCGGTCACGCCGCTGACGAACGTCACTGCGTCGGTGAGACCGAGGCGCTCGATGGTCTCCGCGCTGCGGCCACCTGGCTTGGGCCGGCCGATCACCGTGAGCGTGAGGCCGTCGCGCTCGGTGCGCAGCTTGGCGAGCGCCTCGAGCAGATAGGAGAGGCCCTTCAGCGCGACGTCGGCGCTGGCGGTCGTGATCAGGCGGCCCGGCACTCTCGCGACGTGGTCGAGCGGCTTGAACAGCTCAGGGTCGACGCCCACGGGGACCAGGCGCATGTGCTCGCGGGGCACCCCGAAGTCCGTGTGGATGTCGTTGATCGAGTTCTCGGACACGACGACGACCCGGGGAAGCTTGCGGGCTACCCGGGCCTGCATCTTCACGAACCCGTACCAGCGGTTGACCGACCGGCGCTTCTTCGCGTTCGGAGCGTGCGCGACCTCGAGGGCGCGGTCCTTGGTGATCGGGTGATGCAGCGTCTCGAGCACCGGGAGGAACCGGTCGATCGCCAAGATGCCGTAGCCCAGGCACTGGTTGTCGTGGACGAGGTCGAAGTCCTGCTGGCGGGACTCGAGGTACCGCCACGCCCTCAGGCTGAACGCGAGCGGCTCGCTGAAGCGGCCCGTCGAGAACTGGGCGATCTCGACGAGGTCCTGCCAGTGCTTGATCTCCCAGTACGCCGGAAAGCGGCCTGGGTAGGTGTCGTTGAAGATGTCGAGGCTCGGCAGCTTGACGAGCGGCACCCGGGGATCGAGCACCGGGTAGGGCTGCCCGCCGAGCACCTCGACGTGATGACCCAGGTCGACCAATGCCTTCGTGAGGTGCCGGGTGTACACGCCCTGGCCGCCGACGTGGGGCTTCCCCCGATAGGACAGGTACGCGATGCGCAGGGGTTCGGCATCACGTCCATTGCCGGGGGGAGGCATCGGAGCAGCCTATCGGTCGCCCTGACCACCCGGTCAGGGCCGGTGCCCAGCCGCACTGCCAGGAGTAACGTCGCCCGAGCACGCCTACGGATGGGTGGTGGTGTGCGTTGACGGTGCGGATTGTCACGGTGGTGTTCACCGACCTGGTGGGTTCGACGGCGATCGCCGCCCGTCTCGGTCCGGAGGCGACGGAAGCGTTGCGGCGTGAGCATTTCGCGTGCTTGCGGGCCGGGATCGCCCGGCACGGCGGGCGGGAGGTGAAGAACCTCGGCGACGGCCTGATGGTGGTGTTCGGCTCGGCGTCGGAGGCGCTCGCGGGGGCGGTCGCGATGCTGCAGGCGGTCGACCTTCGGAATCGGCGGACGCAGGGCGAGTCGCTCTCGGTTCGAGTCGGCATCGCGACTGGCGAGGCGGACGAGGTCGACGGCGACTACTTCGGCCAGCCGGTCGTTGAGGCGGCGCGGCTCTGCGACAGCGCCGCCGGCGGCCAGGTGCTCGCCACTGCGACAGTCCAGGCGCTGGCCGGGCGCACCGAGATCGGCCTGCGGTCGCTCGGGATCCGCGACCTGAAAGGGCTCGCCGATCCGGTCGCGGTCGTCGAGGCGCTATGGGAGCCGCTCGCCGACGCGGTCGATGCGTTCGGGTTGCCGGACCGGCTCGCGTCGGCGGACCTCCAGATGTTCGTAGGGCGTCGCCTCGAGCTCGACGCTGATGGCCGCGGTCGTGAAGGAAGCCTCGGCGTCGCGGTCGCGCCGTCTGGTGTTGGTGTCGGGCGAGGCTGGGATGGGCAAGACGACGCTCCTCACAGCGTTCGCGCGTCGGGTGCACGACGAGGGCGCGGTCGTGCTCTACGGACGAGCCGATGAAGATCTCAACGCGCCCTACGAGCCGTGGGTGGAAGCACTCGGTCAGCTGCTGCGCCTGATGCCGGACGATGCGCTCGCGGCGCATGTCGCGCAGAAGGGGACGCGCTCGCGGCGGTGGTGCCCGAGCTGGGCTTCACGGGTCGGAGTTGCCCGCTCCAGGCGGCCGTCGATCCGGAGTCGGAGCGGTTCCTCTTGTTCGGCGCGGTCGCCGATCTGCTCACTCGGTCGACGGGGTTGGGGACGGTCGTAGTCGTGCTCGATGACCTGCAGTGGGCGGACCGCCCTTCGCTGCAGCTGTTGCGCCATCTGGTGTCGCTGCCGTGTAGACGGGGCCGGTGGTGTTGGTCGGATCGGTGCGCGACACCGATGTCGGCGTCGATCATCCGATGGCGGACCTGTCAGCGGCGCTGCATCGCGAGACGGGCGTCGACCGGATCTCGTTGCGCGGGCTCGATGACGCCGAGCTGCTCGAGCTGCTCGAGCAGCTCGCCGGCCACGAGCTCGACGAGACCGACCTCACGTTCCGCGACACGCTGCTCGCGGAGACCGACGGCAACCCGTTCTACTCACGTGAGGTGGTGCGGCATCTGGTGGCCACGGGGACGCTCCGGCGCGGCGAGAGCGGGCGGTGGGAAGTCCGCTGACGGCGTGCGGATTCTGGAGCTGCCCGTGAGCGTCGCGCGAAGTCGTCGGTCGCCGCGTCGCGGGGCTCGGCGACGCGGCATCCTCGGCGTTGTCCGCCGCCGCGGTGCTCGGACGGGACTTCGACATCGACATCCTCGAGCAGGTCGTGAGCGACATCGACGCCGAGTCCCTCGCTCGGCTACTCGACGCGGCCATAAGCGCGTCGGTGCTCCAGGAGATTCTCGACCTCACCCGGTCGGCTCACGTTCGCCCACACGCTGGTCCAAGGACGCTGTACGACGACCTCACCTCACTGCGCCGGCGGAGGCTTCACCAACGTGCGCTCGATGTCCTCGAATCGATGCCCGGCCGCGCCGGCCCGGCGGAGCTCGCCCGCCACGCCATCGAAGCGCTCACCCCGGCCACGAGCCCGTCCGCGCTGGCGTACGCCCTAGCGGCCGGAGATCAAGCGCTTGAGACAGTCGCGGCCGCTACCGCTGTCGATTGGTATCGACGCGCACTCGATCTTGCGCCGCCTTCCGACGACGAAACGCGCGCTGACGTCACCCTCCGGCTCGCTCGCGCACGCGCATCGTGCGGCAGGCGACTTTGCGGCATACGGCCCCACCTACGTGAGGCGGGTCGTCTCGCGGAACGCATCGGCGATGGGCGACGCCTGGCGGAGGCGGCGCTGAGCACACGCGAGGTTTCGCGGTCTGTCGGACAGGTCGCCGGTGATCGGGTGGCGGTGATCGATGCCGCGCTCGCGCACTGCGCACCACACACGACCTGGCGACCCGGGCCCGGCTGCTCGCCCGGCTCTCGGAGGAGGTGGAATACAGCCCGACACACGATCGCGCCACGCTCAACGACGCTGCGATGGAACTGGCGCTGCAGAGCGACAGACACTCGCGCGCTCGTCGCAGCGGTAAGAGCGAACGTGGGTTGGTCAGTCCCCGAGACGCTCACTCATCGCCTTGCGCTCTTCGATCGCCATGGGCCTCTCGTGTTCGCCAATGGCACGCCCTTCGAGCGGTTCTGGCTGCACTACACCTGTGCGCAACTGCCCTCCACCAGGACGCACGACCATTCGCCGAGGTACTGGCGGAGATCGATGCCGCACATGACGTGGTCGCTGAAGTCGATGACCCGATGATCGCTGTCGTCTCTACGTCGATGTCGATCTGGACCGCGCACACGGCGGGCGATCTGGACGCAGCGCGACCACTGGGAGAAACCTGGCTCGTTCAGTTGACTGCGATCGGAGCACCGGACGCTGCTCTTTTCTACGGGACGTACGAGATCGCTCAGCAGTTGCTCCGCGGTCAGCCTCCGGATGAGGCGCTGGTGGAGTTCTGTCGTTCGGCAGTCGAACATGCCCACGTTCCAGATTGCTGTTGCCGGATGGTTGGCACTGGAGCATCGACTCGAAGAGGCCTCAGAGATCATCAGGCCAATGGTCAGCGGCTTCACTCGACGATTTGCCGCCACGATCTCGGACGGCTCGGGAACTTCGTCGGCGTCAGTGCGGTCGCCTTCCTGACGACGCGACCGAGAAGCGAGCCCGGCAGTTGATACCGCTCGTGAGCCCGTATCGCGGCCAAGTCGCAGCGACAAGCCTTATCGGAGGTTCGTCACCCGCCACGTTGGCCTTGGGTCGCGCTCACTATGTGCTCGGGGATCTCGACGCAGCCGACGCAGACTTCGCTTTCGCTGCT
Organism: uncultured Acidimicrobiales bacterium; assembly: GCA_963747215.1. Lineage (GTDB taxonomy): Bacteria > Actinomycetota > Acidimicrobiia > Acidimicrobiales > DATKAS01 > DATKAS01. The sequence goes on from CAVVET010000031.1 coordinate 186,846, forward strand.
GAGGTTGCGAGCGTGGCCGGCATTCAGATCTTCGTCGCCGGGACCCCGCTCGAGCGGGCGACTGTGCTCCTCGACCGGAACGGGCCTGGCGATGCTGAGCTGGCGCGTCGGTTGGTCGAGTTCTCCCTCGAGAAGTCCGTGCGTCACGGCTTCGGGTATGTCGAGCGCGACGCGCGGGCCCTTCTGGCGACGCTCGACGCGGCTGCAGTTTCGTCACCAGCGGCCGTATGTGGCACCGCTGGTCGACGAAACGGTCAGCGGGTGAAGGCCAGGGTCATCTCCGCGACGAGGGGGGTGCCGGGCTCGACGATCTGCGGAGCGAGGTTGAAGGCGTCGGGAGGGCCCGTCTGGGGCTCGACGCAGAGCGCGTGATCGGGCTGCGTGAAGATCACCCAGTGGTCGCACGTCGACGTCACTGTGAGCACGACGCCGTCAGGCCACCGCAGCACGGGGGGCCCGGCGAGACCGGTGAACGTGTCGTCCCACGGCCCGGGCGGAGGATCGACGAGACGCCCCGTCGGGATGTCCTCGCCGTCACGCTCGTACATCTGCGCCGCGGTGAACGTCAGAGCTCGACCGGCTTGCGGTACCAGGGATGCCAGCCCGCCATCGCCGGCATCGGACGATCACCGGCGTGCACCTCGAGCCGGAAGCGAGCCGTTGCGCCGTCGACCGATGCGTGATGGATCGCGTGCCCGCCGAACGGCCACGGCTCGCCGAGCTCGAGCCGCATCGTGTCGGGGCCCGTCGCCTGCCACTCCGACGTGTACGCAGTGCCGTGCATGGCGTGGGGCGGATGGTTGATCGGCATCTCGTAGTCGACGCCGTCGAAGGTGAACTTGCCGTGCCTGATGCGGCCCGCCCACGGCATCATCGGGAACGCCCCCCAGCTGCTCGGCCGCGGCACCTCGCTCACGAGGCGCTCCTCACCGAAGGCCACGATCGACGCGATCCGCCCACCCTGCGGCGGATCCAACGTCACACTCAGGTCGTCACTCGTCAGCGTCAACACGAAGCGACACCGTAGGGTCGGCGCTCGTGCGCGCGCTGGTGCAACGGGTGACACGCGGCGTCGGTCACTGTCGACGGCGAAGTGGTGGGGGAGATCGGGCCGGGCCTGTGTGTGCTCGTCGGGGTCACGCACACCGACGACGAGGCCACGGCGCGAAAGCTCGCCGAGCGCATCTACAACCTGCGGGTGCTGGCCGACGACGACGGGGTGATGAACCGCTCGATCGCGGACGAGGGCCAGGAGGTGCTTGTCGTCAGCCAGTTCACGCTCTATGGCGACACGAGCAAGGGGCGGCGCCCGTCGCTGGCTGGCGGCCGCTCAGCCGGAAGCGGCCGAACCGCTGGTCACCGTGGTCGTCGAGGCGTTGCGTCAGCTCGGCGCACGCGTCGCCACCGGCCGGTTCCGCACCGAGATGGCGGTCGAGCTCGTCAACGACGGGCCAGTGACCGTGATGCTCGAGCTCGATCCCCGATGAGGCCGATCGCGACGAGGAGCAGGCCCACCGCGACGATCGGACGGTCACCCCACCGCACGTAAAGGGTCTCACCCTCTCGCGTGCGGACTTCGGCCTGGAGCACGCGGCGTTCGCTGATCGAGGACCGCTGGACCACGTCGCCGTCGTCGTTGATGAACGCGCTGAATCCCGTCGGCGCGACCTGCGCGACCCAACGTCCCGTCTCGAGCGCCCGCAGTCGCGACGACGCGATCTGTTGCGTCTGGAGGATCGTGCCGCTATACGACGCGCCGTTGGTCGGATTCAGGAGCACGGTGCCGCCGTGCCCGATCGCGTCGCGCGCTCGTCCGCCGAAGAACACCTCCCAGGAGATGACAACTCCGAGGCGTCCCGCCGGTGTGTCGAGGATGGCCGGACCGGTGCCGGGCACGTCGTCGCGGGGGACGAGGTCGGTGGGCGCGCCGATCGCGGTGAGGAACCCCCGCAGCGGCATCCACTCGCCGAACGGCACCCGTCGCACCTTCGTGTACCGCGCGACCTCGTTCCCGGCACTGTCGTACGCGATCTGCGAGTTGTAGCGATCGTCCGGGCCGTCGCCCTCGATGACCCCGACCGACAACGTCGTGCCGAGCTGGCGGGCGAGCGCGGCGAGCTCCGCACCCTCCGCCGTCGTGCCGATCGGCGCTTCGACGTGCACGGTGTCCTCCGGCCACAGCACGAGGTCGACCGGAAGCTTCACGTCGCCCGTCGCCTCGAGGTGCCGCTCGAACACGACGCGGGAGCTCGGTGTCGCGAAGGCGAGTGCCCTGCGGTCCCCCGCCTTGCACGAGCGCGATGTCCATCGATCCGGTGTCGTGCCCGCGCGGGGCGATCGACGCTCCTCCGAGCAAGACCGCGACGAACGCGGCGCCGATCGCGACGGCGCGCCAGGCCCGTTCCCACGCCGCCGACAGGGTGACGCCGATGACCATGACGAGAAGCACCAGGACCGGGCGCGCCGCCCACTCGAACGACGAAGGCGAACGGGCTCGCGGCCTGGCTGATCGCGAACGATGCGAGCGGTACGCCGCCGAACGGCCATGACCAGCGCAGCACCTCGGCCAGCACCACTGCACCCGGGAGCGCCACCCATCGCCACCTGCTCGCGGGCGCGACCTGCACAGGCCGCGCCGAAGTACGCGGCGTAGATGGCTGACGCGACGACCCACCCCGGCGCGCTCAGGAACACCATCCAGCCCATCCCCGGGAACAGCCACGCAGCGGCGACGAGCCAACCTCGCCAGAAGCGACTTGCCGCGGGCCGTCCGGCCAAGAGACGGTCGAGGCAGAAGACGCCGACGAACAGCAGCGGCCACCATCCCCATGGCGGGAGCGAGAACGTGATGAGCGCGCCGGTGCCGAGACAGGCGGCGACGATCGGCAACCGACTACGGATCGAGTCGCGACGCGGGCGCGCCGGGGTGTTGTCTTCGGGTGCGTCAGTGCGCACGGAGCTGTCCGCGGCCACCGATCAGACCGTGACCGACCCCACGTACGTGAGGTGGACGACGAAACGGAACCGGGCCGATCCCGGGCGGGTGGCACGCGAAGATCGTCGCCGTCTTGTCCGGCGTCTGCTGCACGATGTGCATCCCCGTCGGGGGGACGATCTCGTTGCGGGCGAACGTGTAGGTGTGCCGGCCCGAGCCGATCGTGAAGATGACCTCGTCGCCGGGGCCCATGGTGTCGATGTTGCGGAACGGGCGGCTGTGCGTGACGCGGTGTCCGGCGACCACGACGTTGCCGTCCTGGCTCGGGAGGGCCGTCCCGGGCCAGTGTCCGGGTCCCTTGTTCAGCGTGGTCAGCGTGACGCCCTCGTACAGCACGTGGTTGAGACCGACCTTCGGGATCTCGATCGTGCCGATGCGATTCTCGGGTTCAGGAGCGTGCGCGTTGGTGGGAGACCGCACGGGCGTCGGCAGTGGAGCGACGGTGGTCGTCGGCGCGGCGGTGGTCGTGGCTGCGGTCGTGGATGGCGTAGTGGTCGGCGCGCGGGTGGTCGAGGCTGAAGTCGTCGGTGCATCCGTCGCCGGGCCCGGCGAGGCTTGGGTCGTCGTCGACGCCGGAGCGGCCCCCGCACGCGGCGACGACGAGTGCGCCAGCGCCAGCCACGAGGAAGGTCCGCCGATCCATGGCCCCCATTTTCACCCGCGCGCCGCCCTCTCGCGTAGTCGCGCGAGCAGGGTTTGGGCCGCGCCCTGGCCCTGACGTATGCAAGCGGGGATGCCGAGGCCCCGATAGGCCGCTCCCGCGAGCACGATGCCAGGCAGTTCAGTCGCGAGCGTCCGTTCGACCTGGACGATCCGGTCGAGGTGTCCCGGGCCGGTACTGGGGGAACGAGCGGATCCAGCGACTCACTCTCACTTCAGTCGGATCGGCCCGGACGGCCATGAGCCTCCGAAGGTCCTCGAGCACCGCTTCGACCAGGCCGGCGTCGTCGAGCTGCAGGGCATGGTCGTCGCCATCACGGCCGGCGGAGGCCCGGATGATCGTCTGACCAGGCACTCGCCAGTGGCTCCACTTGCTCGACGCCCACGAACACGCCGTGACGGTGCGCTGCTCCGGCTTCGGGACGAGGAGGCCGCTCGCATCGAGCTCGCGGTCGATGGCCGCGTCGTCGAACGCCAGCGTCACCAGGGCGACCGACGCGTAGTCGATCTCGCGGAGAGTCGCGGCGACCGGAGGCGAGAGCTCGGCGAGCGCCGCCGCGGCGGGACCGGCCGGGCACGCGAACACCGCCCCGTCGGCGGCGAGACGCCGGTTCGTCGCCGATGAGCCCGTGAGCACCGTGACGCCGGACGAGTCCACCTCCACGCCCGTCACGGAGCTGTCGAGCGAGACTTCGACCGGCGAGGAGTGCGACGAGAGTGCGTCGACGAGTGCGTCGACCAGTCGTCCGACGCCGCCTCGCACCGTGTAGAAGACCGGCGCGTGGGGATCGGGAGGGTGGGCCTTGCGCTCGGCCCGCAGGCCGAGGAGCAGCGACCGGGAGCGTCGGGCGGCAGCGTCGATCTGTGGGGTCACGGCGCCTGCGCTCAGCCGGTCGGAGTCGCCGGCGTTGATCCCGCCGATCAGGGGATCCACGAGTCGCTCGAGCAGCTCGCGACCAAACCGGTTCGACACCATCGGCCCGAGCGCGTCATTCGGCGCGGGCCGGCGGGGCAGCACGGGCTCGATGGCGGCGCGTGCCATGCCGCCGATGCTCAGGATGCCCGAGCGGGCGACGGGAAGGAGCTCTGCGGGAACGCCCAGCACGAGCCCCGGCGGCAATCGGCGGAGCTCGCCCCGAGACCACACATAGGCACTCCCGATCGCGGGCGAGACCAAGTCATCTTCGAGCCCGAGGCGCCGGCACAGCGCGACTGCTTCTGGGACCCGGGCGAGGAACGCATCAGCGGCCTCGTCGACGTCGAGTCCCGCGAACCGGGTCGTGCGGATGTTCCCACCGAGTCGATCGCTTGCCTCGAGCAGCGTGACCCGCGCGCCCGCGTCGGCGAGCTCGAGCGCGCAGGCCAGCCCGGTGATGCCGCCTCCGACGACGACGACGTGGGTCACGAAGTGCGGTGCACGAGCTCGACGAGACGACCCAGCACGGCGGGATCGGTCTCGGGGAGCACGCCGTGACCCAGGTTGAAGATGTGCCGCGATCCGCGACCGGCTCTGCGCAAGACGTCCACCGCACGCGGCTCGACCACCGCCCAATCGGCGAGGCACACCGCGGGGTCGAGGTTGCCCTGCAGTGTCACGTCGTTGCCGACTCGCTCGCGGGCGACGTCGAGAGGTACGCGCCAGTCGACACCGAGCACATCCGCGCCCGCTTCGAGCATGAGCTCCAAGAGCTCGCCGGTGCCGACGCCGAAGTGAATCCGCGGCACGCCGAGGTCGGCGATGCCGGCGAACACTTTGCGACTCGCGGGCAGCACGAACTCGGTGTAGTCGGGGGCGCTCAGCTCCCCGACCCAGCTGTCGAAGAGCTGGACGGCGGCGGCGCCCGCCCCGACCTGCGCTCGCAACGTCGCGATCGCGAGGTCGGCGAGACGGTCGAGCAGCGCATGCCACAACGCCGGCTCCCCGAACATGAGTGCCTTGGTGCGCGCGTGCGTGCGCGACGGCCCGCCCTCGATGAGGTAACTCGCGATCGTGAACGGCGCGCCGGCGAACCCGATCACGGGTACGTCGAGCTCGTCCTTCAGGATCTTCACCGTCTCGAGCACATAGGGGATGTCGAGCTCGGGTTCGAGCGGACGCAGACGGTCGAGGTCCGCCTTCGATCGGAAGGGGCGCTCGGTCACCGGGCCTGTACCAGGCGCGACGTCGACACCGAACCCGATCGCCGCGACCGGCACCACGATGTCGCTGTACAGGATGGCGGCGTCGACGCCATAGCGGCGCACCGGTTGCATCGTGATCTCGGCCGCCACTTCCGGCTTGCGGATGGCGTCGAGGATGCTGCCCTCGCCGCGGATTGCGCGGTACTCGGGAAGTGACCGTCCGGCCTGGCGCATGAACCACACCGGTGTGTGGTCGTGGGCCTCGCCCCGGCATGCGGCGATGAACGCGGACTGGCCCGACTTCACGCTGCCGCCCGCAGCATCTCGATCGCGCCTGTGGCCCGATCGTGCTCGAGCAGCGCGTGCGCAGAGCGGCGCGCCTGCGCGAGCACACCCGACATGCGGCTGGCATCCATCGCGTTGATGCCCATCACCGAGATGTCGACTGACGTCGGCTCGAAGCACAGCACGGTCGTGGCCCTGCTGAACGTGGCGAGCTCGCGTCGCAGTGCGCCGTGGTGCAGCCCGCGTGCGGCCGCGCGGATGTTGAACACGAGTGCATCGCGTTGTGCGGACATCGGCGAGATCACGATCACGAGGTCGAGGCCGACCCCTCCGACGAGGTCGGCGTTGGTGGGGGAATGCGTCCCTCCGTCGACGTAGCGCTCGCCGTCGATCGTGACGGGGGCGAAGTAGCCGGGGATCGCAGACGAAGCTTCGACCGCAGTGCCGACGTCCGGCTCGGGTCGCGCGTCTCGCCCGAAGACCACGCGCTCACCGTCGCTAAGGCGCAGCGCGCAGATCCACAGTGCCTCGGCCGGCCATCGCTTCGGGTGGAGCCTCCGCATCCGATCGCCCATCGTCGTGGTGGGCACACGCCCCTCGGGCGCGAGTGCAGCGAGGGCTCGTCCCGGTCGAAACCGCCACGGCGCGAGGAGGTCGCGAAACAGGAGCATCGGTGCCTCGGGCACAGGTACCCGCCCGCCGACGACGGGACGCATCGTCGGTGGCGACAATCGTTCCATGCCCCGGAGCAGCGCCGCGCCTTCCGGCGACAACGGATCGCCGGTGATGCGAGCAGCGAGATCGCGGGCCGGAAGTCCCGCGCGCAGCACCGCGCCGACGCCGGACCCGGCCGACGTGCCCACGACGATGGTGGCCGTACGGGGATCCCAACCCGTCACCTCGGCGATGGTTCCGAGCACCGCAGCGTGGTAGGCGTGGCCGACGACGCCGCCAGCACCGAGGACGAGGCCGACTGAGGTCACCGCTCAATGCTCGCACGGCGGTCACTTCGTGCCTAACTCGGCATCGTGAGAGCATGCCGGTGTGTCGACTGCACAGGTGTTCTTCAATCCACTCGATCCGGATGTGCGAGCGAACCCGTATCCGCACTACGCGGAGCTGAGGGCCGCCGATCCCGTGCATCGCAGTCCCTTCGGCTTGGTGGTGCTCACGCGCTACGACGACGTGGCCAAGGTGCTGCGAGACGCACGGTTCAGCGCGAACGTCAGCGAGAACGCCAGCTCCGACGGCATCGGCTTGTTCGGCAACCAAGAGCAGAGCGAGGCCCGAGACGAGGGCTTCAACGAGTCGCTGCTGAACATCGACCCGCCCAAGCACACCCGGGTGAGAGGCCTCGCCGCCCGTGCGTTCACGCCGAAGGCGATCGAGGCGTGGCGTCCGCGCGTCATCGAGATGGTCGACGAGATCCTCGACCGAGTCGCGGCGGAAGGTGGATGCGATCTGGTTCCGACGCTCGCGTTCCCGCTCCCGTTCCAGGTCATCTCCGAGATCCTCGGCATGCCGACCGACGAACGAGAGCAGCTCCGGGCGTGGTCGCAGGCGATCACACTGACGCTCGAGCCGCTGATCACCACCGAGGAACGGCTTGCGGCCACGGAGGCCGCGACGCACATGCGCGAGTTCGTCGAAGGTGTGATCGACGAGCGGCGCAAGGCGCCGCGTGAGAACGACTTGCTGTCGGCGCTGATCGCCGCGGAGGAGGAGGGAGACCGTCTGTCGACGACTGAGCTCGTCTCGATGGTGTTGCTGCTCTTCGTGGCGGGCCACGAGACCACCGTCAACCTCATCGGCAACGGCACGCGTTTGCTCATGGAGCATCCCGACGTCCTCACCCGCTTCCGCGCCGATCCCTCTCTCGATGCGTCGGCGGTCGACGAGCTCTTGCGGATGGATGGCCCGGTGCAGTTCACCGCGCGTGCCACGCTCGAGGACGTCGAGTTCGGCGACGACGTCGTCGCGAAGGGATCGGTCGTCATGCCGGTGCTCGGGGCGGCGAACCACGATCCCTCGCACTTCGCCGATCCCGACACGCTCATCCTCGACCGCCCGAACGCCGCCTCCCACATGGCCCTCGGGTCGGGCATCCACTTCTGCCTCGGCGCCTCGCTCGCCCGGCTCGAGGCCCAGATCGCCATCGGTCGGTTCGTCCGGCGCTTCCCGACGATCGAGTACGCGGGGGAACCGGAGTGGGCGCCTCGCATCTCCCTGCGCGGCATGGCCAAGATGCCGCTGCGGGTGGCATGAGCAGCTCCCGATGAAGCCTCCGCCCTTCGCTTATCACGCTCCCGAATCGCTCGACGAGGCCGTGGCGACGCTCGCCGAGCAGGGTGACGACGCCAAGGTCCTCGCCGGAGGCCAGAGCCTCATCCCACTGCTGTCGCTCCGGCTCGCGTGGCCGACGGCGCTGATCGACCTCAACGCGCTGACCGAGCTCTCATCCATCGAGGTCAACGGACAGACGGCGATCGGGGCGATGACCCGTCACCGCGCGATCGAACGGTCGCCCGAGATCGCCCGGCGGGTTCCCCTCCTTGCCGCGGCGGCGCCGTACATCGGGCACGCCGCGATCAGGAACAGAGGCACGATCGGCGGCAGCTTGGCCCACGCCGACCCCGCCGCGGAGCTCCCTGCGGTCGCGCTGGCGCTCGATGCCACGTTCGAGGCTCGCAGCACCCGCGGCACCCGGACGATCCCCGCCGCGGACTTCTTCTCCGGCTACTTCACCACCGCCCTCGAGGCCGACGAGATCCTGACCCGCATCACGTTCCCCAATGTCGCTCCCCGCACCGGCGTGTCCGTGCAGGAGATGGCGCGCCGCCACGGTGACTTCGCGATGGTCGCCGCCGTGGCGTCGGTGACCGTCGACGGGGATGTGCGGATCGCGCTCATCAACGTCGCCGACCGACCGGTGCGGGCGACCGAGGCGGAGGCCGCGATGCAAAGTGGTGCCGCGATCGACGAAGTCGTGGCTTTGGCCACTCGGGGGTTGGAGCCCTCGGCGGACCTTCACGCGACGGCGGCGTATCGGCGTCACGTCGCCGGCGTGCTCGTGCGCCGAGCACTCACCGAGGCATCGGAACGAGCGAGGAGCGGCCAGTGACCGAGACGATCCCGATCCGCCTCACCGTGAACGGTGTCGCTCGTCAGGGCGCCGCCGAGGCCCGCAAGACCCTCGCCGACTTCCTCCGCGAGGACCTGGTCCTCACGGGTACGCATCTCGGGTGCGAGCACGGGGTGTGTGGGGCATGCACCGTGCTGCTCGACGGTGAGCCGGTGCGCTCGTGCCTCATGCTCGCGGTGCAAGCGCGTGGCGCAACGATCACGACGATCGAAGGACTCGCGCTCGACGGGACGATGAACCCGCTGCAGGAGGCGTTGCGCAGCAGCCACGCCTTCCAGTGCGGATTCTGCACACCCGGGTTCGTCATGCAGATCACCGCCCTGCTCGCGGAGAACCCCGCTCCGACCGAGCGGGAGGTCCGGGAAGCGCTCTCCGGCAACCTGTGTCGCTGCACCGGCTACGAGACGATCGTCAACGGCGCGTTGGCCGCGGCCGGCGTCACGAAGGAGGCGACACGATGACCGACGTCATCCCCGCGCAGAGGTTCGTGGGTTCGAGCGTGCCCCGCTCGGAAGACCGGCGCATCCTCACCGGCGCCGGCACCTATGTCGACGACATCCAGCTCCCCGGCATGCTGCACGCGGTGTTTGTGCGCAGCACGGTTGCGCACGCGCTCATCACGCGTGTCGATGCCGAGGAGGCGCGTGCCCTCCCTGGCGTCGTCGCGGTGTACACGGGGTCAGAGCTGCAGGCCCTGCTCACGCCCGGTGCACCACCGCCCACGATGATGCCGGGGATGCCGTCACCGGCGTTCACGATCTTGGCGACGGACAAGGTGCGGCTTGGTCGGTGACCCGATCGCGCTCGTCGTGGCTGATTCCAAGTACCTCGCGGAGGATGGTGCCGAGCTCGTCGAGGTGGACTACGAGGAGCTGGTCCCGGTCGCGTCCTCCGCAGACGCGCTCGATCCGGCGAGTACGCCTGTGTTCGCTGACGCGGGCAGCAACGTCCTCGTCGACGCGCGCCGGAACACCTATGGCGATGTGGACGCAGCCTTCGCGTCAGCCGACCATCGGGTTTCGGTGAAGCTCGACCAGCACCGTCATCAGAACGTGCCGATGGAGTGCCGCGGCAGCGTGTCGAGCTTCGACCCGAGCACCGGCATGCTCACCGTCCACGCCTCCAACCAGGGTGTGCACCTCGCGAAGATGGTGTTGTGCGTGCAGCTCGGCCTGCCGGCCGAGAACGTGCATGTGCTCTGCGGTGACATCGGCGGGTCGTTCGGTCTCAAGATCAGCGCGTCGCGTGAGGACATCGCCTGCGCCGCAGCGTCACGTGCGCTCGGTCGTCCCGTGAAGTGGATCGAGGATCGCCGCGAGCACCTGATGGCGTCGGGTCACGCCCGCGAGGAGAGCATGGTGGCCGAGGCCGCGGCGACCTCCGAGGGCGACATCCTGGCGATGAAGGTCGCGATGACCGTCGACACCGGTGCCTATCCGGGCATGGGCGCGATGATCAGCGGGCTGATCGAGTCCATGCTCCCCGGGCCGTACAAGGTCGGGGCGCTCGAGTTCACGTTCACGGCGACCGTCACGAACAAGGCGACGTACGTCGCGTACCGGGGTCCGTGGGCCGCCGAGGTGTTCACGCGGGAGCGTCTGTTCGACATCGTCGCCCATGAGCTCGGCATCGAGCCGCTGGAGCTGCGGTTGCGAAACGTCGCGACGCGTGGCGAGGCACCGCTGGCGATGGTCACCGGTCGCAGCCTTGTCGGCGTGACCACCCGCGAGTCGCTCGAGCGGATGGCGGAGATCGTCGATCTGCCCGCGTTCCGCGTGCGGCAAGCCGCCGCTCGTGCGGAGGGCCGGTACCTCGGCCTCGGGGTCGCCTCGTTCATCGAGGCCGCTCCCGGCCCCCGTACCGAAGGCGGCGGAGGCGGCATCATGGGCCCGGAGCAGGTGCGCATGCGGCTCGAGCCCGACGGCATGGTGTCGGTGTTCACCTCGCAGATGCCCCACGGCCAGAGTCACGAGACGACGTTCGCTCAGATCGCGGCCGACGAGGTCGGCGTGCCGTTCGAGCAGGTGCGGGTGGTCGTGGGCGACACCGACTCCGTGCCGATGGGGTTTGGCACCGGCGGCAGTCGCGCCGCGACGATGGCGGGCGGCGCCACGCTGCACACGGCCCGCGCGCTGCGCGAGCGCATCCTCGACGTGTCCGCCGACCTGCTCGAGGCCAGCCCCGGTGACCTCGATCTCGTCGCCGGCGAGGTGTCGGTGCGGGGCGTCCCCGTGAGCGCGATCAGCCTGGCCGAGGTCGCGTCACGCGCGCCCGAGCCTCTCGAAGCGCTCCAGGCGTTCGACGGGGGCGAAGGCGGATGGTCGGGCGGCACCCATTGTGCGATCGTCGAAATCGACATCGAGACCGGTCACGTCGCGATCGAGCGATACATCGTCGTCGAAGACTGCGGTGCGCTCATCAACCCCGCGATCGTCGAAGGCCAGGTCCGCGGCGGAGTCGCGCAGGGCATCGGCGCCGTCCTGCTCGAGCGATCCGCCTACGACGAGAACGCGCAGTTCCTGGCGGGCACGTTCATGGACTACCTGCTGCCGACCGCGACCGAGATCCCACGGATCGAGATCCACCACCTCGAGACGGTCCCGCTCGATCCTCACGTGAACTTCCGCGGAGTCGGCGAGGGCGGGATGATCGTGTCGCCTCCGACGCTGTGCAACGCGATCGAGGACGCGCTCGCGCCGTTCGGCGTGACGATCACCGAGCAGCATCTCCCGCCCACGCGGATCCTCGAGCTGATCGGCACGATCGAACCCGCGTAGCCGGCGTGCCGGGCAAGCGCTCCGGCCCTTCGGCAACTGTTGCAAGAACCGCCCCATAGGGGCGGCTGGCGCAACACTTCACTTGGCCCTAGGCCGGGCGCCGCCCCGCCCTTCGGCAACTGTTGCAGGACCCGCCCTAGAGGGGCGGCTGGCGCAACACTTCGGGCGCGGGAAGCGAGAGGGCCGGGTTCCTCGGGCCGATCAGTAACGCAGCTCGGCCAGCACCCCGTAGTGGTCGGACGGCACGACGCCGTCGACGGGCTCAGTGCCGACGACGCGAGCGCTGACGACGTGGCCGCGGCCGCCCTCCTTCGGCCACCCGGCGAACACGTAGTCGATTCGTCGTGACGGCTCGAGGTCGAGCACGGCATAGGGGTTGTCGTTCGACCACGTCATCCCGGCACCTTCGCCGGCCACTTCCCACGCGTCGTGGAACGCGAGCTTGGGCGCGGCGACCGCCGCGCGGCCCGTCAAGATCCGCATCTCGTCGCTGTCGGGCGCGGCGTTCATGTCCCCCGCGAGGATCGGTGGGAAGGTCCGGGGCCGGCGCTCCTCCACCAACGCCGCGATCGCGCGCACCTGCTCCACCCGCGCTGCGCTGTGATCGAACCGCCAATTGAGGTGGGTGCAGAAGACCTGGATGGGACCGCGCGGGCCCTCGATCTCGGCGAAGACGACGGTGCGCAGCTCGTCGGGCTCGCCCGCAGTCGGGAGCGGTCGCCATTCCGTACGGGCGATCGGCCAGCGGCTCAGGATCGCGTTGCCCCAGTGCACGGGGCCGTCGTCGCGGAAGGCGTAGACGTGCTGCAGGCCGTGGATCGCGGCCAGCTCGACCGCCTGGCTGGCCCCGTCGGAGGCCCAGACCTCCTGGAGGCACGCGATGTCCGGATCGAGCGTGCGGATCGTCTCCGCGATCGCCGGCTGGCGCGCCCGCCATGGGCCGAACTGGCCCCAGAGGTTCCACGACAGGACGCGGAGACGGGTCTCGACCAGTGCTCCGTACGGGCTCGTGTGCTCGCTGTTCGTCGTCGCCGTCATCCGCTTCGCTTCCGCCGGCTCCTGCTCGCTGCGCTCGACAATCGGTGCTTCGCACACTCGGGCGGCGCACTGCGCCGCCCCTCACATGGTGCCGTAGTTCTGCGAGATGGGGCCAGATACCATTGATCCTCCGCTTCTTGCGGATTGTCTCGGTCACCACCCGCTCCAACCCCCTCGGGACGGTCGATGTCGCAGCACCCCGAGCTCGCCCAAGAGCAGGCCTACATCGAGCGTGCGTACGACTGCCTCGATCGGGCGAAGGCGCAAGCAGAGCGCCTGAGGGGCCTCACCGAGGTCGGCCGCGGCGGCACGCACCAGGCCCGCTACGAGCGAGACGTCATCGAGGAGACCGTCCGGAGCCGGCTGGCCCACCTCGAGATCGGCGACGCCGCCCTGGTGTTCGGGCGCATCGACCGCACGACCGGCGAGGCCTTCCACATCGGCCGCCTGGCGGTTGCCGACGAGCGACAAGAACCCGTCGTGGTCGACTGGCGAGCCCCCGTCGCCGAGCCGTTCTACCGAGCGACCGGCCGTGCCCCGATGGGCCTCGCCCGCCGGCGTCACTTCGCGGTGCGGGGCCGCACCCTCCTCGGCATCGAGGACGAGGTCTTCGATGCGTCGGTCACTCCCGACAGCGATCTCGTGGGTCCCGGTGCGCTCCTCGCCGCCCTCGAACAGTCGCGGACGGGTCAGCTCGGCGACATCGTGGCCACGATCCAGGCGGAGCAGGACGAGATCATCCGCTCCGAGCTGGGCGGTGTGCTCGTCGTGCAGGGCGGACCGGGCACAGGCAAGACCGTGGTCGCGCTCCACCGCGCCGCGTATCTCCTCTACACCTACCGCTTCCCGCTCGAAGACCAAGGCGTACTCGTCATCGGCCCGAACCGCGTCTTCCTGCGCTACATCCACCGGGTGCTTCCCTCGCTCGGCGAGACCGGCGTCGAGCAGGTCGTGCTGGGCGACCTCGTGCCCGGTGTCCGCGTGCACGCGGCCGAGACGCTGGCTGTGGGGCGTCTCAAGGGCGAGGTCCGCATGGCGGCGCTGCTCGCCCGAGCCGTACGCGACCGTCAGCGTCCCCTCACGCGCGACCTGGTGGTGCCGTTCGGCCTCACGTCCCTACGGCTCGACGTCGCGACGTCACAGCGCATCGTGCGCGCTGCGCACGCGCCGAGCGCATCAACACAACGCCGCACGACGCTTCGTCGAGCAAGCGCTGTTCGATGCACTTGCGGCGAGCGCCCGCGAGACGGTCGATTCGGCGACCGTGCGCGAGCGGGTGCGCCACACCGACGAGGTGCGCGCCGCGCTCGAGTGGATGTGGCCGGTGCTCACCCCCGCGCAGCTCCTCCATGATCTCTTCGGGTCTGCCGCGCTGCTCCGACTTGCTGCCCGTAGCTCGTTCGACGACGACGAAGTCGCTCGGTTGGTTCGTGCCCGCGCCGCGACGGTCGAGGAGGTGCCATGGACCGACGCCGACATCCCGCTCCTCGACGAAGCACTCGCATTGCTCGGCCCGAAGCCCGCGCGCGCCGGACAAGAGGCCGAGGAGATTCGCACCTACGGTCACATCGTCATCGACGAGGCGCAGGACCTCACGCCGATGGCGCTGCGGATGATCAGCCGCCGGTCTCTCAACGGTTCGATCACGATGGTCGGTGACCTCGCGCAGGCCACCGGCGCGATCGCTCCGTCGTCTTGGGACGACATCCTCGCCCACCTGCCCGCCCGCAAGCCGCCGCGGGTGCGAGAGCTGACGATCGGCTATCGCATCCCCGCGCAGTCGATGGCACTCGCGGCGCGGGTGCTTTCGGTCGCTGCGCCCGCCCTCGTGCCGCCTCGTTCCGTGCGGGAGGGTGATGTGCCGCCCATCATCCGCAGGGTCGCCGGCGTCGATCTCGCGTCAGAGGTGGCGTCCGCAGTGGAGATGTTGCTCGCCGCTCTCGGCGATGGCTCCGTGGCGGTCGTGACCTCCGGATCGCAGGCGGACTTCGTGGCGACTGCGCTCGAGTCGCGCGGCTTCGCGGTGGGGCGCGCCGCCCGCCAGGCACTCGACGCGCAGGTCACCGTCGTGCCGGTCGGCCTCGTCAAGGGACTCGAGCTCGACGGCGTCGTGGTCGTCGAGCCGGGCCGCATCGTCACCGAGGAGCAGCAAGGCCTGCGGGCGTTGTATGTCGCGCTGACGCGTGCGACCAAGCGCCTCGTGATCGTGCACGCCGATCCGTTGCCCGACGCGTTGGCGGAGTGACGATCAGGCGGTGACGAGAATGCGGTCGCTGGCGAACGCGCCGACGCCGACCGTGTGACCCTCGATCTCGACAGTCACGGTGCCATCCGGGGAAGCCGCCGTCACCTTGCCGACCCGGCCCGGCGTGATGGCGCTCTCCTCGAGGAAGTCGAGCAGCCCGGGCGTGAACTCGAGCTCTTCCGGGATGCGGCTCACGGTGAACTTCGCGCCGACGTCGAGCCCCGAGAGCGGATGCGCGTCGGGTGCCGTGTAGCTCGAGCCCGGGATCGGGTTGCCGTGCGGACACGTGGTCGGCGCCCCGAGCACCCGGTTGATCGCGGCCTCGACCGAATCGGAGATCACGTGCTCCCACTTGCCGGCCTCGTGGTGCGCGTCGGCCCAGGAGAGCTGGAGGATGTCGGTGAGGAACCGCTCGGCGAGCCGGTGCCGTCGCACGACCTGTTCGGCCAGCGCTCGACCTCGGGTGGTGAGACGGATGCGGCCGTCTATGTCGACGAGGTGCTCGTGCTCGAGCCGCTTGATCATCTCCGAGACCGCCGGTCGCGAGACGCCCATGCGTTCGGCGATACGCGCCTGGATGACCTCGACGTCGTCTTCGGCCAGCTCGTAGATGGTCTCGCAGTACTCCTCGAACGCGGGATGCCATTCTGCGGGGTGCCACTCGGCCATGGCCGGAGTCTATGGCTCCTTTGCCACGTCGCCGCTCTCCGCTGTCTCAGCGTCGCCGCTCTCCGCTGCGCTTCGATCGGCTCCTGCTCGCTGCGCTCGACAATCGGTGCTTCGCGCACCCGGGCGGCGCATTGCGCCGCCCCGTTCGTCCTGCCTCGTCGCCGCTCTCCGCTGCGCTTCGATCGGCTCCTGCTCGCTGCGCTCGACAATCGGTGCTTCGCCGGGGCGGCGCACTGCGCCGCCCCGTTCGTCAGCTTCCCGTTTCCGAAACCGGCCATCCGTGGCCGGTTACTCGCGCGAGAACGTGGATTGAGGGCGCGCTGTCGCCGTCTTCTCGCTACAGGATGCCTTTGTCCTCGAGCCAGGTTCGGGCCGCTCTGACCGGCTGCTCCCCGGTGATCGCGACGGTGTAGTTCAGCGCCCGCAGGTCACGAGTGGTCAGCTGGTCCGACACGTCGTTGAGCGCGTCCTCGAGCTCGGGGTACGCGTCGAGCACGTCTTGGCGTACGACCGGCACGACGTTCTGGGCGGGATAGAGGCCCTTGTCGTCATCGAGCACGACAAGCGTGAACACCGAGATCGTCGCGTCGGTCGTGAACACCGCCGCGGCGCCGACGTCGCCCTTGGCAAGGGCGGACGCGGTCGGCAGTCCGGGTTCGAGGGCGACGAAGTCGTGGAACGTGAGGCCGTAGGTGTCCTCGAGGCCCAGGATGCAGAGCTGCCTGTCCGGGCACTCCTCGGGGCCACCGAACGTGAGGTCGGGCGCGACCTCGTCGAGGTCGCTCATCGAGCGGAGCTGGAACTGCGTCGCCGTGTCGAGCGTGACGGCAACGGCGTCTCGGTTCGAGGCATCGGCGAGATCGAGGACGGCCACGCCTTGGTCTTCCATCAGCTGGCGCAGATCTTCCTGCGAGTCCTCGGCGTCTTCGGTGGCGTTGCCGCCCATTCCGATGAGCGCGCCCCCGAGGTATTCGGGTACGACACCGAGTTCGCCGTCGAACAACATCCCTTGCACGACTTCGCGAGGCCCGACCGACTCGCGCACCTCGGTCGGGATGCCGCGAGCCTCAGCGGCGAGGGCGTACAGGTGAGCCAGGATCGTGCTCTCGGTGAAGTTGAACCCGGCGAAGATGACCTCGCCGTCGGCCGTCTCACCCGTGCCGGCCGCGCCCGAGGCCCGGTCCGCACTCGTCGTCGCTGCACCGCTCGTGTCGTTCGCGCCCGAGTCGTCGCCTGAGGTGCAGGCGGCGACTGCGAGCACGGCCGTGAGCACAACGATCGCCCATCGCTGTCGGCGAGCCCGACTCACGATAGAACGGTACCGTTCACGATGCGGGTGCCCCGAGGGCAACGGGGAGCAGATGACCGGTCGTGCGAGGCGCTGGTTGGGCGTCCTGGCGGTGTGCGGCGCGGTCACTGGCGTGGCCGCGGGCGGCTTGGTGGTGTCGCAACCTGCCGGCGCGGCGCAACCCGGTTGGACCGTTCTCGTCTACGTCGCCGCGGACAACAACCTCGAAGCGTTCGCGATGCCCAACCTTGAGCAGATGGCGAGCGTGGGCAGCGGACCCGGGCTTGGACATCGAGGTGTTCGTCGATCGTTCGGCGAAGTATTCGAATGCGCCCCTCGGGAACATCGGCGACTTCACGGGTGCGAAGGTGCTGCGGGTCAACGCGGGGTCGTTCGCGGAGGTCGAGAACCTCGGGCAGGTCGACAGCGGGGATCCCGGAACCCTCAGCGGGTTCATCACGCGAGCGGCGACAGCGCCACCCGTCCGACAAGCTCGCAGTGATCATCTGGGATCACGGCAGCGGGTGGCTCGGCACCGCTCTCGACGAGTCGACGAACCACATCATCAGCCTCGCCCAGCTCCAGCAGGCGCTGCAGTCCGGACTCGCCGGTGCCGGCAAGGCGAAGTACGAGCTGCTCGGCTTCGACTCGTGCCTCATGTCGAACACGGCGGTCCTCGGCACGCTCGCGCCGATGGCGAACTGGATCACTGGCTCGGCTGAGCTCGAGCCGGGGCACGGGTGGGACTACTCCGCGCTGAGCTCGATCAAGGGCGGCAACGGCTCGGGCCTCGACTTGGGCCGGGCGATCGCCGATGCCTTCATGCGGTACGCCACGAGCCAGAACACGAACGCCGGTGCGACGTTGACCGTCGTGGACGGCGCGAAGGTCCCGGCGATGATCGATGCCGTCAACGCCGCGGGCAACGCGTTGACCGGAAGCGCCGCGGAGGTGGCTCCCGCGTTCAGCTCCACCCGGGCGGACATCCTCAGCTACGGGCAGAACCCCGATCCCGCGCTCGACTTCCACCTGGTGGACCTCGGGGTGCTCGCGAGCTCGACCACTGGTCCCGCCCCCCAGATGGCAGCGGTGTCCAGCACGCTTCAGGCGGCGGTCGCCTACAAGGTGGTGGGTGCGGGCATCGCCCAGTCGTCGGGCGTCTCGCTGTACTACCCACCCGACCAGACGACGTATCGCAAGTCGTACGGCAACGTGCCCGTTGTGGCGGGATGGAACCGTTTCCTCGGCGCCGTACTACACGAGCGGCGCGAGTCGAGGCGCGGCGAGCCCTGTGACGTTCGAGGAGGAGGAGACGGAGGCGACGCGCGACCGCCGCGGCGGACTACGACTTCACCGAGCAGGGTGTGTTCCTGACGGTCCCGTTCCAGGTCGCTGAGGCCGAGACGATCTCTGATGTCCGCATTCGGTACGGCCTCATGGACGCCGATGGGGCACCCGTGCTCATCGGTGAGGATCCCGGAGCGTTCTCGCACGCCGGCGAGGGTCTCGCGGGTGGGGCCTGGGACCTGAGCGCTCTCAAGGTGACCGACGGGCTCGTCAGCTCGGAGGTGTACCGCAAGATCACCGTCGACCCCGAGGCGAACACACTCACGTTCACGGTGCCGTTCGCCTACTACCCCGACGGCATCGATGAGCCGACCGTGCTCACCGTGTTCGGCAACGCCGTCGTGGACCTGACCACGGGCAAGTCGCAGCGCACCTACTACGAGGTGAAGCAGGACCCGACCGAGATCGTCAGCGACACCGACGACGCCGGGGTCGGGCTCGCCACGTCCGGCTTCATCCTCGATCCCAATGGCGTGCTCGTGCCGATCGTCGCGCGGCTCGGGGCCGACGGTGCATTGCAGTTCGTGAAGGTGAGCGACACCTCCATTGCTGGCGGCGCCCAGCTGCGCGCGGATCCCACCGCCCTCAGGTTCCGGGTGTCGCCGATCGACAGCGGCGTCGACATCTACGCCGATCTCGCCATCGCACAGGTCGGCGGAATCCTCTCGACGGCGTCGATGACGGATGTAGTGCCGTAGCCTCGAACGGGTGGCGCTGACGGAATTCTCGCCCGCCGTTCGGGCTTGGTTCTCCTCGTCCTTTCCCGAGCCGACGCCCGCCCAGAGCCTGGGGTGGGGCCCGATCTCGCGGGGCGAGCACACCCTGATCCTCGCCCCCACGGGGTCGGGGAAGACGCTCGCCGCGTTCCTGTGGGGCATCGACCGCCTCGTCACCTCGCCGTTGCCCGACCGCGCCGCCCGCACTCGGGTGCTCTACATCTCGCCGTTGCGCAGCGCTCGCATTCGACGTCGAGAAGAACCTGCGGGCCCCACTGGCGGGCATCAAGCTGGCGGCCGAGCGCCTCGATGTGCCCTTCACCGAGCCCGTCGTCGGGATGCGCACGGGCGACACGTCGAGCCGTGACCGCAGCGCGCTGATCCGCCATCCTCCCGATCTGCTCATCACGACACCCGAGTCGCTCTACCTGATGCTGACGTCGTCGGCGCGCGACACGTTGCGCAGCGTCGACGCGGTCATCGTCGACGAGATCCACGCACTCGCGGCCACGAAGCGGGGCGCCCACCTCGCGCTGTCGCTCGAGCGGCTCGAGGAGATCACCGACAAGCCATTCCAGCGGATCGGTCTCTCGGCGACGCAACGTCCGCTCGACGAGATCGCCCGCTTCCTCGGCGGCAGCGTCGACGGCCAGGCCCGGCCGGTGACGATCGTCGACGCGGGCATCCGCAAGCCGCTCGACGTCGAGGTCGTCATCCCGGTCGAGGACATGGGCGCGCTCGGCGAGGTGATCGAGGAACCGATGAGCGGCCCCGCGGCGGCAGGTCCGCTCCGCCGCAGCATCTGGCCGGCGATGCATCCACGTTTGCTCGAGCTGATCCTCGAGCACCGTTCGACGATCGTGTTCTGCAACGCCCGTCGGTCGGCGGAACGCCTCGCAGCCCGGCTCAACGAGCTCGCGATCGAGGAAGGCGTCACCCCGCCCGGCGGTGAGGACCTCGTGAGGGCGCATCACGGCTCACTGGCCCGCGAGCAACGGATGCTCGTCGAGGATCAGCTCAAGTCGGGCGCGTTGCGAGCCATCGTGGCGACGAGCAGCCTCGAGCTCGGCATCGACATGGGCGCGGTGGACCTCGTCATCCAGGTGGAGTCGCCGGGGGCGGTGTCGAGGGGCTTGCAGCGCATCGGGCGCGCGGGCCATCAGGTCGGCGAGCCCAGCCGCGGCAAGGTGTTCCCGAAGCATCGTGGCGATCTGCTCGAGGCGGCGGTCGTCGTGGACCGGATGCGCCACGGTCAGATCGAGGAGACGCGCTACCTCCGAAACCCCCTCGACGTGCTCGCGCAGCAGATCGTGGCCCACTGCGCCACCGGCGACGTCACCGTCGACGCGCTCGCCGCGCTGGTGCGCCGCGCCGCACCGTTCAGCGAGCTCTCCGACGAGGTGCTGACGTCGGTGCTCGAGCTCCTGTCCGGCCGCTACCCGTCGGAGGAGTTCCGCGAGCTGCGCCCCCGACTCGTGTGGGATCGCATCGCCGGCACGCTGCGCGCACGCGAGGGTGCGAAACGGCTGGCGGTCACGAACGGCGGCACGATCCCCGATCGCGGCCTGTTCGGCGTGTTCCTCCCGGACGGGAAGCGCGTCGGCGAGCTCGACGAAGAGATGGTGTACGAGAGTCGCGCCGGTGAGACGTTCGTGCTCGGCGCGTCGACGTGGCGCATCGAGGACATCACGTTCGAGCGCGTCGTCGTCACTCCGGCCCCGGGCCAGCCCGGGAAGATGCCGTTCTGGCACGGGGACAAACCGGGCCGTCCGCTCGAGCTCGGCCGAGCGCTCGGCGCGTTCGTTCGCGAGATCCGCGACACGCCACCGGCGGCCGCGGCCGACCGGCTCACCGGCGAGATGGGTCTCGATGCCTGGGCCGCCGAGAACGTGCTGCGGTACATACGCGAGCAGGCCGAGTCGGGCGGCGCGGTGCCCGACGACCGCACGATCGTCGTCGAGCGGTTCCGTGACGAGATCGGCGATTGGCGCGTGTGTGTGCTCACCCCGTTCGGCGCGCGCGTGCACGCGCCGTGGGCGATCGCGGTGAGGGCCCGGCTCGACGAGCGCCTCGGGCTGCCCGTCGAGGTGATGTGGGCGGACGACGGCATCGTGCTGCGACTGCCCGAGGCCGCCGACGAGGTCCCGATCGAAGAGCTGTTGATCTCCCCGGAGGAGATCGACGACGTAGTGGTCAGCACGCTTCCCACCTCGTCGCTGTTCGCCTCGAGGTTCCGCGAGTGTGCGGCCCGCTCGTTGCTGTTGCCGCGCCGCCGGCCCGGCGAGCGCACCCCTCTGTGGCAGCAGCGCCAGCGCTCGGCCGACCTCCTCGCCGTGGCGTCGAAGCATCCCTCGTTCCCGGTGCTTCTCGAGACCACACGTGAATGCCTGCAGGACGTGTTCGACGTCCCCGCGCTCAAATGGGTGCTCACCGAGCTTCGAGCCCGGACGATCCGGATGGTGTCCGTCGACACCCCGAAAGCCTCGCCGTTCGCGCAGTCGCTGCTGTTCGGCTGGATCGCGCAGTACATGTACGAGTACGACTCGCCGCTCGCCGAACGTCGTGCCGCGGCCCTGTCGCTCGACCGCGACCTCCTCCGCGACCTGATGGGCGCCGAGGAGCTGCGCGAGCTCATCGATCCGGGTGTGCTCGCGGATCTCGAGCTCGACCTGCAGCGCCTGTCGCCGCGCCGCCAGGCGCGTGATCTCGACGAGGTCCACGACCTGCTGCGGCTCGTGGGCGACCTGTCGTTCGAAGAGGTCGCCGCTCGTTGCGCGCCCGGCGTGGACGTGGCGGCGCTGGTCGGCGAGCTGATCTCCACACGGCGCGCGATCGAAGTCCGCATCGGCGGAACTCAGCGCTTTGCGGACGCGAACGACGCGGGTCGGCTGCGCGACGGTCTCGGCGTGGCGATACCCCTCGGCTTGCCCATCGCCTGCACGGAGCCGGCCCCGCACGCGCTCGAAGAGCTCGTCGCTGCGGTACGCCGCGAGTCACGGACCGTTCCTGCCGGGCGCACCCCGCGACGCGCTTCGACGTTCCTCTCGAACGGATGCGGTCGGTGCTGGCGGGTTTGGTCACCGCCGGCCGGATCGTGCATGGCGAGTTCCGACCCGACGGCGCCGAACGCGAGTGGTGCGACGTGGAGGTGCTGCGCCAGCTGCGCCGGCGGTCTCTCGCGTCGTTGCGCCGCGAGGTCGAGCCCGTCGAGGCGGACGCGTTCTCACGCTTCGCGATGGGTTGGCAGGGCATCCAGACCGGGCAACGGCACGGCGTCGACGGTCTGGTCGAGGTGCTCGGTCAGCTGCAGGGCGCGCCGCTCACCGCCAGCGCGCTCGAGCTCGACGTCCTGCCCGCTCGCTTGCGCGGCTACTCGCCCTCACACCTCGATGCGCTCTGCACGTCCGGCGATGTCGTGTGGGTGGGGTCCGGGGCGATCGGCGCCGCCGATGGTCGGGTGCGGCTGTACTTCCGCGATCAGGTCCGTCTGCTTCTGCTGGGCGGCGACGACCTGGATCGACCGTCGGGCCCGATCCACGACAACCTCCGAGACCATCTCGCGGCACGCGGCGCTTCGTTCTGGGCCGAGCTGCGCGGGGCTGACACGAGCTCGACCGAGGCCGAGCTGCTCGCCGCGTTGTGGGATCTCGTGTGGGCCGGCGAGGTGACGAACGACTCGCTCGCTCCACTGCGCGCGCTCGTTGCCGGCAAGCCGCGTCGCACCGCGCCGAAGGCCCGACCGCGACCGGGACGACTGACGCGCATCGGCCCTCCTGCCGGCGCCGGCCGGTGGTCGCTCGTCGCGCCGCTCGCGCAGCCGCTGGCCTCGCCCACCGAGAGCGCACACGCACTCGCCCTCCAGCTCCTCGAGCGCAACGGCGTCCTCACGCGCGAGTCGGTGCTCGCCGAGGGCGTCGAGGGAGGGTTCGCCGGCATCTATCCCGTGCTCAAGGCCCTCGAGGAGCGTGGCCACGCTCGGCGCGGCTACTTCGTCGCGGGACTGGGCGCCGCACAGTTCGCCCTCCCCGGCGCGGTCGACCGGCTGCGGGCCGAGCGAGAAGTGGGTGAAGGCGCCGCCGCGGTCGTGCTCGCCGCCACCGACCCCGCCCAGGTCTACGGGGGAGCACTGCCTTGGCCCGAGTCGGCCGGCCGACCGGCGCGCGCCGCCGGTTCCCTCGTGGTGCTCGTCGACGGCGAAGCGGCGGCGTACCTCGACCGGGGTGGCCGGGGCCTGCTCACCTTCCCCGCTGCCGCCGAAGACGACCGATGGATCGACGCCCTCGCCTCGATCGTCAAGGACGGGCGCGCCCGCTCGCTCGAGCTCCAGAAGATCGACGGCGAACCCGCGATCCCCTCCGCGCTCGCGCCGCGGCTGCGCGCGGTCGGCTTCGTCGACGGGTACCGAGGTCTCGTCCTGCGGCCGTGATCCACCGCGACGGCGCTCCGATCTGCTGTCCTGAGGGGCATGGCTCTGAGCCTGCGAGCCTTCTCGCTGCCCGTGCCTGAGGGTGACACCGTCCACCGCACCGCGGCGCGCCTGCGACCGGCGCTGATCGGTCGCCGCCTCGAGAAGTTCCAAGCACCCCGGCTCGTCGGTCTGCGACCTCGTGTCGGATCGACGATCGAGTCGGTCGAGGCGACCGGAAAGCACCTCGAGATCGGCTTCGACGACGGCATCATCCTGCACACGCACATGCGCATGTCGGGCTCGTGGCACCTCTACCGGCCGGGCGAGACGTGGCGGCGGCGCATCCAGTCGGCGCGCGTGGTGGTGCAGGTCGACGGATGGATGGCGGTCTGCTTCAACGCGCCGCTCGTAGAGGTGTACCGCACCGAGGATCGCCGGCGACACCCGGGCCTCGGCTCACTCGGGCCGGACCTGTGCCGGCCCTCTGCCGATCTCGACGCGTGCGTCGACCGCATGGCGCAGTACGCCGACGACCATCAGGAGATCGCCGACGTGTTGCTCGATCAGCGCATCTGCTGCGGCGTGGGCAACGTGTACAAGAGCGAAGTCCTGTGGGCGTGCCGACTCGATCCGCGTACGCAGCTGCGCGCGCTCGCTCCTCGTGGGCGCCGCGTCGTCGTCGAGACCGCCGCCGACCTGCTGCAAGCGAACCTCGGTGGCGGCGAACGGACGACGGTCACCGGTGGAGTCGCGGTGTACGGGCGGGCCGGCAAGCCGTGCTTGCGGTGTCACACCCCCATCGAGGTGATCCGCCAGGGCATCCACGCCCGGGTCACCTACTGGTGCCCCGGCTGTCAGCTCCGCATCGCCCCCTGACCCCACCGTTTGAGCTTCAGCCGGACTATGTGTCCGGCTGGCGCGCACTCGGTCAGG
This sequence comes from uncultured Acidimicrobiales bacterium, assembly GCA_963747215.1. Taxonomy (GTDB): domain Bacteria; phylum Actinomycetota; class Acidimicrobiia; order Acidimicrobiales; family DATKAS01; genus DATKAS01. The sequence goes on from CAVVET010000031.1 coordinate 211,470, forward strand.
GGTGGCGGAGCTCTTTGCGCCAGACGACGCGGAGGCCGGACCAGACGTCGTCGATCGCGCACACCTTGTTGTCGACCAGGCCGAGGGGGAGGACGACCTCGCGCACGACGTCCTCGGTGATGTCGGTGGCAACCCCGGACGCGCGCTTCGGCCACGCCACCCACAACCCTCCGTTCGGGAAGATCGCCTTGCCGCACGCAGAGATGCGGCGGGCGAGGTCACTGCGCTCGGTGAAGAACGCGACGATCACGTCCGCGTGGCGCGGCAGTCGAGTCGCCGGCCGAAACCCGAGCGCCCGACGGGAGCGGGTCGAGCGCCGTGGCGAAGTCCGGCGGTGCCGAGAGCGTGACCACCTCGTCGGCTTCCTTGATGCCGAGCTTCTTCGCGAGCGGCGTGCCGGAGTAGCCCGCCATCGCTCACTGCGTCGCGATCGACGCGAGGATGTCGAGCTTCGCGGCCTTGCGAGCGGGTTGAATCGCGGCGAGCACCCCGGCAGCCGCGGCGATCACCGCCACGATCAGTAAGCTGCCCGTACGGGATCGCGAAGCCGGTGAATCCCGCCGATCGCAGTGACCGAACGATCGCCGCACCGAAGACGATCCCGATGGCGAGGCCGAGGACGGTGCCGAAGAGGGCGATGATCACCGCCTCCCATCGCACCGAGGAGCGGACCTGTCCGCGGGTCATCCCGACCGCGCGCAGCAGGCCGATCTCGTGCCGGCGCTCGTAGATCGAGAGCGCGAGCGTGTTCGCGATGCCGAGCAGCGCGATCAGGATCGCGAGGAACAGCATCACGTAGATGAGCTGCACGATCTGATCGATCTGGCTCGCCGCGGACGCCTTGAACTCGTCGGGCGTCTGCAGCTCGGCGTTCGGATAGTCCTGCAGGATCGCTTCGGCCTGCGTCTCGAACGCGGCTGAGTCGGCGCCGGGCACGAGCTTGATGAAGACCTGCGAGTCGAACTGGTCGGCGAAGTGCAGCTCGTATGTGCCGATGCCGAGGCCCCAGTTCGACGGTGACTTCGTGCCGTCGATGAGCGCGACGATGCGCAGCGGAGTCGAGCCGCTCGCGAACGTGGCATCGACGGTGCTGTCGATGGTCCAGCCGTTCTTCTCGGCGACCTCGGCGTCGACCGCGACGGTGTTGGGGTCGCTCAGGTCCTGGATCGACCCGGCCTCGACCGAGACCTCGAAGACGTCCTCGATCGTTGCCGGGTCGATGGCAAACGCGAACTTCACGCTGTCATCGACCTCCATGGCGCCGAATCGCATCCCCGACACACTCTGCACTTCCGGCAGCTCGGCGATCGCGGCGGCCACATCCGGACTGAAGCCCATGCTCGTGAAGCCGCCGCTCGTGTTGACGATGTAGTCGGCCTTGAGCTGCGTGTCGGTGATCTCGTTGATCGACTGCTTGATCGACGCGGCGAGCACGAGGATGAACGCGACGATGCCGACGCCGATCATCAGCGCCGCGGCCGTGGAGGAGGTGCGCCGCGGACTGCGCGCCGCATTCTCCTTGGCCAGCGTGCCGCTCATCCCTCGGAGCGCCGGCAACGGCGCGCCGAGCGCGCGGCTGACCGGGCGGGCGATCACCGGCCCGAGGACGGTCGCGGCGATGAAGACCACGAGCGCGCTCAGGCCCACCTGGAGTGCGCCCTGTCCGCCCCCGGTCGCGAGTCCGGCGACGAGGAGGAACCCACCGAGCACCAGCGCGAGCAGGCCGATGACGACGCGCTTGGCGGAGCCGGCCGACGTGTCGATGGCGACCTCGCGCATCGCCGCGACCGGCGGGATGCGCGCCGCTCGGCGAGCCGGGAAGAACGCGGACGCCACGGTGACGACAACGCCGACGATGAGACAGACGATCACGGTGCGGGGCAGCAAGACGAGCGAACCGCTCGGCACCTCGACCCCGAAGCCGGCCAGCGCCGCCTTGAGCATGATCGCCACACCGATCCCGAGCACGACCCCGGCGATCGACGCGATGAGCCCGACCGCCAGGCCTTCGACGAGAACGGACGTCAACACCTGTCGCCGGCTCGCGCCGACCGCTCGCAGCAGAGCGAGCTCTCGCCCGCGCTGGGCGACGATGATCGAGAACGTGTTGTAGATGATGAACATGCCGACGAAGATCGACACGAGGACGAACACGAGCAGGAACGTGTTGAAGAAGCTGAGCGCTTGTTGGATGTCGCTCTGGTTCTCCTCGGTGATCTCCTGACCCGTGAGCACCTCGATCGTCGGCGGCACCACCGCCCGGATGCTCGCGGCGAGCTCCTCCTGCGAGACGCCCGGCTCGGCGACGGCGGAGATCGAGTCGATCTGCCCGGGCTCGGCCAGCAGTCGCTGTGCGGTCTCGAACTCGAAGCTGACGAACGACGCGCCCGCCGGCGAGTCCGCGGTCCCGAACTTCGCGATGCCGACGATCGTGAACTCCTCGGTCGGGCCCTTCAGGAGCACCTTCACGCGGTCACCGACGCTGAAGCCGCCCTCGTCCGCGCTGCCCTTGTCGATCACGATCTCGTCGGGAGCAGCGGGCGGACCCCCGTCCACGATCGTGAACGGGTTGAGCTCGGGAACGACGCCCCAGCTTCCGCCGAAGGTCGGCGCCTGACCGGTGCTCAACGCGTCGCCGTCGGCCGTCACGAGCTGCGCGTAGCCCTGCACGGATCCTTCGGCAGCCGCGACGCCCGCGGCGTCCTGCACGTTCGTGATCAGGGCCGCGGGGATGCGCGAGCGCACGTCGCCGAAGTCGCTCTCGAAGACGGTCTCGCCGCGCACGTACGCGTCGGTGCCGGCGTTGACGTCGGCGAAGAGGTCGTCGAAGACCTTGCCCATGGTGTCGGTGAGCACGAGCGTGCCCGCCATGAACGCGACGCCGAGCATCACCGCGAGCGCGGTCGTGAAGAGGCGGAGCTTCTTGGCGAGGAGACCCCGGATGGTGACGCGCCACATTGTCGGAAGGGCTCCTAGTCCCCGAACTGCTTCATCCGGTCGAGGACGCGGTCCGCCGTCGGTTCGAGCATCTCGTCGACGACCTTGCCGTCGGCGAGGAACACCACGCGGCTCGCGTATGACGCGGAGATCGGGTCGTGGGTCACCATGACGATCGTCTGCCCGAGCTCGGTCACCGCATCGCGCATGAACTGCAGGATCTCGGCGCTCGTGCGGCTGTCGAGGTTGCCGGTCGGCTCGTCGGCGAAGATCAGCTCCGGTTGGTTGGCGAGCGCGCGGGCCACGGCTACCCGTTGCTGCTGGCCACCGGACAGCTCGCTCGGTCGGTGCTTGAGCCGGTCGCCGAGCCCCACGCTCGAGATCACCCGGTCGACCCACGCTTGGTCGGGATCTCGCCCGGCGAGGGCGACCGGAAGCGTGATGTTCTCGAGCGCGGTGAGCGTCGGCACGAGGTTGTAGGCCTGGAAGACGAACCCGAGGCGATCGCGCCGCATGCACGGTGAGCTCGCGCTCGCTCATGGTGCTGAGGTTGCGCTCGCCGATCCACACCTCACCCGAGGTGAGTGTGTCGAGCCCGGCGCAGCAGTGCATGAGCGTCGACTTCCCCGAGCCCGACGGACCCATGATCGCGGTGAAGGCGCCGGCGGCGAAGTCGATCGTGACCCCGTCGAGGGCGCGCACCTCGCTCTCGTCCTTCCCGTAGATCTTCACCGCGTCGACCGCGCGGGCGGCGACAGTGCGCCCAGAGGGCATGGCGGGGGAGGCCTCGCTGAGCGTCGACATCGGGGGATCAGCTCCTTCGCAAGGTTCGGAACATCAGCGGAAGGTCAGCGCACCACGCTACGACGCTGAGGGTCGCCGGGTGCCACGCGAACTCCGCGCGAACCTTGAGAACCCCGCCAGTGATGAGGGCGTCGGGCCGTAGGATGAGTCGATGACGTGCCCGTCGTGCGGCGCCATCGCGCCTGCTGGGGCCAGGTTCTGCCCCACCTGTGGGCACGGTCTCCTGGCCAGATCCGACGAGCGTCGCGTCGTCACTGTCCTGTTTGCCGATTTGGTCGGGTTCACCGGGCTGTCCGAGACGATGGACCCGGAACAGCTCAAGAACCTGATCGACGACTGCTTCGAGTGCCTGGTTGCCGACGTGGTGGCCTTCGGGGGGCAGGTCGACAAGATCATCGGCGACGCCATCCTCGCCCTCTTCGGTGCGCCGATCGCGCACGAGGACGACGCGGAGCGCGCGGTGAGGGCCGCGCTGCGCATGCAGCAGTCCATCGCCCAGCACACTGCCGATCTGCCGCTCGAGATCAGGATGCGGGTCGGCGTGAACACCGGCGAGGTGCTGGTCGGTGCGTTGCGCGTCCGGTGGCGACTACACCGCGATGGGTGACGTCGTGAACACCGCGAACCGGCTGCAGTCGGTCGCCCGTCCCGGCCAGGTGCTCGTCGGCCCCGCCACCCACGCCGCCACCCACCAGGTCGTGACGTACGACCATCTCGGCCCGGTGCAGGCGCGAGGTCGGGAAGAGCCGGTCGAGGCGTGGATCGCGCTCGAGCCCATCGCCCCGCCCGGGCACCGGCCGCGCCGGTTGCGGGCCCCGCTCGTCGGCCGAGGCACCGAGCTCGGCCTCATCGGGCGCAGCGTCGACATGGCGGTGGAGCACGGCCGTGCGCAGCTCGTGCTGCTGATCGGTGAAGCCGGTGTGGGCAAGAGCCGGCTGGCCGAGGAGGCCGCGTCGCTGGCCGAGGCCAACCACGAGGCCGCCGTGCTCGAGGGCCGCTGCGTGCCCTACGGCGAGGCGAACGTGTGGTGGCCGATCGGCGAGGCGTTGCGCGACGGCACCGGCATCCACCCCGACGACCCGGCCGACGTGGCCGAGCGGCGCTGTCTCGGCGCGGTCGCCGCCGTGCTCGAGCAGGCCGCGACATCCGAGCGGGTGGCGCGGATCGCCGACGGTCTCCTCTTCTACATGGGGTTCCCCACGGCTCTCGACGAGCTCGACCCGTCGAGAGCGCGTGACGACGCGGCCCTCTCGTTGATCGCGTTCACCGAGGCGTACCTGCGGGTGCGTCCCGTCATGGTGGTGCTGTCCGACCTGCACTGGGCCGACGAACTGGTGCTCGATCTCATGGATCGCATGCTCCGCGCCCTCGGATCGCTCCCCTTCGTGGTGGTCGCGACCGCCCGTGTCGGTCAGGACTTCCGTTGGCGGCCGACGGGCCGACACAACTCGGTCGTGCTCAACCTCGACCCGCTCGACCGTGTTGCGGCCCGACAGCTTCTCGACTCGGTCGCTGAGTCCCGCCTGCCTCGCCGCGTCGCCGACCAGCTGCTCGATCGCAGCGGAGGCAACCCGTTCTTCCTCGAAGAGCTGGCCTCACTCGTGTGCGAGACGGCCGATCCCGCCGACGCGCTGCCCGATCTGCCCGACAACATCCGCGGCCTCGTCGCCGCGCGCCTCGACACGCTCTCGCCGGAGGAGCGCGCCACGCTCGAGGACGCAGCCGTGCTCGGTGGCTCGGGGCCGGTGAGCGCGTTGTACACGCTCTCGGCCTCGCGGGTGCCTGCCGACGCGCCCGCGAAGTTCGACGGGGACGGGCGTGAGGCAATCGAGGGGCTCGTCGCCAAGGACATGTTGTTCGTCGAAGGCGACCGGTGGACGTTCCGCTCGGAGTCGGTCCGCGAGGTCGCGTACAACACGCTCACGAAGGCGTCGCGCGCCCGGCGTCATGCCGCAATCGCCGAGCTGTTCGTCGCCGATGAAGCGATGGGCAAGGGCGAGCGGCTCGAGCAGGTCGCGATGCATCTCGCCGCGGCCAGCGAGATCGTCAGCGAGCTCGGACCCTTGCCGGGGGTGCCCGACGATGTGCGGTCTCGCGCCGCCGGTTGGTTGGCGAAGGCGGCCAAGCGCGCCTACACGCACGACATGCCCGGCACCGCGCTCCGTCTCAGTGATCGAGCGCTTTCGTTCCTCGACCCCGGCGACGAGGAGACCGGCGAGTGGCGACGGCGCCTGCTCACGTTGCGGGCGTGGGCGCGGTCGGCGCACCGCGACCTCCCTGGGGCCCGTATGGACGTCGTGGCCGCGTTGGCCGATGCCGAGCGCGCCGGCGATCACACCGCTCGGGCCCAGGCGATGAGCGTGCTCGGTCAGCTGCTCGAGCGGGAGGGGCATCTCGAAGAGTCCGCCTCCACGTTGTGGGACGCGATCGCGTTGTGGCGTGAGCTCGGCGACAAGGAAGGGCTCGCCGAGGCGCTTCGCTACCTCGGCTTCACGAGCATCTTCCTGCGCAGCTACGCCGACGGTGAGGCCGCGCTCGTCGAGGCGCGCGACCTCTTCCGCGAGCTCGGCGATCGTCGCGGCGAGGCCTGGGCGATCCAGTACCTCGCGTTCATGGCGTTCTCGCGCGGCGACCTCGACGAGGCAAATCCCCGCCTCCAGGAGTCGCTACGCATGTTCAGCGAGCTCGGCGACCAGTTCGGCATGGGCTGGTCCCGCGGGCTGCTCGCATGGGTGCGCTTCAACGAGGGCGACTTCGAAGAGGCGGAGGCGCTGGCGGAGCTCTCGATCAGCGCCGAAGCCAGCGACAAGTGGGCGCAGGGGATGATGCTCGTGCTGCTTGCGAACCTGCGCTTGTGGCGCGGTCGCGCCGAGGCGGCGGTACCGCTCGCGAGCGAGGCCCGCGCCCTGTTCCAGTCGATCGGCGACCACTACGGACTTGCGATGGCGATCGCCCCATTGTCACGCTCGCTGGTCGCGACCGGCGACGTGGCCGAGGTCGAGAAGCTGCTCGAGGAAGCGGTCGCCGCGACGAGCTCGATCGCCTCCGAGAAGATGGGTGCGACGATCGCCACCGCGGCGTTCGCCCACCTCGGTGACGGCGAACGAGCGTTGGCGGCGGCCATGTCGGGGGTCACCGATCCGAGCGACAAGGTGGTGCTCGGCGATCTCGAGTGGATGGTCGGCACCGGCATCGCCTACCTGCAGCTCGCGAAGGTCGACGATGCCCTTGTGTTGCTGGAGGGTGCGGTGGCGCAGTCTTCGGATACGCCGTACGCGCTGGCTGCGCTGGCGCTCGGCACCGCGGCGGTGGGGCAACCGGCCGAGGCGATCCAGTTCGCAGAGCGGGCGACCTGCCTGAAGGGCGCCTCGTATCTCGACAAGATGATGGCCGGCGCCGCGCGGATGCTCTCCTACGCCCAGCTCGGTGACGAGGCGGCCTCGAGGCGCGTGTTCGCGGAGACCGCCGCCGTCCTCGACGCCACCGACGATCAGATCGCGCGACGGGTCATTCGTCTCGCTGGCGCCGAGGCGCTCTTGTGCCTCGGGGCCGACGACGCGGACGAGCTGCGGGTGACCGCGCAGTCCGAGCTCGACGTCCTCGGCGCGCCGGCGCGCGGCTGGAGCACGGCGTTTCGCCTCGCGGCCCTCGGTCGTGGCGGGGGAGAGGGCGGCTGAGGCTGAGCACGTCCTCGAGCGGGCTCATCGTGGGCCGCTTCTGCCCACCCCACCTCGGTCACTCCCACCTGATCGACACGGCGGCGTCACACGTCGATCGGCTCGTTGTGTACGTGAACACCCGCGAGGGCGAGCCCGTCCCCGGCGCGCTGCGGGCGCAGTGGCTCGCGGAGCTCCATCCCGCGGTCACGGTCATCGAGGTCACGCACGACCTCGACACCGATTTCGAAGACGAGGAGCTGTGGCAGCGCTGGATCGATCTGTTTCGGTCGCACTGGCCTCTCGAGTCGGGGCCCGACGTCTACTTCAGCTCTGAGCAGTACGGAGCGGAGATCGCGCGTCGCCTGGGCGCCCGCGCGGTCGACGTCGACCCGCAGCGGATCACGGTGCCGATCTCAGCCAGCATGATCCGCGCCGACCCACGCGCGCACCTCGATCGGCTCGCGCCGCCGGTGCGCGCGTGGGTGACGGCTCACTTGTTGGGCTGAGGCGTGAGGCGCAGGTACGGCTTGATCGCCTTCCAACCCTTCGGGAACTTGCCCTTCGCGTCGTCGTCGGACACCGACGGCATGATGATCACGTCCTCGCCGTCCTTCCAGTTGACCGGCGTCGACACGCTGTAGCCCGACGAGAGCTGCAACGAGTCGATGACGCGCAGGATCTCGTCGAAGTTGCGGCCACACGACTGCGGGTAGGTGATCGTGAGCTTCACCTTCTTGTCGGGGCCGATGACGAACACGGTGCGCACGGTGACCGTGTCGCTCGCGTTCGGGTGGATCATGTCGTAGAGGTCCGCGACCTTCTTGTCGGGATCACCGATCATCGGGAAGTTCACGGCGGTGCCCTGCGTCTCTTCGATGTCCGCGGCCCACTTGCCGTGATCCGCGACCGAGTCGACCGAGAGCCCGATCACCTTCGCGTTGCGCTTCTCGAACTCGGGCTTGATCTTCGCGATGTAGCCGAGCTCGGTCGTGCAGACCGGCGTGAAGTCCTTCGGATGGGAGAACAGAACTCCCCAGCTGTCGCCGAGCCACTCGTGGAAGTTGATCGTCCCTTCGGTGGTGTCGGCCGTGAAATCGGGGGCGGTGTCGCCCAATCGGATGGCCATGATGCACCTTCGCATTCGCTGGAATTGGATGAGGCGACCAGTCTGCCGGAATGTCGACAAGGCCCGTCAAGATTGGTTCCGGTCACGGTCCGTGCTACGCAAGCGTCACCCGGCGTGAGCAGCAGAAATAGGCCAAACGACCCCTTCGAGAAAACGACCCTCAGTGCTAATGTCGCCACTCAAGGTGCCGATCACTGCGGGGACATCCGTGGAGGGAGTCGGGCGAAATGGCGAAAACCAAGGTGCAGGATCGGCAATCCACCACCCGTGGCGCGGCGGCCAAGGCGGCTCCGGATCGGTCGCTCGTGGAGGGGCATCTGACCCTCGTCGAGCAGATCGTGGTCCAGGTGGCGGTGAACTTTCCCAGGCACGTCGACCGGGGCGAGCTCGTCCGGGCCGGGGTACTCGGGTTGGTCGAGGCAGCGAATCGCTTCGATCAGGCCAAGGGAGTTCCGTTCGACAAGTTCGCTTCTCGCCGCATTCGTGGCGCCATCCTCGACGCCGTGCGCTCCGCTGACTGGGCGCCGCGTTCGGTCCGGGCCCTGGCCCGCAAGGCCGACTCGGCTGAGCAGCGCCTCGCCAGCAAGCTGGGCCGCATGCCGTCGATGGAGGAGCTGGCGACCGAGGTCGGGGCGACGCCCGCTGATCTCGCGGCGCTTCGCGATCGTGTGTTCCGCTCTGTTGTGCTCGCCCTCGACTACCGCCTCGGTGAGGCGGAAGAGGATCTGACGCTCGTGGACGTGCTCTGTGACCGCACGGTCCCGGAGCCCTCCGAGGAGCTCGAGGCCCGCGAGATGCGTGCCTATCTCCGTGATGCGGTGCACCTGCTCCCCGAGCGGCATCGCCTCGTGATCACCGGCTACTTCCTCGAGGGTCGCACCTCGGAGGAGCTGGCCCGCTTCCTCGCCGTGACCGAGAGTCGCATCTCGCAGCTGCGCTCGGAAGCCCTCGAGATGCTCCGCGAAGCGATCGAGGCGCAATACCGTCCCGCTGCGGCCGGCGACGAGGTGCCCGCCAAGGGCAACGCCCGCGTCGCCAAGCGCAAGCAGTCCTACGCGGCGGCCGTTGCCACGAAGAGCTCGTGGAAGAGCCGGCTCGACCAGGTCACGACCCCCGAGCCGCTCGTGAGCCTCGCCACCGCCTGACCGGCGAGGCGAGCCCCGCCCTGAAGGCGGGCAACCAGCTCACCCCGCTAGCGCAGGAACTCTCGCAACGACGGCTGCAAGCCGCGCGCGCTCGTCGCGAGTGCGGCCAGCCACGCGAGCTCCTCGTCACGAAGCTCGGTGAGCCGCGTGTCGTCGAGGTTGTCCGGCCGGCGCACGGTCCGCTTCGGGCGCTTTGGCTCGTCCGGCGGCGTCACGTGAGCGACGCCTCCGCCGTGGCCACTGATGCGGCGCTGGCGAGGTACGCGGCTTCGAGGAGACCACGGTTGGCCGTGGAGAGTTTGTCGATCTCGACGGTTGCCTTGCGGAGCGCGGTGCGATGCTCGGCGAGGATGTCGCGCCACGGCGGGGCGGCCTTCTCGACGATCTCCGCCAGGGAAGGCTCGTCGGGAAGTCCGAGCCGTTCGGCCAGATCGCTGACCTGCACGGCCCGCTCGAGCTCGGTGTGGCCCAGCTCGTCGAGGACCTCTTCGATCTCACGCGCGGCGAACGAGATCCATCGGGATCGACCCGATGACAGCAGCTGGTGCTGGCTCTCCAACCGGTAGGTGAGGAGCTCCAGCAGCCGGCGTTCACGCAGGAGCGTGTGGCTGAGGGCAGTCATGCCGTTCATCACCTCTGGTGCGCTCACCAGTCGCGGCCGACGGGGCTCACCCTTCTGATATCGGCACGATGGGTGGCGTTCTGAGTGAGAAATCGGCCGAATCGTCATCGAATGGTCACGTTAAGTGGCGCAGTGACCGCGGTGGGGGATGCCATCGCCTCGATCGCCCGCCTGACCAGGCCCGAGGGGCCGGCAAGCAGCACGAGCTCGGTGTTGTGGAGATGCGAGACCGTGCCCACCCGCTCCCCCTTCGGGTTGTGGACCCCGATCTGGGCGCCGACGTAGCGACGGGAGTCGAACGAGAGCACCTCGACGTGGCGGCCGCCCACCGCGCACATGTCGACGAGGTCACCCGCGGTGAGCCAGGCCTCGTCGTTGTAGGAGACGACGACGAGCTCGGCGTCGACCGCCGCGATCACCGATGCCAGCGCCGCCGGCATCGTGCGGCGGGAGTTGAACGGGCTGCGAGTGGACTCGTCATCGCGGGCGTCGACCCGCTTGCACGCGACCCCGTAGTGAGCGGGGGCGTCCCACGCGACCACCGTTTCCCACACGTGATAGTTCGTGAAGTAGCGGTGCTGGTTGTACGGCGGATCGAGATACGCCAAGTCGAACGAGCCGAGGGACGCTGCCACCGTGAGCGCATCGCCCCGAACGGCCCGGCCCGTGCCCGGCAGAAGGGCCGGCGGTTGCAGCTGCAACCGGTTGTGCGCCCGCGGCGCCCACTTCTTGAGATACGCCATCTGCACGCCGGTCGTGGAGTCCACTCGGTCCGCGGCCTCGATGAGGCTGGTGAGCAGGATCGGCTCGAGCGCCGATCCGGTGTGGACGGCAGCGATGGCGTCTCGGATCGCATCGATGCGGGCGCCGTTCTCCGGCGTGAAGTAGCGGCCTGCTCGCAGAACGTCTCGGTCACGTAGCCGGGCTGCCCGCTCAGCTCGTCGAGTCGGGCGAGCTCGCCGGCGAGCATGTCCTGGTCGACCGCGTCGCGGTCCATCTCGATGTAGCAACGGGCGAACACGTCGGCGTACCGGGCGGTGTCCACCGCGGTCACGTGCATCCCGAGCTGCTTGAACGCTTGGGCGACACGGGTCGTGCCCGTGAAGAGGTCCAGGGCGGTCCGGGCGTCGCACGACGCGGCGATCTGGCTCAAGACCGGGACGAGGCGGCGCTTCGATCCCAGGTACTTGATCATCGGTACGTGATCAACGGGGCGCGGCCGTGAGGGTGAGATCGCTGCCGCGCAGCTCGGCGGGTTCGAGCCGGCGTCCCGTGGCGCGGAAGTGCGCGTTGAACGACGCCACCCAGTCGTCGATCGGTCCCCGCAGGCCGAGGAGGCTGGGCACCCCCGACGTGTCCATCACGAGATCACCGTCGTCGTTCACCCGGGCGACGAGGCGCGCCGACGCCGGTCCCCACTTCACGCGGATGCCGACGTCGCCCGAGGGGTCTCTCGAGAACGTCGTCTCGGGTGGCCGCAACACGAGACGCACCGCGCTCGGCGTCGGCAGCCACGACAGGCGACCCGACGACAGCGTGACTTCGTCGCGTTCCCCGTGGACGAACTCGACGAGCGCGGGCGGCGCATCGGAAGGAAGCGCCGGCGGGGCCATCGCCGGATCGTACGGGCTCGACCGGTTTTCTTTGGCGCTATCGGGGTCCTGCCACCCGATGGCGCCAAGAGAATCAGCGTTCGTCGCGGAGCATGCGCCACGCGAGGGCGGACATGAACGCCATGGGCAGGCTCACCATCACGCGCTGCACGATGCCGTTGCCGCGCCGGTCGACCTGGGTGGCGAACACACCCATGAGCGCGAGGCTCGTGGCGGACAGGCCGAGTCCCACCCGCGCGAGCGGGGCGAGCTGCGGATCACGCGCGAGATGGCGCGCGAGAAGCAGCGGGGCAGCGACCGATGTCGTGTAGATGACGCCGGCCGACAGATCGTGTCCGTCGTTGCGCCACGACTGGCGCCAGTCGGGCGGCTCGTCGAGCGGGTGCAGCAGCAGGTGGTCGCGTCGCAACAGGCCGGCGGCGATGGCTCCCGCACCGGTGATGCCGAGGAGGTAAGGCCCAAGGCCCGCCTCGCGTCCGCCGAGGCGCTCGCGCAATGCGGCGGCGAACCCGATCGTGGCCGCGCCGAGCACGAGAAAGCCCGTGATCAGGATCTCGGGATCCTGGGCATCGGGCGCCGCCAGACCGCTGATGTGTTCGTGGCGTGCGGAGTATCCGTCCTGACGCTGGCCGCTCACGACCCACGCGGCCGTGAAGGCGGCCGGGCCCGCAAGGCCGGCCGCGGTGGCGAGCCGGCGCAGGGGTCGTCGCACATGCGCGACGCTACGCGCGTGAACTCCTATGACGTGATCGTGGTGGGTGGCGGGCCCGCAGGTGAAAACGCGGCCGGCCGGTGCGCAGACGGTGGCCTGAAGGTTGCGCTCGTCGAGAAGGAGCTCGTCGGTGGCGAGTGCTCGTATTGGGGATGCATCCCGTCGAAGACGCTCATCCGTCCTGGCGACATCATCGCCGCAGCGCGGCGAGTGCCCGGAGCAGCTGAGGCGATCACGGGCGAGATCGACGCTGCCGCCGCGTTCGCCCAGCGCGACTACATGACGAACAACTGGACCGACGATGGCCAGCAGCAGTGGCTGCGCGACGAGGGCATCGACTTCTACCGGGGCGACGGCCGGCTCACGGGTGAGCGTGCGGTGGAGGTCACCGGCTCCGATGGCACCGTGACTGCGCTGACCGCGGCGCGTGCCGTCGTGCTCGCGACCGGCACCGGACCGACGGTGCCGCCGATCCCCGGCCTCGCCGACGTTGCCCCGTGGGACAACCGCGACATCACTTCGGCCAAGGAGCTCCCGCGACATCTCCTCGTGCTCGGCGGCGGGACGATCGGTGCCGAGATGGCGCAGGGGTTCAAGCGCCTCGGTTGCGAAGCGGTCACCGTCGTGGAGGGCGGCCCTCGGCTGCTTGCCCGCGAGGAGCCGTTCGCGGGCGACGAGGTGTGCGCCGCGTTCGCGGAGGAAGGGATCACCGTGCATTCGGGCGTGCACGCGACGGGTGTGCGCCGCACGGGCAGCGACGGACCGGTCGTGGTGACGCTCGACGACGGACGGGAGGTCGAGGGGGACGAGCTGCTCGTCGCGGTCGGCCGCCGACCGGCGACCGCCACCATCGGCCTCGACGTCGTCGGCCTCACGCCCGGCAAGTTCATCGAGGTCGACGATCAGTTCCGCGCGGTGGGTGTCCCGGGCGAGTGGCTGTACGCGGTGGGCGATTGCAACGGACGCGCGCTGCTCACCCACATGGGGAAGTACCAAGCGCGCCTCGCTGGTGATGTCATCCTCGGCAAGGACGCCGTCGACGTCGCCGATCACGACAAGGTGCCGCGGGTGACGTTCACGGATCCGCAGGTCTGCGCGGTCGGGCTCACCGAAGCGCAAGCGCGGGAGAAGGGGTTCAACGTCAAGGTCGTGAAGGTCGCGACGGGCGCCGTCGCCGGCGCCTACACGTCGGGCAACGACGTGAAGGGAACTTCGCAGCTGGTGATCGACGAGGACCGTCACGTCATCATCGGCGCGACCTTCACGGGGCCGGCGATGCAGGAGTTGCTGCACTCGGCGACGATCGCCGTCGTCGCCGAGGTGCCACTCGAGACGCTGTGGCACGCCGTGCCGTCGTTCCCGACGGTCAGCGAGGTGTGGCTGCGCCTGCTCGAGGAGTACGGCTTGTAGGTCTCGGCTACAGCTCGGTGACGGCGTCTCCGACCCGCAGCTCGACCTCGCGGGTCTGACCGCCGAGCTCGAGGAACCGCCGCATCGCGGCCTGCGCTTCCGGGTCGCGCAACGTCTGCTGGAACAGGTACGCCTCCTCCGCCAGGCCTTCGTCGAGCGGCAGACGCTCAGCGTTCAGGACGGACTGCTTCGCGAGGGCGATCGCGCCTGCGGGGAACCCGGCGATGCGCCGAGCGAGCGCGTCGACGTGGGCGGTGAGGTCACCGGGCGGCAGCGCCCGATTGAGGTAGCCCCATCGCTCCGCGGTCTCCGCGTCGATCTCGACGCTGCCGAGGATGATCTCCATCGCCCGCCCACGACCGACGAGGCGGGGGAGGCGCTGCGTGCCCGTGCCGCCAGGGAGGATGCCGAGCGGCACCTCCATCTGCGTGACGATCGTCCGTCCGATCGCGCCGAAGCGCATGTCACACGAGGAGGCGAACTCGCTGCCGCCACCACCGACCCTGCCGTTGATCTCGGCGATCGTCGCCTTCGGCATCGTGCGGACCCGTTCGCACATCGCGTGGAACGCGGTTCGGTGACGTTTCCCGCACGGGATCGCCGTCCACGGGGAACATCAGGATCGCTTCGACGTCGAAGTGGGCGATGAAGAAGTCGGGGTCGGCACTGCGGAACACGACGACGCGCACGGCCTCGTCGACCTCGACCTCGGTGGTGAACGCGACGAGCTCGCCGTAGAGGGGGATCGTCATCACGTTGATCGGAGGAGCGTCGATGGTGGCGATCGCGACACCGCTGTCGACGGCAACATGAATCAGGTCGTAGTCGTAGGCCATCAGCGGTTCCTACCAGTCGCCGGCGAGATCGCGCTTGCCCCGCTTGCTGGCCTCCGCGGCATGGCGCATGAGGTTGCGGGCCATCGACGACTCTTGCTGGGCGGCACGCGTCTCGTAGATGTGGGCGCGGGTCTCGTGCACCTCGCTCGCGTCCGGCGCCGCGATCACCGCGTGCTCGACCAGATGACAGGCGAGCCGGAGGTCTCCCTCGTCGGCGAGCTCGCGAGCACGGGCGAGCACCTTGTCGACGCCACCGGCGAGACGAACCCACTCGCGCGCCTGCTCGGCCCGTGGCGCGGGAAGGAGGTTGTCGGGCTCGCCGTCGTACCAGCCCCCGTAGCGCCGCCACACGTTGCGCACGATGAACTGGGGATGGTCGTACACCGGCCGCAGGTACGGCTTGTCGCGCAGGTGCGCCGGCACCTCGACCTCGTGGAGCACGCGGTCGAGCGAGCAACCGGTGTTCATCAACGTGAGGGTCTGAGCCTCGAGCGACTCGAGCAGGTCCGCAGTGTCGGTCAGCGCCGCGCGCACACGGTCGGCGCCGAAGATCGGCAGGCCGTGCCCGGCGAGGAGCACCTCGGGTTCGAGGCCCGCCATCTGACGGAGAGATGTGGCCCAGTCGGACGCGTAGCGCTGCACCTTCTGTGGGTTGCCCGCGTTCGGCACAGCCCAGATGAACAGGTCGCCGGGATGCAGGACCGCGTCGCTCGGGCACCCAGGTCCAGGTGGCGTCGTCGGTCTCGCCCCGGCCGTGGTGCAGATGGAAGGTGAGGTCGCCGCGGGTGAACGTGAGGCGGTCCTTGTAGGTGACGTCGGGATAGCGATAGTGCTCGGGCCACTGGAAGCCGTCGACGGGCAGCCCGAACTGACGCTTGTTGATCGCCGTGTTCCAGCCGAGCGTGTGGGTGTAGCGGTCGAAGTGGTGCGGCAGCTCCTCGTGCGCGTACACCACCGGTTGCGGCCAGCCCCGCTCGGTCGCCTCCTCCTCGAACCGCCTCGTGCCGAAGACGTGGTCGACATGGTGGTGCGAATACACCGCCGCTCGGACCGGTGCCTCGGGTCTCCAGGCCCGGATCTCCCGGTGCACGAGGTTGATGTCGAACTCGCCGCCGGTGTCGAGCATCACGAGCCCGTCCCCCGTGTCGACTGCGTTCACGCTCGCGATCGACTTCAGGCAGAAGACGCCGTCGACGATCTCCTCGCCGCTTCGGTGGGTCGCGCTGACCGGATGGTCGGCCTCGACGAGATCCCCACCGCCCTGCCAATGCCGCTCGGCGTCTTCCCGAATGGATGCCATGGCGCGAGCATCGCGCTTGGTGGCGACGGAGGTTCGATGGAGAAGTGTTCGGTGGGAAGCGTTCGAGGTGGCCATGCCCGACATGGCGGCCGCCGGTCGGACGCTGCTGTACCAGCACGGGCTCGGCCTCGGCTACCTGGCCACGATTCGCCCGAACGGCGGACCGCGCCTCCATCCGTTCTGCCCGATCCTCGCCGTCGGCGGGCTCTGGGGGTTCATCAACCACGGCTCGCCCAAGGGCGCCGATCTCAACCGTGACGGTCGGTACGCGATCCACGCGTTTCCGAAGACCGGCGGCGATGACGAGTTCTACGTCGACGGTCGCGCGGTCGCGACGGACGACCCGAGCGTGATCGCCGCCGTGCGGGGAGCCTACGAGGCGCCGACCCAGACGCCGTCCGATGAGACGCTGTTCGAGTTCAGCATCGAGCGCGCGCTGCTCGCGATCTACGACGAGGCCAACTCATGGCCGCCGCAGTACACCGCTGGTCGCGCCGATCTAGAGCGTGAGCCGCTCGTTCGCACGCGTCGTGAGGTGCAGGCCCGCGAGACCGGGCAGTCGATCGATGTGGCGGTCGACCCTCTCGGCCGCAGCTCGACCGTCGGGTCCGCCGAACAGGTGGTTGCCCACGAACCCCACCTCGTCGCCGGGCATGACGTCGGACCCGACCGGAGTCCAGAACCGCCGGAGCGCGAACCGTGTCGCGCGCTGCACGAGCCGGTCTCCCTCGAGGCGCTTCGCAGCTGCGACGCGTAGAAGTCGATGTGCCCGCCCTCTTGGCGCATGATGCGCCGGAGCAGCTCCGTCAGAGTCGGACGCGCGGCGCGTTGGGCAAGGCGCCCGTATGCGGCCTGCGCGGTCCACTCGTTGATCGCACCCCACGTCATGTGGATCGCCGCGAACGAACGTCCGGCGATCGCCGAGCCGAGCCCGAAGAACACGGGCGACAAGCTCTCCTTGACCTTGAGTCGGGTGCGCATCGGCGTCACCCGGTCCCCGCCCGACGGTTCGCCGTGGGCAGCGAGCACCGCGCCGAGTGCTTCGCCGTGCCAGTACTCCTCGAGTGCCCACATCGTGAGGAACGTCGTCATCTCGTGGTCACGATGCGCCGGGGTCACGAGAAGGTCGCGCAAGTAGCAGATCGTGTGGTGCTCGATGTCGTGCATGTAGCGGATGCACCGCAGAGAGTCGTGGTCGAGAGGATCACGTTCGAACGCCGTGAAGTCGACACCGTCGAGGGCGACCGGCGCCGACCGCCGCTTGTAGCTGTCGATGTTGAAGCCCATGGATCAATTTCGTCGCGCAACGGCGTCCGGATGACAAGCGAGTACGAATGTGTCGTACACCACATGAGCCCAGTTCGATAGACACCACGTCACGCGGTCTGGGAGACTCCGCCCGTGGAAGGAGGACCGGTGGGCCTCCCGTCTGGCGACGTCACCTTCGTGTTCTCGGACATCGAGGGTTCGACGCGCCTGCTGAAGAGACTCGGCAGCCGCTACGACACGCTCTACGAGCGCCACGCCGAGCTCCTGCGCCACGCCTGGCGCGGCCACGAGGGCCACGAGGTCAGCACCGAGGGCGACTCGTTCTTCGTCGCGTTCACGAACCCCGCGGACGCCATCACCGCGTGTGCCGAGGGTCAGCGGCTGTTGGCCGCGGAGCCGTGGCCCGACGACGGGGTCGTGCGAGTGCGGATGGGCATTCACAGCGGCCTGGCTTCCCCGCGGAACGGTGACTACCTCGCCCTCGCGGTGAACCGAGCCAAGCGCGTCTCCGATGCCGCGCACGGCGGGCAGGTGCTCGTCTCCGAGGAGTCCGCGGTCCCGGTCGAGGACGCACCGAGATCAGCCTCGTGCCGGCCGGAAGGTTCCGCCTTCGCGACTTCGACAACCCCGTCCAGCTCTTCCAGGCTCCGTTCGCCCCACATCGATCCCTCGATCACCGCGGTGCGGGCGATGCCGGCCGAGGGCCACAACCTCGTGCGACCCGCGACGTCGTTCATCGGGCGTGAGGACGACATCCCGGCGGTCGCGTTCGGCTCGCGCCCGGACGTGTTGTCACGCTCGCGGGCCCCGGCGGGGTGGGCAAGACGCGCATCGCCATGGAGGTCGGCATCGCCCTCGCACCGGATTGGCGTGACGGCGTGTGGTTCGTCGACATCGCGCGAGGTCGAAGACCGGGTGCTGGTGGGTGATGCGATCGCCGTCGGAGTGCACGGTGCGGCGCGACGTGAGCGATGGGCCGACGTCGATCGATCACCTTCGCTCGCGCTCCGCGCTCGTGGTGCTCGACAACGCGGAGACGCCACCTCGACACATGCGCCGAGCTTGCAGCCGAGCTCGTCACATCGTGTCGCGGCCGTCGGCGTGCTCGCGACGAGCCGACGTCCGCTCGGGGTCGGCGGCGAGAGTCGTGGTGCGCGTGTCGCCCTCCGCTGTCGGCCGATCGCGCATCGCAGCTCTTCGTTGAACGCGCGAAGGCGGTGCGCGTCGACTTCGAGCTCACGACGATCCGCGCACGTGGCGGTCGTCGACATCTGCGAGCGGCTCGACGGGTTGCCGCTGGCGATCGAGATCGCGGCGGCACGGGTTGGGGTGCTCGACGTCCACGAGATCCTGGCGGGTCTCGACGACCGGCTTGCGACTGCTGCGCAGCCGAGACCGAAACCTGCCCGAGCGACATCGCTCGATGACTGCGCTGCTCGATTGGAGCTACCGGCTTCTCGACGAGGACGAGCAGGCGGCGCTTCGTCGACTGTCGGTCTTCGGTGGAGGCTTCTCGCTCGAGGCCGCAGCCAGGCGGTCGCCGACGACGATCTCGACGCGGATGACGTACCGGAGCTGGTGTGGTCGCTGGTCGACCAATCGCTGCTCGTCGCTGACCTCGCTGCGAACGGCACGCGCTATCGCTTCCTGGAGACGCGTGCAGCACTACGGGCGCGACCTGCTCGGACGAGGAAGGCGCGACGGTCGAAGTTGCGACGAGGTCGCCGCGTGGTTCCTCGACCGGCTTGGGCCCTGGCACGCGCTCGACCGCAGCTGGATCGGTGACATGGGGCTCGAGCTGACGAACATGCGCGCGCTCATCCCGCTCGTCGCGGCGGCGAGCCGGAAGTCGCGCAGCAGCTCGCGTGCGCCATCGGCCGCTACCACTACGCGCCTCAGGGCGTTCGCGCCGGGATCGAGGAGATGACGCTCTATGTCGACGAGCTCACCGCACCGTCACCGACCCGAGTCGCGATGCTCACGCACGCTCGGCGATCTGCAGTTGCGCACGGCCGACATCAAGGCCGCAGAGGCCGCGGTCGACGGAAGCGGAACGGCTCCGCGACAGCGTCGGCGTACCTCCGTGGGACGACGTCGGAGTCGAGCGGACGAGCGGCGAGATCGCGACTCGCCTCGACGACCTCTGGTCGCGCATCGAGATCGCGGAGGGTGCGCTCGACCGCGACTCGTCGCGAGGCCGCGGGATAGCACGAATGCTGAATCTGCTCGGGCTAGCTCTCGCGGCCGCCGAGCGATTTCGAGGCCGCCCGCGAGACTTTCGAGGAGGAGCTCGAGCGTGCTGACGACGACGGGCCACGAAGGTGTCGTGAGCCTCGCCCATTCCAACATCGCCGAGGCTGCGCTGCGACTTGGGCGACACCGTGGTCGCGGCACGTCACCAGCGTGCCAGCCTCGAACTCGGGCTCGTCCTCGGGCAGCCCGTGATGCTCGCCTACTCATTGATCGTCGCGGCCCGGATCGCGGCGGCTGGCGGAAGTGGCGTGACGCGGTGGAGCTCCAGGCGCACACGAACGTGATGCTCGCCGCGAGCGACCACCAGATGTATCGAGTCGGACCAGCGCCTCGGCGACGAACTCTTGGCGGACGCCAGTGAACTCCTCGGTCGCGCCACGTTCGAGCAAGCGACTGAGGCCGGGGTCACAGCGAGCACCCCGGATGCCGTCGCAAGGGCCGAGGAAGTGTTTTCGTCAGTGCCAGAGCGGGGCGCGGCCGGCCCCGCGGCCAGCGATCTGAGGGAGCTTGGGGCGTCAGCCTCAGGTTTGAGTTGAAAGGTGGGGCGCCATGACAGACATCAGCGACGAGGACGGTTCCGGTAGGCGGGCTGACCCACGAAACTTTGTTCCGGGTGTTGTTCACGTAAGGCATTCGACATCGAGACCTTGAACAACGCCCTCAAAGCAATTGGGCTCAGCGGTAGCCCCGCGACATTGGCTGGCAGCTGGTGGCGAGTGGAGGTGCCTGCAGGTCAGGAGTTGTACTGGAAGCTTCAGATCCGGAGCCAAGGGCTCTCATCGCGGTCGTCAACCCCATTCTCCGCTTCGATGGAGCGGGCAGCGGATCCGTTCATCGCGAGTCCCTTCATTGCCAGTCCGTTCATTGCCAGTCCGTTCATCGCGAGTCCGTTCATCGCGAGTCCGTTCATCGCGAGTCCGTTCATTGCCAGCGACTATGGGGTTCCGTTCGCTGCCAACCCGACATACGGGAACCCCATCCCCGTCTCGGCCTATGCGACGGGTGGCGTTCGTCCGAGCGTGGCACGGGTGGCTCGGGAACCTCACTGGTGTCAGACCCTGTCCGAGAGTCCTGCGCGAGTCGTCGTCATCGATACGGGGATGGCGGGCCGAGACAACTTCGGAAACGACTTCTCGAACCAGCTCCTGAGCGCATCCCCGTTCAACCTTCCGTTTGGACCCGACGTGCCAGATGTCAACGGCGATGGCTTCCTTGATCCAGTCGCGGGACAGGCACGTTCATCGTGGGCATCGTCGAGTTGCTCGGGCGTCCGGCCGCATTGGACTCGAGGAGCCCGGTACCGCCGTTCGGCTATCTGTCCGTCGAGACCGTCACGCCCATCCTCAAGGGACTCGCTGAGAACCCGGCGAACCCGTCGACCCGGCCGGACAACTCGAACCTCATCATCAACATGTCGTTCGGCAGCACCCTGGACTCGGATATGCAGTGCTTGGCCGAGTTCGTCGCCAAGGTGCAGGTGACGGGTGCCGTTGTCGTGGCATCCGCCGGCAACGACGCGTCCTACCGTCCTGTCTATCCAGCCGCCCTTCCCGACGTCGTCAGTGTCGGCGGGCTCGGTGCGTACGGGCCTGCAGGCTTCACGAACTACGGCAATTGGGTGCGGGCCTGCGCGCCCGTGGTCGATGTCGTGAACTGCTTCTTCAACTCGTTCAACGGTGACATGCCGCAGCTTGATGCGATGGGGGACCCGGACCAGTTCGAGGGGTGGGCCGTCTGGAGTGGCACGTCGTTCGCGGCACCGGCAGTGGTCGCGGGCGTTGTGTCGAGAGATGGTCGACTGCGGCTGCAACGCGAAGGAGGCGGTCGAGCATGTGATCGACAATCCGTCGCTACATCGCGTTCTGGGGCTCGGCACCGTGATCAATCTGGCACTCGGCCCGGTCGAGGACTACGACGCCGCTTTCGCGAAGGCACCAGCGAGGAAAGCGCAACCTGAAGAAGGCCGCAGCAAAGAAGAAGGTGCCACCGAAGAAGGTGCCACCGAAGAAGGTGCCGCCGAAGAAGGTGCCGCCGAAGAAGGCGCCGCCGACGAAGGGGCCCCGGCGAAGAGGGCCCCGGCGAAGAGGGCCCCGGCGAAGAGGGCCCCGGCGAAGAAGGCCCCGGCGAAGAAGGCCGCGACTCGGCGGCGCTGATCGCGTCACAGCTCCCTCCTAAAGATAGGTCGGAGGGGGTTCGATGACCATCGACTACGGCCCGCAGTACGCGGGCGACCTGCCGTTCACCGCGCGCATGCGGTTTCACCAGAGCTGGTACCGGGCCACCGTGCTCGGTGTCGGCTACGGCACGGGCCCGCTGGCGCATCACCACAGCCGGTTCGGCAACATGCTCGACGCCGAGGCGGGTGCCAAGGGGCTGAACTTCCTCACGCCCGCGACGTTCGAGGTGGCGCGCCGCCGCATCGCGGAGGGCACGGGTGTGGAGCCATTTCGCTGCCTGCACAACATGCTCTCGAGCCAGCCGATGTGCTTCAACCTGTTCGGTCCCCTGGTGCACGATCGTGCGCTTGCGACGCCGGGTGATGCGGGCCGCGCTGCCCGGCGAGGTGGTCGAGGTCACCGACGTGCGCATCGAGTACGCGCCGAGTCCGAAGGCGGAGTACCTCAACGACCGCACGTCGTTCGATGCGTTCGTCTCATACGTACGGCCCGACGGCGAGCCTGCCTTCCTCGGCATCGAGACGAAGCTCACCGACACGTTCTCGGAGCGTGAGTACGACGGTCCCGTCTACCGGCGCTTCACGGAATGCGATCCGTCGCTCTGGCACCGCGACGCTTGGCCGCACCTTGCCAACTCCAGGTGGAACCAGCTGTGGCGCAATCAGCTGCTCGTCGAGTCGCTCTGCCGTCATGAGAGCCCTGCGCACGGCACGCGCGGGCGGCTGGTGCTCGTGCATCATCCCGCCGACGCCGCGATCTCGCCGGTTGTCGACCAGTACCGCGCGTTCCTCACGACGCCCGCCGACACGTTTTGTGCGTGGCCGCTCGATTGGCTCGTCGACGCGTGGGACGCAGCTGCCGCAAACGAAGCGGAGCGTCGCTGGCTCGCCGACTTCCGCCTCCGGTACCTCCGCCTCGCCGCGAGCGACGAAGCATGGGCGAATCGCTAGTACCAGATCGCCTGGGCGTGGCCTCGCACGACCGGCGGCGGATCGGGAACGCAAGCGCCCTCCCCACGGGCGGCCGCCGTTGTCGACCACGCCGCGGCGCACGCGTCGAGCAGGTCGTCGCCGCCCACGCCGGCCACCGGTGCCGGCGGCGTGATCCTCGTGCTCGTGAGTGCCCGACGCCGGATCTCCTCACCGTCTCGCGAGTGCTTCGGCCGGCGCACGACGCGACCGGCCATCGCGCTGAACGCGGCCTCGGGGAAGACCTCGTAGACCGGGGACGAGGCGCCGCGAACCACGCTTCGACCTCGGCGATCTTGGGCACCAGATGCCAGGTCTGCTTCGAGATGCCCTTGCCGCACCGTCCGCGTGAGATGCGCAGCGCCTCGTCGTAGGTCTTCGCGGCGAGGACGTCGCGCACCGGGGCGTTGAACACTCGGCTCCCGCACGGTGCGATCAACCTCCGCGCCGCGGCGTCGCAGGGACGGTCGGTCTCCTCGTTCAGATGGATCGGGATGTCGATGCCGATCGCTGCGACCGGTCCGGCTGCGACGGCCAGCGCGCCGATCGATGCCGCGAACATCGGTACTGGCGCCTCGTCGTCCTCGAGCACCACGCCGACCCATCCGCCGCGACACCCGTCGACCCCGAGCACCCTCACGGTCGGTCGGCTCATCCGGCTTTCGCGGCCTCGGCCTCGAGCTCGGCGACGATCTCGGCCAGCTCACGCGCTAGCGCCGCCGCAGGCTCCTTGGTCATCCGGGTGGTGAAGACCGTCGAGAGCTCTCGGTAGTACCACGCCTGCTTCGACGCTGCCGGCGTTGAACCGGTCCCACACCTTCGGCCCGATCGTTCGGGCATCGCCGACCGTGGCCCCGCGCGTTCTGCACCTTGTCGGCGCACGACACGAGCAGAGCGTCCTTCTTGGCGGTGCGCAGGTGTGTGAGGTAGGCAACCTTGCGCTTCTTCCACTCGTCCTTCTTCTTCGGATCGTTGGTGAGGCTGTCCGAGCAGTCGCGGACGATCCGGGTGACCTTTGGACCGAACTTCTTGCGGATCTCCCGCAGGCGCGCTCGCCCGCCGTGATCCTCCGCCACGTCGTGCAGCAGTGCCGCGGCCGCCTGCGCGTCGGATCCGCCGTGCTCGAGCACGAGTGAGGCGACGGCGAGGAGGTGCGCGAGCACCGGGATCTCGGTCGCCTTGCGCACGTCCTCGCGGTGCCAATCAGCCGTGTACGCGAACGTGCCGCTCAAGAGCTTGTAGTTCCGCGGTGCAGCCATGCCGAACGTCTAGCAGGGTGAACGCCGGGCGACGGTCATCGTTCTCGAGCGTCGAGCTCGGCGGTCAGCTTCTTCGGGGCGATCACCCGGTAAGCGTCCTCGAGGATCTCCGCCATCTCGTCCCAGTCGATGTCGACGTCAAGGCGGACGCCCGAGCCACCCTCGCCCGCCGACATACGGAGGCTTAAGAATCGGTCGGGCTCGGCTTCGACCACCTCGCCTTGCACTCCGGGCGGCTCCGCGCACGACAGGTGCGGGAGTGGTTGTGATGGTGACGTCCTCATGAGCATCACGAACGTCGACTTGCCCCGCACGAACCAGCTGGGCGCCCGTGACTGGGGAAGCTCGGTCACTTCCGGGAACGCATGCGATCTTGCGGACGTTGCCGAGCAGGTCACGCGCTTCGGCTCACCCCACCACGTTTCCACGGTTCCCACGGTCCGCGGCACCGTGAGGCTCCCGCGGGCCTATCGTCGCGCATGCCGGCATCGTTGAGCACGTCGCACTGGATCCCCGATGGCAGCGGCACGCCGCTCCGGCCGGACATCACGGTTGGCGACGCGCTCCGCCAGGTCGCGGCAGACGTCCCCGATCGCATCGCCCTCGTCGAGGGGTTGCCCGACCCGGCGGCCCGCCGAAGGTGGACGTACGCCGAGCTCCTGCATGACGCGGAGCGATGCGCCGCTGCTCTGCTCGAGCGCGGTTCGAGCCGGGTGAGCACATCGGCGTCTGGGCGCACAACCTTCCGGAATGGGTCGTGCTCGAGTACGGCGCCGCGCTCGCCGGCCTCACGCTCGTCACGGTGAACCCGTCGTTTCAGCCGGCCGAGTTCGCGTACGTGCTCGGGCAGTCGAAGTCGGTCGGTGTGTTCCTTGTGCCCGAGGTTCGGGGCAACCCGCTCGCGGCGCACATCGAGACCGTCCGCGGTGACCTGCCCGAGCTTCGAGAGGTACTGCGCCTCGACCAGCTCGGTGAGCTCTCCGCCGCCGCGCCCACCGGCCGTCCGCTGCCGGAGGTCGGCCCGAACGACCCGGTGCAGATCCAGTACACGAGCGGCACGACCGGCTTCCCGAAGGGAGCCGTGCTGCATCACATGGGCGTGGTGAACAACGCCGCTCTGTGGGCCGAGCGGGTCGCGCTTCCCGACGGCGAGACCTACTTGAGCCCGATGCCGCTGTTCCACACGGGCGGATGCGTGATGGGAGTCCTCGGTGCGCTCGGCCGTCGCGGGACCTTGGTGCTCATGCCGGGTTTCGACCCCGCCCTGATGCTCGCCCTCGCCGAATCGGAGCGAGCGGGTTTCATAGGTGGCGTGCCCACGATGATCATCGCGGCGATGCAGCATCCCGACCTGTGGACGCGCGACCTGTCGTCGGTGCGCGGGATGGTCTCGGGGGGCGCACTGGTACCGGAGGCCTTGGTGCGCAGCATCGAAGACACCCTCGGGGTGGACTTCACGATCATCTACGGCCAGACCGAGTGCTCACCCGTCCTCACCAACACGTTCCCGACTGACACGCCCGAGGACAAGGGGCAGACGGTGGGCCCCCCTCTGCCGCACACCGAGGTGCGCATCGTCGACCCGGTGTCGCTCGAGACCGTCCCGGTCAGTGAGCGCGGCGAGCTCTGGGCCCGTGGCTACTTCACGATGATCGAGTACTTCGACAAGCCCGCCGAGACCGCGGACACGCTGTTGCCCGACGGCTGGCTGCGCACGGGCGACCTCGCGACGATGGACGAACGCGGCTACTGCCGCATCGTCGGACGGTTGAAGGACATGATCATCCGGGGCGGCGAGAACCTGTTTCCCGCCGAGATCGAAGAGGTGCTCTTCCGGCATCCCAGCGGTGGCCGAGGTCGCCGTGGTCGGCCTCCCCGACGAGAAGTGGGGCGAGGTCGTGGCGGCGTTCCTTCGTCCCGCCGATGCGTCGGCGCCGCCGAACGTCACCGAGCTGCGTGCGTACCTGCGGGAGCAACTCTCACCACAGAAGACCCCGTCGAAGTGGTTCCTCGTCGACGAGTTCCCGCTCACCGGTTCGGGGAAGGTCCAGAAGTTCGCCATCCGAGAGGCGTGGGAGAAGGGCCTCTACGACCAGTCGTCGCTCGGCGACACGTAACGTCCGCTCATGGACCCCAAAGGCAGGATCGCGGTCGTCACCGGCAGGCGGCGGGAGGCATCGGCAGTGCGATCGTCCGAGCCCTCGTCGGCGCCGGGGCGAGGCTCGTCGTCGCGACCGACATCGTGGCGCCGACCTCGACCGACTCGAAGGTGCTGCCACGCGCCCTCGATGTCACCGACCAGGCCGCGACCAGCGCGCTCGTCGAGGAGATCGAGTCCGGGCACGGGCCGGTCGATCTCTGGTTCGCGAATGCCGGCGTCAGCGGGGGCGGTCAGTACGACGCGCCGGACTCGACCTGGACTCAGCAGTGGCAAGTGAACGTGATGGCCCACGTGTATGCGCACCCGGGCGCTCATGCCGGGATGGCCTCGCGCGCGGCGAAGGGCATCTCGTCACGACGGCGTCGATGGCCGGCATCCTGACGTCGCTGGGCGACTCGGTGTACACGGCGACGAAGCACGCGGCCGTCGGGTTCGCCGAGCTCACCGCGATCACGTACGCCGATCGTGGCATCAAGGTCTCATGCATCTGCCCCGGCGCGGTCGACACGCCGATGCTGCGCGGCGCACTGGGCGACGCGGACAACGCGGCGGACAACGCCAACGCGTTCATCGGCGGAGGCGGTGTGCTCTCCGCCGACGAAGCGGCGGCGCGGGTCGCTCGAGGGAGTTCGCGAGGACCGCTTCTTGATCCTCACGCATCCCGAGATGCACGAGTACATGACGCGTAAAGCCGGCGACCCCGACCGTTGGATCCGGGGAATGTCGCGCTTGTGGGGCCGTGCCCACGAGATGACGCGCTAGCCGAGCAGCTCGCGCACCCGCGCGCAGAAGCGATCGGGCGCGACGAGATGCAGCCAGTGGCCGTGGTCGGGCCAGACCTCGACGACCGCCTGCGGAATGCCGTGCTTGCAACCACTCCGGGTAGTGCGGGCCGGGATCGAGCCCGTGCACTGCGAGGTAGGGAGCGCGGATCGTCGCGGCCAGGGTGTCGGCGATTCCGTCCAGGACTTCGTCGGGCGCGGAGAAGATCAAGTCCCACACTCCCAGCACGACGTCCTGCCGGGCGTGGGCGCGGTGTGTGGCGAGCTGGTCGCGGAGGTCGGCATCGGCCATGGGGCCGACCATCGACTCCAGCACCATCCCGATCGTCTCGCCGAACGCTTCGCTGCGAAGCGCAGGCTCGAGCGGGCGGACGGCGGCGGCGAAGTCGCTGAACTTCATCAGCTGATCGACGTTGACGACGGCGGCGACGGGTGCTTCCGCGGCGTAGGCGGTGACGACCGCGCCGCCGAGCGAGTGCCCGATCACCGCCGGCTCGTGGAGGTCCTCCGCCCGCACGACGGCCGCGAGGTCGGCGGTCATCGCGAGCGCGCTGTAGTCGGGCGCGTCGCCGGACTCTCCGTGGCCCCGCAGGTCGAGGGTGATGCAGGTGAAGTTCGGCGCGAGGCGCTCGATCACGGGCAGCCAGTCCGACCGTCGGTCGGTCAGGCCGTGCACGAAGACGATCGGAGCCCCCTCACCGGTGCGGTCGTAGGAGATCTCGACGTCGTCGTCGGTTGTGCAGCGCACGGCGTGAGTGTTGCATGCTCACTCCGATGGCGGCTCGGGGAGTGCTCCTCCACTTCAGTGAGGACCCGACGATCACCCGCTTCGAGCCGCACATCCCGGCGACGAATCCCACACACGAGCCCGCGGTGTGGGCGATCGACGAGCAGCACGCGCCGGTGTACTGGTTTCCCCGCGACTGCCCTCGTGGCTCGGTGTGGGCGAGCTCCGAGTCCGAACGCGTGGTGCTCGCCGACCTCTTTCACACCACGGCGCGCCGGGTGCAGGCCACGAGACTCGACTGGCTCGAGCGGATCCGCCGCACCCAGCTGTTCGTGTACGAGCTCGACCCCACCCCGTTCACCGAATGGCCTGCGGCCCAGGGACAGTCGACGGCGCGCGAGCCGGTGGAGCCGATCGGCGTGCGACCCGTCGGTGATCTCCTCGACCTCCACGTGGACGCGGAAATCGAGCTTCGGTTCGTGCCCGACCTCACGCGCTTCTGGGACGTCGTGGTCGCGAGCGGGCTTCCGTTCTCCGGGGTGCGGCTGCGCTTCCGGTGAGTCCTCGCGGCCGTCCGGTGGCACACTCGACCCATGCCTGACGACGGCGAGCTTGCCAGCTACAACCCTTTCGACCTCATGGAATCCGAGGCCGCTCGGCTCGAGTTCTACTTGCTTCCCTCACCGGCGACGCGTGGGACGAGCCGTCGGCGTGCGAGGGATGGTCGGTGAAGGACGTGCTGGCGCATCTCGCCGGGGGCGAGGAGTACAACCGGGCGTGTCTCACCGATTCCATCGGCGTGATGTTCGAGCGCTACACGTATCGCGGTGCCACCGACGTGCATTCGTTCAATGCGCTCGGCGTGAGTGATCGCAAGGATCAGCGTCCGGCCGACTTGCTCGACGAGTGGCGCCGCGAGAACGGCGAGACCCGTGCGGAGATGCGACACCGCGACGGCGAGCAGATGCCGACTGCGGTCGGTCAGTATCCAGTGCGGTGGCAGGCGTGGCACCTCGCGTCCGAGCTCGCCACCCATGCCGACGACGTGAGCGTGCCGGTCACCCACAAGCGGGAGGAGGACGCTCGCCGCGACTGGCGCGTGCGGTTCGCCCGCTTCGCGCTGGCGGAGAGCGAGCCCGACGTCGAGGTGCAGGTCGTCACCGGCGGCACGTGGGTGCGGGCCGACGGGAACGAGACAACGCTCAGCGACGACGACCTGATCGACACGGTCAACGGCCGCCTGCCTGCAGACCACAAGCTGAACCCCACGCTCCGCGAGAAGCTGGCGTCACTGGGTTAGACAGCACTCGGTGGGAATGGAGGACCCGGGGTGGGGCAGCAGTTGGCGCCTCTTGATCCCGTTCGCTGTCCTGCGACGAAGCGAGCGATCGACTCGGTCGCCGCTTGCGACCCTTCGAGTCATGTTCGTCGCGTACGTCGTGTCCGTGGTGCTCTTTGGGGTCGTGCTCGTCTTTGTGGTCCCGCCAGGGAATGACGAGGCATCCCTGAACTGGGTCGCTGTCCTGATCGTCGCCGGGGTCGGGCTCGTAGGTCTTGTGGGAGTGAAGCTGCTCGAGAGGCCTCTCGATTGCACTGACGATCAAACGTTGATGGCGGCCTACCAGACCCGATTCTTCGTCCGGATCGCTGGTACGGAGAGCGGCACCGCTCGCGGGGTTCATCACGGCGCTCGTCGTTCACGACACGGTGGCGTACCTTCCGGGGCTCGCACTGACGACGATCGGTCTCTGGTGGGCAGCTCCGACAGCTCGCCAGCTGGCGGCCGATCAGGAAGCGTTGAACACGGCGGGGTGTCCCCGTCCTCTCCTGGCAGCGCTGACGGTCGCGCCTAGTCCGCCAGGTCTCGAACCGCGACCACCTTCGTCGGGCTGAGGCGCACGAGCATCTCGGGCGGCACGGCGTTGCGCCGTCCGTACTCCTCGGCCTCGTTGGCGCCCATGTACCGCCCGGCGATCCGTGTCGCCCACTGCAGCAGCTCATCGGGATCGATCGAGGTCTTTGTCGTGCCCACGATCGTCACGAAGCTGAACGGCGGACGCTCGTCGTCGACGCACAAGCTCACGCGCCCGTCGCGCAGGATGGCCTTGCCCTTGATCGAGCGGGCCGACGTCATGAACATCACGTCGTCACCGTCGAGGTCGATCCAGACCGGAGCCACGTGAGGGCTTCCGTCCCGTCGGACCACGGCGAGCTTGGCGGTGTACGCGGGGAGCACGCTGAGGAACGACTGCCACCATCCGTCCGGCACGCGTGTCTCCGGCACGGTCACTCTTCGTCGGGCCGGCGCCGCTTGGGCGCGGACTCCTCGATGAAGTTGCGGAACTGCTCCCAATTCAGGCGGTGGAAGTACTTCTTGGAGTTCTTCGGCCACCAGTCGACCCCACCCTTGGACAGGTGGAGCTCGCCGAGCTTGCCTTCCTCGTCGCTCGACACGACGAACACGACGTCCACCTTGTTCACGAGCCGGGCCGTCTGCTGCATCTCGATCGTGTGAATCGCCATCCGCGCACCGTACGCCCCCTCCTGCGATCTCTGGTAGATAACGCGTCATCGATCGGCACGTTCTCTCCCGGAGGATGCAGATGGAGATCGATGTGTCAGCGGGCCGTGTTGCGGGGGACGTCGCGGAACGGCGTGTCGCGATCGACCTGCGGCTCCTTCGGCAAGCCGAGCACTTGCTCGCCGATGATGTTGCGCTGGATCTCGTCGGTGCCGCCGGCGATCGAGACGGCGGGCACCGACACGAGCATCTCGGCGATGATGCCGTCGAGCGCTCCGTCCTCGAGTCAGCATCCCCGTCGGCTTCACCGAGCAGCGCGTGCGCGACCGCGGCGCCGCGGGCGACGTTGCTGAGGGCCAGCTTGCCGATCGACCCCTCGGCGCCGGGCGGCCGGCCGAGGGCACGTGCGGCCCGCGCCCGCTCGGCGGTCCAGTGGCTGGCCCGCTGCATCGACAGCACCTCGGCGATCTCCTGGCGCACGACGGGATCGTCGACGCGTCCCGATCGCCGGGCGCGGTCGACGACGAGGTCGACGCGTCCCGCTCGCTGCGGGTACCAGGAGTAGGTCGCGAAGTGCTCCTCGGCCTCGGCTGCGCTTCGTCGACGGCCCGCCCCTCGACCTTCGGGAGCCGCGGACGGCGCATGCGCACCGAACCGCCGTTCGTGGGCGAGCGTGGTCAGCGCGACCGTCCAACCCTCGCCGGGTTCACCGACCATCGGTCGACGCGGGATCCGAGCGTCGGTGAGGAACACCTCGTTGAACGACGCTGGCCGTTCATCTGCCGCAGCGGTCGTACCTCGACGCCGGCCTGATGCATCGGCAGCGCGAAGTACGTGAGCCCCGGTGCTTGGGCACGTCCCAGTCGGTGCGGGCGAGGAGCATGCCGAGGTCGGCGTGGTGCGCGCTCGTGTTCCACACCTTCTGACCGTTGACGACCCACTCGTCGCCGTCGAGCTCGGCCCGCGTCGTCAGCCCGGCGAGGTCGGAGCCGCTGCCGGGCTCGCTGAACAGCTGGCACCACGTCTCCTCGCCGGTGAGGATCGGCCGCAGCAGGCGCGCGCCGCAGCGCGTCGGGCCCGTGCTCGAGGATCGTCGGCGCGGCCAGCGCCATGCCGCTGCCGAGAGGCGAGACCGACCGCGCCCGGCCGCGGGATCTCGTCGGCCACGATGTCGTCGGTCCACGCCGGCAGCGCCTCGACCGTACCACTGCACCGGCCACGACGGCACGCCCAGCCCGAGTCGACCAGCAGCGGTCGCCATTCGAGCAGCGGCAGGTCCGGGTCCCAGTGGTCGGCGAGCCACCGTCGGAAGCGGCGCGCACCTCGTCCTGTTGGGACATCACGACGAACGTACGCGGTAGCGTGACGCCCTGCAGGAAATCGTTTTCCACGACGTCGAGCCTGGGATTTCGTAGCGGGGGGACCATGGACGATCGGGAGCGCCAGCAGTACGAGAACGACGGCTACGTCGTGCGGGAGGCGGTGTTCACGGCGACCGAGGTCGACGACATGATCGGCGCGTGTGAACGCCTGATCGACGACCTCGTTCGCGATCGCGCGGGCATCGAATGAAGGCGGGGAGCTATGTGTTCGACCCCGACTTCGAACGTGACGTGATCATCAAGTGGGAGGGCGACACCGATGTCGTGCACGGCGTCGAGCCGTGCGCGCATCTCAGCCCGGCACTCGACCGTTGGGCCCACGACCCGCGGTTCCTCGAACCGATCGCGCGACGTCGTCGGCACCGACGCCGATGCTCTTCACCGAGAAGCTCAATCTGAAGCGCCCGCAGCCGGGTGGCGTCAATCCGCTCCACCAGGACTACCCGTACTGGGTCGGCGTCGCCGACGACGCCGACCGCGTCGCTACGTCGATGCTCTTCCTCGATGACGCGAGCCTCGACAACGCCTGCTTCCGCGTCGTGCCCGCCAGCCACACAGCCGGAGTCTGGACGACGCGCACCGACGACGATCAGTTCGCCACGAACGAGATCGACGCGCCACGCGTACGAAGACGTCGAGTCCGTGCCGCTCGAGGTGCCGGCCGGCTCGTTCGGTGGTGTTCGGGCCGTACCTCGTTCATCACTCGCCCCCGAACACCTCTGACACCGCGGCGCGCGCTGCTCTTCAGCTACCAACCACCGGGCGCACCCCACATGCTCGACACGCTGCGACAGCTCGGCGCCCAGTCGGAACCTCGTAGCCACCACGAATCACTGAGGTGATCACCGTGCTCATCGGACCGCCGCCCATCACCGACTTCGAGGTCGACGTCACCGACGACCAGGTCGCGTACTTCCGCGAGCACGGACACCTCGCAATTGATCGCTTGACCACCGACGAGGAAGTCGAGTGGATGCGCTCGGCGTACGACGCGTTCGAAGCGGCCCGCGCAGCGGCTTCCCCGACCAGCTGTTCGACGTCGCCCGGCCGTACGGCAGCACCGAGGAACCCGAGCTCGGTCAGCTGCTGTTCCCGGAGCAGCGCATGGCGGGCGTCCGGGACACGGCCATGTATCGGAACGGTCGCCGGATAGCCGCGAAGCTCCTCGACGTTCCCGAACGCGACATCGAGCATTGGGGGCATCTGATCTTCAAGCCGCCGTTCGTCGGCGCCGCGACACCATGGCACCAGGACGAGGCCTACTGGAGTACGGACCTCTCGTACCACGCGGTCGCCGCGTGGACACCGCTCGACGACACCGATGTCGACAACGGGTGCTTGTGGTTCGTGCCCGGATCGCACAAGGGGGAGGTGCTCGCGCACCGTCACCTCGGGAACGACCCCGCCGTGCACATTCTCGAGTTCGCCGGAAGACGTCGACCTGTCCACCGCCGTGCCGGTCCCATTCCGCGGGCGGCGGCAGCTTCCATCACCCGCGCACGATTCACGGTGCGCGTCCCAACGCAACGGACCGCCCCCGGCGGGCGTGGGCGAACGAGTACCAGCTCGCGCCAATCACCCTCGACGTCCCCACGGTGCGACCCTGGGTGAAGGACGGCCACGACGCGATGATGGAACGCCTCACGGCGCGCGAATGATCGATCGCTTGGAATCCGGCCGTCGTCGACCCGAGCCTCGACTAGCCGCGCCGCGACGTTCGAGAATCCGACGGGCGCACGCGGCGCGGGAGGTACGGCTCACGGAGGCCGTAAAGGTGCGCCCAATCGGCGGCTCGAACCGGGCGAGCAGCGTCGTCCTCGCCGACATCGAGGGCCCGGGAGTGGTGCGCCACATCTGGATGACGTTTCCACCGGCCCGGCCGGAACGAATGCGTGCGCTCTACGTCGAGGTGTTCTACGACGGTGCCGACGAGCCGAGCGTCTCGGTGCCGTGCCTCGACTTCTTCGGGCTCCCGCACGGCCGGCCGGTTGCGTACGACTCCGCGCTTGCGACCGCGCAGGAAGGACGCGGGTTCAACAGCTACGTACCGCTGCCGTTCGGGCGTCGCATCCGGATCGAGCTCGTGAACGGCGCGCCCCGCCCGACGATCCTCTACTACCAAGTCGACTACACGTTGGAGGCGAAGCGCGATCTCGGGCACTTGCACGCGACCTTCCGCCGCGAGAACCCATCGGTGTTGCGCCGCGACTTCGTGATCGCCGACGGGCTCCACGGACCGGGACGGTTTCTCGGGTGCAACGTCGGCGTGCGCGTCATCGACCCCGCGGACTGGTACGGAGAAGGCGAGGTGAAGATCTACCGCGACGGCGACGATTCGTTGCCCACCATTTGCGGGACGGGGCTCGAGGACTACGTCGGCAGCACGTGGGGAATGGGCGCGCACAGCGCGCAGTACGGCGGAGCGCCGCTCGTTGTGAGCTCCGGGACCGGTCCGAATCCGGAGTTCGTCGGGTTCTACCGCTGGCACATTCCTGATCCGGTGATGTTCGAACGCAGCGTGCGGGTCACCATCCAACAGATCGGTGCGAAAGCGTTCCTGAACGGTCAAGAAGCCGACCTCGAGAAGTACGAGCAGACGAATCCGGTTGCGGGCGAGGGCTGGCACCGCGACGTCGCCCCGGGAATCCTCGCCTGGGGCATCGCCGAACGCGTCGACGACTACTCCGCGACCGCCTTCGTCTACTGCCTCGAACCGCAACCGGTGCCACGCGTCGACATCGACGCGGTGCTCGCCGACATCGAACGACGCGACTTCGAGTCGCCGCTCCCGATGGAAGGCATGTCAGAAGCGATCTCGGTCTAGCAGCCGGTTTTCTTGGCGTTCCACCCCCTCTGCGGGGGTCAACCGCCACGAAATCCAGCGGGCGCGAGCGGGACGGGGGGATCGTGCGTTCGCCAGTGATCTGGTTGACGTACACCTTCCACGGGTAGTGGTCGCCCTCGTCGGGACCGTCGACCGCGCGCAGGTGTTGGGTCAGGATCTTGCGCCACGCGTTCGTCGAGTTCGCGGTCGTCATGTGCGGCGTCTTGCGAGTGATGGAACGTGACGCTGCCGCGGCTGATCGGGCAGGCGACCGCACGTGACTCGTCGGGCTCGCAGAACAGCAGGTCGCTCTGCACGTTCTCGGGCTGGCGGTGGGGGAGCACCCCGTCGGCTTGACCACCGTCTATGAAGTGCATGCAACCGTTCGCCTCGTCGACGTCGTGGAAGGGCATCCAGCAGGTGATGCCGAGGTCGTCGAGGTTGCGTCCCCAGTAGCCCTCGTCCTGGTGCCAGAGCGTCGCCGCGCCTCTTCATCGGCGGCTTCGCGAGGAACTGGTCGTACCAGAACTCGAGCGGGAAGCCCATCAGCGCGGAGCCGAACTCGACCGCCCACTTGCGGAACGGCGCGTTCTTCACGGCCTCGGGCCACAGCATCGTCGGGCTCGACTGGAGAATCTTGAACTCGCGCTCGTCGCGCGACTTGTCCTTCTCCCACGCCCAGTCGAACGCCAACGTCTCCTTCCGCTCGATGATCTTGTCGCACAGCGCGGTGAGCGCATCGAGCTCGCCGGAATCGATGACGTCGCGCACGACGATGTAGCCGTGGGTCCGGTAGAAGTCGATGTCCTCCGCGGTGGCGGCGCGGTAGGTCGTGGTCGCGGTCATGTGCTCTCCCGGACGATCAGGTGCGGATGAAGCAGGACTTCGCGAGGCGCCGGCTTCGGCACGGTCCGCGCAGCGAGGAGCAGGTCGGCCGAGCGCCGGCCGATCTCGTAGGTGGGCTGTGCGACGACGGTGAGCGAGGGCTGCAGCAGCTTGGCCCAGGGTGCATCGTCGAATCCGACGATGCGCATGTCGTCGGGCACCCGCACGCCTCGCTCGCGCAGCGCCTCGAGCGCGCCAGAGAGTCATGAGGTTGTTCGTCACGAGGACGCCATCGGGCGGCTCGGGGAGATCGAGAAGGTCAGACATCGCCGCGTACCCGCCGGCGCCGCGGAAGTCCTGGCGGATCACCAGGGACGGATCGATGTCCACGCCCCGCCTCACGCAGCTGGGCGCTGCCGGTAGCCACCCGAGACGCTCGTTCGCGGTGCTGATTCGTTGCGGTCCGGTGATGCACACGGACAGCGCATCGAGCCCGCGGCGATCAGGTGAGCCGTGGCTTCGGCCGCGCCGCGATCGTTGTCGACGAGGACACAGTCCACCTTGTGTCCACCCGGCCGCCGGTCGACGGCAACGACCGCGGATGCCGGCGTCGAGCAGCGGCTTCGATCCGGCGATGTCCGGGTCGACGCGACGGCGATGACGACCCCCGTCATCCGTTCCACGATCGCCCACGTCGACATAGGTCGGCTTCCTTGCGCACGCTCCTCGTCGGAGTTGCACAACATCAGGCGGAAGCCCATGTTCGCGACCGCCGTCCTCGATGCCCCGCACGATCGACGTGAAGAACGGGTTCTCGATGTCGGCGACGATGACCGCCCACACGTCGGTGGCCTGTCGCCGGAGCGCCCGGGCGGGCCCGAAGGGCTGGTAGCCCAGCTCCACGACGGCCGTTCGCACCCGCGCCCGCGGTCTGTCGACACGTCGCGAGTGCCGTTCAGCACGCGAGACCGTCCGGTCGACACCTGCGCGGCCCGGGCGACGTCATCGATGGTGATCGCCCGGGTCGACACACGGCGAGCATACGAGCGCGTGCGGTAGCGTTCTGAAATCGATTTCTTGGCGTCGTCCGACATGAGTCTCGACCAGTCAGAGTCGTTCTGGCAGAACGGCTATCTGCGGATCGAAGAGCCGATCACGACGCCCGACGAGCTGGTGTGGTTCCGCACGATCTACGACGACATCTTCGGGAACCCTAAGGTGCTCCGCCTCCATTTCGACGGCGAGCGCGACGACGGATCGAACGGGGTGATCGACCAGATCCTCGGGCCTGAGCTGACGATCTCCGAGATCCTGCAGACCACGTACTTCGCGACGCGCGTCGCATCGCGTGCGCGCTTGCTCGAGATCGACGAATCGGAAATCACCGGCAGCGGCACGCACATGATCTTCAGCCGCGAGCGCCGGTCGCGACACCGCGTGGCATCAAGACGAGGCCTACTGGGATTAGCCGGGCGTCACCGCGCACAGCCTCTCCGTGTGGGTGCCGCTCGACGACGTCACGGTCGACAGCGGGTGCATGCAGTCCCTGCCGGGTCGCACCGCAGCGAGATCATCGAGCACCGCAACGTCGGGGTCGGCGAGCCGCTCGTGCTCGAGGCGCCTCCGGATCGGTCGGGCGCGGTCGCGTGTCCGATTCCGGCTGCGCGGCGACGGTCCACCACTGTCGCACGATCCACTACAGCGGCCCGAACACGACCGAACGGGCGCGTCCGCGCGATCAGCGCCCTCTTTCCACGGTCCCGTGGAGAGGCGCGACGAGCCGCTCGAACGGACTTGGTTGCCGCTCGCGCCGAAGTTCGTCAAGAGCTGAGTCTCGCATGGCCGACGACCACGTCGCCGCGCTGCTCGCCGAGGTCGGTCTCCCTTCGAGCGCCGCCGGTGCCGTGACCATCGAAGGACACGACCCAGTCTACGCGTCGCCGTTCCCGGTCGCATCTTCGGCTGCGGTCGCGCTCGGCGCAGTCGGTGCGGCCGCGGCATTGGTGTGGCAGGAGACGACGGGCACGGCCCAATCCGTCGTCGTCGACGCCCGCCGCGCCGGTGCGTCACTGCTCAGCTTCGTGTTCCAGCAGCTGCTCGACGGCCGACGCCGCAACGCATCGCTGACAACCCTCTGGTCGCGCTGCACGAGTGCCGCGACGGCGGTGGGTTCACCTGCAGGCGCGTTCCCTCGCCTCGCCGAGCCGACGCGCCGAGTGCTCGGCATCTCGGACGGCGCCGACTTCGCAGCGGTGTCGCGGCGGTGGCGAAGCGGGACGGCCAGGCGCTCGAGGATGCCCTCGCCGGAGGAGCGGGCCTGCGGCGCGATGGTGCGCACCGTGGAGGAGGTGGTCGGGGCACTCCGCAGGGCGCGGCCGTCGGTGCGCTCGCCCGCGTGGAGGTCGTCAGAGATCGGGGGGTCACCCGCGGAGCCGGTGAGCGAAGGATTCCGTCCGCTCGGCGGTGTGAGGGTGCTCGACCTAACGCGTCTCCTCGCCGGCCCCACCAACGGCCGCACTCTCGCCGAGCACGGTGCCGACGTCCTGCTCGTCAACTCGCCCGCGCTCGACAACGTGCTTCCCTTCGTCATGGACACGAGTCACGGCAAGCGCTCGACGTTCCTCGATCTCGACGACGTTGAGGATGTGGCCCGCCTGCATGCGCTCGTTCGCCGAGGCCGATGTGTTCGCGCAGGGCTATCGCAGCGTC
Organism: uncultured Acidimicrobiales bacterium; assembly: GCA_963747215.1. Classification (GTDB taxonomy): domain Bacteria; phylum Actinomycetota; class Acidimicrobiia; order Acidimicrobiales; family DATKAS01; genus DATKAS01. The sequence goes on from CAVVET010000031.1 coordinate 249,491, forward strand.
GGCGCGATGGAACGCCGTGGTCTGAGCCCCCAGGAGCTCGCGGAGATCCGTCCCGGGCATCGTCTACGTGACGATGAACTGCTACGGCGACGTCGGCCCGTGGCGGCAACGGCCCGGTTGGGAGCAGCTCGCGCAGTCGGTCAGCGGCATCGCCGCTGTGCAGGGCGGTGACGGGCCGCCCACGCTCATCCCGGCCGCGGCGTGCGACTACACCACGGGTTACCTCGCCACGCTCGGCACGATCGCGGCGTTGTGGCGGCGCAGCCACGAAGGCGGCAGCTATCACGTCCGCGCTTCGCTGTGCCAGACCGCGGGCTGGTTCGCGGGCGAGCCGCGGTCGACCGCGAAGCGGCATCCGGATTCGGCGACGTCGAGCCGTTCCTCGTCACGACCGAGACCCCCTTGGCGGCGCGCTGCGACACCTGGCGCCGGTCACGCAGATGAGCGGCGACGCAGCCACGCTGGGCGCTGCCGACGACGCCGCTCGGTTCGCATGCCGCTGCGTGGATTTCCGCGAACCCGGAGGCGGTTGCGGGCAAGAAGAGGTGATGGACGAACGCACGGACGCGGAGGTGATCGCAGCGTCGCTCACCGATGCAAGCCGCTTCTCGCGAGCTGTTCGACCGTCACGCCCGGGTGATCTTTCGGTATCTCGTGCGACGCGTCGGTCCCGAGGCCGAGGATCTCCTCGGCGAGGTGTTCCGCGTCGCGTTCGAACGCCGAGAGACCTATGACCGGTGCCGGCCCGATGCGCGCCCGTGGCTGTACGGCATCGCGACCCGCCTCGTCGCTCGGCACTGGCGCGGCGAGGCTCGCCGGCTCAAGGCGATGGCGCGCTTTGCGGCGCAGCGATTCGGCGGGGACGACATGGCCGAGCGAGTCGCCGCCTCGACCGACGCGGTGGAGGATCGGGCCCGCGTCGCGGACGCCGCCACCGATCTTCCGGAGGGGGAGCGGGACACGCTCCTGCTCTATGTCTGGGAGGACCTCAGCTACCAGGAGATCGCACTTGCGCTCGATGTCCCCATCGGCACCGTGCGGTCGCGGATCAATCGTGCCCGCACCCATCTGAAGGGCATCGTGCCCGTCGCCGAGGGGAGGATGTCGTCATGAGCGACGAGCTCGAACCTCTCCGCCGGCTCCGCCCCGACAACGTCCTGCCCGACGACCCGGGCGACCCCACTGTCTTGTCGCGCCAGAAGGAGCAGCTCATGTCACTCATCGACGACCAGCCCGAGACCACCATCCGCATGCCGGATCTCTATCCCCGGCTCGCCTACGCCGACGAGTTCGCCGCGCTCGATTACCTCGTGCGGGTGTTCGGCTTCACCGAGCTGCGTGAGGCCCGCATGGAGCACGAGTGGGATGAGCGTCACCAGATGTTGGCGTGGCTTCGTCTCGGCGAGGGCATCGTGATGATCGGCCACGCCAACCACGACGTCCATCAGATCTACGCGCCCGGCGAGCTCGGGCACACCACGGTCATGCTCCAGCTCAACGTGCACGACATCGACAGCCACTACGCGCACACGGTCGCTGCCGGCGCCGACGTCACGATGGAGCTGCAGGACGCGTTCTACGGCGAGCGTCGTTACGAGGCCACCGATCTCGAAGGCCACCGCTGGCACTTCGGCGAGAGCCACGAGGCGATCCGCGCCCGCGGCGGCGTCGTGCCCGACGACCCCGAGGGCGGCAAGCCCAGCTGACCCACGTCTCCCCCGTCCGCGTTCCCCCGCGAGTAACCGGCCGAAATTTGGAGGAGGGAGGTCGCCGGTTACTCGAACAGGAAGCCCTGGTGGATGGGTCAGGGGAGGGTGCGCTCGGTCTCGTACCAGCGACGAAGGCGCCGCAGCGCGGCGGTGAACGTGCCGTCGGCGATGCGGGCGTCGATCGTGCCCTCGGTGAAGCGATCGCTGCGCACCACTGCGGTCACGAACCGCACGGCGTCGCACACCGGCGCGGCGTCGAGCGTGGCCGGGTCGCGGTACCGCTCGGCACCGTCCCACGACCCCAGTCGAACGGCACGATCGCTCCCATGTCGGAGAGCGCCTGCACGACACGGTCGATCGCGAGGCGGTCGCCGTCGACGGCCTCGATCAACGCACTCCACTGCGTGGGGGCGCGCTCATGAGGATCGCTTCGATGTCGTGATCGGTCACGGTGTCCGGCACGCGGAGATCATCGCGTGCGAGACATGATGGCGGGGTGAGCTGGGACGGCGACGAGTACCAGCAGCGGTTCGACGAGCTCGCCGCGTCGGGCGTCGACGTCCACGGCGAGGTCGACTTCGTGATGGCCTGGGCGCCTCGATCCGTGCTGGACGCCGGTTGTGGCTCTGGCCGGGCCGCCCGCGAGCTCGCGCGTCGGGGCGTCGACGTCGTGGGCGCCGATGTCGACGAGTCGATGGTCGCGACCGCTCGCCGGTTGAACCCCGAGCTGACCTGGGTCGTCACCGATCTCCGCGACCTCGACCTCGGCCGGTCGTTCGACGTCGTGCTCATGGCCGGCAACGTTCCGTTGTTCACTCCGAAGGGGACGCAGCCGGCGCTGGTCGCGGATCGCGCGGCATGTCGGCCCGGGCGGCGCGCTCGTCGCCGGCTTCCAGCTCGATCGGGAAGTACTCGGTCGACGCGTACGACGAGGACTGCGCGGCCGCCGGCCTCGAGCTGGCGGAGCGCTGGGCGACCTGGGATCGCCAGCCCTTCACGCCAACGTCGGACTATGCGGTGTCGGTGCACCGCCCGCGGTCAACCTGACAGCAGCTTCCCGGCTCGCTCGATCGCGCCGAGCCCGAGGTCGGCGCTCCAGCGCGCCATGATCCGGGTGACACCGCGTTCCTCCGCGTCGACGCGGCGCGGCCCGTCGAGCCGCAGCCACTCGTCGTCGAACGCCGCCTCGATCGTCACTTCGAACCCGTCGTTGCCCGTGGCCCGAGCGGCGTCGCAAGCGACGTCGATCAGGTCGACGACGCCCGGTTGCCAGTCGTGAAAGTTCACCCAGTCGGCGATCTGTCCCGCCAGTGCAGCCATCTTCGGACCGTTCGCGGCGATCACGATCGGCGGCAGCGGATCGGGCACGGCGATCGCGTCGAAGTGCTCGTCCCCGGCCCAGAGCGCACGGAGGAACGTCACCGTGTCGGCGACCATCCCTCGCCTCGTCGCCGCGTCGTACACCGGCAGTCCCACCATGGAGAGCTCTCGTGAGTACGGCGACTCCGGGCCGGCGCCGGCGCCGAGGCCGAGCATGACCCGTCCGCCGCTCAGGTCTTGGAGCGCGGCGGTCGCGACCGCCACGTGCGCGGGATGACGGGCAACCGCGTTGATCACGAGCGGCCCCACACCGATGCGGGTGGTCGACGCGGCGATGCCGGCCAACACGGTCCACGAGTCGAGGACGGTGCGGCCGCGGAACGCGACGGCCGAGATGTGGTCGTAGGTCCACACGGCTTGGAACCCGACGGCCTCTGCGATCTGGGCCGCTTCGACGATCATCGGCGCGCTGACGTCGATCGGGTTCAGGACGAGGTCGGTCTTCATTACCCTCGGATCATGGCTGTCGCAGACGAGCTCCTCAACAAGGTGACGTGGAAGATCCCGAATGCTCTCGTGCTCATTGGCTCTCGGGCGGGCGAGGAGCGCAACGCGATGACGGCGAGCTGGGTCACGCAGCTGTCGATGGAGCCGGTGCTGGTCGGCGTCGGCGTCGACAACGACGCGGTCACACACCGCCTGATCACCGCCGGCGGATCGTTCACCGTGAACCTCTGGGACGCGGAGGACACAAAGGTGTTCGTGAAGTTCTCGAAGCCCGCCACCGACGACGGCTCCACGTTGAACGCCCGGCCGGTGCGTGTGGCGACGACAGGCGCGCCGATCTTCGACGAGGCGATCGCGTGGATGGACTGCCAGGTTCGCCACACGCTCGACCTCGGCACCCACACCCTGTTCGTCGGAGAGGTCGTCGACGCCGCGATCCGCGACGACGAGGCCCGTCCCGCATCCATGAACGACACCCGCATGAAGTACGGCGGCGTGAAGCGCCACTGAGCGGCTAGTCGCCGAGGTGCTCGGCGGCCACCTTCTTCGGCACGACCATCCGCCACGCGTCGAGGACGATCTCCTCCATCTCGATCTCGTCGATCGCGTCGAGACGCACGACGACCCAGTTGTAGCGAAGGTCGGACTGCTTCGGCATGAGGAACTTGTGGGGCTCAGACGCCACGAGCGCTTCGCGCTCCTCCTTCGGGAACGCGAAGCCCATGAGCGTCTCGTCGCGTGAGAACGCGAGCCACACGATGCGTCCGACCCTGAACTTGACCCGATCTCGGACCAACGCCTCGTACGCCCGCGGCAGGCTCAACGCCAGCGGCCGCACGTCGTCGATCGTGACCAACGGCTACAACCAGTCGTTCTTCTTGAACTGCGCGTAGAGCGCGAGGGAGAGCCCGAAGATCAGGATGGTGGCCGCCCACACCCCCCAATGCCGAGCAAACCCCGGATAGGGCACGTTCATCCCGTACCAGCCGGTGATCAGTGTGGGCACTGCGATGATCGCGGCCCAGCTCGTCACCTTCTTCATGATCTGGTTGCTCTGGTAGTCGCGGAGGCTGATGTTCGACTCCACGATCGTGCTGACCAGATCACGTACGGCCTCCGATGACTCGGTCGTCCGCAGCATGTGGTCGTAGAGGTCTTGGTAGTACGGATACAGCTCCTCGGGTACGAGGTCCTGCTCGCGCCGCATGAGCGAGCTCACGACCTCGCGCATCGGCATCACGAGCCGGTGGAACTGGATCAAGCGACTTCCTGCTGCGAACCACCGCTCGCGCTCGGACGCCTGAGAGGACGCTCCGAGAAGATCTCTTCGCTGATGTCGTCGTAGTACTCGTTGAACCGCGTCGATCGGTTGGAAGTAGCCGTCGATGACGACGTCGAGCAGCCCGTACACGAGGAAGCTGACGCCGTGCGTGGCCAGCGTCTTCGATCGGTCCCACCGGGTCAGCACGGGCTCAAGGTCGAAGCCCTCGTCCTTGCGCACGGTGACGAGCCATCGCGAGTTGATGAACGCGTCGATCTCGACGCTCGGCGAGCTCGCCGCTCTCTTCGTCCAGTCGCACGGCGTGGCACACCAAGAACAGGTGGCCGGGATAGCGCTCGAGCTTGGGTCGCTGATGCTGTCCGAGTGCGTCTTCGACCGCGAGCTCGTGGAAGCCGAGCTCCTCCTTGCAGCTCCTCCATCTCCTCGGGAGAAGGCGCGCAGTAGTCGACCCACACCACCGTGTCGGGACGCTCGAGGTAGTCGGAGATGTCCGCGACGGGGAAGTCCTCGGCCTCGAGGACTCCCTTGCAGTACACCCGGGTGTGGGCCACGCGGCGAGGCGCGTAGATCGACTTGCGCTCGCTCTGCTTCTTCTTCTTGTCGGCGCGCTTCTCCTTGAGCGACTTGCCCGTCTTCTTGCCCTCTGCCTTTTGTGGCGTCTTGCCTGCCATGTCGGGTCCTCTCAGGTCGATCGAAGGTCTCTTCGTCCCCAGCATGGAACACCAGCCGGTTCTCTTCGCGAATTTGGGTCCCGGGACCCGTCAGCGCCAGAAATTCAGCTTTGGGTGAACCGAGGGGCTCGCTTCTCCTTGAGGGAGGCGAGCCCCTCTTGCGCGTCGGGGCCGGCGAAGCCGTGGAACTCGAACGCGAGGCTGGCGTCGAACATGGCGGCCTGGGCGCGGTACCAGTTGTTGAGCGTGTGCTTCGTGAAGCGGATCGCCTGCTGCGCGCCGCTCGCGAGCTGCGTCGCGATCTCGAGCGCACGATCCTGCACCTCGTCGTCGTCGACGCAGAGCGAGACGAGCCCGATGCGCTCGGCCTCCTCGCCCGACATCGTCTCGCAGGTGAGCAGGTAGTACTTCGCCTTCGCCATCCCGCACAGCAGCGGCCAGCAGATCGCGGCGTGGTCGCCGGCCGCGACGCCGAGGCGGGTGTGGCCGTCGATGATCCGGGCGGTGCGCGCCGCCACGGAGACATCGGCGAGCAGCCCGACGACGAGCCCGGCGCCGACGGCCGGCCCGTGGATCGCGGACACGATCGGCTTCGAGCAGTCGATGACGTTGAACACGAGATCCCGAGCCTCGCGCATCACCTCGGTCCGCGCCGACGTAGTCGTCGACGAGCGACTCGAGCAGCTCGAAGCTGCCGCCCGCCGAGAACGCCTTGCCCGCGCCCCGCAGCAACGCGACGTTCGTCTCCGGGTCGCGGTCGACCGTGCGCCACACGTCGGCGAGCTGGCGGTGCACCGCGGGGTCGACGGCGTTGAGCCCGGGCGCGTCGAGCGTGATGCGCAGCACGCCGTCGGCCGGTCGGTCGAAGGTGAGGTCGGGGAAGGCGGCGTAGAAGTCGGTCACCGCGCCAGTCTGCTCACAACCCCGTGATCGCGCGAACGAGGGGCCGCCTTTCGACGGCCCCTCGTTTCTCGTCAGTAGAAGAGGTCAGGCCACTGCCACCGGCTGCGAGACCGGGGTCTCGACCGGAGCAAACGCTTCGCTCTTCGAGGTCCGGAAGGCATGCACGAAGCCTGCCGCCGCTGCCAGCAGGAGGACGAACCCGGCGATGAAGCACACCCACGCTGCGAGCATCGCCTTCTCGCCGAAGACGCTGAACCCGTAGGCGGTGAGCAACAGCCCTCGGAGGGTCTCACCACGGAACAGGGTCTGCACCTTGCCTTCGAGCACAGTCGCTTCCTGACCGAGGTCGGCTGCGTTGGATGCACCCGTGTCCGTCGCCTCGGTCGCCGCGGCCCGTGCCGCCCGAGCGTCGCCGCTGGTCTCCGAATACGTCTTGTCCGTCGTTCACCGCAGCGAGGTGGGGTCCGATGTAGTCGTTCGCGTACACCTGCGCCTGCGAGCCGGTGACGAGCGGCTGGCCGGCATAGCGGACGAGTCCGGCCGACTGCTGCTCCTCGGGAGTCAGGTTCTCCGCGGGCGTGAACGTGATCCGCTGCTGGACGAGCTGATCGTGCACGTAGTCCTTCGCGAACACCGCGTTGGACCGCAACACGAGCCCCAACATGAGGACGAGCACGGCGAGCATCAAGCCGCCGATGCTGAAGATGATGTCGAGCGTTCTGCGCTTCATGGTTTTGGCTCCCTCTCGATTCGACCTTTCGACCTTTTTCGCACGATCGGGAGGGGGTCGTTAGGGGCGAAGGTCCTGGGTAGGCGCAGGACTTCAGCCGCTCCGTCACACCCAAGAGTGGAGCGTGCGCACGTAGTTGGCCCGCTCGAAGGCCGCCGGGTCGGCGGTCGTGGCGTGGCTCACGCTGCCGCGGAGCTGCGCGACGGACTCGTACTCGTGCTCGGCCGCCCACGCGAGCAGCTCGGCTTCCATCTTCGCGATGTGCTCGGGTCCGTGGCGCAGGACGGCCGAGGTCGTCATCGCCACGTCGGCGCCGACGAGCAAGGCCTTGGCGACGTCGCGCCCGGACTCGATGCCCGAGCTGGCGGCGAGGGACAGGTCGGGGATCAGCGGGCGAAGGATGGCGATCCATCGCAGGGGTAGGCGCAGCTCCCAGGGCGACGACAGCTCGACGCGTGGGAGCACTTCCCGGGTGTCGACGTCCAGATCAGGTTGGTAGAAGCGGTTGAAGCACACGAGCCCGGCGGCGCCCGCGCCGGCGAAGGATTCCGCGAGGTGGCCGAGCGAGGAGTAGTAGGGCGACAGCTTCACCGCGACAGGCACCTGGATCACCGCGCAGACATCGGTGACGAGATCGATGTGGTCCGCCTCGAGCTGCGCGCCAGACCGGGAAGGGTCGGCGGCGACTTCGTACACGTTCAGCTCGATCGCCGACGCGCCGCCATCGGCCAGAAGCGCGGCGTAGCGGATCCAGCTGCCCGACGACGTCGCGTTGACGCTGGCGATGACCGGGACGTCCACCGCCTCGCAGACTGCAGCGAGGTGGTCGAGGTGACGATCGACGGGCGCCGACAGCCGTGTCGCCGCCGCTCTCGGGAAGTAGTCGAGCGCCTCGGCGAAGTGCTCCGAACCCGTCTCGAGCGCATGATTGAGCGACACCTCTTCGTGGACGATCTCCTCTTCGAACAACGACGGCAGGACGATCGCCGAGGCGCCTGCCTCGACGAGCCGTCGGACCGTCTCGATGTCGCCGGTCAGCGGTCCCGCCGAGGCCACGATGGGCGTCCGCAAGTCCAGACCGAGGTAGCGGGTGGCGAGATCGGTCATGCGTCGCGTCCTTCGGAGCGATCGATCTCGGGCCTACTCGTCGCATCCTCCGACGGGGCGTGTGAGACGGTGCGCTCGATCGTGGCGAGCTGGGAGTAGTAGCGCCACCGTTCGTCGGCATCGGCCTGAAGCAGCGCCCCCAGCTCAGCCGCCCGTTCCGGATCCGAGCGGGCCAGGACCGCGAAGCGGGCCTCCGTGGCGGCGAACTCTGCGACGGGCATGGCGGGTTCCTTGGAGTCGAGGTGGAACGGCGTGCCGTGTACCGCATCGGAGGGCGAGAACCGATACAGCGGCCAGTACCCGGACCGCACGGCGTCCTTCATGTGGGTCATCGACTGCGACATGTCGATGCCGTGCGCGATGCAGGTCGAGTAGGCGATGACGAGGCTGGGGCCTGGCCAGGCCTCGGCCTCGACGAATGCCTTCGTCGCCTGGATGTCATTCGCCCCAATGGCGATCTGCGCGACGTAGACGTTTCCGTACGCCCGGGCGATTGCGCCCAGATCCTTCTTGCCGACGCTCTTGCCCGCGGCGGTGAACTTGGCGACCGCGCCGCGGGGCGTGGCCTTCGACGCCTGACCGCCGGTGTTCGAATAGACCTCAGTGTCGAGGACGAGGATGTTGACGTTCCGACCGCTCGACAAGACGTGGTCGAGCCCACCGAAGCCGATGTCGTAGGCCCACCCGTCGCCACCGATGATCCAGATGCCGTTGCTCACCAGGGCATCCGCAACCGACGCCAAGTGGATCGCCGCGCTGCGGTGATCGTCGGTGTCGGCAAGGCTGGCGAGCACGGCTCTCAGCTGGGCCCTGAGCTCGGCCACGCGCTCGCGCTGGGCCCTGATCCCACGCTCTTCGGTCTGGTCGGCCGCGAGGATGTCGGCCGCCAACTCGACGCCGACGACGGGCGCCAGCTGCGCGACGAGCAGCTCCGCCTGACGACGCTGGGCTTCATAGCCGAGCCGCATTCCGAGGCCGAACTCGGCGTTGTCCTCGAACAGCGAGTTGTTCCAGGCCGGTCCCCGACCTTCGGCGTTCGTCGTCCACGGGGTGGTCGGCAGGTTGGCGCCGTAGATCGATGAACACCCCGTGGCGTTCGCGACGATCATGCGGTCGCCGAACAGCTGGGTGACGAGCTTGATGTACGGCGTCTCGCCGCATCCGGCGCAGGCGCCGGAAAACTCGAACAGCGGTTGCAACGCTTGGGAGCCCTTCACCGAATCGTGAGGCAGGACGTCGCGGTCGATCTCGGGAAGCGTCAGGAAGAACTCCCACGACAGCCGCTCGGTCTCGCGATGGCTGGCGGCCGGTTCCATGTTGATCGCCTTGTGCCGCACCTCGGACTTCGACTTCGCCGGGCACACGTCCACACACACGCCGCATCCCGTGCAGTCGTCGGGCGCGACCTGGATCGTCATTGCCATACCGGACACGTCCTTCGACCGGAAGGCCTTGGACTTGAACCCGTCCGGCGCGGCCGCCAGCTCCGCCGGGTCGTACACCTTCATCCGGATGGTCGCGTGCGGGCACACGGCCGCGCACCGCCCGCAGTCGATGCAGATGTCAGCGTCGAAGATCGGGATCTCCTGCGCGATCGAACGCTTCTCGTACCTGGCCGTGCCCGTCGGGAAGACGCCATCGACAGGGAGCGCGGACACGGGCAGCAGATCACCGTCGCCGGCGAGCAGCATCGACGTGACCCGCTTGACGAACTCGGGGGCTTCGTCGGGGACGCGGTGCTCGCGCCGAGCGGTCGCGGTCACGGTTTCGGGAACCTCGACCCGTCGCAGCGCCGCGAGCGCCGCGTCGATCGCGGCGAAGTTGCGCTCGACGATCGCCTCGCCGCGCGTGGCGTACGCCTTCTCGATTCCCGCTTTGATGAAGCCGATCGCCTGCTCGGCGGGCAGAACGCCCGACAACGCGAAGAAGCAGGGCTGCATGACCGTGTTGACTCGGTTGCCCATCTTCGCATCGCGGGCAACCCGCTGGGCGTCGATGACCCACATGTCGATGTGCTTGGCGATCAGCTCGCGCTGCACCTCCATCGGCAAGTGCTCCCAGACTTCGTCGGGCCCCCACGGGCTGTTCAGAAGGAACGTCGCGCCCGGACGTGCGTACTCCAGCACCTTCAGCTTCTCGAGCAGGCTGAACTGGTGGCAGGCGACGAAGTCGGCGTCGTCGATGAGGTACGTCGAGCGGATGGGCGCCGGACCGAAGCGAAGGTGCGACACGGTGACCGAGCCCGCCTTCTTCGAGTCGTAGACGAAGTAGCCCTGGGTGAAGAGGTCGGTCTCCTCGCCGATGATCTTGATCGACGACTTGTTCGCGCCAACGGTGCCGTCGGATCCGAGACCGAAGAACATGGCCTGCACCTCGCCGGGCGGGCGGACGTAGCGCACGGCGCGGTCTGGGTCCAGCGAGAGGCGCGTGACGTCGTCGGAGATGCCGACGGTGAAGTGCGCCTTGGGATGGGCGACCTCCAGCTCGTCGAACACGCCCGCGACGTGGGACGGGTTGATCTCCTTGGACGCCAGTCCGTAGCGCCCGCCGATCACCCGAGGCATGCCAGCGGTCAGCGGCAGGTCGCCCGACGCCGCGGCCTCGGCAAGCGCAGCCAGCACGTCGAGGTAGAGCGGCTCGCCGACGGCCCCCGGTTCCTTGGTGCGGTCGAGCACCGCGATCGCGCGGGTCGACGGTGGCAGAGCGTCGAGCAACGCGGCCGAGGGGAACGGCCGGTACAACCGGACCGTGAGCAGCCCCACCTTCTCTCCTGCCGCGGTCAGCGTCTCCACGGCTTCGGTCGCCGCACCGGCCGCCGACCCCATCAGGACGATCACCCGCTCGGCGTCGGTCGCACCGACGTAGTCGACGAGCCCATAGCGGCGCCCCGTGCGCGCGGCGAGCTCGTCGAAGACCTCGGTGACGATGCCGGGCACTGCGTCGTAGTAGGGGTTCGCGGCCTCCCTCGCCTGGAAGAAGACGTCGGGGTTCTGCGCGGTGCCGCGGAGTGTCGGAGCGTCGGGGGTCATGCCACGCAGCCGATGACTCGACGACATCGTCGTCGTGGACGAGCGCGCCGAGATCGCTGTCGTCGAGCAAGCACGATCTTGTCGACCTCGTGGCTGGTGCGAAAGCCGTCGAAGAAATGGAGGAACGGCACACGCGCCCGCAGCGTCGCGGCGTGGCTGACGAGCGCGAAGTCGTGTGCCTCCTGCACGGAGCTCGCGGCCAGCATCGCCCAGCCCGTGGTGCGGGCGTGCATCACGTCGGAGTGATCACCGAAGATCGACAGGGCGTGGGTGGCGATCGTCCGCGCGGCGACGTGGATCACGCAGGGGGTGAGCTCACCCGCGATCTTGAACATGTTGGGGACCATGAGCAGCAGGCCCTGGCTCGCCGTGAACGTCGTCGCGAGCGCCCCCTTCTGCAACGCGCCGTGGAGCGCTCCTGCGGCGCCTGCCTCCGACTGCATCTCGATGACGTCAGGCGTGAGCCCCCACCGGTTCGGTCGATTCGCGGCCGCCCAGTCGTCGGCGTGCTCGCCCATGGGCGACGCCGGAGTGATCGGGTAGATCGCGATCACTTCGCTGAGCGCGTAGGCCACACGGGCGGCGGCCTCGTTCCCGTCGACGCAGGCCGACTTGGGTCTCCTCGCAGCTCCTCACTCTCCGCGCTCGATGCTGGGCACGTGATCATCGTGCGCGCCGACGAAGGCGCCCAGGAAGGGCCCTAGGTCCCTGCGACGCCGAGCTCGATCACCAGGTGGACGACGCCGTCTCTGAACTGGGAGGACACGGGCAGCCCCGCGTCGCGAAAGACCCGCAGCATCTTCGTGTTGTGCGGAAGGGTGTCCGCCACGAACCAGCTGATGCCCACTTCGCGCGCCCGGGCGGCCAACGCCTCGAACATCGTCGTTCCCAAGCCGTGGCCCTGCCATCGGTCGGACACGACGAACGCGACCTCCGCTCGATCGCTGTCATCGATCCGGTCGAAGCGGGCGACGCCGACGATGGCGCCGCCGATACGCGCGACGATCGCCTCGCGGTCGCGATGGTCGACGTGAGTGAACCGATCGAGCTCTGCGGCGCTGAGCTCGGGGTGGACGGAGAAGAATCGCAGGTACGTCGTCTCCGTCGAGAGCGTGTGGTGGAAGCGGACCAAGTCGGCGTCATCGTGCGCCTGCATCTGACGCAGGTCGACCGTCGTGCCGTCGGTGAGCGCGACCGTTGATCCCTTCACTCTTCGTGGCGATCCCAGTAAGGCGCACGTAGCTCGCGCTTCAACGGCTTCAGCGCTCCCGACACGGGAAGCGGCTCGGTCCGGAAGTCGATCGTCTTGGGCACCTTGTAGCCGGCGATCGACTCCTTCGCGTGGTCCATGATCTCTTGAGCGGTGGCGCTGCATCCCGGCCGCAGCACGACGATCGCGTGCACCTGCTCGCCCCAAACGGGGTGGGGGATGCCGATGACGGCGACCTGCGCCACGGCGGGGTGGGTCGAGATCGCGTTCTCGACCTCGATGGAGTACACGTTCTCGCCGCCGGAGACGATCATGTCGTTGAGGCGGTCGACGAGGTGGACGTAGCCGTCGTCGTCGATGTGGCCGACGTCGCCCGTGTGATACCAGCCGCCGCGCATCACGTGCTCGGTCTGTTCGGGGCGGTGCCAGTACTCGCGGAGGAAGTTTCCGCCCCTGGCGCAGACCTCCCCGTCCTTCCCGCGTGCGAGGAGAGCTCCGTGCTCATCCTGGATCGTGAGCTCGACACCGACGACCGGCCGTCCGGCCGAGCGCAGGATGTCGCCACCCTTCGCGTGGTCGGCGGCGGACAGGATCGTGAGCACCGACGAGCACTCCGTCATGCCGTATCCCTGCCACAGGTTCACGTCAGGGAGAGTGCGCCTGCAGGCGATCGAGCAGCGCGGCGGGCATCGGCGATGCTCCGTAGACGAGATCGCGGATCGACGCCATGCGCTCGGGGTCGAACGAAGGATGGTCGAGCGTCATCGCGATCATCGTGGGGACCATCACGGTCCAGTCGACGCCGAACTCCTCGATCGTCGACAGCACAGCTCCCGGCTCGAACAGCGGCACGAACGTCGAGACCCCGCCCGTCGTCGGGATGCCGAGCGCGCCGCCCATCGACGCGGCGTGGAACATCGGTGTCTGGTGCAGGTACACCCGGTCCTCACGGAAGCCGACCGCGAGCCCGATGTGGTACAGGTTCAGGATCTCGGCGCGTTGCTCGAGGACCGCTCCCTTGGGGAGTCCCGTCGTCCCGCCGGTGTACATCAGCATCGCCGCGTCGTCCTCTTCCGGCTCTCGCGGGGATGGTCGGCGTTCCGTTCTTGATCAGATCCTCGTACCGGAAGTCACACGGCCCATCGCCGTCGCCGATGAGCACGACGTGGCGGAGCGGCAAGTCGGCGCGCACCTCGGCGATGTTGCGCGCGAAGTGGTCGGCGAACACCGCGTCGACGAAGACGACCTCGGTGCCGGAGTCGGCGAGGATGAACTGCAGCTCTTTCCCCGCCAAGCGCAGGTTCAAGGGGTTGACGATGCCTGCCCCGAGGAACCCTGCGTGATACAGCTCGAGGAACTCGTGCCCGTTGCACGCCATGATCCCGAACCGATCGTCCGGCTGGAGACCGAGCTCTCGGCGCATGGCGTCGTGGAGACGGAGCACACGGTCCGCGTGCGTCTCGAAGGTCGCGTGATAGACGCCGTCGTGGAAGCCCACCTTCGATGAGAACCTCTCGATGGCGGGGAAGAACATCCTGTGAAACACCAGCTCCTTCATGCGAGTCTCCCTCGATGCATCAGACTTGTGGGACACCGAGGTCGGCGAACTCGGCCTTGCCTTCTCGTCCCATCAGCTGCGAAACGAGCTCCGGAGCGGAGCGCTCTCCGCGGAGCAGCGCGACGACCGACTGTGCGATGGGCACCTCCACGTTCAGTCGCGCGGCGAGCTCGACGGCGACCGGAGCGGTTGCCGCTCCCTCGGCGACGGCCGACTGGCTGGAGAGGACTTCCTGGGCAGACCGGCCCTGCGCCAGCTCCTGTCCGAGCCGATAGTTCCGGCTCTGCGGACTCGAGCACGTCGCCACGAGGTCGCCGTTTCCACTGAGCCCGAGAAACGTGAGTGGTTGGCCGCCGGCGGCGGTGCCGAGGCGGGCGAGCTCGGCGAGACCGCGCGTGATGAGCGCCGCCTTTGTGTTCGTGCCGTATCCCAAGCCGTCGGCGACGCCGGCGGCGATGGCGATGACGTTCTTCAACGCACCACCGATCTCACAGCCGATCACGTCTTCGCTCGTGTACACGCGCAACGTGGGAGTCATGAGCAGCTCTTGCGCCCAGCGGGCCGCGTCGGGGTCTGGGAACGCGACGCACGTCGCGGCGGGTTGCCCGGCGACGATCTCCCTGGCGAGGTTCGGTCCACTCAGCACGCCGATCGTCGAGGGATCGCGCCGGGGCAGCGCCTCGGCGAGCACTTCGCTCATCCGCATGCACGTGCCCTCTTCGAGTCCCTTGGCGACGTTCAGGACGAGCGGCGCGACGACGTCGATCGATTCGATGAGCGAGCGCAGGTGCTGCGCAGGCACGGCGCAGACCACGAGCTCGGCACCGGCCACCGCGTGCGCGAGCTCGCCGGTGACCCGAAGCGCTGTAGGCAAAGGGATGCCAGGCAGGAACCGCTCGTTCTCGCGCCCGCGCTCGATCGACGCGACGACCTCGGGTTCCCGCGCCCACAGTGTGGTCTCGGCGCGCGCGCTGAGCAGGCACGCGAGCGTGGTGCCCCAGGCTCCGGCGCCGACGACGGTCACTCGCGTCACGACACGACTCCGTCGGTCAGAGCGGACGCGACCAAGTGACGGCCCGTGATCTCGCCCGACGTGGCCGGCGCCCGGCCGTTCACGGCTGCACCACCGGAAGGTCGGGGCTCGCGAGCCGGCGCCCGCTGACGAGGTCGATCGAAAGTGCGATCAGGGGTCCCTGTGCGCCCGCCCAACCTCGGGGCGTGCTCCCTTCCAGCTCGGCAGCTTCCTCCCCCTGTCTCACGTGGACCGCGTGCCCGACGACCATGACACTCCATCCTTCGTGGGTGACAGGGTCGATGGCGTCGGCTTGGAACCCAATGACGGAGTTGTCGGCGATCGCCGCAGGGTGATCGTGCGGATCAGCCCAGAACAGGATCCGGTCACCTTCAAGGCCATACCGCACCGGTAGGACCGCGGGCATCGCTCGGGAAGAGATCGAGATGCGGCCCACCGAGGCCTCCTCGAGATGGCGCAGGCACTCGTCTCGTGTCAGCTCGTCGAATTTCGAGCCGGTTCGCATGGTTTCAGGATGCTGCTCGCCCGATCGTCCCGGTAGGGCCGAAGGTCACGCGAGGATGGACAGGTGCCTGAGCCCGAGAGCATCACAGTGTTCCTGCTCGACGACCACGAGATCGTGCGGCGCGGCATCCGCGACCTGCTCGAGGCCGAGGGGGACATCGTCGTCGTCGGCGAGGCGTCGACGGCCGAGCAGGCAGTCGGACGGGTCCATGCGCTCGACCCCGACGTCGCCGTGCTCGATGTCCGGCTCGAGGACGGAAACGGCATCGAAGCGTGTCGCGACATCCGCTCGCTTCATCCGCGCACGGCGTGTCTCATCCTCACCTCGTTCGCCGACGACGAGGCGCTCTTCCAGGCGATCCTCGCCGGGGCGGCGGGCTACCTCTTGAAGCAGATCCGCACGAACGACCTCGTCGACGCGGTGCGGCGAGTGGCCGCGGGACAGAACCTGCTCGATCCCGCGGTCACGGCTCGCGTCCTCGAGCGGCTTCGTACGGGCGGCCCGCAGGACGAGCTGCTTGGCGCGGCTGACGGAGCAGGAGCGCAAGGTGCTCGAGCTGGTCGCGGAGGGACTCACGAATCGACAGATCGGCGATCGGCTCCACCTCGCGGAGAAGACGGTGAAGAACTACGTGACCTCAGTGCTCTCGAAGCTGGGAATGACTCGGCGCACCGAAGCGGCCGTGTATGCGGTTCGCCATCTCGATCCCGAGCACTGACGCGGCTCCTGCTACGTGAGTGGCACCGACCACTCGAGCCGGCTGCCGCTCGGCAGTCGGGGGGTCAGCGTGAAGGTGCCACCGAGATGCTCCGCGCGAGCCTGCATGTTGTGTAAGCCCCTGCCCGCTCCCGGTGCGTCGGGTGGGCCGATGCCGTTGTCTTCGACGCACAACGTCAGCCGCCGCCCGACGGCGACGAGGTGGACATCGACTTCACTCGCCGCGGCGTGACGGGCGACGTTCGAAAGTGCCTCGCGCAGCACCGTCAACAGCTCCTCGGCGATGTGCTCGTCTGTCAACGCGTCGACGGCTCCGTCGAAGAAGGTCCTCGGCTCGACCCTCAAGGTCGGGGTGACGCTCGGATATCAGCGTGACGACCCGCCGGCGCAGGCTCTCTGCGCCAGCGAGCGCGACGGGTGCGTCGAGCGCGAAGATCGTCGACCGGATCCGCTTGATCGTGGTGTCGAGGTCGTCGACCGCGAGCTGCACTCGTCGGGCGACCTCAGGATCGAGAACCCGGAGCGTGGCCTGCAGGGAGAGACCGACCGCGAACAGCTGCTGGATGACCGTGTCGTGGAGATCCATTGCGATGCGCTCGCGGTCCTCGAGCAGTGCGAGGTCCCTCACTCGTGCGTGCAGCCGAGCGTTGTCGATCGCGACACCGGCAGCGGACGCGAGCGCGACGACGAGTTCCTCGTCGATGTCGCTGAACGCGTCTTCTGATCGCTTGTCGGTGAGATAGAGGTTGCCGAAGACCTCTCCGCGCACCATGACGGGCACGCCGAGGAACGATCGCATCGGTGGATGGTTCGGCGGGAAGCCGAAGCTGTCGGGATGCTCACGGAGGTCGGGAAGCCGGATTGCGTGCGGCTCGCGGATGAGCAGCCCGAGGATGCCGTGGCCTTTCGGCAGATCCCCGATCTCGGCTCGAGCTCTCATCGTCGATGCCCACCGTCAGGAACTCGGCGAGGAACGTCCTCGTGGGGTCGAGCACGCCGAGCGCGCCATAGTGGGCATCGGCGAGCTCGGTCGCCGCCTCGACGATGCGCTTCAGCGTCGCAGTGAGATCGAGGTCGGTGCCGATTGCCACGACGGCGCGGAAGAGCTTGCGCAAGCTCCTCGGGCCAGCGACACCTTCCTCGGGCACGCGCCGAGATTAGGACTCAGCGATACCCCAAGGCGGCGGCCTCCGACCGCAGCCGGTCCCGGTGGTCGGGGTGGGCGATGTGGACCAGCGCGGCGGCCCGCTCCCGAATCGACCGTCCCCTGAGCTCAGCCACGCCCCACTCGGTGACGACTTTGTCGACCGTGTTCTTCAGCGTCGTGACGACATCGCCGGCCGCGAGTTGCGAGACGATCTTCGAAATGGAGCCGTCCCGAGTCGTCGAGTGGAGCACCACGAACCCCTGTCCGCCTTCCGAGTACATCGCCCCCCGGGCGAAGTCGGCCTGCCCACCGCTCGAGGAGTAGTAGCTGCCGTGCACCGTCTCCGATGCGCACTGCCCGAGGAGGTCCACGGCGATCGTGGCGTTGATCGAGACGAAGCCGGCTTCCTGCGCGATGACCCTCGGGTCGTTCACGTAGCGCACCGGCCACAGCTCGAACGCGGCGTTCTCGTCGAGGAACTCGTAAAGGGCGCGGGTGCCGAGAGCGAACGTTCCGACCGCCTTGGTCCGGTTGAGCTGCTTCGCGACCCCGGTGATGACACCGCGGTCCACGAGGTCCATGACGCCGTCGGAGAGCAGCTCCGTGTGCACGCCGAGGTCTCGGTGATCGACGAGCGCGGAGAGGATCGCGTTCGGGATGGACCCGATGCCGGTCTGAAGGGTGGCCCGGTCCGGGATGCGCTCGGCAACGAGCGCGGCGATGCGCTCGTCGATCTCCGTCGGCTGCACGGGAGCGACCTCGACGAGTGGGTAGTCGGCCTCACTCCATCCGACGACTTGGCTGATGTGGACCTGGTTCCGCCCGAACGTGCGGGGCACCGACGGGTTCGCTTCCAGGAAGAAGCGCGCCTTCCCGATGAAGGATGCGACGTAGTCCGCGTTCAGGCCGAGGCTGAAGTAGCCGTGGCGGTCGGGCGGCGACGCCGTTGCCAGGATCAGTGGGTCGCTCGTCCGGTCGCGGAGGATGTTGCGCATCTCGCTGAAGTTGTTCGGGACGAGGTCGATGGTGCCCTCGCGGAAGCAAGGACGCGTGACCTCGGAGAGGAAGTAGGACACGTGCCGAAGGTGGTCGCCGAACGCGGCGTGCAAGTACGGACGATCGCGCAGAGCGTGCATCTGGTGCACTCGCACTCGGTCGAGGTCGCTGGCCCCGGCCTCGATCGCGTCGAGCAACGTGACCGGTTCGCCGTTCGCGAGCGGCACGATGAGGTCCGCGCCAGGTCCGATGTGGTCGAGTACCTCCGTCGCACGCGACGCGACCGAAGTGCGCATGGCTGCAACGTACGACACTGCGTCAGTCGGCGACCCGCACCGCCACGGCGGGGAGGATCTTCGAGGCCCGCTTGGCCGGTCCGAACGTCGCGAGGATCGATGCCCCGAACGTTGCGGTGAGAATCACGATCACGTCCCGCCAGGCGATCGGGTACGGGCCCGTGCAGCCCTTGGAAGGCCGCGCTGTTTCGATAGAGGAGATAGGTGGTGACCACCGCGAGGACCGCGCCGATCATGATCCCCTCCGCGGCGATGAAGGTGCTTTCCGCCATGAAGGCTCGCTGCACTGCGGTGGCACGGAACCCGAGCGCGCGGAGGACGCCGATCGTGCGGCGCCGCTCGCGGACAGCGCGCACCATCACCACGCCGAGTCCGATGATCCCGACCAGCAGCCCGAGTGCCAGGAAGCCCTGCATCAGGCGGAAGAAGCTCTGGCTCGCGGCAAGGTTCTGTTCGACGGTTTGCTGGATCGACGTGGCGACGAGTCCGGCAGCCAAGAACCGACCTTGCAGCTCGGTCACGAGCTCCATGTGGTCGACACCGGGCGCATCGAGCATGAAGCTCGTCACGCCGGCTTCGGAGACGTCTGCGGCCGCGGCTGCGGCGTTCATGAGCACCGGGAACCCGAACTCGCCGACGCCGATGTTGTAGAAGGCACCTGCGCTCGACATCACGCCTGCGATCGTCTTGATGTGGGCGGTCCCTGTGGCGGGATCGGTGATGGTGAACATGTCGCCGGGCTGGAACGACTGACCTTGGGGTCCGCCTCCTGATCCGAAGAAGGCGTCCACGACCACGTATTCAGGGGAGCTCGCGACTGCCTTCCACACCGCCTCGTCGTCGTCGAATCCGGCCATGCGCTGATCGAGCAGGTACTCGTGTGTGCCTTGCGTGAGGTCCGGCAGGCCGACGACGGTCACCGGGAGTGCGTCCTCGGTGCGGTGGCCCGGATCGCTGGCTGTCGCGTGGCCGATCACGAGCGGCAGCACATCGACGACACGGCCTGCGAACGGCCCCGAGCGCAGCACGTCGATCGGGTTGCCCTGGGTCAGCGTGCCGTTGACGTCGACACGATGGGTCCATCCCGCTCCCGAGTCCGCGACGGCCTGGTCCTTCGAGGCATTGAGGATCGCCCCGATCTGGGTGAGGAGCACCACGACGAACACGACGATGCTGTACATCACGAGCGTCGCTCCGGTGCGGAACCGACGACTCGTCGGGTAGGCGAGCGCGAGTCGTGCGGTCAGCGCGGTTTCGCCCGGTCGGTCCAGCAGGCGGTGCACCGGCCACAGGACGATGCTCTGGTTCTGGCTGATGAGCAGCACCGCTGAGAACGTCACCAGCACACCGAGCGCGATGTACACGGTCATCGACGGGCTGTCGAACACGTCTGGTCGGAAGAGGTTCGCCGTCAACGACCAGAGCAGGATGGCGAGTGAGACGCTCGTCCAGGCCGCCCTCGGCGACAGCGCGAGCCGGAGCGCGGGCACGGCGGTCAACGCGGCGAGAGCGGGAAGCACGTAGGCGGCGGCGCCAGCGCTGCTGGCCACGGCGACGACGGCTGCCGCTGCGAAGAACGCGCACGCGATCGACGACAGCACCACCCAACGGCGGGCCAGCCGGCCACTTGCTGCAGCGGGGAGATCACGAATGGCTGCGATCACGTTCAAGCGACTGAGCCGCACGCTCGTCAGCACGACCGTGACGAACGCGATCACGAACCCTGCCGCAAACCCGTTGACCATGCTCGTCGTGCTGATGCCGAACGTCAGGTCGAGCTGCTGTGACTTCGAGTTCCACTGGTTCATGATCGTGTCGGCGATCCCGACGACTCCGCGTCCGATCACCGCGCCGAGGAAGAGGCCGATGAACGCCGCGATCAGCGCGTACACGGCACCTTCGATCGCGAACTCACCGACGAGGCGCCGCCGGGTGAGCCCCACGGCGCGGAGCATGCCGAGCTGGCTCTTGCGCTCCTCGGCCAGCATGACGAACACGTTCACGAGGAGCAGGATCCCCGCGATGATGCTGAAGCTCCCGATGAACAGGAACAGCGATCCCATCGCGCCCGACGTCTCCTCGGCCGCGTCGAGCACGTCCTGCTTCGCAGCCGCGACCACGGTTGAGAGCCCCGCGGGAGCCAGGAGCTCGTCGACGCGAGCCTCGACCTCGTCGGAGAGCAGCGCTCCCGCCTCGACGCCGCCCCGGTTCGAGATGAGCGTCGTCGTCAGCGGATGCGCGGCCGTGCCGGAGGCGGCGGCGAGCTGCTCGAGTGTTCCAGAGGCGAGGAACGCGTCGGCGTTGACGACGGCTCCGAGGCCGGCGCCGGCCAACCCGTGCCGAGGCACGACGCGGACGATGCGCATCGGCGTGGCCTTGCCGAAGACGAAGAACGTGACCGTGTCTCCCGCCCGCGCCTGAAGCCGGTTCGCGAGCTCGTCGTTGACGACGACCTCGCCCGGACCCGGTGCCGGACCGGACAGGCCCGATCCGGACCCACCGAAGGTCGCGGCCTCCTCGAAGTCGAGGTCCCAGACCAGGGTGATCGGCTCCGCCCTCGGCACGCCGTCGCGCGAGAACGTGGTCGCCGCGACGGTGTTTCGCACGGTGAGGACGCCGTCGACGTTCGGGTCCGACTTCAACGCCTCGAGGCGGTCCGCGATCTGAGCTCCGCGCCCTGGATCCACGGTGGTGATTCGTTCGTCGATCGGTCCGAGCGAGCGGACGGCCACTCGCCTGATCGACGTGTCGAGCGAGTCGCCGACGGAGAGGCTGCTCACGATGAGGGCGGTCCCGAGGATCGAACCGCTGATGATGAGGACGGCCTCGGTCCGCCGTCGGGCGACTTGACGGAACGCGAGGCGGCGCAGCACCGGGCTCCCGATGACGAGGGCCATCGTCACGGCGAGCGCCAGCGCGAGGAGGACGAGGAGAACGGGAGTCAGCTCGGGATACACCGTTATCCCGTCGAGATCAGGGCGGTGCGCGCGGTCTCGCGCCGCTCGTCGGATTCCAGGTGTCCGTCGCGCATGCGTACGACTCGCCCCGCGGCTGCGCCAATACCCGAGTCGTGCGTGACGAGGACGATCGTCTGCTGCTCCTCCTCGTTCAGCTGACGCAGAAGCTGCATGACGGCGTCCGCCATCGTGCTGTCGAGGTTGCCTGTGGGCTCGTCGGCCCACACGATCGCGGGCCGGCCGACGAGGGCGCGAGCGATCGTGACCCGCTGCTGCTCGCCGCCCGACATCTCGTTGGGCTTGTGGGTCGCTCGGTGGCCGAGCCCGACCCGGTCGAGCATCTCGACGGCGCGCCGTCGAGCCTCCTTCGGCGACGTTCCCCGCAGCAGCAGCGGCAGCTCGACGTTCTCGACTGCGTTGAACACCGGGATCAGGTTGAACGCCTGGAAGATGAAGCCCATGGCGTGAGCCCGGTGCAATGTCCGTTCTGCGTCGCTCATGGCGAAGAGATCACGACCGTCGACGAAGACGTGGCCGCTGTCGATGTCGTCGAGACCGGAGAGGCAGTTGAGCATCGTGGTCTTCCCTGAGCCCGACGGTCCCATCACCGCGACGAGCTCGCCCCGCTCGACCTCCAAGTTGATGCTGTCGAGCGCGACAACGGCGCCGCCCGTGGAGCGATAGAGCTTGCGCACTTCCTTGGCGACGAGCAGGGGTTCCACCCCTGAAGAGTGAGACAGCCGCCCGTGGACGCAAAGGGTCGAAGGTCCCGTTCCGGGCCGCGGGACCTTGTGCTCTACGGGCCGGGGGCGAGGTAGGGCATCGTGGACAGATGGCCGTCGCATCCGGCGAGGAGGACCTCGACGTCGTCGACGGCTTGACGGCGACCGAAGTCGCCGCTCGGCTGCGGCGGGACGGTCGGAACGAGCTCCCCGTGCCGAGGCGGACACCCGCATGGCGGCGCTTGGCCGCCCAGATGGTGCACTTCTTCGCACTGCTGTTCTGGGTCGCCGGGGTCCTCGCGTTCGTGGCGGGCCTGCCCCAGCTCGGTGTCGCCATCTTCTTCGTGGTCGTCCTGAACGGTGTCTTCGCGTTCGTGCAGGAGGAGCGGGCCGAGCACGCGGCCGAGCGTCTGCGCGACCTGTTGCCCCGCCGGGTGACGGTCGTTCGCGACGGCCAGCGCGTCGAGATCCCGGCTGAGGACTTGGTCGTCGGAGACGTCGTCCTGCTTGCCGAGGGCGATCGGATCTCGGCGGATCTGACCCTCGAGTCCGTGCACGCGCTCGCCGTCGACTCGTCCGCCTTGACCGGCGAGAGCGTGTCGCATCATCCGGACGCGGGCGAGACCGTCTTCGCCGGCTGCTTCGTCGTCGAGGGCGAGGCTCGCTCCGTGGTGACTGCGACCGGCTCCGACACTCGCCTGGCGAGCATCGCCGAGCTCACGCACGCGCAGCAATCGTCTCCGACGCCACTGCACTTCGAGCTGACCCGCGTGTCTCGCGTGCTTGCCGTGATCGCGATCGGCGTCGGCGTCGGGTTCTTCCTGTCTGTCGTTGCTCGTCGGCACGAAGGCGACGGACGGGTTTCTGTTCGCGGTCGGCGTCACGGTCGCGGTCGTGCCCAGAAGGGCTGCTTCCCGACCGTGACGCTGTCGCTGGCCATCGGAGCCCAACGCATGGCCGCTCGCCAAGCGCTGGTACGCCACCTCGAGGCGGTGGAGACGCTCGGTTCGACCACGTTCATCGCCACCGACAAGACCGGGACGCTGACGCGTAACCAGATGGTCGTCGTCGAGGTGTGGATGCCCTCGGGAAAGGTGCTCGTCGAAGGGCGGGGGTTACAGCCCGCAGGCTGAGGTTGTGTGCACGCCGCCCTCCTGCTCCGCGGAGGCGATCGAGCTCGCTCGCATCGCCGCCCTCTGCTCGTCCGGCCGCGCGGTCGAGGTCGAGGGTTCGTGGGTCGCGCGGGGCGACCCCATGGAGGCAGCGCTCGACGCCTTCGCGCGCCGCGTCGGCGTCGCCATCGACGAGGAGCGGGAGCGCCCGACCGAGACGGCGCGGTTCCCGTTCGACGTGCGCCGGCGCCGGATGTCGGTGGTGCGGGACGCGACGGTGATGGTCAAGGGCGCGCCGGACGCCGTCTTCCCTCGCTGCTTGGTTCCCCCGTGCGCCACCGAGACCCTGCAGGAGATGGCCGGCCGAGGGCTTCGCGTGCTGGCTATCGCGGCTCGCCCCGTCGACGGCATTCCTTCCACGGTCGATGACGCAGAGTCGGATCTGACGCTGCTCGGACTCGTCGGGCTCGAGGACCCGCCGCGCCCGCATGCCGCGGACGCGCTCGCCGCGTGCCGGCGAGCGGGCATCAAGGTCGCGATGGTCACGGGAGATCACCCGCTGACGGCGCGTGCGATCGCGGCCGAGGTCGGTCTGCTCGGCCCGGACGACCTCGTCGTGCTCGGACGCGACCTTCCCTCGGACGAGGCGCTGCTCGGCGCGCTGGTCGACCACGACGGACTTGTCGTCGCACGGGTGACACCGGAGGACAAGCTGCGGATCGCGAAGGCGCTCGGAGCCCGGGGGCATGTGGTCGCAATGACCGGCGACGGAGTCAACGATGCACCGGCACTGCGGGAGGCTGCGATCGGTGTCGCCATGGGAGAATCGGGCACCGACGTCGCTCGCGAGGCGGCCGATGTCGTGCTGCTCGACGACGACTTCGCGACGATCGTCGCGGCGGTCGAGCAGGGTCGGTCGACGTTCGCGAACATCCGTCGCTTCCTCACGTATCACTTGACGGACAACGTGGCCGAGCTCACGCCGTTCGTCGTGTGGGCGTTGTCCGGGGGGCGGTTCCCCCTTGCCATCGGCGTGCTGCAAGTGCTGGCCCTCGACATCGGAACCGACATCCTTCCTGCCCTCGGACTCGGCGCCGAGCGTCCCGCCGAGCACGTCCTCGACAACCCGCCCACGCACCGGCACCTGCTCGATCGTCGGTTGGTCAGCCGGGCCTTCGGCGTGCTCGGACCCACAGAGGCGCTCGTGTCCCTCACTGCGTTCCTGGTCACGTTCGTCGTGGTCGGATGGCGGCCCGGCGACTCGTTTCCTGAGGGGCAGATCTTGCTCGCTGCCTCCGGAGCGGCGTTCACCGCGATCGTCCTCGGTCAGGCGGCGAATGCATTCGCTTGCCGCAGCACGGTTCGGCCCGCGTGGCGGATCCCGCTGCGGAGCAACCCGCTCCTGGTGGGGGGAGTCCTGGCCGAGCTCGCGATGTTGGTGGTCTTCCTGTACGTACCGCCGATCGCGGACTTGCTCGGCCAGGCTGGCCCCACGGTCGCCGGGTTCGCGGTTGCGGTGCTCGCGATCCCGGCAGTGCTCATCGCCGACGCGGCGCAGAAGTACATGGGCCGTCGCCATCCGTCTGATCGCGCCTCGTAAGGGGACCTTCGACCCTTGGGCTTCGGGACTCGCGGTCGTACCGTTGATCGTGGAGGTCACTCGATTGGCGAGTGACCCAGGAATGCACTTGAAGGAGGTGTGCACACATGACCAAACAGGGCACTGGAGTTGCAGTGCAGTCCGAGGTCGACGCCCCCGGGCTCTGGGAGTGGTTCAACGCTCCTGACTTCGGTCGCTGGTTCGATGTCCGTCCGTTCTTCGGGCGGTTCGAACGGATGCGCCTCGAGCAGGAAGTGAAGGACGACACCCTGGTCGTACGGGCCGAGTTGCCCGGCATCGATCCCGACAAGGACGTCGAGATCACGCTGGATGAGGGTGTGCTGCGCATCAAGGCCGAGCGTCGTAGCGAGACCAAGGAGGAGAGAGAAGGCTCCTTCTTCTCCGAGTTCCGCTATGGCTCGTTCGAGCGGGCCGTTCGGGTTCCGCGCGAGACGGTCATGGACGACGTGAAGGCCAGCTACAACGACGGCATCCTCGAGGTGACGTGCCCCTACAAGGTGCCCACCGAGATGGTGCCAAGGAAGGTCGAGGTCACCCGAGGGTGACATCGGCTCGACGCTGACGGGCTCGCTCCCCTCCTTACCCCTGGGCGGCGAGCCCGTCAGTCGCGTCGGAGGTCCACGAGCTGTCGCACCCGTGCGGCCACGAGTGGTGGCAGTGATCGAGTGTCGACGTCGGTGGCGGTCGGCCACTCGTCGAACTCGCTCTGCATCGCGGTGGCGATGCTGGCGTCGGCGTCGGAGGCGTCCGTCCCGCGGATGCCCCGTTCGCGCAAGCGCTCGGCCGCGATGTCGCTCGGAAGGGTGCAACGCAGCTCGACGAGCACGGCCGAAGCGTGCGCGGCCACTGCCGCTGCGTCTGCCCTCCACTCCGAGCGCGAGAACGACGCGTCGATGATGACGGACTGCCCGTCGTCGAGGAGCAGTTGGGCTTCCTCGAACAGCGCCTCGTACGTGGCATTGCTGGTCGCGGGCGAATACAGCCCCTCCTTGAACGGAGCCGCGGCGCGAGCTTCGGGCGAAAGGCCGGCGCGTTGCTTTCGCAGCTCGTCCGAGCGCAGTACGGGCCAGCCGAGCTGGTCTCCGAGCTCCATCGCGAGCGTGCTCTTACCGGTGCCCGGCAGCCCGCCCACGAGGACGAGTCGGATCTGACCGGCGCGCAGGTGGCGGAGGCACTGGGCGAGGTAGGCGCGGGCCTCGTCCTGATCGGCGGGCGCCCCCCTGAGGCACGAGATCTTCGAGCGAACCAGGGCTCGATACGCCACGTAGTGGTGCTCCAGCGACGCGGGATGGACCTCGGCAGAGAACTCTCGGTACCAGTCCATGAACGCTGAAGCGAGGTCGGCCCGACCGAGCCGTTCGAAGTCCATGGCGAGAAAGCCGACGTCGTAGAGCACGTCGCCCCAGCGAAGGCGGTCGCTGAACTCGAGGCAATCGAGGATACGAGGGCCGTCGTCGAGGCAGTAGATGTCGTCGGCCAGCAGGTCGCCGTGCCCGTCCAGCACGCAACCGTTGCGGATGCGTTCGTCGAGCAGCTTGGTCCGGCCATTCAGGTACTGGGCGCTGAGCAGCCCGACCTCGCCGAGCGAGGCGCGATCGAGCGGCTCCGGCACGAACGGCTCGAGCTCCACGAGGTTCTGCTCCCAGAGGTGGCGCAGCGACACCGGTGTCGCCACCGACGCGATGGCCGCATTCGTGATGCACTCGGCGTGCGCGACTGCCACCAGGCGGGCAACCTGCCTCACACACTGAGCGACGTCGGCGTGATTCGCGCGCCAAGCTCGACAGCCGCCGCTCGGCGGGCATGCGCCGCATGCGCACCGCGTGGTCGATCACGGCGCCGTCGTCGTCGACGACCTCTTCCACGCCCAAGTACACGTCGGGGGAGAAGCGGCGATTCAGCTTGACCTCCCTTGCACAGATCGCCTCGCGCCGCTCAGGCGTGCTCAGGTCGACAAACGCGAAGCGCACGTCCTTCTTTCGCTTGTGCGCCACGTCGCCCTCGAAGGCCACCGTCGAGATGTGCGTCTCGATGACGTCGGTCGGACCCCGGGAAGAGTCGAAGACACGAGCATCGACACGCATGCTGGCTGTCATCCGTTGTGGGCGGGGAAATGCTCGACGATCGCGTCCGAGCCCGGGAAGTAGAGCCCGACGTGCCCATCGTCCGCCCACTCCACGAGGTACGGCGGCCCGCCCTCCGGCCCCTGGACCTCCAAGATCCTGGCGTCACGATCGGGCTCACCGACCCGGTGGCCCTTGACGACGATTCGATCACCCACTGTTGCCTTCATGTTCGGACCTCCTGGTCAGCGCATGTCGAACACGAGCCGGGCACGGGCCTGGCCGCCGAGGACTTCGGCCATGGCGGCGTTCACGTCCTCGAGGTGTCGCGTCTCGCGGATCACCTTCGTGTGCCCGTACGCGTGCAGCTCGAACGTCTCGGCGAGGTCGACTCGGGTGCCGACGATCGATCCGACGACGGTGATGCCCTTCAGCACCGTCTGGAAGATCGGGAGCGTCATCGCGTTCTCGGCGGGCAGGCCAACGAGCACCAGCCGGCCGCCGCGGCGGAGCGACCCGAACGCTTGCTCGAACGGCCTCGGTGAGGCCGCGAGCGCGATCGCGGCGTCTGCGCCGCCGAGCGCCTGGATGGCTTCGATCGGGTCCTCGACCGACGCGTTCACGGTGTACGACGCGCCGAGCTCCTTCGCGAGCTGCAGCTTGTCATCGGTCACGTCGACTGCGACCACGGTGGCTCCGGCGACTTTCGCGTACTGCAACGCGAGGTGGCCGAGGCCCCCCACTCCGAAGATCGCGACCAGGTCGGACGAGCGTGCGCCCGACACCTTGAGTGCCTTGTAGGTGGTGACACCCGCGCAGGTCAACGGCGCCGCATCGAGCGGATCGATCGCATCAGGCACGAAGCCGACGAACGCGGCTGAGCCCAAGACGTACTCGGCGTATCCGCCCGGAACCGAGTACCCCGTGTTGCGTTGCTGCTCGCACAGCGTCTCCCATCCCGATGTGCACGCTTCGCACTCCCCGCAGGCCCATCCGAGCCAAGGCACCGCGACTCGGTCGCCTTCGCGCAAGCGGGTGACTTCGGGGCCGACTCGCTCGACGATGCCGACTCCTTCGTGGCCCGGAATCAGGGGCAGCGGGGGCTTCACCGGCCAATCCCCGTGCACGGCGTGGATGTCCGTGTGGCACAGGCCTGAGGTCTCGATCTTCACGAGCACCTCGCCGGGACCGGGAGACGGTGTCGGCACCTCCTCGATGCGCAGGGGCGCTCCATATGCGTGGACGACTGCAGCCTTCATCGCTCACTCCTTCCGTGCGGGGTTCACTTCGATCATGAGCAGTCGGTGAGCGCGCAGGTAGTGGCGAAGGTCCCGAAGGGGATCAGCGGGGACCTTCGGCCCTGGCTCGTGCGGCGTGGGCGCGGTTCGCTTGCGGCATGACAACTCGTATCGGCATCAACGGATTCGGTCGCATGGGCCGGGCGCTCTACCGCGTCATCGAGGAGCGGGGCCTCGATCTCGAGGTGGTCGCAGTCAACGAGCTCGGCCCGGCGCCGACAATGGCAAATCTTCTCGCGCGTGACTCGGTCCACGGACGGTTCGCGCCGGCGATCGCAGTCGGTGAAGGCGGACTGATGATCGGCGAGAAGTGGGTGCGGCTGTTCGCCGAGCCCGACCCAAAGGCTCTCCCATGGGGGGATCTCGGCGTGAGTGTGGTCGTCGAGTCGACCGGACACTTCCGCACCCGCGCCGCTGCGGCAGCGCATCTCATCGGCGGCGCCGAGCGCGTTGTGGTGTCCGCACCGTGCAAGGACGCTGACGCGACGTTCGTCATCGGCGTCAACCATCACGACTTTGACCCCGACCGGCATCACGTGGTGTCGAACGCCTCCTGCACCACCAACTGCCTCGTGCCGATGGTGAAGGTGCTCGAGGACTGCTTCGGCATCGAGCAGGGTCTCATGACCACGGTGCACGCGTACACAGGCGATCAGGCGTTGGTCGACGGTCCCCACAAGGACGCCCGCCGGGCCCGCGCCGCGGCCCTCAACATCGTCCCGACGTCCACTGGCGCGGCCCGCGCCACCAGCGAGGTCATCCCTCGGATGGCGGGGCGGCTCGACGGCACCGCGCTTCGCGTGCCCGTGGCCGATGGCTCGATCACCGACCTCGTCGTGCTTCTGGATCGTCCGACCACGGCCGAGGATGTCAACAAGGCGTTTGCCGACGCCGCGGCGGGACCGCTCGGCGCCGTGCTCGAGTACAGCACCGAGCCGCTCGTGTCGACCGACATCGTCGGGTCCCCCGCGTCCTGTGTCTTCGACGCCGGGCTCACCCTGGCCTCCGGCAAGCTGGTCAAGGTCTTCGGCTGGTACGACAACGAGTGGGGCTACGCCAACCGGCTCGCAGAGCTCGCAGCCCTGATCGGCACATCGGCCTGAAGCGCAGGTGACGCTCAACGCCCGGCGGAAGGCTCCTCCGAAAGGCAGCGCTCGACGAAGGAGTCGAACACCTCTGGGTCGCTCGTGATGCGAAGGCGGCCGTCGTGGTGCTCGATGTGCAACGCCGGGCAGAAGAAGTTGTCCTCACCGACGAAGAAGTGCGGCGACCCGATGACGCCCCGTGCTTTGCCTTCCTGCCAGTCGCGGAGCACCGAGGCCGGGTCGGCGAGGTCTCGGGGCAGACTCAGGCGGTCCGCGATCTGCGCCAGTTCGTCGGGGTCCCCGATGTCGCGGCCCTGCTCGAACAACGCCTCGCGCAGCCGAAGGCTCACGGTTTCGCCGAGGCGCGCGTCTCGCTCGTAGGCCGCGGCAGCGAAACCGAGTGCGGGCAGCGAGGACCCTGGAAACGCTGCCGGGTCGAAGTCCGTGAAGAGCTCGGGTGCGACCTGACGTCGCAGCTCGGCGACCTCTGCCGCGATCAGCGCGGGGTCCAGAGGAGCGTCGTTCACGAGTTCGAGCGGCCAAGCGCGAAGCCACAGGCCGAAGTCGGCGCGGCTTGCCTCACGTCGTTCGACGAGGCGGCGCAGCCCGACATGGGTGAACGGGCACCGAACGTCGGCGAAGATCTCGATCACGCGCACGGGCTGCGTCATCGGGTCAGGTGAAGATGATCTGTCCGCCGGCGGCCTTCTCGTAGAACTCGCCGACGGTGATGATGTCCTCGACCTGCGGGATGAGGTCGTTCTTCTCGAGGCCGAACAGGTCGACCGACGCCTTGCAGGCGTAGAGGCCGGCGCCGGTGTCGGCGATCATCTCGATGAACTCGGGGATCGATGGGATGTCGAGCTTCTCCATCTTCTGGTTCATGTAGTGCGTCATCACGCTCGAGACGCCGGGAAGTCCGCCGATCACGGTCGCGAAGTGCAGGCCGGGGTTGCCGACGGTGGCCATCTTGATGTGCTCGTGGCGTTCACGGT
Source organism: uncultured Acidimicrobiales bacterium (assembly GCA_963747215.1). Lineage (GTDB taxonomy): Bacteria > Actinomycetota > Acidimicrobiia > Acidimicrobiales > DATKAS01 > DATKAS01. The sequence continues at coordinate 280,064 of CAVVET010000031.1, forward strand.
GGATGGCGTCGAGCCCGAAGAAGGTGAAGAACAGGTTCGCTTCGATTCCTTCGGCCCGTGCCCCGTTGGCCATGATCAGGCCGGGGTAGACGCCGTCGAGCGAGCCCTTCGAGATGATGATCGAGACCTTCTCGATCGGTGTCGCGTCGTTCGTCATTGCCGTGGTCCTTTCAGATGCATCCGCGCGGCTTGGGGATGCCGGCGATCTTGGCGGCGACTTTCGCCGGACCCTTGGGGAACAGCTCGTACAGCTCCTTGATCGAGACGCCAGAGGTCTTGCCCAGCACCCGCACGGTCGGCCCGGTGCCCTTGGCGAGGTACTCCGCGCGCATGAAGCGGATGACCGTCCAGTGCGATGCGGTCAGGTCGTCGATGCCTTCACGTCGGGCGAGCTCGGGCGCCATGGCTTCGGTCCATTGCTCGGGGTGGACGAAGAAGCCGTCGTCGTTGAACTCGACAGCGGCGTCTGCGACGGTGTCAATCGACATGTGATTCCTCTTTCTCTTTGCCAGCGGTGGGCATCGACGAGCCGAGGCCGGGGATGTCGCGACCCGGGAGCAGGCTGTGCCAGTAGAACCACTGGAACATGAGCTTGCCGAGGTGGTTGAGCCGCGACTCCTTGAGCAGGGGCAGCCCGACCTTGGACGGATAGTGACCTGGAAGTGGTTCGGTGTCGTAGTTGAAGTCGATGAGCAGCGCCTTGTGGAACCCGGTTTCGATGAAGCAATTGGTGTGCCCGTCGAAGCCCGCATCGAGCGGTTCGCCCTCGAGGTGGCGCCGCACGTTCTCGACGAGCACGTCGCCCTCGAAGTGCGTCACCGAACCGGCTTTGGAGGCGGGGACGTTCGCCGCATCGCCGATCACGAAGATGTTGGGCGCCGCCTTGGCCTGCAGCGTGTGCTCATCGGTGGGCACGAAGTTGAGCTCGTCACCGAGTCCTGGTGATCGGCCGACGTATGCCGCGCCACCGTGCAAGGGAACGACCACTGCCAGGTCGAACTCCAACTCGCGGCCGTCGTACGCCACGAGGCGACCGCCGGTGCCGTCGACCTCACCGGTGTTGAACTCGGTGACGAGCGCGATGTCCTTCTCGGCCAGCATCCCGCCGAGACGGGCTGCGGCGACTGGTTTGGTGAACGCGCCGTCGAGTGGGGTCGCGTAGGTCAGCTCGACTCGGTCACGAATCCCGCGGTCGCGGAAGTACCAGTCGGCGAGGAAGCAGAATTCGAGCGGCGCGACCGGACACTTGATCGGCAAGTCGACGACGTTGACGACCACTCGGCCGCGATCGAAACGCGAGAGTGCGGCCTCGAGTGCGGCGGCGCCCTCCGGTGTGTAGAAGGTGAAGACGTTGTCCATCCAACCCGGGCCGGTCAGCCCCTCGGTCTCCTCGGGCAGGAGCGTCGCGCCGGTGGCGACGATGAGGACGTCGTAGCCGAGCACCGAACCATCCTCCAGATGCACTTCATTGGCCGCGATGTCGACTCGCTCGGTTGCCGACTCGACGAACGCGATGGTGTCGTGCAGCTGCCGGCGGCGGGGCCGCACGATGTCCTCGGCATGAGTGAGACCGAAGGGCACGAACAGCAGACCCGGCTGGTAGACGTGGCGGTCGTCTCTGTCGACCACGGTGATCGCCAGCTGATCGGGCGCGTACGTCCGCCGGAGGCGGTTGGCGGCAAGCGTGCCGCCGGTGCCGCCTCCGAGAACGACCGCGTGCTTCTTCGTGCTCGTCACGGCGTCCGCACCTTCTCCCACGCCTTCTCGCCGGGTCCGTGGTACACGAGAGCTCGCATGGCAATCTCCTCGTCGGGCAGTCGTCCTCACATCAACGGTACGAATGCGGTGCTTCAGCTCCCAGAGGCGAAGGTCCCGCCTCGGTAATGCTCACCGCGCTCGGGCGATGACCTTGAAGCGGCGGCCGGTGATCTCGTCGGGAATGATGCGGACGAAGCGATGCTTCGGCGCGGCATGCCATGGGAACAGCGGCAGCTCGGCGGCGTCGAACAGCTCTTGCATCCGCTCGATCTCCGTCGCCCGGCCCTTGATGACGACGCTCCAGGCGATCCCGGCGACGTAGTCGTAGCCGTCGACCTCGAACGCAACGGACGTGCCGAGCACGGAGGCGGCGAGCTTCGTCCCCTCGGCGGTGCGGAACACCACGGTGCCGTGGTCGACGACGAAGTTGATCGGGAAGATGTCGGGCCGGTTCGCGATCGAGACGCCGAGCCGGCCGACGTCGGCTTCCCGCACGAGCGCCCAGCTCTGGCTGGGGTCGAGAATTTCAATGCCTTCGACGGTCTTCATGACACGATCCCTTCGAACCATCCTTCGAACTTCGTGACGTCCCCGGTGAAGCTGATGCGGCGGCCGGTGATCTCCGCCGGCGTGATCGAGAACCATCGATCGCGAGGTCCGGGTGCCCAGCTGATGAGGCCTCGATCGGCGAGCTTCTGGGCGGTGCTGGCGGTGGCAAGGAAGACCTCGTGGGCGTCTCCATGGACGCACACGCTCCAACCCGCCTGCGCGGCCTCGTCGATGCCGTCGACCTCGAACACGACGGGTTGCCCGTCGACGAGACTGAGCAACGTGCCACTGACGGTGCGGAACACGACGAGACCGGTTGCGTCGCACGCGTAGTTCACTGGCAGCACTTCGGGCTTGCCCTCGACGATGAAGCCGACGCGTCCGACGCACCCGGTCCCGAGTCGCGAGACGCATTCCAGCTCAGACAGGCGCTCGAGCATCAGAGGTACCCCCTCGTCGTCCCGAGGGAGGTCGGAAGCGGTCAGTCGCCGACCAGTGATCGAGTGCGGCACGATGCGAACCCACTCGTGCTTCGTCCCGGCCACCCAGGACTCGATCTCGAGGTGGGCGATCTCGTGGGGCTCGGCCACGATCGCCGTTCCCCGGACGAGCACGCTCCAGCCGGTGCGGTGGAAGCCGTCGATGTGGTCGATCTGGAAGCTCACCGCGTGGCGATCGATCCCCTTGATCTTCGCTCCCGGGTCGGAGCGAAAGACTACGAACTCACCGTCGAGGACGTAGTTCACGGGCACGACGAACGGCGACGCGTGGGGCGTCGCAACCGCGATCCGCCCGACGGAGAAGGAGGCGAGCAGTTGCAGGCACTCCTCGCGGTCGAGTTCCTCTAGTGCGCCCGCGTCAGTGTTCATGATTCGCTCCTCGGCAGTGTGCGACGGCCCGAGATCAGGTTCACGGTGATCGCGACCGCCCGGGTCTCGTCGCCTCGCGACCACTCAGGCAGCGCCCCCATGGTCTCGCCGATGTGCGGGTCGCGAAGCTCCGACGCGACTCCCGTGACGAGCACACTCCAGCCGGTGTGAAGCTCCGGGTGGATGTCGTCGACCTCGAAGGCCACGACAGAGTTGTTCGTTCCCAGGCCGAGGTGAGTGTCGCGACGGGTGCGGAACACGATCTGGTGGTCGACGAGACGGAACGTCACGGGCAGCACCATCGGCAACGCGTTGGCCGTCACCGCGACTCGACCGAGGGTCGCCAGCGCGAGAAGGCGAAGGCACTCGGCCTCGTCGAGCACCTCGAGCCCGCTGCGGTCGGTGTCGGCGGTCGCCACGTCAGTCGCCTCGCTCACCAGGAATGACCACGACCGGGCAGGGCACGTGGTGCGCGACCTGATGGCTCACGGATCCGAGCAGCAGGCTCTTGAGCCCGCCGAGGCCCCGGGCCCCGACGACTACCAGCGTGGCGTCGGTTGCCTCGGCGACGATCGCCCCGGCCGCGCTCCCTGCGACCAGGACAGGTTTGACCGGCTCCGCGAGTCCGCTCGTGTCCGCGCCCTCGAGAGCATGCTCGAGGACGGAGCGACCGCCATCCTCGAACACCGCGAGGTCGACGGTCGGTCCGCCTGAGAACGCCGCGATCGGCACCGAGTTCCACACGGTCACGGCGCGCACCGAAGCCCCGCGCAGCCGCGCCTCGTCGAGTGCCCACGACGAGCGCGCCGTGGCCGTGCGCTGAGCCATCGACGCCGACGACGATGCACTCCTTCTTTGGTGTCGATGCGCGCTCCACGTCACGGACGATCGCGATGGGGCACTTCGCATGGTGGAGGCAGCGCTCGCTGACCGAGCCCATGCGCAGGCCGAGGAACCCTCCACTGCCACGTGCGCCCACGACGAGCAGGTCGGCCCCCTCGGAGACGTTGACGAGCGCGCGCCAGGCGAGGTCGTTCTCGCGCGCGTCGTTCGACGTGCACTGCCGCGTCTCCGCCGACGGCGCTGGCCACCCAGCCGTCGAGGAGGGCGAGAGCCTTGTCGTCGTCGAAGTCCGGGTCGAACGTCTCGCTTTGCACGAGCGTCCATTGGTTCAGCAGGTCCCAGGCCACGACTGCGGTGACGGGGATGTCGCGCAGCTCACCTTCGTGAACCGCCCATCGGAGCGCTTGTGCGGCGCCGTTGGACCCGTCAACACCCACGAAGATCGTCATGATGTCTCCCTTCAGGGTCCGTGGTCATTGCACGACCAGTGCGGTGACCATGCCGAACATGCCGTTCTCGTTCTCGGCGTGGGGGAGGATGTGGCAGTGCCACACCCAGGTGCCGAGCTCCGTGGCCTGGATGAGCACCGTGTAGCGCTCACCCGGAGCGACGGTGACCGTGTCCTCGTACTGCGGACTGGTGAGCGGCATGCCGTCCTTGGCGATGACGAGCTGCGGCATGCCGTGCAGATGCATCGGATGGATCTGGCTGCCCTCGTTCATGTAGTGCAACTCGATCCACTCGCCTTGCTTGGCGACATACGGCGTCGTCGCCGGAAATGACTTCCCGTTGAGCGCGTAGCCGATGACTCCCGAGTCGTCGAGGATCATCACCTGCTCTTGGCCGACCGCCACGCCGTTCGGCACGGGCAGCTCGCCGATGATGAACGCGCCGGCGAGACCGTCGGGGATCTGCTCCACCGCGTTGTGGTGCGAGTGGTACATGCCGACCGCGGGCGTGTCCTGCGCGGTCCACTCGTAGACGAACGTCTCGCCCGTCTTCACGGGCTCCTGAGTGATGTACGTCGTCCCGTCCATCGAGTTCGGCGTGATCAGCCCGTGGAAGTGGATCGACGTGGACTGCGGCATCTCGTTGTGCAGGACGACACGCACCTTGTCACCGGGGTCGACCTTGATGGTCGGGCCCGGGACGGTGCCGTTGTACGTCATCGCCTCGACGGTCCGGTCCGGCGCGACCTGCCATTGGGTCAACGTGGTGGTGAGCTCGAACTCCTTCGTGCCGTCGGCGAGCACGGTCGGCTGGAGCACCTGTGCGCCGAGTCCCTCCGTGGCGGCGGGGAAGGCCGTGATCGAGTCCTTCATCGCCTGATCCATTTGCACGGGCGTCATCGCTGCAGGGCCGCCCGCTGCCTCGCCACCGATGCCGCCGACCTCATCGCCGGCGCCGACGTGGAGCATCGCCGTCATGCCCGACGCCTCGTGGCCAGCCACTTGGCAGATCACCGTGTACGTACCGGCATCCAGCCCGGACAGGTCGAGGTGGGCCGTCTCGCCCGGTGCGATCAACGGGATCGCGACGTCGGTGCCCTTGATCGCGAAGTCGTGCTCGACGGTGCCCGTGTTCGTGATGTCGATCCCGCCGGACTGCGACGCCGAGATCATGTCGGGCGTGATCGAGAACTCGGTGAGCGTCACTTGTGCAGCTGTCGGCCCGCCACCCGCTGCTGTGGCGCCGTCGCTCGACTCGTCGATCGCGCGCATGCCGAAGCCGACCGCGATCACGCTGGCGAACAGCGCGACGGCGGCGAAGCCCCAGATGAGCAACGTCCACCCGTCGCGACGGCGCTCTCGAGACTTGACCAGCTCCTCGAGGCGTTCGACGTCGACCTCCGGTTCCTCCGTCGACATGCTCATGGGTTCGCTGCCAGGCTCAGTGCGAGGGCGGCGCCCCACGCGACGGCCCGCTCGGCCTCGCCGGGCAGCAAGTGGTTCTGCTTGTCGACGAGGAAGCTCTCGGGATCGGCCACGAGGTCGTAGCCGAGATGAGTGAGGCGCCGGCCGATGCCCTTCGAGGCCCGGCCGGTGATCCACGAAGGGGCGTCGATCCGGGTGTCGAACGCGGCCGCTCCGGCGTTGGTGACCTCGGCGACGTGATGGAACCACTCGCGGAGCCCCTCGGCCTCGGCGTCGGGATCCAGCGCAACGTCGGCGTCGGGCTTGTGTGCGGCTTCCACCGCGGCCTCCCGGGTCTTTTCGCTCGACAGGCTGTGCACGTGCGTCGGGCCACCGACCACGAGGAGCTGGACGTCGTGCATCTTCTCCGGGGTGGCCTGCTCGACGGGGACGACTTCGGTCGCGAAGTGCGACCGGAGGCCGTCGGCGATGTGGTCGGCCACGACGTGCGTGTTGCCGTACATCGATTCGTAGACGATGAGTGCTCGCATGGTTCGAGCATGCGCAGCAGCGGTCGACGCGCCTAGGGCCGAAGGTCCCCGTTCACCGCGGCCGGGCGGTAGCTAGGGGTCTTCGGCGAGGCGCGCGTTGGCCTCCGCGAAGATCTCCTGTGTCCGTGCGAAGTCCATCGCTGACTGTGTGCCCGCCTCCACATCCCATTCGCTGCGACCCACTTTGGTGGTGAGGTCGCCGCCGTACACGTGGATCGCGCCGGTCATCACATCGAGCGGGTTGTGGATCGAGTGGATGGTCTCGCGGCCGAACAGCCCGACCTCTTTCGTGCGCAGCTCCCGGCCGCCGGAGCGCACGATCGTGTCGCTCTGCCGGCGGTAGAGCGTGTTGTCCTCCTGCCCGCCGTAGAGGGCGATCGCCGCCCACATCAAGTGGTCGTGCGCGGGGATGTCCATGCCGGGAGCCCAGACGACCTTGAAGATGCTCAGGTCGGGCGCGGCGTAGAGCGGGACGATCTCGGCCTTCGTCGGGGCCAGCACGGCGGCGACCTGCTCGGGGTTGCGCACCGCCCGCTCGAGCACCTCCTTGATCGCGAGCTGCTGTTCGGTCTCGGTGAGTGCCTGCTTGCAGTCCTCCACGAGCTGATCGACGTCGAACATCTCTCCTCCTCTACGGCTGCAAGACGAGGGCGATCATCGTCTCCAGCTGTTCGGGGTCTTCGTGCCAATGTCCATAGTGCTCCCACCCGACACCCGTAGGGATGTGACCGTTGTCCGCGCACCACTTGTGGAGCGCGTCGTAGGTGGGACCCAGGCGGTCGTAGCCGCCTCGGTGGATGCCACGGGCGATTCGCCCGCCGGGCAGCGTGGACGGCTCGAGGCCGTCGAACGGCACGAAGTCCGCCTCGACGAGCACGCCGACCTCGATCGTGGGTTGCCGGTCGAGGTAGACGATGACGTTCTCCCCGAACGTGTCGTGCGACAGGCGCGGCGCGCCCGGCGGGGAGGGCTCGGAGCGCATCGCCTTCCACACCTCGTCGAAGAGCCGTTGGATCGTCGGGGCGAGCTCGCTCCAGTTGGTCTCGGCGCGCATCACCGCGATCGGTCGAGGTGCGACCTCGGCGACCTCGAACGCGCCGGTGCTCATTGCGAGCCGCCGGGCTCCCACATCGACGCCTTGTATCCCTCTTCGAGCAAGTTGTCGATCGTCGCGGCGTCGACGTCGCCGACCTCGGGGATCTGGTCCTTCACGATGCAGCCCAACGTCGCCACCACACCGCGGTCGGGCCAAGTGTCGGATTGCCAGAGCTCGCTGCGGCGGAATGCCTTCGCACAATGCATGAACTGCTCGACGACGGTGACGCCGATCGCCGCCTTCGGACGCCGATCCTTCACTGCGCAGGCGTCGAGCACGGCTTCGTCGGTCGTGAGGCAGGCGTGGCCGTTGACCCGCAGCGTCTCGTCGACGCCCGGGATGAGGAACAGCAGGCCGATGCCGGAGCCGTTCACGATGTTCGTGATCGAGTCGAGCAAGTTGTTGCCCTGGAGATCGGGGATCGCGAGATGGTTGTCGTCGAGGACGACGACAAAGCCGGCCGGTCCACCCTTGGGCGAGACATCCGCGGTGCCATTCACATTTGAGGTGCCGAGCAACACGAACGGCGCGTTGCTGATGAACTGCCGCGCGTGTGGGTCGAGGCTCGCGAGCACCTTGGCCTGCGTGAGCTTCTGGGGGTGCCGGTACAGCTCACGCAGCTCGACTTCGGACTCGACGACGTCTTGGAACATGGGCGAAGTGTACGGTCAGGTCGCGTCGGTGGACGCGGGCGCGCTGAGGTCTTCGTCACCGGCGAGGACGTCGAGGATGTCGTTCATGTGGTGGAACAGGATGCGGCGGCCTTCCATCTTCAGCTGAGCCCCGGTCGCTTCGTCGTGGATGACGACCGTGCGCACGGTGACCTTCTGCTTCATCTCGAACGTGAGGTCCTCGCGGGCGTGCTCGCCCATCTTGATCAGGCTCTTCGCCGAGATGATGCCCTTCGCGTTGTTCGTCGTCAGCACGTAGAGCGTCGTCGGCGATGCCGCCAGCACGACCACCGGGGGCAGGTCGCCCGACGTGCCCGCCCTCTGGCCGGCGTGCGCGCCGGCCACGGCGCCGATGCCGGTCCATCCGTCGCCGATCTCGCTTCCGATGAACGCGCCGGCCGTCGCTCCGGCGGCGCGCTTCCAGGCGAGACCCTTCGGCTCGAAGTCTCCGGCGACGGTGACCTCCTTGTCGCCGGTCGCTTCGACGGCCATGTCGAGCAGCTTCTTCTTGAGGTCCACGAGGGCAGCCTCTCGCCTCCCAGCGTTCTCAGGCAAGTAACGCGTCATCGGTGACGCGTTCCTTGCCGAGGAATCGCCGGGTTGGCGGCTCAGAGCAGGAAGTCGAGCCCGTCGGCGATCACGAGGTAGAGCGCGAGACCCACGGCCACGACCGTCAGCATCGACTTGCCCCGGAGGATGAGCACCAGGCCGACTCCCGCGGCGACGGCGACTGCGGGCAGGTAGTTCGTGGTCGCCGCGCGGTCGAGTGATGACGCCGCCATCGCCGCGACAGCGGCCGCGCCCGCGTAGCGGAGCACGCGGTCGACGCCCGTCATCCCGATCAGCCGATCGGCGAACGCCAGCGGGACGATGCGAAAGATCAGGCTGCCGACACCGACGGCGATCACTGCGATCCACGCGCTCATGACTTGCTCCTCTTCTCGACGTTGTCCATGGAGACTCCGACGGCGATGCCGCAGGCAATGGCCGCGAGGATCGAGGTGCCGGCCGGCAGTCCCCGGCCCAACACCGCGACCGCCGCGGAGGCGAGCACGACGGCCCGGGTGCGGGGATCCTTCAGCTTCGGCCCGACGAGCGCGAGCAGGCACAGCGGGGCGGCGACCTCGAGTCCGATGCCGCTGAGCTGGTTGCCGGCGGCGACGCCGATGCCGATGAGCACGGTCCACGACGACGAACAGCCCGATCGCCGCGCCGTAGTAGTGCGCGCGCACCGACCGTGCACTCGGCGCTGTCAGCGCGTGGCGCTCCGCGACGGCGAACACCGGGTCCACGAGCATCGGCGCCGCGGTGACCCGGAACCAGCGGGGCTGGTCGCTCCACCGCGCGGCCAGCGAGGCGCTGTAGACGGCGAGGCGGGTGTTGATCAGCAGGCCGGTGATCACGGCCAGGACCGCGCCGCCTGACTCGAGCGTGCGGGTGACCGCGAGCTGCGCGGAGCCGCCGTAGATCAGCCAGCTCCCCGCGAAGCCCGGACCCTCGTGGGCGCTGGCCGCCACCGATGCGCCGATCACGAGGGCGAACGGCGCGAAGCCGAGCACGAGCGGCACGATCGCGAGGGCGCCCTCGCGCGCCGCGCTGGCCGTCTCGCTGTCGAGGCGGTGGATCGGAGCAGAAATCGTCGAGGACATGGGTCGATCGTGCGCCGAACGGGCGTCCAAGCCTTGAAGACCATCTGGAGATCCGCTGACCGAAGTCTCCACACGACCTCCACATCGTCTCCAAGGACCGGGCGGCTCATTTCCTTACGGTCGAACTGCAACCAAGGAACCCAACCCCCCAATGAAAGAAAGGGAGCATCGAAATGACCACGATGGAGACCTCGACCCGCAACGGCGTGGACACGGCGACCCTCTTCGCCACGCTCGACGCCGTCAAGGGCAACCCTGAGATCGCCAAGTTCCAGTTCCGGGCCACGAACCGCTGGGTGACGTGGCACCCACAACCAGTCGACGATCCACGGCTTCTACGGCGCCATGCAGGAGATGACGCACGACCAGCCCTGGACCCTCGACGCCGATCACCCCGCCGTGCTGGTCGGGCGTGACAATGGTCCCACCCCCGTCGAGTACCTGCTGCACGCGCTCGCCGCGTGCCTCACGGCGGGCCTCGCCAACATCGCCGCCGCACGTGGCGTGAACCTCACCGAGGTCGAGTCGACCGTCGAGGGCAACATCGACCTCAACGGCCTCCTCGGGCTCGACAAGGGCGTGCGCAACGGCTTCGAGCAGATCAACGTCACGTTCAAGCTGAAGGGCGACGACCCGGCGAAGCTGCGCGACGTCGTCGAGCGCTCGCGGGCTCGGTCCGCCGTGTTCGACATCATCACCAACAGCGTCCCGGTCTCGATCGAGATCGAGACGGACTGAGGCTCACGCCTCCCAACCCCCGTTCGTCCGGCCGTGCCGCGTCTGCGCGGCCGGCCGGCGATCGGACCTCTCAGGAGCTCGCAATGTCTTCCGCCCGTTTCCCTCTGACCGCCCCCCGCCACTACGACGTGATCGTCGTCGGGGCTCGCGCTGCCGGCGCCGCGACCGCGATGTTGCTGGCGCCGCGCGGGGCTCGACGTCCTCGTCGTGGATCGCATGCAGTACGGCGAGGACACGACGTCCACCCACTCGATCATGCGCGGCGGCGTCCTCCAACTGCACCGCTGGGGCCTGCTCGACGACGTCATCGCGGCCGGCACGCCCCCGGTGCGCCAGACCACGTTCCACGTCGCCGACGAGAAGTTCTCGATCGGATTGAAGTCGCTGCACGGCGTCGACGCGCTCTACGCGCCTCGTCGCACCGTGCTCGACCCCATCCTCGCCGACGCGGCGGTGCTCTCCGGTGCGACCGTGCGGTTCGGCGTCACCGTGCGGGGTCTGACTCGACGGGCCGACGGCCGCGTGCGGGGCATCGTCGCTGAGGACGAACACGGCGCGCGGTTCGAGGCGAACGCGACGATCGTCGTCGGCGCGGACGGCCTCGGCTCGAACGTCGCCCGCTGGGTCGACGCCCCCGTCGAGCGATCCGCGTCCCATGCGAGCGCGTTCGCCTACGGCTACTGGACGGGCCTGGAGACCGAGGGCCTCGAGCTGTACTTCCGTCCGGGAGCATCCGCGGGTGCGGTCCCGACGAACGATGGCGCGACCTGCGTGTTCGTGGGGACCCAGCCCCACCGCTTCCGCCGCGAGCTCATGAAGGATCCGATGAAGGGGTTCATCGGGATCATGCGCGACGCCGCGCCGGAGCTCGTCGATCGTCTGCCGGCGGCGTTCGCCCCGAAGACGCCGCTCACGAGGTTCCCCGGACGCCCGGGCCGGATGCGGCGGGCATTCGGTCCGGGATGGGCACTCGTCGGCGACGCGGGCTACTTCAAGGACCCGATCACGGCGCACGGCCTCACCGACGCGCTGCGGGATGCCGAGCTGCTCGCGAGGGCGATCATGGCGACTGTGATCGACGGCCACGACGAGGCCGCCGCGCTGGCTGAGTACCAGGCCACGCGCGACCGGCTCGCCGAGGACCTTTGGGTCACGACCGATGCGATCGCTTCGTACGAGTGGGACGCGACGGAGATCGGTGCGCTGCTGATGCAGGTGAGCGCGGCGATGCAAGACGAGGTGGAGCATCTGGCCACGCTCGATCCCATGACCGTTGCCTGCTGATCTCGATAGCCTCGACCGCGGGTGCGCCGAGGCTTCCGTGGGCAGCGCCCCTTCTCGACGAGGCGCAGCGGTGATCTATCGGTTCGGGGACAACGAGCTCGACACGACCCTGTTCGAGCTCCACGCGGGCGGTGCCGTCACCGCGGTCGAGCCCCAGGTGTTCGACGTGTTGCAGTACCTCGTCGTGAACCGCGATCGGCTCGTCACGAAGGAGGAGCTCCTCGACAACGTCTGGGGCGACCGGTTCGTGAGCGAGTCGGCGCTCACGACGCGCATCAAGACGGCGCGGCGTGCGGTCGGCGACGACGGCCAGAGCCAGCACATCGTGCGCACCGTCCACGGCCGCGGGTATCGCTTCATCGCGCCGGTCGAGGAGATCGAGGAAGTCGCGATCGACGTGCCGGCTCCCGCGGCACCGCCGCCCCCGCCGCGTGAATCGGCGACCGAGCCGGGGGCGAACCTCTTCATCGGCGGCGGCCTGCCGAGCACGGTGTCGGCATGGCCGCTCCTCGGCCGGGCGGGCGAGGTCGAGGCCGCGGCGGCGGCCTTCAACGATTCCGAGACCGGCGGAATCCTCTTCACCGGGGGTGCCGGCGTCGGGAAGACACGGCTCGCCGACGAGTGCTTGCGGTTGGCGGCCGACGCCGGCTTCCCGGTCGCGCGGGTCGCCGGCCATCCGGAGACCAAGCGGGTGCCGCTCGCCGCGCTGTCGCATCTCCTGCCGGCCGACGTGACCCAGATCGCCGGACCGGAAGGCGAGCTCGAGCGGGGTCTGCTGTTCCACCGGGCCCGCACCGCGCTCGAGCACATCGGCGACGGCCGTCGTTGGGTCGTGATGGCCGACGACGTCAACCACCTCGACGAGCTCTCACGCGCGCTGCTCGTGTCGCTCGTGCACGCCCGCACCGCATTCGTGATCTGCACGTTGCGCACCGGCGTCGACATCCCGCCCGACGATGCGGTGCAGCTGCTCGTGAAGGACGGCCACCTCCACACCGTCGAACCGGTGCTCCTGGCCGAGGACACAGTCGCCGCGCTGCTGCACCGCGTGCTCGGCGCGCCGATCGACGACGAGAGCCTCGGCCAGCTCGCCGATGCCGCCACGGGCAACCCCGGCGTGCTCCGCCAGCTCGTCGAGTCCGCGCTCGACAGCGGCATGCTCGTCGAGACCGAAGGCATGTGGCACCTGACGGAACGCCTCGCGCATGCGGCGCCCACGCTGGAGCTCCTCGTCGCCGAGCGGCTTGCGGGGCTCGGGTCCGAAGAGCGCGAGGTCGTCGAGCTGCTCTCCGTGGCCGGCGAGCTGGGGCTCGGCCTGCTCGAGTCGATGGTCGACGGAGCCGTGCTCGAGCAGCTCGAGCAGCGGGGCCTGCTCAGCGTGTGCAAGCGCGGGCGTCGCACCGATGTCTCCCTCGTGCACCCGCTGTTCGCGGAGGTCATCCACGAGCAGATCCCCGAGGTCCGCGGCCGGCGCATCCGCCGATCGTTGGCGGACGCGATCACGAACGCGGGCGCGCGCCGCACGAGCGACCGCGTGCGCGTGGTGGCGTGGCGACTCGAGGGCGGCGGACACGTCGACTCCGACTTGCTCGCCGAGGCGGCTCGGCTCGCGCTGGTCGAAGGTGACGACGCGATGGCCGATCGCATCCTCAGCCAGGCCCGCGAGCTCGATCGCACGCCCGAGGTCGTCCAGCTGCAGGCCGAGATGAAGTTCCGCCTCGGCGACACGGCTGCCGTGGAGGGGCTGCTCTCGAACATCGACACCTGCGAGCTCGATGATCCGGTGCGCGCGCAGGTGGTGCGACGGCGCGCCAACAACATGTTCTTCGGTACCGGTCGCATCGCCGAGCCGATCTGGCTCCTGATGCGAGCCCTCGAGGAGGTGACCGAGCCCGAACCGCGGCAGAACATCGAGGCGTACCACGTGCTGTTGCTCGCGATGGCGGGCCGGGTGAGCGAGGCAATCGCCCGTTCACAGGGTGCACCTCCGGCCGCGATGCTCGGCCCGAGGTTGGAGATGCTGCGGGGTCGGGCGCTGGCACTCGCCGCTGCCGGTCGGGGCCAAGACGCGCTGCCGCTCGTGGAGGAGGGCCGCGAGGTGCACGCGTCGCTCCCTCCCGACCTCGCGAAGCCCGGCAAGTCGCTGCTGATGTTCACGAAGGTGGTGGCACTCGGTGAGCTCGGCGAGATCGAGGAGGCGCTCGCGACATCGCGCCACTACCGCGCCGAGCGCCACGAAGCCACGACGACGAGCTGGCTCGCGCTGGCGGAGGCGCGGATCAACCTCCTCACCGGACGCCCGGGCGAGATCCGGTCCCAGCTCGCCTCCCTCGTGCGGCAATCCCGCTCGCTCGGGCACGGCTCATCGGAGCGATGGGCACTCGCGCTCGTCGCGTGTGCGCGTCTCCAGCAGGGCGATCGGTTCGGCGCCGAGGCCGATCTGAAGCGCGTCGCGTCACTCGAGGACGAGGACCGCGGTGTGTTCCACACCGACATCGACCGCGCGGACGCGTGGCTGGCCGCCGAACGCGACGGGCTCCCTGCGGCGCGTGAGCGGCTCGAGGTGGCGGCCGACGACGCGGCACGTCTCGGGAAGTACGCGTTCGAGGTGGGGCTGCGTCACGACATCGTGCGGTTCGGCGGCGCGGCGAGTGTGGTCGAACGTCTGCGGACTCTCGCCGAGTACGTCCAGGGACGGCTGGCGCAGGCCCGTCTCGTCCACGCCGTCGGCGTCGCGTCCAACGACGCCACGCAGCTCGAAGCCGCGGTGGAGGGCTTCGTCGCGTCGGGCGCGCTCGTGCTCGCCGCCGAGGCCGCCGCCGATCTGGCGGACTGCCTCGCGGCGGACGGTGACCAGCGAGGCGCCGTCGCGGCACGAGCCCGCGTCGCGGCCCTGCGCGGCGCGATGCGGGAGTGGGTGGTGACACCGGCGCTCGCCCGCAGCGAAGGGATCGAGCCGTTGAGCGAGCGGGAGCGGGAGGTGGCGCTGCTCGCCGCGCACGGCCTCTCGAGTCGGGACATCGGCGCTCGCCTGTTCCTCTCGACCCGCACGGTCGACAACCACCTGCAGCACGTGTACGTGAAGCTGGGCGTGAAGGGCCGAGATGGCCTGGCGACGGCGCTCGGGATCTCAGCCCCGGGTGCGGAAAGCTCCGGTAGCTGAGCCCTCGAGCATCGTCTCGGCCATCAACCGGAACATCCGGTGCCAGGCGGCGGCAGTGGCGGTGTCCCATCCGGCGTCGAGGAACGACGCGAGGGTGCGCATCAGCGCGGTCTCGATCGCCTCGTAGTGCTCGACCCGCACGCCCTGTTGGCGGTACCGGACGCCCAACGCCCGGGCCCGGTCGACGAACGAGTCGAGCTGGCGTACCGCGCCCGCCAGCAGCGGGATGTCCTCGGCCGCGGAGAACAGCGCCCGAGTGGTCGGCGAGACGCGGTGCAGCTCCTCGTGGAAGCGCTCGACGAACGCGTCACGATGCGACTCGATCAGCCCGACGGTGACGTCGACGAGGCGGAGCTGTTCCGGTGTCACGAGTCGACGGTACCGAGGCCGCCTCTCGGCCGGATCGGTAGTCGGTACTCAAAAGTGTGAACCCGCGTTCAGCCGATCTTCAGCGGCGCGGGAGACTTCCCGACATGCCGCTGCTCGCACCGATGCCGCCCCGCGACACCCACGAGGAACACCGGACGGCCACCCCGCTGGAGCTGTTCTTCGACCTGACGTTCGTCGTCGCCATCGCCCAGGCGGGCAGCAGCCTCCACCACGGGCTGGTCGACGGGCACGCCGGTGATGCGCTGCTGTCGCTTCCCGCTCGTGTTCTTCGCCATCTGGTGGGCGTGGATGAACTTCACCTGGTTCGCCTCGGCCTACGACAACGACGACGTCGCCTACCGGCTCGACGGTGTTCGTGCAGATGACCGGCGTGCTGATCCTCGCGGCCGGGGTTCCGCGGGCGTTCGACGACCAGGACTTCGGGATCATCACGCTCGGCTACGTGGTGATGCGCCTGGCCATGGTCGGGTTGTGGCTGCGGGCGGCCGCGGAGCATCCCGAAGGACGATCGTGCGCGCTGCGCTACGCCCTCGGGATCGCCGTGCTCCAGGTCGGCTGGGTGCTGCGGCTCGCGCTGCCCGAGGGCGCCGGTCTCGCCGCGTTCTTCGTGCTCGCCGCGCTCGAGCTCGCGGTGCCGGTGTGGGCGGAAGCGGTCGGGCGTACGACCTGGCACCCGCGCCACATCGCCGAGCGGTACGGGTTGTTCACGATCATCGTGCTCGGCGAGTCGGTGCTCGCGGCGACGGTCGGCGTGCAGACCGCGCTCGATCGTCGACACCCACTTCGAGGATCTCGCGACGGTCGTCGTCGGCGGCCTGCTCACCCGTGTTCTGCGATGTGGTGGATCTACTTCGACATGCCGACCGAGCGTCTCGTCGAGCGGGCGCGGGAGTCGTCCGACGCCGGGCGCAGCGGCGCGTTCGCGTGGGGCTACGGGCACTACTTCGTGTTCGGAGCCGCGGCGGCGATGGGGGCGGGCCTCGTCGTCGCCGTCGACCAAGTCACCGACCACTCTGAGCTCACCGACGTGCAGGCCGGCGTTCGCGTTCACGGTGCCGGTCGTGGTGTTCTTGGTCATGGTGTGGACACTGCACGCACCGTTCAAGGTGTCGACGCCATTGCGTAATTTCGGCGTCCCGGTTGCGGCCTGCCTAATTCTTCTGTCGAGCTTCACGCCCGAACCGGTGCTGCTTTCCGGATTGGTCCTGGTAGCGCTGGTGGCGGCGTCCGTGGCGCAGCACGCGGCGGTGGATTAAGCCCTTCCGCTCGGGGGTACAACCAGACGGTCGTCGACCCGAGGTGGGTCGCGCCCGAGGAGGTTCTCCGGTGACTTCGCGTCGCGTGTCGGTCCGCTCACGCAGTGTCGTTTCGCTTCTCGCGTTGGCGCTTGCCGCCAGCTTGCTGACCGTGCCCGTCGGACGCGCGTCGGCCGCCGTGCCGGCGGGCGCGCCGGCCGCGGCTCCGATCTCCGAAACGTCTTTCGCTCCGAAGACGCCGAAAGCGGTGTTCTTCGCCGCCGACGGCCTCCGCCAGGACCTGATCCCGAAGTACGCGGGCTTCTTCTCGACGATGAACCTCCTGCTTCGCCTCGGCACGTCCGCGTCGGGCAACGGATTGCTCACGCAGGCTCCGCCGAACACCGGCGCGGGGTGGTACTCGCTCGCCACCGGCGCGTGGCCCGGCGTGCACGGCTCGACGAACAACACGTTCCACACGAACGGCCAAGCGTTCGGGACCGCCAGCACCTCTGCGTTCGCTCCGAACATCCTGCAGGCCGAATCGATTGCGCAAGCCGCCGAGCGTGGCGGGCTCAAGGTCGCGCAGGTGGAGTGGGCCGGTGGGCGCAACGCGTCGATCAACGGCCCGACGATCGACTTCCGTACGTTCCTATCCGGCCGCGGTGTCGCGACGAACTTCATCGGGAAGGCGGGCGAGCCGCTGTTCGACGACGACCCGTTCATCCGGTCGTTCGGGCTCCAGTTCGATCACCCGGCCGGATACGCAGGACAAGCCCCGTTCCCCGGAGCGGCGCCGACGCCCGCGACCGGCTGGACCGGTGCGCTGCCGCAGTCGTTCAGCCCGCCGATGGAGATGCGGATGCGCGTCCTCGACTTCGGCACCGCGGCCGAGGAGGTATGGGCGTCCATGAGCGCCGACTCGAAATGCCGATCGAGCGACAGACGCACGCCTGGCGTCGCGAACAGGCCGTGCAGGCGATTGCGGGCGCGCGTCCGATCGTCGCGCACGGCCTCGAGCTCGCGCGTGAGCTGCCGGTCATTCTCCGCCGCTGGCGAGGGGACGTGCACGACACTCCACGCTGTCCGCTCGCCGCCCCTCCAGCGCAACAGCAGGGCCCGCAGTTTGCGTACGTCGAGCCGATCCGTCTTCGCGCACCGAGCCTTGCGATTCACTTCAATGCTCGAGGAATCGCCCACGACATTGGCGACCCCGTGGTCGAGCAACCACCGATGCAGCCAGACGCCATCCCGGCCGGCTTCATAACAACTCTGCACCGGCGCCTCGAGTGGCAACCCGAACCGCACCTTCGCATGCCGCACTTCCTGCTCGAGCGCGCGCAGATCGCCGGCGACGATGGTGCGCACGCGCGGCGGCTGCGCCGGCGCGTGCGTAGATCCCAACGTCCATTTCGTACCTGCCAATTCGAAGGCCAGGTACAGCATCGCGGGGGCTGCGGTAGCACTCGGTCGTACGGGTCGTCGCGATCATGCGCTCCTCCTTATAATGTGCCGTCCAGCACGTGTGTCGGAGCTTACCGCGGCGGCCCGCTTCTCCTCACCGGTGCCGCGATCGCGCGGCACTACATAGCATCTGTTCCATGTTCCTGTTCGCGGGGGCGCCAGGATTGGGATGCGCGTCTTTTTTCAAGATCAATGGCGTACTGAATTCGTCGCCCACCTCGAACGGGGAATTGGAACCGGAACGAGGAACCAGCTGAAAACAGCGTTCTGAAAAACGCTATAGATGCTGCCGTCTCCGGCGAACGAGCCTGGACCATGAATCCGCGGCCCGAGTGGGTGGTGCCGTCCGCATGATGGCCACGGGTGGTCATCCGAACGCGAGCGTTCGTCGAATGGGATGCGGTGACGGCCGCCTGATGAGCGCGTGAGGGACGCGCGAGTTCGAAGAGGAGAACCCACCGTCCGCACCAAGTTGACAGTGCCTGTACACTCCAAGGCGGCTAGGAAGCCGACTGGAAATCCTGGTGATTGAACAGAAGAACTGACTGGGCAGGATCGTGACCTACGTCGGCAGGTCAGAATAGAATTTCTGGTTAGTGTCCAAACTGGCCACGCGGTCGGGCGAGCGCCAGCACATCATGGTTGTGCCAGTCGGGTCCGCACGTTCAAAAGATTCAGACCGCATTCAGCTTACTGGATGACGCGACGATCGCCGGCGATGAATGCTGCGAACACTTCACGCCGGTTCCACAGTCAGCACCGTACTCCATTACAAGACGAAACGGAGCATCATCTCAGGTGGAGTCACCGGCGGTGTAGTAGAAGAGCGCTTAACAAATTAGCGAGAAGGGAAATCAAGAGCATGTCTACCGATGTGAAGCTAGACCAGGACAATGGGATCTCAATAGTGCTGGATGCAGGCGTTGTGAAGGCTACGGCCTTTGACTTCGTGCTCGACTCACCTCAACGCCACAGAGGACGCGGGGTCACACGGCGCGCGCTGGTACATGACTTCAGCGACGGGCTCACAGTCAACTGGGAGGGAGATTACCCGGGCGGGGTGACTATCAACGGGAGCGTCATCAACCTCAATACGCTGACGCTCGATTCGCCAGCTGCTGGGGATGTTCGGTTAACATTCTTCCATCCCGACGAACTCGACCAGGATGGAAACCCGCGCGTAGCCGGGTTTAATGAAACGGTTTTCCTCGGATGTACTCCTCACAACGCTAAGAGACGAAATCAGTTCACTGAAAGACCGGGTGGCCAAGCTGGAGAGCAAGTAATTGGTATGTGATTACCGAGATTTGATCTGTACTGTCGGTGACATTGTGGCGTAGCAAGTGCATCGGTGGACGCGCCGATCTCATCGGCCCTCCACGCCCGCGACTGCCAAGAGGGAAGAAGCGTCTTGGAGTGGCTATTCGTGTCGCGGAGTTCCGGAAGTTCCCATTCTCGAAGCCAAGAAGTAAAAGGGGGCCATTGTGAACAGTTTGCAGGAAGTCTCGGCGTTCGTCGGAATGGGGCCGCTCAGCATGCATGGAGTGGGCGATCTTATTCCGATGCTCAGTGACGATGCGAAGACATCCATGCAGGCAATGATTCGTGAACTGCAGTCCCTGCCTGCTATAACTCTGGAAGCGGAGGCCGTGGGTGATCGATTCGGGAGACGCCCCCTTTAGGCCGACTTTTCGGATACATCCCAGCCCGGGTGCCGTAACGAAGACCGAGATTATTGTCTTCAGGAACGGCGCGCAGCCTGATTTATTTTCGATCGTCGGCAACTCCGGTGATTTCACCCCCTTCACGCTCACGATTCCCGGTATTTTCCTTGGAGATCAGGAGAACCGGTTGAAAGACAGATGCCGGTGAACCTGACCAAGGACTTCCACATCGAGACAGTTAAGCCGCCGCCACCACCGCCGCCGCCGCTGTACATCCGCTCATCTCCGTTATCTCAAGTGGCGGAGGAACCTTCACGGTGAATGGATCGGGATTTCTTCCGAGTGCCACGGTTCATATTAGGGTGGTGGACCCGGCACATCAGAACGATCTGAACTTCAACACCAGTTCCGACGCAAGCGGAAAGGTGACGGGCTTTAAGACACCCAATATCTGTGTGCAGGCTGGTCCGATCTTCTTTTCGGCGAACGATGGGCGCAGCGATCCGGATGACCATCCGCTCGGGTCTTTTTCAGCAATACCGTGCCAATGACGTGTCCGGGATAAGCGGCCGAGATACCGGCGATCTCGCCGCGGCGTGACGACAGCTCGATGACGAAAGGCACGGCGGACCGCGTCAGGCCACTGCCGGTCCAGACGTCGACAGTGAAGAAGTCGAGGGCGAATGCCTATGAAGATTCTGCTGTCATTAGTCTTTGTCGCCGTGAGCCTCGTGAGCGCGAATGTGGCATCAGCCGCATCGTGCGAGAGTCTCCGCAGCGTGTCGCTGCCGCATATGACCATCACGGCCGCTGAGGTCGTTGCGCCGGGTCCGTTTCAACCTCCTGCTCCGGCGAGAGGTGCGCCTCCGCCTGCCGTCCGGTTGCCGGGTCATTGTCGTGTCGCCGCAGTGCTCAAGCCCTCAGCGGATTCGCACATCGAGGTGGAGATCTGGTTACCTACCGACAATTGGAATGGAAAATTTCAAGCCGTTGGCAACGGCGGATGGGCCGGTGCCATCACGTACGGCGGAGCGCCGCAGGGCATTCCTCGAAGCATGGCGTCTGCGCTGAGAGAAGGGTATGCCACGGCGTCAACGGACACGGGTCACCGCAACGATGGCACGCAGGGAAAATTCGTCATCGGTCATCCTGAAAAGCTCGTGGACTTCGCATATCGCGCGGTTCACGAGATGACGGTTGCGTCGAAAGCAGTCATCGCGGCGTTTTATGGCCGCGCGCCAACCTTGTCCTACTGGAACGGGTGCTCGACTGGCGGACGGCAAGGATTGCTGGAAGCCCAGCGATTTCCTGAAGACTTCGACGGGATCGTCGCTGGAGCACCCGCGAACTATTGGACGCACTTGATGGCCGGCATCATCTGGGGCGCACAGGCCGCACACGCCGGTCAACCCGGCAATCTTCCGGCCGACAAGCTCTCGCTTCTGCACGACTCCGTGATCTCGGCGTGTGACCGCCTCGACGGCGTACGCGACGGCGTGTTGCAAGACCCGAGGCGATGCACCTTCGATGTCAAGCAGCTCCAGTGCAAGTCTGCTGACCAGTCCTCCTGCCTTACGGCAGCGCAAGTCGAGGCGGCGGAGCGCATGTACGCAGGCGCGCGAAACCCGCGTACAAACGAGCAGATCTACCCAGGGATGGCGCTTGGGAGCGAGCTGGGATGGGATCCGGTGAATGGGCTTCAACCATTTGCCATAGCCGAGAGCCATTTCCGAGATGTCGTGTTCAACGATCCGAATTGGGATTACCGCACCCTGGACTTCGATCGTGGAGTCGCGGCGGCCGAAAAACTCGACAACGGTTTGGTTACCGCAACGGATCCAAATCTCCAACGATTCTTTGCCCGCGGCGGCAAGCTAATTCACTATCATGGCTGGAACGATCAGCAGATCTCTCCGTACAACAGCATCAATTACTTCAAGACTGTGGAAGCCAAGTTGGGTGGACACGACACCGTCAGCAAGTCGTATCGGCTGTTCATGGCTCCTGGCATGATGCACTGCGGCGGGAGGGGACGGCCCGAATCAATTCAACCCCGTTGCGGCGCTCGAGCGCTGGCGTGAATCGAATGTGCCACCCAATGCGATTATTGCAACGCATGTGACGAATGGCGTCGTCGACGCCGCTCAGCCGCTTTGTCCGTATCCGCAGCTGGCGGTGTACAAGGGCAACGGCAGCCCCGGAGACGCAGAAAACTATTCGTGCAGGGTTCCATAGGATTTGTCGAAGCCGCAATCGGTCATGCGGCAACGGATGATCCAGGGCCTACTTGATTCCGACCACCATCGAGTCGGGACCGACGAGCGGCTCGACGCGGGTTGCCAGGAATCCGGCCTCCTTCATCCAGGCCATGCAGTCAGCGCCGGTGTAGTCGAAGCCCCCTGGCGTTTCGATGAGCATGTTCAGGCTCATCATCAAGCCAAAGGCGTTCTTCGAGCGATCGTCGTCGATGATGGCCTCGTAGACGACGAGCGCGCCACCCGCCGGGACTGCGTCGAAGGCCTTGCGAATGAGCATCATCTTCGTGGGGAGATCCCAGTCGTGCAGGATATGTCCCATCAGCACCACGTCGGCTTTCGGCAGGTCCGGCTCGAAGAAGCTACCAGGCACGAAACTGAGCCGATCCGCGACGCCAACCGCCGCGACGTACTCCTCGAACACCGGCGCCACTTCCGGCAGATCGAACCCCGTGCCCCGGAGATGCGGGTTGGCCAGGGCGATCTGCGCCGCCAGATCTCCTTGCGCTGTGCCGACATCGACGAACGTGCGGTAGTCCTTCCACGGAAAGGCGCGCGCGATCGTCATGTTGGCGCCGTGGCTGAGGCCGGTCATGGCACCCAGGAACTGCTTCAGGCGCGCCGGATCGGCGTAGAGCGTCTCGAAGAGACCAGGGCCACCGGTCTTGAACTCGTTCTGCGGCTGTCCGGTGCGCAGGGCTTCCGTCAGGTGACCCCAGAACGGGTACAGGCGCGCATTCGCCATCTCGAGGATGCCGCCGACGTATGACGGTTTATGTCTGTCCAGAAACAGGTCCGTCTCGGGTGTATTCCCGTAGGTGTCACCGTCGCGCCGCAAGAAGCCGAGCGCCACCAGAGCGTCGAGAAAGTCGCGCGCCGAGCGGGAGTGCAGGCCGAGGCGTCCGCTCAGCGAATCGAAACGCTCTGGGCCGTGTGACAACTCGGTGAAGAGCCCCATCTCGATGGCGCTCAAGAGTGTCTTCGAGCCCCAGAACGCCCAGCCCCGTCTGCAGAATCCTCTCGGGATTCAGTTGATCTGGCATTTTGCTCTCCATTTAAGCCCAACCTTCGCTCTGTGACCGGACGATCACGCGCCGAGACCGAAGCGCTCCTGCAAAACGCAGGCGCTGACAAGAATCATCAGGATCTGATCGTTCGCCACCCGCGAACCCTCGTCCATCGTGTCGAGCCGATCGAGCAGGTCCACGACCTTCTTCCGATCGAAGAAGGGCAGGGACGCCAGTGTCGTCCCGCGCAAGGTGTCCTGCACCAGCGCGTTGAGCTTGCCCTGCGGATTGAGGGTCGCTGGCGGGCTCAGAAACGGGTGCTTCTGCCGGCGGTAGACCGTGTCCGTGACGACGTCGCGCACCGCTTCACGCAGCACGTATTTTTCCGTCATGCCGTTGATCTTCTGGTTCACCGGCTGCGACCGAATCACCTCGACGACGTGATGGTCGAGAAATGGCACGCGCCCTTCGATGGAGTGCGCCATCTCCATCCGATCGCCGAGTGTTGTGAGAATGTAGCTTGGCAGGAGCGTCTTGGACCAGAGATACAGCGACTGGTGCACTGGATCCCGGCCGCTGAGCTGCCCGCGCACGTCGAGCTCGTTCAGGAGCGCGCCGTAGCTCTCGCGCGATCCAGAACGCTGCGCAAAGTCCGTCGAGAACAGGTCGTCCATCTTGGCCGCGCGCGCGGAGAACGTCTCCATCCACGACGGGATGAAGCCGAGCCGGCGCTTGACGTGGTCGAGCGGTTTGCTCGTACCGTGCGGCAGAAGCAGGCCGCGTGAGACCGGGTTGAGCGCTTCCAACTGCTGGAGCATCGCGGCCAGGGCTGTGGGGTCCTGTCCCTCGCGGTTGTACATCAGCATGTCGCGGCGGAAGTGCGCGTAGCCGCCGAGGATCTCGTCCGAGCCTTCACCCGTGATGACGACTTTGTAGCCGGCATCGCGGACCGCGCGGCTCAGAAGGTATTTCGCGACGCCGTGCGCGTTGAGACAGAACGTCTCGGCCTGATGCACGGCATCGGCCAGATGATCCGCGAGATCGTCCTGGCCGATCGGGATGGGATGGAACTCGGCGCCGACGCGGGTCGCCATCTCGCGCGCTTCTCGTTCTTCGTCGTAGTCGGGCCGATCGAAGGTCAGCGTAAACGCCCGGATCGGATCGGGATGATGCCGGGCGGCCAGTCCGATCACGGCGCAGGAATCGAGCCCGCCGCTCAGATAGCAGCCGACCGGCACGTCGGCGCGCAACCGCAGACGGACCGCCTCCTCGAGCGCATGGCGAAACTCCGCGACGTACTCATCCGCAGGGCGCTGACGGACATCCGCTGCCGCGCGATAGTTGAAGTCCCAGTACTGATGCAGCTGGATGTGCCGATCGGTGGCAATCAGGTAATGCCCCGGCGGCACCTGACGCACGCCGTCGTACAGCGTGCTGGTCTGAGGCCCGCCGTATTCGATCGAGTGCGAAACCGCATCGGTGTCCCAACGCGCCGGCACGCCGGCCGCAAACAGCGCCTTGACTTCCGAGGCCAGATACAACGCGCCATCGTGCCACGCGTAGAACAGAGGCTTGATGCCGAACCGATCGCGCACCGCCACCATCGTGCGGTTGCGCTCGTCCCACAGCACCATCGCGAACTCGCCGCGCAGGCGATGCACGCACTGCAGGCCGATGTCTTCGTACAGATGCAGCGCGATCTCGCTGTCCGATCGCGTTCGCAGGCGGTGTCCGCCCCGCTCGAGTTCGTGCT
Organism: uncultured Acidimicrobiales bacterium; assembly: GCA_963747215.1. Classification (GTDB taxonomy): domain Bacteria; phylum Actinomycetota; class Acidimicrobiia; order Acidimicrobiales; family DATKAS01; genus DATKAS01. The sequence continues at coordinate 304,856 of CAVVET010000031.1, forward strand.
GGATTGCCTCGAAATCGTAGAACTCGCCGTTGACGATGATCCGCGTGCGCTCGTCTTCGCTGGCGATGGGCTGATCGCCGGTCGCGAGATCGATGATGCTCAACCGCGCATGGCCAAGGGCCACTCGCCCGTCGGCGGATATCCAGTGGCGCTGTCCGTCGGGTCCCCGATGGTAAAGGCTCCGAGTGGCTCGTTCGATCGTGGCGGGCGCGATGGGTGCCTGACGGGAAAAGATGGCAGCAATACCGCACATGGTGGGCGAAGCTTATCAGGAACCTCAGGCGTTCATAAGCAGGCGATGCAGCCGCACGGCGGCGCGCAACACGCGCGCGTCCTGACCGCGATCGGCGGTGAGCTGCAAGCCAAGAGGGAGCCCGCTGACTGGCATGGGAATCGAGACGGCGGGTGTGCCAAGCCCCGTCCACGGCGCATTCATTCGCGGGTCACCGGTGTTCGAGAGGCCGCGGGGAGCGGGGCCCGTCGCTGCAGGAACCAGGATGACCTGCGTCGTTTGGTACAGCTCGCTCAATCGCGACTGTCCTTCCCGGATCTCCCGTAGTGCTCGCTCGTACTGCTCGACCGGCATCTTCAGGCCCTTCTCAACCAGATCTGCCAATTCGAGCAGCTTCGCCCCATGCTCTTTCCACCGTTGCTCATGGAACCGCGCAGCTTCGTAGAACGCGACGTCGTTGGTGGCCGAATCGAGGTTCTTCAGAAGGCCCGCGATGTCAACCGGGCGCGTGACGATGCCGGCCCGTCGGAGCGTGTCGATCGCATTCTGAACCGCCGTTGCCATCTCGACGTCGACCTCGGGCATCGGATCGGGCACACCGAAGGTCAGTGTTTCGTCGCGTCCGGACGAATGTCCCATCGCCTCCCAGAGCGCCAACATGTCGGCCGGCGTGTGCGTGAAGAAGCCAACGGTATCCAGGCTCTTTGCGTATGGCAGCACACCATCGAGCGATACAAGGCCGTAGCTTGGCTTGAAGCCAGTGACGCCGCAGTACGATGCGGGCCTGAGAATCGAACCCCGCGTCTGCGTGCCGAGCGCGAACGGCACCATGCCGGCAGCCACCGCCGCCGCCGAACCGCTGGAGCTGCCGCCCGGTGTGTGCTCGAGGTTGCGCGGATTGCGCGTTGGAGCCGGCGTGCGGTAGGCGAAGGCGGTCGTGTGGGTCTTGCCGAGCAGGATTGCCCCGCGGCGCCGCAATGACGTCACGATGGCCGCGTCAGTGCTGCCGAGACGGCCCTTGTAGATCGCCGAGCCGTACTCCGTAGAAAGCCCGCGCGTTTCCATGATGTCCTTCGCACCGAATGGAATGCCGCTGAGCGGGCCGTCGCCGAGCGCCGGCTGCGGCGCCACCTGCACCCACGCGTGAATCTTCGGGTCCATATCGCGGATGCGATCGAGGCAGGCCTTGACGGCGGCAGCGCGCTCCGCCTGCGAGGCGTTCATCCACTGCGTAACGGTTTCGAGACGCGGACTCTGTGCGGACGCGTCCGCACGCCAACCGACGACCGCCGCCGAGATGCCGGCCAGGAAGCTGCGGCGAGTCACCGTCGTGTTCGTCTTCTCAGGTGGAATTTGCATTTGGATATCATTCCTTATCGAGCGCGCAACTGCAGTGCCTGGGGGATGGGTGCCCGTGGCCATGCACTCCAGATCGCCGCGACGAGAATCGCGAACAGTCCGAAATACGTGACCACCGGTGGCAGCGAACTGGAACTGCCGGCGACGACGAGGACGGCGCCGGTAACGAGCGGCCAGAGCACAGCGCGTTCGCCAATCTGTATTGCGCGCGCGGCGACGGCGAGAACCGACCCGACGACGGCGATAGTGAATGCGACGAGCGCCGCCTGCCTTGCCGCCCAAGGCGTCAGGCCGAATGACGCGGTGACACCGGCATAGGCCATCCAGCACAAGGGACACTTCGGCAGCAGCGCGAGACCCGCTGACGGTAGCAGGACGTACTTGACCCGGCGTGCGAGCGGATCGGCAGTCCGGCGAATCGGAGTGACCGCGCATAGATCGAGCACGGCTTGCGCCAGCGCGCTCTCGTCGTTCCAGTCGCGTTCTGACGTCCATGCCAACCGACCATTTACGTAGAGTCGCGGCTTTACGTCATCGGAGCGGAACTGTGACGGCATCAGAACATCGTTGCCCTTCCATTCGTCCCACGCAGCCAGGACGTGCGCCCGCGCCAGGGCTCGCCGCAACCCACGCCGCGCCTCGGCCAGTGGCGGGCCGCTCGTGACCCACACCAGCTCAATCGTCGGTGTCTGCATCGGGCATCCGGCGAATCGTGAAGTCACGAAACGCCATGTTGGCGTTTGCCATCACGGTATCAGGGAGTGAATCGGGGAACCGCGCGTTGAAGGGATAACCCATCGGGCGTCTGTCCGGGTATTTGTCGCGCGCGCCGCAGAAGGACAACGAGCCGCACGCCTCGTCTCCCGCGACGCGGTCGATTTGCCAATCGGAGCAGATCACGACGATTCGAAACGGCATGCCTTCAGCTGTGCCGCGCGGCAACAGCAGATTGTATGGCCAGCCGCACGTGCAGTAGTTGAACTGCTCCTGCTGCTCGATATCCGCAGCGGCGTCGTTGTCGCCGGGACGCGCCGGCTGTTCGGACGCGAGGATTGTCGCGAATTGGCCGAGGAATGGGGCCGCCACATTGAAATCGGCCTCGCCAAGGAGGTCAAAGAGGAAGTTGATCCCGAGATCCTGATCGACATGAGGCTGCAGCCTGGCGGCGATCGACAATGACAGACCGGCGTTCTGCATCGCCGTCAGCTGCGTCGCGCTGAAGCGGACTCCGAGCTCTTTGAGCAGCTCCGGCAGCATTTCGGCGGGCTTGCGAATCACCGACGACTGCGCACCACGCCTGACTGCCACCCTCTTCTCGCCGGCGGCGAGTTGCACGACGAACTTGTCCATCTCGATCCAGGTACGCCGCTCGTCGATGCTATTCGGGCCGCCGGTGATTGGCGCGATGAACACGCGTGCCGTGATCGTCGCAGCCCTCGCTCCGAGGTTCTCGATGCGGAAGACGTAGACGAACGGCCGATGCGTCAGATGGTCGATCGGAACATTGGTCACTCGATCCGCCAGCGCCATTCGCCGCCGGACCATTATCGTTTCAAGCGTCTCCGTCGTCGGCGCGACGCTGCTGAAGTCGGTGTCCCAGTTCGCGCCGCCGAATGTCGACTCGCCCCATGACGCAAGGTCCTGTAAGGCGCCCGCCGGCAGCGCATCCTCGAACGCAAACATGATGTCTGGGGAGGTCGCGGCGCCGGTAAAGCTCTTGCGCATCCTCACCGGGGGCCTGTCAGCGGACGTCTGTTCTGGCGCGCCGTCCTGCCAGGTGGCGTAGAAATCGTCGATGTGCTTGTGCCACTCCCAAAACACAGGATCCCGAATTGCGGTCGTTGGCGTGACCATCACGCCGGTGCCCAAGACCGATGCGAGCGAGATCAGGCTGTGTCCTATGTTGTGCAGATTTCCATAGTGCCGCCGCACGGCAGCGCTGGTTGCGCCGATGCTGGCGCCGTTGGCCTCCACCGTCGAGCCGAATAGCGACACGTCAGTCATGGCAACCGGTGGCTGGAGAAACGTGTAAGCACGGTTGGTCAGGGCAGTCGTGACGTTGGCCTGCACCGTCATGTGCTGCGCCACTGTATAGCCCGGTTGTCCTTGTGCCGGCGGAATGCTGGTCATCTTCGCGCCAGGTTGACGCTCGCTGAAACCTTGCTGCTCGAGCACCGGTCCGGGGTTGTAGCCAATCGCAATGTTCTTCAAATAGTCGGCGTAAGGCGCGACGCGGCCCAACCCGAGAGCGAGACGTTCTGCGTCGTAGCGCGCCAGCATCTGCTGATGCATGTAGAAGAAGATCTCGCCCTGCCGATCCTTGAAGATGCGCTGCCCGGGATTGGCGGGATCGGGCAGCCCGGCGATGGGGTAGACGACGTGCCAATGGCTGTGATGCTCGTTGGCGAAGGGATCTTCGCGGTACCACTCGAGACCGTCGGAGGGCAGTGCGCCGCCGGCGAATCCTGTCGGGTCGCCGACGGCGGCCAGCGTCATTCCCATTGCGCGTACGACGAGCCCACCTCGAACGACGGGGCGGTTCGACGACACGCGTGATGGCGCGACCAGTTCTGGATTCCGCAGTGTCATAGGCGGAACCGCGTGCGTGAGCGTCGTGCCGCGCGGATGATGGGTAATGAACACCATCAGCGCATACTCGAGGAGGTCAGGATTCACGGTACTGCGTCGCTCCTCGGTACGCGTCGAGCACAGCATGTAGCGCGTCCGGTGCGGCACCCTCGCTGCCAATTCGCATGAAGTCGGCGGCGATGTCCATTGCTCGCGCCACCTGCGCTTCGTCGAACGCCGAAAACATGCTGGCCGGTCCCGGTGCTCGTCCGTCGAGGACTGCGGCTGCGAACGTCATCCGCTGCGGGAGGGACGGGGCCAGAAACAAACCCCACGTCCGGTCGCGAACGTCTCTCAAGTCTGCCATCGGCCCCTCCGTCTATAAAAGAACGCAGCCGAACCTTCGTCGTCGTCAGGAAGACGGACATCATAACCATATTTTCTGTAGGAGCTTTCGATCACAATGACGAATGTCACCGTCTCCTCCCGATGGTGAAAAACAGTCCGCCTTCGCGCCCGAGCGTGCCCATCCATGCGATCTGCGCCAGCCAGCGTTCAAGAGCCCAGTTGTCGGGGGCGGGCGTGAAAAGATCCTCCGGTGTATCGCCAAAGACAGCACTTGGATAGGTGCGCAGATACTCGACACGATGGTCGGCAAACCAGCTCTGCACTTCGGCGATCGTGTGGCGGTGTTCTTCAGGATGCTGGTACTGATCGCGTATCCAGGCGTTACGACGCGCTGGGTCCTGCTCCCGATCGCGAAGCACCGGATCGAACGGGACGAACCTGTCGCGCGAGAGCCGCGCGGCAACCCGCCGAAGCCGCGACGGGATGCGCGCGATCGCGTTGTAGACGCCGAGCACGACGAGGCCGCCGGGGCGGGCCAGCTCGGCGATCCGTGCAAATGACGCGCGCGGGTCCGGCGTGTGGTGGACGACGCCGGACGAGTAGACGACGTCGAACGCGCCGCGTCTCAGTCCCGGCCGCTGAAGATCGGTCTCAACGAATTGCACGCGATCGAGACCAAAGCGCGCGGCCGCTGCGGCGCCCAGCACCAGCGACACGCGTGTCAGGTCGGCGCCGACCACCATGCGGTCGGCGCGCGCGAGGTACAGACACATCTGCCCGGTGCCGCATCCGACGTCCACGATGCGCGCGTCGCCGGGAATCGCGCGATCGATCAGGCGCACGAAGGGATGTCGCTCTGCCCTGGCGTGGAGCATCTGCAGGTCTTCGCGCGGCGGGTAGCCGGGGAACGGCGCCCGTTCGTAAAAGCGGCGGACCGTTTCCGTGGCCCCTTCCGCGGCCAGCCGAAGGTTGGGAACGCCGTCGGCGACGTCGAAACGGGCGCCGCACCCGCCGCACGACCACGCTGCCGAGAGCATCCCGCCGCACGACGGGCAGGCCAGCAGCTCCCGGAAGCGGTCCATGCGTCAGAACACGGCGTAGATGAACGGGGCGAGGGCCTCAACCGTGGCCGCCAGGATCAGAATCACCCCGAAGATGCAGAGGAAAATAGCGAGCGGCGCGAGCCATCGAGCGCCGGAGTCACGCCGCCACAGGCCGCGCGCGAGATCTGCGATCGATCCCCCCGTGCTTGCGATCATCGTGAGGCGACGCCGAAAGCCTCTCCGTTTCTTGATCATGCGACGTGCTCCGTGGTGCGCCTGGCGGACGCGGTGGCGCGTTTTGTGACGACGGTCGATCCTGCGACCAGGGCATCGATGCCGCAACGGCGAAACGTCGAATAGCCTTCGAGTGCGGTACTGACGATCGGTTCGCCCGCGACATTGAACGACGTATTGAGGAGGATGGGAATCTCAGCTGCTGGCGGCCATACGCTTCGAGCAGCGCATGCAGCCGCGGCGCCATGCTGCGCTCGAGCACCTGTACGCGCGCGGAGCCGTCCACGTGGGTGATCGCCGCGAGTCTCGCGCGCCACTCCGGCCGGACCGGGAACACGCCCGACATGAATCGCGCGAGACGTACGCCGCCGGCAGGCAGGTCGAAGTACCGAGTGGCCGCTTCAGCAGGCACGACCGGCGCGAACGGCCGGAACGTCTCGCGGTGCTTGATCTCGCGATTCAACCGGTCGCGCATCTCGATCGCATGCGGCGCGGCGAGCAGACTGCGATGGCCGAGCGCGCGCGGTCCGAATTCGCAGGCGCCATCCATCCAGCCCACGATGCGACCCGAGGCGAGGTCGCCGGCAATGCGTTCGATGAGCGGGCCGTCCTCGAGCTCGTCCACGTGTTGGTCATCCTCACGCGCGGCCCGCGCGAGACGGGCGCCATCAACCGCAGGCCCCCAGAAAGGATGATCCGGCACGTCACGATCCGGGCGGCGGAAGTAGATCCGGTCCGCATACAGCGCGGCGCCCAGTGCGCATCCCGCATCTCCCGGCGCTGACGGCACGAACACGCGCTCGAACCCGGACTCGGCGAGAATCCGCGCGTTCGCAAGGCCGTTCAGCGCGACGCCGCCGCCGAAACACAGATCCGGCAGCCCGGTTTCCTGTTGGAGCGCGCGGGCGATGTCCACGAGGGTCTCCTCGAGCACACGCTGCACACTGGAGGCGCAATCCGCAAAACGCCGGCCTTCGGCGGTCTCGACGTCGATCGGCTCGTACGAAGGGCGCGGCGGTCCGAACAGGTCCAGGAACTTCGAGGAATACGATCGCGCGCCAGTGGTCTGAAACTCGAAGTACTCCAAATCGAGCGCAAACGCGCCGTCCGGCGTCCGCCGGATGAGCTTACGCACCCGATCGGTCATCGTGGGCCGGCCGTACGCGGCGAGTCCCATCACCTTGTACTCATCCTCGTTCACGGCGAAGCCCAGATAGGCCGTGAAGGTCGAATAGAGCATGCCGAGCGAGTGCGGGAACCGGATCTCGCGCAGCAGCGAGATGTCTGTGCCGTCGGCCCGCCGCTCGCCGTGACCGGCGGTGAGCGTCGCCCACTCGCCGACTCCATCGGCCGTGAGGATGGCCGCACGACGGACAGGCGCCGTGAGAAATGCCGCGGCCGCGTGCGCCTGATGATGTCCCGTGAACAGGATTTTCTCGCGGCCGATGCCGAGATGCGACGCGATGATGCCGCGGGCCCAGACCTTTTCGCCCAGCGAGTTCTTCATCGCGTGCGGAAAAGACCGCCACGAGCGCGGGAACGCGCGTAGCGTGCACGTGAGGATCCGTGCGAACTTCAGCATGCTGCGCTCGTAGAACACGACCGCGTCGAGGTCGTCCGCATCGAGCTTCGCCTGACCCAGGCACCATTCGATCGCGTTCAGCGGAAAGCTCGCGTCGTACTTCTTCCGCGACAGCCGCTCTTCCTGCACGGCACAAACGGGCACGCCGTCGACGACGAGTGCCGCCGCAGAGTCGTGGTAGTGAGCCGAGATCCCGAGGATCTTCATGTCAGTACATGCCGGTCGGCGATTCCTCGTGGTCCCGGGGGATTTGCTGCCATCCCGTCGTGTCGCGCCGTTCCGCGCGCCTGGCGGCCCACGCAAATGGAGGCAGCAGGACGAAGTACATGATAGTCATGATGGTGTCGCCGATGAGGCCGGCCAGCATCGCGGCTGCGCGCAGATAGCGGTTCCACAGACGACTCGCGCGGGCACGCCACACGTGGCGGCGCTGCGACTCGGGAGAAAGACGGCCGAGCTGCTGGTAGCTGTAGTTCATGTGGAAGACTTCATCGCGCAGGATTTCCTCGAAGATCGCACGCGTCTTCGGGTCGTCGTCCACGCAGTCCTTGTAGATCGCAAAGCGGCCGGCTGCGGTTTTCTCCGCGATGTGCAGAAAGGCGAGCAGCTTCGGATCGTCTTGATCCTCGACACGCAGGTCGTCCAACCCGTGTCCGCCCGGCAGCGGATTCCCGCCGAACAGCGTGTTCGACCGCGCGGGTCGCTGCCGCAGCAAGGCCCCGGCGCGCTCCTTGAAGAGTACGCCGTGATGCAGTTCGTCGATGGCGTGTTCGAGATAGAGCCGCCGAAGCAACGGGTCGGGTGTGACTTCGGCGGCACGCAGGATGTCGCGGCCACCGTCGGTCTCGACCTCACCGAAGATTAGCAGCTTTCGCACTCGCCGGTCCGGATCGCTCCAGACCCACTTGTGCAGAGGTCGCAGAAGCCGATCCACGAGCGCCGATACTCGGTCCGCAGGCATACGGAGCTTCTATATCTAGCATATTCTCGGGCAGTGACCTTACCGGTGCCCTTTCGGGCGCCCTCGACATCACGTGTGATCACCGAGGTGGTCATCGCGCTGGCCGGTATCGGACTCGTCGTGCTCGCGCTCGTCACCAATCAGGACTGGCTGGACCGGCATCTGTATCCGTCGTTCTTCCTCCCGCGTCGCTGGTACGTGATCCTCGAATCGTCAGCACGCGTCGCGATGACCGCGGCGGGGCTCTTGCTCGCGCTCATCGTACGCGCGCCCATCGGACGGATCGTGGCGCGGCGGCCCGCCAGCGTGCCGATCTCCATCGTCGCATGCGTCCTGGCCCTCGTCTCGGCGCACGTCGTGCTCGCATGGACACGTCCTACCAACAAGTGGCTCCTCGCGCGGATCGAACCGTTGCGTCGAGTGGATCCGCGGCTCGGCTGGACGGTGGTGCCGGATCGATCCGGGCAGAAGGAAGTCGGCGGCCGGACGATCGACTTCACGTTCGACGCCGCCGGGTACCGCGTTCGCAACGCCGCCGAGCCAGTGGACCCAGCGCGTCCGACGGTCCTCTTCACTGGCGAGTCCGTGATGGCGGGAGAAGGGCTGAAGTGGGAGGAGACGATCCCGGCGCAAGTGGGCGAGCTGCTGGGTCTCCAGAGCGCGAACCTCGCCGTGCATGGCTATGCCTCGGACCAATCGTACCTGCGACTCGAGGCCGACCTGCCGCGCTTCCGCCGGCCGGTGGCGGTGGTGTCGCTGTTTATGCCCGCGCTCTTCGGACGGAACATGGACGACGACCGGCCGCATCTGGCACTGGCCTCGGAACACGGATTGATCTGGATGCCGGCCGTCGAGCGCGGCCGGCTCGAGTCGCTGGCGAAACTTATCGTTCCGTATCGCCGCGACGCCACGGTGGAACGCGGCGTGGCGCTGACGCGCGAAGTACTGCGTGCGACTGCGGTGCTCGCCAAAACTCGCGGCGCTGTGCCGCTCGTCATCGTGCCGCAGTTCAATCGTGAAGACAGCGCCGAGCGTACGCTGCGGCGACGAGTGTTGGACGACGCCGGTCTGCCGTACGTGTTTGTCGAGTTCGATGCCGATTGGCGTTTGCCTGGAGACCTGCATCCGAATGCGGCGGCGGCGCGCACGATCGCGGTGGCGATCGCGGATCAGCTACGGGTCGCGCTTCGCGAGTGACCGGAGAGAGTCAGGCAGAGATTACGCCCTTGCGGCGTGACGGTCGACACAGTAACTGTCTACGCGCGACACGCCAGTCCGGCGGTGTCGATCCGTGCGAAGGAGGTCGGTGCCCATGGCAATCGGAATCTATTTCTCGCCTGCCGCGATGTCGGCGGCAAAATACGACGAGTGCATCAAGTTGTTGCAAAAAGCCGGGGCGGGCAACCCGCCAGGGCGGTCGTATCATGCGTCGTTTGGTCCGAACGACAAGCTGATGGTGTTCGACGTGTGGACCTCGCAGGCGGCGTTCGACAAGTTCGGGAAGACGCTGATGCCCATCCTTCAGCAGCTCGGGATTGATCCGGGGCAACCGAGCGTGATGCCGGTGCATAAGGTGATCATTCCGGCAGCGAAGGCCGCGTCGCCAAAGCGCGCGAAAGCGGCCTCGGCACGCCGGAAGAAGCGATAACGCGGCCCAGGCTGGCAGCCGCCTTAACCAAGAAAGAGGTCATCGTGCTGTTCGCAGTAACTTGGGTGAATCGAGACGGGGCGACTGAAGAGCGTGAAAAGCGCGCTCTCAAGCTGTTTACGAACTGGAAGCCTCCAGCGGGTTTCGACTTCAAGGGTTTCTACGACTACGCCGACGGGAACGGCGGGGTGGCCATTGTGGAGACTACTTCGGCCGAAGTGATGCTGGAAATCTTCGCTCCGTGGGCGACGTTCTTCGAATTCAGTGTCAGGCCGATCGTGCCGACCGAGAAATCGACGCCCATCATTGAGAAGGCGATCGCCTGGCGCGATTCTGTACGCTGATTGTGGAAGGACGGCCGCCGCGTACCCGGGCAGCGAGCGCCTCGATGATCGTCCGCCAAGCGTAACCATTCAGCAGAGGAGTCCAGAGGCTGTCCGAAGTTCTATACACCACTTCGGACAGCTTCATCGAGTTCCTCGACCAACCCGCGCAGGTCGCGTATGTTTCGCGTCTCACCGACCGCCGTACGTAAGGGCTACTGGACGAGCGGAATGCCGTCGGCGAGCTCGTAGCGGATGGCCGCCCGAATCTTGTTCTCGATCTGGATGTAGCGCGCCGCCTTCGTGATCGGAAGTGCGCCAAGGATTTTCGGCATATACGAGCTCTTCAACTTCAGCTCGGCCTCGTCGACCGCGAGAGCCTCGTCGAGCAGCTTCTTCGCCACGTCGTTGGCGACTGGCCCCTTGTTGTACGCGTCGGCATACGCCTGGATTACCGAGGCAAGGCGCTGATTGACCTGCTGCAAGTCTTTCTGGTACGCGTCGTACACGGGCCAGAAGGTGGCTCCTTCGGCGTCGGTGAGCTGAAGGTACTGCGCGACCACGAGCTTCTTGTCGGCCTTTATCTTCTGGCGAAGGATCTCCATGTTGGTCGTTGCGGTTGCCGGGGTCTGCGCCATTGCAACTGAGGCCAGGCCTGCCACCATCGCAATCGCTGTCACGAGTCTCGTCATCATCACTCTCCTCCATGGTCGTTGGAACGTCAGCGTGGAAACAGCTACGTCGTCATTCGTCCAAGTCGCATCCGAACGCGTCGAGCAAGGACCACGCCAGTCACCGGACGCCGGCAGAATCGTGGAAGTCAGAAGGAATTCAACGACTCGCGCCGCAACCCAATGACTATTCGCGGTCGTCTCCCAGCGCTCGGTGGCTGTTTTCACCGCCGGTTGTGAGTGGTTCTCGCGCCCATTCGGGCATCGAAGCGCGTCATGCTTTCCGGCTTGGCAACGGCATGCAACACGCACAAGATTGAATCAGGGAGGAGAAGCAGTCATGGATAACAGCGCCGACGTTGCTGCACTTCCTGACCTCCGGACCGGCATCCCCGCCAGCGATCTACGCGACGGTGGAATGCTGGCGGGCCGTGTCGATGGCGAAGAGGTCGTACTTGCCCGGAGCGGCGATGCGTTTTATGCGATCGGCGCACACTGCACGCACTACCACGGGCCGCTGGCCGAAGGATTGATTGCCGGACGAACGGTCCGGTGTCCATGGCACCACGCGTGCTTCGATCTGAAGACCGGCGAGCCGGTTCGTGCACCGGCTCTCGATCCCGTGCCGTGCTGGAGAGTGGAACAGGCCGGCAACACCCTGTTCGTCCGGGAGAAGCTGGCGGAACCTGCTCCACGTCTCCTGAAGAACGCGACGGCCGTGCCGGCGTCGATCGTGATTATCGGAGGCGGCGCGGCAGGTGTCGCGGCCGCTGACATGATTCGGCGCGAAGGGTACGAAGGGCGCGTCACGATGATCAGCGCTGACAGCTCGGCACCGCCCGATCGCCCGAATCTTTCGAAAGACTATCTGGCGGGCACGGCGAAGGAAGACTGGATCCCTCTCCGATCGGACGAGTACTACAGCGAGCGGCGAATCGCTCTTCTCCTCGGTTCGCACGTGTCGTCGCTGAAGATCCGCGAGAAAGAGATCGAGCTCGACGACGGCCGGATGTATCCATTCGACGCGCTGCTCATCGCGACCGGCGCCAAGCCGGTGCGCTTGAACATCCCTGGAGCGCCTGCGATTCCGATCCACTATCTCCGCACGTTTGGTGACAGCCAGGCCATCATTGACGCGCTCTCATCCGCGAAACGCGCCGTCGTGGTCGGCGCCAGTTTCATCGGTCTCGAGGTGGCCGCATCGCTGCGCGCGCGAGGAGTGGCCGTGGATGTCGTGGCACCCGACCGCGAGCCGCTCGAGCGTGTGATGGGAGCGGAAGTCGGCCGCTTCGTAAGGAGCGTTCACGAGGCGAACGGCGTGACGTTTCACCTCGGCGCCACGGTCGGCCGCGTCGATGGACGCACGGTGACGCTGAGCGATGGCACGAGCGTGAACGCCGACCTGATGGTCGTTGGAGTGGGCGTCAAGCCGTCGACGGAGCTCGCCGAGCGGGCCGGCCTTACGATGGATCGCGGCATCGCCGTGAACGAGTATCTGGAGACGAGCGCACCTGGTGTGTTTGCCGCGGGAGATGTGGCGCGCTGGCCGGATCCGCACACAAGAGAACGAATCCGCGTAGAGCACTGGGTCGTCGCGGAGCGGCAGGGTCAGGTGGCGGCCAGGAACATGCTCGGGCAACGCGTGCGCTACGACGCCGTCCCGTTTTTCTGGAGCCAGCACTACGACGTGGCGATCAACTACGTGGGCCATGCCGAGAAGTGGGATGCGGTCGAGATCGACGGAAGCCTCGAAGCGCGAGACTGCGAGATTGCTTACAAGCGGGGCGACCGGGTGCTGGCCGTGGCCACGATCGGTCGCGACGCGCGTTCCCTCGAAGCCGAGTTGCAGATGGAACGTGAAATGGCGGTGAAGCCCCAGACTACTTGAGCGGGACAAACGCCAGCGCGTTGTTGGCGTTCATGGGGATGACGAGCTGATTGGCTCCGGAGTCGTAGCACATCGAGGCGGGGTTCGGAATGTTCTGCGCGATCAGTTCTGCGCTCTGCCCGGGCCGGATTCTCGACACACCTCCATTGACGACGCTGCTGACATACTTCGTGCCGTCTTTCATGATGACGAGCCCATCGTTGCCGGGTTGAGCGGCCGCCTCGGTCCGCAGGAGCTTTCCCTCAGGCGAAAACGTCAGCACGTCGGCGTTGCCGATGTTCACCACGACGATGTTGCCCTGGGGATCGAGGGCGATGCCGTTGGGCTGAAACAATGGATTGCCGTGGATCAGAATAGATGCGGAGCCTTCGCTCGTAATCTTCCACACCTGCCATGAGTCGCGGTCGGGATTCTGGCCGAACTCACCGGTCTGCGTCGCATAGATGGTTCTGTCGCCGGCGACGGCGAGGTCGTTGAACCCGTCCGATTTTTCGACGCGGATCGCTCCATCGGGCGCACCCGTCTGCATGTTGAACCGGTGGACGACCGAAATGCTCGGGTCGTTCGGGTTCGTCCCGCCGTCGCGATCGGCCACGTAGAGAACTCCGTTCACGATGTCGCTGCCGAAGGGCTCGTTCAGTACGAGCGGCGGTGTGCTGTTATCCGCTGGTCACCGGGATTCTGGACGCCTATCCAGCGTGCCGTATGCACGGAGCCGTCGTGGTTGATGAGCGATACCCAGCCGTTGTTCGTCTGCAGGTTCGGCCCAACTCCTCGATTGGGAACGACGATCAGGTTGCGCACCGGGTCGTAGGAGCAGCTCTCGGCAGCATAGATCGCCCCGAAGACCTTGACGTTGGGGGAGATGGGGTTGAACGACCCCGTTGGACCGGGGGTGATGGGCAGTCCGAGACGATTGCCGACGATGTAGGGCTGCGGTCCCTTTGGTGGCGCCTGTTGCGCCATCAAGGCGCTTGCGAAAATCCAGACAGCTACCGCTGCCGCTGTCCGCGCCGACGATCGGATCATGAACGTCTCCTCTATGTAGGCGCCTGATGGTACTGCAAGTGTCGCCACGGCACCTGCAGATCCTTACCATCCGGTCGACGCACGGCAACATCGGGGGTAGCGCATGACAGCGCGGGTTCCGAAGGCCGGGGGCGGGCGCCTTGGCAAAGAAACGTCATGCAATCGTAAAAGGTGCGCGTTAGTATCGATTCGAGGAGGAACATCATGGAGACACGCGACCTGGACAGTCCACATGTGCCGAAACCTGCCGGCGAGTTTCGGGACTACAGCCATGCGCGGTCGCGCGTCGAGGAGTTCTATGCGTTGAACCACGCGCGGCAGACGCTCGCGTTCGTGCTCGCGAAGAAACAGGAATATCTTTCTCTGAGTCGAAAGACGATGACGGTCTGGGAAGCGCTCGAGTTTCTCAACACACTCGTCGACGACAGCGATCCCGACATCGACTTCACGCAGATAGAACATGCGCTGCAGACGGCTGAAGCCATACGGGCGGCGAATCAGCCGCGCTGGTTCATCGTGACCGGCCTCGTTCACGATCTCGGGAAGATTTTGTGCCTGTTCGGCGAGCCGCAATGGGCGGTCGTGGGCGATACATTCCCCGTAGGCTGTCGCTGGTCTCCGAAAATCGTTCACAGCCATTTCTTCCGCGACAACCCCGATGCGCACGTCGCTGAATATCAGACCGAGTGCGGCGTGTACCAATCCGGCTGCGGGCTCGACAATGTTCATCTCTCGTGGGGTCACGACGAGTACATCTACCACGTCGTGAAAGATCGCTTGCCGGACGAAGCGCTCTATATGTTGCGCTACCACTCGTTCTACCCATGGCACAACGAGGGCGAGTACACCTACCTGACCAATGAAACCGATCGCAGCATGTTGAAATGGGTGCGTGCCTTCAACCGATATGATCTGTACTCGAAAGGCGCGCTGCGCCCCAACGTCACCGAGCTGATGCCGTATTACCAGACGCTCGCGGAGGAGTTCTTTCCCGAACCGCTACGCTGGTAGGAAGCTCGTTCTCGGCGCGAATCCCACTGGAGTGACCCCGAGCTGCTTGCACGATCTTCAGTTCAGATGTCCTCTCGGGCTGCGAACGGCGTTATGCTACCCCCCAACGGCCTGGGTACAGCAGTCAACATGATCGACAAAGAGAACTACCTCGACCTGGTTGCCGGGAAATTCAAGAAAACGAGCTCCGCCGATCTCTCTAAACTGTTTGAACGCGTCGCCGGCTTCGACCGGCTCGTCGTGCATTTTCACGGCGGCCTCGTGTCGCGAGCCTCGGCGACCGCGAAGGCGGAACAGCTGCTCGGCGTCTACTCGCCCACGAAGTCGTATCCAATCTTCTTCATCTGGAACTCGGATCTGTGGACGACGCTGACCGCGAACCTCAAGGAGATCGCGGCCGAGCGCATCTTCAAGCGGCTTGTGCTGCGCGTCGTGCAGCTCGCGCTCGGTAAGTTGAACGAGAGCGCCGACGCGCGCGGCGGCAGACTCGAGCTCGATCCGCTGATCGCGATACCGAAAGACCTCGAGGGGATCGAGGCGTATGCGACGGCCCGGGAGCCGAAGAAACCGCCCGCCACCGAGCTCACAAAAGCCCAGCAGGCCCAGGTCGATGCGGAGCTCGGCGCCGATCCGGTGCTCAAGCAGGAATCGCTCGCGATCGCGGCCAATCTGCGGCCGCCGGAAGCGGGCGCGCGCGGCAAACGCGTCAAGCCGCGTAAGACGCGCATCGCGGCCCCCGTGTTGAAGGAAATCGCAGCCGAGGAGTCACCTCCAGGATCGCGGGACGCTGCGACCATCATCACGGTGATCCGCTACGCGGGAAAGATCCTGACCGCCGTGCTCAGGCGCTTCGCGCGCGCGCGCGACCACGGGCTCTACACGACGACGGTAGAAGAGATCCTGCGCACGCTGTACTTCGATGCGCCGGCGTTCGTGGTCTGGAAGACCATGAAGAAGGACACGGCCGACGCCTTTGGAGCGGACGCGAAGCTCTTCGGCGGCACTGCGTTCCTGAGGGGGCTCGAGAAGTGGTGGAAGCCGGGCCGCAGGGTCACGCTCGTGGGTCACAGCACGGGCGCCGTCTACATCGGCCACTTGCTCGACAAGGCCGAAGAGCTCGAGCTGCAGCCCGGGATGAAGTTCGACGTCGTGTTCCTGGCACCGGCCTGCACGTTCGACTTCATGGCAAAGCGCCTGCCCGTGTTCGAGAAGCGCGTCGCAAACGTCCGAATGTTCGCGCTCACCGACCAGAACGAGCGGAGCTACTGGGAAGTGCCTGTCCTCTACCGCGGCTCGCTGCTGTATCTTGTCTCGGGACTCTGCGAAGACGAGGTGGACATTCCGATACTTGGCATGCAGCGCTACCACGACACGAAAGGACCTGTACGCGCAGAAGAACGTCAAGCAGGTCGTGGCGTATCTGAAGGATCGCTGCGTCTGGTCGATCGCGAACGGCGCGCCGGGGTTCGAGAGCGGCGCCGTGAATCACGGCGGGTTCGACGACGATCCCACGACACGACAGAGCCTCGCGCACATCCTCGTGGACGGCTATTGACATATGGCCGACGACGGCAAGAAGGACCACGCGCTCATCGTCGGAATCAACAACTACGGTTCTGCCGAGTCGCTCAAGGCTCTCAACGGCGCCGTCGCCGACGCAAGGGATTTCAAACGCTGGCTGATAGACAAAGCGGGAGTGCCGAAAAAGCACATCAAGGTGATGACCTCCGACAAGAAGGGCACGATGCCGAGACTTCACGACATCGTGGCCGAGGTCGAGAAGATCTATAACCTGTCGCAGAACTCCGAGGAACCGATTGGGCGCCGTTTGTACATCTTCCTCGCCGGTCACGGCGTAGGCCCGGATCTCGACGAGGCGGGACTGCTCGCGGCGGACACGAGCAACGTGACGAAGTATTTCCCCGGTCGGCTCTACGCGAATTTGTTCCGCGGGCGCGCGCTGTTCGAGCAAATCGTGCTCTGCATGGACTGCTGCCGCGACGAGGACTCGGACTTGCCGGACCCCTACTTTCCGTTCTCCAAAAAGAGGACCGCAAAGCACCTGGCCAACAAGGTGAAGCAGTGCTACGTGTTCGCCACCGGGTTCGCCAGCAAATCGCGGGAGCGCGATTTCGGCGGCAAGGTGCGTGGCGTGTTCACGCATGCGTTGCTCGCCGGCCTCGAGCAGGGAGCCGTCGACGGAGACGGCCGGATCACGGGTGTGAGTCTCAAACGGTACCTCCGACGCGAGATACCGAAGCTGCGCGGGTCGGACTCGGACCAGGACCCCGATCTCAGGGGCATCGATGACGACTTCGTGTTCGCTCAGGGCTTTCCGCCGCGGCGCGTGGCCGTGACGGTGCACGTGTCAGACCCGGCCAAGAAGCTCGTCGTACTGTACGGGAAGGGACTGCAGCCGGTCGACGTCGTGCCCGTTGCGATAGACGACACGCATCGACGCGTGGACGTGCCGACTGGGAAAGGGTACTTGTTCCGGCTGCTCAACCCGGACGGGTCCACGTACCGCGAGGCCGGTGAAACCATCGACGATGAGGCCCCGAATGCCCCTATCGAGCTCTAAAGCCGTCGCGGGGCCTCAGGTCCAGCTCGTTGCGCGCGCGCCCGACGAGAGCACGCGTATTGACGTATATGACGGCGAGCTGCATCGCGTAGAGACCGAACAGAACCTCGGCGAGTTGACGCTCACGCTCCCGCCGGGCGTCTACTGCGTGACGTTCACTCGCGGCAACGACTCGTTGCGCAAGACAGTCGTGCTCGACAAGACGCCAGTGACCGTCTCGCTGTCCGAAGAGGAGGCTCCGCGCTTCGCGACGCCGGCGCCCGTGCGCAAGACGTCGTCGACACGCGAGACCCACCGGATTCCGGCAAGAAATCTCAGTCTGAAGGCTCCCCTGGCTCCACCTGCGGGCCAGGCTGGCGGTAGCCGACTGCTCGTTTTCGCGCGCGACCTCGATCCTCTTCGAACAGGCGACCCAGCGCGCGGGCTGAGCCTGCGCGACGTCGACGGCAACCTGCTGTACGACATCGCAAACACCGATCAGCGCAGCGCCACCGAGGGCTGGGCGGGCGCACACCTCGACCTCAATCCGGGGCCGTACCTGCTGCGCTCCGAGCCGAGGACGGGCCGAGTCACGGAACAGCCGATCTACACCTGCGCCGGTTGGCAGACGCAGGTCTTCCTGCTCTCGCGTGCTGACGGCGGCGAGAGCAATGAGAGGCGCACCGACCTGTCAAACGTCTCCCAGCTGATGGCAAAGTCCGCCCACGGCTTCGACTTCGAGCGCGAGGATCTTCGGTGGACCGAAGTGGCGTTGAGTGCGCTCGAGTCGAACGGCAACGTTCCGGGCACGATGCGCACCGAAATGCTGTGGGCAAAGTTCGAGAACCCGATGCTTGGCATCCTCGCCGCGCTCCTGCAGCTGCGGCGCCAGACGATCGATCCCGGCGCGCTGCGAGAGGTCGTCCTCCGGCTCCTCAATCTCGTCGGTCCTCTGCCGGATGTCCTCGCCATAGGGTGGGCATTGGCGGAGCGTGATAAATCAGTGCTGGAGAACGCCACAATCAAGACGGCGCTTGCCGACCCAAAGGGGCTCGAGACTCCGCCGATGCTCGCGGAGAGCTGGACTCATCTGATGCGAGCGTGCGAGCACAGACAGAGTCTCATTCCCCCCCGCTCGTTGTCAGACCGCGTCGGGGACCTCAAGAGGCCGCGCGGGCCGTGGTTCGCGTGGCAGGGCGAACCTCCGAAAAGGGCCGATGTCGCGGACCAGACGGCTGACCTCATGAAGGTCGCAAAGCAAACCGCCGAGGGCGCTTCGACCGGCCGAGCAGAGAAGTCGAGCGGACTGGCGAACGCCTTATTGAAGATGGTCGGGGAGCCGCTATCCGCGATCACAGCGAGCTTCATTTTTCCCCACCTCAGCAAGCTGCTCAGCGACACACCCGAGATCGGCTATTGGCTGGTTTCGCGACGCTACACCGACCTCGAGCGTCGCGTGGCATTCTTCGTCTATCCGCAAGCGGCGCCCGCTGTGCGCGAGCTCATGCAGGCGTCCAAGACCATGGCGAAGACGCTGTCGGAGCAGGAGCTGAAAGGCGACTCGAGCGTCAAGAACGCGGTCGAGGCGCTCGGCGTGCCGCCGAGCACGCTGTTGCGGGCGACCTGGTCCATTCTGACAAAGCTGCTCGCGCAGCCGATCGTTCCGATCAAGGTGACGGCGCGCAGCTTCGCCGACTCGGAAGCGCACGGCGCTGATGCGCTCCTGAAGATCCTGCTGTCGCTCGCCGAGCTGCAGACACCGCTGCGGCCGCAAGCCGGCCCACTGCACGCCAAGGCGTTGGCGTTTCTGTGCCTGTACTACCGAGGCAGTCCGGCTTATCCGAGCGGCACGAAGCACGATCCCGAAACGCTCGCGTCGTTTCTCCAGGATTCGGAATACGTATGGTCCGACGAGCTCGCCACCGTCACCGCGGCTCGTCTCGCCCAGCACGTAGACCTGTTGCGCGAGCGCCTCATCGAGTTGATCGCGGACGCCGTGAAGGGCAAACTCGAGCTGGACGCCGGGTGGCACGAGCACGTACTCCCCCCGCTGAGCTCGTACGAGCGCGGCAAGCTGCTGCCGATGCCGCACGAGAAGCCAGCGCCTGCAACGACGGGTGCTCCGCTCACGTCGACGTCAACGAGAAAGTGGACAGGAATCCCGCACGGTTCGTGGCTCGAGCTCAAGATCGACGGCGAGCACGTAGTGGCGACCGCGCTGCTCACTGGTGCGGGCGCCGACAGAACGTGGTCTCACGACGCGGTGATCCTGGGCAAGCGACAGAAGTTGCGCGCGTCGAAGATCTACGACTTGCGAATCGAGGTCGCATTCGAGCTCGCGAGCTCGGCCGAAGTCGCCTGCCGCATCATCAAACCGGACGGAACGACGTACGGCAAACCGTATCGACTCGAGCTCTCGGGCAACGCCGGCGACGTCGCGCGCGCCGAGATCCGCGCGCTTACCGCTAAGGCTTGAGAAATGCGTCAGGAGGTGTCATGGGCAAGAAACGGATCATCGCCTATTTCATGCACGAAGCGGAATTGGCCGAAGCCTCGAAACACATGAGCAACGTCGAGGCAACGGACAGCTTTCTGCTTGGCGATATCGAGGAAAGCGACATCGGACAGATCCAGGCGAAGGGCGTGATCTGGCAGGAGGTTCCGTCGCCGGCGTCTCAGGAAACACCGACCGCTGAAATGGCACGCTCCGCCGAGTTTCGCAGTACCCGTGCCGCTGCTCGCGCAATCCCGCCACTCCCCCCGGCTGCCGTCGTCGATCCCAACGGCCCTAATTTCTACCTTCTCAGAGTAGACGGTCCTCTCGTCCCGGGGTATCGCCGACGGTTAGAGGCGATCAATGTCAAACCGGAGGAGCGAGTCGCCGTCGGAACGTACATCGTCAAGCTCGAACCGCGCACAGATTCCACAAGTGAGAGCGCTGCCATTTGTTCTCAGCCTCACGTTGTACGGCGCGATTGAAACCGAATTGGCGACAGCCACGCTTGGCACCCGCGCGATCGGACCCTGCGCCCCAAACCGGAAGTCATCGCATCCTCACGTTTGACGTCCAGCTTCACGACCCGGCCGATCTCGCCGTTGCCGTTCAGAGGATCAAGACTCAGGGCCTGTTGATTGCCGGCGCGAAGGGAAGGAAAATCCGCTTCCACGTGATGGAGGACGCGAATCTTGGCGCGTCCCTCGCAGCCGTGCGCGCAATCCCTCAAGTGAGAAAAGTCGAGCCCTACATCGAGCCAGAGCTGCACAACGACGTCGCACGCGTGTTACTGGGAATCGATCCTGTGCAAGGCGGCAATCCTGCACTCGGGATGACATTGACGGGCGCCGGCCAGGTCGTGGCGGTCGCGGATACCGGGATCGATCATCAGCACCAGGATTTTCAGGGGCGCATTGTCGGAAGAGTGGGGCTTGGTCGACCCGGGGACACATCAGATCCGCACGGTCACGGGACGCATGTCGCCGGTTCTGTCCTGGGCGACGGCGCGGCGTCAAATGGGCAGTTTCGAGGTGCAGCCCCAGGGGCGCAGCTCTATTTTCAATCGCTGCTCGACGCGAATGGACGACTGGGAGGATTGCCGCTGGATCTCGCAGATCTCTTCGAGGACGCCTATCAAAATAACGCGCGCATCCACAACAACAGTTGGGGCGCTGTCGTCGACGCCGAGTACACGATGAACTCGCTCGAAGTTGATGAATTCGTGGCGCAGCGGCGCGATATGCTCATCGTGATTTCGGCGGGAAACGAGGGACAGGCCGCGAATCGCCAGCACGCGCAGCCAGGCTTCGTTGAATGGCTGTCGATCGGCGCACCGGCGACGAGCAAGAATGCGTTGACCGTCGGCGCTTCGCGCAGCAACCGCACGAGCGGCGGGTATTCGACGCTGACGTATGGTGACGCGTGGCCGAATGATTTCCCGAGTCCTCCGATTGCAGGCGAGCGGATCTCCGGCAACCCTGATGCGTTGGCGGCGTTCAGCAGCCGCGGTCCGTGCACCGATCGGCGAGTCAAGCCCGACGTCGTGGCGCCCGGTACCGATATCCTGTCGTCGAAATCGTCTCATGCGCCCCTTCAACAATTCTGGGGGCCAGGGCCGTCGCCTCATTACGCGTTTATGGGTGGCACAAGCATGGCGGCGCCGCTCGTCGCCGGGTGTGCGGCCCTCGTGCGCGAGTATTACGTTTCCACCCGAAATCATCAGCCCAGTGCGGCACTCTTGAAGGCCACTCTGATCAATAGCGCCGGGCGGCTCAGTGGCGCAGATGCGATCGCTGATTTCGACGTGCGGCCGAACATGCATCAAGGCTTCGGCGCGATTCACATGCCGTTTGCGGTGCCGAACCCCATTCATCCGCAGCTGCGACTGGAATTCGCCGATGACTGGACGACACCGAACGGCCAGTTCGTGCAAACAGGACAGTTCCGCCGCTATCAGATATCTGTGGCGGCAGGCATGCCGCTGAGCATTTGTCTGGTGTGGACCGACGCGCCCGGTCGCGCGCTGCAGAACAATTTGAACCTCATTGTCGAGCTGCCAGGCGGCGCTGGAAAGATCACCGGGAACCAGAACCTCCCGATGGCACTCGGGCCGCTCGATCAGGAAAATAACGTCGAGGTGGTTCGGATCGACAACCCGGCGGCCGGCAACTATCGTATTCAGGTTACGATTTCCAACCTCTTGAGCGCGAATCAGGACTTCGCTCTGGTGGTGACCGGGGCGTTGACGTCGGGGCTGGTGCCGGTCCCCTAAAGGGAACCAGGGCAACGCGAAAGGGTCCATCACTTCATGTTCAACATACATACGATGCAAGCAGCGTTTGGCGATTGCCTGATTCTCGAGTTTGGCACTGCTGCGAGCAGGAAATTCGTGCTGATCGACGGTGGACCTCCAGGGACATACCAGACATCTCTGAGAGGCGAGTTGCAGAAGATCGGCCAGGCCGGCGGGACGATCGAGCTCGCCATCCTGAGTCACGTGGATTCGGATCACGTCATCGGCCTCATCGACCTGTTTTCGGAGTTGCGCCAACAGGCGGCGCCGATCACGGTAGGCGGGTTGTGGCACAACTCGTTCAGCGACACGATCGGTAGCGGCAACAACATAGAAGCGCGGGTAAAAGCGATGGTGGCGGGCATCGCCGGCGCAGCCGGCGTGATGGCCGCCACAGCCGACGAGGTCGCCACGATCGGAGAGGGGCGCAAGCTACGCCTCGACGCCCTTGCGCTTGGAATGAAGATCAACGACGGATTTCAGAACGGGTTGATCGCACTCGACTCGTCACCCGCCGCCCTGCAGTGGGACAACCTTCAAGCGACTGTCGTCGGCCCGACGAGCGTAAACCTGATCAATTTGAAACAGGAATGGACCGATTGGCTTGACGCCAACGAGTCAGCGATAGGGGCCGGCGATCCCTTTGTCGCCGCGATGGCGGACCAGAGCAAGCCGAACCTGAGCAGCATCATGCTTCACATTAGAGATGACTCCGGTAAGACGGCTCTGTTCACCGGCGATGGACGCGGCGATCATCTGCTGCAAGGCCTCAATCAAGCTGGCCTGCTGAACGCGCAGGGCAAGCTGCACGTGGACGTGTTCAAGCTGCCGCATCACGGCAGCGACCGCAACGTCACGAAGACGTTCTTCAAGAACGTAACCGCCGATCACTACATCGCGTCGGCCAATGGCAAGGACGGGAATCCCGACCTTTCTACGCTCATGTGGCTTGTTCAAACGGCACATGATCAGGGCCGGCAGATCACCATCCACGTGACGAACGAAACGAAGTCAGTCACCGACTTGGTGGCCGACTTCGACCCGCAGCAATTCGGCTACGTGCTGAATGTCATGCCGTCGGGCGCACCCTCAATGATGTTGAAGGTGTCCTGAGGGCCCCAGCCGCCGCCGGCTCCGAGCTGAAGCTGCTTCTCTGCATTTCACCGCGCCGTGCGCTACGATGCCCCATCCAGAAAGCCGACCTGAAGGTCGGCACTACGTACGCAATGCGAAAAGATCGGCTACGGCACGTAGTGCTGGCCTTCAGGCCAGCGAAAACAGCGCTCATGTCTGAAAGGAGCAGTTGATGTCTCGCAGCGGGGTGTCGTTCGGAGCAGTGTCATGCGCGGTGGTCGCCATCGCGGCGTTATTGACGGCTCAAGGGCCGGCCAACGAGTTCACACCCGACACCACCTTCAGCGGCTCGAGCCTGAATGGATGGACGACTCTCGGAGCGGTGGACTGGCAGGCGCAATCCGGCGAGATCGTCGGGCGGCCGAAGGCAAGCCAGGGCGGCTGGCTCGTGCTCGGCAAGTCGTACCAGGACGTCAACTTCTTCACCCGCTTCCGCTGCTCTGGGCCGTGCCAGGCAGGCGTGCTGTTCAGGCTGCAGAAGACCGAAGCGGGCATGACAGGTGTGTACGTCTCGCTCGCGGATGGCGATCTCAAAACCTATCGCGTGACGCTGGATGCGGAAGGCCGCATCACCAGGCGCGACCCGTTGCGTCCGGCCGCGCCGTTTCTGCGCGTGGCACCACCACCTGACCCAAACCCCGCTCCAGGGCGCGGCGGTTTTTCGATGGTCGGCGCGGGCCGCGGCGGCGGACCCGTGACACTGCCCACGCCGTTGCCCGAGCTGATGCCCCCGCCGGCGGGGATCCGGCCCGATGAGTGGAACCTCCTCAGCATTACGATGGACGCGAACGTCGTCCGCCCGATTCTGAATCGGTCGTACGACTTCATACCGGGCGCGACGGACGAGCGCGACGACTACGGTCCGATCGCGCTGTACGCCGGCGGCGGCGAGGTTCGCTTCACGGACGTGTCGTTCAAGGATCTTCACTTTCGCCGGAACCCACCGGAGCAGGTGTCATCGCGGTTCCGGATGCAGCGGATCGACGAGTTCTATCAGTCGTGGGGCGCAGCGGCAGGGGACTTCAACAAGGACGGCGTGCTCGATGTCGTGGCGGGACCGTACTACTATCTGGGTCCCACCTACACGACGCGCGGAGAGATCGACATTTCGCCCGCCCAGGCGCCGAGCACCAGCTTCGCTCGCACGATGATCGATTACGCGTACGACTTTACCGGCGACGGCTGGACCGACGTGCTCGCGGGCGAGTCGCGCCCGATGCACCTCTATGTGAACCCGAAGGGCGAGAATCACCGCTGGGCGAAATATCCGGTGCTGCCGCAGATCACCAGCGAGGTCGCACTGATGCGCGACATCGACGGCGACGGCAAACCGGAGATCGTCTTCGGCACGGGCGGCGTCGGCGGCACCGTGGCGTTCGGATGGCCCGACCCGGCGAATCCGACTGCGCCGTGGCCGACGCATACGATTTCGGAGCCTGGCCCGGCGCACGGCCATGGCCTCGGTGCCGGCGATGTCAATGGCGACGGACGGATTGACGTCCTTCAGGCCGCCGGATGGTGGGAGCAGCCCGCCGCAGGCCCGCGTTCAGGCCTGTGGGCGTATCACCCGTACGCTTTCGGCCGATGGGGACGCTCCGAAGGGGCCGGCGGATCCGAGATGGTGGTGTTCGACGTGAACGGCGACCGTCTGAACGACGTCGTCGCCGGACTGAACGCCCATGGATTCGGGCTCGCCTGGTTCGAGCAGAAGCGCGACGCGTCAGGAAACATCACGTTCGAGCGGCACATGATCATGGACGACTTCTCGACCAAGAACACCGGCGGCGTCACCATCACGGAGATGCATGGCGCGACGATGGCCGACATCGATGGCGATCGCATTCCTGATTTCGTGACAGGGAAGAGGCTGTTCTCGCACCAGGAGAGCTGGGTCGATCCGGATCCATATGGCGAGGCGGTGCTCTACGTGTTCCGCACGGTCCGCAATTCACGCGCTCCTGGCGGAGCGGAGTTCGTTCCCGAGTTGATCCACAACAAGTCGGGCGTCGGTTCCCACATCACCGCCGCCGATCTCAACAACGACGGTCATCGTCGACATCGTGACGTCCACAAACCGCGGCACGTTCATTTTCTGGGGCCAGCGCCGGCGATAAGCGCGAATGACGAAGGCGTCATGCGGCCGCCGGGCTGTCCCTTCGGTCAGCTCGCGCGTACGCATCGCGATGCGTCTTCACGACGATTCCGTGCGTGACCAGCACGGTGATCACCACCTGGCACGTGGCTCCGTCGAGGCACCACATCCGCTGCATCTGTCGTTCGGTCAGTTGGAGTCCGGGCATTTCGCGGTACTCACATTCGATGCGTGCCACCAAAGATAGGACGTCGGTTTCGTCGGCCATATGTGTTGCCTCCCTACGCGCCAAGAGCGAAAAATCCGGCAAACCGAAGACACAGGGGGAGCGTCTTCGGTTTGCCTTCGACACACTTACGGCTTGGGTGCCGCAGTGTGAGTTGCCTGTGGCTTCGATGGCTGAGCGGTGACGGCGGTCGCCACGTAAGTCTTACCGTCCTCGCGATAGCGGACGTCGACTGACGCGCCCACGGCGACCGTTCCCTGAAGGTGTGTGGCGGGATTCAGCGCGAATGTCATATCCGCACCCGTCTTGCCCTTGTGGCTGATGACGAGCGTGTTCGCATCGACGGACTTGACGACCCCTTTGGTGGCGTGCGTCGGAGCCGCGTGCGTCGATGCGTGTTTCGTACCTGTAACCTCTTGTCCCTGTGCCTTCGACTCCCAGATGCCAACCAACTGGTACTGGTTCTCGTTCTTGTCGAACGTCAGCGCCGGCTCGTCCCCGGCAGGGTCGTGTCCTGACGCCACTCGCGTCAGCACGAACGTGCCGGCGTGAGTTCCTTTTTCGCCCTCAATCAACCACACCGACGGATCATCCGAGTCGCTCTCCACGCGGTACATCCCCGCTGGCATGGTCTTCCCCTGCACGATGAACGGGAACGGCACCTTGACGTCGACAGGCGCCGCGCTCGCTGTGC
The DNA here is from genome assembly GCA_963747215.1 of uncultured Acidimicrobiales bacterium. Classification (GTDB taxonomy): domain Bacteria; phylum Actinomycetota; class Acidimicrobiia; order Acidimicrobiales; family DATKAS01; genus DATKAS01. The sequence continues at coordinate 331,246 of CAVVET010000031.1, forward strand.
CGCCCGCCAACATCACAAGCCCGGCAGCAAACAGCACTGCCTTCTTTGTCATCGACCACATGCTGACCTCCTCTCGCGCTCCATTGCGCTCGTCATCTATAGGTATTTGACGAAGTGGAGGTGAGGCCACCATGAACCCGGGATTAAGTTCCGTTAATGTGCGGAGCGGAGAGCGATCGGAAGGCTAATCGTGAAGGTCGAGCCCTGCCCGGGCTGGCTATCGACCTCGATCCGGCCGTGATGCCGGTCAACGATCCACTTCGCCAGGCTGAGGCCAAGACCGACGCCTTCGACGCCGCGCGACCTGGCCGGGTCTGCTCGAAAGAAGCGTTCAAAGATGTGGGGCTGCGCGTCAGGATCGATGCCGACGCCCGTATCGCGAACGGCGAGTCGAGCGACGGCACCCATGCGCGACACGTCCACGACGACACGTCCGCCGTGCGGCGTGAATTTGATCGCGTTGTCGAGGAGATTCAGCACGAGCCGCTTGAGCCATTCGGCGTCGCCTTGCACGACCACGCCGTCTGCGTGATCGCATCGCATGGCGATCCCTTTCGACTGGGCCACCGGCTCGATCTGGTCGACGAGCGTCGCCGCGAGCGCTCCGAGATCGACGGCATCGATCGCGAGCGGGATCTGTCCGGCTTCTGCCTGCGCGACCACCAGGATCTGATCGATCAGGCGCTTGAGCCTGTCGATCTCCTCGAGTTGGCTGGCAAAGCGCTGCACGAGTGCCTCGTCGGTCCGCTGCAGCATCGTCATTTCGATGTCGCCGCGGAGCGCCGCCAGCGGCGTCCGGAGCTCATGCGCAAGCGCAGTGCTGAACTGGCGCATCTCTCCGATGGCGTGCTCGAGGCGTTCGAGAGTGTCGTTGAAGGCGGTGGCCACGTTGTCCAGCTCGTCCCTTGCGCCACGAACCGGCAATCGGCGGCCGAGATCCGCGATGTTGATGGTCCGCGTCGACTCGGCGAGCCGCGAGAGCGGCGTCAGCGCGAATCGCGCCATCCAGCGCCCAATCAGGAACGTGACGATGAGCCCTGCCGGCACGCCGGTGAGGAGCAGAAAGAGAAAACGCTCCAGCGCGCGATCCATCGGCAAGAGGGACACGCCCACCTGCAGCAGGTAGCTGTGGCCGTTGCCTGGCGTCAGCCACGCTGTTCGAAAGGCGAAGCCTTCCGTAGTCGGTGTTTACGTCGAAGATGCTGCTGCTGATCGCGAAACTGACTCACCTCGGGCGGACTGAACTCGAGCCCGAGCGGTCTCATCCCATCGGACTGAACAAGAAGTTGACCCGAGCCCGTGTCGAACACCTGGTAATACCGTGTGGCCTCTTCAACGAACGCGGCCTCCGCGGGATCCGTCGGGTCGAAGACCACCGTCGGGATCGGGTCTCCGAATCGCAGATAGCCGTGGAGCCCGGTGGTGAGCTCGGACAGATTTGCCGTGACGTCGGCATCGAGCTGATAGGCGAGCACACGGTAAAACGCCACGCTTGTCGCGACCAGCAGCACGCCGAAGACGGCTGTGTAGATGAGTGTCAGCCGCGAGCGCAGCGTCAGCGTCACCGCGGGGCATCCGTCAGCATGTATCCGACGCCTCGAACGGTGTGAATCAACGCCGCGTCGAAGCCTCGATCGACCTTGTTCCTCAGCGAATTGATATGCACTTCGACCACGTTGCTGACGCTGTCGAAGTGGATGTCCCACACGTGTTCGATGATGAGCGACTTCGTGATCGGGCGCCCGCTGTTCCGCATCAGGTACTCGAGCAGCGAATACTCTTTCGGCTTGAGGTCGATTCGACGTCCGCCGCGCCGCACAGCTCGTGTGAGCGTGTCGAGCTCGAGGTCTGCGACGCGAAGCACGTTTTCGCGAGGGGTCCCGCGGCGGAGCACGGCGCGGAGGCGCGCGGAGAGCTCGGCCAGCGCGAAGGGCTTCACCATGTAGTCGTCGGCGCCGCTGTCGAGCCCGGCGACCCGATCGTCGACGCCATCCTTCGCCGTCAGAATCAGCACTGGAAGCGACGGCTTTCGCGCCCTGATGTCGCGGAGCACTTGAAACCCTGAGCGACCCGGCAGCATCAGGTCCAGGACCACCGCGTCGTAATCGACCGAGCGGGCCTGTTCGCCCGCGGATCCGCCGTCATGCAGCACATCGACGGCATACCCCTCCTGCTCGAGGCCGGCCTGCACGAAATTGGCGACCTTCTGGTCGTCTTCAATCACCAGGATGCGCACGGAGCCTCTGTGTGTTCACTTGAGAAAAATTCTCCGGTACCCGCCCGCGATCAGCGCCGCGACATCCGCGAGCACGCGCGCCAGTCGAAGGCCACCCGGATATGCGAGATAGTGTGGCTGCCAGACCGGATCGAATTTCTGCTTGAAAGCTCTGAGGCCCTGAAAGTTGTAGACGTTCTCCCCGTGCTCGTAGAGAAACGAGGCAAGGCGGTTCCACAAGGGCGCCACCGGACGAAGTCTCGAAGCCTGAGAGCGGGGCCATGCCCATCGCGAACCATCGGTAACCCGACTCCTTTCCCCACAACATCACGTGGACGAAGAGCGCATCCATGACGTCTTTGGGCGCGCGATCGTCGTACCGCATCATATCCGTCGACAGCTCGAAGCGTTGTGCACCGGGCCACAGATTGGCGAAGGCCACGATTCGGCCACCCTGCTCGATGACCGCAATCGGGAATCGCGCGATGTACTCGGGCTCGAAGAAACCGAGCGAGAACCCCTTCTCACCGCCCGAACGCCGCGCGAGCCAGTCGTCGGAGACTGCGCGCAGTTGGTCCATCACACCTGCACTCTGCCCGGCCGGCACGATCCGGAACGTTGCCTGCTCTCGCTCGAGACGATGGAGCGCGGAACGATACTTCTTCCCATGACTCCCTTCCAGGGTGAACGTGGTCAGATCGACCCGCGCCTCCTCGCCAAGTTTGACAAATGTCAGCCCCACATCTGCGTACCGATCCAGGTGCTCGCGCGAAATCTCGTAAAACACCGGAACGCCGCCGTAGTCGTCGCATTTCTCCAGGAACAGGCGGATGAGCGCACCCATCTGTTCGGGCGGACCAACCGGATCCCCGAGCGCAGCCCACGTACGTCCCTGGACGCCGTACATGACGAACCCGGACTTGTCCTCGTTGAAGAGAATGGCTTTGTCGCGCAGGAACACGAGGGACGGGAAGGTCGCGGTTTGTGTGGCGATGACCGCTGCGGCAGCGTCCATGTCTGCGTCGGTGGGCTTCGGCGCCTCGTGCGGCGCATAGCCAATCAACCGCGCGACTGCGAACAGCAAGAGCGTCACTCCCGCGCCAACCGTGGCTCGCAGCATGCGCGATGCCTCGGCGTGCAACTCGAACTGCCACCAGAGCTCGTTCGAATACTCCACGTGCTTGAAGGCGAAGAGGCCGAGCCACGTCGAGGCGACGAGCGCCGCGACGAGCGCCGCGATCCAGCGCGGTGAAAGGCGCGTGTCGAAGAGCGCCGCGCGACGATCGAACGCCGGTCGCGCTCGCCAGAGGACGAGCAGGACGACGGCGAGGATGGTCGCCTCTTCGTAGTCAGCGCCTTTCATCAGCGACACCGACGATGCCGATAGCCATCGCCACGACCGTCAGGACGTACGCCGCATCGAGTCGCCGTGCAAGGCCCTGAGAGAGAAGCAGAAGGCCGGCGCCAACGATGCTGCCGGCGAAATGCGACAGCTCGATGAGGCCGAGCGGAAGTACGCGATCCAACAGGCCGAGGCGGCCCGCCGCGGCGGGAGTAGCGCCCGACGCCAGCATGACGACACCCGACAAGAACGTGAAGATGGCGAGCACACGGGGCGTCAGTTGCTCGGTCAACCAGCCCAGGGTGGCAGTCAGACGAGCTGCTTGCGATCGTCGCTGGTGGAGCTCGTCTGCGACGAGCACGAGAGCCGCAACTGAAAGCGGAAGCAGGTAGTACACCGCACGATACGCAATCAGCGCCGGCAGCAGCGTCGTTGACGGAATGTACGGCTTCAAGAGGAGCACCATCAGCCCCTCGAATACACCCACGCCGCCCGGAACGTGGCTGGCGAGCCCGAGCAGCTGCGCACGCGATGAACGCTCCCAGAAGCGTGAGAAACGGGACGCTGCCGGGCGGCAGGAGCACGTACAGGACCGCTCCGGCGAGCGTCCACTCCAAAACGGAAATGCCGAGCTGCGCGATCGCAAGACGCGGCGGTGGAAGCGGCAGCTCCACGCGTCGAAATCGGATCGGGCCAAGGCGCAGACCTGCCGCGGCGACATAGCCCACGCTCGCAAACATCAGCAGCCACCCGACTGGCGCCAGGACCGCCGAAGCGATCACGCCGAGCTCGCGCGGCAACGGGCCGATCGCGAGACTGAGTCCTCCAATCAGGAGCAAGCCGAGCCAGAAGGTGACGACGTACGAGAACACAATCCGCGAGAGTTCCTCTGCAGTGATGCCCCAGCGCGTGTAGAGCCGATATCGCACCGCAGCCCCGGACAACATCGCGAAACCGACATTGTTCGAGATGGCATAGGCCAGGAAGGACGTCATGGCGACGCGCCGCCACGGCGGTGGCGGCCGATATACATGAATGCCAGGAAGTCGTAGCCGGTCAGGACAGCGTAGTTTGCCGCCGTGAGCAGGAGGGCGAGGACAATGCGGCCGTGCGGGAATACTCGAAAGGTTGGTGAGGAGACCGTGCCACGTGATGGTCCGCAACTCCGTCCGCAGGACTTCGAGCGCTGCCAGGAACAGCACCAGTCCGATCAGCGCGGGAAGCGCCGCGCGCAAGCGTTCCTGCAGCGCGCTCAACGCGGGCGGTGTTCGTTCACCCACGCAATCGCCTCCAGGAGTTGCCGGTCGAACTCTTCCAGGTTGTCGCTGAATCGATGGTCCGAGGCGTTGACGATCCAGAGCCGCTTCGGGTCGCCCGCGCGGTCGAGTAGGCGCGCGATTTCGGCGACCGGTACGAATTCGTCGTGGGTCGAGTGAATGGCCGCCAGCGGAATCGGCGCGACGCGATCGACAATGGCCGCTACGCGGAACCCTGGCTCATCGGGTGCCCTGTGAGTCAGGTAGATCACCGTGTCCTTCCACCGCCAGGCGAGCTCGTTGAGATTCGGAAGTCCGAGGCCGATGACGCCTGTGATGGCGGCCTTCGTTTCAGGGTCCGTTGCGGCAAGTACCGAAAGACCCGCACCTTCGGAAACGCCGATAAGGATGGGCTTCTTGCCGGTTGCCTTCGCCGCGAAGCTTGCCAGGACGCGGTAGTCGCCGGGTTCTTCCTCGGTGCGCAGCGTCGCATCTCGCGAGGTGAAGCTGGACAGGTAGGCCTTTACATCGAATCCGACCACGAAGAACCCATGTGCTGCAAGGAACTCGGCGACGTGGGGCCCAAGATGAATCCAGCCACCGTCTCCACTCGAGAGGATGACTGGATCCCCTCGGGATGGACCGTAAAGGTACAGTGACTGCTCGCGTCCGCGGATGAGGAGCGTCTCTCGGCTCGACGACAATCGCGGTGTTGCAGGATCCGGCGCAGCCGACCAGGATCACGGCGAGTATCGCCCATCGCCTTGACATCGAATCCATGTTATCTGGTATTGGTACCGGCTTATGATTCGTCCATCACATGGCTGACCTGTCCAGGCGCGAATTCGCCGCCCTCGCTGCCGCAGCTGCCGCCGCGCCGTTCGTACCCGCGACGAACGTGTCCGGTGCGCCCGCCGTCACAGCAGGAGAGGTGATCGAGCGGATCAAGAAGAACATCGGCGTCGATTGGAAAGCCGACTCGCTCGACACGCTGAAGGCCGGCGACGTATCGACTGTCGCCAAGGGAATCGTCACCACATCCATGGCGACGATGACCGTGCTGCAGCAAGCCGTGAAGGCCGGCGCGAACATCGTCCTCACCGCACAGCCGACGTTCTACGCGAGGGCCGACGTGCCGACGCCGCCCGCGGGACGTGGAGAGGCGAACCAGGCACCCGCGCCCGATCCGGTCTTTACCGCCAAGAACGAGTTCATCACCAGGAACAGACTCGTCGTTTTTCGCCTGAGCGACCATTGGCGCCAACGCCGTCCAGATCCGCTGGCGCAGGGTCTCGCGGCGGCGCTCCGTTGGTCGAAATATCAATCGGCGGACGATTCTCAGCGGTTCGATATTCCGGCGATCGCTCTCGATGCGCTGGTGGGCAATGTGAAGGATGCGCTGCGGTCGCGCGGAGGTATCCGCGTCATCGGCGATCCTCGAACCACGGTGACGAGGATCGGCCTCTTGCCCGGTACGACTGCCTATTCAGGCCGCGCTCAAGATGCTGCCGAATGTCGACGTCATCGTCGCCGGAGAAGTGCGCGAGTGGGAGACGGTCGAGTACGTGAGGGACAAGGTGTTCGCCGGTGAGAAGAAAGGACTGATTCTCGTCGGGCGCGTCGTGTCCGAGGAGCCTGGGATGGCGATCTGCGCCGACTGGCTGAAGACGTTCGTTCCCGAAGTCCCAATCCGCCATATTTCTGCCGGCGATCCGTATTGGAGACCAGCCTGATGACCGCCGGGGAAGTCGTCGAACGCATCAAAAAGAATCTTGGCGTGCCCTGGCGCGACAGCACGTACCGGGACACGTTCAAGTTCGGCGGCCCAGACACGACAGTCACGGGCATCGCGACGACTGTCTTCTGCTCCTTCGAAGTTCTCCGGCGGGCCAGCGCGGCTGGCTGCAACATGATCATCCCGCACGAGGACACGTACTGGAGCGATCGCGACGACGTGACGATCGTCAGCGGCGATCCGCTTTACACGACGAAGGTCGATTTCATGCGGAAGAACAACATGGTCGTGTTCCGCATCCACGATCACATGCACGCGCAACGGCCCGACTTCACCTACGTCGGCTCCGCGCGCGACGTCGGTCTCGACGCGAAGTACGAAACGGCCCCCAACTCGCACAGGTTCGTCGTTCCCGAAACGACACTCGGCGCGTTGGCCGCTGAGGTGCGACGGCATACCGGCGCGCGGGCCTTGAGAGTTGTCGGTAATCCCGACGCAAAGGTCAGCCGGATCCAGCTCGGCGTTGGCTACGCGACGCCGCCGGTCCACAATCCGGAAATCGATGTCGTCATCAGCGGCGAACAGCAGGAAACCGATGGCACGCTGGACAGCCCGGAGTACGTGCTCGACGCGATCACGCTAGGCATCAACAAGGGTTGGATCATGCTGGGGCACGCGATCTCCGAGGAGGCCGGCATGCTGGAGATGGCGCAATGGATCCACGGGTTCGTCCCGGAAGTGCCGGTGCAACTCGTCAAGGCCGGCGAGCCGTTCTGGGCTCCGAGGTAACGCATCCGCACTGCTGATGCGGCTCGCTGGAATTCACTTCGATCTCCAGGCGCGTGGCACGACGGCGGCGCGCGAAATACGTGGCGGCATCGCCACGTTCCTGACGATGGCGTACATCCTGTTCGCCAATCCGTCGATCCTTGCATCCGCGGGAATTCCGTTCGAGGCGGCTGCTGCGGGAACCGCGGCTGCGGCGGCAATCTGCACCCTCTTGATGGGGCTCGGCGCGAATTTCCCGCTCGCGCTGGCGCCCGGCATGGGACTGAACGCGGTTGTCGCCTTTCAGGTCGTAGGGCAGACAGGCTCGTGGCAGTCGGCGATGGGACTTGTCGTGCTGAACGGCCTCGTCGTGCTCGCGCTCGTGCTCGTCGGCGTGCGCGAGGCGGTGATGAGGGCGATTCCGCTCGACCTGCGCCGCGCGATCAGCGTGGGGATCGGGCTCTTCATCGCGCTCATCGGAGCGGTGAACGCGAGGCTGGTCGTCATTCCGCCCAGCTCGGCGGCGGCGCTCGGCAGGGATCCGCTCGCGATCGTTCCGCCGGTCACCCATGGGTCGCTGCATGCCCCCGCGCCGCTCATCGCGCTCGCGGGTCTGCTGATCATTGCGTTTCTGCTGTCGCGAAAGGTGCCGGGCGCAATCGTCATCGGCATCATGACCGCGACTGCCGCAGGTCTGCTCCTCGGCGTATCGCAGTGGCCCGCCGGGGCATGGCTGCGGATGCCGCGGTTCGATACGGTCTTCCAGGCCGACGTGAGAAGCGCGCTCGACGTTCGATTCGTGCCGCTGCTGCTTTCGATCGTCATGGTGGATTTCTTTGACACGCTCGGCACCGTCACCGCGATTGCGGAAACAGGCGACTTGTACGATCGCGAGGGGCGCGTGCCGCGGCTCCGCTCGATTCTGGCCATCGACTCGCTGAGCGCCGTCATCGGCGGCGCCTTTGGTGTGAGCTCTGTGACGTCATATATCGAATCCGCGGCAGGCGTTGCCGAGGGCGCACGCACGGGTCTGCACAACGTCGTCGTTGCCGTCCTCTTTGCCGCGTGCATCTTCGCGGCGCCGCTGATCGCCGTCGTCCCTGCCGCCGCGACGGCGCCCGCGTTGATCATCGTCGGGTTCCTCATGTGCCAGCAGATCGTCCGGATGGACTTCGCCGCATTGGACACCGCGATTCCCGCGTTCCTGATCCTCCTGATGACGCCGCTTACGTTTTCCATCTCTCACGGCATCGGCTATGGGTTCATTGCCTTCGTGGGGATCAAGCTGCTGCGGGGACGTCCGCGCGACGTGCAGCCGATGATGTATGCGGCGGCCGCGCTCTTCGTTGCCTACTTCAGCGCGATGTAATGTGCGTCTCTGCGTCCGACTCGGCACGACGGCCATCGCTGGACGCTCTACTACTTCGGCGTCAGCTTCAGGAGCCTGCTGGTCGGCGGAGTGCTCGGGCTCATCGACGGCGTGCCGCTGTCGGTGAACACGTAGACGGCGCCGTCGGGACCGACCCGAACATCCCGAATCCGCGTGCCGAGATCGGTCAGCAGCGGCTCTTCGGCAATGACTTTGTCGTTCTTGATCTCGAGCCGGTCGAGCATCGCGCCGCGCAATCCGCCGACGAAGAGGCTGTTCTTCCATTGCGGAAACAGATTGCCGGTGTAGAAACGCGAGGCCTGACGGCGCGATGACCGGATCCCAGTAATAGATCGGGATCCTCCATGCCTTCCATGTGCATCACGCCGATCGTGGCGCCGGGATAGTCGATGCCGTGCACGACCAGGGGCCAGCCGTAGTTCTTGCCTTTCTCCACGATGTTCAGCTCGTCGCCGCCGCGAGGCCCGTGATCGTTTTGCCACAGCCGGCCCGTTCGGGGATCGAAGGCGAGGCCTTCCGGGCTGCGCACGCCATAGGCCCAGATTTCCGGCAGCACACCCGCCTTGCCGATGAACGGATTGTCCGCGGGCGGCGCGCCGTCCGGTGTGATGCGGATGATCTTGCCAAGGTGGTTGTCGAGCTTCTGCGCGACGTCCCATGGCGGCGAATCCGATCGATCTCCAAGGGTCATCAGCAGATTGCCGTCTTTGGCGATCACGATGCGGCCGCCCGTCTTTGCGCCGAGACGCTTCGACGGCATGACCGGCAGCCCGCGGAAAATGACGGTGACGTCGGTCAGCGCCAGCCCTTTTTCGTCGAGACGCGCGCGAGCGATGCACGTGTTCGTGTTCGTGTTGTCGATGTAGTTGAAGAAGCTGAAGAACACCCGCCTGTTGTTCGCGAAGTCGGGATCGAGCACGACATCGAGCAGGCCGATGTCTTTCGCGCCGGGCGATAGGACGGCCGACACGCCGGCCAATGGCGCCGATACGGTGCCGTCGGTGTGGAGGATCCGCATGCGGCCAGGGAGGCGCTCGGTGAAGATGATGCTTCCGCTCGGCAGGAACGCCAGGCTCCACGACACCTCGAGGTTGTTGATGAGGGTCGTCACCTTGAACGGCGCGGTCGCATGAAACGGCGCGCGCGTCTGCTCAGGGAACGCGGGCGTGTTGTCCTTTTTCTCGGTCGGGCGTGTGTCGATCGGTTTCCCTTCGTCCGTCGCGAGCCACGGCAGACGTCCAGGGGTCTGAGCCCCAACCGTGACTGCCAGGCCCACCGCCCACACGACCATACTCAGGCTGCGTTTCATGCGAAGTCTCCCCGTCTCAGTCTACCCAGTTCAGCGTGCGTTCGATCGCCTTCTGCCAGCCGCGGTACGATTCTTCGCGGCGATCCGTGGTCCATGCCGGTTCCCATCGTTTGTCGGCGCGCCAGTTGTCCCGCAACGTCTCGAGATCTTTCCAGAAGCCGACCGCAAGACCTGCGGCATACGCCGCGCCCAGCGCGGTCGTCTCCGCCACGATCGGCCGGACGACCGGCACACCCAGCACGTCGGCCTGCAGCTGCATCAGCGTGTCGTTCACGGTTGCGCCGCCGTCCACTTTCAGCGCGGCCAACTTTACGCCCGAGTCGATCGTCATCGCGTCGAGCACGGCGCGTGTCTGAAAGCAGATGGCCTCGAGCGTGGCCCGCGCCAGATGTCCCTTCGTGTTGAACCGCGAGAGGCCGACGATCGCGCCGCGGGCATCGGAGCGCCAGTACGGCGCGAACAGGCCCGAAAACGCCGGAACGAAGTACGCACCGCCGTTGTCCGGCACCGTGTTCGCCAATGCCTCGACTTCTGCAGCCGTCCCGATGATGCCGAGCTGGTCTCGAAGCCATTGCACCGCGGAACCGGTGACCGCGACGGATCCTTCGAGCGCGTACACGGGCGCGGCGTCACCGAGCTTGTAGCAGACAGTCGTGAGGAGGCCGGTCTTCGACGGCATCGGCGTCTTCCCGGTGTTGAGAAGCATGAAGTTGCCGGTGCCGTAGGTGTTCTTGGCTTCGCCCTCCGAAAAACATACCTGTCCCACTGTCGCGGCCTGCTGATCTCCAAGGTCGCCACACACCGGCACTTCCGCGCCTACGGGCCCGTTGCGACGCGTCACGCCGTACCCGTGCCGTGCGGACGAGGGAGCAATAGCCGGCAGCATACGTCGCGGGATCCCGAACAGCGCGAGCAGCTCGTCGTCCCAATCGAGCGTGCGGAGATCCATGAGCAGCGTGCGGCTCGCGTTGGTGACGTCGGTCACATGAATTCCGCCGTCCGCGCCGCCCGTCAGGTTCCAGATCGCCCACGTGTCGATCGTGCCGAATACCGCGTCGCCGCGTTCGGCCGCGGCCCTGACGCCGTCGACGTTCTCGAGAATCCACTGCAGCTTCGTGGCCGAGAAGTAGGTGGCGGGCGGCAGGCCCGTGCGTTCGCAGATCAGCTGGCGCTTCGATTCGAGAGCGTTGACGATGCGATCGGTGCGCGTGTCCTGCCAGACGATGGCGTTGTACCAAGGGCGACCGGTTTTCGGATTCCACACGACGGTGGTCTCGCGCTGATTGGTCACGCCGATGGCCGCGAGATCCTGTCCGTCGAGGTTCGCCACTCTCAGTGCGCCGGTAATGACTTCGTTTGTGCGCGCGGCGATTTCGACCGGGTCGTGCTCCACCCATCCGGGCTTCGGCATGATCTGCGTGTGTTCGATCTGGCGCCGCGCGACCTCCGCGCCAGCCGCGTCGAACACCATGAACCGCGTGCTGGTCGTGCCCTGGTCCAACGCTCCTACGTACCGCGGCATGTGCCTCCCTAGAAGCCGACGAAGGAATAAAGCGCGGCGCCGAGGATCCCGCCCGCGATCGGCGCGGCCACCGGAATCCAGCTGTACGACCAATCCGAGGGTCCCTTGCCGGCAATGGGCAGGATGGCGTGCGCCAGGCGCGGCGCGAGATCGCGCGCGGGGTTGATCGCATAGCCCGTGGGGCCGCCGAGCGACAAGCCAATCCCGAGCACGAGAACGCCAACGAGCAGCGGTTGCAGCGCGCGGCTGAATACCTGCGAGAGATCGACGTCTCCTGCTTGCACCCAGCCTCCGGCGTTCGCGCCGATGGCGAGGACGCCGAACGTCAACATCGCGGTGCCGATGACTTCGGTCATGATGTTCGCGCCAGGGCTGCGTACAGCCGGCGCATTGCAGAACACCGCGAGCTTCGCTCCCGCATCTTCAGTGAGGCGCCAATGTGGCAGGTACGTGAGCCACACGAGCACAGCGCCGAGAAAACCTCCAAACATCTGCGCCGCGACGTAACCCGCGACTCGGTCCCACGGAAAGGCGCCGATGGTGGCGAGTGCGATCGTGACCGCCGGGTTGAGGTGTGCTCCGCTGATGCGGCCGACGGAGTACACGGCAATCGTCACAGCCACGCCCCATCCGAGCGCAATCACGATCCACCCGGAGTTCTGCCCCTTCGAACGCGCGAGCAGCACGTTCGCGACGACCCCGTCTCCCATCAGGATGAGAATCATGGTTCCGACCGCCTCGGCGATGTACGCGTTCATCGCGGCAGAGCCTATCATTTTCGGAATGATACGTAGTGCCGACCTTCAGGTCGGCCGCGATCGCACTTGAAGAAGATGCCTGCGCCGGCCCTGGTCGTTATTTCTCGTGGGCGCGTGTCCTCAGTGGGCGTCGATCCGGGCCTGGATGTCATCGGCGCGCTGACTCGCGCGGAACTCGATGACGCGAATATCGGCGAGACCATGGACGTAGAACGGGTCTTCGCGGGCGATCGCTTCGATCTCGGTCCGGCTCTTGCCAACCGCCAGGATGATCCCGCCATCTCGAGGGACTTTCCGGCCAGACACCAGGAAGTGTCCTGACGCGTAGTACTTCTTCAGGAACTTCATGTGCGCCGCCATGTGCGCGTCGATGGCGCCGAGGTCGGCCTTGTAGATCAACTCGATCACGAACATGAGGCCAGCTTGCACCAACCGTCCGTTCGCGTAAAGTGCATCGCCCTCGCGCCGCCTTCGATTGCTTGCTGAGCCGTCGCTCCCGGTCGTCGACGTCACATCGACTGCTCGCGAGGCGTAGTGCCGACCTTCAGGTCGGCAAACCTCGCGCTAGGTGCACAGACAGGCGTGGCCGACCGTGAGCAGCCGGTTCCGCAAACACGAAGCTCGGCGCGGCAAAACGCGTCGCGACATCTGTTGCTCACTGCCATGGCGCTCGGACCAGGCTTGGTCCTCGCGGAAGTGGTCGGCTCCGTGTTTTGTCCACTGTCGCTCTCGCGCCGCCTTCGATTGTTTGCTTCACCGGCTCTCACGGTCGCCCACGCCGCACTCGGCGCCGAGACACGGCCCGCCGCACGGCGACGCAGGGTTGCGAAGCGGACCATCGCGAGCAACGCGACGTACTCCGTCCCGGAAACGCATCGGAAGGCGTGCGATCCGCGTGGCCACTGCGCAGCCATGACTCCTCGACCGTCGGCGACACGTCGCCGAGAGATGCGTTTCCCGCGTTGTCGAGCTGGTCCGCGGAAGTAAGCGTGCGTCCCCAGTCTGAGAGGACGGCGTCGGCGCGAAGTGCGACGCGGACCCTCCGCGTCGTCGAGCTGGTTCGCGGAAGCAATCCTGCGTCGCCGGGCGGTAGGTGAAAGCGGCTCGTCGGTCAGCGGTACTCGTGTATTGTGTGGGTGCCGGAGGATTACAGATGTCGACCGCTATGCAGACGCAACCGTCGAGCTCTATCGTGTCCTGGACGCAGATCATCTACGCGCTTCACGCGTTCAGCCTGCTGACCGGTATCCTTGGCGCCGCGACCGTCGTCGGCGCGTTTCTCACCGGGTGGCCCTCGATCATCGCCGTCATTCTGAACTACATCAAACGGGGAGAGGCCCGCGGTACGTGGGTCGACTCGCATTTCCGGTGGCAGATCCGCACGTTCTGGTTCGGGCTGCTCTGGATCTCGATGTGCGTCGCGTTCATCGTCCTGACCCTCGGTATCGGCATCCTCATCGCGTGGCTGCCGATCGCGCTGGTGGGATGCTGGTTCATCTACCGGATCGCGCGCGGCTGGATTGCGTTGAAAGACGGCCGTCCGATGTACGTATGATCCAGATTGCTCTTGAAGCGCCAGGCCGCTTCATCGCGACCGAATGCGCGCCGCCGGTTCAAGCGCCGGGCGAGGCGCTCGTGCGCGTGCATCGCATTGGCGTGTGCGGCACCGACCTTCATGCCTTCGCCGGGAGGCAGCCGTTCTTCAACTACCCGCGCATCCTCGGTCACGAGCTTGGCGTCGAGGTGATCGAGCCCGGCAGCGAGCCGCACGGCCTCCATCCGGGCGACCGCTGCTCGGTCGAACCGTATCTCAACTGCGGACGCTGCATCGCCTGTCGCGCCGGCCGATCCAATTGTTGCGCCGAGCTGAAAGTGCTTGGCGTGCACGTCGATGGCGGCATGCGCCCAGAGATTGTCGTGCCGGCGCGCAAGCTCCACCGCTCGGGTGCGCTTACGTACGATCAGCTCGCGTTGATTGAGACGCTCGCGATCGGCGCGCACGCCGTCGAACGCGCCGAGATCACGCCACGACGACTTCGTTCTCGTCGTCGGCGCTGGACCGATCGGGCTGAGCGTCATGCAGTTCGTGCAGGTGCGTGGCGCCAGGCTGGCGGTGATGGACGTTCGTGAATCCCGCCTCGATTTCTGCGCGCGCGCACTCGACGTGACGCACACCGTCGGTCGGGGGCCCGGAGCTGTCGAGCAGCTTCGCCGCATCGGCGATGGCGATTTGCCCACGGTCGTGATGGACGCGACTGGCAACGACGCGTCCATGGCCGGCGCGTTCGATCTGCCCGCGCAGGGCGGCCGAATCGTGTTCGTCGGCCTGTTTGACGGCGACATCAGCTTCAACGATCCGAATTTCCACCGGCGCGAGCTCACCGTGCTCGCCAGCCGCAACGCGCTGCCTGAAAACTTTCGCGCAATCATCGCCCTGATCGAGTCGGGTCGCATTGACACGACGCCGTGGATCACGCACCGCTTCGCCCTCGCCGACACTCCGCAGCGGTTTGCAGAGATGGCCGCGAATCCCGGCGTCATCAAGACTGTCATCGACGTATAATCGCCGCCTATGCAGTCGCGAATTCTTCCGGCAATCGCCGCGTGCGCCCTCACGATCGTGGCCGTCGCGGCGCAGGGCGTGACCAAAGAGACGGTGGCCGGCATTTCGACGTTCGCGCGTCTCGATACGACGATCGCGTGCGGCGGCGCGACGAGCGCCGACGCTGTTCCCGAGCTGAAGAAGATGGGTTTCCGCGTCGATCATCAACGTGCGGCGCGCGAGCGAGGCGGGCGCGGATGTCGAGGCGGAAGGCGCTGCCGCGCAGGTCGGCGGGACTGAGGTACGTGCATCTGCCGTTCGATCCGCAGTCGCCCGACCCGATGCTCATCGACAATTTCATCGCGGCGGTGACGGCTCCTGAAAATCAGCCCGCCTATATCCATTGCGCGGCCGGCGGCCGCGCCGCCGCGCTCTGGATGATCAAGCGCTGGAAAGCCGACGGCTGGGACGAGCAGCGCGCGCTCGACGAGGCGATCGCGCTGGGGCTGAACGAGCGGTTCCAGCCCTTCGCGGTCAACTACATCCGCACGCACACCCGGTAGGCACCGCGAGTCAGGCTACAGAAGCACGTCCCGGCGACTCATCGCAGCGGCCACGTTGCACACGCGGACGTGGCTGACCGTGAGCACCGGTTACGCAGCAAGAAGCTCGGCGCGGCAACGCGTCGACGACATCTGTGGCACTGCCAGCGCTCGGACCAGGCCGGTCCTCGCGAGGGCGATCGCGTTTTGACGACTGTCGCTTCGCGCCGCCGACTGTTCGCGGCACCGGCACTCCCGGTCGCCATCGCCGCGTAGCGCCAGCGGGCACATCCATGCACGGCGAAGAGCGTTGTTCGAGCGAACCATCGCGAGCGATGCGATGTTCCGCTGCCCGGAAACCGCATCGCTCCGGGGACGGCTGCGAGCTGGGCGAAGGGCTCGCATCGCAGATCGCCGCGAGCCGGTCGAGCGGTTTCCTGCATCGTCGAGCGTGCGTCGCGGAAGCAACCCTGGTCCGTCGGCGGTGAGCGCGAGATCATCCTGAGCGAATCGTCCTTGGCCGCTGGATAGACGCGGTGGAATGTCGGCGACATCATCGCATCACGCGCCTCCTCGGCGTGATATCGGCACATCGCCTGCCATGAATCAGTAAAGTAATAGGGATGAAGATCGCCACGTGGAACGTGAACGGCATACGCGCGCGCGACGCACAGCTGCACGAGTTCATCGAGCGCGAGCAACCCGACGTGCTGTGCCTGCAGGAGCTGAAAGCCTCGCTCGAGCAGCTGCCGGTGTGGCTCTGCCAGATCGAGGGTTACTGGTGCTATTGGCACGGGGGAAAAGGGTATTCGGGCGTGGGGCTGCACGTGCGGAAAGACGCGTTTCCTGATGCACCGGCTTTTCAACATCCGCAATTCGACTACGAGCACCGGATCGTGACCGCCCAGCTTCCGGGATTTACCATCGCCTCGATTTACGTGCCCAACGGCGGCAAAGACTTCGAAGCGAAGATGCGGTTCCTGGACGCGCTGGAGATGTTCGCCGCAGACCATGAGGCGTCAGGACGGCCGCTGATCCTGTGCGGCGATTTCAACGTCGCGCGCACGGACATGGACGTCCATCCGAAGGAGCGGAAGCCAAACGCGATCGGGCAGCGGCCCGAAGAGCGCGCGTTGCTCGAGCGCGTCATCGGCCATGGTCTGGTGGACGTCCATCGGAAGATGGAGCCGGAAAACGCCGAGATCTTCACGTGGTGGGCGCCGTGGAGAAACATGCGCCAGCGGAACATCGGCTGGCGCCTCGATATGGTGCTCGCGAGCAAGGCGCTCGCAGACGCGGCTGTCTCGTGCGCCGTGCAGCGTGAGTTCGGCTCCAGCGACCACGGGCCCGTCGTGGCGGTGTTCGAAAACGATCACTCGTGAGAAATCGTCAGATCGCGGTCATCTGTTTTTGACAACACGTTTACACTGTGTCGCTACCCTTGCCCTCCTGGAGGTGTCGCGATGCGTGTTTCCACGAGTGCGCTCTTCACGTTTGTCCTTGTCGTGACGTTGTGCGCGCCGTTGCCGGGCCTGGCCCAGCAGGACGCCGCCACGATCGTCGGTGAAGTCACGGACGCCTCGCGTGGCGTCGTTCCCAAAGCCAGCGTCTCCGTCACCAATACGGCGACCGGCATCACCACGACAACCGAAACGAACGAGCGCGGGCTCTACAACGTTCCGGGCCTTCGTCCCGGCGAGTACGTGGTTATCGTGGAAGCGCCCGGCTTCAGCAAGTTCGTCCGCACGGGAGTGATCCTGCAGGTGGCGCAAACGCTTCAACTCGACGCTGGGCTGCAAACGGGAAGCATTCAGGAGTCGGTCGAGGTGACGGGCGCGACGGCGATGCTGGAGACGCAGACATCCTCGCGGGGCCTGGTGATCGACGAACGCAAGATTCTGGACTTGCCCTTGAACGGCCGCGACTACAACCAGCTGGCACTGCTGTCCCCCGGGGTGCTCCCCGGCACACCGAGGCTGGCGAGCGTGAATTTCAAGGGTGTGCTGAACGTCAACGGCAATCGCACG
Source organism: uncultured Acidimicrobiales bacterium (assembly GCA_963747215.1). Taxonomy (GTDB): domain Bacteria; phylum Actinomycetota; class Acidimicrobiia; order Acidimicrobiales; family DATKAS01; genus DATKAS01. The sequence goes on from CAVVET010000031.1 coordinate 348,652, forward strand.
TTCAATAACGTCTTTCTGCTCGACGGCGTCGACAACATCTCGTACTCGAATTCGTTCCGCGGCGAAAACGTGCAGCTCGTCCAGCCGTCGATAGAGGCGCTGCAGGAGTTCAAGATCCAGACGAATGCGTATTCGGCGGAATACGGCCGCAGCTCGGGCGCCGTCGTCAACGCCACCATCAAGTCGGGCACCAACAGCATGCACGGCAGTCTGTTCGAGTTCCTCAGAGACGATTCGCTCGACTCCAACAACTATTTTTCGAAGCTGCTTGGAGCGCCCAAGCCGAAGCGCAAGCGCAATCAGTTCGGCGGCGCGATCGGCGGACCGATCGTGCGCAATCGGACGTTCTGGTTCGCCGACTACGAGGGGCTGCGCGACGAGGAGGGGATTCCACGCACTCGGCAGGTGCCGACCGCGGCGGAGAAGGCCGGGCTGTTCACGACGGCCGTCAACGATCCGTTCACGCCGGGCCGCCCGGAGTTCAGCCGGAACGCGGCAGGCCAATGGGTGATTCCGCGAGAGCGTTGGGATCCGGTTGCCGCAAAGATCGTCGAGCTGATTCCCGATCCGAACGTGCCCGGATCCACGATTTACGCATCGACCCCTGTCACCGAAATCCGGCAGGACCAGTTCGACGTACGCGTCGACCATCAATTCGCGCCGGGCACGAGCTTCTTCGCACGCTACAGCTTCGTCGACACCAATACGTTCCGCCCCGCTCCGCTGCCGGGCCTCGGCGAAGGGTCGTTCAACGACGCGTTCGGATCCAATCTGAATCGATCGCAGGGGCTCGCGATCGGGTTGACGTGGATCGCGAGCTCTGCGCTCGTCGGTGATTTCCGTTTCGGGTTTGCGCGCGGGAACTACTTCACGAATCCACCGTATGCCGGCCAGGATTCCGCGGCGGAGTTCGGCATTCCGAACGTGCCGAACGATCCCGCGATTGTCGGCGGCCTTCCGAAGATGAACATCCAGGGCTTCGATGCGGTCGGGCGCCACACGTCGACGCCGCAGTTCCAGACGCCGCGCTCGTGGAATCCGCGCGTGACGTTCACGCTGAGCCGGCAATCGCATCTATTCAAGTTCGGCGGCGAGTTCCTGCACGTGCAGACGCAGATCAACGATCTCAACGCGACGATCGGCCGCATGAACTTTGAAAACCGTTTTACCAACCGCGCTATGGGCGATTTCCTGCTGGGCCTGCCGTCGCAGCTCGCGCTGACGAGCTACACCGTGATGGATCAAGGGCAGGACATGCAGTTCTACTTCATCCAGGACGACTATCGCGCGACGCAGAATCTGACGCTCAACCTCGGACTGCGCTACGAGTTCGCGACGCCGCCGCGCGAGCGCGACAATCAGATGGCCAACTTCGATCCCGCGACGGGGCAGATGATCTTTTCGCGAGGACGGCGGGTTGTTCGAGCGAGCGCTGATCCATCCGGATCGGAACAACTTCGCCCCGCGACTCGGCTTCTCGTATTCCGCGACCGACCGCTGGGTCGTTCGAGGGGCTTACGGCATTTTCTACAGCCACACCGTGCGGCAAGGGCGCGAAGGCATGCTCGGCTTCAACCCGCCGTACCTCGTCGACAACCTCTTGTCGACGGGCGTGACCGGCAGTGCCGCGGTCGCCTCGGCTGCGCCGTTCAAGCTCGCGCACCGGCTATCCCAACGGCCTGCTGGATCCGACGTCGCTTGCACCGACGGTTCAGCGGCGCGGGCAGGATCCGAACCAGGTGACACCGACCATCCATCAGTTCAGCATCGGGACGCAGTACCAGCTCGCGCCGGACCTCGCGCTCGACGTTGCGTACGTCGGCAACAAGGGCAGGAACCTTCCAGGCTTCCGCAACCTCAACCAGCGTGCGGTGATTCAGAACGCGGACGGCTCCCAGGCCGCAGGCGACAGACCCTATTCGGCATTCGGCGATATCCAGTGGATGGAAAATCGCGTGAGCGCGGACTACAACTCGTTCCAGGTGAGCCTGGAGAAGCGGATGTCCAAGGGATTGACGGGCCTCATCAGCTACACCCTTGGAGAAGCGCTGACCGATTCGCCCGACCACATCTCCACGAGCGGCGGAGGAGCGGGCATCGATACGGGAACGTTCCGCGAGCCGCAGGACTCCTACAATCTCAAGGCCGAGCGCGGCCCGGCCGAGTTCGACGTGCGGCACAGGTTTGTCGCGAGCTACGTGTGGGAGCTGCCGTTCGGCCAGGGTCGACGATTCGGCGGCGGATGGAATTCCGCGACAGATTTCGTACTCGGCGGCTGGCAGGTGACCGGCATCCACGTGCTGCAAAGCGGGCTCGCGTTGACCGCGACACTCGGTGGCGCGTCGGTGCTCAACCTTGGCGGCGAGCGCCGGGCGCGTCCGAATCTCGTCGGCGATCCCGAGCTGCCCGAGTCGGAGCGGACGATTCAGCGGTGGTTCAACACCGACGCGTTCTCGCCGGCGTTCAGTCCGTCGCCGCAGGCGTTCGGAAATGCCGGCGTCGGCATCATGCGCGGTCCCGGCTTCGCGAATTTCGATTTCACGTTCGCGAAGGATTTTCGAGTCGATGACCAGCGTCGGATCCAGTTCCGCACCGAGATCTTCAACGCGTTCAACCGGGCGAACTTCGGGCCGCCGAACATCGCGCGCGATTCCTCGGGCTTCGGCCAGATCCTCACGGCCGGAAACGCCCGGATCGTCCAGTTCGGGTTGAAGTTCTACTTCTGAGATGCGTACCGACAGGGGAATTCCGCTGATCGTGGCGGCAGTTGCGGCAGTCGCCACCGTCGGCGGGCCGCCGTCGCTCGCGCAAGCGCCTGCCGCGAGCTCGGGCGCGCCAGGATCGCAGGAGACCGCCTCGAGCCGTCACGAGCGTGGCGTGAACTTCCACCTCGAGCGGCGGCTCGACGAGGCCGCGCGCGAGTACGCCGCAGGCGCTCGCGCTCGATCCGCCGAGGGCGCCCGGCGCCGACGAGCGCGCACCATCCTTCGCTTTGCGCCGCGCGTGTTCACGACGCCGGACGAAATCTTTCCGCTCAAGGACGCCGCCGCGGTTCTACATCCGTCCGAGCGCCTCATCGCGTATCACCTGTTCTGGGAAGACGACATCGATTTTCCGGACGACAACGATCCGTGCGATCACGAAGTGGTCTGGGTGCAGTTCTCGCCGGATCGGCAATCCGTCGAGCGATTCTGGACCTATTTTCACGGGCGGATTCTCGAGGCCGGCGAAGACGCGCTGCGCGATGCCAGAGCCTACGCGATGCGGCCGCGCGTCAACGTTCAATGGGGCAAGCACGGATCGATGCCCGTTTGGATGGGAATCGATGTCCATCGTCGGCGATACCGGCGATCTCGAGCGCGCGTATTACACCGTCGGCAAGCCGATCGCATTGGCCGAGTACAACCGCGGCACGTGGCAGAAGCTGCAAACTGACGGGCGGAGGCTGATCGATCACCCGCTCGCGCGACGTCTGCAATGGCCCGATCGCTTCACCGGCACCTGGGAACGCTTTGTCGATTTTTCGCGGCCGGTCGATCTTGCAGCAGCGATCAAGGCCGGGAACCTGATGAGCGTGTCGCGCTGGAACAGCGCGGTCATCAACCGGCACTTTCTTGCGTACAACTTCAGGCCCAAGACCGAGTGGCCCGTCGAACGCACGGGCGGGCTCGTTCGTGCGGATGCGCCGCCGCCGAAACTCGTCGAAGCCACCTCACTCGCCGATTACCGGCTGCCACCCAAGGCAGTGTTCGATCGCGCGATGCCGCGATATCCGAACGTCTGGTTCTACCTCGACGCCGCGCTTGCCGATTCGTACGGCGCGGCGGTGCGGCTGGTGGCCGATCAACTGCGCGGCCCGATGCGCTTGCTGGAGGATCACGGTCCCTTCGGAAACCCGGAAGGCTGCGACTTCGAGGTGCGGCTGGAGCACCTGCAGCCGTGGGAGAGCGCCGCACATCGGCCGCTGCAGCACGCGCACGCGTTTCACATGCGCTACTACCATTCTGCCCTCGAGAAACAGCAGCTGGATCAGATCACGCTCCGCACGCCAACCGGCGATCGCCGCTTCTACCGCGTCGCCGCGAGCGCGCACTACGAAGTCGAGCACACGAACCCGAACCACGCAGACGTGGAGATCTGTCCCGTCTGCGGCCGCACGGGGGAGTATCAGGACCTCAAGGGCAATCTGGTCGAGATGGTGCACGATCCGCTTGGAGTGGAACTGCTGTTGAACGGCACGATCAGAAACCAGCCCGTGCTGTTCGAAGAGGACCGGCGCGAGGTGGGCGGCATCAGGTCGTTGGGCAGCCGCTTCGCCGTGCAGCAGCAGGTATTTGCCGCGGCGAGCGGCGACAGAAATACCCTCAGAATCGGCGTCGTCGTGCTGGCCCCGCGGCGATAGTCGCCCGTAGCCCCCCTGTCGATTTTGCCTCCCTTCGTTCGACGTGCTTGCAGAGGGTAAATTAGACAGCCGACACGAAGGAGAGGACAGGATGAGATTTCTATCGATCTACACGAGTCAGAGAGACAGGGACGCCGCCGTCGGAGCAGCACATGGCCGACATGGGACGCCTCATCGAAAAGTTCATGAAGACGGGCGAGCTGGTCGCAACGGAGGGGTGTCTGCCCACAGCACTCGGCGCCCGCGTCCGGAAGGACGGCTCGACGCTGAAGATAACCGACGGTCCTTTCACCGAGTCAAAGGAAGTTGTCGGCGGCTTCGCCATTCTCGAAGCGAAGTCGAAGGCCCATGCCATCGAGCTGGCCATGGAGTTTCTGGAGGTCGCAGGCGACGGCGAGTGCGAGATCCGCCAGATCTACGAAGGACCGGGCCCATCGTAGAAGTGCTTCTGCACAACGTGCGCAGCCTCTACAACGTCGGCGCGTTCTTTCGGACCGCCGACGCTGTGGGGCTGTCGCGCCTTCATCTTTCCGGCTTCACGGGTTCGCCGCCGTCGAAGGAGATTGCGAAGACCGCGCTCGGCGCGGAGCAGACCGTGCCGTGGGCACGCGCCGACCCGCTCGCGATCATCGGCGACCGGCGAAGCGCCGGGTGGGAGACCGCGGCAATCGAAACGGTCGAGGACGCCGTGGATCTGTTCGACTGGCAGCCCCGGTTCCCATTGCTCGTCGTCTTTGGACACGAGGTTGAGGGCCTCCCGGCCGAGCTCGTGCAGCGCTGCGATACGCGCGTGCGCATCCCAATGGTCGGGACGAAGCGGTCGCTGAATGTCGCCACGGCGGGTGGCGTGGTGTTGTACGAGCTCTTCAGAAAAATGCGGGCCAATACATCCGGGGTGTAGACTTTCCTGTACCCAATGGTAAGGAAACGAAAATCGAAAAGCGAAAGACACGAAACGTACGCGTGCCGCGCGTGCGTGCTCTGGTCTGCGTGACAGCGGGCCTCTTTTCCTTTTTCGTTCTTCGGTTTTCGTTATAAGCCGCCCAGGCTCCGCCTGCCCAGGACCCTGCTGCCCAGGCCCTTCACCACGGAAGTCAATTACGTCCGCGTCGACATGTACCCGACGTCGGGTGGGAAGCCCGTCACCGACCTTCAGCAGGCCGATGTCGAGATTCTCGAAGACGGCATCCTTCAGAAGATTGCCCAGTTCGAGCAGGTAACGGTGGGCAGCTCGCGGCCTCAGACCACGGCGCGCGAGCCGTCGACGATGAACGAAATGCGGCGCGCTGCGCAGGATCCACGCGCCCGCGTCATCGTCCTGTTTCTCGATCCGCGATTCGTCGCGGTCAGAAGGGGCAGTCAGGATACGGGCGCCCTTGATCGACGCGCTGAACAAGCTGATTGGCGCAGACGACCTGATCGCGGTGATGACGCCCGATATGTCGGCGAGCGGCCTCACGTTCACGAGACGAACCGGCAGCATCGAGCAGATGCTGTCAGGGCTGTGGGGAACGAAAGGGTGGATCGGCACCAGAGATCCGCTGGAGGTCCAGTACGAAGCGTGCTACGACAAGCCGAGCATCGTCGATGGACAGTGGATGGCGCGCGAGATGATTGCCCGCCGCCGCGAGATGCTGACGCTCAACGCACTCGACGAGCTCATCCAGCATCTGCGGGGTCTCCGCGAAGAGCGAAAGGCGGTCATCACCGTGACCGACGGCTGGCCGCTCTACGAGCCCGATCGCAAGCTGGCCAAAGCCGCTGATCGATCCCAACACGCCTGACGGTGTCGTAACCGGTGGACAGACGCAGGTTCCCGTACCGAAGATTGGCCGCGATCCGCTCACGGGAAAAATCGCACCGCGCGATCCCGGCGCCGGAACGATGATTTCCAACGACGGCGTCTCCGAGTTCGGCCTGCCGAAATGCGAGAACGATCGCATGATGCTCTCCGAGCTCAGCCATAGCAATCGATTCATCACGATGATGCAGGGCGCGAACCGCGCAAACGTGTCGTTCTATCCCGTCGACCCGGACCGGCTGTTCTCGGGGACCCATACGCTCATGGACAATCATGCGCTCGAGATGATGGTGTCGATCACCGACGGCCTCAGGATCAGCGAAAGCGCGCTGTTCGAGTCGGGCTTGCGCCGGATCGTCGACGATCTCAGCAACTACTATCTGTTGGGTTACTACTCCACGGCGAACGCCGACGGGAAATTTCACAAGATCACTGTGCGCGTGAAGCGGCCCGGCGTACAGGTGCGCGCGCGCGCCGGATATCTGGCAGCGAAAGCGGGCGAGGCCGTCAAGCCGATGACTTCGGTGGCTCCGCCCGACACGTCCGACGCGAAGATGATGACGCAGGCGCTGTCGTCGCTCGCGAGCTTCTCACGCGAGCTGCCGCTGCGCGTGCTGGCCTCCGCGGCGTGGACGCGCGATCGCGCGGTCGTCGTGCGAGCCGTTGCCGAGTTGTCGCGGAGCACGGCGAACGGAGACGATTGGGGAAAAGGCGGACAGCTCGAGGCGACCTTGATGAACAGCGCCGGCAAGCCGGTCGCGAAGGGGAGCGCGACTCTCGCGCCCGGGACGTTCGCGGCGCAAATCGTCATTGCGCCGGCTTCGCCGCTCGAGCCCGACGATTACAAAGTCATAATCCGTGCAAAAGGCGTGGCGGCTCTTGGCTCGACCGAATCGGTCATCTTCACGCTCAACGCGGATCCGCTCGGCACGGGGACGCTCTTCTTCAGGCGGGTCGGTCCACGTGAAATGCCGACCGCCGACCTTCGATTCCGCCGCACAGAACGGCTCATCGTCGAGACGCCTGTCTCGCTCGGCACCGACGTCGCGGCGCGGCTTCTGGGACGCACGGGCAATTCGCTGAACGTCCCTCTGACCGCGACGATTCGCGAAGACGCGGACGGAACACGATGGCGTCGCGCAGAGATTACCCTCGCGCCGCTGGCGCCGGGAGATTACGTCGTCGAGATCAACTGCAGGAGGAGAAAGGACACTGGCAGGCTTTCGTGTGGTACCGTAACGAAAAACGAAAAACGAAAACGAAAAGGATCACGCGGTCAATGTCAGTGCTGCGCTGCATACGGTACTTATTCGTTCTCGGTTTTCGCCTTACTGTTCGCTTTAAGCCAGTCATTGACCCGATCTTCGAGGATGTTCAGCGGCAGCGCTCCCGATTGCAGCACGACGTCGTTGAAGTCGCGCAGATCGAACTTGTCCCCGAGCGCCTTTTCCGATCGCCGGCGCAGCTCTTTGATCTTCAGCTCGCCGATCTTGTAGGCCAGCGCCTGTCCCGGCACCGAGATGTAGCGGTCGATTTCGGTGGTGACGTCGTTCTCCGTCTTGGCGGCGTTATCCATGAAGTACTTGATGGCGCGCTCGCGGTCCCATTCCATCGCGTGCATGCCCGTATCGACGACGAGCCGGACGGCGCGCCACATTTCATAGGTGAGCTGGCCGAACTTCGAGTACGGGTCGTCCTTATAGAGGCCCATGTCCTCGCCGAGCGATTCGGCATAGAGCCCCCATCCTTCGACGTATGCCGTGAAAAACGCGTGGCGCCGGAACTGAGGCAGCTCGCCGAGCTCCTGCGCAACCGAGATCTGCAGGCAGTGGCCAGGCACCGCCTCGTGCAGCGTGAGCGCCATCATTTCCCACTTCGGGCGCGTCTCGGGTTTATAGAGATTCGCGAAGAAATACGCCGGCCGCGAGCCGTCCGGCGCGCCGCCGTTGGCGAAGGCGGTCGGCGACATCGGCGCGAGCGCATCCGGAATCTGGATGACGCCGTAGGGCGTGCGCGGGAGCTTCCGGCTGATCTTGATCAGCTCCGGATCGATGCGCTTGGCGACGACCCGGTAGCCGTCGAGGAGCTCTTCGCCGGTCTTGTAGAAGAACTTCGGATCGGTTCGCAGGTACGTGAAGAACTGCTCGAGCGTGCCCGTGAACCCGACCTGCTTCTTGATCGCTTCCATCTCGCCGCGGATACGCGCGACCTCCTTCAAGCCGAGCGCGTGGATGTCCTGCGGCGCCATGTCGGTCGTCGTGTAGTACTTCGCGAAGTAGCGATAGCCGGCCAGTCCGCTGCTCGTCCGCCACCACCCGATGCCGTCGTACGACGCAGGGAGGTACTCGCGATCCATGAACTCGAGCAGCTTGGCAAACGCGGGCTGCACGCGCGTGCGGACGCGTTCGGCCGCCGATTTCGTCAGGCGATCTCGATCCGCGGCGGGCAGCGAGGATGGGATGCTCTTGAAGGGGCGGAAGTAGCCGCTCTGTTCGGGCGGCTGCGTGGCGAGCTCCGCGATTTGCGGACGCACGCGCTGCGCGATGATTTTCGGCAGAAGAATGTTGGTCTTCATGCCTTCACGCATCAACGCGATGTTCTGGTCCATGTAGGCAGGGAATGCGTCGAGCCGCGCCAGCCAGTCGTCGAAGTCTTTCACCGTCTGGAAGCGCAGCGAATCGACGACGAACTCCGTGCCCTGCACGCCGCTGAGCGTCGACGTGCGAATCAGGTGCTGCCGATGCTGAAAGCCCTCCACGACCATTTGGTACTGATGCCGGAAGATGTCGTAGTTGAGCCGGTCGGCGGGCGACAGCGCATCGCGCGGGATGGCAATGATTTCCTTCAGCACGGATTCGCGGTGGGCCTGGCGGGCCGCCAGTGCACTCGGGCTGATGTCCTCCCAACGATCATTCCAGCGGCGGTCGCCGAGATAGGACGCCCACAGCGGATCCTGCGCGAGCTCCCATTCCCACTCGCGGTCGAAAAGCGCGTGCAGCGCGGTTGCGGCGGCATTCGGTGGCTGTTGTGCATGCGTCACCGCCGCGAGCAGCACGCCAGCGAGAATGAGGCAGTATTTCCGCTTCATAACGATCGAGTATAAGCCGAGCGTGTTGCTCTCTCGGCGAGACGCGGGTTGCCGATTTTCTCTGCCACCGAAGCGAATGTTGGCCCTGGACCGCGCCATCTGAGCTGCTCCACATCGTCAAACAACGGCGCATCGGTGCGGAGCGTCGCGAGCGTCTTGAAGAGCAGCGCGCGCTCCCGGTTCTCTCCGAGGACGCTCGCGGGAAACTGCTCGAGATGGCCGTGCTGGCCGATCAAGCGCGCCGCCGTCTTGGGACCGATGCCCGGCAGTCCAGGGTAGCCGTCGGAGGAGTCGCCGACGAGGGCAAGAAAATCCGGGATGAATGCCGGAGCGACCCCGAACTTCGCCTGAATCCGCGCCTCGTCGCGAATCTCGCCGCTGCGGCGATCCACCTGCACGACACGATTGGCGACCACGCACTGTGCGAGGTCCTTGTCGGGCGTCCAGATGCACACCTTCTCGACGCGCTCGTCCTTCGACGCAAGATGCGCGGCCGACGCCAGCGCGTCATCCGCTTCCAGCTCGACCATCGGCCAGGTCGCCACCCCCATCGACAACAGAAACTCTTCGAGGGGGTGAAACTGCGCCCACAATGCCGGATCGATTCCCTCGCCTGTCTTATAACCGGGCCAAAGTTCGTTGCGGAATGACTCGACGATGTGGTCGGTGGCCACTCCGATGTGCGTCGCTCCTTCATCCAGCATCTGCATGATGGTTCCGAGCACTCCTGCCACCGCCCCGAGCGGCTTGATCGGGCAGCTTGCTCCGGCGAAAACCGTAGAAATGGCGAAAGAGCTCGTACGTGCCGTCGACGAGGTGAATGATCATTGCAGGGCAATGCTCCGATCTGCAGGTTGTCGATCCGGCGGGTTGCCATTCGACGTGTTTACAAAGGGACAGATAACCTGTTCATTATCAATAAAGGAGCGACGGACATGCGATTCATGATGATTGTGAAGGCCAGCAAGGAATCTGAAGCGGGCGAGATGCCCAAAGAGAAGGTCCTCGCAGACATGGCCAAGTACAACGAAGAGCTCGTGAAAGCGGGCGTGATGCTCGACGGGGCGGGCCTCAAAGCCGAGCTCCAAGGGGGCGCGCGTCAAGTATTCGGGCAGCAAGCGCACGGTCATCGATGGTCCGTTCGCCGAGACGAAGGAGCTCGTTGCCGGATTCTGGATCATCCAGGTCAAATCGAAAGAAGAGGCCGTCGAGTGGGCGAAACGCGTGCCGTTCGAAGACGGGGAAGTCGAGCTGCGCCCGTTTTTCGAGCTCGAGGACTTCGCTCCGAGCCCGGCCGTCGAGCACCACAAGGAAGTGGGCAGGCAGCTCGAGAAGCAGAAGTAGATTTCAGTTTCCGGGTCTCCTGTGGTGTGATCGGTAGCCGTGACGGCTACCGACACCCATCGGGCGATCGACGCGGTCTGGCGCATCGAGTCGCCGAAGATCATCGCCAGCCTCGCGCGCATGGTGCGCGACGTCGGGCTCGCCGAAGACCTCGCGCAGGACGCGCTCGTGGCGGCGCTCGAACAGTGGCCGGCGTCGGGCATTCCGAACAACGCCGGCGCCTGGCTGATGGCCGCCGCCAAGCATCGCGCCATCGATCATTTCCGCCGCAGCAAGATGCTCGATCGCAAGCACGGCGAGCTCGGTCAGGATCTCGAAGAGCGGCAGCACGCCTTCGCGCGCGATCTCGAGGCCGCGATGGACGACGACGTCGGCGATGACCTGCTGCGGCTGATCTTCACGTCGTGTCATCCGGTGCTGGCAGCGGACGCGCGCGCCGCGCTGACGCTGCGGCTCCTTGGCGGCCTGACCACAGACGAGATCGCGCGTGCGTTTCTCGTCTCGGAGCCTACCATCGCGCAGCGCATCGTCCGCGCCAAGCGCACGCTCACGAAGGAGCGTGTCCCGTTCGAAGTGCCGCGCGGCGCCGATCGCGACGCGCGGTTGTCGTCCGTGCTCGAGGTCATCTATCTCATCTTCAATGAAGGGTATTCGGCGACAGCCGGGGACGACTGGTTGCGCCCAGCACTCTGCGACGATGCGCTCCGGCTCGGCCGCGTGCTCGCGGAGCTTGCACCGCAGGAAGCCGAGGTGCATGGCCTCGTCGCGCTGATGGAAATTCAGGCCTCGCGCTCCGCCGCGCGTGTCGGGCGCTCGGGCGAGCCCGTGCTGCTCCTCGACCAGGATCGGTCCCGCTGGGATCAACTGCTGATCCGCCGCGGCCTTGCCGCCCTCGCCCGCGCCGAGACGCTCGGTGGTGCGCGCGGGCCGTATGCGCTGCAGGCCGCCATTGCCGCATGCCATGCGCGGGCGCGCGCGGCATGGGAGACCGACTGGCCGCGCATCGCCGCGCTCTATGCGGCCCTGGCGCAGATCACGCCCTCGCCGATTGTCGAGCTCAACCGCGCGGTTGCCGTGGGGATGGCGCTCGGTCCTGAAGCGGGGCTCGCGATCGTCGATCCGCTGCTGGCGGAGCCGTCCCTGAAGAACTACCACCTTCTTCCGAGCGTGCGCGGCGATCTGTTGTCGAAAATCGGCCGCCATGACGAAGCCCGAGCCGAGTTCGCGCGCGCGGCGGCGCTGACAAAAAACGCGCGGGAAAGAACGTTGTTGCTTGACAGAGCACGGTCCGGCTAGCCGCCATTCGCCGAGGTCCGGCGGTCGAGAATCCCTAATCCCTAATCCCACGATCGTCCCAGGCGAACCACGTCGCTCCTGATTGCGGTTACGATTGCGTGGGCCATCGGGGCGGCGCCATCCTGTTGAGCTCGACGTTTTTCTACCGCGTGCTGCGCGAGCGCGGGCTGATCGCCGTCGAACGGCTGATGGGTATGCTGTTGGTATGGTGTCGGTCCAGATGCTCATGAACGGATTGAAGACTTTGCTGCGCGGGCCGGCCTGAGGGCGGCGCCGCGCATTTCCTCCTGACACTTCGGACTCAATGGCCACAGTTCTCGAACGACCTCCCTACGACCGTTCGATCGTCGAAGGCCCGCTGCAGCCGGCGGTCTGGAAGATCGCGTGGCCGACGATGCTCACCAACGTCGTGGGCGGCCTTCAGGGGATCGTCGATCACGTGCTCGTCGGGCACCTTGTGGGATTTACGGGCAACGCCGCCATCGGCGTCAGCTGGCAGATCATCCTCGTCGTCATCGTCTTCATCTCGTCGCTGTTCTCGGGCATGAGCGTGCTCGTCTCGCGCTTCGCCGGCGCAGGAGATCACGAGAAGGTCGATCGAACGGTGTACCAGGCGTTTCTGACGGCGACGTTCCTGTCGTTCGGCGTGATGGCCCCGCTCGGCTACTTTGCCTCGCCGTGGCTGCTCGACTTCGTCAACGCCGCGCCGGCCGTCAAGGCCGAGGCGCTGCCGTTCCTCCGCATCATGTTCGTCTTCATCGGCGGCATGATGATGTTTTTCATGCTGGGCGCGGCGCTGCGATCGGCCGGCGATGCGCGAACGCCGATGATACTGGGCATCGCGATGACGGTGCTCAATCTCACGTTCAACGTCATCCTCATCCGCGGCCTTGGCCCGATCCCGCAGTTCGGCACAAAAGGCTCGGCGATGGGGACGGCGATGGCGTCGGGGCTTGTCGCCGTGTATTCGCTGTGGAAGCTGTGGAGCGGCGCGTGGGTCGTCAGGTTCCCGCGCGGGCATGGCTTCGGCCCCGACTGGCGCATCATTCGATCGCTGTTTCGCTTCGGGCTCCCGACCGGCATCCAGGGGATCGCGATGAACGTCGGCGGCGTGTTCATGCTCGCGTTCATCGGATCGCTGCCGCAGAGCGCCGCGGCTCAGGCGGCGTTCGCGATTTCCTACACGCAGCTGTTCTCGTTAATCACCTGGACATCGGTAGGGTTGATGGGCGCGGCTGCCGCGGTCGCCGGTCAGAATCTCGGAGCCGGGCGTCCGGATCGCGCGGACGCCGCCGTGCACGTGGCTGCGCGCTTCGGATTTGCCGGAGCCGCAGTGATTGGGTTCTTTTTTCTCATCTTTCCACGGCAATTACTCGCGATCTTCGGCATGACCGATCCTGCCGTGGTCGAGATCGGCGTGCCGTTGCTCCGCGTGCTGAGCTTTTCGGGATTGCTCATCGCCGTGGCGCTGACCTATACCGGCGGGCTACAGGGCACCGGCGATACCAAGAGCCCGCTGTATATCTCGGTCGTGTCGCAGATTGTCGTTCCACTGGGGATCTGCTTCGTGATTCAGCGAACCGCGACGCTCGATCCGATCGACATCTGGATTGCCATCCTGATCGGCCATGCGACGCGCTGCGTCCTCAGCGTCCTGCGGTTCAACCAGGGACAGTGGCGCCACATCGCCGTCGATCTGGAGCAGGAGAAGTAGACGGCTGTCACGGCGTACCGGTAAAGTATGCCGAAATGACGACAAAACAACTCGCGATTGCCGTTCTCTTCTTCGCGTCGGCAGCGCTCGTCCACGCGCAGCAGGCGAAGCCACTTGTCTCGCCAGACGTTCTGCCTGACGGCCGCGTGACATTTCGCCTGAATGCGCCGAAGGCTGACGAGGTGATCCTCACGGGCGAGTTTCTCGACGGCCCAAGAAGCTTCGCGAGAGATGCGGACGGCGTCTGGAGCGTGACAGTCGGCCCGATTACGCCAGAGATTTACCACTACAACTTCACGATCGACGGCGTGAGAACGATCGATCCCTCCAATCCACAGCTGAAGACCGGGTCGACGCCCAGCACGATTACAAGCGTGCTCGAAATCAGGCATCCGTCGCCGGCCTTCTACGACGCGCAGCCGGTACCTCACGGGGAGATCCGCACGCACTGGTATCAGTCGAAATCGCTCGGCACCGTGCGGCGGCTCACGGTCTACACGCCTCCGGGTTACGACAGGAACCAATCGGTGCGATACCCGGTGCTCTATTTGTTCCACGGCGCCAACGCCGACGAGAACGCGTGGTATCGACTGGGCCGGGCGAACCTGATTCTCGATAACCTCCTCGCCGCTGGCACCATCAAGCCGTTCATCGTCGTCATGCCGTTCGGCTACGGCGTACCCCCGGGTGGGTTGCAAGCCGACAACACCGTGAAGTTCAGCAAGGATCTCATCGACGATGTCATTCCGTACATCGACGATTCCTATCGCACGCTCTCCAGTCGCACCAATCGCGCCATTGTGGGTCTTTCGATGGGCGGCGGCCAGGCGCTGAACATCGGCCTCAACAACATCGACCTGTTCAGCTACGTCGGCGGGTTCAGCGCTGCTATAGGAAATGCGGCGAACTTTCCGAAGACCTACGCAAAACTCACCGGCAATGCGGAACAGGTGAGACAGCAAGCTGAAGCTGCTGTGGATCGGCTGTGGAACGGAGGATTCTCTGTTCGGCGCGTCGAAGAGCTTCTCGGAGTGGCTGACCGCCGGCAACATCAAGCATACGTTCCGCGAGACAGGTGGTGCACACACGTGGATGGTCTGGCGCCGATGATCTCCATGAAGTTGCGCCATTGCTGTTCAAATGACGATGCCGAGAATAATGCATTTCTTTGAGGAGCTCGCGCGGGTAACCTGTCGACTTCTCACGATGCGCCGTACGCGCGAAGTCGATAACTCAGCAGACACTCTGCGTCTTTGCGTCGAGATCAGCGTTTCAGTTCCTGAGCTTCCATTCTTTTTCAGTGATCAGCCTCGCGCCGCGCTTGGAGAACATGTAGTTCCACGCCCAGTTGAAGAGCACCGCGAGGCGGTTTCGGAATCCGATGAGCTGATACACGTGGATGAGCAGCCACGCGAACCAGGCGATGCGGCCGGTCAGCTTCACGCGGCCGATCTGGCCCACTGCGCGGCTCTTGCCGATCGTCGCCATCGTGCCCTTGTCGATGTAGACGAACGGCTGTCGCTCATCTCCGACGAGGTCGCGGAGGATCATGCGGGCGGCGTGCTCGCCGCCCTGTATCGCCGCCGGCGCCACGCCGGGCACCAGCTGTCCAGGCGCCATCTCCAGCGACGCCATGTCGCCAACCACGAACACGTTCGGATAGCCGGGAACCGAATAGTCGCTGCCGACCTTGATGCGCGAGGCACGATCGGCGTCGAGCGGCGGGGAGATCTTCAACCGCTCAGCCTGGACGCCGGCGGCCCAGAAGACCGTTCGCGCCGCGAGACGCTGTGACCCGATCGTGACGCCCTGAGCGTCGATCGCTTCGACCTTCGCGTTGGTGCGCACCTCGACGCCGATCTCCGCGAGATCGCGCCGGGCGCGCTCGGAGAGCTCGTCCGAGAACGCGGTCAGGACGCGCGGCGCCGCCTCGAGCAGGACGATGTGCGCTTTCGACGGATCGATCCTGCGAAAGTCTCCGCGCATGGCCGTGCGGCTGATGTCGGCGATCGCGCCGGCCAGCTCGACGCCGGTTGGCCCGGCGCCGACGACCACGAAGGTGAGATAGGCCCTCTGCACGTCGGGATCGAGCTCGTTTTCGGCGAGCTCGAACGCGACGAGCATGCGGCGCCGCATCTCGGTCGCCTGCTCGAGCGTTTTCAGTCCGGGCGCGAATTCCTCCCACTCGGGATGGCCGAAGTAGCTGTGGCGCGCGCCGCAGGCGAGGATGAGATAGTCGAATCCGATCTCGTGGCCCTCACCGAATATGACTGTTTCTCGAGATCCACGCCGTCCACATGGCCGAGATGGATCTCGACATTCGGCGCGTCCCTGAACTGCACGCGGATGGGCACGGCGATGTCGGAAGGATTCAGGCCGGCGGTCGCGACCTGATACAGCAGCGGCTGAAAGAGGTGATGGTTGCGACGATCGACGAGGATGACCCGAAGGCCCTCGTGGTTGGCGAGGGCCTTCGCCGCATTCAGGCCCGCGAAGCCCGCGCCGACGACGATCGCGATCCTCGGCTTGGTCACAGAAGATCAGAAGACTCAGAAGATCAGAAGAAAAGTCTTTTGATTCTTCTGATCTCCTGTCCAGAGTCTTTACGATACGCGCTCGATCCGCACGGTCTTGATCACGACCGGTTTCAGCGGCATGCCCGCCTTGCCGTTCGTGGGCACTTTGCCGATCGCCCTCAGCGTGTCCATGCCCTCGACGAGCTCGCCGAAGACGCTGTGACGGTCGTCGAGATGAGGCGTGGGGACCAACGTGATGAAGAACTGACCGCCGTTGGTGTCGGGCCCGCGGTTCGCCATCGAGAGGATGCCGGCCTTGTTGTGGCGGAGCTTTGGATTGAACTCGTCGGCAAACGTGAACCCCGGGCCGCCCATGCCCGTGCCTTCCGGATCGCCGCCTTGAATCATGAAGCCGGGAATGATGCGGTGAAATGTCAGGTTGTTGTAGTACGGCCGGCGCACCATCGTGTTCGTGCGCGGGTTGCGCCACTGCTTCTTGCCCTCGGCGAGCATCACGAAATTCTCGACGGTCTTCGGCGCTTCCTTGTCGAACAGCTTCGCGATCATCGTCCCGTGATTCGTCGTGATGTGGGCGTACACGCCGGGCCCGTACTTCGCCGCCGACGTCTTCGCTTCTTCGGGGGCGCGCCGCTTCCGGCGCGGTGGCCGCGGGTTTCTCGGTTGAAGGCGCCGGCGTCTGCGGCTGGCGGTGCGGGCTTTTCCGTTGGAGCAGGCGGTACCGGTTCGGGCGCCGGAGTTGGCGCGGGCGTCGGCGCCGCGGCCGGCGGTTCCGACTGGCGCGCAGGTTCCTGGGGGGCACCGCAACCTGCGGCCGCCAATGCGACCGCGCACACAAACCCGACAATCCATCTCTTCATCGTGGACTCCTCTTGACGTGTGCCGTCGACCGTCCGAGACCGTAGACGGTAAACGGTGAACCGCAAACGGTAAACGTTAGAATGAACATCCTAGCATGGGCATTTCCCGCTACCGGTATCTCCATTACGACGTGTTCACCGATCGCCGGTTCGGCGGCAACCAGCTCGCGGTCTTTCCGGACGCCGCCGGCCTGCGCGCCGAGACGATGCAGCAGATCGCACGCGAGATTGGTTTTGCCGAGACCACGTTCGTGACCGCAGCCGAACGTCCCGGCACCGACGTGCGCATGCGAATTTTCACGCCCGGCAGGGAGATGCCGATGGCCGGTCATCCGGTCGTCGGCAGCACGTTCGCGCTCGCGCGAACGGGACGAATCGCCGACGGACGGACCGATTGGGTCTTCGGGTTGAACATCGGCCCCATACCTGTGTCGTTGGAATGGAGCGGGCCGCGGCTCGATTTTGCGTGGATGACGCAAGGCACGCCGGAATTTGGCCGGACGATCGATGATCTCGGGAAGGTCGCCGCGGCATTGGGTCTCGGCGAGGAGGATATCCGGGCGACAGGGCTGCCCGTTCAGCAGGTCTCGTGCGGCGTGCCGTTCGTGTTCGTGCCGCTCGCCACGCGGGCCGCGGTCGATCGGGCCGTCCCGGACACCCGTCTGCTCGACTTCGAGGCCTACGTGTTTACGACCGATCGCGCCGGCGCGGCGGATTCGGCCACCACATATTCCAGGATGTTCGCGCCGATGTTCGGCGTTGCCGAAGATCCGGCGACAGGCGGGGCGAGCGGACCGCTCGGTTCGTACCTGGTGCGCCATTCGTTGGTGAAGCCCGAGCACGCGCGCTCGATTTTGAACCTGCAAGGTGTCAAGCTTGGCCGGCCGAGCTGGATTCACATCTCGATCGAATCGTCCGGCGGCGCGATCTCGCGCGTGCGCGTCGGGGGCACCTCGGTCTTCGTGGCCGAGGGGATGATGGACGTGGAGGATTAGGCGTGCTCACCGAATACGATCTGCACCTCTTCAACGAAGGCACGCTGCACCGCGCCTACGAAAAGCTCGGCGCGCACCGCCGCGACGTCGACGGCGCGTCAGGCGTCCATTTCGCGGTCTGGGCGCCGAACGCGAGCCAGGTGAGCGTCATCGGCGATTTCAACGGCTGGAACGGCACGAAACATCCCCTGCGCAACCTCGGCGTCAGCGGCATCTGGGAAACCTTCGTGCCGAACGTCGGCGACGGCGACCGGTACAAGTTCGAGATCACATCGCGCGGAAGCGCCACTCGTCTGCAGAAGACGGATCCGTACGGCACGTTCTTCGAGTCCGATGCCAGCGGGGCGGCCATCGTGTGGGACCTCGGCCGCTATACGTGGCGCGACACGCAGTGGATGGAGGAGCGGCCGCGCAAGAACGGGTGGCTGGATCGGCCGGTCTCGATTTACGAGCTGCACCTCGGTTCGTGGAAGCGTGTCCCGGAGCGTGGCGGCGGGCCGCTGACCTACCGCGAGATGGCGGAGCAGATCGTTCCGTATGTCAAGGAGCTCGGCTACACGCACATCGAGCTGCTGCCGGTGCTGGAGCATCCGTTCGCCGGCTCGTGGGGCTATCAGGTGACCGGCTTCTTCGCGCCGACGAGCCGCTTCGGGCCGCCGGAAGATTTCAAAGCATTTGTCGACGCGTGCCACGTGAACGGCATCGGCGTGATTCTCGATTGGGTGCCCGGTCACTTTCCGAAAGACGCGCACGGTCTCGCGCGGTTCGACGGGACGGCGCTGTACGAGCACGAAGATCCGCGTCAGGGGGAGCACCGCGACTGGGGCACGCTCGTCTTCAACTACGGACGCCACGAGGTGCGCGCGTTTCTCCTGAGCAGCGCCCTGTTCTGGCTGGACGAATATCACATCGACGGATTGCGCGTCGATGCCGTGGCTTCGATGTTGTATCTCGACTACTCCCGCAAGGAAGGGGAGTGGCTGCCCAACGAGTTCGGCGGGCGCGAGAACCTGGAGGCGATGGAATTTCTGCGCCAGCTCAACGTGCAGACGCACTCGCAGTACCCGGGATCGATCACGATCGCCGAAGAATCGACGGCGTGGCCGGGAGTGACGAGGCCGGTGCATCTCGGCGGCCTGGGATTCACCTACAAATGGAACATGGGATGGATGCACGACATGCTCGAATATGTCGCCAAAGATCCCATTTACCGCCGCTGGGCCCACAACGATCTCACGTTCTCGCTGCTCTACGCGTTCACCGAAAATTTCATCCTGCCGTTCTCGCACGATGAAGTCGTGCACGGCAAGCGCGCGATGCTCGACAAGATGCCGGGCGACATCTGGCAGAAGCGCGCCAACCTGCGCGCGTTGTACGGCTACATGTACGGGCACCCCGGCAAGAAACTGATGTTCATGGGGTGCGAGTTCGCGCAGTGGCGCGAGTGGAACCACGACGAGAGCCTCGACTGGCATCTGCTGCAGTACGCCGAGCATCGCGGCATGCAGCACTGGGTGCGCGACCTGAACCACCTGCTGGCGAGCCAGCCGGCGCTGCACCAGGTCGATTTCGATCACACGGGCTTCGAATGGATCGACTGCAGCGATTTCGAGGGCAGCGTGGTGTCGTTCATCCGTCGCGCGCACGACCCGGCGGACTTCGTGGTGGTCGCCATCAACTTCACGCCCGTGCCGAGGCAGGGCTACGTCATCGGCGTCCCTGACCCTGGCGCGTACGTGGAGCTGCTCAACAGCGACGCGGAGATGTACGGTGGCAGCAATCTCGGCAACGCCGGCGTGATCCAGTCAGAGCCGAATCCGGCCCACGGCCGTCCGCACAGGCTGTCGCTTGTCCTCCCGCCGCTGGCGTGCTTGATCCTGAAAAGATCCCGGACCTGACGAGTCTACGTTTTTGCACGTTCTCGCCATCCGTTCGATTTCCTTCCATTCCGCGTCGCTCGACCGGCATGACAGACAGTCGCGGCAGCCGGGTAAGCGGGAACTCGGCAAATGCCTTCGACGCCTTGATTTCTGCCAGCGTCACCGGCCTTTTCAGCGCCTGGACGGGCGCGATATCCACGACCGCCAGCTTGCCGGTCTTGTCGTTGGGATCCGGATAGGCATCGCTCGTCGCTTTGGCTATTCCCACGACGGCCTTCTCGTTGCCGGTGTGGTAAAAAAATACACGGTCCCCCTTCTTGACGCTGCGCAGATGCTTCTGCGCGAGGGGATTCCGGACGCCGGCCCACGACGTGCTGCCGTCTTTGGTGAACTGCTGGAAGCTGTAGCTCGATGGTTCTTCTTTGAACAGCCAATTCATGTGCACTAGACTAAACCACCAGCCCCCGGTGAACATCGCCCATTTTAGGAGGCCGTTATGAAGCGTGTGCTCTCGATTGCAAGCCTGGTCTTCTGCGTTGCACTTGCGGTATCTCTGTCTGCCCAGGGAACGCACCGACAGCCGGCATGAAGATCGCGTCGGATGCCGACTACGCGACCCACATGAAAGAGATCGGTCAGCTCAACGGCGTGCTCAACAAATCCATGAAGGGCGGAGATGCCGCTGAAGCCGGCAAGGCCGCTGCGCGCATGGAGGTGCTCTTCAAGAACGTGCACGCCTACTGGAACGACAAGAAGGTGATGGACGCAACGACCGCCGCAACGGGTGCGATCAGCTCGCTGCAGGCTGTGCAGAAGGCGCTCGGCGCAAACGACATGACCGCCGCCGAAACGGCGCGCGCGTCAATCGGCGCCAACTGCATGTCGTGCCACACCGCGCACCGCGACAAGTTGCCGGAAGGCGGCTTCAAAATTAAGTAAGTCGTCAGTCGGTCAGTCGGCCGGCTCAACCAAGGGCGGGTCTCATTGAGATCCGCCCTTTTTCATTTTTAGCCGGCTCGAGATCGAAGAGGGCGATCACCGCGCCGTCGATGCGGGTGTCCGGCGTCTTGTACGGGCGGATGCGGAGCAGGTACGTCTCGCCTTTGATTGTCCTGAACCGTCCGTTCCACCGGAGACACCGTCTCGATCGTTTCGGTGATGAGCGCCGGCAGCTCCGGGCACTGCAGCGTCGTGCTGATCTGCGAGAACGGCCGCCCGATATCGCTCGGGATGAGGTTGAACTTCTTTTCCGCCATCGGCGTGAACCGCCGGACGCGGAGGTCGCGCGCGACGATGACGATGGCGATCTGCACGCTTGCGAGCAGGTTGATCAGGTCGGCGTTGACGCGCGTCAGTTCTTCGTTGCGCGCCTGCAGCTCGTCGTTGACGGTGTTCAGCTCTTCGTTGGTGGACTGCAGTTCTTCCTTGGCGGTGTCGAGCTCTTCGTTCGTGCTCTGGAGCTCTTCGTTGCTCGACAGGATTTCTTCATTCGCCGACTGCAGCTCCTCGTTGGCCGCCTCGATTTCCTGAATCGTCGACTGCAGATACTCGCGCGTCGCCGCAAGTTCTTCTTCGAGCTTGCCGACGCGGCCTTTGGCCAGCGCCTTCTTGTCAGGCTTGGCGGACTTCCTGCCTTTGGCTGCCGCCTGTGCGTCGGCAGACTGGAACAGCACGAGATAGTACAGATGCGCATTGCGTACGACGGGAATCACCTCGATGTCGACCGTCTGCCATTCCCCGCCGTGGCGGACGCGCAGCCCGAGCTGATGGACAGGCTTCCGCGTCTTGCGCGCGGTCTGGAGCGCCTTGCGAATGCCGTGCGACAACCCTTCGCGCGCCAGCTTCAGGATGTCGAAGCTCGGCTCACCGGGCGAAGGCTCGAGGTAGGGACCGGTCTGGCCGTTGAACTGCACGACGTTGAAATGCTGATCGAGCAGCACGCTGGGCGGAGCGTACCGCTGCATGATGAGGCGGTTCGCATCGCTGAGGACGAGACGCGTCTCGTGCGGGCTGGTCGCGCCGGCGGGCGCGATCCGACTCCAGCCTTGACGGGCGAGCGGAATACCTCCATGTGAGGCGCCTTCGTGACGCCGGCTGTCTTGCGGTAGACCTTGTTCTTCTTGTTCATCAACGCGAACAGGTCGGAATGATACCCGATGCTCTCGGCGTTCCCGAGCACGAGGAAGCCGTCGGGCTTCAACGCGTAATGGAACATGGACAGCAGCCGTCCGTTGCAGCGGCGTGTCCATGTAGATGAGCACATTGCGACAGCATATCAGGTCGAGGTGCGAGAACGGCGGATCGCGCGTCAGATCCTGCCGCGCAAAGACGCACATGTCCCGTATCGCCTTGCTCACCTGGTAGCCGCCGTCTGTCTTGACGAAGAATCGACGCAGCCGATCGGCCGAGACATCTTCCGCGATCGACGCGGCGTAGAACCCGTGGCGCGCAAAGGCGACGGCGCTCTCGCTGACATCGGTTCCGAAAATCTGCACGTGCGTCCGATCCAGCCGATCGCCCAGCACCTCGTGCACGATCATCCCCAGGGAATAGACCTCTTCGCCGGTTGCGCACCCCGCCACCCACATCCGCAGCGGTTGTCCGTCGGCGAGATCGATCGTCGGCAGCACGTCGCGCGCGATGAACTCGAACGACTCGGGTTCGCGAAAAAATCTCGTGACGTGGATGAGCATGTCGTTGTGGAGGTTGACGACCTCCGGCCGGCGTCGACTCGAGATAGGTGATGTAGGCTGTCCACGTCCAGCATGCGCAGCAGCGCCATGCGCCGGAACAGGCGGCGGATAATCGTCGGCGTCTTGTAGTGGGAGAAATTGACGCCGCAGGCCGGCAGGAGCAGCCGGAAGATTCGGCGAAGCTGCTCGTCGGCGATGGACGGTCCGCGTTCGGCTCGCGACGCGCGGCGCCAGATACGGATGCTTCGAGACTTCGATGACTTTTGCCGCGATGTCGGACGGCGACGCCACCACGTCGACCATCTGCGTCGCGATCGCGGCCCGCGGCATCCCGTCGTATTTGGCCGTCGCCGGATCCTGCGCGAACGTGATGCCTTCCATCGTCTTGATTTCGCAGATGCCGAGTGCGCCATCCGATGCCGTGCCCGACAACACGACGCCGATGGCGTGAGGACCGAGCGCGCGCGCGAGCGATCGAAAGAAAAAATCGATGGGGTTGTATTGGCTCCGATCGGCCGGCCGCCGGCCCAGATGGAGATGGCCGTCGATGAGCTCCATTTGCGTGTTCGGCGGCACGACGTACACGCGATTGGGCGCGACGCGCACGCCCTCGGTGGCCTCCAGAACGGGAAGCGGCGTATGGCCCGCAAGAAGCGAGGCCAGAGAACTTGCGTGGTTGGGCGCGAGATGCTGGACGAAGATGATCGCGAGGTTGGGATCGCGTGGCAGCCCCTCGAGAAGCTGCGCGAACGCCTCGAATCCTCCAGCCGACGCGCCGACGCCGACGATGCCGAAGTCGGGCGCCGGCCGTGGGGCAGCGGCGAGAGGCCGCGACGGCGGCAGTGGGTATTTTTCGTCGGGCGCGCGGCCGCTTAGCCATGCTGACGCGTGCACGTGCCGTGCGCGCCCTTTGAGCGTCACGATGGCCTCTCGACATAGCGCAGACATCTTCCCTCTGCGGTGGTTGAGGCGCAATCCCATAATGACCGCAAGGCGATGAAGGGCGTGGAGGGCACCCGCGCGGCCGGAATTGCCCCGGCGACCGTGCAAAATCGTACCGACGGCGCGGACTCTCCAGAGAAGCGCCGATGAAAATTGCGTACGAAACGGGCACAGTCGGTGCATCAAAATTAACACCCAAACCGACGCCACTTCATTAGACTTTAGATTCCGTTTCGCATTTCAAGGAGACGAGATGCAGCTATCCAAGACCGTCCAGCCACTTACAAGCGGCGGCCAGCAATGGTCGATGAACCAATTACTGGCTTCGCTGCCCGCCGATGACTATCAGCGAGTGTCTTCGGAGCTGACATGGCGTCCATTAAAAGTACGGCAGGTGCTTCACAAACACGGTGAGCCATTGGCCGAAGTGTATTTCCCTGGACGAAGCGTCTGCTCGGTCACGAACGTCATGGAGGACGGCAGCGTCGTCGAGGTGGCGACCGTCGGACGTGAGGGCCTTGTCGGAATATCGGCGGTGTTCGGTGCTCCCGTCGCGACGGGAGAGGCGTTCGTGCAGATTCCGGGCGAGCCCGCGGCCGTCATGGGCATCGAGGCGTTTCGTCGCGAGATGGACCGGCGCGGCGCGTTTTACGATCGCGTCACGAAATACTCGCAGGCGTTCGTGAACATGCTGATGCAGTCGGTGGCGTGCAACGGCCTGCATTCCGCTGAACAGCGCTGCTGCCGCTGGCTTCTGACGACGCACGATCGGATTGGCCAGGATGAGTTTCCGCTCACTCACGAGTTCCTCGCGATCATGCTCGGAGTGAGGCGCCCCACGGTCACGCTGGTCATGGCCGAGCTCACTCGTCAGGGCGTCCTTTCTCACGTCCGAGGGCACGTGCGCATCACCGATCGGCAGGGCCTCGAGGAAGCGTCCTGTGAATGCTACCGGAATGTGCGGGCGGCGTTCGACCGGTTGCTGGGCACGCCGGAGCGCCACGATGTCGCAGTCGGACAATAAGCTTCTCGCGTCGCTGCCGGCGAGCGACTATCAGCGCTTGCGGCCGTTGCTGCGTACTCTGCATCTCCCTGCGGAGACGGGGCTGCCTCACTGCGGGCATACCCGTGTCTATTTTCCCGGCACAGGTCTCTGCTCGATCATCAACAAGATGGCCGATGGCAGCGAGATCGAGGTCGCCTGTATCGGCAGCGAGGGTGTCGTCGGCAGTCCATGCACTCACGGGTGACGGTCCTCACGATCGGAACGGGTTCGTCCAGGTGGCTGATGGTACGGTCCAGTACCTGCCCTCGGTATTGTTCGAGCGCGAGTTGGCGCGCAGCGGGCGTTTTCGTGAACTGATCGACGGTTTCTCTCATTCATTTCTCGAGACGATGATCCAGGCGGTGGCCTGCAATCGCCTCCACACGCTCGACGAGCGGTGCTGCCGATGGCTGCTCGGCGTGCACGACCGCCTCGGCCGCGCCAGGTTCGAGTTGAAGGTTCGCTTCCTCGCGAGGGCCATGGGGGTGAAGAACTCCGCAGTCGCCGCGATCATGGCCTCACTCGAAGAACAGGGTGCTGGCGAGGCATGACGGATTGTCGGTCACGATCCTCGACAGCGTCGGGCTGCGCCGCCTTGCGTGCCGATGTTACGACGCGATGAAGCGCGGGTACACGCTCGAGCGTCTCGCCGCGCAGCCCAAGGCTGAGTCGCCGCACCGCGCCGCGCGCGTGTTGACCATGCGCCCAGGCGTCGGCACCTGCACGCTGTGCGGCTCGTCGACGCGGGTTCCGCACCGGAACGGCCATGAGTGCATCCTGGCGCTGGACGACGAAATCGCGCTCCTCGTGCAGAGAACGCACCTGCTGCGAAAGTATCGCGGCCAGCTGATGGCGAATCGCGCGCAGCTGTACCGCGACATCCTCAAGCGATCGAACAGTCGCATCTGAACCGTAGCAACCGTTGAGACACACGTGATGCCCGCTGCTGCGGCAGCGTGCGCGTCCGTGCTGGCGCACGTCTTGCTGAATATTTCCTGGCGTGGCGGCATGTGTCCGCCCGAGACCCATCGCGCGCACGGCGCGCCCTTCGAAAGGAATCACAATGGCAGCTGAAAATCTTCAGGAACTGTTCGTCGAGGAACTCCGGGACGTGTACGACGCCGAAAAGCAGATCACAAAGGCCCTGCCGAAGATGGCCAAGGCCGTGGAAAGCGATGAACTCCGCGCGGCGTTCGAAGAACACCTCGAAATCACCCGCATGCAGATCAACCGTCTCGAAGAAGTGTTCAAGTCGCTTGGCCTCGCGGCTCGCGGCAAGACGTGCGACGGGATGAAGGGCCTGCTCGAAGAAGGCCAGTCTCACATGGAAGAGCTCAACGGCTCGACGCTCGACGCGGCGCTCATCGGCGCGGCACAGAGGGTCGAACATTACGAGATCGCCGCCTACGGTACGTTGGCAACGTGGGCGGAGTTGCTTGGGTATCAGGACGCAAAGGATCTGCTGGGACAGACGCTCGAAGAAGAGAAGGAAGCGGACGAGAAGCTGACGGGCATTGCCGGCCAGATCAACCCTGAGGCTGAGCACGAAGAAGAGAGCGACGAGAACGAGCAGCGGAACAGCGGGATGGCGATGGTGGGCTCGCGCTCGAGCCGCAGCGGCTCGGCCAGCGGCGTGGACGATCGGACGAAGAGGGAAGAAGCGCTAGATCCGTTGTAGCGATCAACTGCAATAGGGCCGCGGGTGCGATGGGCGCGCGACATGCATCCATCGCATCGCGGCCGAATGTATGCCCCACGGAACCTTCCGATCGCGACGTCACCATCGATGCGCATGCGTAGTGCCGACCTTCAGGTCGGCCGACGTCTCGCGCCTGCGATGCACGCAGTGCGTGGCCGACCGGGAGAGCCGGTTCCGCACACAAGCGAAGCTCGGCGCGGCAAAACGCGTCGCTGCGACATCTGTTGCGCACTGCGCAGGCGCTCGGACCAGGCGTGGTCCTCGCGGAGGAGGTCGGCTCGCGATGTTGTGCCCTGTCGCCTCTCGCGCCGCCTTCGATTGTGTGCTCCACCGGGCGCTCCGGTCAGCCACGTCGGGCCGCGCGTTCCGCGTAGTCACGAAATATGATGATCTCCTCCCAACCCCCGCCATCGCGCCGACGCGGCCGGTCGTGGTTCGATTGCGCTCCCCGCATTTGACACAGAAATCCGCTCGATCCGGAGGAAATCGATTCCACCAGCGTTGGCCGCCGTCTTGCCTTGTGGAAGCCGTCACAATTAACAATCCTAGCGTCGCTACAGGTGAACAAATGCTGAACAAAACACACCTTGCAGGCGTCATCTTCACGTGCGTGCTTCTCAGCGGAATCGCGTTTGCGCAGGGAGTCTTCACCAAAGGCCAGGTCGCCGACCGCATCCGCAAAGTGGAAGACGGCGTGGATGAATTCCGGAAGTGGAGCGAGAACAGAGGCGAGCAGGGAAAGGACGCCGCGCAATCCGCGAAGGCTTCCGGCCGAACGCGCGGACGGACGGCGACCGAGTCGCAGAAAACCGCGGCGCGTGAGAAAACGGACGAGTTGGATGATGCGCTTGGCGATCTGAACCGGTCGACCAATCGGTTGCGCCGCAAATTCGATCCCACCGACAAATGGATGGAGACGCGGCCCCAGGTCGAAAGCGTCCTCGACGACGCGCGCAAGATCAACCAGACGCTGGTGCGCGGCAAGTACGGCACGCAGGCGGAGCGGTACTGGGGCGTGCTTCGGTCGGCGATCAACGATCTGGCACGCTGCTACAACCTGACACCACTTGGTGTGTGACCGAAGCCGGGTGCAATAGCGCACTATTGCACACGGTTGAGCCTGAACCTGCGAAGTGTGATGCGGCGCGGACTGGGGACGGTCGTATTGGCTGGGCCTTGTCTCCGTTCCAGCAGCGGCGCAGCAGCCGGAACCTTCGGTCGGCGACGCCGCGGATCGACCTGGATTTGCCGACACTCCGATACTGCTCGGACCCGGCCAGATTCAAGTTGAAGCCGGCTTCACGTGGGAGCGCGACGACGCCAGGCGCAGAGCTGACACAAGACGTCCACATGGCCCCAGATCGAACTGCACGGCGGAATCACTCCACGCGTGGAGCTCTCGCTGGCCTGGGATGGTCTGGTGTCGGTGGCTGCACCGGAGTCCACGACGAACGCCGGACAGCGAAGCACCGGATTGGCCGACGTGCGGCTCGGCGCGAAGTTCGGTCTCGTGAACCGGCCCAGGGTCAACGCCGCGCTCATCGCGTACGGGAATCTGCCGGTCGGCAGCGAGGCGTTCTCGTCGCATTACGCCGACCCTCGGACTCGCTTCGCCTGGGCCATCTCGGTCTCGAATCGCGTTGGATTATCAGGGACCGTGGATCTCGGAGCCGCGCGTGAGGAAGACGGCCGTGTCCGTGCGAAACCAGCGGCAAGCATGTCACTGGGGACGAGAGTGGTGAGGACCCTCAACGGATTCGTCGGAATCGTTGCTGAATCGCCGGACGCCGGCTCGAGGCCAGACCTGTGGTCGGTCGAGGCTGGCGCGGTGCTGGCAGTCGGCGTCCGCACTCAGATTGACGTGTGGGTCAACCGTCGAGTGGCCGGCGGACCCGACAACTGGTTCATCGGCGGCGGCGTGGCCCGTCGTCTTCGCTAGGCGATGGGTGACGTGGAACACGTGGTGTTGCGATCGAAGGCCGCCCCCATCAGATCGTCATAGCGCATTTGTGGCGATCCCTTCCGTTCCGCCGCGCGCCGAGCCCCACGTCCCACGAGCACGCGCATGTTCGCGTTCACTCCGTCCGCGCGACGGTGGCCCGGACAGGGACGAAGTGGCGGTCCAGCGCCGCGCACATGATCTCGACGACGTGCCGGCCCGACATCGTGGCCACCGGGACTCCTCCGCCGGGCTCCACCCACTGTCCGGCCATGTAGAACCGCTCGAGGCCGGGCAGCTCTTTCGACACGTGCTTGAGCGCGTTGGACGCGGGAATCCATCCCTCGAAAGCGCCGCGCCACGATCGAGCGTTGCGCCAGAACGTCAGCGGCGTCGCCAAATCCACCATCTGCACGCTGTCCTTCACGCCGCGAAGATGCCGGTCGATGCTGGTGAGCACACGATCGGCAGTGCGATCCTTCTCCTGCTGATACTGCGCCCCGCGTTTCGCCCACCAGTCGTAGTCGGTGGACAGCATCGCCTGCACGACCGTGTGCCCCTGCGGTGCGAACGCCGGATCCTCGTTGTAGATTCGCAGGTACAGATGCTCGTTCTGGAACCCGCCGACGGTGAGCGGCTCGATGCCGTCGATGAGAAGAGTGGACGGCTGTCCCTCGAACGTCCGCGCCACGCCGAAGCTGGCCAGCACGATGGGCTGGAACATCTTCCAGCGATCCATCCGCTCTTTCCATTCAGCCGCACCGTAGCGTCCGGCCAGGAGGCGGAACACGGTTTCGGGCGCGCTCGCGGTCGACACGACCACATCCGCCTCGATCATCGTGCCGTCGGTCAGGCGCACGCCTCGCGCTCGACCGTCTGCGACCAGGATTTCCTCGACCGTGGTGTTGAGGATGGCCTCGCCACCAAGCGCCCGATAGCGATCGATGAGCGTGTCCCGGAATCGCGCCGTGCCGCCGACGGGCCGCGACAGCCACCCGCGCGCGAGGTACCCGAGGATCAGCAGAAAGAACAGCGCCGGCGTTTCGGGAGGCATCAAGCGCCCGAAGAACTCACGAAGGCGCGGGCTCTTCAGCCGCTCATTGGCCCAGACGTGGAGCGGTTTCCGGAAGTGAACGAACGTGCCGACGTCGTGACGCAGTCGCCAGACGTCGCGCAGGCGATCGCCGGCGGTCGCCAGCTCCGGCGCCCGCTCGACCGGTGGACCGAGCGCGGCCGCGTGCTCGGCCCCTTCGACCATGCGGGCCAGCTCATCGGCGTCCTCCGGCGCGAGCGCACGCAGGCTGTCCACGGTCTTCTTCATGTCGCGGCTGAGCGTCGCCTCCCACCCGTCGCGCGCATGGCGGTACGTGACGAACTCCTCGAGCGTGCGCAGCGGCACCGCCGGGACGATGCCCAGCTCCTCGTAGATCTGCTGAAACGGCCCGCCCGTCAGCCAGTGAATGCAGCCGTCAATCAGGTACGGCCCCCGGTGCCAGGCGGTGCAGACGCCGCCAAGCTCGAGGTTGTGCTCGACGATGGTGACGTCGAAGTTGTTTACGCGGGCGTAACAACCAGCGGACAAACCGGCGAGCCCGCCACCGACGATGAGGAGTTTCGGATTGCTCATGGCGTCCGCAGCAGCAAGTGGCATACCTGGACGAAGAGCGAATCATTCTCGCTTCCGCTGCGGGTGACTGGGGAGGAGTTCCCGTGGAGTGCGACATTTTCCGTGCCGATGTCGAAGGGGAAGTGTTCGAAATCGACCCGCGACGACCCTTCGTCGAGTTCCGCAGGCACTTGCGCGCGCTCTGAGGATCCGCTGCGCCCAATCTTCCGGTCAACATCATTCACGATGTTACATGGCGGTTACAGACGTATACGAGGTGCGCGTGATCCGCGGTGGGCGGCGCGCCGCAGATGCATCTCGCAGGTGAGCGTTCGATCGATACACGCGTGGAAGCGCAGAGTCAGCGCGGCCTGGCGTAGACTACCGCGAGCGTTCAACATGAGAGGCGACGCATCTCGCGATCGCGTGTTGTCTTGGCTGCTCAAGGGAGATCCTGCGATCCGTTGGCAGGTGGGTCGCGATCTACTTGACTGGCCGCTCACGACATGGCGGGCCGAACAGAAGCGAGTCGGAACCAGCGGGTGGGGCGCGCGGCTTCTCGCGTGCCAGGATGCCACAGGTCGGTGGACCCGTCGCCTGTACGGGCAGAGGTGGATCTCGACCACGTACTCGATGGTGTTGCTCCGACAGCTGGGGCTCCTACAGGATGACGCGCGCGCGCGCAGGAGCTGTCGCCTCTTCCTCGACGAGGGCCTGGGGCGCGACGGTGGGATCAACTCCTCAGCGTCGCAGGAGCGGAGTGAGACGTGTGTCACCGGCCTCGTGTTGGGGATTCTCTCGTGGTTCAGGCTCGCTGACGCTCGGCGCGAGCAGTTGGTCACGTACCTGCTGCGTCAACAGATGCATGATGGCGGGTGGAATTGCCGGCGTGATCGGGGAGCCACCCACAGCTCTTTCCATACCACCATCAACGTATTAGAAGGACTTCGCGACTACGTCGAGGGACATGGCCGACTTGCACGCGAGGTTCAACAAGCGGAGGTCGGGGGGCGGGAGTTCTTCCTCGCGCATCGGTTATACCGCTCGCACCACACGGGCCGGGTCGTTGCCTCCGCCTTCTCGCGCTTCTCGTTCCCACCGCGATGGCATCATGACATTCTGCGGACGCTTGACTACTTCCGGGCCAGCGGGGCGGTCTACGGTGACCGACTCGAGGACCCGATCAGTGTTGTCGTGAAGAACCGGGCTGTGGACGGACGATGGCCGCTCCAGAATCGGTATCCCGGTAAGACCTTCTTCGAGCTTGAAAGAGTAGGGATGCCGAGCCGCTGGAATACCCTGCGGGCCTTGAGAGTTCTTCGCTGGTTTGAGAAAGCCAAGGCGGCCGCCTGACACATCGACTTATGACCGACATCAATGGTTCACTCTCTGTGGTCACCGGCGGCTCCAGCGGGATCGGTGAAGCGGCGGCACGCGCGCTGGCGACGCGTGGGAGCCATGTCATCCTGTTGGCTCGTAACGCGGACCGGCTCAGCGCCGTCGTACGGCAGATTCGGAACGAGGGCGGACATGCGGATAGCTACGTCCTCGACCTCGCAGATCCAGTGGCCATTGCCTCTGTCGCCAACGAATTGGTTTCAGCTCACGGCACTCCCCACATCCTGATCAACAACGCGGGCGCCGGGCGCTGGCTGCCGCTACTTCAGACCACCGCCGACGAGGCGGCCACGATGATGACCGTGCCGTATCTGGCAGCTTTCAACATCACTCGCGAGCTTCTCTCCGGCATGTTGGAACGCCGGAGCGGGCACATCGTCAACGTGACTTCAGTGGCGGCGCGGCTTGCGTGGCCAGGCGCGGTTGCGTATTCAGCGGCGCGCGCAGCGATGGAAGGCTTCACCGATTCGCTACGGGCCGACCTGTACCGCTCAGGGATCGCTGTGACTCTTGCAATGTTTGGGACCGTGGACACGCCGTACTGGGAGCACAACCCCGGCAGCAAAGAGCGCATTCCACACCAGGCCGTACGCCTGCCCGTGTTGTCCTCTCAGCATGTGGCCTCGCTCATCGTCTCAGCAATTGAGAAAGGCTCCAGGACGATCGTTGCACCCTCGTCCTTCCGCCTGCTGTTCCTGCTGAACGCGTTGTTTCCGCGCCAGATTGAGGCATCGCTCTGCAAGGCACCGTGACAACACGGAACGTGGGTCTACAGAGCACGCTTGGAAATCGAAGGCGTATGATGACAGCCACACTTATGATGCCTCGCCGATTGGCGGTTGCTCTGTCGTGTGTGCTCGCCTGCGTGTCGGCCCCGCTCGACGCCCAGTGGCCACAGTTCCGTGGCCCGAACGGGTCGGGGATTGGCGACGGTGCGGGCTATCCGACGGAGTTTTCGCCGACGACGAACGTCGCGTGGAGACCCCTGTTCCGTTCGGCCAGTCTTCCCCGGTGATCGCGGGCACCCGGCTCCACCTCACCGCGACCGAAGGCGACGAGCTCCTCACGATTGCGATCGACGTCGGGACGGGCAGGGCGCTCTGGCGTCGAGCACTCCGCCGCGAACGGAAGATGGAGATGTACAAGGCCAACGACCCGGCCTCGCCGACGCCCGCGGCGGATGAGGGCGGCGTCATTTCCTTCGTCGCGGACTTCGGCCTGATAGCGTACGACACTGACGGGCGGGTGCTGTGGTCGCGCCAGATGGGGCCGTTTCAGAACTTCTATGGCCCCACCTGTTGGCTTTTTCGACCTGTTGCGCGGCTCTGGAAAAGCTGGCGCTCGTGTTGGCTCTCGAGCAAGGTGGAACTGCCGTCTGCCTCCATGACTGAGATCGACATGCCCGAAGGAAGGCCATGATCACCGAAGACCAGACAACAGTTATCGACTTCCTGGCTGCGCCATCCACACACGGCGGCGCGACGGTTGAGCGAATTGACACGCACGCCTCCATCGTCTTTCTTGCAGGTCCGCGGGCGTACAAACTGAAGCGGGCAGTGCGGTTCGACTATCTCGACTTTTCAACGTCAGAGCGCCGCCGCAGTCTGTGTGAAGCCGAAGTTCGCCTCAACCGCCGGACGGCGCCGACGCTCTATCGCGGAATCGTCGCAGTCACGCACCAGGATGACGGATCGTATGCCCTTGGGGGGGATGGCAGTGCCGTCGATTGGGTCGTGGAAATGAATCGGTTCCCGCAGGAGGCATTATTCGATCGACTGGCATCGGTCGGCGCTCTTGGCATCGAGCTCATGTCCCCATTGGCAGCGGCAATCGCCGACTTTCACAAGGCCGCGGAGCAGCGCTCGGATCACGGCGGCAAGGCGAGCATGTCCTGGGTGATTGAAGGAAACGCCACCGGATTCGCCGAGTTCGGGCGATCGTGTCTGGATCCGTCGGCAGCGTATCGCGTGACTGACGACGCGTACCGCGAGGTCGATCGCCGTGCGGAGATCCTCGAACGGCGGCGCGAGTCCGGTTACGTCCGGCAATGTCACGGCGATCTCCACTTGCGCAACATCGTGCTGTTGGACGGAACACCGACGCTGTTCGACGGCGTCGAGTTCAACGATGAGATCTCATGTACGGACGTTTTGTACGATCTTTCGTTTCTCCTCATGGATCTGTGGCGGCGAAGACTGCCGCGTCATGCTAATGCCGTGTGGAACCGTTACCTGGTCGAGACGGCGGACTTCGGCGGGGCCTGTCTCTTGCCGCTCTTTCTGTCCTGCAGGGCAGGTGTTCGCGCCAAGACGAGCGCGACGGCAGCGCAACTACAGCGCGACGCGCCACGCCGCGGCGAGCTCGAGAGAATGGCGCGCGAGTATCTCGCCCTGGCCGAAGAACTGCTGCAGCCGCCGCATCCCAGCCTCGTGGCAGTTGGAGGTTTCTCGGGCTCGGGGAAGTCGACACTCGCTCTCGGTCTTGCACCGTCCATCGGCGCCGTCCCGGGTGCGATGGTGTTGCGCAGCGACGAGACACGGAAGCGTCTGTGCGGTGTTCCTCTCCTGCAGCGCCTCGGTCCGGAAGGATACTCATCGCACGTGTCCGAGCGCGTGTACTCCACCGTGGCAGAACAGGCCGCACGCGTCCTCCGTGCAGGCCACGGCGTCGTCGTCGATGCGGTGTATGCGCGGGCGGCCGACCGGCGCGTCATCGAAGAGGTTGCCGAGGCCGCCTCGATACCGTTCATCGGGCTATGGCTCGACGCACCAGAGTCTCTGCTGATCGACCGGACTGCCCAACGCCGCAATGATGCGTCAGATGCAGACGCCGGCGTCGTTCGCATGCAGCGTGCTCAGGACACGGGCGACATCCCTTGGTGTCGTCTTGATGCGTCGGTGCCGGCGGCCTCTGTGTTGTCATCCGCTATCGACTGCGTCCGCGAGCGGCTACCCGACGCCTTGAGCGTCGCCGCTGATGAGGCTCGGTGACAACAGGTCGTTCGCGTCAGCGCGACCGTCCGCTCAGCCACGCCGCAGCGTCAGCACCGGGCACGACGCGTCCCGCACCACGTGCTGTGTCGTCGCGCCGAAGAACAAGAGGTCGGCCGCGCCACGCCCCTGTACGCCCATGACGATCAGATCACTCTGTCGTTCTGTGGCGATGCGCAGAACTTCGCGCCAAGGTTTTCCATGGGTCATCAACGACTCAACGCTGCAGAACTTGGGCGCAGTCGCGACTGCCTCTTGAAGGCGCCGTCGGAGAGCTTCCTCGCGCTGCTTCACGAAACTGCCGATGGTCATGCCCGCGTCGTATACGACGCTTGCCATGTCCGCCGTGTTCAGGATTTCAGGCTCGACGACGTGGAGAACAGTGAGCTGCCCGTCGGCTTCCTGCGCCATCGAGGTCGCATACTTCAATGCGTACAACGAAGACTCTGAGAAGTCCACTGGGCACAGGATTCGTTTGTAGAGAACAGGGCCCGCTGGCACGGCGTCCGGAAGTCGTCTCGGAACGGTCACAACGGGGCAGCTGGCCTTCCGGAGTACCTTTTCCGCGACCGACCCGAGAAGAAGGCGCTCGAAACCGGATCGGCCATGCGTGCCGATGACGAGGAGATCGGCCTTCATGTCGGTCGCCTGTTCCAGGATTTCGCCGGCAGTGTTGCCTCCGCGGACCACGGCCTCAATCGTGATACCGGGTGCGCCCTCCGTCTCGGCAAACGCCTTGGTGTCGGCGAGCAACTGGTCGCGATCGGCCGACGTCAGGACAATCGGCTCGAAAACGACCGGGCCCGGACCAAATGCTGCGACCGGAGCTGGCGAGAACACGTGGAGAGCCGTGACCGTCGCTTTGTACCATCGGGCGATCGCGATGGCGTGATCGAGCGCTCGCCGCGAGTAGTCTGAGAAGTCGATGGGGCAGAGGATCCGTCGAATCTCGATCATCACAGCCTCCTGCGCGCGCATGCCTCCGGATTCGGAGGGCGGCGTCCTGCGTTTCTACCTTCAGGCGGCTCGACGTCTGGCGAGTCGTGGGAAGTACCGGCTATAGGCCCCCTCGCGCTGGGTCAGTACCTCGGCGTCAACCAATGCTCCGAGCACACCAGCGCATGTGACCTCATCGAGACCGAATCGCGTCTGCGCAGCAGGCAGCGTCAGTGCCAGTGTCGGTTGCTCGAGGTAGTTGGTCTGGATTCGCATGACGAGATTTTCAATTTGGCTACGTGTCGCGGTCATTGCGTCCCCCTTCAAGAGATCGTGAAGCGTCGTTCAGCGTGGAAAGCAAGCCATGTACCGCGTCTGTGGAGTGCTCGCGATTCATCCTCCAGCCTGGGATGAGACGTCATCCGCGGAGTGAGCCGCGAAAAATTCCCTCCTGTGGGGAATTCTCCATGCCACATCTTGCGTCATGGGAGTTCCCGTCGCAGCGAGCTTTTCGCATCTACCAGCAACGAGTCCGTCGGTTATCAAACAGACGTTCAAGGCACTGTGATTGCACCGTGGGCAGACATGGCTGCTCCATGGCGATCCGCCGAGTCTTTACGGTTTACCGATCGACGACACGGAGGAGCTGTCCTGGCCCGTCAACTGCAACAGTTCGCCGACAGACACGACCTGGTGGTACTGGCGCTTCCTAGGGGCGGCGTCCCAGTCGCGCACGAAGTTGCGCGGGCCCTGGCGGCTCCGATGGACGTATTCGTGGTCCGCAAGCTCGGCGTGCCTGGACATCCGGAACTGGCCATGGGAGCCATCGCCAGTGGCGGCGTACGCGTGATGAACGAGGACGTCGTCAGCTGGTACCAACCATCGGCGTCAGCCATCGAGTTGGTGATCCGGGCAGAGCACGCAGAGCTCGCGCGTCGAGAACGAGCGTATCGTGATAGCAGGCCGCCTTTACCGATCGAAGGCCGCACGGTCATTCTGGTCGACGATGGCCTGGCCACCGGATCGACGATGCGAGCGGCGGTGCTCGCGATTCGGCGGCTTCGGCCATCCCGTGTTGTCGTTGCGGTTCCGGTTGGAGCTCGTGACACATGCGAAGCGCTTCGCGCGATTGCCGACGAGGTCGTGTGCGCGCTGATGCCGGAGCCATTTTCCGCGGTCGGTCTCTGGTACATCGACTTTTCTCAGACGACTGATGACGAAGTGCGCCAGCTACTGTCATCACAAGGTGCGGATGTCACACGCGAGAAAAGTGCGTGATGCAACGTGGTCGGATTCAGCATCATTTTCGTGTCGCCACGGTTTCGATCTACCTTCATGGTATGAACTCTCAACCTCCACAGCGCCGTCAACTCGGGACGAACGGCCCCGTCGTCTTTCCGCTGGCCTTGGGCTGCATCGGCATGTCCGACTTCTACGGCCCTGCCGACGAGGCTGAGAGCATCGCGACGATTCACGTGCATCCTGCACGATTTCGGATGGGGCGTTGTCGTCGTCGGTGGCATCGAGTCGTCTCGCTACCTCGAAGCGATGTGCATGGTGTGGGTACTGTCGCGATGCGTACCAACAACTGGAACCAGGCGTTCAAGCTCCTGAGGAAGTGAGCCAAGGGAGGTCCAAGTGACACGTGCATCGCTCGTCGCCCTCGCTGTGCTCGTGTCGCCGATGGTCGATCCGGTCGAAGCGCAGAATCGGCCGGGACCCGCGGCAGAGTTCGCAGCCGGCTGGGTCGGATTCGCCGATGACGGGGTTGCCGACGAGAGCCTCGTCGGCGGTGCCGCTCGCTGGTATGTGCTTCCTCGAATCAGCGTGGGACCTGAGGTGGTCTACATCAGCGGCGACAATCATAGCCACCTGGTCGTAACCGGCAATGTGACATTTGACATCCTCGGTCCGGTCGACCGGCGTCCACGCCCTGTCACGCCGTTTCTCGTCGCGGGCGGTGGAGTATTTCAGACGCGCGAGTTGTTCCCCACGGGAACGTACACGTCGGGCGACCCCGCATTCACCGCGGGCGGCGGCATCAGGGCCCTGTTGCCAACCGCGTGACCGTCGGCATCGACGCGCGCATTGGGTGGGAGCTACACCTCCGCGTCAATGGAACGATTGGTTTGCGCCTGGGACCATAGCGGGAGTGAACGCTCGACCGCAACGACGATCCACACCGAAGCGGCGAGCGCGAAGGAATAGATCACAAGATGCGAGCCTGATAGACCCCCAGGGTTGAGAATCAGCAGGCTGGCGGTGAAGCTTGCGTGCATGAGCATCCCCAGGAACAGGCTTCTCGTGTGGTCATAGACCCGCACCATGAGCACCCTGAACGCGGTCAAGTATCCGACGAACACGCCGAGTGCAGTGGCTGACAGGTACCTGCTTCCGAACGTGTGGTCGAGCCGGGCGGCGCCTCGTCGTCCGTAGACGATGGTGGTCAACAGGATGCCAACCACGCTGGGGCCGCACAGCATCGCAATCATCACGTAAGGAAAGCGCGGGTCGCTCGACGGTGTGGTTCCGCGCATGCCGCCCGCTCCGCCGATCGCCAGAAGGGCGCCGCCCCACGAAATCATGAACGTCAGAGCGAAGTAAGCGGGCACTGGATGTCTTGCGACGAGATCCCTGATGGCCGGCATGCGCATCTCAGGAGATCCGGAGAGCGGAGTAGAGCGCTTCCCTCAGCGCGACATCGCGAGGATCGCCGGTCAACGCCGTGCCCGATTGGCTCGTCACGTACGCGTAACCGAGACCGACTTCCGGATCGGCAAAGCCAAGCGACCCACCGGAGCCGGGGGCTCCGAACGCGCGCGCGCTGCCGAAGGACCAGGTCGGAGTGGACTTCATGAAGCCCAGCGAGAACTGCATGCCGTCGGCTTTCATGCACTCGTCATAGAACCCGCGCGTAGGAGGAATCGCGGGCGCGGCAAGAAGGTCGAGCGTCTGCTGTCGCAACCCCAGCTCACGCCCGCCGGCGGCGAAGGCGCCGTACGCGTGGGCGATGCCGCGCGCCGTGCAGACGCCGCCGCCCGACGGCACTTCGAAGTTGCGCGCATACACGCGCTGTTCGTCCAGATAGATTGCAAAGCCGGGGTTCGTCACGAGCGCCCGGTAGATGTTCGAGCGGGGGTTCATCGCTTCGAACGCGAATCGAGGCGGGAATCCGGTCAGCATCCGGATCCGGCTCGGTGCCGACAACGTCGCGAGGCGGACGTTCGGAATCTCTTCCGGGACACGGATGTAGACGTCCTCGCCGAGCGGAGTGGCGATCTCGTCCTGGAAAAACTGTCCGAGGCTGCGATGGCGCGGATCCACGCGGCGAATCAGTTCGCCCTCATAGAACCCCAGGGTGAGGGCATGGTACGCCTGGCGTGTGCCGGGTTCGCATGCCGGCTTCTGACGGGCGATACCACTGCGAGGCGATCGAAATCGGCGACCACATTGCGATCGACTGGTTCGTCGAATGCGAAGAGCCCCGCTTGATGCGCAGGAGATGGCGGATCGTGATCGCCTCTTTCCCTGCTGCGCGAACTCTGGCCAGAGGTGGCGACGCGCTCGTCGTAGTCGAGCCAGCCATGGGAATGTGCGAGTGCCAGGGTCATGGCCGCCAGTCCATTTGTCCTCGGGCCGATCGACCGGCGTCCACGTCCTGTCACACCCTTTCTCGTCGGGGGCGGTGGAATATTTCAGACTCGCGAGTTGTTCCCCACGGGAACGTACACGTCGGGCGACCCCGCATTCACCGCGGGCGGCGGCATCAGAGCCCTTGTTGCTCAACCGCGTGACCGTCGGCATCGACGCGCGCATCGGGTGGGAGTTACACCTTCGCGTCAATGGAACGATTGGGTTGCGTCTGGGACCGTAGGCGAATCTTTCGACGCCGATGCGGTGACATCGAACACGTGGTAGCCCCACGCGGGCATGTCCAGATACAGACCGCGTGCGTCGAGATCGTTTCTGTCGCGATCGAAACAGGCAGCGCCCATCAGATCTTCAAAGCGCATCTGCGGATCACCACGATCCTGAGACGGCAGGCGAACGTAACATTGGCTCTGGTTCGCGGCGTAGTTGACGGCAACGAGCTGCCGGTCGCCAGCCGTGCTCGTCCAGAGCCACGCGACAAAACAATCCGACGTCCAGTTGCCTTCCCACGCGGGCGCACATTCGAGCAGCCGCCATTCACCGTCGCGAACGGCCGGATGGCGGAGCACGGCGAGCAGACGTTCGTAGAACTGCTTCAGCGTGGCGTCGGTTGGTTCGAGCGGCGCGCGGACGAGGTGCGGCGAGATGCGCTTCCTGCGACCTTCGAACTGACCCTGATGGAAGAACCGCAGCCCGGGCGACAGGTAGGTGATGACGGCAGCCGCCTCGTGCATCCCCGGCGCGAATGTGGCGGCTGCCCGTGGCTCGTCATGATTCTCCATGAACCGCGCGAGCTTGCCCTGGTAGTCGAGCCCGGCGTGGAGATGCTGCCGCACCGGTCGCGCGTGACCCTCGCGCAGCCGATCGTACAGTCGCTTGTCGTAGGCGTAGTCGAACCCTTGCTGCTGCATGGTCCATTCGAGGTCCCAGTAGACCTCCGCCATGAAGCAGAATCCCGGAACCGTCTCGCGCACACGCCCGATTGCGCCGGGCCAGAAGAGCGGCGCACGGACGCCCCAGGTTCGTTCAAACACATCAGGCAACACCAGCATGGCCATGTCGCACCGCACGCCGTCACACTGGCCCGCGATCTTCACGAGCTGCCGAGATCATCGCTTCCTGAGTGGCCGGATTGCCGTAGTTGAGCTGCAGCGTGTCCGGCCAGCCCGAGAAGTACGGGTCGCGCCCGTACGCCAGCACCAGATCTCCTCGCGTTCTTTTGACACACGTGTAGTTCTGGGGCGCGTGTGCGAGGTCCTGATCGGTGCCCTGGATGTAGTACTCAGGGTGTTCCTCCACCCAGGGGTGATCCAGACCGGTGTGGTTGGGGACGAAATCGAGGAGCAGCCGTAAGCCGCGTGTCCGGAGCCGCTCGCGAAGGCGAGCAAGCGCCGCGTCGCCTCCAAGCTGGTCGTGAGCGCTGTAGCCGGTGATGGCGAAACCCGAACCCGCGATGTCCTCCTCACTGAGGTCCGGCAGCGTCTCCTGGAATTCTCTGCGCCACTCCGGGTTGGCGCGAGAGACGCGCTGTCCCGCGGGACCGGTCTGCCACACGCTCAAGAACCAGATCCAGTCGAAACCCATCGTGGCGAGACGATCCAGCTCGGCGTCTGGAATATCGTCCAGGGTGGCGGGCCGCCCGAGAGCGTGGGACAACTCCGTCAACCACACGCGTGTGTTGATCTGATAGAGCGAGGGAGAGAGCGGACGAGGCATATCAGTTCCTGCGGCTGCGAGCCGGTTTCTGGGTGACATTTCTCGACGTTCCATCCTTGAAGGCACCAGCCTTCCCGGCATCGAGCAGTGTTTCCGCATCGAGCAGTCCGAACAGCTGGATCAGCTTCGCCACCACTCCTGTCCATCCGGTCTGGTGGCTCGCGCCGAGCCCAGCCCCGTTGTCGCCGTGAAAATACTCATAGAAGAGGATCAGATCGCGCCACTCGGGATCGGTCTGGAACGTCTCGGTTCCTCCGTACACCGGCCGGCGCCCGCTGCCATCGCGCAGGAAGATCCGCGTCAGGCGATCCGAAATCTCTTTGGCGACTTCGAAAAGGTTCATCATCTTTCCGGACCCGGTCGGGCACTCGATCGTGAACGTGTCGCCGTAGTACGCGTAGAAGTTCAGCAGCGCCCTGATCAGCATCACGTTGACCGGCATCCAGATCGGGCCACGCCAGTTCGAGTTGCCGCCGAACATCCCGCTGTCGGATTCGGCCGGCAGGTAATCGACGCGGTGCTCCTGGCCGTCAACGCGGAAGACGTACGGATGGTCTTTGTGAAACTTGGACAACGCGCGAATGCCGTACGGGCTCAGAAATTCGTTCTCGTCGAGCATCTTCGTCAGAATTCTGCGAAGTCGTTCCGGGTTGACCAGCGCGAGAACGGTCCGGCCGGCCACCCCATAGTGATCTGGTCCGACAGGATGCATCGACTTCGACAGTTCGGGCATCCGGCGCAACCGCTCATGGATGCGGCTCATGGTCATCGGCACGCGTTCCCGCTGCGCCTGCTCGATCACCGTGGTGGCGCACAGCGGGAGGAGGCCGACCATCGAGCGCACCTTGAGCCGCGTGGCGCTGCCGTCGGGCAGTCGCAGCAGGTCGTAGTAGAAGCCGTCCTCCTCGTCCCACATCCCGTCCCACCCGGACCGGTTGATCCCCGCCGCGATGTAGTAGAAGTGCTCGATGAACTTGAACACCATCTCTTCGTAAACCGGATCGTGCGTGGCGAGCTCAATGGCGAGCTCGAGCATGTTCTGGCTGAAGAGCGCCATCCATGCCGTGCCGTCCGCCTGTTCGAGGTGACCTCCCGTCGGCAACGGGGCGCTTCGGTCGAAGACGCCGATGTTGTCGAGCCCGAGGAAGCCGCCCTCGAACACGTTCTTACCGAAGCGGTCCTTGCGGTTGACCCACCAGGTGAAGTTCAGCACGAGCTTGTTGAACGTGGCCCTGAGGAAATCGACGTCCACTTCGCCTTGCATCGCCATCGCGGTGCGATAGAGGAACAGCGTCGCGAAGGCGTGGACCGGCGGGTTCACGTCACTGAAGTTCCACTCGTAGGCAGGTATCTGACCGTTCGGGTGCAAGTACGACCCGCGCAGCATCAGTTTCATCTGATCCTTGGCGAAGTCGGGATCCACGAT
This sequence comes from uncultured Acidimicrobiales bacterium, assembly GCA_963747215.1. Lineage (GTDB taxonomy): Bacteria > Actinomycetota > Acidimicrobiia > Acidimicrobiales > DATKAS01 > DATKAS01. Next base: position 390,607 of record CAVVET010000031.1, read on the forward strand.
CGAGATAGGGAGCGTGTGGAAGGCCAGGTCCCAGGCGGCGTACCAGGGGTACTCCCACTTGTCGGGCATCGAGATGATGTCGCGGTTCAGCATGTGGAACCACTCCGAGTTGCGGGCATTTCGATATCCGTGATGCAGCGGATTGGAGTGGTGCTCGTCCAGCCAGTTGTCGCCGTCGAAGAAGAAGAACTGCTTGCTCCAGAGCATGCCGGCAAGGGCCTGACGCATCACGTTGGCCGCGTCTTCACTCACGGACGGCGGCGTGACCGACTTGTAGAATTCGTCGGCTTCGCGCAGCCGATTGGCGAAGACATCATCAAACGGCTTTCCGAATTGCTGGCCCTTCTGGTCCATGGAACTGCTGGAGAGCCGCAGGCGAATCACTGTCGACTGCCCGGCGCCGATATTGACCTTGTAGTGCGCCGCGACCTTGGTCCCCTGGTGATTCGGATTCACCTCGTCTTGCCGGCCGTGCACCACGTATTCGTTGATGCCGTCCTTGACGTAGCGGCTCTCGTTCCTGGCCCCAGTCCCTGGAAACAGCCGCTCGTGGTTGGTTTCGTTTTCGGTGAAGAGCAGCGGCACGTTGCCTTCGCATGAAACGATGAATGCCCCAAGCAGCGGATGCGCCGCCGCGACCGCAGTCGCACCTGCCGGTGCCTCGACCTGCTTGATGTGCGGTTTCTCGGAAGCTCTGTTCGACTCGGCAATCCACTGCGACCAGTCGTTGCGAAACCACAGCGTCGGCAACAGATGCAGGTCGGCTGCGTCCGGCCCACGGTTGACTGCCGTGATGCGGACAAGGATGTCTTCCGGGCGTGCTCTTCGCGTACTCCACGAACACGTCGAAATAGCGGTTGTCATGGAACACGCCGGTGTCGAGGAGCTCGTACTCCATCTCGTGACGATTGCGCCGGCGGTTCGTCTCCACGAGGGCGGCGTACGGAAAGGCCGCCTGCGGGTACTTGTAGAGGTACTTCATGTACGAGTGCGTCGGCGTGCTGTCGAGGTAGAAGTAGTACTCCTTCACGTCCTCGCCATGGTTGCCTTCGCTGTTGGTCAACCCGAAGAGCCGCTCCTTGAGAAGCGGATCCTTGCCGTTCCAGAGCGCCAGGCTGAAACAGAGGTGCTGCTGATCGTCTGAAATGCCGGCGATGCCGTCTTCGCCCCAGCGGTAGGCGCGCGAGCGGGCATGGTCGTGCGTGAAGAAGTTCCAGGCGTCGCCGTTCTCGCTGTAGTCCTCGCGCACGGTGCCCCACTGTCGTTCACTGAGGTAGGGTCCCCATTTCTTCCAGGGCGCCTTCATCTCGCGCGCCTCTTGCAGTCGGACGTGTTCAGCTGTCATTTGACACTCTCACCTTCGGCGATTTGGGGGCCTGCGTACGGCAAAGCACGTACCGGGTTCCAACCTGCGGCATGCCCTACGGGGCTGACGGAGAGTGCAGAATCCTTAAGGATCCTGAGTGCGCCCCACCGGTGTACGGTCTGCTCAATCTCGGAGGGCTCCAGTATGTCGGAGGATCACCCACACGGTTGGGGTTTTTCCACGCCCACTCGCTTCTGGCGTTTCGCTCGCGACCGTTGGCGTCGGATTTGCGATTCTAGACCCGTGCTTCGGACCAACGCCTCCCTCATCGCTGCGGTTCTACTGGCCGCCTCGACGCCCATTGCCACGTTCCAAAACGCCTCCACGCGTTTCCCGTCGCGTCTCGACAGCTATTTCAAGAAGACGGTCGGGCTGACTGTCGAAGAACAACAGCAACTCGCTTCCGGCCAACCGGTGACGAAGCTCCTCGATGGTGACGAGAGCAAGGAAGTGGCTGTGTTCGGGGCCATCTGGATCAATGCGCCCATTCGTCGGTACGCCGATGCTGTCAGGGACATCGAGAATTTCGAGCGGGGCGGCGGGTTCAAGATCACCAAGCGCATCAGCTCGCCGCCGCTGCTGAACGATTTCGCCGAATTGGTCCTGCCCGACGATGACATCGCCGACCTGCGCACGTGTCGCGTTGGTGACTGTGCGCTGAAGCTCGGCGAGGATGCCTTGAAACGGTTTCGATCGCAGATCAACTGGAAGGGCCCCGATGCGGGCGCCTCGGCAAATCGCTTGATGCAGCAGCTCGCATTCGAGTATGTGACGCGCTATCTGAAAGGAGGCAACGACAGCCTTGCTGTGTACCGCGACAGCAGCCGGCCCACGTTCGTCGCGCAGGAGTTCAGGTCGATGGTCGATTCGATGCCGGAGCTGACCACGTATATGCCGGACGTGCGGAAGTATCTGCTCGAGTACCCGAAGTCGGACTTACCGGGTGCAACCAACTTCTTTTACTGGCAGGAAACGGAGTTCGGCCTGAAGCCTACGATTCGCATCAGTCACCTGACAGTCCGTGAGGGGCCGGACGACGCCGTCGTCACGTCCAAGATGCTGTATGCGAGCCACTACTTCTGGACCGGACTCGAGGTACGCGCGCTGGTGTCCGACGCGTCTCGCGGCCCCGGCTTCTGGTTTGTCACCGTCAATCGCAGTCGCTCGGACGGCCTGAGCGGATTCACCGGCATCTTCGTACGAGGGCGAGTAGGCAGCGGCGTGCAGGAAGGGACGCTGGAAGGACTGCGGATAACGAAGCGGATGCTCGAAGCGCGATAGGAGCAGGAGCCCCCACTGCGTCAGCGCTGCGATACCCGTACCTGGCGCTGCACCGGACGGGCGTTGAGGTGGATGCGCTCGGTGAACTGCGCCATGTCTTCGTCCGAAATGGCCATCGGCTCGTTCATCACGATCCACTGAACCCCTTCGGTGCACGGCGGCGTCGTGAGAGAGCCAACGTATCTGAAGTGCGCGTCCGACTTCGGCAGGAAGTTCCTGGGATTGAACGATGCATCGAGATGATGCTTGGTATTCACGTCGTCCGGCAGGTGATGGAAAATCGGCGCGAGCGATCCGCTGCTCGATCCGCGCTCCAGAAACACGCCGATGACGGCATTCGATCCGTCGGCGCTCGCGTGCACCAGGTGCATCTCCATGTCGAAGCCCCGGCCGTCCACGCGGTGTTCGCTCACGGAATGAAAGTGAAACTGCTTCAGCTGATAGGCGACGCCGGCCAAGCGTCAGGACGTTTCTGCCTTCGGTCTCCACTTCGATCGTGTGGCCGTTATTGAGGATCTCCCCGGTGGTGTCGCCGTATTCGAGTGAAAGCTTCCGCGGCTGCGGAGGATGCGGCAATCTGAAATCGACTGGCGACTGGATTTTTCCGCCGCCGCACGCGGACCAGTCACGACTCAACTCGCCCCAGAACGGGGGGCCTTCGGCGCCGAAGTAACCAAACGTCTGCGCTGAAACGGCGCCAGACAATTCCGCAATGCCCGCGACCACCGCGATTACCGTGAGCGCTTTAAGTATCATTTTGAACCTCCACGCTATCTCCGCGGCAGAAGAATGACGATAGCACCACGGACTTTCCACGAGGGTCCGATGTCTGGATGCACTGGAAATCCACCGACCCCGAGCTGGTAGCTGGCGGGAAACGTGCCGAACGTCGACAATTTCCCAAACACGAAATTGATGGGGACGGTCCACCTGTCCTCGTCGATTTCCCAGTTGGCAGTCGTCTCGGATTGCAGAGTGAGCGTGAGAGTCCGTGCCGCTTGATACGCGAAGAACGGTTGCAGGAACATCTGATTGACGTCCGCGCGGTCTGAATTGCCGGAAAACGACCAGACCTGATTCCACAGAGCCCCGTAGGTCATCTTCCCGGTCTGCTTCAGCACGACAACAGTTGGTCCGGCGCTCCATTTCTCTGTGCCGAGGCTCGGCACGCTCGTGGAGGGGAGGCTGAGGGCTGGCCCCACGCCCCACGTCAATCCGGGTCCCGACGGCGAAAAGAAGAACGACGCGAGAACGTCGCTGACACCGGACGCGGGCTCGGCGCCGTCGGCGAGCGGCGGCTGGCTCACGAAGGGCACGATCAATCTCGTGATCAGATTCCAATCCTGGTTCAGCGCAAAGGGCATCACCGGCTGAACGTTGAGGACGAACCGCGTGGCTTCATTCGGCCCGACGTTCTGCTCCCAGTTGAACTGGAACGGCACGCTGACCAGATCCGAGATCGGATTCGCGAGTTTCTTCGCGAGATCCTCCGCGTCTCCCTGCGCCTGTGCGGGTGGTTGCTGGGCAAGACTCAGTGTCGGCCAGGATAGCACCACACCTGCGAGGATCCCGATGACACACATCTTCCACATCCGTACGGTGCCGCTCGTCATAGCTAGTCCTCGTGAAATTCGCCGCGGGGCCCGCTGCGAACGAGTCACCGCACGGCGGATTGTGACGGCAGTCACAACTTACCGTGAGGTGCGATGAAGCTATTGAGACGTTCCTGTATTAATCCGTCGATCCTTCGACTTCGCGGTTGCGATGAGCAGAAAGCGCGCCGCGCGCCCTTGGCTGGCACGGATCGCGCACGGTGTGGTAAGGCCCCCGGTTGCGCGGACGAAGGAGGACGGCGATGGATACGAACGCTCTCGTGACAAGTGCAATGGCCACATTGATGGCCGTTGCGTGGAAAGTTGCCGGTGCTCTGCTCCTCTGGCTGGCCGGGCGATGGTTCATCGGGTTCGCCGTGCGGATGCTGGCCCGAGCGCTTGGAGGTCAGCGATTCGACCCGACGCTGAGCCGGTACCTCGAGAGGGGCCTGTCGGTCATCCTGAATGCAATCTTGATCGTCGCAATTCTTGGGCTCTTCGGCGTGGAAACCACCACATTCGCCGCGCTTCTGGCGGCGGGCGGTGTCGCCATCGGCGTCGCCTGGGGCGGGCTGCTGGCGAATTTCGCAGCCGGCGCATTCCTCGTATTCCTCCGGCCGTTCAAGCTCGGCGACTTCGTCACCGTCGGTGGCGTCACCGGCACCGTTGAAGCGATCGGACTGTTTGGCACCACCGTCAACACGCCTGATAACGTGGTGACGATTATCGGGAACAACAAGGTCTTCTCCGACACCATCCAGAACTTCTCGGCAAGTACGTACCGCCGCGTCGATCTCACAGCGACGATTAACCACGCGGTGGATCACCGCCTCGCGATCCGGCTGCTGAAAGAGCGGCTGGCCCAAATCCCGAACGTGCTGACCACACCCGCCCCTGTCGTCGAGATCCTGCAGCTCACGCCGGCAGGGCCGCTGCTGTGCGTCCGCCCGTTCTGCGGCAACCAGCACTACTGGCAGGTCTACTTCGACACGAATCGGGTCATCCGCGAGTCGTTCGGCGAGGCGGGTTTCCCGGTGCCTGTCCCGGGCTACACGGTGACGGGGGTCCCGGCGAGTGTGCCGATGGAGACGGCGTCACTCGGGACGTGACGTCCCGAATTACGGCAACTCCACGCCGTACGAGGTGATGCGCCACGCGCCGTTTTCCTGACGCCAGAGCAGACGAAGCACGGGCGCTTCGCCACCCTCGACCCTGAATCGAACGGTCATCCCGTAGGCGTTGCCGTATTCGAGCGGCATCGGATCCGGAATCGGCGGCATTTGCCGCGCGCGCGGCGCACTCCGCGGCATCGGCCAGGGCGTTCGGCGGGCTGCTCAGGCTGAAGACACGCGCAAACGGATGGTCCATCACGCGTGTTGACGGGTGTATCGGCTCCGCAGCGACCAGGAGACTTTCGAGCGTTCTCGATGTGCCCAGCGTCTTACCCGACGCCTCCAGGCTTGCGCGAAGCTTGCGGCCGGCGTCCTCCTGCGAGGTCGCCGGCGGCTGGCCTTGACCGCGCTCCAGGTCGTAGCACGCATATGCCGCCGGAGCGACGTAGCGGAACGCGGCGTCGTAGTCCTTGCGAGCGAGCCAGCTGTCGAGGAAGTCGCGCGCGGCGCGGACGAGCGTGAGGTCGGCCTTGATGCGCTGGGGTTTCGACGCCGCAACCGGTTCCGGATCCGGCCCGGTGGCAGTGCTCGCACCAACCTTCCACGAGACGATCTTCCAGTAACCGTCATCCTGCGCCCACAGCAACGCAACCGGGAAGTCGCTGCGGCCGTCGACGTAGAACGTCACGCCGAAGTAGTTCCCGTAGACGCGCTTCACTCTGTCAGGATTCGCGAGCGTCAAGCGGCTCTCGCAGTCCAACGCGGTGGCCACGTCGTCCGGCACCGAGTAGATGACGAATTGCGCGTGATAAGGCTGTTTGACGGCACGCAGCCCTGGCAGGGTCAGACGAGTGCCCACCGTCAACCGGTCCAGCGACGTGTGCGGGCCGAGCGCATCGTTTGCCGACTTCATATTGACCATCAGCTGGAACGGCGCCATGCCGCGATCGAAATCCGCCGGGTTGTCGCTGTCCTGCGACAGGCACGCATATGCACGCTCGGAAATGTAGCCCATCGCCGCGACGACGTCGCGTTCGATGAGCCACGCCTGCAGGAAGTCGTTGACCGTGACGTCGATCGGCTTGCGGCCGATGCGTGGTGTCTTCGGCAACGCCATCGCTGAGGACCGAGCGGCCTCCGGAGCGTTCTCCTGGTGCACGCCGAAGAAGCTTCGCCACCAATTCTGGAAGCCGGTCCACCTATCGAGGTGCCGGTCGTAGTTGTTGCCGGCGCGGACGTCCGAATTGGACGCGCTCAAATGTCCGTTGAAAAGTACGATGGGAAAGGTCGGCGAGCGATAGTCCACGTCGACATCCGCGCGCCGGCCATCGAGGGCGATCGAGATCTGAACCGAGGGGATGCCGCCCTGTTCGCGATAGTTCGTCGGATATCCCTGGTGGAACACGACATTGTCCTGGCTGCGCTTGAACTGCTGCGATCTTTTCAGCGTCGCCACCGCATCGGGAGAGAGCCGCACGTAAAGGCGGAATTGCCGATCGCTGGCCGCACCGTCCACCTCACCACGCACGCTCTCCACTCGTTCTATGAGCGCCAGCGTGTCGCCCAGGCTCGCACCCTGCGCATCGGTCAGTTGAATGGTCATCAACGCGTGCGTGACGGCGTCGAACGTGGTCTTGGTCGAGACGCTGAGAAAGTTCGTTGTAGAACGGCTCCGGGTCGAGACGCTGGCCCGTCGTCTTGACGAACCGCTCGACCCAGCCGTTGATCAGCGCCTGCCGTCGTGCGCCCAGTTCGCTGTACGCGCCGCCAAAACGCAATGGCGGCGGTTGTTGCGCGCTCGCGGTGATGCAGGCGGCAGCCACGACGAGGCAGCCTGCGAGCACCCGCGCGTGCCGTGACGCTGAACACCGGAGCATGCCGAACACCCCCATCAATGCACTGCCATGATGCGACGCGAGGCCCGGCGCAACTATGCAGATTCGGCAGCCGTCGTTGGAAAGGTGCTAAGGGGAGGGCAGCTCGAACCAGAACGTGCTGCCCGCCGGCACACCCGGATCCACTCCGATTGTCCCGCCATGGGCTTCGATGGCGAGCTTGCAGAACGCGAGACCCAACCCTACAGAGTGGTAATCCGATTCCTGCCGTACCTCGACTGTCCCGAACTTCTCGAAGATCTTCTCTCTCGCTTCCGGAGGGACGCCGTGTCCCTGGTCGTGCACGGCGACCCGCACGCGGCCAGCGCCGCCGGCGATGGAAATGCGCATCGGGCTGCCGGCGGGAGTGTGCCTGATACCATTGTTGACGAAGTTCTCCATGACTCGCCGGATGAGTGCGCCGTCGCAGCTCACTTCCACGGCGCCCGCGCTTTCGATGTCAATGGCCCGGTCGTCACCAATGGCCGCCATCACTGAACGCACGTCGCGAGCGATTTGGGTCAGATCCCACATCGCACGCTTGACCGGCAATCTGCACTCCTGAATCCGGCTCACGTCGAAAAGGTCATTCGTCATCCCGCTGAGCTCTTCCGTCAACGCGAAAGCTGCGCGCAGGATCTCCCGCTTGTCTTCGCTGAGCGCGGCGAACGCGTCCTTCAGAAGCTGGAGGTTGATGCGCAGAGCCTGCAGCGGCGACCACATATCGTGGACGACCATGCGCACGAGGTCGTCGCGTAGCTGTTCCAGGTCGCGAAGGCGGGTGTAGCTTTCGGCCAGATCCGCTTGCGACCGCCTGAGCGCGACGTGGGTCTTCACCCGCGCCAGGACTTCTTCGAACTGAAAGGGCTTGGTGACGTAGTCAACGCCGCCCGCGTCGAAGGCCCGGACCTTGTCGGCCGTATCGGTCAAGGCCGAAAGGAAGATCACCGGCACGTCCCTCGAGCGGTCCTTTTCCCTGAGACGCCGGCAGACCTCGTAGCCGTTCATCTCCGGCATGTTGATGTCCAGCAAAATGAGATCGGGCGGGTCGTGCTCCACGGCCTGAAGCGCCTGCCGTCCGGTGGTCACGGCGCGCACCTCGTACCCCTGCGCTCCCAGCAAGTCCGACAGGAGCCTCAGGTTTTCGATCCCATCGTCAACGACGAGCACGCTGGCCAGCGGTTTCTCAGGCGTCATCGCGCGGTCTCGATCGCAGGGCCGACACGAGCACGTCGTACTGGAAATCCCGGGCCAGCGCGCGGACCTCGGAAGAGACGTCCTCGGAGTGTTGCTCCACCAAATCGGCGAGCGATTCGAGCCGCTTGGCGCGGCCCTCGATCGCCGCCTCATGCAACTGATCAATCAGGGTTCGTGGCAGGCTGCTCAATCTCTGCGACAACGTCGATCGCCCCGGGTCGCGCTGCGCACGAACCGACGGCCGAGGGACGGACGATCCATACAGGTAGAGGACGCCCAGCCGCTCGCCGATGGCCGCGAGCAGTTCGCCTTCCCGGTACGGTTTACGCACGTATGCATCGACGCCGGCTTCGCGTGCCTCAATCTCGGTGCCAGCCAGGCCGCTGGCCGTCACCGAGAAGATCGCGGCCTTCGACCCGCTCTGCCGCAACCGCCGGGCGCCTTCCAGTCCGCCCATACCCGGCATGAGTAGGTCCATGAGCACCAGATCGGGATGCCACTCGTCGTGTACCACGATGGCTTCCTCGGCGCTCGCTGCCGTGCGCGTGGAGAAACCCACTCGCGATAAGAGCTCGTCGAGCAGATCGCGGTTGGTCGGCACATCGTCCACGATGAGCACTTTCCAGTCAGGCTGATCGGCGGCGAGCCCGGACGGTATCTGGTGTGCGTCATGTGCCGGGACGGCATCCATGACTGCGGCGGCGGCTTCGAACGAGAACGTGAACACGCTCCCTTTCCCGGGCGTGCTTTCGACAACGATGTCTCCCTGCATCAGGCGCGCGAAATTCAGGCTGATGGTCAGGCCAAGTCCTGTGCCTCCGATGCTGGCCGTCGAATCCGCCTGATCGAAGGCGTCGAAGATCCGCGTGAGATTCCCAGGCTCGATTCCCGTTCCCGTGTCTTCGACAGTGATGGCGACGACGTGCCGGTCTCCTGCAACCGAGCGGGAACCGGCGCGAACGGCGACTCGTCCGTCGTTGGTGAATTTGACGGCATTGCTCAGCAGGTTGATGACGACCTGGCGCACTTTGCCCGCGTCCCCCAACAGCGCGCGAGGCAAGTGAGGATCCATCTCGAGCGTGAGCTCGAGGCCCTTCTTCTCGGTCAGCTCTCGGAACATCCACTGCACGTCGTGCAGCAGCGCGTGGAGGTCAAAAGGTTCGACCGCCAGCGTCGCATGGCCCGCCTCGATCTTCGACATCTCCAGGATGTCGTTGATCAACGTCAGCAGATGGTTGCCGCTGGAATGGATGATGTCGAGCTTCTGCTTTTGATCGGCGCCCAGCTCCTTATCGCGCTTCAGCAGCTGCGCGTAGCCGAGGATCGCGTTCATCGGCGTGCGGATTTCATGAGACATGTGGGCCAGGAAGGCGCTCTTCGCCCGGCTGGCGCTTTCCGCGGTTTCCTTGGCGGCGCGCAGCTCGATCGTGCGGCTGGCGACGAGCGCTTCGAGGTGCTCCTGGTGGTTACGCAGCTCCAGGACGAGCTGCTCGCGCTCGCGCTCGGCGTCGATCATATCGGTGACGTCCCGGTTGACACCGACCATGCGAACGGGCCGGCCGTCCGCGCGACGGATGGTCTGCGCCATGCCGCGAATGGTGCGGATCGCGCCGTCCGCACGCCGTACCTTGAAGTCGGACCTGTACTCGCGTTCGCCGCGGAGTGCGGCCTGGACGTCGCCCGTCGCGCGGGTCCAGTCTTCCGGTACGAGGCATTGGGACCACGCGTCGAACGCGCCGCCGAACTCATCCTTATTGACGCCGTAGAGCCGGTACATCGAGTCGTCCCATACCAGCCGATCCTGCTCCACGTCCCAGTCCCAGATGCCGAGCCCGGCGGCATCAATGGCGAGTTGCAACCGGTTATCACTCACGCGCAGACGGGATTCGCTTTCCTCGAGCTCGCGCTCACGGCTCTTTCGCGTCTCGACTTCGCCGACCAGATCGTCGAACGACGTCTTGAGCCTGCCAGCCATGTCGTTGAACGATTGCGCGAGGGCTCCGAGTTCCTCCAGCCTGCTCCCCGGCACTCGCGTGCTCAGGTCTCCGCGAGCCAGGGCCTGTGTTGCGCGCGAAATGCGGCGGAGCGGCGCGGTCACCGTCGACGCCAGTGCCGCGGCGAGCATAAGGGAGAGCACCAGCGCCAGCGCGAAGACCATCGCCGAACGGCTGCTGCCGACGCGCGCGCCCGCCAGATAGAACGCTTCAGGCATCGCCGTCACGAGAATCCAGTGACGGCCCTTGGTGTCGTCGCGATACGCCGTCGCGTAGGTCAACCACGTTTCCCGCGAGAGCGGCCGCGCCGTTACGTGATCGAACCGGAATTCAGTCGCTGCTGCCGGCATGCTCGATGGACCCACTTGCCGCATCAGGCCTGCAACCGCACTCTCGACAACCGAGTCGCCATCGGGAGCGGACGAGGCGATCATCGCGCCGGATTCGTCGAGGAGGAAGGCTCGACCTTCCGAGCCGATGGCCTGGCTTCGCAGCAAAGCGATGAGGGCATGGTTACGCTGGGCATCAGGCTGCGACGGCGAGCGTGTCAGGTAGTCGTCCAGTCGCATGCGGATGCTCGCCGACGCTTCCTCATGCAGTCGCGTCGCCAGTCTCGCCGCATCATCGTCAGCGCTTCGGAGAGCCACAATCGCCGTGGCGCCCACCATCACGAGCACCAGCGCAATGAACGGCGTGAAGATAAAAATGCGGATCGGCAGACCTTCCTGCACAGGCCCGGTGTCCGAGATCCATTTGCTGCCGCCAATCGCGCGCTCTTTGACGTGTCCGGGAATTTCCGCCCAGAACCAGCCGAACCGCCTGGCCAGCGGCAAGGCGACCAGAAAGGCGCCGGGCGCCAGGACCCAGGTCACGCTCAGCGTGAAGAACAGCGCCGACGAGATGTTCCGGTAGGAGATGGCGGAGGTGAACTGTGTCGAGCAAATGAAGCCCCACATCACCGGGTCGAGCAGCATGATCAGCGCGACGAACAGGCCGTAGCGCCTCCAGGTCTGGCCGTTGCGGAAATCCGGATTCCGGCCGATGAGCTGATAGGCCATCCAGACAAAGGCGGCCCAGAAGAAGTAGCCCTCCGCCCAGTTCAGGACAAAGTCAGGCGGCACTCCCTCGATCAGATCCGACAGCATGTAAGCCGGCGGGACGGCGATCAGTGCGGGATAGCCGAAGAGCACGATGCACAGAAGGACGACCAGGTCCTTCAGAGACTCGAACGTCTGTGCGCCCTCGACGAGTACGATGAACGATCCGATGTAGCCCGTCGCGATGATCAGCACGAACGTCAGCGGCAGGCTCAGGAACGCCTTGGAATCCCACGTCTGCCGCTCCCGGCCGAATCCCCACTGCTCGCCGATTCGGAACGTAAAGCCGCCGAAGGCGCAGATGGCCAACGCCAGGCCGACGATATAGCTGAATCGGCTCCACACCTCCAGGAGCGGAAGCGGGATGGTACTGACGATCGCCTCGAGCCAGGAAATGACGGACGTCATGTCCGCGGTGATTATCGTTGATTTCTATGCCCGTGCGATCGCGTAGAATCTGCGTGAAACTGGAGGACTGTGATGGCGAAGATATATCTCATCAATTGCCGGGACGCTGGTGTTGATTGCGACTTTCAGGCTCGCGCGTCCAGCATCGACGAGGTCATGGAACTCTGCGCTGAGCACGCTATCCGCGAACACGACATGAAGGCGTTCGGCACTGAGCTCTATCTGAAGATGCGACGCTGCCTGCAGACTCTGGAGGAAGAGAACGTCTGAACAGGCGTTCTGGCGGGCGCTACGCCGCTTCATGTCAGGTAAGCGAGTGTCCAGGAGAGGTGCGATCCACCAACAGTGTGGCTTTCAGCATGCTCAATATCCGTTCGAACCAGCGCTCCTCGCCCGGCCTGCCGCTGAGTGGGATTCTGCACCGTCTATTTCGACGGGTTTGCTTCACTGTCAAGCGTCGACATCTGCGCTGCAGCATAGCGATCGCCCGCCGCCGCATTTATCGGCACCGCGCGCTCGATCTGTTGCAGATCGTCGCCGGTAAGTGTCAGCTTCGTTGCGCCTAGAGCTTCCGTCAGGCGTTCCCGCCGCCGGGCGCCGACGAGCGGCACGACGTCCAACCCACGCGACAGCACCCACGCAATCGCCACTTGAGCCACCGTCGCGTCTTTCGAAATTGCAACCCGGCGCAGCTCTTCCACGAGCCGAAGGTTGTGTTCGAGGTTATCGGCCGAGAAACGCGGACTGTGGCGCCTGACATCACGCGGATCCGTTGAACGCTGCTTAGTCCAATGGCCGCTGATGAGACCCCGACTCAGGACGCCGTACGCGGTGATGCCGATGCCGAGCTCCCGGCACGTCGGCAGGATGCGGGTCTCGATGCCGCGCGAGAGCAGCGAATATTCAATCTGGAGGTCGCTGATCGGATGTACGGCATGCGCGCGCCGAACTGTTACCGATCCGGCTTCCGAGAGGCCAATGTGCTTGACATAGCCGGCCTTGACCATCTCTGTCATTGCGCCCACCGTGTCCTCGATGGGCACAGCGGGATCGACTCGTCCAAGGCGATAAATGTCGACCCAGTCCGTTCCGAGCCGTCGCAGCGTGTAGGCAAGGGAGGTCTTCACGGCGGCAGGTCTGCCGTCTATGCCCAGCCAGTTACCTTTCGGGTCGCGCAGCGCGCCGCATTTCACGCTGATAACCACCTGGCTTCGGTTCCGCCCCTTCAGCGCGTCGCGAATCAGCAGCTCGTTGTGGCCCATACCGTAGTAGTCGCCCGTGTCCAGCAGCGTGACGCCCGCATCCAACGCGGCGTGAATGGTCGCAACGCTCTCCGCTTCATCCGCAGGGCCGTACAGGTCGGACATGCCCATGCAGCCAAGGCCAATGTCCGAGACCGAGGGCCCGTTGTTTCCAAGAGTTCTCATGATGACCCTATCGCTTGAGGAGCTTGAATGCGTGCGTCCAGCTGTTACCGCGGAATCCGGGAATGCACCACAGGATGCAGAGCGGCTCGATTGCGCGCGCGCCTTCCACTGCTCCCATATCGGCCACGTCGAACCCGAATTGATCGAGGATGGCCTTGACATCAGTCTTCGCGCCGTCGTGGTTGCCGCAGATGAACATCGTCGGCTTGACGCCGTTGAAGTCGGGATTGACCATGAACGCGTTGCCAATGCAACTGAACGCTTTCACGAAATGAGCCTCGGCAGCCAGTGCCTGCAGCCTCTCCATGAGCGATTCGTTTTGCGAGGTGAAGTACTGTAAGACTCCGTTCACTGGAGCTGTATCGGCGATTGGGTTTGTGGTGTCGATGACGGTCTTGCCGTTGAGATTGGCAATGCCGGCTGCCTTCAGCGCGGCCTCGGCCGCGGTTCCCTTGGTTGCCACGACAACGATCTCACCGAACGTCGCCGCGTCCTCAAACGAGCCGATCTTCACCGTCCCGTTCGTTTTGGACCTCAGTTCCTCGCGTTTGCTTGCGGTGTTGGTCCCGATCGTGACGTCGTAGCCGTGCTTGACGAAACCGTTGGCGAGCGTTTGCCCGACTATGCCTGATCCGATGATGCCGACCTTGTACTCATGATTGGACTCCCGTGGACGGATCGCGGGGGCGCGGGCTTTCGTTCATTTGCGCGTCCCGACCTCGGCCTTCGCCGCTTCGCGTTGATTCCGCTGATCGGTGACCAGACGGTAGGTGATGTAGTACTTGTAAATGTTGCTGACGTACGTGACCGTCTCGCGACCGATCCGTTCTGAGGTGATGCGTTCGACGTTGTTGAACCAGAGATTGGGATCGAGGCCTCGCTTTTCGGTTTCACGCCGGAGCTGCCGGATGCGTGCCGGCCCCGCGTTGTAGGCGGCGAAGGTCATCAGCATCTTGTTCAGGTCGTCCATGGGCTCGTCCTTGAAGTACTGGTCCATCATGAAAGTGATCCACACAACCGCCACGGGAACTGCCACCCACCTGGGTCAATTCTCATTGATCCGGGAGGTTACGGGAAACCTCACGAACTTCACTGCCTCAGGGTCGGCTCATTGGATCGCCGCCAATCGAGACCGCATCCATACGACAGTTTTCGGGCAGGCGGAACTATCAGATCTATACGGCGGGTCCCTGAAAGTCACGGAAATTCACATCATTACTGGTGGGACTGGTCGATTATCGGGAGCCCAGGGGAGCTTTACCGTGGTGCTCTATCACAAGCTGGAAGCCAGTGGTGTACCCGGTGGCGTCGAAACGCACGCCATCTCCGGCTCATTCCAGGGGACCATTACGCAGGCTCGCTGAGAACAGTAACCGCAAGAGAGCGACTATTGCTTTGCTGTCGCAGTGAACGAGCCATCGATCGTCGATGACGAGGACATCACGGTCCTCGCAGCGATCGATGGCTTGGGCCTGCCGCCGCGATGTTTTCCTCGAGCCGGTGCAGCTTCGCGGTCCCGGGGAATTGCTCGAAAAAACCCGCCCGCGCTCACTGCATGTGCTCGAGGAACCCACGCAGCTTGTCGGGGTTGCGCACGATGTAGATCGCGCGAATGCGGCCGTCGGCGATGTCGAACGAGTAGGTGCCGGTGCCGGCGATCGGATGGCGCATGAGCAGACCGGGCGCGCCGTTGATCGTGACAAGCTGGAAGTCCGACTCCGACCAGTGGAGCTTGCCGGCATAGCCGAGCACGAACTTCGCGATGCGATCCGCGCCGAGCACGGGACGCGTCGCCGCGGCCGCCTTGCCGCCGCCATCGGAAACAAGCTGCGCGTCAGAGTGCAGCACCGCCATCAGCTCCTCGACGTTACCAGTGACGCAAGCGTGCCGAAAGCGCTGCACGATCTCCTCCGATTCACGACGCGACACAGCGAAGCGCGGACGCGAATCGCGCAGCCGGCCCCGCGCGCGCGTGAGGATCTGCCGCGAGTTCGCCTCGCTCTTGCCGACGATCCTCGCGATCTCGTCGAAGTCGAGATCGAACACCTCGCGCAGCAGGAAGACCGCGCGCTCGGTTGGTGCCAGCTGCTCCAGCAGTACGAGGAATGCCGTCGTCAGGGACGACGCCAGCTCGACGGATTCCTGATTGGGTTCTGCCAGCGGTTCAGGCAGCCATGGACCTGGATACTCCATGCGCGTCCGCTCGGCGCTGCGCAGATGGTCGATGCACAGCCGCGTGACGATCGTCGTGAGATACGCGCGGGGGGAGCGGACGTCGGCGTGCTCGTCTTGACGCGCCCGGAGCCACGCGTCCTGCACGACATCCTCGGCTTCGCTGGCGCTGCCGAGCATCCTGTACGCGATCGAGAACAGCAGAGGTCGATGCGCCTCGAACGTTGCCTCGTCCCATTCAGTTGCTGCCATGGCTCACGTCGCCTTTTCTCCTTCCTACTTTATTAGACGAGTGACGGAAGCCGTTTGTGACAGCGGCATGCCCCGGCCACGGTGTCACAGGATGGTTCCGGGATTCGTCTTGATTTGTGGAGGTAAAGACATCATGAAAGCTCGAATCGATCTCATGCACGTGACCCCAGGCGTCGTCCAGGCCATGCTCGGCCTCGAACGGCAGGTTCGTCAGGCGGGCTTCGATCATCGACTGCTCGATCTTGTCCGGATGCGCGCGTCGCAAATCAACGGCTGCTCGTATTGTCTGGACATGCACAGCAAGGACGCGCGCGCGAACGGCGAGACCGAACAACGGCTCTACGGTCTCGACGCGTGGCGCGAGACGCCGTACTACTCGGCGCGCGAGCGCGCCGCGCTGGAGTGGACCGAAGCGCTCACGCTCGTCTCCGAGACTCGTGTCCCCGACGACGTGTACGAGCTGGTGCGGGAGCAGTTCTCGGAGGACGAGCTGGTGCACCTGAGCCTGGCGATCGTGGCGATCAACGGCTGGAATCGGCTCAACATCGCTGCGCGCACGGTGCCCGGCGGCTACGCGGCCGGCAGCCTCGCGAAGTTGCACGCGGCGGGATGATCGTGTCCGCGGCTTGAACCCACGTTCGAAGGGCGCGCAGGAGTGACGTGTCGACGGCATCGACAGAACTTCGGTGATATGTCGATAAAATCGTCAAATCAATCGACATATTGCGCTAACATGTCGATGCCACCGACATGTCACCACGCACCCGGTTTTCGCCCAATACGCCCCACAACGCCCTTCCGCTGCTGCCCTCCACGGGGTGAGCTGGAGACAAAGGCCGTCATGAAGGCCCTTGTTGGCGCACGAGCCGCCCTGGCGGAGCTGAAACAGGCGGGAGAGCTCATTCCGAACCAGTCGATTCTCATCAACACGCTCCCCGTCCTCGAAGCCCGCGCGAGCTCAGAAATCGAGAACATCGTCACCACCGCCGACCGGCTGTTCCGGTTTGCACAGCACGACGAGAGCGAGCAGGCCGATCCACCGACCAAGGAAGCGCTGCGCTACCAGTCCGCCCTGATGCACGGATTGCGCGTGCTGGCAAAGAAGCCTGTGACGACGGGGATGGCAGTCGACATCTGCCGAACGCTGCGTGGGATTGCGATCGACATTCGGAAGGTGCCGGGTACCGCGCTAAAGAATCAGACGACCGGAAAAGTGGTCTACACCCCGCCCGAGGGACTGGATCGACTCCGTGACCTGCTTGCCAACTGGGAGCGCTTCCTTCACGAGGGCTCGGACCTCGACCCGCTGATTAGGATGGCCGTCGGCCATTATCAGTTCGAGGCCATCCATCCGTTCACGGACGGCAACGGCCGGACCGGGCGCATTCTCAATCTCTTGTTCCTGGTGGAACAGGGCCTGCTGGATCAGCCCGTCCTCTATCTCAGTCGCGCGATCATCCGCAGGCGGATCGAGTACTATCGTCTGCTCAACGCTGTGACGCGTGACGACGCCTGGGAGCCGTGGGTGCTCTACATGCTCGACGCAGTGCACGACACGGCGATCTGGACGACGGGGAAGATCAAGGCCATTCGTGAGTTGCTTCGGCGCGCGACCGCGCACGTGCGAGAGCATGCGCCGTCGCTGTACAGCCGAGAGCTCGTGGAGCTGGTCTTCGAGCAGCCCTACAGCCGTATCGGCAATGTCGTTGATGCCGGCATCGCGAAGCGGCAGACCGCATCAGTGTATTTGAAGGAGCTGTGTGACATCGGCGTGCTGCAAGAGGAAAAGGCGGGGCGTGAGAAGGTGTTCATTCACCCGAACCTCATGAAGCTGCTGACCGCCGAAGACCACCAGGTGCCGGAGTATCGCGCATGAGTCAGTCGATCCTCATAAGCATGGTATTCAGACGGTAGTACAGCGCTTCGTCAAAATGCCCACTGGCGACCAAGGGAAAGAGCGGTTCCACGGTCGTCGCGACCACTTGCTTTCGACTGGCGTCGAGCCACCTCGATAACGCTGCCTGCTCATGCCGGTCTAATGCGCACACGTTCCGCAATACGAGTGCGCCGCATTCGTCGGTTGGGAGTTCGAGTGGCATTGGGGCACGCTTCCAGATTGCGGGCGTGCGGAGGGATGGCTGAAGGAGAAACAGGAGGCTTTCTGTCGCGTGCTCCGGTCCCTCGAATATCGCGTTGTGCTGCTGGGTCCACACACTGAGCCACTCAGGCGTTGAGATGAGCTTCGTCCCTAGCCCTTGTTCGTCCTCGACGGCGCCGCTTGTCACAGACACACATTCCTTCCCGAGTTCGGACGCTCGCGTGAATCGACGCGGATGTCCACACCACGAAGGATGAAATGTATCCTTTCGGTCGCGTCGGCGCTGTCTTCTTCTGCACAGGGGCCATCGGGCGCCCTCGTGCTCGCCGAGGTCGCATGTCTATCGAATCAGTGCCTTGAGCGCCTGGTAGTCGAACGTGGCCTCCACCTTGTCCATCCAGGCTTTTGCCTGCGCGGCGGTCGTCTCTCGGCTGTAGAGAGAAGTGAAGTCGACGGCGATCAGCTGAATCCGATTCGAGTCCGACGGGTCCCAGAAGGTCGGGTCCTCCTTGTATTCGCTCGCGTCCGCTGCCGCGCCAGGCCTGATCAACTTCATCGCGAAGTCATTCTGCGCGGCCGTGACCTGGGGGGCCACGCGGGTCCGCTGCGCCAACTCGATCGCTTGCGCTTGATGGAGGACCTCATTCGCCTCGCTGCGAAGTCTGGCCGCCTCCTCGGGCGCGACACCGCGCGCCCGAGCCTGAAGCTGAAGCGCTCGGACGCGTGCGCCGAGGGCGTTGACCTGAGCCTGATCCGCCGGGGATAGCGCTTCGATCGCCTTGACGCGCGCGGATTGCTCTTGTCCCTCGCGCCCCTGCGGGTCGTGTTGCACCCAGGCGGCGCGGAGCTCGTCGGCGGAGAACGATGCGCGATACGCGCGCAGCGCTTCAACCTGGCGCTGCAGTTCGACGGCTTCCTGTCTGTTCAGCGCTTCGACCGAGGCTGGTGGTTTTCCGGCGAGCGACTTCCGCACTTCTTCGAGGCGCTTCGTCACGAATGCCGCCTCCCGGTCCAGTCGGTCGGCCAGCGTGACGGGGATGATCGGCAGCCGGCCGTCCTTGGTGATCACGAGCAACTCGCCCACTCCGCCAGCTACCGTGCGGAACTGAAACACCGGAAAGCCAGCCACGATCCGGATCGGCTTCAGTTTCGATTGGTTGAAGAAGCCGGCGTTCCAGCCGCTGTGGTTGAAGTGCACTGCGATGCCGCCGAGGGGGTGTACGTATGGCGATGTGCGCGAGGTCCGCACGATGTCGCACCCGGTCGGCGTCCAGTACGGGGCGGTTCCCCACTGACGCGGATACGCAAAGGCCTCGAGCCACATCGGTCCGTCGCCAAGGCTGGTCCTCATTTCCATGCGAACGCTCTCGGGCATCTGGGACATGAACGTCTGGTCCGCTTTGACGACGCGCTCGACGGTGAGCATGGCCTGCCGGATGGGCTCGAGCCGCGGATTGTTTGGTCCCACCTCGAGCTTTGGCATCCAACAGTCCACGCCGCCGGGGGCCGGAAGCACTCGGTGAAGGGCCGCCACGTCGACGTCCTGCGTGGACGTCGTCAACCGTGGCGCGCAGAGCGACAGGCCTACGCGCGGGGCAAATCGCGTGGAAGATGGCTCTGCGATCCCGCGGACGCCGCCGCCAAGGCGCTCGTCTCCCGCGATTTGGACCGTGCATCCATCAGGGCTGAAGGCACCGTAGAATCCGCTCAGTACAACGACCGAGCTCTTGACGGCCGGCACTGGAATCCGCGTGGGCTGCGGTACAGGCGTCCACTGGGTCGAGTCGCTTCCCGTTGCCAAGCCCAGTTGCCCGTACGCGTCGCTGCCGCACGCGTAGAGGGCACCGTCCTTGGTTCTCATCAACGTGCTGCCCTCGTACGCCGCGACCTGCACGACCTGACCCGCCAGCGCGGCGAGTGGTGTCGGGACTCGACGGTCTGTGGTTGTGCCGTCGCAGAGCGCCGAGTGCTGGTCGTTGTGGCCCCACGTCCACACGGTGCCGTCGTCCCTCACCGCCACGCTGTGCGACAGGCCGGCGGCGAACGACACCACGTTGGTCAACACCGGCTCGGGGGTGAAACCGGCGAGCGGGCCGCCTTGCGCAAAACGGCTGTCGCCAAGCTCCCCCAGCCGCGAGCGGCCAAACGCATAGAGCTTGCGGTCCCGGGTCAGGACGAGCGTGTGAGCGAAGCCCACCCGGATGTCGAGGACGCGGCCATTGAGCTCGGGGAGCGAGAGTCGCGTGAACGTCTTGACACCGTCTGGACCGCCGCCTCTGAAAGACGAATCAGGATTGCGTGTCAGGGTGGCGGGGCAGCCGTAGCTGCTGCCCGCGCAATAGAGATCGCCGGTCTCAGTGACCGCGACGGCGAAATCGCCGCCGAGACCGATATGAGTGACACGATCCCGGCGAGCGACGGCACAGGCACTGGACCGTCACACGGTTGGTACCCGCTGCCCTTTGGGACCAGGTCCGATCCCCAGCTGTACACCTTGCCATCCGTCGTCACGACCGCCACGGCGGATCGATTCGTGGCGATCGCCCTTGCGTTGTGCATGACCACCGTGGGCGTGTGGTCGGCGACGGTGAACTTGGGCGTCGCGCGCCCCAGCATGCATGTGATGTCACCGACACCCCAGGTGATGACGTCACCATTGTTCCGCAGCGCCACCGCCGCGCGGGTACCCACAAAGGCGATGCTGGGTTCGACCGGTGTGGTGGCCGGCGGCGTCTGGGCGCGGGCCGCGACGCCGAGGGCCACCGCCGCCAGCGCGAGGATGATGTTTCTGATCGACATGCGTCGGTCTCCATGCGAAGGTGGCCGTTCGATGCGGTAACAGCACGACAGCGATGCCCTTCATCGTTGCCTTCCCGTGCAAAGGCCCAGCGCGCGCAAGTAGATCGGTCAGATTCACTTGCCGCTGACCGGCAGCGTGATCGAGAACGTTGCGCCGCGGTCGGGATTGTTCGCCGCCGATATCCTACCGCCGTGGCGTTCGATGATGGAGCGACAGATCGACAGGCCCATTCCCAGTCCTTCCGGCTTGCTGGTGACGAACGGATCGAAGATCGACTCGAGCTGTTCCGCGGCGATTCCAGCGCCGTTGTCCTGAACTTCGACCCGTGTGTTCGAGTCATCAGTCGAATTCGTGCGCACGACAAGGCGCCGCGCGCCGTCGAGTCCGGTTCCGCTCATGGCGCTGAAGGCATTGAGCATCAGGTTCAAGATGACTTGCTGAAGCTGGATGCTGTCACCCTTGACCGGCCGGACGTCGGACGACAGGTCGAGGTGGACCGTGACCTTGTGCAGATTCGCGTCGCCGTGCGTGACGCGCTCGACGATGCGGATCACATTGTTCACATCGACGTTGGTAAAGGCCGCCGGCGTGCTGTCGCGCTTGAGCATGGCGCGCATCCCGCCAATGACTTCGCCGGCGCGCTCGGTGACCTCGTGGATGTCATCCAGCGTGCTGCGTACCTTCTGGAGATCGGGCTCTGGTTCGTCCAGCAAACGTACGCCGACATAGGCGTTGGTGAGAATCACGGCGAGTGGCTGCTGTAATTCGTGCGTCAAGGTTGCGGTGAGCTCGCCGAGTGTGGCCACGCGTGCGACGTGCTCCAGTTCTGCCCGCTCTTGCGCGGCTGACGCCTCCGCCTGTTTGCGAGCCGTTACATCCATCGAAACGCCGAAAAGCTTTGGGCCGGCGCCGTCGTCAGGCCCCACATAACGACCGCGCCCATGAATCCAGCGGGTCACGCCATCCGCTTGCTGCACCCGATAGTCCATTTCGTATTCGCCTCGCGTCTGGAGCGCCTGTGTGATCGCGCCGTCACGCGCGGTGCGATCCTCGGGGTGCACGCGCTCGGAAACTGCCGCGAAATCGAGGCGCGCGTCTGGCTCGAGGCCAAACAGCGAGCGCCCGCGCTCGGTCATCCACACATCGTTGCCGGAGACATCCCACACCCATATGGCCAGGTTGCCTGCTTCCGCGGCGAGTCCCATCAGGTTCGCGCTCTGACGCAACGCTTCTTTCGCGCGTCGTTCCTCTTCGATGACAACTGCGAGCAGCATCAGGGGAGTGGCAGTCACCAGGACGAATAGCTGTAGTGCCAGCGCATTCTCGGCGGGGGTTTGGGCCAGGAACGGGCCGTGCCCGCGCATGGTTCCCCAGATTGCCTGGAACGTGATGATCAACATCGAGACGCTGATTCCACCAAGGCCAAAACGGAGCGCCGCCCAGATGAGCAAAGGAATCGGCGTATATAAGAGAGCGGGCGATGTGTTGGGACCCGCCGGCGTTTTATCGAATACGAAGGTTCCGAGCGCCACCGTACACGCACCGACAAGAGCCACTTCCAGCACCCGTTGGGGAGGCCAGCCTCTCGGGCGTTTGACGAACAGATAGTGCCCACCCAGCAGAAATACCGGTATCAGGACGACGGCCGTTACCGCATTCGAGACTCCCAGGTTGCGCCATTCGATCCAATAGCGAGTGCCGAAACCGTAGGAGATCGTAAAGGACGCACCCCAGAAGGCGGTACCGAAAGGCACGAGCACCACTGCGATGAGGACGAAGAGAATCGCGTCGCGAAGGGTGATCGCTTTGAGAGGTGACTTGATCAGAAGGCGAATCCCTGCCGCCGCCGAGACGTTTTGCAGAGCGTCGAACGCCTCGCAGGTCAACGCGTACATCGGCGGCCACTGCGCCTGCTGGGTCGCCAGAAAATGAGCGCCGGCGGCGGCGAGTACGTAGGCCCACCAGTGCCGAATGGGGACGACTAGCAGGATGCAAATCAGAACCGCGTGCGGGGAAAAAAGAGGGAGACTTTGCTGTCGGGGAAAGTCAGCGCCCAGGCAATCTGCGTGGCGACGTAATAGCTGACGGTGCTGGCCAGGACGTAGCACACCGTGCGGAGCGACGCCTCGGCGGAGCGTTCCTCTGGTCCGGCGCTTATCCGAGCCGCGGGTTCGCGATTCAGCAACTGTTCACCGCTGGCGGTAGGAAACTTATCACATCTATTTGGGGCTCCTCGCCTAGCGGCTAGCGAGAGCCTGGCGGACTGGAACGGTGCTATCGCCCCTCGGAATTACTTCACGGGTTCGATGTCCGGCAGCTGCCACTTCTTCTCGAAGAACGCCTTCTTCAGGCCCGTAGATCCGGAACAGCACCTTAAACTGACCGCCGGCCTTCGCGGCCAGGCATCCATGATCGTGCCGGTGAGCCGGTAGACCGTCGTGCCAGTTACCTAAGGGTTTTTCACTTGTTCTTCAGTTTGCGATTCGACGATTCACTTGTTCGTCAGCTTGAGGACTTCCTCAGGAAGCCGAGCTCCCTGGATCGCGATCTTCGATGCGGCATCGTTGATTTCCCGCAGATCGGCATCGGTCAGCTCCACCAAGGCGCCGCCGATGTTTTCTTCAAGCCGCTCCAGGTTTCGCGTCCCTGGTATCGGTACAATCCACGGCTTCTGCGCGAGCAACCAGGCGAGCGCGATCTGCGCAGGCGTTGCGTGCTTTCGCTCGGCGATGCGCTTCAACAAGTCGACCATCGCCACGTTGGCAGCGCGCGCGTCCGGCGCAAATCGCGGCGAGATGCTGCGAAAATCGGTTTCGCTGAAGGTCGTGGTCGTATCGATCGTGCCCGTCAGAAATCCCGCACCAAGCGGACTGAACGGGACGAAGCCGATTCGGAGTTCCTCGCAGGCGTCGATCACGCCGTTGTGCTCGACATCGCGCGTCCACAATGAGTACTCGCTCTGAACGGCTGTGACGGGCTGGACAGCGTGTGCACGACGGATCGTCTGGGCGCTCGCCTCGGACAACCCGAAGTGTTTCACCTTGCCTTGCCGAATCAGTTCCTTCACGGTGCCTGCGACGTCCTCTATGGGGACGTTGGGGTCCACGCGGTGCTGATACAACAAATCGATGGTGGTCACGTTCAGTCGCTTCAGCATCGCGTCGACAACCTGACGAATGTGCTGGGGCCGGCTATCGACGCCATGGCGTGTGCCGTCCGGATTGATCCCGAATCCAAACTTCGTCGCAATCACGACACGTTCGCGATATGGCGCCAGCGCCTCGCCGACGAGTTCCTCGTTTTTGAACGGACCGTAGGCTTCAGCTGTGTCGAACAACCTCACGCCTCGCTCGACCGCGGCGTGGATGATCGCGATGGCGTCTTGTCGATCGGCGGCGGGACCATAGCTCCCGGTCAGTCCCATGCAGCCGAACCCGATTGCGGACACTTCTAAACCGCCGTTCCCAAGCGTGCGCGTTTTCATGACTCCCAGCGTAACCAGCCGCAGCGGCCTTGAGTAGTCCGTTAAATTCGCATGGGGATGTGAGTACCATTCACCAATGCAGCTCGACGACTTGAACGTCCTGGCGGCGTTCCTGACCATTGCGGAAGAGCGGAGCTTTACGAAGGCCGCGAAACGGCTGGGCGTCTCGCGGTCCGCGCTCAGCCATGCGGTCCGCGGGCTGGAAGAACGCCTCGGCGTTCGCCTCCTCGCGCGCACCACGCGCAGCGTGGCGCCGACAGAGGCTGGCGAACAGCTCATCAGTCGTCTGGGTCCCGCGCTCGGCGACGTCGAATCCGTCCTCGATCAGATCGTCGGGCTGCGCGAGCGGCCGGCGGGACGCGTCCGGTTACTGGTGACGCCGATGTCGGCCACGATGGTGCTCGCCCCCAAGCTGGTGCCATTTGCTCGCCGGTTCCCGGATATCGTCCTCGACGTCACCACGACCCAGGAGGGACGCACGGAGCTCGTCGCCGCGGGCTTCGACGCGGGCATTCACCTCGGCGAATCGATCCAACGTGACATGGTGGCCGTGCGCGTGTCTCGCGATCATCGGCTGGCCGTCGTGGGTTCGCCGGAGTACTTTGCATCGCACTCTAAGCCAGGTTCACCGCACGAGTTACCGAACCACCGATGCATCAATCTGCGCGGTGGCTCCTCGGGGCCGTACCGATGGGAGTTCGAGAAAGGTGGTGAGGCCCTCGTCGTTGATGTGAGCGGACCCTTGATCGTCGACGATGCGGATCTTATGATTCGCGCCGCCGTCGATGGCCTGGGTCTGACGTTTTCCTTTGAAGAGTACGTCGCGTCGCAGATCGCGAGCGGTGCGCTGGTACGTGTGCTGGAAGACTGGTGTCCGCAGTTCCCTGGGTATTTTCTCTACTATCCGAGCCGGCGGCAGCAGCCGGCGGCACTCTCGGCGCTGATCGAGACGCTTCGCCTGGACGATCGCCGCAAGTGATCGGGCGACCGACGGTTTCCAGTCACGCGTGACGTACGAGGGATTATCGAAAAGAATGGCAGCGCAACCCTACTTCAGGAGGAAGACGCAATGCGGCGAATGTTGCCCGTGCTCGTCGTCTTGACCGTCGCGCTGGACGGCGCCCAAACCGCGTCGTATCGAATCACGCGCACCTACCAACTGGGCGGCGACGGAAGCTGGGATTACGTCGTTCCTGATCCGCCGAATCACCGTCTGTTCATCGCACGACAGAATCGTGTGATGGTTATCGATGAGGACAACGGGAAGCTGCTCGGCGAAGTGACGGGCATCAACGGCGCGCACGGCACAGCGATCGCCGCGTCGAGCGGTCACGGCTTCGCGACGTCCGGCAACGATCGGTCGGTCGTGATGTTCGATCTGAAGACCTTCAAGGCCCTCGATCGGATTCCCGCCGCCGAGGATGCCGACGCCATTCTCTACGACCCGGCCTCGAACCGTGTGTTCACCCTGAATGGCGACGCGCATTCGTCGACGGTCATCGATCCGGCAGGGAAGCTGATCACCAATATTCCCCTCGGCGGAAAGCCCGAGTACGGCGCGGCGGCCGGTGACGGCAAAGTCTACGCAAACCTCACGGACACGAGCGAAGTCGTGGAGATCGACGCGCGAAAGGCCACTGTGACCAGACGATGGTCAACGACGCCGTGCCAACAGCCGGTCGCGATGGCGATCGACGTTCAGCATCATCGGCTGTTCAGTGGATGCCGCAGTGGAGTGCTTGCCGTATTGAACTACCAGGCCGGCACGATCGTCGCGACCGCGCCCATTGGCACGGGTGTCGATGGCGCGGCATACGATCCGGCATCAGCAGACGTGTTTGCGTCGAACGCTGACGGCACGCTGACGGTGATCCATCAGGACGGTCCGGATCGGTACCACGTCACGCAAACCATCACCACGCCGCAGTTCTCGCGCAACCTGGGACTGGACCCGACAAACCACCGTGTCTTCGTGGCCGCGGCGAAGTTCGGGCTGGCACCTGCCGGTGGTGGCCGCGGACCGCTGCTAACCGACTCATTTTCGGTGCTCGTGGTCGAGAAGTAGCCCGGATCGTGGAGCGAGCGGCAGTTCACGGGTCAACCATCGGCTGACCGCTCGTCGGAGTGGGGCTGTCGAACATGGACGTCAGTCTTTGACGTCCTTGCCGTCGGCGTCGACGAGCGCTTCGTGCCGTTTACCGTTCGCATCCTTATAGACGGCTTCGTACAGCAAGTGCTTGCCGGGCTTTGCGGAAGTGGCGGCCGCCGATGCGGTCCAAGCCGTCGAGAGCCTGCTACTTGCCGACCATGATGATCGTGAAGGAACCCGGGATAGCGCCGCCGCGTCCGCCTGCCGACGGCGGCGGTCCGACCTCCGATGCCATCGCGAAGAGATGGCCCGTCTTGCTGTCGAACGCGATCGTGCGTGCGCCGTTCGACGGCCACGTCTTGAGGTCCTGCTCCACCTCGAAACTCGTCGGGCTCTTCTCCTTGACGATGGTCATCGTGCCGTTGCCTTGCGTGCTGAACGCTTCCATGGTCGCCGGGTTGAACGCCGCGCCGTCGGAACTGCCGGCGAGCGGCAGCCTCGCGAGGATCGTCCCGTCCTTCGCGCTCAGGATGACAAACGTCTGCGGCGGCTTGGCGTTCGGATCGGGCGCCGGCGCCGCCGGTGCCGGCTGTCCGGGCGTTCCCCGCGCCGGCACCGGGCCCACGGCGGCGCACGCGGCGAACAGGATCTGGTTCTTCACGTCGAGCGCGAGCCCGTTGCACCCGCCGTTATCGCCAAACGGATAGGTCTTCGTCACCTTCATTGCCTTGGCGTCGATTACCGCGACGCCGCCCGGCCGATCCTGGAGCACCTGGTAGACGGTGCCTTTGCCGTCGGCCACGGTCTGCTCCGGCACGCCGCCGAGGTCGATATTGCTGAGCACCGTCCCATCCTTGGCATCGACCACGAGCAGGGCCTTCGTCGGATGGCTGCCGATGTAGACGCGATCGTTAGAAGTGTCACAGTAGATGCCGTCCGCGCTGAATCCCTGCGGCACTTCGATCGTCTTGATCAACTTCATGGTCTTGACGTCGAACATCGAGGGCTGTGGATGGTCGCTGGTGAAGCCGTGGCCGGTCTTCGGGCACACGGTCGCGCCGTTGCCGCCGACACCAGGAATCACGCCCACCGGTTCGAGCGTGTCGAGGTTGAAGATCGTCAATCGCTTTTCAGACGCAGGCACCGCCGGCGTCGTCGCCGTTGCCTCGCGCGCCGGCGTCGCGCCGCGCGTGATGTACAGCCGCCGGCCGACCGTGTCTGCATAGATGTAGTCCGTACCGCCCTCGCCGCCGACCTTCGCGGTCTTGAGCACTTTGTACGGGCCGATGGATTGCGCGAGCACGATGGGCGCGAGCGCGAGTGACCGCGGTGAGCAGCAGAGTCAGTAGTCGCATGGCTGTTCTCCTCCTGTCTGGACGGAGTATAGTCCGACAGCTTCAGCGGGGTCGGCCGCAAGGCGCGCGACCGCGACGAAGTGTACACAGTGCCAATCAACCGGCACGACATCGCTGCCAGGCATCGAGAGACTCGAAGGAATTGTTTCGACTCAATCGTGCGGTTCTCGGCCATACGCGAGAAGCAGCTTCTTGTGACCGCAGGTCCGCTTCTCAGCGTACAGGAATGACAGTCGGCTCGGAGCGCTCCGAGCGAAGCGACGCGGCCTCGGAGCTTCCGGACGGATGTGAGCATGTGGGAGTATAATATGAGCTGAAAGTGAGTGTGATGAGAGTATGGCTAGAGTGCAACCCGTTCTGAGCGCGACCGAGCTGGCCCTGGTTGACCAGATGGCCGAATTGACGCATTCGAAGCGCACCGACGTGATCAAGAGCGCGCTGGCCGTGTACCACTGGTTCGTTCGGCAAGCGTTGACCGGTGGCCGGGTGATCGCGCGTAAGCCAACGGGCGAGGAAGTTGCGCTCGAGACGGCGGAGTTGAGTGCGCTCGAGGGGAAAGGCAACCGCCTCAGTCCGGAGGAGCTGGGACTGCTGGCGAAAGAGCTCGCGGCAGCGCCCGATCCGATCGAGGCCGCCCGCATCAAGGAGCGGTTGACGCGCGGCTTCTACGGCATCTGAGCGGCCGTGCCGAAGGTCCGCCGACAGAATCTTCCGCCCGCGCTGTTTCAGCATCTGCTCGAACGCATTCAGAGCCGGAAGATCCCTGCGACGCAGCTTGAGTTGCTCGCGACATGGCTCGACACGGAGCCCGATGTGCCCGAGGGGGAGTGGTACAAGCGCTTTTCCGGTATGACCGTGTGCGGCGAGGGTGAGTTGATTAAGACATTTCTGCTCCCGGGACAAGCCCCAAAAGGCAAGCGCGTTCCTTGAGCCCCGGCGGAATCGACGCAGACAAGCCGCGATCGCTAAAGGTCAGTCGCCCCTTGTAAAGTAACCTTGAAGCTGTGGTGAGCACCAACAAACGAGCGACCGAGCGTGTTCGAGTGCGCGAACGCCCGCAAGTGATCGCAGAAGATTGGATGGTGTATCACAGTTCCTAACACAATTTGGTTTGTGGGCTGATCCACTCGCCCGTAAACAGCTGATTCTAAAAATGCGGAGAGATGTCCGAGTGGTTGTCCTCCTCCGCGGCTGCGCCGCTTCGGCGGGAGATCTCGCCGTAGCTCGCGATGGACTCAACGCGCGAGCGGAGGCGGATGAAGGAGCACGCTTGGAAATTGCTCTGGCGGTCTGCGACGGCGTGCTACAGATTTCGATTACCGTTGCGAAGCCAACCACTTAACGGCGATCGCGTCACGTCGGTCGATCACCGTAAACCTCGGTAGATCTCGCGGAATCGACAGGGTCACGTCACAGTTACGTCACAGTCCGCGCGGCCTTGAAGGAGCACGCCTTCAGGCGTGTCGCGTCAGGCGGTCTTCGTCCGGACGACCAGGTCAACGTCACAGTTGAGCACTTGCAGCAGCGCCAGCAGCTGATCGACAGACTTGCGGTAGTTCGTCTGATCGAGCAGTCGATACAGCTGCGCCGCCGATGTCCCCAGCCGGCGCACGATCTCGCGCTTCGAGAGCGGGCTCGCCGCGATTCGCTTCTGCGCTTCGAGCGTCAACCGGTACAACAGGAGATCGCGCAGGTAGGTCGGATCCTGGTTGTATTCGAGCACCTGCTCGACGTGCACCGTGCCGGTGCGGCCGGAGTGGAGGACGTAGGTAAACGCCTCGCGGCCAGCCTCCGGGTCGACGGAGAGCTCGGTGACCGGGTCTTCGGTCGTTGGTGTCGGCGCCGCCTTCGAGAACGGGAACACGAGCTTCTTCGTCGAGGTGCCGACCTCGAACACCTTCTTCCGATTGTTGTGCCTGACAGAGCGGATCTTCACAGCAGGCCCTCAGCTTCCAGCTCGCGGATCAGCTCCAGAATGCGCCGCGTCGCCGCGCCCTTCATCGCTTTCTGGTTGTCCAAATCCCACTTCACGATCAGCGTGCCGTCGCGGTACACGTGGACATGCCGCGGCGGGTGATCGCCTTTCCACGTGATGAAGACGTATCCGCCCCGCCGATACTTGCCCACCGATTCAAGATGTTACCACGCAAGGTAACAGTTCAGATGGGCGGCCTATGAGCCGTCTGCGGCCGTGCCCCTGCGCTTGAGAGCCGGCTCTGCATCCCGCCATTCTGGCGGGATTTTGGCGGGATTCCTCACGCCGCGGGTCTGAAATCGACCACATTTGGCGGACGGGTGTCGCCGGGTTACCTGGGGTTCCCGGTCGACGGGACTCCCGACGCGGCTGGCGCATCCGGCCCGATGCACAAAACACGGCCGTCGCGCCACACCACCGCGTACTGACCGAGTTTGCGCTTGCGTTCGAACGCTTCGGCCACCGCCCGCTTCAGAACCTCCAGGATCATCGCCTCGTGTTCGTGTCCTTGCGTCATGACCGTCTCCGCGAGGCGATTCCCATTCTCGGGCAGCGACGATTTGCAAGTCGGCAGCGAAGGTGTGCTCGCTCGCCGCAGCGACTCATTCCGCATAGCGAGGCCGCGCCGGCTTGATCGCGCCGACGCCAACGATCTCCTCACCCTTGCGCACGACCGCGAGCACTGAGTTCCGCGAAAACAGTCGAGTAGATAAACGCCAACTTCTTACGTGACTCGGACAACGTGGCCTTGCGCAGGCGCGTGATGGTTTCCGCAGACATCGCGACAGAGATGGAGTTCTCTTGCATGACCTCGGCTGCAACGTCGACAATGTCCTGCATCGACAACGTCTCGGAGAAGGCGAGGAATTCAGCCTCACGCCCCATCACCGCCGCGTTTCGGGCAGCGTTGGCCAGTGCGGAGTAGTGCATGATGCTCTTGACGTCACGATCCAAGACCATTTCGCTCCAGGAAGCTGAAAACATCCCGGCCGATCGCAATGATGTGAGCACCTGGCTTCGCAATGAGCCGGACCTCCTTATTCAACAGGACCGCCCATCGTGCGTAACGAGCACGCCGATCGATGTGCGCCTTCTTCACAGTCATGGCGCCCTTCGAGATGTCGGTAACGTGGTAGGTCCCGCCGGCTGAGCATAGGGAACGTCGAGCCGCGTAGTGGAGGATGAAATCCTCCGGCGACCACATGAAGTTTCGGAACCCGGCAGCAATCTTCGGGGCGGCTTCAGCGGGCGTACGAGCCCACCGTCCGAGGGAGGGCTCCATTCCAATCAGAACGGCATCGACGGGTCCACTGGGTGTGAAGTTGGGAAGATAGACATCGCCGTCAATCGCCGCAGCAGCGGCGAACTCGTCTTCGAGCTCGCGCACTCGGGTAGCGAAACTCATCATTGGGACGATTGCACAATCAGAACAATCCACGAGCACGAACGGAACAGGACGCTTACTCCGATGGCTCCGGCAGTCCTGTTCGCGCTCTTCCAATTCTCTATTGACCAGCGAGGGAGCGGAGCGACTACGTCGGACGTCGCGTCATAGAACATGTCAGGCGGCGGCACGCCGAGTTCTAGCGCGAGGGCTTCGCTCGCTGCCAGCTCTCCAAGGCCTCTGCTCGCCAAGCGACTGACGGTGATGCGCGAGAAATAGGCCATCCTGGAACAATGAGGCGTCTGCGGCGTCCGACCGGTGCACCTTGAGAACTTTCATAAGTATTCGAGCTCTTCCCGAGGATGTCCCGACTCGTGCGAACGGAGACGATCGGTGAATAGCGCCCGTTCGCGGCTAGCGATCGTCTTTCTATCCAGGGCTACGATCACCTCGCGGATCGCCTCTGGACTCACTGCCTTCACCGCAACTCTTGCCATACCCACAGCCATGCTACGAATCCAAATCAAATTGCGGGCGCCATAACCCCGGTCGGGTAGATACTCGTGAGCGCCTGTCACTAGTCGCGATGCACGGGCCATTGTGCTCATCTTTGACGTCTTCGCTCGAAGAGCTTGCCCATAGCCTGGGCTAGCGCGAACAAACACGATCTGCCACACGCCACCGACTGCCACGCAAGCGCGAAGGATGTCCCTTCGATGGCCGGACCGAACCTTTAGCGTTGGCAATTGTCCGAGCGTGGCAAGCGCAGCAATACAGAATGGCGCGTCGCTATCATCAGCCGGCATCGTTCCCGACTCGTCTCCGAAGATCGTCACCCGACTCATTGAACCCGATTCCACGTCCACCTAGCAAACATTCTGCCGAACTCGGATAATTCGATCGGTTTGCGACCGTCGCAGTCTAGGGCGGCGGCTGAACTGCGGCAATTGATTTGCCGAAGCAGAAAGCCGCGTGTACTTCCCGGAAAGAACGGTCCATGACGGCCTGATTAGGCCGAACTCGATAACGCCGCGCCTGTCCGCGAGCGTCGCAACATATCTGCCTCAACGACGCGTGCCGCTCGCCAGTCTGCAGAACGTCAGTGAGCGACCTGCGAGGCGCTCAAGCGGCGGTGGTGAGGCCATCTTCCGATCCAATTACCCAGAGCTTCGGCTGCTCCAGCACCCGCGTCACGAACGCGTTTTCCGTCCGGGCGCGCTTTGAAAACTCGGCGGCCGTGTACACCGTCGGGTTGATCTTCCGACCCACGGTGCGCGTGACCCGCTCAAGGGCGCCGAAGACATCGCCGTACGTGAGGCTGTCGCTGATGATCATCAGGTCGATATCGCTAGCCGATTGGTCGGTCGCGTTGGCCACGGAACCATACACGAAGGCCGCGCGAATCGCCGACGACAACGGTTGAAGGGCAGCGCGGAGCGGGTCCGCCAGCCCGACGGTTTTGAGCACGATACTTCTCAGTTCCGAGAACAGCGGCGATGCGGCATTCGCCTGGTAGTGCTTCTGATGCCCGATGCGTCGCCCCACAATCAGGCCGCTCTCTTCGAGCTTTGCAAGTTCGCGCTGCGCCGCTCCGGAGCCGGTGCCCGCTTCTCGAATCAGCTCTGATGCGTACACACTTCGCTCAGGCTGCCCGAAAAGTACACGCAACACTCGTTGCTGTGTCTTGGTGAACAGCGCATCGGCCAGGCTCTTTCGACGCGACCGATTCGAACTGGTCTTTGCACCCAATACGGGCATGATCATGCCCATATTGGGCATGCACGTCAAAGGGCGGGAAGCGAGACCGCTACAACACCCAGCGTTCGCGCCTCATGAGGCCAAGCAGGTTGATGCACGGCACGCCAAGTTCACGGCACACGTCCGGGATGTAGTGGTCCTTGGGCGGCTTGCGCTTTTCGGCTGCTGACGTCTCTTGAGACACGACCACACCGTTTCGGATCTGTGCGAGAGCGATGACATACGCGTCGGCGGATTGATAGGGACTCTTTGGGTCCAGCAGATCAGGGTAGCGGGCCTCTATCGACGCCGCCGCCAGCTGAATGTCAGCCGCCAGCGGAACGAACAGACCGGCGTGCCCCTTCGCCCAGGTCTGGAGATCTGGAGTTCCAACCGAATCGATCTCTTCTTTGACGAGCGCCACTGCGGCGCAGTCCCCGGCATCGATCAATTGCCCGATCTTCAGCTCCAAGGACCGAAAGACATCGAGGGGGTAGTACCTCGCTTGCCAGTCCATGAACATGCTTGTGTCGAGCGAGTACATTGACAGGCCGTTGCTCAGTCGCCGTCATCCACGCGGTCGACCCAGCGGCGCCAGTTGTCAGCTCGCTGCGCAGCTTCTCGATGTGATCGAATCGGAGGTCGAGATATCGGCTCGCCTCGACGGCCGTGATCCGATTGGCGTCGAGCGCTTCCAGCACGAGCTGTACGAACGGCCGCCCTGCGCGGCCAAGCGTCTTGTCAACGGGCGAAGCGATGCCGCCCCTCCGCGGTTTGAGCGACGAGACGTAGTCGCTCCAGTCTGCCCGCCATTGGCGATAGCCGTCCCAACTCATAGCGCCCGCGCTACGCAGGCGTGTCGCCATCGCAAGCGGCGTGACGCGGAACTTGGCGGCCAGTGCTCGCACCCTCCCAACGTCCCAGCCATCGCGCGCCACCGTGATGCCCCTGAGCTGCTGCTCCAGGGCACTCTGCGGAATGATGGCCTCGCTGGCCGCTTCCTCGGCGAAGCGTTCGACCTCCATCCATTGGGTGTCGCTCCGAGGCTCACGCAAGGCAACGGTTTCCTCCTTGCCTAGTGCCAGGGCGATGTGAACGAGCTCGTGGAGGAGAGAGTAGATGCGTGCCCCAGGCGAACTCTCCTTGCTGTTGATACCGACCGCCGGCAACGGAAAGTCGAGCACGGAGACGCCGCGCGTCTGTTCGAGAGGCACCTTGGGGAACTGAAAGACGAGGACTCCGGCTTGTTCGACAGCCGAACGCCACTCTCGCCACGCTTGCCACTCGTCGCGCCAGCCCATTTGCTGCTCGATGGTGACGCCCAGCACTTCACGAAGACGCTTCCCAAGCTGCGTCGGGCCATCGGACATGTGCGCGGCGGTCCGGAACTCCGGAATCGTGAATCCAAGCTCCTCGTTCAGATCGATGGCCAGCTCTCTGCGCTGCAACATGACGCGGAGTGCCAACCTGAATTCGGGTGATTCGACGCCGGGACGCACGCCAGGCAGCCGGCGGTACTCCGCCGCCAGGGGCGGAATCGATGGAGGTTGCGGAAGGAAGAAGACACCGAACGGACGATGGTAGTACTTGGCCAGCTCCTGCGTCTGGCGGACGGTTGGCTTGCGCTCACCGCGCTCCCATGCTTCGAGCCGATCGAGCTTCACGCCCAGGCGCTTCGCCACGATCTCTGCAGGGTAGCCGCTCTGCTCCCGTGCCCACACGAGGAGGGTCGGGTTCACTTCGGCTGGGATGGTGAGGGACATCGTGACCAGTCTATCCTTCGAAGTAGTCGCTATCGAGCTTCGGCACCTTGACAGGGCGGAGCGTGACCCCGACCTCGTGCTCGATCATCAGCTCGGCGAGCTTCGCCCCGTCGATCAGCACAATCCTCTCGACTGATCTCGCAAACTCCAGTGCCTGAGGGCTGAACGTCGACGTCGTGATGAACACGCCCTTGTTGGCGCGCTGACCTGCGAGCGCTCCGTAGAACCCCTGAACGTCCGGCCGGCCGACGCTTCCCTGCCAGCGCTTCGCCTGGACGTAAACCTTCTCGAGCCCGAGCCTGTCGAGCGAGATCACGCCGTCGATGCCACCGTCGCCAACGCCGCCGACACGCTGCAGGTCGGCGCGGCTGGCGCCGTAGCCCATACGGTGCAGCAAATCCAAGACGATGGTCTCGAAGTACTGAGGTGAGACCTGGGACAGCACCTCGAGGAGTTCGGCGGCGACAGAGTGCTTGAGCTCTCCGAGCGCCTGTTCGAGCCTGTCGTCCGGGCTCGCGGTAGCAGGCGTGTCGGCCATCGGATCAGTGCGCGCTACGGCGGCTTGCTCCTCGCTCTCCGACGGCCGCAGCCGCACATCAGTGTTTCGTGTGGCGAGATCTTCGATGGCCTCCGGCGACAGCGGCTCCCGATTCGTCCTGGCAAACGCCATGCCCTCGGGTGTGAGCTTCCAGTAACCACGGCGCAGGCTCGCTGAATAACCGGCCCGCTTGAGCCGATCATGCGCCCACCCAGCGCGATTCTTGTAGACGGCCTGAACGCCGCTTGGCAGGAGTTCCGCCCGGTCAGTCTCCGAAAGACGCAGAGCGCCGGCCGCGGCGTCGTGGACATCACGTGCCAGGGCACCGTCTGGATGCGCAGCGAGGTAGCGCAGCACAGGCTCGATGAACTGATCGTAGGTGGGCACTGGCACGTCAACGCTCCAGGTCTTCGGCGATCGTCGCGAACTGCTCCAGAGCGGCCTCGAGGTCCTGGGTGATTTCCAACGCGATCACGTGCGGGTCAGGGAGATTCGCGGAATCCTCGAGAGATTCGTCCTTCAACCAGAAGATGTCGAGGTTGATCTTGTCGCGCTTGGTCAGCTCGGCGTACGTGAAAGGCTTGAACCGCTCGGTCTCCCGTCGCTCGTGCCGGTTCTTCACGTTGTAGCAGGCCACGAAATCGTCCAGGTCAGATCGCTTGAGCGGGTTCTCCTTGAGCGTGAAGTGCTGGTTCGTCCGAAGGTCGTAGATCCACAGCGTCTCCGTCCATGGCTTCTCGCGCGCCGGCTTGCGATCAAAGAAGACGACGTTTGCTTTTACGCCCTGTGCGTAAAAGATGCCTGTCGGCAATCGCAGCAGCGTGTGCACGTCCGCTTGCTTGAGCAGCTCGCGCCGGACCGTTTCGCCCGCGCCACCCTCGAACAGCACGTTGTCCGGCAGCACGACGGCCGCCCGTCCATGCTGTTTCAGGATCGTGAAGATGTGCTGCAGGAAATTCAGCTGCTTGTTGCTCGTCGTCGCCCAGAAGTCGTCGCGATTGATGATGAGCGACTCCCGCTCCTGCTCGCCGGCCGCGTTGACGATGGTGACGCTGCTCTTCTTGCCGAAAGGCGGGTTGGCGAGCACGACGTCGTACTCACCGTGCTTGCCGGCGAGGGCGTCCTTCGTGACGACCGGCACGTCGACTTCGGATTCACCACCCACGCCGTGCAGGAGCAGATTCATGGCGCAGAGTCGCGTGACTCCATCGACCAGCTCGATGCCGAAGAGAGTGCCGCTCTTCAGCCGTCTCTTCTGCGCTTTGTCGAGCGCATGGTGACGAACGATGTAGTCATGCGCGGCCAGCAGGAAGCCACCTGTTCCGCAGGCAGGATCGCAAATCGACTGTCCTGGCTGCGGCGCCACGACATCGACCATCGCCGCGATGAGTGGGCGAGGCGTGAAGTACTGTCCGGCGCCGCCTTTTACGTCCTCGGCGTTCTTCTGGAGCAGGCCCTCGTACGCGTCGCCCTTTACGTCGGCTGACAGGCTGGTCCACTGCTCCTTGTCGATCAGGTCGACGATGAGCCGACGAAGCTTGGCGGGATCCTGGATCTTGTTCTGAGCCTTGCGAAAGATGATGCCGAGCATTCCCGTGCGTTTGCCGAGCGTCTCCAGGACGTGACGGTAATGCGTCTCGAGCTCGTCGCCGTCCTTCGCGAGCAGGCTCGGCCAGTCGTAGCCGGCCGGCACGGCGGACGGCTTCTTGAAGGGAGGCCGACTCTGCTCGTCGGCCATCTTCAGGAAGAGCAGGAACGTCAACTGTTCGACGTAATCGCCGTACGACAGCCCGTCGTCCCGCAGGATGTTGCAGTAGTTCCAGAGTTTCTGAACGAGCTGGGCGGAGTTGCTGGACATAATCTAGCCGCGGAGTTGAATTGGCCTCGGTGTACTCAGCTTTCGGATGTCAGGGACGCGAAAACTGAGGTCGATCGTGCCGTCGCCCTTCAGCTTTGAGAGCACCGTCGTCGCGTGCTGGCGCTTTACGCCGTGGCGGAAGCAGACATCGATGACGTCCCGCTCGTTACGCGCGCCACCGGACCGCAGAATGGCTTCCAACTCTCGCTCAAATGCGGACACCTTCGTCGGCCGGAATTCTTCGAGATCGAACTTCGGCTGCCCGGGTTTGATGTTGTCTCGATGGATGTCGAAGTCTGCCTCGCCGCTGATCTCGTCTTCTTTCCAGGCAACTTGTAGAAACTTGTCCATTCCCAGAGGATGCGCCGAACCAAAGATCAGGCCATAGATGTTCGCGCCCTTCTTGATCGAGAAAGGCGCGAGATGATACGCCGACCGCTTCGAAAGCAGGGTACGGTAATACTCAAGCGCAGCCCGGTGAACGTGGAAATAGTCATCGGGTCTGTTGATCTTCTGCTTAATCGCAGGGTGATCCCGGAATCGATGGAGGGTGGAAGACGACAGAAAGAACAGAAAATCGCAGGTCGGCGAGTCGACCATCACGCGGAACACATCCGGCGTGACGTTGTCGACACCGAATTGGTCGACCAGCAGCAACTTCGCGGCGTTTGGGTCACCTAGGACCGCGGCACGCCTTCTGAGCGCCTCCCCAAACTCAAGAGTGTCTACGTCCAGCGTCAAACGACTGATGGTCGGCCCCTGTGCCGCGATTGCGCTCTTCAACTTCTCGATCTTCTCCGGGTCAGAGTCATAGAAATGGGCGTGCACATTCGTGTGGACCCATCCCGGGAAGCCCTGAACACCAGCCAGTTGGCGCAGAAGGCGAAGCGGGGTTCCGAGTTCTCCTTTCGAGTCCGTCCCCGGCCCCGCGAAGAAATCGAAGACGTGGATCTCCCGCTTGGGGGGATCCGCCCGCGCCAGGAACACGGGAAGCCACTCTCGTGCATAAAGCTCAAAGATCTGCAGCTTTGTAAGCGTTCCCTCATCGAATGGACGTCCGTGGAACTGGTCGCTCACAATCAGCCGTCAACTGAGATCACGGACGACCGCAGGAGGCGTCGGGTCGCGGCGTCGGGCCCCTCCCGCAGGATATACGACGGAAACTCATCATGAGTCCGGCCGTCCAGACGACGACCTGCCTCGCTCTTGCGCACGCCGCCCCATTGCTTGAAGAAAAAGGGTACTCGCGCTGCACGACATTGATCGCGAAGGCTGCGGACCCAGGCCGGATCCATCGGCCGAGCGCCGGCACCACTTTCGCCGCCGACGATAGCCCAATCGATTCTACGAAAGTTGACCCGTCCCAAGTTCTCGAGCAGCGGCTCGATTGATAGGAATCGGTACTCGCGCCGGGGTCGAACGAAGGAGATCGATCCGTGGCACGCCGTGTTTCCTATTCTCGACACTGACGCCCCACCAAATGTGCGATTGATTGGCGGCTTCTCGGAGCTTCGTATCAAGCAAGGCCGCCATCCGGCTCGCTCGCTTCGTGAGCACCTGGTAGATGTGCCAGTTCGCCGTGAGCATGACCTTGGCGACTGTTTCGATGTAGGCGTCGGGAACGTCTTCATGAAACAGATCGCTCATGGAGTTAACGAAAATCATGCGGGGTGTTGCCCAGCGCAGCGGCTCGTCCAATTTCTCTGGAATCAGTCGAAGATCAAACCCCTGCTCGAACGGATGTCCGGGAACGCCGCGGAACCGCTCGGCGAATGTCTCAGCGTAGCAGTGAGTGCAACCCGGGCTGATCTTCGTGCAGCCACGCACCGGATTCCACGTCGCGTCCGTCCATTCAATTCTCGAGTTGTCGCTCATCGACAGACCCTCAGCATCAGAACGACGTAACACGGCGCTTTGACAGGACAGGTCACGCCGCCGGGAAACGAGAGTACCTGAGAACGCGCGCTGCAGAACCGACTGCCGCAGCCGTGTGGCGCGCTGAAGATTTGCGACCGCGCCGGCTTTCAGCTCGTCAGCCACGCTGAATCGGCGCTCGATCTCTTCGACGACGCGTTTCTGCTCTAGCAACGGTGGGACAGGGATGGGAAGGTCGCCCACCTTGTTGACGCTCAGGGTATAGAGGCCGGAAGTGGAACTCGCGACGACTTCAACAAAATCTCGGCCGCGCCGCCGACAACAACCAATACAGGATCCGACTTGCCGAAGCAGTGGCTCAAGCGAGTCGCACTTTGATCAAATGGTGTCTGATGAACACATGGCTCAATGGAGCCGTCCCAGATCGCCAAGCGACCGATCTGTTGTCGTGCTGCCGTTATCCTTCAACAATTAGCAGGTCGCCGGCTTTTACGAGGAGCTTCGGCAACTCAGAGTCCTCGACTCCGATGGACTCGATGTCATCGAGCCTCAGCTCATTGGCGTACACGTTCGCTACACGAAGCGTAAGGAATCTCTCTGGCCAATTTGGCTCGTCGAGGGTTCTTCGTCAGGCCGCCGAACACCGTGCCGAAGCTGTTCGAGTCTCGACCAGGCCCAGCCATCCGGCAGCGGTGGCAGAGCAGTCGAGATCAGGGCGCGATGGCTCCTTGTATGGCCGCCGCCCGTTCGAGCGTGCTCGGCGCTCGGCAAGGAGTCCGCTCAGCAGGTCGTCGCCGGTCTCGTATGGACGGCCCTCACGGCGCGCGAGTTCGGCTTCGGTGGGTACGAGGCGGCCTTCGCAGGCGGCTTTGAGAACGGCGGCGCGGTAACGCTTCAGGTTCGACCTGCACGCGGCGCAACGCAGCGACCCCTGCGTCGAGACGGGTGAACTGCTTCTCGATCTCGGCGACGATCAGCCTCTGCTCATCGAGGGACGGCACAGGGAGCCTGATCGGGAACTTGAGCTGCGCGGAGATTCAGGCGATGACGCGCCGACTCCGTGGACGATGCTCGCGAGGCTCTTGCGGGTTCCCTCGCACTTGAGGAGCGCGTACGTCAAGAATCGTGGAGTACGTGCGCTGCATCGGGCTTGAAAC
Source organism: uncultured Acidimicrobiales bacterium (assembly GCA_963747215.1). Lineage (GTDB taxonomy): Bacteria > Actinomycetota > Acidimicrobiia > Acidimicrobiales > DATKAS01 > DATKAS01. Next base: position 430,492 of record CAVVET010000031.1, read on the forward strand.
GTAGGCAAGTCAGCCTTCACGAATGGCCGGGCCGACTCCCTCCGGCACGACGCATGCGCGCGGCAACCGACTCTCCGAGAGCCGCGATAACGATGTCACCCGGGAAGCGCGGTGCTCTTGTAGAGTGTCGAAGTGAGACGCCTCGATGTGCGCCCGCGCGATCGATGAACTCGCGTCTCCTACGTTCTGGAGCCGGATTACACGAGGTCCGTTCTGCGTACAGTGAGCGGTCTTGAGCTTTGAACCGAACGGGCCATCGCGTGATCGAATTCGGCTCCTGGATGAAAGACGACCAATGTTCATCCATTTCGACAGGCCGTCGGGCAAACGGAGTTCGACGCTGAGCGCCGGACTTCTTGGACGGTCGTCCGAGCTCGATTCCGGCGGCAGGCGGTCAAGGTCAACCGTCACGGTCTGCCTGACGTGCTCTTGCGATCTCATGCGGCCAGCGCCTCGTTCAACTCGTCGAGGAGCTTCGCAAGGTCGGTCCCGAACAGATTGTGTGCCTTGCCCAAGCCGCCGCGCTGGTTGAACGGCGCGTACCCGAAGTCGTCGGGCTCGATGCTCAGGCTGGTCGCGATGTGGTCGCGAATCAGCTCCAGCCAGGCCAGCTGGTCTGCGGAGAACACGATTCCAGCAGTCGCCTTCTGCGCAAGCCAGCTGTCGAATCGTCGGCGGACCGATTCCGCAAAGGGTTCGAGGACTGGCTGTTGTTCCAACGCGAAACCCACGAGCGGCTACGAGATCAGCGAACCGTCCAGCGTGGGATCGCCCCTTCACCTTCTGCGGCGCGGTCGTCTTTGAACGCCTCCCACAGTCGATCCTCTGTCCACGCCGCATGGTTATCTCGCAGCTTCTTCTCCAGCTCCTTGAGCATCGGCTCGGTCAGGCGCTGGCGGTACGGCCGGCTGTAGAGGATCTGGAGCGCCGTGATCTCGGCCTTGTTCGCCTCGATGTAGTCCCGGAACGATCGCAGCAGGCTCGTCGCCTTCTCCTTCGCCGCTGCGTCGAAGCCCTGGCCGACGACCGTGTCGAGTGTGACCTCGTCGATCGTCTGCTCAGTCTCGCGCTTGACATCGCTCAGGGCGTCGCGAACAGCCGGATTCTCAAAGGGTGCGCAGGCCTGGCCGACGAGCGCCTTCCTCGCCGCGCCGATCTGTTCCGAGGTCGGCTCGGGAAACCACGCGTCCGCCGGAGCGCCGGTTGGTCGAGCGCGGGCCTTCGCCGTCGGCCTCAATCACGTCCTGATCGACGGCCCGAAGGAGCGCGGCCGACAGTTCGGACAGCGTCGGCCCGCCCGTCACCGCTGACAATTCTCGACGCTGCTCGGGCGTCACCGCGCGGTCGAGCCGCGCCAGACGGGCGGCGAGCGTCGTCAACGTGTCCTCGTCTCGCTTGCCGAGTGCGACGCCGAGGAGCAACTGCGGAAGTTTCGCGGTGGGCTGACGGTCAAGTGGGCGGGAGTCCGTCTTGTCGCTCTCGCATACGCCGACGGCATCGACGATGACGAAATGCGTCTTGGCGTCTGCGTCGGCACCGCTCACAGCCTGAAGGTCGGTTGGCGTCAGGACGCGAGTGCCGCGCCCCTTCATCTGCTCGAAATAGACTCGGCTGCGCACATCGCGCAGGAAGAGCAGGCACTCGAGCGGCTTGATGTCGGTGCCGGTTGCAATCATGTCGACGGTGACGGCGACGCGGAGTTGCGGCGACGTGCGGAATTCCTGGATGAGCGACTCGGACTTTTCGTACCGCTTCGTCTCCGGGTTGTACGCCTTGTACGTGATCTTCTTCGCGAAGTCGTTGCCCTTGCCGAACACTTCCCGCACGAGGTGGACGATGTCCTCGGCGTGAGAATCGTCTTTGGCAAAGATAAGCGTCTTGGGGACGAGCGTGCGCCCGGGGAACAGGTCCGTGAACAGAGCGTCCTTGAAGGCCTGGAGCACGGTACGGATCTGTGAGGGCACCACCACCGAGCGATCGAGGTCTGAGCCGACATACGTCAGATCTTCATCGAGCAGCTCCCAGCGCCGCGCGCGGGTTTCTTTGCTGCGGCGATCGATGTAGAAGCCCTTCTCCACCGTGGAGCCCTGCTCCGTGACCTGAGTGCGAATCCGGTAGACGTCATAGCCCACATTGACGCCGTCGGCCACGGCCCGCTCGTGGCCGTACTCCATGACAAGGTTCTGGTTGAAGAACCCGATCGTCTGCTTTGACGGTGTTGCCGTGAGGCCGATGAGAAACGCGTCGAAGTACTCCAGGACCTGCCGCCAGAGGTTGTAGATGGAGCGATGGCACTCGTCGGTGACGATGAAATCAAACGTTTCGATGGGGATCGCGGGATTGTACGAAACCTCACGCGGACGGCCGTCGGAAGCCGCCAGCTCGAAGCCCGAGACCTCGTCCAGGTCCTCAGGCAGTTCCTCGCCTCGAAGCATCGAGTACAGCCGCTGGATCGTGCAGATGGTGACGCGCGATACCGAATCGAGCTGGTTGGATGTCAGGTGCTGGATGTTGTACAGCTCCGTGAACTTTCGGCCCAGGTCGGGAGTCACGAACTGCTGGAACTCCGATGTCGCCTGTCGACCGAGGTTGGCGCGGTCCACCAGGAACAAGACCCGTTTGGCGCGTGCGTATTTGATGAGCCTGAAGATGGAGGCGCAGGCCGTGTAGGTCTTGCCTGCCCCTGTTGCCATCTGAATCAGCGCACGGGGTTGGTTCTCGGCGAATGACTGTTCGAGGCGCGTGATCGCCTCTGTCTGGCACCCGCGCATACCGAGCGTCACGAGCGGGTGTGCCGCAGGCATCGCCTCCAGACGTGTACGCAGAGTGTCCGGTTCGGCGAGCCAGGCGGCCAGCGTTTCTGGCTGGTGGAAAGCGAACACTCGGCGCGACCGGGGCGAAGGGTCACGCTCGTCCCGGAAGAACGTCTCGACCCCTGTCGACTCGTAGTAGAAGGGCAGAATCGTGTTTTGTGCCTGCAGAAACTCCGGCAGGTTCGCGCCGTACCATGCCGACTGCTCGGCCACCATCGAGAGCGTGGTCCCCGTCTTCTTCGCCTCAATGACTCCGACCGACTGACGATCGAGGAGCAGCAGGTAGTCGCACCGGCCGCCTTTCATCGGAATCTCGCGCAAGGCAATCGCGCGAGAAGCCGATGGGTTGTAGCGGTCGTAGTCCTGAAGCGTCCAGCCGGCGGCGCTGAGCAGCGCATCGATCTGCTCGCGAGCCTGCGCCTCTGGGAGAAGCTGAGCCATGTGTCCCGAGAATCCTGACCGCTGCGGCAGGGTAGGTCAAGGCCGAAGGCGTCCGGCGGTGTCGTTCACATGAGGCGTGCGCGCTACGCCGGCCCCGTTACTCAATCGCACCGATCTCTCGTCCACAGCACCCGACACCATCCATCACCGCCCAACACGGCCGGTCGATCGATTGAGAAGCGTGTTCACGCCTCGCATACTCGAATCACGACAAGAGCGGTTGCACTGGTTGTCATGCGCGCGTCGCTCGACGCGAGGGAGCTGACCATGTTCGACAGATACGATCCTCGGTCGGACGACGGCAGAGATCGCGGCGACTCCTGGGACCGCAGCTTCGGCAGCCGCGGCGAGTGCAGGCGAGCGCGACCGAGACGACCATCCACGTGACGTGTTCACGCGAGATCTCGACCTTCCTCGAGGGCGCGATCGAGAGCAAGTACGCGACCGTGACCGCGTCTACGAGATCGACGGCGCCGAGAGCCGCGCGCTGGCGACGATCGGCGCGTTTCGGGTCGTCGCCGAGAGTGATCTTCACGACATCCGCGACGACTCCCAGAGCTCACGCCGAAGCCTCAAGCACCTCGAGAAGGAAGGGCTGATTCGCACGTCGCCGCTCAGCTCGGACGATCGCGCCGTGACGCTGACGGACCGCGGACGTGACCTGCTCGAGGCCAACCGCTACGAGCGTCACGACCGCACCCACGAGCCCCGCCAGACCTTCCACGCCGGCATCAGAAAGCCGCGCGAGCTGACGCACGACACCAAGGTCTATCGCGCCTACCAGCGCGCCGAGGAGCGTCTCCGCGGCCAGGGCGGTCGGGTTCGGCGCGTCGTCCTCGACTACGAGCTCAAGCGCGACTATCAGCGCTTCCTGCACGAGCGCAATCGAGGCAAGAAGGACTGCGACGGCCGGCCGGACCGTGAGCCCGAAGAGATTGCACGCTGGGCGCGGGAACACGAGCTGCCGTACGACGATGGGCACGTCCGGTTCCCGGATGCCCGGATCGAGTACGAGGACCGAGACGGCCGCTCGCGGCATGAGGATCTCGAGGTCGTCACCGGCCACTATCGCGGCGCCCACGCCGGCAGCGCCGCCAAGTCAGGATTCACCTGCTATCTCTCGATCGGATGCTCGGTCGGCGGTCGCGGCGGCGGACGGCGGACGGCACACCCGCGGATCATCGAGGAGTTGATCCGATGACGCTGCCGCCCGCGCCGGACCGCTGGACCATCGACCTGGCGAACGCGGAACGCATGGAAGCCATCGCGGCGTTCGGCTTCACCGAGCGTCAGGCGCGGTTCCTGTTGAACGTGCTGCTGCACTCGGGCGTCTTCGTCGAGCGCCAGTACTGCAGCTTCGCCGGCATCGTCCACGGCCAGAAGAGCACGGACTTCATCAAGACGCTCGTCGAGCGGCGATTCGCGACGCCGATCACCACGGGAAAGCTCCATCGCGGGCGGATGTTTCACGTCCACTACAAGCCGCTCTGGGCGGCCATCGGCGAGCCCGACAACCGCTTCCGGAAGCCCACCGCACAGGGACGCATGATCGAGCGGGTGATGCTCCTCGATGCCGTGCTCGACGATCGCGAGTTCACCTGGCTCGGCCCCTCGATGGACAAGCGTCGTCACTTCATCCGGCACCTCGGGGATCGTTTGGAACTTCGGGACTACCCACACCTGCTGTTCGGTGATGGCCCAGAGAAGACGGTGCGCTACTTCCCCGACAAGCTGCCGATCGGGATGCAGCCGCACGCAGACACCCACGTCTTCGTCTACCTCGTGACGCGTCCCTCGCCGATGGACTTCCGGCTGTTCCTGCTGCGGCACGTGCCACTGCTCCGCGTGCTGTTCCGATGGACGGTCCGGCTGCTTCTTCCGCGTAAGCTCGTGAAGGCCAGACTGGCCTATCTGCACGCCGCCCGAGAGCAGCTCGCGACACCCTTACACCCTTCGGTAGTGGAGACGTTGGAGTGGCTGTTCCCCGAACGGAAGCGGCTCGCCGAACCGGGCGCCGCGCCTGCTGACGCCCGCTACCTCAACACCTCCAGCGCCTTCCGCACGTCGCGGTATCGAGCGCTCTACCAACAGTGGTTGGACGATCCCCGGAACACGCTCTGGATGGCCGGTTCCCCTATCGTGGCCGACGCCATCGACCGCGAACTCGGACGGGTTGAGTGCGTCGAGCTCTCGCGACAGTACCTGCATCTCTCCCCCCTGGTTGACGTCGCCTGATATCAACAGCAGAGGACGACCTGGGGGACGACCTCGGAAATCGAGGTTGTCCCCCCGAGCGCGTCCGAGCAGATCCCCCGGCAGCAACTACGCGAGCGACGGACCTCCCGCCAGCACCGCCGATAACCGATTCTCTGGCCGCAAGTTCCACCGTGAGCGCGCGACACCAGCACGATGGGCGGCGTTCTTTGCCGCCCACTGAGCAGGCACCGGTGCCGCGATCAGAGCAGGAAACCATGGCGTGAGCGACCCCGGTGCGCGCGCTGGAAATGGCCCCGCGCGTGTCCGGAGGGGTCGCTCACGCCATGGCTGTCAGTGTCGGTGTCGGCGCTGATGATCGCGCCGCCTTGTCCACAAAGGCGGTGAATTGTGCCGCAGATCTGGTGCTCAATCGGGGCCACTTCGTCCGGACGATCTGGTCCCGTTCGTGCGGGAAATCCTGGTCACAAAGTCGCACTCGTTCCGCGCGCGATGACGCGACTGATCCGGCGCCCGCGGTAGTCACGATCGTTGCACGCTTTTGGGCACGCATCAGAGCAACGAGCTGCACCTCGTCGGATGCGCCGACCATCACGCCCTCGATGCTGGATCTGTGCTCGGCACCGTGCAAGGCTCGTCGCTTCGCTCCGCCCGCGCATGCGCGCGGCCTTCGGGCCTTGACGGTGCCTGCGCGCAGATCACGTCTTGGCCATTACGTGATGGTCGGCAGTCTGATGACGCTTAGCTGGACCGATCTTGACCGTTGACCGCGCGCCGAAGTGGCGGTAATCTTTTCTCATCGTCCGTGCTTACTGCACACCCTCCGCGAGAGGATCATCCGGCGCGGAGCGCTGAAGGTCACCGCTCTCAGAGCCACGACCGACAGCCCACTTCCTGACTTCAGCACGGTTCTGAATCGAGATCGCACACAGTGCCATTTCGAGATCAGAGACTCGCAACCGCATACCGCATCGCCCTCAGGGCATGCGGCTGCGGTGCACCACCGAGGCGTGGCTGTATCGCCTGGCCATTCGAGAGAACAGCGCGGCCAGCGTGACCCACTTGCTTCGGGACGCATGACCACGTGTCGTGCGACGACCGCGACGCTCAGCGTCCCGGTCTTCGATGCCGGCAACATCAGCCCGCATCTCGCGCCACTGTTCCCGGCGCGCCGGCCATAGGCCAGCGCGCCAGAGCGCGCCACTCACATGGACGTTCGGCAACAGTTGCGAGGACGCGCATACGCGTCGAGCGAGGTGCACCATGAAGCCCTGGTTGAATGTGTCCGAGGCTGCGGAGTACGCCGGCTTGAGCCGGGACACGATCTACACGGCGTGCGAGCAGGGGGAGCTGCGAAGCGTGCGCGTCAGCGGAAGACGCACCATTCGAATTCGGCCGGCATGGATCGATGCCTGGCTGGAACGACACGCGCCGGACGTTCAAGATCGCCGGCGCATCGGCGACACGCAGAACGGAGCGGCGTCATGAACCCGCGGGCGACGACGACGGAACGCGATCAGACACGACGCGCGCGCTGACCGAACGCGAGGTCGCCGACTGCTGGGGCTGTCAGTCGCCACGCTGCGCGCGTGGAGGCACAGAGGGAAGGGGCCGCGTTTCCTGCGGCTCGGGCGGTCGGTTCGCTACTTGCCGTCCGACGTGGCGGACTTCGTTCGGGCGAGTGCTGTTGACACGACATCGGTTTCCTCGTCAGATGATGATTCGGAGATCGGGGAGTTGCCGCTATGAGTCTCTGGAAACGTGGTCGGCAGTACTGGACCGACTTCACCGTCGCCGGCCGACGATACCGGAAACGTCTGGGCACGACGAATCTGCGAGTGGCGACGCGCCGAGAGCGCGAATTGATCGAAGAGGCCGGTCACGGACGGCTCAACGACCACGAACAAGGCCCCCATTGCCTGTCGGTGGCGATCGACGCCTACCTGACCGCCAAGCGGATTCGCTGCTCGCCACGGACGATCGAGCTCGAGGAAGAACGACTCAGCCTCGTGACGAAGCACTTCGGCGACGTGCCGCTCTCCGCAATCACTGCGAAGGCGATCGCGGAGTTCCAGCACACGCGGCACGATGCCGGCATCGCGAACCGCACCATCAACATGGACGTCGGCGTGCTGTCGCGGGTGCTCAAGTCCTGCGGTCGTTGGCGCGCGCTCGCGGATCACGTGAAGAACTTGCCTGAGCGCCAGCATCCGGTCGGTCGCGCACTGACGCCGGAGGAGCGGAAGCGTCTCTTCGACGCTGCCGCGTCGAACGCAGAGTGGGAGCACGTGTTTTGCGCCGCCGTCGTCGCCGCCAACACGTCGATGCGGCCGGTCGAGGTGAAGCATCTTCGCCGCTGCGATGTCGATCTCGTCAAGCGGCTCCTGCACGTTCGACGGAGCAAGAACGAGACGAGTCACCGCGTCATTCCGCTCAACGCATCGGCCATCGAAGCGGCGGCGCGCATGTTCGAGCGCGCGGATCTTCTCGGGCACACGCAGCCAGAGCATTACCTCTGGCCAGCGTGCCAGTGGGGCCGCTACGACGCCACCAACCCGATGCTGAAATGGGACACCGCCTGGCGGGCGCTGCGCGACGCCGCGGGCCTGCCAGGGCTCCGGTTCCACGACCTCCGGCACACGGTCATCACCGAACTGGCCGAGATGGGCGTGGCGGACCACGTGCTCGAGTCGATCAGCGGTCATCTGTCGCGCCGGATGCTGGAGCACTACTCGCACATCCGAATCGACGCGAAGCGACAGGCGCTCGATGCCCTGGACGCCGCCCGGCGCTCGACAGCGCATAATGGCGATGGCAATGGGGACGGCGCAAACAGACGGAGATCCCGACGATCGTGGAGGTCGGCGACGACCTCACGTCACAGTCACGTCACAGTTTGCTTTTGCAGGGCTCGCCGCCTTCCGGTAAGCTGTTGATTCCACTCAATCGGAGAGATGTCCGAGTGGTTGAAGGAGCACGCTTGGAAAGCGTGTTCTGCGCTCTCAATCTGGCGACTATCCTCGCAGCCCCATCCTCCCCCGCTCTCTCCACCGCCCGGTAGCCGTCGTCGACGGGAGCCTAAACGAAAACACCAATAAAGCCGCGGTGCGGCTCTGGACCGATTGCCCCGGTGATGAGCACCGGCATCGACGTGCGCGCGACCTGCGCCGCCTTCGCCATCGCACGCCGCGAGGCCACGCTCGTCGTCACCAGCGTCTCGGCGGCGGGAATGTGCGGCTCCGGCGTGAGCAGTTCGCCGATCCGCGCAGCCAACCGCTGGACACTGCCGGTCTCGCCGCCGTCGACGACATCGTAGGCGCCGCGAAGAACGGCCTCGACACGCCGGCGATCCGGGACAGGCGCGTCGCTCCACCAGATCCAGCGTGAGTCGCGCGGAGCGGTTGGCGTCCGGCCGCCCGTGCGGGTGCGCACGACGCGGATCGTCCCGGACTCCGGCGCTCGCGTGAGGGCAATGCCCCGCGCGCGGAGCGAGCCACGCAAGGCTGGCGAGGGCGGCGGCCCACTCCACGCCACTGCAATTGTCGTCATTTGGTTATGATTATAACAATAATTAAATAACGTATTAGTCGAACGTCGGAGTCCTGTTTCGACAATTCCCGAATGAATTCGCGAAGCACGGGTTGGCCTGGCGGCCGCACTTCAGTCCCCTCGCGGCCGACAAGGGCTGCTTCCTCGAAAGGACACCGACACCATGTCGATACTGACCTCGTCTTACACGCTGGCGATCGTCGCTGGCGCGATGGGACTCCTCGGCGTGCTCCTGATCGTGCTGCTGGGCGCGTGGGTGATCGCCGAGAACCAGTCCGGCCTCGTGATCAAGCGCTTCGGTCCGCCGCTCGCGTCGGGCCAGATCATCGCGCTCGACGGCGAAGCGGGATACCAGGCCGCGCATGCTGCCGCCCGGATGGCACTTCGGGCTCTGGCGGTGGCGCTACAAGGTCGTGAAGGTGCCGGTGATCGTCGTGCAGCCCGGCGAGATCGCGCTCGTCGTGGCCGCCGACGGCGCGCGCGATTCCGCCCGAGCGCGTGCTCGGACGCCAGGTGTCGTGCGACAACTTCCAGGACGCGGAGGCGTTTCTTCGCGGCGGCGGCGAGCGCGGCCGTCAGATCGCGTTCCTGACGGCCGGCACCTACCGCATCAACCCGTCGCTCTTCGACGTCGTGACGCCGACGACCGCGCGGAAGTACGACATGACCGCGGCCGATCTGCACGTCTATCAGATGCCGCCCGACCGCGTCGGCATCGTCACCGTGCTCGACGGCCAGCCGATCCCGGCCGGCGATCTCGCCGGCCCGACCGTGCCCGGCCACGACAGCTTCCAGCGCGGCCAGGCGTTCGTCGACGCCGGCGGCTGCCGCGGCCTGCAGGAGGAGGTGCTGCTGTCGGGTTCGTGGAACCTGAACCCGTGGTTCGTGAAGGTCGAGCAGGTGCCGCTGACCGAGATCCCGATCGGCTACGTCGGCGTCGTCGTCAGCTACGTCGGCGGCGAGCACCTCGACGTGTCGGGCGACGAGTTCACGCACGGCGACCTCGTCGAGCGCGGCCGCAAGGGCGTGTGGAACGAGCGCGCTGCTGCCCGGCAAGCACCCGATCAACACGCGGGTGATGAAGGTCGAGCTCGTGCCGACGACGAACATCGTGCTCAACTGGGCGCAGCGCACCGAGGCGCACCAGTACGACCAGCGGCTGTCGTCGATCACTGGTGCGGTCGAAGGACGGCTTCTCGTTCAGCCTCGACGTGTCGCAGATCATCCACATCGGCATGAAGAACGCGCCGCGGGTGATCTCGCGCGTCGGCTCGATGCAGAACCTGGTCGATCACGTGCTGCAGCCGACCGTCGGCAACTACTTCCGCAACTCGGCGCAGCAGGTGACCGTGCTCGAGTTCCTGTCGGCGCGCTCGGACCGCCAGCGGGAGGCGTTCGAGAACATCCGGCGGCGCGATCGAGGCCTACGACGTCGAGTGCATCGACACGCTCATCGGCGACATCGTGCCGCCGGCCGAGCTGATGAAGACGCAGACCGACCGCAAGATCGCGGCGGAGCTCGAGCGGACCTACGACGCGCAGCGCGAGGCGCAGGTCAAGCGTCAGGCGCTCGAGCGCGAGACGTCGGTCGCCAACCTGCAGAACGAGGTCGTCCGGTCGGAGCAGATGGTGCGAATCGCGCAGCAGAACGCGCTCGGCGGCGGCCGAGTCGGCGCGCGGCGAAGCCAACGCCATCGCGGCTGCGCGCCGAAGGCCAGGCGGCGGCGGTGCGGCTGAACGGCGACGCCGACGCGTCGGCGATCCGCGCGGTCGGCGCCGCCAAGGCCGAGGCCTACAAGCAGGGCATCGAGGCGGTCGGCGCCGGCGGCTACACGGCCATGCAGCTGGCGTCGATCCTCGGCGAGAACCAGGTCAAGCTCGTGCCCGACATCGCCGTCAGCTCGGACGGCGGTGGCAACGGTCTCGTCACCGCCGTTCTCGCGCGGATGCTCGGTCAGAATGCTCGTGAATGAGGCTCGGTCATTAGACAACCGGTCCGGGAGCCCGGCTCCCGGGCCGGCGTGATCACCACAGGCTGGCAATCCGCGCCGACACGCGCTCTACGACGACGCTGGCTTCAGCTCGGCCATTCCGAGGCGATGGTAGTAGATCTTCGCAAAGGTCTTGTCCAAGACTCACTGGTGTTGTCCTCCGCGAGGATCAGACCCGCGTGCACCGGCGAGCGGCCCGCGGTCGGTGGCCATGCGGGACATTATCTGCTGGTTGGAAGATGACTTCAGACCCCGCCGTCAGGGACCATCGCACCCAGGGCTTGAGCCGCGCCAGGCCCGCCGCGACGAGCCCGATGACACGGTCTGTTCCGAGTGCGATACCGCCTGTATGTTCCGCGGCTTCGTTGGACCGGCTAGAACGTCGTCCCGGCGCTTGCGGCGGGCCGGACACGGTAGAGACGCATCTCGCGACCCTGCGAATCGACGACGATAATGCGTTCGAGGTCGGGGCACTCCTCGATACGCCCGACGAGATCGGCGTATTCGCCTGCCCGGTAGAGGCCGCCGTGCACGACGATGTGCGAGACGTGCCGGCGGCGGATCTCGGCGAGAGAGGTGTCGTCGGGAAAGTGCTCGAGTTTGTCCCGGAGCTCGAGGTACGACGGCGGGCTGAAGCCACTGTAGCCATTGACGAGCGTGTTCCAGTGAAACGTCGAGAAGTACATGTAGAGCGGCTCGAGGGTGATGTCCACCTCGAGGAGCGGCAGCTCCAGAAGAACGTTCGACGAGCCGGGCGGCAAGGCGTCGTAGATCGGCGGTGGCACGGTCGTGATTTCTCTCAGCCGGGGCACCGAGCGATATTCGACGAGGACGCCAAGGATGAGGACAACGAAGACCACCGCACGCGCGAGGCGGGTGTCGAACAGGCGCAGGATGCGCGCACATCCATAACCGGCAAGGATGGCCAGCCCGAGGCCGACGACCATCGCCATCCGCGCCGGCACGCGCAGGCCCCGGTAGGGCAGGAGGTACTCGTGGAGGAACGGGTACACGAAGCCGTTGTATCCGAAAGAGACGTCCAGCGACAGGACGACTGCGAGCGCGTAGCCGATGCGGGCCGCGGAGAGCGGCGGCCAGAGTCCGACGAGGGCGATGAGCGGCACAAGGAAGCCCAGGAAGAGCTCTCGCTCCTGCTTCCCCTTGCGCCATGTCTGCGGGCCGACGAGGACGTTCTGTCGATGCGCGAGCAGGTAGTCACCGGGCACGGCGCTGTAGAAGCGGATCTCGGACTCGGGCCGCTCGCCGACGTGCTCCCGCGCGGCGAAGTACGGCACCGCCATCGGCACGACGAGGATCGTCGTCAGCACCGCGCCAGCCGCGAGCGCGCGAATCGACGTCGTGGCTCGCGCCGTGCCCTGGCCGATGAGCGTCGCCATGGCAACGGGCGCCAGGAACGTGGCGAAGAAGATGCCGTAGTACCACGACGACAGGCACTGGAGCGCGAGAAAGAGGCCGGTCAGCAGGCCGTCGCGCACGAGCCCGCTCTGCAGCATCCTGTGGAACGCCCACAGGCAGAGCGGCATCCACTGCGCCATCTGCAGCTCGAGATGGGCGTAATGCACGTAGCGAAAAGGAAGAAACGCGAAGATGAAGCCGGCGAGCAGCGCCGGACGCGTGCTGCCGGTCAGCGAGCGCACGAGTAGGAACATGCCGGCGCCCGAGAGGGCAAATCCGGACAGGAAGATCAGGTTGTGCACCGCCAGCTGCGGCACGCCAAGCCAGAAGAGCGGCGCGGCCATCAGCGCCGGTACGATCATCGCGTCCGAAAAGGCGAGCGTACCGCGCTCGGGATAGAAGATGTTGGCGTTGAACAGGTTCAACGGATCTCGCGGCAGCTGGTGCGCCACCCATGCCAGCCGCCAGGTCGAGAAGAGCGCGTCGCCTTCGTTGACGCTGACGCCGGTGGTCAGGAGTCGGACCTGCGGATAGGTCATGAACACGGTCAGGGCGATGAACACGCCGATGACGCAGGCGGCTCGCCACCAGAGTGCGGTGCGTGCAGCCCAGGGAGCGGCGGGGTCGTACCGGTCAGGACCGGCAAGCCACGGATCGAGCGCGAGCGCGCCTCCGGCAGGGACGCGGGCCGCGAGGCGCCCAACGCCGGCCGCCAACCTACGATGCAGCGGGACGTCGCGTATGAGAATATGACGCAGACTGAGGAGCATGCTCGCCCAGAGCGCGAGGCGCCACGGGGAGCGCACCGATAGCCGAAGGCCACCGAGCTCAGCGACGAATCCGCCGTTGAACCAGATGAACAGGGCTGTCAGCAGCAGAGCGATGCTGGCAGTATCGAGTGCCGTGGCCCACCAAGGCAGTACATTCCGACGTGCAGACATTCCTGGCCGTACCGCAACATTCCCGCCGAGCCTAGCTCATCACTACCGGGGACTCTAGAATTGTTTCACATCGCAGCGGGATGTCGCGTACGTGCTTCGGCTCCGACTGACCTCTGAAGTTGGTAATCGACGGCTCCTCGGGTGGGCGCTCACCTCTTCGCACGACCGCGCCATGAGCCGATCGCATTGCGCGAACGACTCTCGGCGAGCGTGGCGAGGATCCGACGCTCGTCCTTGGACCGCCGGAGCAGAACCGCGTCCGCCGTCCCCCGCACAATCTTGAGCGCGGCCCGAAGTGTCCTGACGGCCCGGTCACGAGAAGACGCCGGTCCGGGAGCCCGCCTCCCGGGCCGGCGCTATAGTGTCGCATGCACACACGACTGCTCGCCTGCCTGCTGGCGCTTCTCACGGTGCCGATCAGCGTCCCGTCAGGGCTTCAACGGCCGCAACCGTCGTCAGGCCGGCTGAAAGCGCTCGTCGGCGGCACACTCGTCGACGGCTTCGGCGGGCGCCCCCTTCGCAATAGCGTGGTCATCGTCGACGGCGAGAAAATCTCCGCCGTCGGTCAGGTCGGCACGCTGGCCGTGCCCGCCGGCGCCGAGATGATATCGACCGAGGGCATGACGGTCCTCCCCGGCCTCTGGGACATGCACGTCCACCTGATGATCAACGGGCACAGCGACTACGAGCACTGGGACAAGACCTACCCGTCGCAACTCGAAGGCGTCATCATGCCGGCCTCGGCGAAGCAGCTGCTGCTCGCTGGTGTGACCAGCGCGCGCGATCTCGGAGGGCCACTCGAAGCCAGCATTTCCGTGCGTGATCGCATCAATGCCGGCAAGATTCCCGGCGCCACGGTCTACGTCTCTGGGCCGTTCATTCAAAAGGCGCCGTACCCCGGAACGGAGCTCTTCAGATGGGGAGTCAGCGGCCCCGATGATGCGCGCGCGAAAGTCCGCAAGATTGCCGATGCCGGCGTCAACATCGTCAAGCTGATCGATCAGGATCAGATGCTTCTCGATGACGTCCGTGTAGTGGTCGAGGAGGCGCACAAACACGGGCTGCCCGTCGTCGCGCACGCGCATCGCCCGGAGGAGATTCGCCGCGGCCTGGCCGTAGGTGTCGACTGCTTCGAGCACACAGGGCTCGCCAGCGCGCCCGAATACTCGCAGGACATCATCGACGCCATCCGCGAGCGTACCGCCAAGATGAGCCTCGGCCCACTCTTCTGGACGCCGACGATCGAGGGCCTGCTGAACTACGAGTATCTGCGCGACAACCCCGAGTCGCTCGACGATCCGGCGTGGCACGAGGGGCTGCCGCCGGACATCGTTGCCGACATCACCGCATCGATTCAGCACCCGGATCGGTTGTCGTACTTTCAGCTCACGCCGGCACGGCGCCCGACGCTCGCGCGAAAGTTCAAACAGCTTCAGGACGCAGGCGTGGTGATGCTCGTCGGTACCGATAGCGGCATCCCGATGAAGTTCCACAGCAGCTCGACCTGGCGCGAGCTCGACGCATGGGTGAACATCCTCGGCGTCGACCCGATGACGGCAATCCGCGGCGCGACCTACTGGCCATCGGTCGCGATGAAGGTGGACAAGGAGGTCGGCACCGTGTCGCCGGGCAAGTACGCCGACATCATCGCCGTTCGCGGTGATGCCCTTCGCTACATCGCGTTGCTGCAGCGCGTCGACATCGTCGTCAAGCGCGGGACTCGGTACAAGTAAGGAACGTGCGGGAGACGCCGGCAGCGAACCGGCTCGCTCCATGGCTCGCGGCGACTCCGATTGGCCCGTATACTACTGGCCATCTGTGAAGGCCTGGCTCCAGCAGCTCGCCGAACTCCGGAAAATCCTCGCGTTTCTCCGCCCGTATCTCGTCAGGCAGCCGTTCCTGCTCGCGGCGGTGCTGGCGAGCGCCCTCTTCGTGATGCTCTTCGAGGGGTTCGGCGTCGGGCTCCTGGTGCCGCTGCTGAACCTGCTCCTCGGCGGCGACCGGGCCACGCCCATGCGGCCGCTCCAGTGGCTCGAGCGAACGTTGCCCGGCCATTCGCCCGCCTTCTACATCGGCTCGATTGCGCTCGCCATCGTGTGGTCGGTGGCGCTCAAGAACGCCGCCTTCTACACCTCGCTCGTTCTGGCGGCGCGCCTCAAGCGGCGCATCGCCGTCAGGCTCCGCGACGACCTCTTCCGGCGGCTTCACCGGGCCGATCTCGATCTCTTCGATCGCCTGCCAGGCGGCGATCTCGCCAATGTCTTTCTCGTCGAGACTTACCGGACGACCGTCGCGATCGACGCGCTGCTGGCGCTCATCCAGCGGACGAGCATCGCGTTCTTCTACGTCGCCGCGCTCTTCTTCCTCTCCTGGCCGCTCACCACGCTCGTCGTCTTCTTGGCGATCGCGCTCGGCAGTTCGCTGTCGTTCGTCTACGGCCGCCTCAAGACCGTTGGCCTCGAGTTGACGGATCTCAACCACCGCATGGCGAGCATGCTCGGGCAGTCGTTCTCGGGCGTCCGGATCGTGCGCGCCACGCACTCCCAGGAACGAGAGATCGAGCAGTTCCACGCGCTCAACGAGGCCCAGGCCGGCGCCGAGGAGCGCAGCGCCGAAGCGCTCTCGCTCCTCTTTCCGATCACCGAGACGCTCGCGGTGGCCGGCGCGATGGTGATCGTCACCTCCGCATACATCTTTCTCGTCCGCCCGGGCTACATGCTGAGCAGCTACCTGCTCGCCTACGGCTTCGTCCTCCTGCGGCTGCTCCCGCTGCTCAACCAGTTGTATGGACTGCACGGCCACCTCGCGTACCTGGCCGGCGGCATCCACGAGGTCAAGAACTGGCTCGAGACCCCGCATTTTCCGGAACGTCCGTTCGGCACCGCGACTTTCACCCGCCTCGAGCGGTCGCTCGCGTTCGAGCACGTCACCTACCGGTATCCGAACGGCAAGACGGCCCTCGACGACATCGACTTCGTCGTCCCCGTCGGGCAGACCATTGCGATTGTCGGTCCGTCGGGTGCAGGCAAGTCGACGCTCGCCAACATCCTGCTCCGGCTTCGCGCCCCGTCCGGCGGGCGCATTACCCTCGACGGCCGCGACTGCTGGGAGTTCTCGCCCGAAAGCTGGCACCGCGCCACCGCGCTCGTCGAGCAGGACGCGTTTCTCTTTCACGGCACGCTCCGCGAGAACATCCTCTACGGGTGTGACGATGTCGGCGAGGCGGCACTGGACCGCGCGATCTCCGCGGCGCACCTGACCGACGTCGTCACCTCGCTACCCGATGGGCTCGATACGCTCGTGGGCGAGCGCGGCGCCATGGTGTCGGGCGGTCAGCGCCAGCGCATCGCCATCGCGCGCGCCGTCATCCGCAACCCGAGCATCCTCATCCTGGACGAGGCGACCTCGCACCTCGACGCCGTATCGGAACAGCTCGTCCAGCAGGCACTGCACAACGCTTCACGCGACCGCACGACCATCGTCATTGCACACCGCCTCTCGACCATCCGAGACGCCGACCGCCTGATCGTCCTCGAGGACGGCCGGATCGCCGAACAAGGCACCTGGGACACCCTCGCCACTGCCGGCGGCGTCTTCGAGCGCCTCATCCGCGGGTTGGCGTGAAACAGGCAGGGGGACGGCGGGCTCAGGGTTCAAGGCCCATGGCTCAGGCAAGACCTTGGACCACTTACTCCAAGATCTTGCTTGAGTCCTGAGCCCCGAGCCCAGAGCCGTCGTTATCGTCCGCGTCTACGAAAGCCGAAACTACTGGAATTGGGGTCCCTCCGGCGGTTGGGTATGGGACTCAGAGGGCGGAGCTGCAATTGCGTGCACTAACGTGCATCTGTGTTCTGACGTTTTTGTGCATCGGTACGACAGTATCGTATGCGCAGACGATCGGTAATGAAGATCCGCTCGAGTCGATGCCGATCCGGCTCGGCTTGCTCGGGCTCAGCCCGACCCTCGCGATTACCAACTTCGGCTTCGACGACAACATTTTCAACGACTCGACCGACCCCAAGCGCGACTTCACGATGACGGTCACTCCCCGCCTGCAGGCGCGCCTGCGGTCGGGCAAGGTGCTTCTGTCGGGCACGGTCGCCACCGGCCTGGTCTACTACCAGGAGCACGACGACGAGCGCTCGATCGACTATGCGGCCGACGGTCGCGTGGACGTCGACCTCGGGTGGTTCAAGCCGTATGCGCTGGCTTCCCTGCTCGATACGCGGGAGCGGCTGAACGTCGAGCTGGACGTGCGGCCCCACGCACGCAGACGACCGTCGCGGCCGGCACCCGGCTGCTGCTCTCGCCGAAGACCGGCGTGGTGTTCGACTTCCGCAGGGCCGAGCTCGATTTCGCCGAGGGGACGACCTTCGACGGCGTGCCGCTGAGCCAGTCCCTCAACTCGATCACGAAGACCATCGAGGGTGGGCTCGAGCTGTACCTGACGCCCCTCACCACGTTCTCCGTCGTCGCGTCGCGGCAAACCGATCGATTCGACCAGTCTCCGGAGAAGAACGCGGACACCTTCCGGATTCTGCCGTCGATTCGCATGGAGGCGCCGGCGATCATTCGTGGCTCGCTCGCGGTCGGCTACCGTCGCTTTTCGGCGATTGATCCCGCGACCCCTGACTACAGCGGCGTCGTGGCGCAAGGATCGCTGACGCACACGTTCGCCGAGCAGACGAAGGTGGATCTCCTGGTCTCGCGCGACGTGCAATACTCGTTCGAGGAAACCCAGCCCTATTATTTGACCACGGGCTTCCCGGGTCGTGCTGACTCAGCAGCTTGGCGAATCGCTGGATCGCAATACGTGGAAATTGTTGTTGTTTTATTTTATTTTTATTTTTTGACTTACTTGGTTCAGTTAGTGCTCTGCTGCCCCGAACCCGCGGGGTGACCCTCGCCGACGTTCGGCCAACCCCTCGCGGAAGCCGCACGCGCCACCCCAAGCCCTGGCCCGCTCGCTCCGCCCGCCTCCGCCGCTCCTCGACTGGCCCTGGCACCGTCCCGCCTCGCGGTGGGCGGAGTGGCCTCCCAACACTTTCCGCAAGGCGGCCAACGCCCCACCGCTCGCGCGTTGATCCCGCGGCTTCGTTCAACCCGGGAATGTAAAGAACGGGGGAGGCGAGCCGACTCACCGACAAGTTCACGTCCGCTCCCGCCTCCCCCGTTCTCTACATTCCTTTAACATGTTGGATTGCTTTGAACCAAACAGCAAACAATAAGCGCAAACGTTTTTTTTGTGGAGGTGCAAACGGTATTTTTTTTTTTTTTTACTGGTTGCGAGTACGTATTGCTTGGGCTTGAAACCGGGCGCACGGGGGTCACATTCGGCGGCGGTCGGTGTTCTCGTGGCCAAAATCGGCAAGGCGATGGCGGTCGCGTCGCGAAAAATTTGCGCGATGAAATCGGCTGCAAGTTGTGGACGTGCCGCAATGCTCGCGGCCAAAGTCGCGTCATCGATCTCAAGGCCCTTGCGCAGACGCTTAACCAACGTGGCATCGAGCGCTCCGGACTCCATCAGCGCGCGATGCGCGCGCGCGGCCTCCGCCTGCATGACCGCGAAGACATGCGGGTCGAGGGCCTCGATCGCGGCGACGCCGTTGGTACGGCCGAGCTCGATGCCGCAGCTGCCGATGACCTCAATGGCGTTGCCGCATGCGTTCGCGATGGGCGCTTCGGCGAGATTAGAGAACGTCCTCAACCACAGCGACTTTGCGGATCGGCTCGGCCTCGCGTGCCACAAACAGAATGCGCGCGGGTTCCTGCAGATCCGAGGCGCTGCGCGCGAGAAGACCGACGGTGTCCAGGCTCGGAGAGAGGGGCATCGCGCCGGCGAGCGGCACGGCGCCGTAGGTCGGCTTCCACGACGTGACGCCGCAGCAATGCGCCGGAATGCGCAGCGAGCCGCCGGTGTCGAAGCCGGCGCCGAAGACGACGGAGCCGCTGGCGACGGCCACCGCGGAACCGGACGACGAGCCGCCGGTGACGTAATCGAAATTCCAGGGATTTTTCGGCGCGCCGTGGACCGCGTTGTAGCCTGACGGCTCATAGGCGAGCTCCGTCATTGCCGTACTGCCGATCCGGTGCGCCCCGGCGCGATGGCTTTTTGTTGCTTGGCTCAGTTACGTTATTGCTCGCGAGGATGATCAGCGTGAGAACCGCTACGTGGACCGAACTGAAGAACTTGAGGAGCAGATAAGTGCAGACTGGCGACAACGGCGGCTTCCAGCGTCGGGCGGGGGGGTCGGCTTCTTGATCAACCACGGGGGCGAGGTCTCCTTCTCTCCGGTCCTGACGAGCGATCACGGCCGACCGGACCAGCCGGCCGGCCGTGACCTCAATCCTGCTTGCCGCTACCTCGGGCCGTCAGACAGCCGAGACTGAGCATTCGTCTCGGCGCCGCCAGTGACACTACCTTGCACGCCGTCGGAACCTGGAGGCCCGGGTCCTTGGCCTTCAGGTCCTTGTGACACGCAACGCAACGGCCGGTCTTGGCGTGGATGATGTCCTTCGCAGTCAGCTGCTTGTCCTTGGCCTCGGCGCCGTGGCACTCGAAGCAGACTTCGCCTTGGCCCGCGGCATCGGTGCCGAGCGTGGGCTGCGTGTGGTGGCAGGTCACCTTCAGATCCGCGCCGTGCTTCTTGTGACTTTGCAACGTCACGGGATTCTTCGTCTTGGCCTTGCCCCACACCGCCTCGGGCTTGTCGACGGGGTCGTCTTGCGGTCGCATTGGCCGCGATCACCGTCGTTCCAACCGCAAACACCGCGAACGCCCCCATCAGAGCAACAACGAAACTCTTCTTCATTCTTTCTCCCCCCTTTCTTTGTTTGGTTAGCGATATTGGCCGTACAAAACCCGTCCTTCATACACCCGCGGGCGGCGGATTGTAACTGATCCGGGCACCCCCCAGGCGCGGCCCTGATCCGCGCCCAGGGAGCGCCGCAGATCCGCGTCGGCGACCGCCCGGCGCAGCACCACCAGCTCGCCGGCCGCGGTTGAAGTATCGACCAGGGTAGACGCCAGACGCGGCGAACTTGCCCGCGTTCACGAACAGCTCGATGCCGCCGTCCAGGACCCCGCGCAGCGCGCGGGCGGCATCCCCCGGTGCCGCCCCGGCGCCGGCGGCGTTCGCGCTGGTGCCGGTGAAGCTCCCCCCAGGCGGCGCGCAGCACCGACCGGCACAGCGCGCTGCCGGGGACCCTCGAGGCGACGGCGCCCGAGGCGGAGCGGATCCCCGCCGGCAGGCCGGCGAGCGCCGGGAAGACGAGGGTCAACGGCCCGGGCCAGAAGCGCGCCATCAGCACGCGCCACGGGGCGGGGATCACGGCGGCGTAGCGTCCGACCAGCGACGCGTCCGCGAGCAACACCGGGACCGGCTTGCCCGGGTCGCGCCCCTTGAGCCGGAAGAGCCGGTCCAGGGCCGCCGGGGAGCCCCGGGTCGGCCCCGAGGCCGTACAGGGTGTCGGTCGGAAGAGGATGACCCCGCCGGCGCGGATCGCCGCGCCGACGGCCGCGGTCGTGGGCCGCGGCGAGGTCGCGCCGGGCAGGGCAGGCGATCTCGCGCATCGAACCCGGGGATCAGGACGGGAAGGCCCGGCGCGCCCGCGACGCCAGGGCGGCCAGGGACGCCGGCAGCCGGCCGAGGGTCAGGACCCAGAGCAGCGCGATCGGCGGCGGAAGCACCGCGACGCCGCCGAGCGCCGAGCAGCGGCAGGGCGATGCAGCCGCACCCCGGGCCCAGGGTGCATCCCAGGGGACGGACCTGGACCCGCGGACCGGCGGCGGGCCCGGCGCCGTCGAGGTCGTCGAGGGAGTCGAGCACCTCGGGCTGCAGCACTTCGTCGCGGGTCGCGAGGCGCTCGTCACCGCCCATGAAGACGCTCGGCATACCGCAGGATGAGCACTCGGTTGCCGCATCCCGCAGGCTCGCGCCGCAGCGGGGGCAGTTCATGAATCGAGGCGCTCCTTGAGCAGGCGGCGGATCTCGTGCAGCTCGCGCCCGCCGCTGGCCAGCACATCATCTGGCCGACGAAGAACCCCATGAGCTTGGTCTTGCCGCCCCGGTAGGACGCGACCTCGCCGGGTTGCCTGCGAGGACGTCTTGGACGACCGTGTCGATGGCGCCGGCGTCGCTGATCTGGGCGAGCCCCTTTTCGGCGACGATGGCCTCGGGCGGATTTCCGGGAGGCGGCCATCTCGTCGAACACCGTCTTGGCGGTCTTGGCGCTGATGGCGCCCGTGTCGACCAGCGCGAGCAGGCCCGCCAGTGCGGCGGCCGGTATGGGCGTCGCCCGATGGCGACCCCCTGCGCATTGAGCAGGCCGAGCAGCGCGCCCATGATCCAGTTGCTGACCGGCTTGGGGTGGGGGAACGCCTGGAGGCAGCGCTCGAAGTAGTCGGCCAGCGTCGCGGTCGGCGGTCAGCACGCCGGCGTCGTCGGCGGGCAGCCCGAGCTCGCTCGACGAAGCGCGCGCGCTGTGCGCCCGGCAGCTCGGGCAGCGTCGCCGCGCACGCGCTCGACCACGCCGGCGTCGATCACCACGAGCGGCGGCAGATCGGGGTCGGGGAAGTAGCGGTAGTCGTGCGCCTCCTCCTTGCTGCGCATCGGCAGCGTCTCGCCCTGCGCGTCGTCCACAGGCGCGTCTCCTGCACGATCGTGCCGCCGCCGTCGAGAGGACCGCCTGCTGGCGCGCGATCTCGTAGTCGATGCGCCTGCTGCACGAAGCGGAACGAGTTGATGTTCTTGAGCTCGGCGCGCGTGCCGAGCTCGGCCGCGCCCATCGGGCCGGATCGAGACGTTGGCGTCGCAGCGGAAGCTAGCCCTCCTCCAGGTTGCCGTCGTAGACGCCGAGGTAGCAGCAGGATCTCGCGCAGCGCGCTTGCAGGTACGCCGCGGCCTCGGCCGAGCGTGCGCAGGTCGGGCTCGCTGACGATCTCGACCAGCGGCACGCCGGCGCGGTTGAGGTCGACCAGCGCTGACGGCGTGCCCGCGCCGTCGCCGTGCAGGTTCTTGCCCGCGTCCTCCTCGAGGTGGATGCGCGTCGATGCGCGACCTGCGCGTCGCGCCGTCGACCTCGATCGTCGACGCGGCCGCGCTCGCAGAGCGGCTCGTCGTACTGCGAGATCTGGTAGCCCTTGGGCAGGTCGGGATAGAAGTAGTTCTTGCGCGCGAACCGCTGCTGCGCGCGCGATGGTGCAGCCGAGCGCGAGCGCCGGCGCGGACGCCGAGCTCGACGCGCCGCGCGGTTGAGCACCGGCAGCGCGCCCGGCAGCGCCGAGGCACACCGGGCAGACGTGCGTGTTCGGCGCGCGCCGAACGTGCGTCGCGCAGCCGCAGAAGATCTTCGACGCCGTGAGAGCTGGGCGTGGACCTCGAGGCCGATGACCGCGTTCGTAGGCGACCGACGATCTGCAGCCTCATCGGCGGCTCGGGCGGCGACGCGCCAGGCGAGTCTTGCTCGAGCGCGTGCGCGACGGCGCGAGCAGCGTCTCCTCGTCGAAGCGCGGCGCCGACCAGCTGCAGCCCGATCGGCAGCCCGTCCGTCGGCGAGGCCGCACGGCAGCGACGAGCGCCGGCAGGCCCGCGAGGTTCGCCGGCAGCGTGAAGACGTCGCGAGGTACATCGCCAGCGGGTCCTCGCCTTCTCGCCGAGCCGGAACGCCGGCGTCGGCGACGTCGGCGTCAGCAGCGACGTCGACGCTGCGCGAAGGCGCGGTCGAAGTCGCGCCGGATCAGCGTGCGCACCTTGCTGCGCCTTGCGGTAGTAGGCGTCGTAGTAGCCGGCGGAGAGCGCGTAGGTGCCGAGCATGATGCGGCGCTTCACCTCGGCGCCGAAGCCCGCGCCGCGCGTCTGCGCGGTACATGCTCGCGCAGGTCGCGTCGCCTCCGCGCGCGCAGGCCGTAGCGCACGCCGTCGTAGCGCGCGAGGTTGGACGAGGCCTCGGCGGTCGCGACGATGTAGTAGGCCGCGATGCGCGTAGCTCGGTGTGCGGCAGCGACGACCTCGCTCGACTCGCGCGCCGAGCGCCTCGAGCGCGTCGATCGCGTCGCGCACCGCCGCCTCGACCTCGGGCGTCGAGGCCCGGCGCCGAAGTACTCGCGCGGCACGCCGACGCGCAGGCCCGTCGACGCCGTCGCCGCAGGCCGCCGCGTAGTCGGGCACCGGCGCCGGCGACGCAGGTCGCGTCGCGCGGGTCGTGGCCCGGCGATCACCTCGAGCAGCGAGCGCCGCGTCCGCGCACGTCGCGCGCGATCGGGCCGACCTGGTCGAGCGACGAGGCGAAGGCGACCAGGCCGTAGCGCGAGACGCGCCCGTAGGTCGGCTTGAGCCCCACGACGCCGCAGAGCGCCGCCGGCTGGCGGATCGAGCCGCCGGTGTCGGAGCCGAGCGCGGCGGCGCCAAGCCGCGCCGCGACCGCCGCCGCCGAGCCGCCGCGACGAGCCGCCGGGCACGCGCGCCGAGGTCCCACGGGTTGCGCGTCGGGCCGAACGCCGAGTTCTCGGTCGACGAGCCCATCGCGAACTCGTCCATGTTCGTCTTGCCGAGCGAGGACCGCGCCGGCCGCGCGCAGCCGCTCGACGACGGTCGCGTCGTAGGGCGGCACGAAGTCCTCGAGGATCTGCGACGCGCAGGTCGTCGGCACGCCGCGCGTGCACAGGTTGTCCTTGAGCGCGATCGGCACGCCCCGAGCGCCGACGGCGCGCCGAGGCCGCGGCGCTTCGCGATCGGCGCGCCGGGCCGCCGCGCAGGCCGCGTCGGCGTCGACGTGCAGGTACGGCGCGCACCGTCAGGCTGCCGCGCTACCGAGGCGCTTGGAGCACCGCGCGCGGACCTCCTCGGCGGCTGAAGTCGCCCCGGTCGGCGCCCGTCGGCGAACTGCCGCAGGTCAGGTCGGCAAGGTCGCTCATTCGATGTCTTCGGCACGGCGAAGTGCCCTGATTCGGCGCCGGGGCGTTCGCGAGCGCCGCGGCGTTCGACAGGCACTCGCTGCACGACGTCGTCGCGCATCACGCTGGTCAGCGGCAGCACGTGGCTGGTCGGCTCGACGCCGGCGGCGTCGACCTCGCCGAACTGGCTCATGAACTCCAGGATGGCGTTGAGCTGGCCGGTGAGGACCTCTCCTCGCCGGGGGCCAGATCGAGGCGCGCCAGCGCAGCGACGTACCAGGACCTTCTCAGCCGTGATCTTCATCACTCCACCGTGACGGTTTTCCCGGTTGCGGGGCTGGTCGACTTCGTGGCCGCGCGCCTCCGCCACGTGGTAGGCGAACAGCTGCAGCGGCACCGTCAGCAGCAGCGGCGTCAGGAAGGGGTTCGTGCGCGGCACGGTGGAGGTGGTCTGGTCTCGCCGCCAGGTGCCCGGCCGACGCGGTCGGTGAGCACGATCACGATCTCCGCGCCGCGCCTTGACCTCCTTGAGGTTGGCGAAGATCTTTCCGAAGAGCCCGTCCCGCGGCGCGGCCGAGCAACGCGGCGATCGGCGTCGATCAACGCGATCGGGCCGTGCTCATCTCGCCGGCGTATCCCTCGGCGGTGGAGTGGAGATCTGCTTGAGCTTGAGCGCCCCTCGAGCGCGACCGGGAAGTTCACGTCGCGGGCGAGGAAGAGGCAGCCGCGGCTTTGGCGAAGCGCTGGCCGAGCTCGGCCAGGGTGAGTCGAGCGCGAGCGCTCTTGCCGATCAGCGCCGGCAGCCGCACCAGGTCGGCCAGGCTGCTGGCGCGATTTCGGCCCGCTTAGACACCCGCGCTGCTGCCGAAGAGGCGCGAGCAGGTAAAGCGCGGTGAGCTGCGACGTGCACGCCTTGGTCGAGGCGACGCTGATCTCCGGGCCGGCGTGCGGCGCCCCCGTCGGCGGCCTCGCGCGTGATGCTCGAGCCGAGTCACGTTCCAACGGCGAGGTCGAAGCCGCCCTTCGAGCGCACCTCGGTGAAGGCGGCCCGGGTGTCAGCCGTCTTCCGGACTGCGAGATCGAGCAATACGGCTATGTATTCGTTCAGTTCATGCTCGTAGAGCGCCGACGATGATGCCCGCCGCCACGAACAGCAACACGCCCATGCCGATCTGGATGCACGCTTCGGCCAGCGCGACACGAAGCCAGCGCCCAGCCACGCCCCGGCCACCGCCGCGCCGATCATCACCAACGTGACGTTCACCTCGACGACGGCGATGAAGATGAACGCCTGAACGAAGGTGGGAATAGTGTGGCCGACGTTCAGCGTCCCCGGGATCCGCGCGTCGTCGACAACCAGGCCCAGCTTGACAACATCGACGACATCATCGCGAACGATCCAATCCCCAGCGTGTCGAAGAAGTCGGTCACCGCGCCGATGACCAGCTACAGGCATCAGCGAGCCGTCCCACTTCGCCGCGCATGCCAACCAGAACGCGATGAACGCGACCGTCACCGTCGCCAGCACGACGAACAAGGCCGCCTTCGCGCTCATGCCTGATTCTTTACCCAGAACCCGCGACGCGGGTCGCCAATACACTGATCGGTGCCGACGGGACAGATGATGTCGGTGGTGATGATGCCGCCGGTTCCGGTCGTGCGGCGGAACGCACCGGTTACGATCCGGTAAGCACCTGGCCGACGATCCGAGGCATTTGCAGAACACTTGCTCGCCGTTGTTGATCATCCAGCCGCATGCGATGCCCGCGCGCGGGCGCGCCTGCCCGCTATTTTCGGAGCAGACGCACGAGGTGCCGCTGCAAACGAACGGCGGCGCGCAAACCGTCGTGCCACAACCCGTCGTTCCACCGCTCGCGCCGCCGCTTACACCAGTGCCGGTAGTCCCGCCCGGCCCGCTGCCGCCGCGGCCCGCGCCCACGCCGCCGCTACCCCCGCGCCGCCACTGCAGGAGCCCGCGCCCGCGCCGCCGGTGCCCGCACCCGCGCCGGCGCCGCCGGTTCCGACCGGGGCTATGCCGCCCACGCGGTCAATCCACCGCTGCCACCACTGCCGCCGCTGCCACCGCTGCCGCGGCCGGCCAACCCCGTCGTGCCGCCGATTCCCGCCACGCCCGTCGTGCCGGCTGCACCGGTCGTACCACCCAGGCCCGCCGTGCCCGCGACGCCGCCGATGCCCGCCGCGCCCGTCGTGCCCGCCACGGCCGCCCGAAACCGTCGTGCCGCCGATTCCCGCCGTGCCCATCGCTTGGCCGTGCCCGTAAGTTCACCACGACCCGCGGTGCCCGGCCCGCTGCCCGCGTTGCCGGTGACGCCGCCCGCGCCGGTGACGCCGCCCGCGCCGGTGACGCCGCCCGCGCCACCAGCCACGGCCGAACCAGCCGCGCCCGCGCTGCCCGTCGTGCCCGCGCCGGCAACCCGGCGGCGCCGCCCGGGCCGCCGTCGCCAATCGGGATGCGTTGCATCGCTCACGTATTGTTGATCGCCGAGCTCGATCGCCGATGAC
This sequence comes from uncultured Acidimicrobiales bacterium, assembly GCA_963747215.1. Taxonomy (GTDB): domain Bacteria; phylum Actinomycetota; class Acidimicrobiia; order Acidimicrobiales; family DATKAS01; genus DATKAS01. The sequence goes on from CAVVET010000031.1 coordinate 457,274, forward strand.
GTCTCGCCGGACTGAACGTCGGTCGCAGACCACCGTTCCGGTGCCCAGGATGCAATCGCCGTTGTCGACCTGCGCCTCGAAGCTGACCGTCCCGCTCATGTCCGACGGCAGGTACATGCCAATCAGTACGGCACCAGCGTCTGCAACCGAACAGCGGCAGGTTGGTAGCATTGCGGTTCGCGGTGATGACGAGGCCAACGTCGAGCAGGACCGTGGGATACGGTGAATGTGTTGCTCGCCTTCACGTAGGACAACACCAGCAATCACTGCCGCACCGAGAGTGCAGGGACGATCACCGCGGCCAGCGCGAGCGGGCGCCAGCGCTTCACTGACATTCCTCGGGACACAACAGATACCAACAACGCTTTTTTTTTTTTTTTTTTTTCGTTTTTAAAAAAAAAAACGGGGTTTCGCGCTTCGCTATGTTGGTCTCTTCGTTACCATTACGTATTGCTCGCGGATCGCCATCAACGCCGGCGAGGTCGACGTGATCGTCAGCGACTGGCTGTTCGTCTCGCGCCAGCGCGCCGAAGGCTTGCCGCTGACCTTCGTGCCCTACTCCACCTCGGTCGGCGCGATCATGGTGCCGAACGACAGCACGGCGAAGACGCTTCCCGACCTGAAGGGCGCCAAGATCGGCGTTGCCGGCGGGCCGATCGACAAGAACTGGCTGATGTTCCAGGGCATGGCCAAGGCCAAGTACGACTTCGACCTGGCCGGCGAGACCGAGCCGGCCTTTGGCGCACCGCCGCTGCTCATGGAGAAGCTCACGCAGGGCGAGTTCGACGCCGCCTCGAACTTCTGGAACTACAACGCCAGGCTCGAGGTGCAGGGCTATCGCGAGCTGGTGAGCGGCGCAGAGGCGGCCGCCGCGCTCGGCGCGACCGGTCCGATCTCGGCGATCGGCTACGTCTTCAACGAGGAATGGGCGAACCAGCACAAGGCGGCGATGCTCGGCTTCGTGAAGGCGTCGCGCCAGGCGAAGGACCTGCTCGCGAAGTCGGACGAGGAGTGGAACCGGCTTCGCCCGCTGATGCAGATCGACGACGACGCGGTCTTCAAGAATACGGTGAAACGCTACCGCGAAGGCATACCGAACCGGCCGATCGCCGAGGAGGAAGCCGATACGGCCAAGATCTACGAGCAGCTTGCCAAGCTCGGCGGGGAAAAGCTCGTTGGTTCGGCGACCACGATGTCGCCCGGCACCTTCTGGTCGGGGCTGAAGGAAATGCAGTGAACCTTGCGGCGGGGCTTTCCGCGAACTCCAAGGAGGTCCGCCGGCCGTACTCGATCCGGATCGACCGAAAAACCTTCGTCCGCGCCTCCGGTGGCGAGGTCGTCGTCATCAGCGACCTCGCCTTCGATCTCGCGCCGCAGACCTTCACGTGTCTGATCGGCCCCTCCGGCTGCGGCAAGACCACGACGCTGCGCGCGATCCTCGGGCTCGACCGCGATTTCGAGGGCGAGGTGTCGGATGCCCTCCGACAAGCGCGGATTGCCGCCGTCTTCCAGGAGCCGCGCCTGCTGCCGTGGCGGACGGTAGAACAGAACATCCGTCTCGCGCTGCCGCCGCGCCTCGCCGGAAAGGACCTGAATCCGATCCTCGAGGCGGTCGAGCTGACCGCCTTCCGCCACAGCTATCCCGCCGAGCTGTCGCTCGGCATGGCCCGGCGCGCGGCGCTGGCGCGGGCCTTCTCCGTCGAGCCGGAGATCCTGCTCCTCGACGAGCCTTTCGTATCTCTCGACGAGGTGACGGCCAACCGGCTGAGGCAACTCCTGCTCGATCTCTGGCAGTCGAGCCCTATCACGGTGCTGATGGTCACCCACAATGTTCGCGAGGCCATGCGGCTCGCCGATCGGCTCGTCATCCTCTCGCCGCGTCCCGCGCATGTCATCGGCGTGGTCGACATTCCGCTGCCGCGCGTGGAACGCCGCGGGCTGGCTCTCGAGGCCCTGCTGCAGGACCTTGCGGCGCGCTATCCGAGCCTGACCCTGGAATAGGGTGGGAAAGCGACGAAGCGGCTGCTCAGGCCGCCATGGCGCATCTCCTTGGAGGGACGGCGTCCTCGCCATCCCTTCGGAACCCAACGCGCAGGGGACGGCAAGGACGCCGTCCCTCCAGTGTCAGCGTCGCTCCACTGGAGCCTCCCTGCATTTCCATGCAAACTCGGTTAGATGAAAGGAGCCACAAATGCCTGACGTGCGTTGCATGTGCGCGATCGGCCGGCGCGGGCAGCTCGGGCTGAACGGACGGCTGCCATGGGAGGGAAACAAGGGGCGGGAGTTCGTCGCCGACGTGGCACGCTTCTTCGACATGACCCGTGGCCATGTGATCATGGCGGGACCGAGGACTGCCGCCTCAATACCAGCCTTCGCGCGGCATGACCGCACTATCGTCGAGATCCGCTCGCATGATCGTCCGGAGGACATGCTCGCGCGCTTCCCGGAACGGGTCGTCTTCATCGGCGGAGGCCCGCCGGTGTGGGACGTCTATGCGCCCGTTCATCCGGCACTGGGACATCACCGTGCTCCCCTACGACGGCGATGCCGACCGCTGGTTCGATCCCGGATGGATCGTCGGCGAGAAGGCGTTCGGCAATGAGGCGTCTGCTTTCCGGGCCGGGCGGACTTCGCGTCATCTCGGTGCTCGCGTTCTTCGGGGTGTGGGCGATCGGCTCGCTGGCGCTCGGCGAGCGTCTCTGCCCCGATCCGCTTGACGGTGATCGCCTTCGCCGCGCGGCAGATCGCGAGCGGCGAGCTGCCCTACCATCTGGCGATCACGCTCGCGCGCGTCGCCGCCGCCTTCGTCATCGCGATGACGATCGGGGTGGCGACCGGGCTGATCATGGGGCGGAGCGCCGTTCGCCAACGCGCTCGGCGAGCCCTGGATGATCCTGCTCCTGAACGCTCCGGCGCTGATCGTCATCGTGCTCGCTACATCTGGATCGGCCTGAACGAGGTGGCGGCGATCCTCGCGGTGGCGCTGAACAAGATCCCGAACGCGACGGTGACGATCCGCGAGGGCACGCGCGCGCTCGACACGACGCTGATGGAGATGGCGCGCACCTATCGCTTCAGCCGCGGCAAGACGCTGCGCCATGTGATCCTGCCGCAGCTGCAGCCCTATATCGCCGCCACCGCCCGCTCCGGCCTGGCGCTGATCTGGAAGATCGTCCTGGTGGTGGAGCTTCTCGGCCGCTCGAACGGCATCGGCTTCCAGATCTATCTCTATTTCCAGTCCTTCGACGTGCGCGCCATCCTCGCCTACACGCTGGTCTTCGTCGGCGTGATGCTGGCGATCGAGCTGGCGGTCGTGCAGCCGCTGGGAGAGGCGCGCCTACCGCTGGCGGCCGAAGCCGGTCTGAGCCGGGCCGCCGGGCTCCGTTTCTACCAGTAGGCAACGGAGTAAGCCGCTCGGCGGCAGTCGAGGGACCGCGAGACCCGGGCCGAAGCAGGTTTTTCGACGCCCCGCTTCGTCTGGCCACGCGACGTTGAAGCGCATGCGGATCTGGAACGGAATGTGCGGCGGCGAAGTTTCGGCGTGCTAGCCTTCGCCAACTTCGGAGACCTTCGTGTTCCAATCCTGGTTCAACCTGACGATGCTCGCAGCGGAGTCGCAGCACGTGATCGGGCTGCGGATGCTGAAATTCGCGCTCGGCGGAGCGAAGGCGCAGAAGGAGGCGAGCCTGATGGTGACGGAGAAGATGCTCGCCGCCAATCAGGCCGCGGCGCGGCTTATGCTGGGCGCGTCGCCCGACAGCGTGGTCAAGGGCTACCGCCGCAAGGTGCGGGCGAATGCGCGGCGGCTGATGAGAGGTTGAGAGGCTCGAGGGGAAGATAGGGCTGTTGCGGACTCTGCCTTGCAGGCGCTAAGCGAGAGTAACGCTGGCGCATCTTCGGCGTCGCGCAGCCGGAGGAATTTGCAATGGCCGACAAAATCGAAGCCCGCCTGAAGGAACTCGGAATCACGCTGCCGAGCGTGCCGAAGCCGGTGGCCAACTATGTTCCCTTCCGGCTCGCCGGCAATCTGTTGTTCCTCTCCGGCCAGGGGCCGCTCGAGAACGGCGCTCTCCTCACGGGCAAGGTGCCGACGGTCTGCAGCGTCGAGGAAGCGTATCGGCGTGCGAGGCTTATCGGTCTCGGCCTGCTTGCCGCGACCCGTGACGCGCTCGGCTCACTCGACCGGGTAGAGGCGGTGGTGAAGCTCCTCGGGATGGTCAACGGGACGCCCGATTTCAAGGAACAGCCGAAAGTGATCAACGGCTGCTCCGATCTTTTCGTCGAAGTGCTCGGCGATGTCGGCCGGCATGCCCGCTCCGCCGTCGGCATGGGCAGCCTGCCGGGGGACATCTCGGTCGAGATCGAGGCGATCATCGCGGTCAAGGCCTGAGTCCCGCTAGAGCCGCCCCAACATATTCAGCCAGAAGGCGACGCTCACCACCGCCAGCACCGTCGAGACGGTGATCGTGGTCGACGCCAGGCCCTCGCCGGTGCGGAAGCGGCCGGCGACGAGGAACGGCGTCACGCCGGTCGGACAGGCGGCGGCGATTACTGCGACCTTGGTCGGGATCGGCGGCAGGCCGGTGAGGCTGCGCGAGCAGCAGCACCAGCCGCCGGCATCAGCAGCAGCTTCAGGAACGTGAGCACCAGCGCCGGCACCGTGTGTCCGCGCACGCCGTATTTCTTCAGGCTCATGCCCATCGCGAAAAGCGCGAGCGTGCTCGCCACGTCGGCGAGCCGGTTGACGAGATCGGCGACAAGGCCGGTCAGCGGAATGCCGGCGAGCCGCCACGCCACTCCGACGGCCATGCCGACGACGATCGGGTTGGCAACCACGTTCTCGCCGATCGAGCGCACCAGAGTGCTCGTCCTGGCGCCCGATCCCACGCCATCCTGCCGCTCGGCCCGCACCATCAGGAGCGCCACCGCGGCCATCATGATCGGCAGCTGCACGGCGATGATCAGCGCCATCGGCACCGATCCGTCTGCGCCGAAGGCGGCAAGCGCGAGCGGAATGCCGATCAGCGTCGTGTTGCCGTAGCCGGCGGCAAGGCCGGCGACGAGACCGGCGCGCGCGTCGCGGCCGAAAAGCCTTCGGATCAGGATCGTGCCGGCCGCCCAGCTCACCGCAAAGGCGGCGAAGAAGGCGAGCCATAGGCGCCAGGCCGAAAGCCCGGAGAAGTCGGCGGTCGCGACGATGCGGAAGATCAGCAGCGGGATCGCGACGACGAAGACGAAATCCGACAGCGCGTCGCCACTCGCGTGGCTCAGGAGCTTGCGTCCAGGCGAACAGCGCGCCGATGCCGATCAGCCCGAAGACCGGCAGGACGATCGCGAGGATTTCCGCCATGCCGATTCCGGGGACGATCTACTTTGTGATGCTACGCAGCCAGGCGAAGCAGCGTGGCGCTGCCCCGACCGGACACGCGCGCCGTCAGCCGGGCTTCGATCCGTTGGTGGTGAGATAAATCGAATAGAGCGACGTCGTGCCGCAGATGAAGAGCCGGTTGCGCTTCACCCCGCCGAAGGTGACGTTCGCCACCATCTCCGGGATGAGGATCTTGCCGATCAGCGTGCCGTCCTTGTCGTAGCAGTGGACGCCTTCCTGGGCGCTGGTCCAGATGCGGTCCTTCCAGTCGACGCGGAACCCGTCGAACAGGCCGGAGGTCAATTCGGCGAAGACTTCGCCGCCCTTCAGGCTCTTGCCGTTCGCGCCGACGGTGAAGCGGCGGATGTGGCGCGGCCCGTTCTCGACGTGGGTCGCCCCGGTGTCGACGACGTAGAGGTATTTCTCGTCGACCGAAAAGGCGATGCCGTTCGGCCGCACCATGTCGGAGATGACGCGGTCGACCGCGCCGCTCTTCGGGTCGATGCGGTAGACATGGCAGCCGTCGATCTCGGGCTTCTGCCGATCGCCCTCGTAGTCGGTGTCGATGCCGTAGGCCGGATCGGTGAACCAGATCGAGTTGTCGGACTTCACCACCGCGTCGTTCGGCGAATTGAAACGCTTGCCCTGCCATTTGTCGGCGAGCACGGTGATCGAGCCGTCATATTCGGTGCGGGTGACGCGCCGGGTCAGGTGCTCGCAGGTGACGAGCCGGCCCTGGTTGTCGACGGTGTTGCCGTTGGAATTGTTGGAGCGCTCGCGGAAGATCGAGACCACGTCGCCGGGGTCGGAGAGCCGCATCATGCGGTTGTTGGGGATGTCGGACCAGATCAGGTAGCGGCCGGCCGCGAACCAGGCCGGCCCTTCCGCCCATTTCGTGCCGGTGCACAGCCGCTCGACCCGCACATGCCCCGCAAAGCACTGGTTGAACCGCCGATCGAGCGTGACGATGTCCGTCCCCTCGACTTGCCCGTACCACATGACGCTCCCCTTCGTTCAGGCTTCAAGCCGCCGCGCCTGAATAGCACGGCGTGCGTTTCCTGCCAGCGCGACGATCCGCTACGCACAGCAGCTTACTGCCTTCGCTTGTCCCAGACTTCCGGGTTGAGAATATTCTCCGGCCTGCGCCCCGCCATGGCCGCGATGACGATCTCCGCCGCAGCAATGGCGAGATATCGCGCCGCCTCGACCGTATTTCCAGCAGTGTGCGGAGAGAGCACCACATTGCGAGCGCTCAGGATCGGATTGTCCGGCGCCGGCGGCTCGACCTCGAACACGTCGAGCGCCGCCCCGGCGATCTGTCCCTCGTTCAGCGCCTCGGCCAGCGCCGCTTCGTCGACGAGCGGCCCGCGCGCGGCATTGACGAGGATCGCGGTGGGCTTCATCGCCCGCAGCTCGGCGCGCCCGATGATGTGGCGGGTCTTGCCGGTCAGCGGCAGGTGCAGCGACACGGCATCGGAAGCGGCAAGCAGTTCCTTGAGCTCTTCGACCTTCTCTGCTCCCCGCTCCTTCACCGCTTCGGTCGGAGAGCGCCGGATCGTAGGCGAGCACGCGCATGCGAAACCCGGCGGCGCAGATGCGCGCCACGCGCGCGCCGATATTGCCGATGCCGAGGAGCCCGAGCGTGCGGTCGAGGAGCTGCTCGTATTGCAGCTCCCACCGCGCCACGTAATTTCCGCTGACGACATGCGCGTGCACCTCGGGAACGCGGCGGAGTGCGGCGAGCATCATCGCGACCGTCGCCTCCGCCACGGCGTCGGCGTTGCCGCCCGGCACGTTCGCCACCACGATTCCGCGCGCCGTCGCGGCCGGAATATCGATGTTGTCGACGCCGGCGCCGTGCTTGGCGATCACCTTCAGCCGCGGACAGCAGTCCATCAGCGCGGCGTCGACGCCGATGTTCCTGACGATGACGGCATCAGCCTCGGCGAAGGACCTGCGCGTCATCTCCTCGCTCTGAGCCGCCGGGGCGTCGACCTCGAATTGCGGTTCGAGGCGGGCGATGCCGTCCGCATGGATAGGGTGCGGAATGAAGACGCGCGGCAGGCTCATGCGACCCCCGCACTGTCCAGTTTGCCCGTCGCGCGTCCGCGGGCGCCGTGCTAACCACGCGCCAGGGGGAACCATCGTCATGCCGCATGTCCTGGTCGAATATTCGAGCAACCTCGAAGACGCGGTGAGCATCCGCGAGCTGATCGACGATCTCCACATCACGATGATCGAATCGGGCCTCTTCGACCTTTCTGCCATCCGCACGCGTGCGCTGCCGCGCTCCATCTACCGCATCGCCGACGGCAAGCCGGAGAACGTTTTCCTGCACATCGTTACGCGCATCCGCTCCGGCCGCAGCGTGGAGGAGCGCAAGACGGCTCGGGAACGCGCTGCTCGCCACGGCGAAGAAGGCGCTCGCCAACGATTCCAGACCGATCGCGCTCGGCGTCGAGGTTCATGAGATCGACCCTGAGATGCTCTTCCGCCACATGACGATCGAGTAGCCGGCGATCCGGAGGGACGGCGTCCCCGTCGTCCTCTTTGTGCCACCATGGAAGACAAGGACGGCGAGGACGCCGTCCCTCCAAAGACTGTCGCCGAAGCATCAGCCACGCCTTTGTCCTAGTGCCGACCCTTGCCGCGAATGCCGGAGAGCGTCGCGGAGGTGCTGATCGCCTCCGGATCGATCTTCACCTCGATTAGCGCCGGCTTGCCGGAGGCGACAGCGCGCTCGAAGGCCGGCGCGAATTCTTCCGTGGCGGTGACGGTCTCGCCGTGCCCGCCATGGGCGCGCGCCAGCGCGGCGAAGTCCGGGTTGACCAGATCGGTGGCGATGGCGCGGCCCGGATAGTCGCGTTCCTGGTGCATGCGGATGGTGCCGTGGATGCCGTTGTTGATGACGATCAGGATCACCGCCGCGCCATACTGCACCGCCGTCGCGAATTCCTGGCTGGTGAGCTGGAAGCAGCCGTCGCCGGCAAAGGCGACCACCATCCGCTCCGGATAGCGAAGCTTGGCCGCGATCGCCGCCGGCAGCCCGTAGCCCATCGACCCGGAGAGTCGGCGCGAGCTGAGTGTTGAAGCGCCGGAAGCGGAAGAAGCGGTGCACCCAGCCGGTGTAGTTGCCGGCGCCGTTCGTCACGATCGCATCGTCGGGAAGGCGCTCGCGCAGCCACAGCACCATCGATCCGAGCTGCACCGGGCCCGGGATTGGCCTTCGGCGTCGCCCAGCCGCGATACGCCTCGTTGGCGGCGCGTGTCTCGGCAGCCCAGGCAGGCGCGCCGCCTGGAGGCTCGAGCTCTTCGAGCGCCGCCACGAAGGCTTTCGGCGTGGCGTGGATGGCGAGCGCCGGACGGTAGACGCGGCCAAGCTCCTCGGCGCCGGGATGCACGTGGACCAGCGTCTGTTTGGGATTGGGGATGTCGATCAGCGTGTAGCCCGCCGACGGCATTTCGCTCATGCGCCCGCCGATCAGGAGCAGAACGTCGGCCGTCCTTCACCCGCGCGGCGAGCGCCGGGTTGATGCCGATGCCGACATCGCCGGCATAGTTTCGGATGGTCATGGTCGAAGAGCATCTGGCGCCTCAAGCGAGCAGCCGATCGGCAAGTCCCATTTTTCGGCAAAGCGCCGGATGCCTGCCACCGCGTCCTCGCTCCAGCGCGAGCCGCCGAGGATGACGAATGGCCTTTTCGCCGCCGCGAGCAGTTCGCCGACGCGCGCCATCTCGGCACGCCCCGGATGCGTCTCCACTTCGATCCACGGCGCGGCGTCGGCGACGGTCGCGCGTCTCGCGCAGCATGTCCTCCGGCAACGACAGCACGACCGGCCCCGGCCGCCCTGACGTCGCCATATGCATGGCGCGCGAAAAGATCTCCGGGATGCGCTCGGCGCTGGAGATCTCCTCGACCCATTTGGCGACCTCACCGAAGAAGCGCCTTGACGTCGATCTCCTGGAACGCCTCGCGCCCGCGCATCTTCCGCGCCACCTGGCCGAGGAGCAGGATCATCGGCGTCGAATCCTGCCGGCCGATATGCAGCCCGGCCGACGCGTTGGTTGCGCCCGGCCCGCGCGTCGCCATGACGATGCCGGGGCGCCCGGTGAGCTTGCCCCACGCTTCCGCCATCATCGCGGCGCCGCCTTCCTGGCGCGCCATCGTGACTTTTATCGGGAGCGTCATAGAGGGCGTCGAGCAGCGCCAGATACGACTCGCCGGGGACGCAGAACGCCCGCTCCACACCGTTCCCCACCATCGCATCGGCGAGGATGCGCCCGCCGGTGCGCGGACCTGGTTCGCTCATCGATGACCGCTTCTATGGCCGGGCATCTTCGCCCCGGTTGGGAAGCACTGCTCCGTTCGGACCCTCGAAGACCCGGAAGCAGGCGTTCTCGATGTGCGTGCGCATGGCGAGGCGCGCCGCGTCCTTGTCGCGCGCCTCGATGGCCTCGAACATGCGGACGTGCTCGGCCTGCACGGTCAAGAGATGATCCATCGGGCGCTTCAGCGACAGGCTGCGCGCCAGGTTGACGGCGAACTCGAGCGGCGTGCGCATCGATTCCATGACCGCTTCAAGAACTCGTTGCCGGAAGCGCGCGCGACCGCGAAATGGCAATGTTCTGGTGTACTTCGTCGAAAAAATTTTTTGTGTGTTTTAAGCTTCAGCGTATTGCTAACAAAAACAAATAATTGAACCGCCAAGACGCCGAGAGAACCAGAAACAATAATGGGTCAAACCCTCATCCCTCATCCCTCATCCCTCATCCCTCATCCCTCATCCCTCATCCCTCATCCCTCGTCCTTATTCCGTCGGCCATGCCTCGAACGTCACGAAATCCCCAGTTGCATCAGTGACGCGCACCTCGGCGACGACGGCGCTGGGTGGTCCGCGGCGCGCCCAGGCGATCATCGTCTCCACTGCCCCGGATGTTCCCTGGACGACCGCTTCCACGCTGCCGTCGCGACGGTTGCGCACCCAGCCGGTCACACCCAACTCGCGCGCCTTGCGCTCCGTGTAAAAGCGGAAACCCACGCCCTGAACCCGGCCCGTGATCCGAAGCTGTTTCGTGACGATCGCCATAGCGCGATATCAGCGCGCAGCCGCATCAAAGATCTTGATTATGCAATAGATCGACTTAATCGCGCCCCACTGTTGCGGCTGCTTGCGCCGAGCCGGGTATTCCAATAAGTTGTCGCCTGCTTCATCGTTATTTGGCCAAGGGGAGATCATGAGCCGTTATGTTGCACGCTTTGCCAGTTTTCTTGCGGCACTCTGCTTTGTGTGGGGTTTGGCTGTTGATAGCGTCGCCGCTGACAAGCCGAAGGCCAGGGAAAGGGTCGTTCTTCAGGTCAGCGATGACAATCCCAAGACCTGGAACCAGGCGCTCAACGTGATCGAGAACGTGCAGCAGGCGTACGGCAAGGAGAATGTCGACATCAAGCTGGTGGCGCTGGGCTACGGCATCGGCATCCTGACTGCTGGATTCACCCAACGGGGGACGCGTTCAGGACGCTCTGAAGAGCGGTGCCCAGATCGCGGCGTGCGAAGTGACCATGGGCCGGCGGAAGCTCACCCGGGACGACATGCTGCCCAACATCGCTTACGTGCCGGCTGGTGTCGTCGAGATCGTCGAGTCGCAGAAGCAGGGCTGGACGGTCATTCGGCCGTAATACGGCTGAGGGGGCGGGCTGCACGGCGAGCGGCCTTGTTGACTCCTCGCGCGATGAGAGTCGCGTGAGGCCTTTCCCACCTGGGGGGAGAATGAACCAGGGCCGAGCTCGAGCTGAAACTGATTCCCGACTAAGAGCCCCTAACATAATGAAACACACGCTGCGCTGTCACGGTTTTGGCGACGCAGGACAAGCGGCACGGTCAGGCCCCGTCATGGGCATGCAGCGAGCAGTAGTCGCGGGCCAAAACCGTGCCAGCCCGCAAGGGGTTGCGGCCACAATCGCCGCTAGCTTTGTCGCGAGGCTTGCCAATACAGCGAGTATTGGCTGCACCTCGCTTCGCGCTATCGACGATTCTGGCTCGCAACGCACGCGCGTTTCATTATGTTAGGGGCTCTAAGCTTGTGGCGTGCGCACAGCAAACGGAGGGTGTCATGACGACGCGGCTAATTGCATCGATATTGACATTGTTTCTTGCTTCGCTCCCTCTCGGGATGCCGGTGGCCGCGGACGGCCCGCACATCGGCCCCGACAAGGTCGTCTACCACATCAACGACACCGAGGGCCAGGCGACGAGAGCCATGCAGTACATCAGCAACCATCTGGAGGTCAACCCGAAGGCCAGGATCGTGATCGTCACGCACGCGGCGGGCGTCGACTTCCTGATGCGCGGCGCGACGACGAAGAACGGCAACCGACCACGCCCAGATTCAATGCGTTTTTATTCTCCTCTTTACTCGTTCAGTTACATATTGCTAACAAGTGAAAATCAAACCACTACCCATAATGCTCAGCACCGTAGGCCCCGCCCACACAATCCATAACTG
>CAVVET010000032.1:0-58761 GCA_963747215.1 uncultured Acidimicrobiales bacterium
GGACTATGTATCCGGCTGGCGCGCACACGGTCGGGGTCAGGCGAAGGCGAAGCGCTCGATCAGGGCGGCCAGCTCCACCGGCCGGTCCCCTTGCACGCTGTGACCGGCACCGGCCACGACCGCCACTTCGGCGGCGGGCAGACGGCGGCGCAGCTCGGCCACGTCGTCGTCGTCGACGACGGGCGAGTCGCCGCCCCGCACGAGCAGCACCGGTGCCCGCACCTGCCCGACGAGGTCCCACCGGCGCTCCTGGGCCGCGGCCAGGGCGTCGATGTCGTCGAGGTCGGCCCCCGACCGCCGGGTGCGGTAGTAGCGCCACGACCCAGCTACCGTCGTCGAGCTGGCGGGCGTTGTGGAGGATCCCACGGCGCAGGGAGGAAACGCTCCGGGTGGGGTTGTGCTCGACGGTGCGGGCCAGGATGTCGTCGAAGCTGGGGAACGTCTGGGGACCGTTGACGAAGGCGATGATCGCGCGGGCCTTGTCGCGGTTCACGCCCGGCGTGACGTCGACCACGACCAGGTGGCGAACAAGCTCGGGTCGGGTGGCGGCCAGGACGAAGGAGGTGAGGCCGCCGAGGGACATCCCGATGACGCCGGCCGCGGCCGGTGCGAGCTGCGTCGACGGCGACCGGCCACGTCGACGGCGAGGTGCTGGGGGGCGTAGGCGCCGTCGGGTCGCCAGCGAGGACCGACCGTGGCCGGGGAGGTCGAGGGGCGACCAGTGGGCGACGCAGGGCGAGGGCCACGGTGTCCCAGGTGTGGGCGTTCTGGGCACCGCCGTGCACCAGCACGAGCTCCGGCGGTGCGGTCCCCCAGACCAGCGCGGCCCTGCACGTCGCGCTCGGTGCGACCTTGACGTTGGCGCGCGACGATCCTGGTAGGCCTGTTCGACCTGAATGCCGTACGGACGTGCCCCACTGGTAGACGTGGCTCGTCGCAGTCGATACGCGGCGCGGTCACGCCTGCATCATCGCACCGTCGTGGACGAGCTCCCCCCACGCGGCGACGAGCGCACGCATCCCTGCCGACGTCACCTCGACGAACTCGTCGTCGCGGCTGGATCACCGACATCGAGCCGACGTGAGCATCGTGTCGTACAGATGGTCGACGAAGGTGATCGTGGCCCAGCGCCGGATCGACACGTCGCCGAGCAACGGCCCGATGAACTCGTCCGCGATCCCGACGACCCGGTCTCGGAACCCTGCCGCGTAGTCGGCGAAACGCGGTTCGTGAGCGGCGTGCACCCAGAGCAAGCGGAAGCCATCGGGGTCGTCGTGGGCCACGACGAGCAGCGCCCGGACGACGAAGTCACGGTCGGTCGATCGCTCATACCCGGCGAGAAACTCGTCTCGCAGGCGGACCATGACCCGCTCGAGCACGGCCCGGTAGAGCTCCTCCTTCGACTCGAAGTGGCGGTAGACGATCAGCCGAGTGATGCCGAAGGCGTCGGCGACGTCGTCCATCGAGGTGCCGGCGAAGCCGGTGCGGGCGAACGCCGCGGCCGCGCCTCGGAGGATCGACGCCTGACGCTCGTCGCGGCTGCAGCAGCTTGCGCGGGGACCGGCCGGAGCATCAGTGCAGCCTGGAACCTGTTGCCGGCTGTATACGCGAGAGTATACAGTTGGGCGCCGTCGACGAAGGGGGCTGCATGAGGAAGAACGCGGTGACCAATGACGCGGTGACCAGAGCTCACGCTCGAGTACACCGAGACCGAGCTGCTCGCCGAGCCACGCCTTCGCCGAGCCGCTGATCGCCGGCGGCGTGCGCTGCCACGGCGGCTTCGACGACGACGGCACCTACGTCTCGCCGCGCACGAAGCACCGCTGGCCCCGCCATCGACGCGTGGCAGGCGCAGCGCGCCGAGCAGTTCGGCACCGACTGCTCGACGTGCCGCTCGAGACGTGGCCCGAGCACTTACCCGAACGTCGCGCAGGCGCAGTTCCTCATCGCGCGACGGCGTGACCGAGCCGCTCGATCGCCACGCTCACCCGCATCGGCACGGTCGAGGGCTTCGGCGCCATACATCCGCCACGCTGACCCGTCCCCGACCTGCAGCGACGTCTTCGACGAGGACATCGCCGGCACGGCGATCGACCACCTCGGCAGCGGCCTGTTCGAGGCCCACGCCCGCGACGAGGCCGGCTTCGAGGACGAGGCCGGCCACAAGCACATGTGGTTCGCCGCTCGCGACATCGCGTTCGAGAACCCCGTCACCGAGGACGAGACGCCAGCTCATGCTCGCAGCGCATGGGCATCAACACGACCGCCGGGACGCCGCGCCGCCAGAGCCCGGCCGTCGCCGCCGGGCGCTGCCCGACGACATCGACTCTCGACTCGAGTTGCTGATCGAGCGCATGACCGGGCTGCTGCTCATCGAGATCTCCGGCGTTCCACACCTTCGCCTGGGCCGAGGCGCTGCTCTCCGACACCGACCTCGTCGCCGGCGACGGCGAGGCCGCCCGGCTCGTCTCCTACATCCGCGCCGACGAGACGCCGCACGTCGAGTACCTCAGGACGGCGCTCTCCGAGATGCGCGACCGCACCTGGGTCGGCGAGTCCGGACGGCAAGCGTACGACGGCACCGACATGATCGGCCGCATCTGGGACCGGGCGCTCGGCCGACTCGCTCGGCGCCGGGCCGCGAGCTCAGCCGTCAGCAGATCGATGCCACGGCGAGCTCGAGCACGACCTCTCGGCAGGCTCAGTCGCCCGCGCGCGCCGACATCCTGTCGACCGAGTTCCACGCATCTCGGTGCTGAACGGCATCGGACAACGGCAGGCCCGGCCATGAAGTTCGGCATCTTCTACGAGCACCAGCTCCCGCGCCCGTGGGACCGAGGCAGCCGAGCGCCAGCTCATCCAGGACGCGCTCGACCAGGTCGAGCTGGCCGACCAGCTCGGCATCGAGTACGTGTGGGAGGTCGAGCACCACTTCCTCGAGGAGTACTCGCACTCGTCGGCGCCCGAGGTGTTCCTCGCCGCTGCCAGCCAGCGCACCAAGAACATCCGCCTCGGCCACGGCATCATCCAGACCGCGCCCGGCTACAACCACCCGGCCCGCACCGCCGAGCGGGTCGCGATGCTCGACCTCGTGTCGAACGGGCGGGTCGACTTCGGCTCGGGCGAGTCGTCGTCGCGAGGCCGAGCTGGGCGGCTTCGACATCGACCCGCTGATCAAGCGCGAGGCGTGGCTCGAGGGCCTCGAGGTCGCGGTGCGCTGCATGACCGAGACGCCGTTCACCGGCGTCGACGGCCAGTTCGTCCCGATGCCGCCCCGCAACGTCGTGCCCAAGCCGGTGCAGAAGCCGCACCCGCCGCTGTGGGTGGCGTGCTCGCCGCCGCGACACGATCCTGCTCGCCGCCGAGAAGGGCATCGGCGCGCTCACGCTTCGCCTTCATCGACCCCGAGGAGGCCACGCACTGGGTCGCCGACTACGAGCGCACGCTCGCCGAGAGGTGCGTGCCCGTCGGCCAGGCCGTCAACCCGCAGGTCGCCTGCGTGACGCCGATGATGGTGCACCCACGACGAGGACGAGGCGATCGCGCGGGGCATCGAGGGCGCGCAACTTCTTCGGCTACTCGCTCGGCCACTACTACGTGTTCGGCGAGCACGTGCCCGGCGACACCGACGTGTGGCAGGAGTTCCTCGAGCGGCGCGACAAGCTGGGCTACTCCCCCGAGGTCGCCGCCGCGGCCCTCAAGGAGGAGCGGCTCGGCGCCAAGGTCGCCGCCGGCGACACCACCGGCCTGCGCGGCGCGATCGGCACGCCCGAGCAGGTGCGCGAGTACCTGCGCCGCTACGAGGAGGCCGGCGTCGACCAGGTGATCTTCGTGCTGCAGGCCGGGCAAGAACCGCCACGAGCACATCATGGAGTCGCTCGAGCTGTTCGGCAGCGAGGTGCTGCCCGAGTTCGCCGAGCGCGACGAGAAGCTCGTCGCCGAGAAGGCGAAGCGCCTCGAGCCCATCGTCGAGAAGGTGCTGGCCCGCAAGGAGCGGGTCGAGCGCGACCTGGACGGCTACTCGTTCCCGGCGATGCCGCGGAAGTGGGCCGACAGCACGAACTCCGAAGAGATGAAGGAATGGCTCCAGAAGTTCGCCGACGACCGCGCCCTCGGCAAGAACGACGCCTCGCTCGGCATCAACGTGTGATCGGATGGAGCGGCGCAGTGCGCCGCTCGGGTGCGCGAAGCACCGATTGTCGAGCGCAGCGAGCAGGAGCCGATCGAAGCGCAGCGGAGAGCGGCGACGAGGATCAACGTCTGGTCCAGGACTCCCAGCGCTTGAGCTCGACCTTGCCGTTGTCGATCTCGACATAGCTGCTGCCCCGCAGCCAGTTGCCCGAGTTCACGTACTGCCCGTGCGGTAGCTCCACCTGCAGCTCGTTGTGCGTGTGGCCGAAGATCACGGTGTCGAAGCCGCGCTCGAGCAGCATCTCCGCGGCCCCGAGGTCGGGAGGATCGTCGCGGTGGCGGCGAGCGGCCCTGTCCTGGGCCTTGGCGTACAAGGAGTACACGTCGGGGTGCACGAGCAGCGCGAGACCGAGCACCCGGGCGCCGCGCTCATAGCCCTTCGGGTAGCGCACGAACCAGGGGTCGTACAGGTGCCCGTGCTCGATGCGGATGAGCGAGTCGCCCGAACGCAGGTTGAGGAACGGTGCGATCTGGGTGAACAGCCAGTCCTCGAGGAAGTGCTCGAGCGCGATGTCGTGATTGCCGACCAAGTAGTAGCACGCGGTTGCCGTCGTGCATGAGGCGGCGCAGCGCGTCGAGCACGGGCACGGCATCGGAGGCGAGCCGGGAGAAGCTCGTCTGCAGCATCTCGAAGCCGTCGCCGTTGATGCACACGCTCGTGCGCGTGATGCGCACGTAGTCGAGGAACTCGACGAGCCGGCCCCGAGCAGTGGACGAGGGGTTGCCGAGATGGAGGTCGGAGATGACGTAGAGCCGATCCTCGCAGGCGTCGATGATCACGCGGAGTCGTCGATCCCGTCCGTGCCGAGCGCCTTCTCGAGCTCGGCGTTGAGCGTGCGCACCCGTCCGCTCAGGCGGTGGAGCATCTCGAGCGCGAACGTCGGGTCGCGGCGCAAGCGCACCAGGAGCGAGCCCGCATTGAGCACAAGCAGCTTCGTCTCGCCGATGGCGACCGCGTCGGCGTCACGCGGGAGCGACTCGAGCAGCGACATCTCCCCGAAGAAGTCGCCCGGTCCGAGATCGCCAAGGACGACTTCACGGCCGCCCATCTGCTTTGTGATGCGCACCCGTCCCGATTGGATGACGTACATCTCCGCGCCGTGATCGCCGGCGCGCACGATGAGCTCGCCTCCGATCGCCACCTTCTCCGTCTCCCCCGACCGCACCGGGGCGCATATTAGGAGTCAGCGGCCGCTGCGCTACCTTCCCGGGGTGGGCGGGGGGAACGCGATGGGCTGCACCCGATGATGTGGCAAGCGACGTTGCGAGATCTGCAGTGGCGCCGTCGGCGCTTCTTGATCGCCGTGACGGGCACCGCGCTCGTCTTCGCGATGAGCCTGCTGATGTCGGGCCTCTCCGCGAGCTTCACTCTCGAGACCGACCGGGCGCTCGAGTCGCTCGGGGCCGACGTCTGGGTGGTCCAAGAGGGTGCTTCGGGCCCGTTCACCTCGTTCAGCCCGATCCCCGCCACCGACGCCGAACGGGTCGCCGCGGTCGACGGCATCACCGCCGCCGACCCGATCATCTACTTGCACCAGACGATCGGCGACGACCCCGTGGACATCAACCTCTTCGGTGTCGTGCGGGGCGGCATCGGCGAGCCGGCGCTCACCGACGGCCGGGCGCTCGAGGGGCCAGGTGAAGCGATCGTCGACCAGGAGCTCGGCCTCGACGTCGGCGAGACGTTCATGATGAGCGGCGAGGAATGGCAGATCGTCGGCAAGACGAAGAACACGACGATCAACGGTGGCATCCCGACGGTGTTCGTCGGTCTCGACGACGCTCAGGAACGACTCGGACCGATCCCGATGGGCCCAGTGGCCAGCGCGATCGTCGCGACCGGCACACCCACCGGGACGGTTGACGGCTTGGAGTTCATGACGAACGACGAAGCTCGCGAGGACATCCTCCGGCCGCTGCAGAACGCGGCCCAGTCGATCGACTTCGTACGCATCCTCTTGTGGATCGTCGCCGCGTGCATCGTCGGCTCGATCGTGTACCTCTCGGCAATGGAGCGGACGCGTGACTTCGCGGTGTTCAAGGCCACTGGCACCTCGAACGGTTCGCTCGCAGGTGGGTTGGCGATTCAGGCGGTCATCTTGTCCGTGGCAGCCGCGATCCTTGCCGCGATCATCGCGACCCTCTTGGCGCCGGTGTTCCCGCTCCCCGTCGAGATCCCGCTGAGCGCGTACCTCTGGCTGTTCGTCATCGCCATCGCCGTCGGTTTGTTGGCGAGCCTCGCCGGCCTGCGGCGCGCCGTGAAGGTCGAGCCCGCACTCGCCTTCGGGGGTCCGTGATGACTGGGCCCGTGATGGCCGAACCCGCCGATCTCGTCGTCACCGACCTCACCGTCGAGTACACCGCGGGCGACTACGTCGTGCGGCCACTCGACAAGTTCAACCTGCACGCTCCCGATGGGTCGCTCGTGATCCTCCTCGGGCCGAGCGGTTGCGGCAAGACGACGCTGCTGTCCGCGCTCGCGGGCATCCTCACGCCGACCTCGGGGACGATCACCCATGCCGGCCGCACGCTCACGGGCCTCTCAGGCAAGGCGCTCACCGAACATCGCCGTCACGGCGTCGGCGTCGTGTTCCAGGCGTTCAACTTGGTGCCGAGCCTCGACGCCACCGAGAACGTGATGGCCCCGATGGTCGCCGCCGGGCAGTCGTCCAAGGACGCCCGTACCCGCGCGATCGAGCTGCTCGAGGAGGTCGGCCTCGGCGAGCGTCTCCACCACCACCCCGGCGACATGTCGGGAGGGCAACAGCAGCGCGTCGCGATCGCGCGTGCGCTCGGCCTCAATCCTCCACTGATCCTCGCCGACGAGCCGACCGCGCATCTCGATTACATCCAGGTCGAGACCGTGTTGCGTATCGTGCGCTCGCTCGCGTGTCCGGGCCGTGTCGTCGTGGTCGCGACGCACGACGACCGCATGATCCCGCTCGCCGATCAGGTCGTCGAGCTCGTGCCGAAGTTCGTGAGCGAAGGGCTCGGCCCCCAGCAGGTGAAGCTGGCCAAGGGCGAGATCCTGTTCGAGCAGGGCGATCGAGGCGACCGCATCTACATCGTCGACCAGGGCGCGATCGAGGTCGTCCGCCAGCGCGGCGACGGCACCGAGGAGCGCCTCGCGGTGCTCGAGCCCGGCGACTACTTCGGCGAGATGGGGCCGCTGTTCGGTCTCCCCCGCTCGGCGACGACGCGCGCCGCGGAGGACACCGAGGTGACGGGTTACTCCGTGAAGGACTTCCGCGAGAAGCTCGGCATCGAGCGGCTCGGTCAGATCGTGGGCGTCGCGGAAGCGCGGGGCGGGCGAGCGGACCGGAGCTGAGCGAGCTCGAGCTCGAGCTCGAGCGCGAGAGCGAGAGCTAGCCCATCAACGAACCCGGCATGGGCAGCGGCGACGTGAACGCGCGGTAGCCGTCCTGCACGTAGACGGGCTCGTCACGCACGACGAGGTCGGGGAAGTACTCAGCGATGTGCATGGGGATGCGCACGCAGCCGTGTGACGCCGGCTTGCTGGGCACCTCCTTCGCGCCGTGCACCGCGATGCCCCGATTGAAGTACACCGGGTTGTAGAGGCGACCGAGCCGCGACGTGCGCCAGCCGTTCCATCGCCACGTGAAGGCGTACTTTCCGCCGGGCGTCGGCCACGCCGCGCTGCGACCCGTGGAGATGTGGGTGATGAGCGCGGCGGTACCACCCTTGTAGGCGATGAGCACCTGGCGGGGCAGGTCGATCTCGACCGCGATCGGGCTCCCCTCCGTCGACCAGCGGCTTCGGGACGAACGGCTGTTGCATCCGCAGCCAGAGCTCTGGCGTGACCTGTCCGTCGACGGGCCCACCCGCGAGCTTCTGGAACGCCCACACGGCTTGGGTCATCGAGGTGTCGAACTTGCCGTCCGGTGCGCCCGGGTCGAAGTGCAGCTCGTGCAGGCGTTGCTGCACGAGCGCGACCTCGGGGCCCTCGGCGCCTTGCGCGAGGGTGCCGCTGATCGGCACCACGGGGATCGTCGTAGTGGTGGGAAGCGTCGTGGTGGAGCGTCGTGGTCGTTGCCGATCGTCGTCGTCGGGGCCGCTGTCGTCGTCGGCGCCGCTGTCGTCGTCGGCGCCGCGGTGGTGTTCGGGACCGCGGCCGTGGATGGAGGCGACTGCGCTTCGCTGCTCTCCACGCACGAGGCGAGCAACCCGATGCACGGCACGGCCCACAGCCATCGCCATCTCATGGCGCGGCCTCGATGCTGCGAAGCTCCTTGGAGAGGTGCTTCATCTCCTGGAGGATCTTCAGGATGACTGTCGGACTCGAAAGCGTGGAGACACCGCGTGTGCGAGGGAAGTAGTCGACCCCGAACTGCACCATCCGCTTGCCTGACCGCACGGTGCGGATCACGAGCTCGGCGTCGATGAACGAGCCCTCGCTCACAAAGCTCATGCCGTCGAGCACGGGTCGGCGGACGAGCTTGAACGCAAAGTTGACGTCGCGCACGCGCACACCGAAGACGACGCGCACGAGCATGTTGTAGATGGCCGAGTAGACGACGCGTTGGAAGCCTTCACCCGTACGGTCGAACCGATACGCGCTCACGAGGTCGGCCTCGTAGATGCGTAGCAACCGGCAGGCGCGCTTCACTTCGGCCATGTCGAAGGGCAGATCGGCGTCCGTGTAGAGAACGAGGTCGCCCTTCGACTCGCTGAAGCCCGTCTTCACCGATCCACCGAGCTTGCGGTTCTTGGGATGATGGACCACACGGACGTGGGGGTCCTTCTCGGCCATCTCATCCGCGAGGCGGGGGGTTGCATCCGTCGACGCGTCGTCGACGATGAGGATCTCGTAGTCGGAGACCTCGCTTGCTGCGATCAGCCCGAGGCATGCCTCACGTGCCGCGTCGACGGCGCGGGTGATGTACTCCTCTTCGTTCCACATGGGGAAGAAGATCGAGATCATCCCGAAGCGTTCGGGTTCCACCTACGCAATCTCCACGCCTTCAGCGTGGCAGACGGAAGCGCTCCATCCGCGGCACCGTCGTCGTGCCGATCGCGAGATCGGCGAGCATCAGCCCGATCACCGGCGTGAATTTGAACCCGTGGCCTGAGCACGGGGAGCCGACAACGAATGGACCGCGACGATCAACGACGAAGTCCTCAGTAGGCGTCGTGGTGTACAGGCATGTCACGCCGAACATCGGAATGGGTTCGACGCCGGGAAGCCATCGGTCGGCGTAGCGCACCGCGATGTCGACGCGCGCTGGGTCGAGGTCGAACGTCCGTGCATCGCCGTGAACTGCCGGTCCCGTGTGGTGCCCGCCGACCTTGATGCCCTCTCCTGGCGTCCTCAGCCCGTACACCAGGTCGTCCCCGTGGTGGATGAAGCTCGGCCACTCCCCCTCCTCGCGAGGCGTGAAGTGCACGACCTGCTCTTGCGTGACCGTGACCGGCGGAAGAGCGACGTGGGGCCCCGCGACGGCTTCCACCCACGCCCCGGCCGTGATCACCGCGGTCGAGGCGACCACCTCGAGGTCGAGATCGGCGCAACGCGCGACGACTTGGTCGCCCCGCGTGACGAGCTCGGCGGGGCCGGTGGAGAACCGGACGTCGGCGCCGTGGGCGGCAGCCCGGGCCTGCAGCGCCCGCACCGTGTCGTCGGCGCGGCACCGCCCGGCGTCGGGCTGGAAAAGTGCCGCGCGATCGAACGCCATCGACGGGAACCGTTCGTGCGCGGCGTCAGGTGACAACAGCTCGAAGGCGGCGCCCTGCGCCGTCAGCGCGTCGGCGACGTTGGCGATCACGCTCGGATCACCGTGGTCGAGGCCGCCGGTCGTGTCGAGCAGCGCCACTCCGGCGTCGTCTTCGAGCTCGCGCCAGAGGGGCAGCGACGCCTGGGCGAGCGCGACGTACTCCGCGTCGGGGTACGCGAGGCGGAAGATCCGCGACCCGCCGTGGCTGCTCCCCCGCACGTGGCCCCGCTCGAACTGCTCGAGCAGCACGACGTCACGGCCGAGACGAGCCAGCCACCACCCGGTCGCCGAGCCCATCGCCCCGGCTCCGATCACCACCACGTCCGACGTCACCCTCACGCGAGCGAGCATGCCAGAGGTGCTCTTCGACGCGGACAGCCGTGAGGGCACAGACGCCACCCGTGGCGACGATCATGGCGAGTCGGGCCAGCACGGTCGTGGCGTCCGTGCCCACGGTCGCGAAGTGGATCGTCGCCATCGCCCACAACGGGAACGCCAGCATGTGCACACGTCGCCACAACCGTCGAGACAGCGATCGGCGAGCCAACGACGTGAGCTCGACTGCCAGCAACAAGTAGAGGCCGACGATCCCCCACGCGACCGCGACTGGGTGCCACCGGGATGCGAACGGCACGAGCACGTCGCCGAGACCGAAGTGCGTGTAGGAGTCGAGGATGATCGAGCCCACGTGGACGGCTACGAACGTCGTGGCCAAGCCACCCAGGTAGCGGTGCAGGTCGAGGGTCCAAGCCGGGCGTACTCGCGGTGAACGCAGCTTCGCCGACAGCACGAGGCCCCACAGCACCGAGGCAGTGAGCAACGCCCACGCCACCAACCCGCCCGACCTCGCGCTGTACCACCAGAGCTGGCTGGCGATCACGCGGCCTGCGGTTCAGACGGGCCGCCGGTCGCGAAACCGTGCCAGCGATCGTTCGTGACGACCCCGCCGTCGTGGACGACGAGCGCAGCGACGCCGAGACGATCGAGCCAGCGCGGCCCCTTCGCGGCCGACTGGCTGAGGCCGTCGAGGAACGCGACCTTCGCGAGGACCTCGGCGCGCCACCCCTCAGACGCGATCACGGTCGCCGCCAGCACCGAGGTCGATGCGCTGGCGCCCGTGCGCGGGTCGATGAGGTGGTGGCGCTCAGTCCCGTCGATGCTGGTCCAATGACGCCGCCCTCGTGAAGTCGTCGCCACCGCGCCATTCGCGAGAGCGACGATGCCGAGCGGCGCGCCTCCACGTGGGTCGTGCACCTCGACGCGCCACACCTCCCCATCGGGAGCCTCGCCGACCACCCTCAGGTCGCCCCCGACGTTCACGCAGGTCCCGGCGGCCCCGAGCTCGATGAGCTCGGTCGCGACCAGGTCGGCCGCCAGCCCCTTGCCGATGCCGCCGGGGTCGAACGCGACGCCGAAGGGGAGTCGCACCGTGCCTTCGTCGTCGTCGAGCTCGACGCCCGCGGGCCCCACAACGGACGCAGCGGTGGTTGCCGACGCGTCGGCGATCGCGGCGCCGTTGATCGAGTCGAACGTGCGGTCGTAGCCGGCGGCGATCACGGCGGGTAGCACCGTGGGATCGAAGCGTCCGGCAGTGAAGCGGTGTCCTTCGAGCGCGAGCCGGAGCAGCAGTCGGGTGTCCGGCGAGACTGCGACCGCACGTCCTGCTGCCGCGTTGATGCGGCTCACCTCGCTGTCGGCGATGAAGCGGCTCCACGACTGCTCGAGCGCGCCGAGACGGTCCCGGGCTCTGGTCGCGAGCATCCGGTCGCCGCCAACGACGATCACATGGGCGGTCGAGCCCATGACGGGGAAGCGGATCTCAGCTGCCATGGCTCTGTGTGTGGGGAACGCGCGCCACTTGCGGCGGCGCGGTGCTCGGCACCGCGGACCACGTCGGGTCCGGGGCGGTGGTCGTGCTCGTGGGAGTGGGCTGCGCGGTGGAGGCTGGGGTCGTTGCCGACGTCGGCGAGGCAGCGGCATTGATCGCCATCACTCCCGCCAACCCCGCGAAGGCGACGCCGCTGGCCGCCGCGACCGCACGGCGCGCTCGTCGCGCGGGGTGCGGATCACGGCGGCCGGTCGGCGGACCCGAGGGACTCAGCCCCGAGGGAGGTGGGAGGGAGGCCATGGGTCAGGAGGTCGACGCACCACTCGCGGTTGTCGTGGATGTCGAGCTGTCGTCGGTGTCGTCGTCGCCCCGCGGGCCGGGACCGAACGGCCGGTCCGGGAAGTCGCCGTTCACCATCGCGGTGATGCGTTCGGTGGCGTCGGCGAGCTTCTCGTCGGCTTCCGCCTGCGTCATCGCCCCACTCGCGACGCGAGTGTCGAGGTGCGTCTTGAGGTCGGCGACGAAGGCGTCGATCACCGTCTGCACGGCGACCCCGTTGGCCTCGGCGACTTCGGCGAGGGACTGACCGCCCTGTAGTGCGGTGCGCAGCTCCTCAGGAGTGATACCGATCGCTGTGGCCGCGACCTCGAGGTTCACGCCCCGGCCGAACCGGTGACCGCGGAGACCGTGATCAGGCCGGGCCTCCTGGATCGCCTCGATCACCGCGTCGGCCTGCGCCTGGGTGATCGTGCCGTTGGCGACGAGCGGCGCGAGCGTCTCGCTGAGCCAGGCACCGGGCTCGGGGCGAGTGGCGTCCGACACGGTCTCGTCGGTCTGGGCCGGCACCGTGGTCTCGGTCGTCGTGTCCGTCTGGGCACCCGACACACTCGGGTGGGTGAGAGCGATGCCGGCGATGGCACCGCCCGTCAGGCCCGCTGCCAGGCCGGCGGCGGCGAATCGCTTCTTCATCGTGGCTCCTTCGGTTGGTGACCGGGAGGGTCCCGGCCGTCGACCTTCACGATCGACCCCGCTCGTAAGGAGCCTCTGATCTCAGGCTGGGAGTTCTGTAAGAAACGCAACTCGGGTCTTACGTTTCGTTTGCGCAGCGTTTGTACGGTGCCTGCCATGAGCGAGGCGGCCCCCCTGGGCCATGTGCTGGTCGCGGAGGACGACCGGGGTGTGCGCGAGTCGCTCGTGCGCGCCCTCACGTTCGAGGGCTACGAAGTCGAGGCTGTGCCCGACGGTGCCCAGGCCTTGGAGGCCGTCCTCGCCCGCCTGCCCGATGTCGTGGTGCTCGACGTGATGATGCCCTACATCGACGGGCTGACCGTCTGCCGGCAGTTGCGCGAGCGATACCGCACCCTCCCGATCCTGATGCTCACCGCGCGTCACGAAGTCTCCGACCGCGTCGCCGGCCTCGACGCCGGCGCGGACGACTACCTCCTCAAGCCGTTCGCGCTCGGCGAGCTGCTCGCCCGTTTGCGGGCATTGCTGCGACGCACTTCCATCAGCGGCGCGGACGAGGTGCTGCGCGTCGGTGATCTCGTGCTCGACGCCCAGACCCGCAGAGCCGAGCGTAATGGCCGCTTGCTCGACCTCACGAAGACCGAGTTCGACCTGCTCGAGCTGTTGATGATGAACGCCGGCATCGTGCTCACCCGCGACACGATTTATCAGCGCATCTGGGGGTACGACTTCGAGACGAGCTCACGGTCGCTCGACGTGTACGTCGGGTACCTTCGCACGAAGACCGAAGCCAACGGCGAGCCGCGCATGCTTCACACCATGCGCGGCGTCGGGTACGTGCTCAGGGCGCCATGAGCCTCCGCTGGCGCATCGCGCTGGGGCTCGCCCTCATTGCAGCCATCGTGGGCACGGCCGCCGCGGCGGGAGCGTACCTCTCGACCGCGCAACAGCTCGAGAACGGCGTCGACGAATCGCTCGTAGCCCGCACTCGCGACGCGAACATCGGACCGCTCGGCCCACGATCACGGCGCCCGATCTTCGCCGGGTGCCCGCAGCCCGGGGAGCTGCAGCCCGCCGCCGCGGCACAACTCGTCGCCGCGAGCGGCGCGGTCACGCAGTGCATCGCGGGCGGACCGATGCTGCCGGTCGACGAGGAAGACCTGGCCGTCGGGCTCGGGGATCACCGGTTCCAGACCGTCGAGATCGATGGCAGCGACTATCGGATGCTGACGAGTCCCTGGCGGGGCGGTGGTGTCATCCAGGTCGCGAGGAACCTCGGCGAGATCGACGACGTGCTGTCGCGGCTCCGAAATCGGCTCCTCGTGCTCACACTCGCCGGCGTCGCCGCGGCCGCGCTCTTCGGCTGGTGGCTGGCCCGCCGCATCGTGCGACCGGTCGTGAACCTGCGTGACACCGCGGAGCAGATCGCCAGCACACAGGATCTGACGACGCCGATCCCCGTCGACGGCGAGGGTGAGGTCGGAAGCCTGGCGCGGAGCTTCACGACGATGGTGCAAGCGCTCGCGACGTCTCGTGAGCAGCAGCAACGTCTGATCTCTGACGCGAGCCACGAGATGCGCACACCACTGACCTCGCTGCGCACGAACATCGAGCTGTTGGGCCGCGGTGAGCAGCTCGCGCCGTCGGAGCGCCAGGAGGTGGTCGAGGCGCTCAACGTCGAGGTGGCCGAGCTGTCGGATCTCGTCGGCGAGCTGGTCGACCTCGCAACTGACTCCTGGAAGGACGAGCCGGCGGAACCAGTGCGGCTCGCCGACCTGGCCGACGACATCTGTGCCCGCGCCCGCCGCCGCACCGGACGTGACATCACGTGCGACGTCGACGCGAACGTGACACCGATCGTCGGTCATCCGCAGCAGCTCGAGCGGGCGATCTCGAACCTCGTCGACAACGCCGTGAAGTACAGCCCCGCCGGCACGGTGATCGACGTCGCGGTGACCACGACGTCAGTGGTGGTGCGTGATCGAGGCCCCGGCATCGCTCCCGAGGACCAGCCCCATGTGTTCGACCGCTTTTACCGCTCGACGACCGCACGGTCGGAGCCCGGCTCGGGCCTCGGGCTCGCGATCGTGCAGCAGATCGTCGAACGTCACCACGGTCGCGTCTGGGCAACGAACCGATCCGATGGCGGGGCCGAGGTCGGCTTCTCCCTCGACGGCGAGCGAACAGCTGCGAACAACCCGGCCGATCGGTAGCGGCCGGGCCTACCATCCGGGCGATGCCGCGATCCACGTCCACGTTCGCGGTGACGGCCGCCGACGTCGAGGCCGCCGCAGCGCGCATCGCCGGGGCGGTCGAGCGGACTCCCACTGCTCGGTCCCGGACGTTGTCCGACATCACCGGGGCCGAGGTATGGGTGAAGTTCGAGAACTTCCAGTTCACCGCGTCGTTCAAAGAGCGCGGCGCACTGAACAAGCTGCTCTCGCTCACCCCCGAGGAGCGTGCTCGCGGCGTGATCGCGATGTCGGCGGGTAATCACGCGCAGGCACTCGCGTATCACGCCACTCGTCTCGGCATCCCGTCCACCATCGTGATGCCCGTCTGGACGCCGCAGGTGAAGGTGCACCGCACCGCCATGCTCGGCGCGCGGGTCGTGCTCGAAGGCCAGGACCTCGCGGAGTCGGCGTCGGTCGCCCGACACCTCGAAGCCGAACGCCGGATGGTGTTCGTATCCCCCTACGACGACCCCGCGATCATCGCCGGTGCCGGTACGACCGCGATCGAGCTGCTCGAGGACGCCCCCGAGGTCGAGATGCTCGCCATCCCCGTAGGAGGAGGTGGCCTGATCGCAGGGATGGCTGTCGCGGCACACGCTCGTCGTCCTGATGTCGAGATCATCGGTGTCGAGGCCGATCGCTTCCCGTCGATGGCCAACGCGGTGCGTGGCGAGCACCACCACGTCGGCGGTCCGACGGTCGCCGAGGGCATCGCGGTGCCGTTCGCCGGCACGCTCACCACGCCGATCGTGACCAGCCTCGTGGCCGACGTCGTGACCGTCGGTGAGGACAGCCTCGAGGAGGCGATCGACCTCTTCCTCGACATCGAGAAGGTGGTCGCGGAGGGCGCCGGCGCGGCCGGGCTCGCCGCGCTGCTCGAGCACCCCGCTCGGTTCCGCGGGCGCAAGGTCGGCATCGTGCTCACCGGCGGGAACATCGACCCGCGGGTGCTCGCCACGATCCTGCTGCGCGGTCTCGTGCGCAGCGGGCGCCTCGCCCGACTTCGGGTCGAGATCAGTGACGTGCCGGGCGCCCTCGGGAAGGTCTCGTCGATCGTCGGCACCGCCGGCGGCAACATCGTGGAGGTCGCCCACCAGCGCTTGTTCGCCGATGTGTCGATCAAGTCGGCGATCCTCGAGCTCGCCGTCGAGACCCGCGACCGGGTGCACGCGACCGAGCTGACTACCGCGCTCGCTGAAGGCGGGTTTCCCACTGAGCTGCTCGGCGCGACGGTGCACGACGATCCAACGGGGCATCTCGAAGGATGAGGAGAGCGGGATGACATGCGCACCGTGATCGAGACGGCGTCGTTGGTACGGCGCGGTGACATGAAGGCGAGTGAGGCGCTCGACGAGACGCTCGCGGCGATCGAGCGTCACAACCCGGAGCTGAACGCGTTCATCCATCTCGATGTAGAGCGAGCGAGAGCCTCCGCCGACCGTGTCGACCAGACCGTCGCGCGCGGTGAGGATCCCGGCCCGCTGGCCGGCGTGCCGTTCGGGGTCAAGGATCTCGACGACTGCGAGGGCATGCCGACGACGAAGGGATCGCTCTGGTTCAAAGGCGGCGCCGCCGCGGCGGCCGACGCGATCCACGTCGCTCGCTTCCGCGGCGCCGGAGCGGTGCCTGTCGGCAAGACCGCCGTGCCCGAGTTCGGGACCTGGGCGTACACGGCGACACGCGCATGGGGCGTCACCCGCAACCCGTGGGACCCGAGCCGCACACCCGGAGGTTCGAGCGGTGGCTCCGCCAGCGCGGTCTCCGCGGGCATGGTGCCGTTCGCGACCGCAAGCGACGGCGGCGGGTCGACCCGCACGCCCGCGGGCTTCTGCGGCCTCGTCGGCCACAAGCCGTCATTCGGGCGCATCCCGTTGCCGGCATCGAGCGCAGTCGCCCAGCTCGGCGTCGTCGGCGCTCTTGCCACGACCGTCGGCGACGCGGCGCTGCTCCTCGACATCGCGTCGGGTCCTGACCATCGCGATCGCCGGTCGCTCCCCGCTCCACCGGGCCGCTACACGGACGCGATCACCGAGCTCGACGTGCGGGGACTGCGCGTCGGCTGGTCGCTGGACCTGGGCTTCGCGATCGTCGATCCGGAGGTCGCGGCGATCACCCACGCGGCGATGGAGGCACTCGTTGCGGCGGGTGAGATGCGCCGCGTGGATGTCGACGCATCGTTCGCTGACTCGCTCGACATCTACTCGAAGCTGGGCGACGTCGACACCTGGATCAATCTGCCCGACGGTCTGTGGCCCGAACGGGGCGACGAGCTCGATCCGTTACTCGTCGCGGGCTACGAGAAGGGCGACCGGCTCACCGTGCGAAAGTTTGCCGCGGACGTTCACCCGCAGGAACGCAATCGAGGCGCAGCTTGCCTCGCTCTTCGACACCGTCGACGTGCTCGTCACGCCCACCGCGGCAATTCCCGCGTTCCCGGCGGAAGGTCCGATGCCCAGCGAGATCGCCGGCCAAGCGGTGCATCCCGCCATGGCGGTGCCGTTCGCGATGCTCGGCAACATCTGGGGCGGGCCTGCCATCTCGGTCCCCGCCGGCATCACCGACTCGGGCTTGCCTGTCGGCCTCCACGTCATCGGCGACCAGCATCGGGATGATCTCGTGCTCCGCCTCGCGCGCGGTGCTGGAGGAGGCGCAGCCGTGGCCGCGCCTGTCGCCACGGGCACGGTAGAGATCCGCGAGGTCTCAGCGCCTCACGAGTGCGCGCAGGTGTCGGCGCTGTTCACGTCCATCTGGGGAGGTCATCAGCACATCCCGCCCGAGCTCGGCCGCGCGATCGCGGAAGCCGGGGGTTACGTGGTCGGCGCGTACGGCGACCACGGAGATGGTCGGCGCATCGGTCGCGGTGGTCGGGCAGGCAGGCGGGCGAATGCATCTCCACTCCCACATCACCGGGGTGGTCCCCGGCGAGCAAGGGTCGCGGTGTCGGCCTCGCCCTCAAGCGTCACCAACGCGCCTGGGCGCGCGAACGGGGCATGGACCGCGTCGTGTGGACCTTCGACCCGTTGGTGCGTCGCAACGCCTGGTTCAACCTCGCCCGCCTGGGAGCGCAGGTCGTGCGTTACGAGGTCGACTTCTATGGACCGGTGCGCGATGCGATCAACGGCGACCGACGAGACCGATCGGCTTGTCGTGGAATGGGCCGACCGACGGTGACGAGGGGCCCGGCGCGATCGCCCCGCAGGATGACGACGTCGTGATCGAGACCCCGTCCGACATCGTGCGCGATGCGCGCCGGAGATCCCGTTGGCGCCCAGCGGTGGCGTGTCGAGCTCCGTGAAGCGCTCGGCGACCGCCTCACGACTGACTGGCGCGTCGTCGGCGTGACAACCGAAGGCGCCTACGTCATCCGGAAGACCGCCGCCCCTGGGTTCTCAGGTCGATGACGCGTCACCGATGGCCCGTTATCTACGCGAGAAGCGGAAGGCGGCGGCGAGTCAGGCCGACGGGCGGACCATCTCGACCGATCGCGTGGCGACAGTGAGCACGTCGGCGAGGGGCCAGACGCCGAGGCCCGGACCCTTCGGCACTGGCAGCTGGCCGTCCTCGAGCACGAACGGCTCGGTGATGTCCGGGCGGAAGTAGCGGTCCGAGCCCGACGTGTCACCGGGCAGCGTGAAACCAGGCAAGCCCACGAGCGCGAGGTTCGCCGCTCGCCCGAGCCCGGTCTCGAGCATCCCCCCGCACCACACCGCGACTCCCGCAGCCCGGCAGACGTCGTGCACTCGCACTGCTTCGAGGTATCCGCCGACCCGACCGGCCTTGATGTTCACGATCGAACACGCACCCCGCGCGATCGCGTCGGCGGCCGACTCCGCTGACAAGATCGACTCGTCGAGGCAGATCGGCGTCGCGATCCGGGTCGCGAGCACCGCGTGACCGGCGACATCGTCCTCCGGCAGCGGCTGCTCGACCAGCAACAGCTGAAAGCTGTCGAGCGCGGCGAGCGCAGCGACATGCTCGTCGGCCAATGAGTACGGCCGCGTTCGCGTCGACCTGCAGCAGGACGTCGGGCCAGCGCTCACGGACGGCTCGTACCGGCTCGAGGTCCCACCCCGGCTCGATCTTGAGCTTGATGCGCTTGTAGCCCTCGTCGAGGTACCCGTCGACCTGCGCGAGCAGCTCTCTGATCGTCGGGAAGATGCCGACGGAGACGCCGCAGTCGATGACGTCGCGGACCGACCCGAGCCGTCCGCGAACGACTGACCGACGGCGCGCAGCTCGGCGTCGAGCACCGCCATCTCGAGCGCCGCCTTGGCCATCGGATGGCCCCGAACCGCGCTGAGCACGCCCTTCACGCCGTTCGCGTCGAGATCACGGGCCGCGAACAACCTCGGGATCAGGTGGTCGCGCATGACTTGTTGGGC
Source organism: uncultured Acidimicrobiales bacterium (assembly GCA_963747215.1). GTDB lineage: Bacteria > Actinomycetota > Acidimicrobiia > Acidimicrobiales > DATKAS01 > DATKAS01. The sequence continues at coordinate 19,334 of CAVVET010000032.1, forward strand.
GCCGTCCGCGTACTCCGAGGAATAGAGAGGCTCGGCCATCGCGACGCACTCGCCCCAGCCGTCGCCGACGTCGGTGATCACTCGTACGAGCAGCGCGTCACGTTCGAGCTGCAACCCGAACGACGTGCGGAAGGGAGTGACGAGCGGAAGGGCAACGCGCCGCAGCTCGACCGCGTCGACCCTCATTAGGCCCCGCGCCTCACAGCGCTGAATCTCTCACGGATCGGAGTCTATGGTCGGACATCGAAATGGACTTCGAGCTGAGCGACGAACAAGAGGCCTTCCGCAAGGTCGTCCGCGAGTTCGCCGAGGCTGAGATCGCCCCGCTCGCGGAGGAGTGGGATCGCACCCACACCTTCCCCGTCGACACGATCACCGCGATGGGCGAGCTCGGGCTGTTCGGTCTGCCGTTCCCGGCCGAGTACGGCGGCAGCGGCGCCGACTTCACGACGTTCTGCATCGCGCTCGAGGAGCTCGGCCGGGTCGATCAGTCGATGGGGATCACCGTCGAGGCCGGCGTGGGCTTGGGAGCCAACCCGATCTACCAGTTCGGCACCGAGGAGCAGCGCCAGGAGTGGTTGCCCGATCTGTGCGCGGGCCGGCGGACTCGGCGCCTTCGGTCTCACCGAGCCCGACGCGGGCAGCGACGCGGGCGGCACCCGCACCACGCGACGCTCGACGGTGACGAGTGGGTGATCGACGGCGAGAAGGCGTTCATCACGAACTCCGGCACGCCGATCACGTCGATCATCACGGTGACCGCGCGGACCGGCCCGGGCGAGATCAGCGCGATCGTCGTACCGGCCGGCACCGCCGGCCTGACGGTGCAACCGCCGTACCGCAAGATGGGATGGCATGCCTCCGACACGCACGGCCTGTCGTTCAGCGGCTGTCGTGTTCCCGCGGCGAACCTCCTGGGCGAACGGGGCCGCGGCTTCGCGCAGTTCCTCGCCATCCTCGACGACGGGCGCGTCGCGATCGCCGCGCTCGCGGTCGGCGCCATCCAGGCGTGCCTCGAGCACTCGGTCGAGTACGCGTCGAACCGCAACGCGTTCGGCAAGCCGATCGGATCGAACCAGGGCGTCGCGTTTCCCTGCGCGGACCTCGCGGTGATGGCCGACTCGGCGCGGCTGCTCACCTACCGGGCAGCTTGGCTGAAGGATCACGGGCGGCCGTTCAAGCGCGAAGCGGCGATCGCGAAGCTCTACGCGACAGAGGCGGCGGTCACCGCGACCCGGATGGCAACCCAGGTGTTCGGCGGATACGGGTTCATGGACGAGACGCCGGTGAGCCGCCTCTACCGCGACGCGAAGGTGCTCGAGATCGGCGAAGGCACGAGCGAGATCCAGAGATTGGTGATCGCCCGCGAGCTCGGCCTGCCCGTCAGCTGACGAGCGGCGCGCCGTCACTCCGGCTGCAGCTCGAGCGCCAACGAGTTCATGCAGTAGCGCTGACCCGTGGGCGCCGGCCCGTCGTCGAAGACGTGCCCGAGGTGCGACCCGCACTTCTTGCACCGAACCTCGGTGCGGATCATGCCGTGGGCGCGGTCCTCGATCAGCTCGACCGCCTCGGCCACCTTCGGTTCGTAGAAGCTCGGCCAGCCGCTGCCCGACTCGTACTTCGTGCTCGCATCGAACAGCGCGGCACCACACGCCGCGGAGTGATACGTGCCGTCGTCGTGACAGTCGACGTACTTGCCGCTCCACGGTCGCTCGGTACCCGACTGGCGGAGCACGGCGTACTGCTCAGGAGTCAACGCGGCGCGCCACTCCTCATCGGTCTTCTCGATCTCCGGCATCCGCCCACCTTTTCACAGTCGGCGGGGTTCGTAGATCGCGGTGTGACGTACCGAGAGGACCGGCCGTTCCCCCACGTCCATGAGCACGTCCATCGCCACGAAGCGATGGCCCTTGCGCTCGAACACGTCGGTCACCCGCGCCCGAGTCGTCACCACCTCGTCGTCGGTGACGCGGCCGTGGTACTGACACTCGCTCGACACATGGATCCAAGGGCCGAGCCGCACACTCTTCGAGAGCACCGTGTTCGCGGCGCGCAGCAGCCAGCCGGGGTGGGCCACCGCAGGGTTTCGGTACACCGTCAGGTCGTCGGATACGAGGTCGAGGTAGTCGGCCGCCTTCTCGGCGTGCCATGTGCGCTCGACGACGCCGAGCGGCACGGACCGCAAGATGTCCTCTGATGCAGGCGGTCGCGTATCTGGCGTCGGCGCCGCGATCGTGGGGAACTCCGCAGCGGAGAAGGGCGCGGCCGGAGCGGCCGGCAGCGAGGCCGTCGCGGTCGCACAGACGTCACCCTTCGGGTTGCGAGCCTCGATCTGGAGCGCGTCGCCGCGCTCGTCGCAGTGGATCTCGACGGTCTCGCCGTCGTACACAGGTGCCGCGAAGCGCGCCGAGATCGCTCCTCGGTCGAGCCATTCGACGCCCCATCGCTCGACCGCCGGCCACGTCAGGTAGGCGAAGACCGTCACGCCGGGCACGAGCCCGCCCGAGAACCCGTACTGCCGGGCCACCGAGTCCTCGTGGATCTTGTTCTCCGACTCGACCGCGTCGTTGCGGGCCACGAGCGAGTGCACGAGCATCGCGACACCCTCGCACACCGGTCAGGCGAGCACGGCCTCTGGTGACGCCGGCTCGAGCGCGAGTCGATCCTGCAACGGTGCCTGCCGACGGGCCTTGCGAGGTTTGCGAGACCCCACGATCGACCCCCAGCCGATGACCAGGACGGCGGCGAGGCCGACGTAGAGGACCAGCGCGATCGCGGCCTTCAGGCCGCTGAAGTCCTTCGCCAGACTCGTCGACCACGACCTTCGCCGGCAGCAAGCTCAACGCGAGGAGCGCGACGCGCACCGGCTTCCACCAACGCCGCTCGGTGAGCGCCAAGGTCGCGGGCACGACCGACGCGACCAGGATCATCCCGGCGGCGAGGCTCAGGAAGATGAGCGACATCGCCCCGAGCACTCTCGTGACCCTGCGGACCCAGCGTCTCGGTGATCGCCGTCCCGCAGCCGCGCTTCGCCGACCCCGAGACCGAAGAGCGTCGTCACGATCAGGATGAGGATGGTGCCGCTCCAGGTGAAGTCAGGGTCGGTCGAGATCAGGCGCATCCAGAGGCGAGCGAGGATCCCCCAGGCGAGGCCGCCGGCAACACCGGCGAGCACGAGCTGAGGGCGGCTGAGTCGGTTGATGATCGCGAGCACGACTGACTGACGCTTGACCGCTGCCCGCGGGTGACAACGAGCGCGTGACTCCCGTCACTCGGGCTGATCGAAGTCGCGGCTGCTGAGATCACGCGCCGAGAGGTCTCGCATCTGCTGGTCGAGCCGGCGGTTCAGCGTCAGCAGCCGGCCGATGATCGGCAGGATCAAGAGGTTCAGGCCGTGAAGCACCCCGATGATGAGCAGGATGCCGCCGACGCGCGCCAGGCCGTACTGGACCTGGCCGGCGCTGACGGTGTCACCCCAGTCGGATGGGGGATCGAACTTCGCCGTGAAGAGGATGTACGCGGTGAAGATCAGGTAGTAGGCGACATCGGTCAGCACGATGAAGCTCTTGCCCGTGCCGGGGTTCGACCGGAAGACTTCCGCGGCGTAGCCCTTGCCGAAGCGCTTGATGAAGGGCCCGAGCAGGACCGCGATGCCGACGAGCAGCGCGGTGACGAGCACTTCGAAGATCCACCAGTCCATGATCCACTCTCCGTTTCGACGGTCGGTCACGAGCAAGAGCACTGCGGTGAGCCCCGCTGCACCCGCAGCGGTGAATCCGGCGACGCGAGCGCGCCACCGGCGGCGCCGGCGGTCCTCGGCGACGCTGCGCTGCACCCGGGCAAACAGGTCAGGCGCGGGCTCGATCTCGGCGGTGCCCGCGTGGAGCGCGTCGCGGAGGCGGTCCTCGAGCCTGCTCATCGACTGCCCTCCAGACGTTGCTCGAGGGCGGCGAGGCCCCGCTGGAGGTGGGTCTTGACCGAGTTCGGCGACAGGCCGAGCGTGTCGGCGATCTCGGGGATGCCGAGATCGAGCAGGTAGCGCAACGTCAGGCAGTCACGCTGTCGCACCGGGAGCGTGCGCAGCGCTTCGAGCACTTCCTGCTGATCCTCTCGGCCGACCAGGTGGTCCTCGACGGAGGCCCGGTCGAGATCATCCGCCGGCGGTTGATGGCGGATCGAGACGAGGCCGCGGCGGTTGTGGTCGCGACAGAGGTTGAGGACGATCGAGCGGAGATACGCGACCACCTTCGCCTCGTCCTGAATGCGATCGAGCGACCGGCTGAGGCGAATGAAGGCTTCTTGCACGAGATCCTCGGCGGCGTTGCGATCGACGACGAAGAGCCGAGCCATCTTCACGAGCTCCGGCGCGTGGTCTCGGAACAGCGTCGCGATGACGACGTCTCCATCGGTGGCGCGGCTCACCCGTGTGCCCGCCCTCTCGGCCGGGAAGACGGCCAAGACCGGCCGAGCGGGAAGGATCGCCTCGTGCACCCACCCTAAGAGACGAACGTCGAACGCTCGCGGGTGACAAGCCGGCTCAGGTTGGTGTGCGCACCATTCCCGCGCCCAATGTCGCATTCGACGCTTCGTCGATCAGCACGAAGCTTCCGGTGAAGCGGTTCGCTTCGTAGGCGTCCACGACGAGCGGCCCGGCAGTGGCGACGCGCACGAGGCCGACGTCGTTGTTCGACAAGTGGTCGATCTCGACGATCTCGAGGCTGTCGAGGTCGAGCCGGCCCACGACGCCGCGCACCACGACTCGCTCCGTCCGGGTCGCCTGCTTCACGAGGTATCGACGCCCCGAAGCCAACGGTTCGTCGCTGAACCAGCAGACCGTGACATCGAGCTCGCGCACGACCTGAGGCGCGTCGTCGGCCGCCGCGATGATGTCGCCGCGGGTGACGTCGATGTCGTCGGCGAGGCGGATCGTCACCGACCGCCCGGGCACCGCGGCATCCAAAGGACCGTCCGCCGTCTCGACGGAGGCGATGCGCGACCGAGCGCCGCTCGGCAGCACGAGCACCTCGTCGCCGGGATGCAAGGGCGCGCCCGTGACGATGCCCGCGTAGCGCCGGACCGGCCGTCCGTCGTGGTCGGTGCGGATGACGAGCTGGACAGCGACACGTGCGCCGGTGCCGCCGTCGTCGATGGACGTGACCTCGACCTCCTCGAGGTGACCGAGCACGGTGGGTCCCTCGTACCAGGGGCACCGCGCTGATCGGTCGACGACGTTGTCGCCGTGCAGCGCCGACACCGGGATGGAGGTGAGGTCGTCGATGCCAAGCCGGCCGACGAACGCACCGACGTCGCTGACGACGCCGTCGAAGACCTCCTCCGACCAGTCGACGAGGTCCATCTTGTTGACGGCGAGGACGAGGTGGCGAATGCCGAGCGTCGCGGCCACGACGAGATGGGTGCGCGTCTGCTCGAGGAGCCCCGTCCGCGCGTCCACGAGCACCACCGCGAGATCTGCGGTCGACGCGCCCGTCGCCATGTTGCGCGTGTACTGCGCGTGGCCCGGGTTGTCACCGATGATGAACGAGCGAGTCGGCGTCGCGAAGTAGCGGTAGGCCACGTCGATGGTGATGCCTTGCTCGCGCTCGGCTCGCAACCCGTCGGTGACGAGCGAGAGGTCGAGGCCCTCTTGACCGCGCCGGCGCGTCGTCGCCGCCACCGCGTCGACCTGGTCGTCGAACAGACCCTTGGCGTCGTAGAGCAGGCGCCCGATGAGCGTGCTCTTGCCGTCGTCGACCGAGCCGATGGTCGCGAAGCGGAGCAGCTCTCGCTCTGGAATCTCCAATGCCGTCATCACGGGCTTCTAGAAGTAGCCCTCGCGCTTGCGATCTTCCATCGCGGCGTCGGAGAAGCGGTCGTCGGCGCGAGTGGCGCCGCGCTCGGTGATGCGGCTGACGGAGATCTCGTCGATGACCTCGCTCACAGACCGGGCGGCGGAGGCCACCGCACCCGTGCAGCTCGCGTCGCCGACCGTGCGGTAGCGGATGGTGCGCACCGCGGGCTCCTCGGTCGGCCGCGGGGCGACCCACTCGTTCACGGCGAGGAACATGCCGTCACGCTGCACGACCTCGCGCTCGTGAGCGAAGTAGATGGAGGGCAGCTCGAGACCTTCACGCTCGATGTAGCGCCACACGTCGAGCTCGGTCCAGTCGCTGATCGGGAACGCCCGAACGTGCTCGCCGGGACGCACGCGCCCGTTGTAGAGGTGCCACAGCTCAGGACGCTGGTTGCGCGGATCCCACTGACCGAACTCGTCGCGGAACGAGAAGATCCGCTCCTTCGCACGAGCCTTGTCTTCGTCGCGGCGAGCGCCACCGAAGCACGCGTCGAAGCCCTGCTCGGCGATCGCATCGAGCAACGTCACGGACTGCAGCCGGTTGCGAGACGCTCCGGCTCCGGGGTCGCCGACTCGTCCGTCGTCGATCGAACGCTGGACCGAGGCAACGACAAGCCGCGCACCGAGGCGACCGACGACCCGATCGCGGAACTCGATGACCTCTTCGAAGTTGTGCCCGGTGTCGACGTGCATCACGGCGAACGGGAACGGCGCGGGCGCCATCGCCTTCGCGACCAGGTGGAGCACCACCACGGAGTCCTTGCCGCCCGAGAAGAGCACCACCGGGTTGCGGAGCTCGGCAGCGACCTCGCGGATGATGAAGATCGCCTGCGCTTCGAGCGCGTCGAGGTGGTCGAGCCGCGCGCGACGAGCGACGGGGGTTGCCGTCGTGGCCGAGGTCGGTGGCGCTTCGGTGAGGGTCATGTCACTCCGTTCGCTTCACAGGTGCAGACCGCACTCGGTCTTGTCGGAGCCGGCCCACCGTCCCGCGCGTGGGTCTTCGCCGGCCTCGACCCGCTGGGTGCACGGCCAGCAGCCGATCGACGGGTAGCCGTCGAAGAGCAGCGGGTTCACCGGCACGTCGTGCTCGAGGATGTAGGCGTCGACCTGCTCGTCGGTCCAGGTGGCGAGCGGGTTGACCTTCACGAGCCCACGGCCGTCACGCTGCACGATCGCGGCATCACGCCGGCTTTCGCTCTCGGCCCGACGCAAGCCCGTGAGCCACGCGGCGCGCCCCGCCATGTGGCGGTTGAGCGGGTCGACCTTGCGGGCCTGGCAGCACGCATCGGTGTCGGTGCGCCACAGCTCGTCGGGTTCGCGGTCGGGAGTGAGCACGCGCAGCTTCAGGCGGTACCGCTGCTCGACCCGACGCGCCGTCGCGAGCGTCTCGGGGAAGTGGTACTGCGTGTCGAGAAACACGACTTCGATCGACGGGTTGACCTTCGTGGCGACGTCGATGAGCACCGCGTCGGCCATCGACGCCGCGAGGCAGAGCCCGTCGCCGAACGTCTCCGCTGCCCACGAGACGATGTCCGCGGCCGGAGCCGACTCGAAGCTCGCGGAGATCGCGTCGAGGTCTGCGTCGGTGAACGTGAGCGTGCTCATCGGCCGAGCACCTCGAGGATTCGCTCGATGCACTCCTCGAGGTCGAGCTCGTCGGTCCGCAGCTCGATGTCGGCGGCGAGCGGCGGCTCATACGGATCGTCGACGCCGGTGAGACCTGAGATCTCGCCCGCTCTCTGTCGCGCGTAGAGGCCCTTCACATCGCGGGCGGCGCACACCTCGACCGGGGTCGACACCCACACTTCGACGAAGCGGTCGGGATCGCGGGGCGTGTTCGCCACGTGCCGGTTGCGAACCTCGTCGCGGGCGCCACGGAACGGGGAGATCACCGCGCAGATGACATCGACGCCGTTGCGACTGAGCAGATCGGCTACGTAGCCGATGCGACGCACGTTCTCGTCCCGATCCTCGCGGCTGAAGCCCAAGCCGGCGGTGAGGACCTGGCGGGCCTCGTCGCCGTCGAGCACCTCGACGGGGCGACCCGCCTCGCCGAGCCGCTCGGCGAGCGTCCGGGCGATCGTGGTCTTGCCCGCCGACGGCAGCCCTGTCAGCCAGATCGTGCGTCCGAGCGCCCGAGGGCGCGCGGGGGTGCCCTTGGGCTGCACCGCAGCCGGTTGCACCGCGACCTGGGCGCTCACCTGGGCTCCACAGCGGGGATTTCGGGCTCCTTCTGGACAGTTCCTTGATCGGTCTGGTCTAATCCCGACTTAACTGATCGGAAATATAACCTAAGGTTGTCCCGAATGCGAAAGGCCCCCGCTCGCTGATGCCCCCGGACAGCGCTCTCGCCACGGCTGCTGCACCCACGGCCGCTGCACTCACGACTGCTGCATCGACGACGCCCGGGTCGATGAGCCCGTCGCCGCGCGTGACGGCGGCCGTCCGGCTCGAGGGCGTCACCAAGGTCTACAACTCGGGTCGGGACGCCATCGCCGCCCTCGACTCGCTGACGCTCGACGTCGAGAAGGGCGCTTTCACCTGCGTCGTCGGCGCCTCGGGCTGCGGCAAGACGACGCTGCTCAACCTGATCGCCGGCCTCGACGAGCCCACGAGCGGCGAGATCGAGGTCACGGGTCGCACCGCACTCATGTTCCAGGAATCGGCGTTGTTCCCGTGGCTGACGGCCGCCGGCAATGTCGAGCTCGCCCTGCGCCTCCGCGGGGTCAGCCGTCGTCCTCGCCAGGCCCGCGCTCGTGAGCTGCTCGAGCTCGTGCACCTGGGTGGGTTCGCGGACAAGCGGCCCCACGAGCTGTCAGGAGGCATGCGCCAGCGGGTCGCATTGGCACGGGCGCTCGCGCAGGACGCCGACGTGCTGCTCATGGACGAGCCGTTCGGCGCCCTCGATGCGATCACGCGTGACGTGCTCCACGACGAGCTCGAGCGCGTCTGGCGGCAGACCGGGCTGACGGTCGTGTTCGTGACGCACAACGTGCGCGAGGCGGCTCGCCTCGGTGACCGCATCGTGTTGCTCGCGAGCCGTCCCGGTCGGTTGGCCGCCGAGTTCGAGGTGGATCTCGCTCGTCCCCGCCGGATCGAAGACGCGGGAGTCACGACCCTTGCCACCGAGGTGACCGACCATCTCCGACGGGAGGTGGCGCGCCATGGCCGCGTCCACTGACACACTCCCGGGCGCTTCGCTCTCGGATCAGCAGCTCGCGACACAGCTCGCAGGGCTCGACGCGCTCGACCAGGCCGCGCACGGACAGTCCGCCTCGCTTGCCCGGCGGGTGTGGCGGGCGACGTGGCCGAAGATCGCCGCCATCGGGCTCGCGCTGTTCGCCTGGCAGGTCGTCGTTTGGAGCGGATGGCGGCCGACCTACGTCCTGCCCGGTCCCGTCACGGTCCTCGAACGCTTCTGGCAAGACCTCGGCGAGCCCGAGACATGGAGGGCCGTCGCGACGACGTTGCGTCGCGCCGCGGTCGGCTTCGCGTTGGCGCTCGCCGTCGGGGTCGCCATCGGGCTGGCGGTGTCGCGGTTCAAGTCGTTGCGTACCGCGGTCGGCTCGCTCATCACCGGTCTGCAGACGATGCCGTCGATCGCGTGGTTTCCCCTCGCGCTCCTGCTCTTCAAGCTGAGCGAGGGGGCGATCATGTTCGTCGTCGTGATCGGCGCCGCGCCGTCGATCGCCAACGGCCTCATCAGTGGCATCGACCACGTGCCCCCGCTGCTCACCCGAGCGGGCCGCGTCCTCGGCGCCCGCGGGCTCACGGCCTACCGGCACGTGATCATCCCCGCCGCGCTCCCGACGTTCCTCACCGGGCTGAAGCAAGGCTGGGCGTTCGCGTGGCGCAGCCTCATGGCGGGCGAGCTGCTCGTGATCATCGCGAACCAGCCTTCGATCGGGTCACGCCTTCAGTTCGAACGAGAATTCGCCGATTCCGCAGGTCTGATGGCCGTGATGCTCCTCATCCTGGTGATCGGTGTCGCGGTCGACGCGATCGCCTTCTCGACCATCGAGCGCTCCGTGCGGCGGCGCCGAGGGCTGGCTGCGTCGTGACGCCCTATCCGGTGATGCTCACGGTCGAAGGACGACGGTGTCTCGTCGTCGGCGGCGGGAAGGTCGCGGCTCGCAAGGTGGAGGGCCTGGTCGTCGCGGGCGCCGATGTCACCGTCATCGCACCAACCGTCGATCCGAGCATCACCGCCCTCAACGTGACGATCGAGCAGCGCACCTACCGGCGCGGCGATGCCAACGCCGGCTACCGACTCGTGATCACCGCGACCGACGACCCGGCCGTGAACGCGCAGGTGTATGCGGATGCGGAAGCCGCGGGGGTGTGGGTCAACTCGGCCGACGATCCGGAGCACTGCTCGTTCACCCTGCCCGCCATCCACCGCGACGGAGACGTGACGATCGCAATCGGCACCGCCGGCCAGAGCCCGGCGTTCGCCGCGTGGTTGCGCGATCGGGTGCGCGAAAGCCTGCCGGCGGGTCTGTCCGACGTCGTCGGTCAGCTCGCGGCCGAGCGACGCGCAGTCCAGCAGGCGGGTGAGAGCACCGAGGGTCGCGATTGGAGGCCACGCATCGAGGAGCTCGCTGCCGGAAGCTCGGGACGCGGCACGGTGCATCTGGTTGGCGCCGGTCCGGGCGATCCCGAGCTTCTCACGCTGCGAGCCGCACGGCTCCTCGCGATGGCTGACGTCGTCGTGCACGATGCGCTCGCCGACAGTGAGGTGCTCGCTCTCGTGCCTGGACATGTCGAGCGCATCGACGTCGGCAAGCGTCCCGGGCGCCCTGTGCCGCAGGAGCTGATCAACGACTTGCTCGTCCAGCTGTCCGAGCGCCACCGCTGCGTCGTGCGACTGAAGGGCGGCGACCCGTTCCTGTTCGGACGCGGCGGCGAGGAGGCCCTCGCGCTGCAGGCCGCCGGCGTGCCGTTCGAAGTCGTCCCGGGTATCACCTCAGCGATCGCCGCACCGGCCGCGGCAGGTGTGCCCGTCACGCAACGAGGCGTGTCGGCGAGCGTCACGATCGTCACCGGTCACCGCCGCGAAGGCGACGAGGACGAGACCGACTGGGCCGCGCTCGCACGCGTCGGCGGGACGATCGTCGTCCTCATGGGAGTCTCCGAGCGCGCAGCGATCGCCCGCAAGCTCATCGCGGGCGGGTTGTCGGTCGACACCCCCGTCGTTGCCGTGCGCTTCGGTACCCGTCCCGAGCAAGAGGTCGCCCGCACCACCCTCGGTGCGCTCGGGGAGACGCCGATCGAGGCGCCCGCGGCCATCGTGATCGGCGCCGTCGCCGGCCTCGACCTCTCCCCCACTGGTTTTCTCGGCGAATACACCCCTCTGCGGGGGTAGGGCGCCAAGAAAACCGGCCTTGCCCCGGAGGCGGTACTTTCCCTGTCACGGGTCGAGAGGCTCGGGGCGCAAAGGGGGCCGCAATGGCGACTGAACCCGTCCTCGACTGGACGACTGACTACGACATCTTCGACTCGGGCTATGTCGAAGACCCCGCCCCCGTCTGGGACGAGCTCCGCGACAAGTGTCCGATCGCCCACACCGAGCGATGGGGCGGCTCGTGGCTGCCGACCCGCTACGAGGATGTCGTCGCGATCGCACATGACGTCGAGCAGTTCTCCTCGCGCGACATCACGGTGTCGCCCCGCCCCGCGAGCGGCGACAACGTGAAGGCGCCCCGATCAGCAGCGACCCGCCCGAGCACCTGTGGGCGCCGCCGACTGCTCCTTCCCGGGTTCTCGCCGAAGACGGTCGCGAAGTACGAGCCGTACACCCGCGAGCTCTGCCGATTGCTGATCGACGGGTTCATCGAGTCGGGCAAGGCCGACGCGGCCGAGGGCTACGCCCAGCAGATCCCGGTGCGGATCATCGCCCAGATCCTCGGCATCGACGAGGCGATGTCCGACCAGTTCACGACGTGGGTGCGAGGCGTGCTCGAGCTCGGACTTCAAGACCCGGTGCTGCGCGCGAAATCGCGCGACGAGCTGTTCGCGTTCTTCCTCGCGGAGATCGCCGACCGCAAGGCGAACCCCCGCGACGACCTGATCAGCGAACTGCTTGCCGCCGAGGTCGAGGGCGAGCCGGTGCCCGACCACCACATCCTCGGCACGTGCGGGCTGCTGCTCATCGCCGGCATCGACACCACGTGGTCGAGCATCGGGTCGTCGCTCTGGCACCTCGCCACGCATCCCGAGGATCGGCAGCGCTTGGCGCGCGAGCCCGAGCTCATCCCGACGGCGATCGAGGAGTTCCTCCGCGCCTACTCCCCCGTGACGATGGCGCGCATCGTGAACGAGGACACCGAGATGCAGGGCGCGTGCATGCACGCCGGAGACCGGGTGATCCTCAACTTCCCGTCCGCCAATCGTGATCCGGACGTGTTCCCCGACGCTGAGAAGGTGATCATCGACCGGGCGGTGAACCGCCACATCGCGTTCGGCGTCGGCATCCACCGATGCGCCGGTTCGAACCTCGCCCGGATGGAGCTGCGGGTCGCGATCGAGGAATGGATGGCGCGGATCCCCGAGTTCCGCCTCGCTGACGGCGCCGAGGTCACGTGGGCCGGCGGGCAAGTACGTGGTCCCCGTCAGCTACCCGTGGTCTTCCCCTAGGAGCGACGCGATGAAGGTGCAGGTCATCAGCGAGAAGTGTCAGGGGCACGGGCGGTGCTACTCACTCGCGCCCGAGCTGTTCGAGTCAGACGACTACGGCAACTCAGTGGTGCTCGGCGACGGCCACGTGCCCGCGGGGCTCGAAGAGTCGGCGCGGCTCGCCGAGCTCAACTGTCCTGAGCGCGCGGTGGTCATCGAGTAGCGCCGCCGCCCGGAGCATCGGGTGCTGTTCCGACAAGAGCACTGGGCGGGCTTGGCCGACGGGACGATCACGGTCGCGTTTCGGAGGTGGACCCAGGCGCGGCGCCAAGTCGGGACGCCGGGCTCGATTCCCGGGCGGCGTGCTGATGATCGATGACGTCCGAGTGGTGGGCGCTCCCGCGATCACCACCGCCGATGCGCGCCGGGCCGGCTTCGCGGACGCCGCAGCGTTGCGGCGGGAGCTCGACCAGTTCGGCGAGGGTGACATCTACCGCATCGCGCTCCATTTCGTGGGCCCGACGAGCGCGAGGCGCTCCGAGCCGACGACGATCTCGCGCCCGACGAGCTGGCGGCGTTGCGGGCGAAGCTGGACCGGCTCGACAAGTCCAGTCCGCGGGGTCCGTGGACGAAGACCGTGCTCGACCTCATTGCCGAGCGGCCGGCGGTGCGCGCTCCCGACCTGGCCGCCTCGCTCGGTCTCGACACGGTCACGTTCAAGCGCGACGTCCGCAAGCTGAAGGAGCTCGGGCTCACCGAGAGCCTGACCGTCGGCTACCGCATCTCCCCGCGCGGCATCCGCGTCGCCGATTCCTTTGGCGCCAGCGGGTCGCCGGGCCCCGAACAGCGCCAAGAAAACCAGTCGGGGTTAGACCGCGCCGCCGAACAGGTCGAGGGTGCGGGCCATGCCGCCGTCTGCGGAGATGGTCTCGCCCGTGATGAATCGGGCCGCGTCGGATGCGAGGAACACGATGACGTCGGCGATGTCCTCGGGCTGTGACCACCGCCGCAACGGTGTCTGCGACTCGATCCGCTCGACGACGCCGGGGATCGCCTTGTTCTTCTCCCAGAGGGCGGTGTCGACGACGCCCGGCGCCACCGAGTTGACGCGGATGCCGTGCGGCCCGAGCTCCATCGCCAGCGATCGTGTCGCCGCGTCGATCGCGCCCTTGGTCGCGGCGTACGCGGCACGCCGCGGCGTGCCCACCACGCCCGACACCGACGACAGATTGACGATCGCACCGCGGTGGCGCTCGAGCATCGAGGGCAGCAGAGCGGCGATGAGCAGCAGCGGAGCTCGAACGTTGACTGCGTACATCGTGTCGATGAGCTCGGCGTCGAGCTCGAGGGTGGGCAGACGGGCGGCAGTGGCGGCGTTGTTCACGAGGATGTCGACGGTGCCGAGTGCTGCCAGCGCGGCGGTCGCGAGGGCGACCGGGGCCGTCGCATCGGCGAGATCCGCGAGCAGGACCACGGGATCGCGATCGAGGCCGGCCGCGACCTTGTCGAGTGCCTCCTGGTCGCGGCCGCAGAGCGCCACCCGCGCGCCGGCGCGGTCGAGGGCTCGTGCAGTTGCGGCCCCGATGCCGCGTGACGCGCCGGTGACGAGCGCCGTGCGGCCATCGAGCGGGAGCGGATCCATTACGCGATGGTAGGGGGATGGACCTCGGCGTGATCTTCTCGCAAGCCGACAGCGGTACCGACCCGAACGCGATCCGGGCGTGGGTGCAGACCGCCGAGGCCGAGGGCTTCGACCACGTGATGGCGTACGACCACATCCTCGGTGCGTCGCTCGAACGACTCGGCCCAGGGCCGTTCGGCAACTTCCCTGGTCCTCCGTACACCGCCGAGAACACGTTCCACGAGATCCTCGTGCTGTTCAGTCACCTCGCCGCAGTGACGGAGCGCATCGAGTTCGTCACGAGCGTGCTCGTCCTGCCGCAACGCCAGGCGGTGCTCGCCGCGAAGCAGATCTCGACGATCGACCTCTTGAGTGGCGGGCGACTGCGGGTGGCCGTCGGCGTGGGCTGGAACTTCGCCGAGTACGAAGGGCTCGGCGCTGACTTCCCCCATCGCGTCGATGTCCTCGGCGAGCAGATCGAAGTGATGCGAGCGCTCTGGACCGAGCCGATCGTCGGTTACGAAGGCCGCTTCCATCATCTCGACGGCGTCGGGATCAACCCGCTGCCGACGCGACAGATCCCGATCTACCTCGGCACCGGCGGCTCGGACGCCGCGCTGCGGCGGGTCGTCGGCACGGCCGACGGATGGATGCCGCTCCTACTTCCTGGCCTCGACCCCGTCGACTTCCGCACGGGCGTCGAGCGGCTGCGTCAGCTCGCGGTCGACGCCGACCGCGATCCCGCGACGCTGCCGATCCACGGTCGCGTCTACCTCGGCGACGGATGGCAGAAGCAGGTCGACGAGGCACTCGATGTCGGCGTTGCGCACCTGTCGATCGGGTTCAACCGCATGGCCAATCGCGGGCTCACCCACGCGCAGCATCTCGACGCGGTCCTCGCCGTGAAGCCCGAGCTCGACCGGTTGGTGGGGCGCTCCTGACGATCAGGAGGGCGTGAGTCGCCGCCCGGTCGAGCGTCGAGCCGGAACGCGTCGGGCCGTTCGGCCCTACCGCGTGGTGTCGACCGAGCGCACCGTGTTTGGCGGAGGTGTGACCATGCTCCGCACCGCACGCTCGATCCCCGCCGCGATGGCGCTCTTGCTCGTCGTAGGAGTGACGGCAGCCTGCGGCGGAGGCGACTCCGGCTACGAGGTGAGGTCGGAGGTCGTGTCGCACGAGATGACCCAGGACATCCTCGTGTTCGAACCCCAGGGCACCGGGCCATGGCCGGTCGTGTTCGCGTTGCACGGAATCAATGGTTCTGGGGAGGACCTGACCGAGGTCGCGACTCGACTGGCCCAAACCGGTCTCCTGGTCTTCGCCCCGACCTATCGCAGTGACGTGACGACCAACGAGGGGCTGCTGGAGACGGCGGTCGACGTCGAGTGCGGCTACCGATTCGCTCGCAGCATCGCGGCCGAGCACGGCGGCGACCTCGACCAGCCGGTGACGTTCGTCGGCTGGTCGATGGGCGCCACCTTGGCTCTCCAGGCCGGGCTGACCGAGGAGATCGACCCGGCCGGGGAGATCGTGACGTGCTTCCCAGAGGTGCCCCGGGCCGACGTCATCGTCGCCATCTCAGGTTGTCACTACGACTTCGACTTCGGAGAGGCGGCGATCCTCGACTTCTTCAACCCCTCGACGTGGGGCAACGAGGACGCGAAGGTCGTTCTGGTTGCCGGCGACGCCGACAAGAACTGTCCTCCCCGACACTCGGAGGACGCCTTCGCGTTGTTGCGCTCGCGGGGCTACGACACGGAGCTTGTGATGCTTGCCGGGGTCGACCACTTCGCTCCGATCTTCCACGAAGAAGTCGACGGCGGGATGATCCCGGCACCGGACGACCCCGCCGGGGAGCGCACGGTCGAGGTGATCTTGGACGCCATCGCCGACGCGAAGGATCGCCCGAGCTGAGCGTGATCGCCGAACGGGTGCCCGGGGCGGGAGTCGAACCCGCACATCCCCGAAGGGACCGAGGGGTTTAAGCCCTCTGCGTCTGCCTGTTACGCCACCCGGGCCTGCGCGCCCACCGTAGATCTGGCACGGTCGCGCCATGGACCTCTCCGCGCCCGTCGACCCGTACGACGAGGGCATGCTCGACGTCGGCGACGGGCACCGCGTCGCGTGGAGCATCGCGGGCAACCCCGACGGCAAGGCCGCGATCGTGCTGCACGGTGGGCCGGGAAGTGGGTGTTCTCCCGGCTTTCGCCGCTGGTTCGATCTGCAGCGCTACCGCGTCGTGTTGATGGACCAGCGCGGTTCGGGCCTGAGCACGCCGCACGCAAGTGAGCCGAACGTCGATCTCTCGACCAACACGACGCATCACCTCGTCGCCGACATCGAGCGACTCCGCGAGCACCTCGCGATCGACCGGTGGCTCGTCTGGGGAGGGTCGTGGGGCACGACGCTCGGCCTCGCCTACGCCGAGACCCATCCCGACCGGGTCACCGAGATGATCCTCGTGAGCGTCGTGACGACCACGGCGTCCGAGGTCGAATGGGTGACCCGAGCGATGGGCCGCGTCTTCCCCGAGACCTGGGCGCGCTTCCGCGACGGCGTTCCCCCCGCCGACCGTGACGGAAACCTGGCGGCGGCTTACGCCCGCCTGCTGCAAGACCCCGATCCGGCGGTGCACGAGCCGGCGGCGCTGCGGTGGTGCGAATGGGAGGACACCCACGTCGCCACCCACCCGGGCCACGTCCACGACGACCGCTACGACGACCCGCGCTTCCGACTCGCGTTCGCCCGCTCTGGTCACCCACTACTGGAGCAACGCCGCGTTCCTCGAGGACGGGGCGTTGATGCGCGATGCGCACCGCCTGCACGGCATTCCCGGTGTGCTCGTGCACGGGCGCCTCGACATCAGCGGACCGCCCGACATCGCGTGGCGGCTCGCCGAGCGATGGCCGAGCGCCGGAGCTCGTCCTGATCGGGGGCGCCGGACACGGGGCGAGCGACGAGGAGGTCCAGGCCGCGATCGTCGCGGCGACGAACCGGTTCGCCGGGAGCTGAGCCTCAGGCCGAGACTCATGCCACCTGGGCCGATGCCACGGCGGGCTCGGCCATGGCGAGCCACAGCGCCGCTCGCACGCGGTCGGCATCGGCCGTCGACAAGTCGTTCGCGGCCACGACGCCTTCGACCATGTCGGACACCACCGCCGCCCACGGCCGATCTCTCAGGCGGACGGCGACGATCGACCCGCGAGGGTGGCGCCGCAACGAGCGGTCGACCGCGTCGAGCCGCGGGGGGCTGCGGAAGGCGGGGGGATGGAGACCGAGCCGGCGCGCCTCGTCGGCGAGCGTGCGCGCCGCGGCGGTGAAGCGGAGAGTGGCGCCCGGTTCCATCGGTTGCATTGTGCGCCAGGGGTGGGACATAACAGCTGGGACACAACAGATGGGACACAACCGTGCGTGGCAGTCTGGTCCCGGTGAGCGACGCCCCGGTGAGCGACGACCCGATGCCCGACCGCTCGATGGAGCACCTCGACAAGGTCGCGTGGATGGTCGAGACGAACGGGTGGGCGCTCGAACCGATCGCCGCCCGCGCGGACCTCGATCCTCCCCGCGCGGCCTACGCCTACACGATCGGCTTCGAGGCGACCTACGGGTTCCCCGAGGTGCTCGTGTTCGGCCAGACACCATCGAACGCGCGGGGCATCGTCGGCCTCGTGGTCGACCTGCTCGAGAGCGGCGTGCAACCTCCGGTGGGGCCGCTCTTCCTCGGGTTGTTCGACGGTGAGCAGCGTTGCGCGCTGCTGCCCGTCGACGTCGACGCCCACGAGGACCTGTTCACTTCCGCCACGGCGTTCTACGGCGGGAAGCCGTTCCGCGTCGTGCAGCTGATGTGGCCGGACCGCAACGGATGGATGCCCTGGGAGTCGGGCTTCGAGCACCGCCTCACGTTGGCCGAGCCGATCATCGGCTCCCTCGCCGACGTCGACTGACCCAAGCCCCCCGACCGTTTGCGCGCCAGCGGGACTATGTGTCCGGCTGGCGACGCACACGCTGCGTGAGTCAGGGGCGGGCGGGCCAGGTGTGGGAGAAGCAGCGGTCGTCGAGCGACCCCGGTGACCACCGTCGCCACTGGCCCATCACCGTGTCGCCGGTGCGCTCGGTCCACGCCAGCACGCTCGGGTCGGCGGTGCGCCGCACGATCTGGCGGATGCCTCCTTCGTGGATCGCGTAGCCGGCCCACACACCCGGGTAGTCCTTCGGCGAGCCGACCTCGGTGATCGGGATCGGTCCGTGCCGCCGACGCCGGTTGCGATGCGTGTGCCCCGCTGTCACGAGCGTCGCCGGGTTCGCCGACGCCACGCCGCGGAGCAATCGCCATCCGTCGAGGCCGAGGATGCCGGGCGGCCAGATCGTCGTGACAAACGTCCGGAACGGCGGATGGTGCGTCGCGAGCAGGGCTCCGCCGGGAGCGTCGCGCAATGCCTCGGTGATCTCCGGCAGCACCGGTGTGAGGTTGCCGCGGTGATGGCGCCGCTCGCGTGAGCTCGCCGCGACGACGCGCAGCCCGGGGAGGTCGTGCACCTTCACGGTGGTGATGAGCTCGTGCCCGTGACGGGCGAGCGCCGAGACGCCGTCGCCGTTTTCACGGTCTCCTCCGTCGTGATTCCCCGGCAACAGCATGACGGGAACGGGGATCGAGGCGAGGAGGCTCCCGAGCCGCTCGTACTCCGCGTCCCTGTCGTCGTGGGTGAGATCGCCCTTCAAGACGATGAGCTGTGCGCCCCACGACAGCGCCTCGTCGAGGGCGGCACGACTGCACGCCGTCGGGTAAGGCTCCTGTCCGGTCCACACTCCGTCGGGCGAGATGCGCGGCCACCGCCCGAACCGACGCTCGCCGATGTGCACGTCGCTGATCGTCGCGATTCGACACAGCTCGGGGCCGGGCGGCGCCCGGAGGGTGCGGACCGGCGCGGCTACGACCCCGGAGAGGGACACTCGGACTTCGCTGTCGGCTTCGAGGCCGTCGACGATCGCAGAGCCGCACCCGCCGCCCGCGACCTCCCGCGTGTGCACACCCGACACCGCGAGCTCATGCGACCCGGGTGCGAGGTCGCTCCAGCAGACCTGGACCATGTCCACGTCGACGGCGAAGACCGTGAGTCGCTTCACCGGTGCGCCACGCGTCACCGAGGACCCGTCGGCCGGCACCTCAGCGGAGTGAGGTCGCCAGCTGGTCGGACTCGCGTGTGCGGAGCGCCGCGTTGATCTGCTGGCGCTCGACGAGCTGCTCGAGCGTCTTCGCCGCCTGGGGCACCCCGCGCTCCGAGAAGAAGGCCCGCACGTCGGCAGACTGCTCCGGCCGCATCAGCATGCGGATGCCTTCGAGCATGCGGATGATGCTCGTCGACGGGAAGCGCTCGTTGATGGTCACCCAGCTCCGGCGCACGAACTGCCAGGCCTGGTCGCCGAGCTCGCGGTTGCGCATGCAGCGCGCGAGGAGGAAGGGGGCGTTCTGGCTGCGCACACGATCGCTCAACGTGAGCTCGCACGTGCGCTCCATCAGCTCGGCCGAGCCGAACTCGGCGAGCGAGTAGAGATGACGGAGCTGCTCCTGCGGGTTCTTCGACGTCTCGAACACCCCGAGGATGTGGTCGTAGTCCGCGGCATCTCCGGTGGATGCGAACACCGTGAGCGCCGCGCTGGCGACGGGAGGGGCCACGGAGCCCGGCTCGCTCGAGCGACCGCTTGTACAGCGCCCGCGCTTTCTCCTGTACGTCGCGGTCGTTGCCGAGGATGGCGACGGTGCGAATCAGCAGCCCGCGGAGCTCGCCCGTGAGGTCGTCCTCACCTTCGGCCGGCGTCCACCCCAACCGCTGCAGGGCCGGACCGGCCAGGCCGCGCACGAACGTGCGGAACTGCTCGCGGGCGTCAGCATCGTCGAGCAACCGATCGCAGAAGCCGAGCCCCGCGGACAGGGCCTGCCAGACGGGCAGCGTCGTCTCGTCGCCGAACCCGCGGGCGAGACGCAGGTACTCCGCCGCAGATGCCTCGCCGGCAACCACCGCCGCCCACGCGTCGTCGATGAGGTTGTACCGCTCGATCGTGGACATCGTCGCGAGCGCGGGGCCCGCGAGCCGGTCGAGCAGGGGCGCCTCGTAGCGAACCCGGAGGAACCCGTGCCCTCCTGCGTTCGCGAGCACCGCGGCATTCGGGTCGAGAAGGGCGACGTCGACGTGCTCGTCGTCGAGCAACAGGCGGCTCTCGTTGGCGGCGCCGTTCACCGATTGGCGCACGTGGATCGGCACCGGCCACTGCGTGGTGTCGGGCAGGTCCGAGTACACGAACCGGCGTTGTGAGAGCCGGAGCGCTTCCCCGCCTTCGGCAAGCGACGCTCGCACGAGCGGGTAGCCACCTTGGAAGATCCACGCGTCCATGATCCGACGGACGGGCTCACTGGTGACCGCTTCGATCGCGTCCCAGAGGTCGGTGTTCTCGGTGTTGCCGTACGCGTGCTTCGCCAGGTACGCCTGCACGCCGGCGCGGAACTGCTCGGCGCCGAGGTACTGCTCGAGCATGCGCAGCACCGCCGCGCCCTTCTCGTAGGTCAGCACGTCGTACATGCCTTCCGCATCGTGCGGTGAGTGCACGGGGTATTCGATCGCGCGCGTGCTCTCGAGCGCGTCGGTCTCGAGTGCCGCGGTGCGATCGAGTCCGAAGGTGTCCCAGACGCGCCAGTCCGGCTTCATCGCGTTGGTGCACACGGTCGCCATGAACGTGGCGAACGCCTCCTTCAGCCAGAGGCCGTTCCACCAGCGCATCGTGACGAGGTCACCGAACCACATGTGCGCGATCTCGTGCGAGACCACGTTCGCGATCACGAGCTCCTCGGCTTGGGTCGCGACCTCGGGGTCGACGAGCAGCAACGCCTCGCGGAACGTCACGAGACCAAGGTTCTCCATCGCGCCGGCCGCGAAGTCGGGGATCGCGAGGAGATCGAGCTTGTCGGAGGGGTACGGGATGCCGAAGTACTCGGCGAAGAACTTGATGCCGAACGCGCCGCACTCCTCGGCGAAACCAGCGAGCGCGCCCTTGCCTGGGAGGTGGACGACCCGGAGCGGCACGCCATCGACGTCGATCGGCTCGGTCATCTCCAGATCGCCGACGATGAACCCCACGAGGTAGGTGGAGAGCGGCATCGTGTCGGCGAAGCTCACCCGCCGCCGGCCGTCGCTCAACGGCTCCTCGGCGATCTGCTTGGTGTTCGCGAGTGCCGTGAGCCCGTCGCTGACGACGAGCGTGATCGAGAACACCGCCTTGAGGTCAGGCTCGTCCCAGCACGGAAAGGCGCGTCGCGCGCTCGTCGACTCGAACTGGGTGACGGCCAGCACTTGCTCCTCACCGGCGGCGTCGCGATAGGTCGATCGGTAGAACCCGCGCAGCTGGTCGTTGAGGACGCCGCGAAAGCGGGCGTGGAGGAAGGCGGTGCCCGCATCGGCGACGCCGTCGAGGTCGAACCGCACCCGCTCCGCGACCGCGTCGTGCGTGATGGATGCCGACAGGTGATTGCCGGCTCCGTCGACCAGCCAGGCCTCGTCGACCTCGACGTCGGCGGCATTGAGGACGATCTGCGACACGGGCTCGAGCACGTCAACAGCGATGGCCGCCTCACCACCGAACGTCGCCGCCGGCAAGTCGGGAGCGAGCGTCAGCTCGTAGCGCCGCGGGATGACGGTGCGCGGCAGTCGGTGGGCGTGCTCCTCGGCCATGGCGGGCCAGCGTATATGGGCAGGTAGAAGGCGATGACCAGCGCAGCACTAGGTTCTGCCCCCGTGAACGACTCCCCCGCCGACGCATCGGCGGCCCTCGATGTGGTGGGCATCGGCAACGCGCTCGTCGATGTGCTCACGCACGGTGACGATGCGTTCTTGCTGCGTCACCAGCTCGTGAAGGCGTCGATGACCCTCATCGACACGACCCGGTCGAACGAGCTCTATGAGGCGATGGGCCCCGGCATCGAGCAGTCGGGCGGCTCGGCCGCGAACACCATCGCGGGCATCGCCTCGTTCGGCGGATCGTGCGGCTACATCGGCAAGATCGCCGACGACCAGCTCGGCGACGTGTTCGCACACGACCTGCAGGCTGCGGGCGTCGTGTTCACCTGCCCGAAGAGCGACCTCGGCGTTCCGACCGGACGCTGCCTCATCGTCGTCACCGCCGACGGACAGCGCACGATGAACACCTACCTCGGCGTCTCGGAGCTGCTCGGGCCCGACGACGTCGACGCCGACCTGGTCGCAAGCGCGAAGGTCATCTACCTCGAGGGCTATCTCTGGGACAAACCAGGGGCAATGGCCGCCTATCGAAAGGCCGCGGAGGTCGCGCACGCGGCGGGACGACGCGTCTCGCTCACGCTGTCCGACTCGTTCTGTGTCGCCCGCCATCGCGAGGAGTTCCTCGACCTCGTCGAGACGCAAGTCGACGTCCTCTTCGCGAACGAGCCCGAGATCACCGAGCTGTACCGCGTCGACTCCTTCGATGCGGCGCTGCAGCGAGCGCGCGGGCACTGCGAGATCGCCGCGCTCACGCGGTCAGCCAAGGGTTCGGTGATCGTGTCCGGCGACGAGGTGCACGTCATCGACGCTCATCCCGTCGAACGGGTGGTCGACACGACGGGCGCCGGTGACCTGTACGCCGCGGGTTTCTTGTTCGGCCTCACGCGGGGCATGCCCTTGGAGCGGTGCGGGCAGCTCGGCTCGATGGCCGCCGCCCAGGTGATCAGCCAGATGGGCCCGCGTCCGTCGATCGCACTGACGACACTGCTTCGGTGAGCGACACGCTCCTCGCCGCGGCGACTCGGTGGCTCGAGGAAGATCCTGATCCCGCGACCAGGGCCGAGCTCGAAGACCTGCTCGCTCGAGGCGATCTCGACGCGCTCAACGATCGATTCGGCGCGCGCCTGCAGTTCGGCACTGCCGGCCTTCGCGGCGCCCTCGGCGCCGGGCCGAATCGCATGAACCGCGTGATCGTGCGTCGCGCCGCGGCGGGGCTCGCGCGTTACCTCCTCGACCGAGTGCCGGGCGCGGCCGACGCTGGCGTCGTCATCGGGTGCGATGCGAGGCACAACTCCGACGTCTTCGCGGAAGACACCGCCGCGGTGTGTGCCGGTTTCGGCCTCCGCGCGCTGATGCTCCCGCCCCGCCTCCCCACGCCCCTGCTCGCGTTCGCCGTTCGCCATCTCGGATGCGCGGCGGGCGTGATGGTCACCGCGAGCCACAACCCGCCCGCCGACAACGGCTACAAGGTGTACCTCGGCGACGGAGCGCAGATCGTGCCTCCCGTCGACACGGAGATCTCCGACGCGATCGACGCGGTGGGTCCGCTGGCTTCAGTGCCGTTGGCAGCCTCCGGTGATCCGCGCATCGAGCGGCTCGGGCAGGACGTGATCGACGCGTTCCAGTCCGCCGAGGTCGGGCTGTCGCTCGTACCGACCGCCCGCGACGTGTCCGTCGTCTACACGGCGATGCACGGCGTGGGCCGCGCGCAGGTCGAAGGCGTGCTCGCCCGCGCCGGCTTCCCGCCGCTGCACGTCGTCTCGGAGCAAGCCGCGCCCGATCCCGACTTCCCGACTGTCGCGTTCCCCAACCCGGAGGAGCCGGGTGCGCTCGATCTCGCCCTCGACCTCGCGGCCCGAACCCACCCGGACGTCGTCATCGCGAACGATCCCGACGCCGACCGGCTGGGAGTCGCCATCCCCGACGCCGGCGCCCCCGGCCGCTACCGGCCGCTCCGGGGCGACGAGCTCGGCGTGCTGCTCGCCGATCACGTGCTGCGCCACACATCGGGCTCGGACCGGCTCGTCGCGACGACGGTCGTGTCGTCCTCGATGCTCTCGAAGATGGCGGCCGCGGCAGGAGTCCAGTACGCGGAGACGCTGACGGGGTTCAAGTGGATCGCCCGCGCCGCGCTCGACCGACCGGGCACCCGCTTCGTCTTCGGATACGAGGAGGCGCTCGGCTACCTCGTCGGCGATGTCGTGAGGGACAAGGACGGCATCAGCGCCGCGATGCTCCTCGCCGAGGTCGCCGCCCTCGCGAAGGCCGAGCAGGTTTCGCTGCAGGATCGTCTCGACGCCCTGGCGCGCGCATACGGCCTGCACGCGACCGATCAGTGGTCCATTCGCCTCGAGGGGACAGAGGGTCAGCAACGCATCGCGGCGGTGATGGCCGCGCTCCGGGCCGACCCGCCCGGCGAGCGAGCCGAGCCCGCGGGCCTCCCTCCCGCCGATCTCGTGATGCTGCGCATCGGGGCCGACCGGGTGGTCGTGCGCCCGAGCGGTACCGAGCCGAAGCTGAAGATCTACTTCGAGGTGGTGGTCCCGGTCACCGGTGAGATGGCCGACGCCCGCGCGACCGCGAGTCACGCGGCTAGCCGATCTCCGCGCGCTGATGGCCGCGGCTACCGGCCTCTGAGCTGTCCGCGGAAGCACCGATTGTCGAGCGCAGCGAGCAGGCGGCGATCGAAGCGCAGCGGAGAGCGACGCCGAGGAAGGTATGGCGGCGCAGTGCGCCGCCGGGTGCGCGAAGCACCGATTGTCGAGCGCAGCGAGCAGGCGGCGATCGAAGCGCAGCGGAGAGCGACGCCGAGGACAGTTAGGCAAGGCCGAAGAGGCGGTCGCCGGCGTCGCCGAGGCCGGGAACGATGTACGCGTGCTCATTGAGGTGGTCGTCGATCGCGGCGGTGACGATGTGCAGATCGAGGCCCGTCGACTCCATGCGAGCGAGGCCCTCGGGTGCGGCAAGGACGCAGACGACGGTCATGCGTCCGGCGCCCCGCTCGGCGATCAATCGACACGTGAACTCGAGCGAGCCACCCGTCGCGAGCATCGGATCGAGCACGATCACGGGTCGGCCCTCGAGCCGGGCGGGAAGCTTGGCCATGTACGGACGCGGCTCGAACGTCTCCTCGTCGCGAGCGAGGCCGATGAAGCTCATCTCCGCCTCCGGCAGCAGCCGGATCGCGGCGTCGGCCATCCCGAGACCGGCTGCGCAGCACGGGCACCAGGGCGGGGAGGCGGGGAAGGCGCACTCCTTCGGCCGGTCCGAGTGGTGTCTGGACCTTCGTCGCCTCGACCTCGAGGTCGCGCGTCGCCTCGTAGATCAGCATGGCGGCGAGGTTGTCGACGGCGCGACGAAACGTCGCCCGGTCGGTGTTCTCGTCTCGCAGCACAGTGAGCTGCTCCGCAGCGAGAGGATGATCGACGACAGTTGTCTTCACGCGGCTATACCCCGATCGGATGCCAGACGGTCTTGGTCTCCAGGAACGTCGCGATGCGGGTGAGACCCGGATCCGCGAACCAGTCGGTGTGGTCCTCGTCGGGCCGCCGCACCCGCTTCAGGTTCTCGGCTGCCGCCCGTTCGAGCTCAGTTGCGTGCTCGGCGCTCACGCCACAGAGGTCGATCGCGTTCACGTCCATGTGCGACGCGAGCCACGGGCCGATCTCGGCGGCCGAGCCGGTGAGCATGTTCACCACGCCACCTGGCAGGTCTGACGTCGCGAGCACCTCGGTGAGGGTGATCGCGGGAAGCGGCGCGCGTTCGGCAGCGACGACGACGCAGGTGTTGCCGCTCACGATCACGGGCGCCACCACCGAGACCAGCCCCAACAGCGACGAGCGCTGCGGCGCGATGACCGCGACGACACCAGTGGGCTCGGGCACCGAGAAGTCGAAGTAGGGCCCCGCCACCGGGTTCGAGGTGCCGAGCGCCTGCGCGACCTTGTCGCTCCATCCGGCGTACCAAACCCAGCGGTCGATCGCGGCATCGACGATCTTGTCCGCGGCGCGCCGCTTCACATCCTCGGAGTGCACGACCTCGTCGACGAACTGGGCCTTACGCCCCTCGAGCATCTCGGCGATGCGGTACAGGATCTGCCCGCGGTTGTACGCCGTCGCCCCCGACCATTTCGCGAACACCCCACGGGCGGCGACGACTGCGTCGCGCGCGTCCTTGCGCGAGGCCAGCGCCGCGTTCGCCAGGAACGCACCGGTGGCATCGCGGATCTCGTAGGTGCGGCCGGACTCTGAACGCGGGAACGCGCCGCCGATGAACAGCTTGTAGGTCTTGAGGACGACCGACGCGGTCAGACATCCTGCGATCAGACATCGAGATACGCCCCGAGCCCGTGGCGCCCACCTTCTCGTCCGTACCCCGACTCCTTGTAGCCACCGAACGGGCTGGCCGGGTCGAACTTGTTGAACGTGTTCGCCCACACCACTCCGGCGCGCAGCCGTTGCGCCATCCAGAGGATGCGGCTGCCCTTCTCGGTCCACACGCCCGCCGACAGCCCGTAGGGCGTGTTGTTCGCCTTCTCCACCGCTTCCTCTGGGGTCCGGAACGTGAGCACGGACAGCACCGGGCCGAAGATCTCCTCACGGGCGATGCGATGCGCCTGGCTCACACCCGTGAACACGGTGGGCGGGAACCAGAAGCCGCGGTCGGGCAGCTCGCACGCGGGCGACCACCGCTCCGCGCCCTCTTGGTCACCGATGTCGGAGAGCTCACGGATCTTCGCGAGCTGCTCGGACGAGTTGATCGCGCCGATGTCGGTGTTCTTGTCGAGCGGATCACCGACCCGCAGCGTCTCGAGGCGACGCTTCAACCTCACCATCAGGTCGTCGACGATCGACTCCTGCACCAGCAGCCTCGACCCCGCGCAGCACACGTGACCCTGGTTGAAGAAGATGCCCTCGACGATGCCTTCGACGGCCTGGTCGAGCGCGGCATCCTCGAACACGACATTGGCGGCCTTGCCGCCCAGCTCGAGCGTGACCTTCTTCGCGGTGCCCGCGATCGAGCGAGCGATCTCCTTGCCCACCTCGGTCGATCCGGTGAACGCCACCTTGCCGACATCGGGATGCGTGACGAGCGAGCGCCCGGTCTCGCCCGCACCGGTGACGATGTTGACGACGCCGTTTGGCAGGCCCGCCTGTTGCACGATCTCCGCGAAGAGGAGCGCGGTGAGCGGCGTGGTCTCGGCGGGCTTGAGCACGACCGTGTTGCCCGTGGCGAGAGCGGGGGCGATCTTCCACGCGAGCATCAGCAGCGGGAAGTTCCACGGGATGACCTGACCCGCCACACCGATCGGGCGAGGGTTCGACCCGTATCCGGCGTGCGCGAGCTTGTCGGCCCATCCGGCGTAATAGAAGAAGTGCGCGGCGACGAGCGGAAGGTCGATGTCGCGTGACTCGCGGATCGGCTTGCCGTTGTCGATCGACTCGAGCACCGCCAGCTCGCGCGACCGTTCCTGCACGAGCCGAGCGATGCGATACAGGTACTTGCCCCGCTCGCTCGGCTTCATCGATCCCCACGTCGTCTCGTACGCCCGGCGGGCCGCGGCGACGGCCCGATCGACGTCCTGCGGCCCGGCCTCGGAGACCTCGGCGAGCACCTCCTCGGTGGCGGGGTCGATCGTCTTGAACGTCCGCCCGTCGGTGGGGGCGACGAACTCGCCGTCGATGAAGAGGCCGTAGCTCGACCGGATGGAGACGATGGAGCGCGACTCGGGAGCCGGCGCGTACTCGAAGGCTTCGGGCATCTCGGCGGTCAGTCCGCTGCTCAGTCGAGCGTGAAGTAGTCGGGGCCGCTGTAGCGGCCGGTGGCGAGCTTGGCCCGCTGCATCAGCACGTCGTTGAGGAGACTCGATGCACCGAAGCGGTAAAGGTCGGCGCTGAGCCAGTCGGGTCCCGCGGTCTCGTTCACGATCACGAGATAGCGGATCGCATCCTTCGCCGTGCGGATGCCGCCCGCCGCCTTGACTCCCACCTTGTGTCCGGTCGCGTCGGCGAAGTCGCGCACGGCTTCGAGCATCACGAGCACGACCGGCGGAGTGGCCGCGGGATTGACCTTGCCGGTCGAGGTCTTGATGAAGTCCGCACCGGCCATCATCGCCAGCCACGACGCCCTACGCACGTTGTCGTAGGTCGCGAGCTCGCCGGTCTCGAGGATGACCTTGAGGTGCGCGTCGCCACATGCTTGCTTCACCGCGACGATCTCGTCGAACACGAGCTGGTAGCTGCCGGCGAGGAACGCGCCGCGGTCGATCACCATGTCGACCTCGTCCGCACCCGCGGCGACCGCATCCTTCACGTCGGTGAGCTTCACCGGCAGAGATGCCCGGCCACTCGGAAAGGCGGTCGCGACCGAGGCGACTTTCACGGTGCTGCCCGCCACGGCTTGCTTCGCGATGCCGACCAAGTCGGGGTAGATGCACACCGCCGCGACCGGAGGCGCCGTCGGGTCGCTCGGATCGGGCCGCATCGCCTTCGCGCACATCGCTCGCACCTTGCCGGGCGTGTCCTGCCCTTCGAGCGTGGTGAGGTCCATCGTCGAGATCGCCAGGTCGAGGGCGTACCGCTTTGCGGTCGTCTTGATCGATCGGGTCGCGAGCCGGGCCACCCGCGCTTCGGCGCCGACCTGGTCGACACCGGGGAGACCGTGCAGGAATCGCCGTAGCGACGCTTCGGAGGCGACGACGTCGTCGAACGGGCCAGCGGTCAGACCCGAAGAGCTCGTCGGGGTCATGGCGACGACGATACCGCCGCCCTCCGGTGGCCGCCTCAGGCCGCCGGGCCGCACCGCAGCCGGGTTTGGTCAGTTCCGGCGGTCTTGGCGGTCGTCGACGCGGTTCTTGATGAAGATGATGCCCAGGATCCAGATGGCGAGCACGCCTCCGAGCCAGACGACCACGGTCGCGGCGATCCAGGTCGACACGCCTTCGATGCTCACGGAGTCGGAGATGAGGTCGGTGACGATCAGTCCGACAAGGGTCGCGATGAGGGCCACGCCGCCCTGCAGCGCCGACGCGGATCTGAGCGTCATCTTCTGGAACATCGGCTCGACCAGCACTTCGACGCCGGTGAAGATCAGCACCGCGACGAGGAACCCGTTCCAGCTGATGTTGAAGTCGTCGAGGAGGAGGTCGGCGACCCACAGTGCGATCGCGTTCGCGGCGAGGTGAACAGCAACGGAGATGAGCCACCTGATCATCGGCAGGCCTCGCAATCTTTCGAGCTTCTGGGCGCAACTTACGACATGTCGCCGCCGGACGCCTCGGATGCCGCCCGCCGCTCAGCGCAGGGAGACGCTGACCTCTTCGGCCCGCAGGAGGGCGTAACCGGGTTTGATGCGCTCGTTGATGATGCGCAGCCGCTCGTCGAACGGGGCGAACGCGCTCTTCATGGCGTTCGTCGTCAGCCACTCGACGTCGTCCCAGCCGTAGCCGAACGTGTCGACCAGCGCGGCGAACTCCTTCGAGAGCGACGTGTCGCTCATCAGCCGGTTGTCGGTGTTGACCGTCACCCGGAACCGCAAGCGGCGAAGCAGCCCGATCGGGTGCTCGGCGATCGACGGCGCGGCGCCGGTATGGACGTTCGAGGTCGGACACATCTCGAGCGGAACCCGGCGATCACGCACGTAGGTGGCGAGCCGGCCGAGCACCGGACGACCGAGATCGTCGAACGTGATGTCATCGACGATGCGGACGCCGTGTCCGAGGCGCTCCGCGCCGCACCACTGCAGCGCCTCCCATATCGACGGCAGCCCGAACGCCTCGCCGGCGTGGATCGTGAAGTGGAAGTTCTCGCGCTGGACGAGCTGGAACGCGTCGAGGTGGCGCGTCGGAGGGAATCCCGCCTCGGCACCGGCGATGTCGAAGCCCACGATGCCGTCGTCGCGCCACCGCACTGCGAGCTCGGCGATCTCGCTCGACCGTGCCGCGGTGCGCATGGCCGTCACCAGGCCGTAGACGGTGATCGGGTGACCATTTGCAGCTGCCTGCTGCGACCCGTCGGCGAACCCGTCGATCACCGCGCTCACCACGTCGTCGAGACCGAGCGCAGCCTCGGTGTGCAGCTCGGGAGCGAAGCGCACCTCCGCGTACACGACCCCGTCAGCGGCGAGATCCTGCGCGCACTCCGAGGCGACCCGGAACAGCGCGTCGCGCGTCTGCATCACGGCCAGGGTGTGGTCGAAGCCGTCGAGGTACAGGACCAGATCGCGCCGGTCGGCGCCGGCGACGAACCACTGCGCGAGCTCCTCGACATCGGTCGTCGGCAAGCCCTGATATCCGCAGGCCTCCGCGAGCTCGAGCACCGT
This sequence comes from uncultured Acidimicrobiales bacterium, assembly GCA_963747215.1. GTDB lineage: Bacteria > Actinomycetota > Acidimicrobiia > Acidimicrobiales > DATKAS01 > DATKAS01. The sequence continues at coordinate 49,527 of CAVVET010000032.1, forward strand.
CGCCGGACGTACGCCACCGTCGAGATGGTCGTGCAACAGCGCCTTCGGTGCTCGTCGCAGCGACTCGAGATCGGGCCGGCTCATGGTTCGAGGGTACCGGCCACCTGTCGGAACCCTCGGAGTGGCATGTCGTCGCGGCGCTGCAACCAGTTGTCCGCGGGGATATGCCGCCGACCCGTCGATCAGATGCACCGAGTACGCGTGGCGCGACTTCGGCGAACGGTTCGGCCCGCTGTAGTGAGGGAGCTGACCGTGCAGCAGCACCAGGGTGCCGGCGGCGGTCTCCAACGGCACGAGCCGCCCGTCGCCCGGCTCGGGCAGGGGCGCGTCATCGAGCGCGTCGAAAGTCGTGCCGCCCTCCGCGGCGCGCCGGAACCGCTTGCGCAGCGGACCCCGGTGGCCGCCGGGCTCGGCCCACAGGCATCCGTTCTCGAGCGTGGCGTCCTCCAACGCGAACCAGAAGCCGACGCACGTCAGAGGGTCCGTGTAGAGGAACGTGCTGTCCTGGTGACAGGTCACCTCGCCGCCGATGCTCGGCTGCTTGAAGATGTACATCGACTGCAGCAGCCGCGGATCGTCGAACCCCACATCTGAAGCGACCTCGGCGAGGCTCGGGCGTGCGGGAGAAGTCGTCGAAGAGCGGGTCGAGGTCGTGGAGCGCGTGGCCGATCTTGTTGATCGACAGCTCTTTGGCTTGCTTCAAGGATCCGTCCTCGGCGAACGCGTCCTCCTCGAAGAAGAACCGCACCTTGTCACCGGAGTCGAGGAAGTAGTCGTCGGACGTGCGCGTCTGCTCGTGGGTCGTGAACACGGAGATCGACTCCGGTTCGAACGCCTCGAGCAGCTCCTGGGACCGTTCGATGAGGGCGCGACACGCCGCGGGGTCGGCGAATGCTTCGATGACCAACACCCCGTCCCGCTCGAAGTCCTTGCGCTGTTGTGCGTTGAGTCCCATCGTCACTCCTGGTCGAGCTTCGCGTACGCCGGACCGATGATGTCGCGCTCGATGCGCCGGCGCTCGTCGAGCGAGCAGAACGCCGACTGGATGGCGGTGACCTGCACTGCTTCGATGTCCCGCCAGCCGAAGTGATTGACAGCGGCAACGGCATGCACTTCGCTCGCCACGCTCACGCCGCTCATGAGTCGGTTGTCCGTGTTGATCGTTGCTCGCATCCCGAGCCGGTGGAACAACGCGACCGGGTGATGAGCCAGTGTCGGCACGGCGCCGATCTGCACGTTGCACGTCGGCGCGAGCTCGAGCGGGACCTGACGGTCGCGCACGTAGGTCGCGAGCGGGCCGAGCTGGCATCGCTCCAGGTCGATGTCGACCAGACCACCTTCGGGCACACCGCCCGCGAACGTGACGTCTTCGACGAGGCGCACGCCATGACCGATCCGCTCCGCGCCGCACTGCGAGCGCGTCCGCGATCAGCTCGATGCCGGGCGGCTCGCTCGCGTGGATCGTCAGGTGCGCGAGCCCGGCGCGGGCGATCGCAACCGCGTCCGCGTGCTCACTTGGTGGGAACCCCGTCTCGGCTCCCGCCAGGTCGAACGAGACGATCGTGTCGTCGTCGCGTCGGCGGCGCACGCACAGCTCGGCGATCTCGACCGAGCGCGTCTCGGTGCGCATCGCGCAGACGATCGTGCGCATGACGATCGAATGGCCGGTGGCGGCCGCATCACGCTCACCCTCGCGAAAGCCGGCTTGCACGGCGTCGACGACGGCGTCGAGTGAGAGCCCGCGCTCCTGGTGGAGCTCCGGAGCGAAGCGCACCTCGGCGTACACGACGCCGTCAGCGGCGAGGTCGAGGGCAGCTTCCTTCGCGACCCGATGGAGGGCATCCTCGGTCTGCATCACCGCGAGCGTGTGGGTGAACGTCGCCAGGTACTGGAGGATGTCGCGGGTGTCTGCGCCTTTCGTGAACCAAGCAGCCAGATCGGTGAGGTCCGTCGTCGGCAAGTCGCGGTAGCCGACCGCGTCGGCGAGCTCGACGATGGTCGCGGGCCGGAGTCCGCCGTCGAGGTGGTCGTGCAGCAAGACCTTCGGCGCCTCGCGCACCGCCTCCACCGTGATCGGCCTCGCCATCACGCCAGTCTCGCCCATCCTCACCGACCGTTTGCGCGCCAGGCGGATATCGTCCGGTGGCAGCAAACCCGAAGGGGATCGGGTCAGGCGCGGATGCGGTCGAGGATCAGCGACTTGCGTTCCGGCGGTTCGGGGCCGACGTCGATCGCGCCGTCCAGTGCTTCGACGGCCGCCTCGACCCGAGACGGATCGTCGATGTGCAGCTCGACGAGCGGTTGGCCCTCCTCGACCGCGTCGCCTTCCTTGGCCACGCACAGCACTCCGGCGACCGCGCTGACCGGGTCCTCCTTGCGGGACCGTCCCGCGCCGAGCCGCCAGGCGGCCGTGCCGACCGCGAGCGCATCGAGCCGAGTGACGAAGCCCGTCCGCTCCGCTCGAATCGACAGCCGCTGGTTCGCGTCGGGCACCGGTGCGTCCGGGTCGCCGCCCTGGGCGGTGACCATCTCCCTCCACTTCGCGAGGGCCGACCCATCGGCGAGCCGTGCACTGGGGTCGCCGCCGACGCCCGACAGCGACACCATCTCCTCCGCCAGTGCGAGCGTCACCTCGACCAGGTCCTCGACTCCCTGCGTGCGGCCCGACAACACCTCGACGGACTCGGTGACCTCGATGGCGTTGCCCGCGGCGCGCCCGAGCACGGTGTCCATCGCCGTGATCAGTGCGGAGGTGCGCACCCCGTTCGCCTCGCCGATCACCACCATCGCCTCAGCCAGCCGAGTCGCGTCGTCCCGCTTGCGCATGAAGGCCCCCGACCCGGTCTTCACGTCGAGCACGAGCGCCTCGGTGCCCTCCGCGATCTTCTTCGACATGATCGAACTTGCGATCAGCGGGATCGACTCGACCGTCGCGGTGACATCGCGCAACGCGTAGAGCTTTCGATCCGCCGGTGCGAGCCCCGACCCGGCAGCCGCGATCACACAGCCCACCGTCTGCAGGTTTGTCACCATCTCCGATGGTGACAACGCCGACCGCCAGCCCGCGATCGTTTCGAGCTTGTCGAGCGTTCCCCCGCTGTGGCCGAGCCCGCGCCCCGAGAGCTGGGGCACCGCGGCACCGCACGCCGCGACGAGCGGCGCCAGTACGAGCGAGACCTTGTCGCCGACGCCTCCGGTCGAGTGCTTGTCGACCGTCGGGCGGCCGACAGCGGAGAGGTCGAGGCGCTCTCCGGAGTCGATCATGGCCTGGGTCCACACCGCGAGCTCGCCGGGCTGCATGCCGTTGAAGTAGATCGCCATGCACAGGGCGGCGGCCTGCTCGTCCGCGATCTCTCCCTTGGTGTACGCCTCGATGAACCAACGCAGCTGCTGGTCGCTCAGCCGCGCCCCGTCGCGCTTGGCCCGGATGATGTCGACGACGTTCATCCGCGCCCCTTCATCCGCCCTCGGCCAGACGCTCGGCGTCGAACGCGCCCGGCAACACCTCCGACATCGGACGAGGTGTGCCATCGCCGTCGACGAGGAGGCCCGCGCCTCCCGCCTCCCACAGAAGCTGACGGCATCGACCGCACGGCATGACGGGATCGCCCGCACCCGTCCGACGTGGCGACGGCAACCAATCGGCCTCCGCCCGTGCGGTGGAGCTCGGACACGAGGCCGCACTCCGCGCACAGGGTCAGCCCGTACGACGCGTTCTCGACGTTGCAGCCGGTGACCACGCGCCCATCGTCGGTGAGCGCCGCGGCGCCCACATGGAAGTTCGAGTACGGCGCGTACGCGTGCGAGGCGGCCTCGATCGCTGCCGCCCGCAGCGCCGGCCAGTCGACCGCCATGGTCAGATCTGCTGACCCTTGCGCCACGGCAAGCCGTCGGCGGCGGGCGGGCGCAATCGCTGTGCGGCGAACGCGAGCACGACGAGGGTCGTCACGTACGGAGTGATGAAGACGAACTGTGACGGCACCGCTGCCGTGATCGCGAAGTACACGCCGAATACCCCGGCGGCCACGATCATCCCCGCACCGGTCAACGGCTTCCCGACGTAGATCGCGCGCAGCGCCAAGAACCCCACGACGATGGCGACGAACAGCAACAACGCACGAACCGAGTCGTCGCTGCGCAACTGGAGCGCGTCGGCGAAGCCGAACAGGCCCGCGCCCATCGCCAACCCGGCCGGCATCCAGTTCCCGAAGATGAGCGCGGCCAGGCCGATGAAGCCGCGGTTCGCCGTCTGCCCTTCCCGATACCGTCCCGCCGCCTCGATCGCCAAGTACGCGCCACCGAGACCGGCCAGCCCGCCGGAGATCACGACGCCGAGGTACTTCATCCGGTACACCGGCACGCCGAGGGTGTCGGCCGCCGTAGGCGCCTCGCCGACGGAGCGGAGTCGGAGCCCGAAGCGGGTGTGCCACAACAGGTACGCGCTGAATGGGACGAGCAGGATCGCGATGACCGTCAGCCACGACAGGTTGCTCGTGAGCCCCTTCATGAGGCCCGCGAGATCGGAGATGAAGAACCATCCCTTGTCCTCGAACCAGCCGAATATGTCAGGCGTGTCCCAACCGAACAGCGGCCCTCCCGACAGGAAGGGAAAGGTGAACTCGCCGACGTCGCCATTGATCGGCGGTGAGAGCGTGGCCGACGCATCCTCCTGGCCGGTGAACACCGCTGTCGCGAGATAACGCGTGACGCCGAGAGCGAGGATGTTGATCGCGACGCCCGACACCACGTGATCGACGCCGAACGTGACCGTGGCGAGAGCGTGCAGCAGCCCGGCGAGCATGCCGCCCAGGATCCCGATGGCGACACCCGCCCACGGGCCCCACTGCCAACCCGCCCACGCGCCGAACCAGGTGCCCATGATCATCATGCCTTCGAGACCGATGTTCACGATGCCCGCGCGCTCCGCGTAGAGACCGCCGAGCGCGGCGAGACCGATCGGCACCGCGAGCCGCACGGCGGCGCCGAACGTGCCGCTCGACGTGAGGTCGTCGGCTCCGGTGACCACCCGCACGAGCGACAACACGGCGAAGACGCCGAGGGCGAGGATCAGTGTCTGCATCCAGGGCCACTTGAGCTTGGGCAGCCGTCGGCGCTCGGGGACGGGAGACCCGAGAGGTTCGGCGACCGCGGTCATGCCGGCACCGGCTCGGGCACGGGACCCGCGGCCCTTGGCTCCGCTTTGGCGGCGGCATCACGCACTTCGGCCGCGACTCGGATGCGCCGCACGATCTCGTAGGCCACGACGGCCGAGAGGATGATCGTGCCCTGCATGATCCGCGAGATCTCTTGGGGGATGCCCTCGAGCGACAGCACCTGCGTCGCCCGCTCGATGTACGGCGAACAGGAGGGCGGCGAACGCGATGCCCACCGGATGGTTGCGACCAACGAGCGCGATCGCGATGCCGCTGAAACCGAGGGTCGTCGGGAACTGCTCGGTGTAGCGGTGGAACTGCGGATCGCCGAGCAACGGCCCCATGCCGACCAGCCCGGCGATGCCACCGCTGATAGCATCGTCTTGACGATCATGGCCTTGGGGTTCACGCCCGCGGCCCGAGCCGCTGCGGGGTTCGACCCCGTCGCCCGGAGGTCGAAGCCGAAGCGGGTGCGCCAGAGCACGAAGTAGTAGCCAACGCCAAGGATGATCGCCCCGACGAGAAAGCCGTTGAGCTGCGTGCCCTCGGGCAGATGCAGACCGAAGACCTCGAGCAGGCGGTTGAGCGGCGGGATGAACGACTCCGCTGGCAGTAACGGAGTCTTCGTCACGAGGTCGCCCGCGTCGTTGTTCTCCCGGAGGTAGTTCGCGAGGAGATACACGGTGATGCCGGTCGCGATGGAGTTCAGCATGATCGTCGAGATGACCTCGCTCACTCCCCGCCACACCTTCAGCAACGCGGCGACCGCCGCCCACAGCGCGCCCACGACGATCGCGATCGCGAGGATGAACGACACCTGCAGGGGAGCGGGGAACGACACCGCCGCTCCCGCCGCGGCGGACAGCACCGCGGCCAACCGGTACTGGCCATCGACGCCGATGTTGAACAGCGCCATCTTGAACCCGATGGCCACCGCGAGGGCCGAGACGTAGAAGGGAATCGCCCGGTTGATGATCGCGACAACCGAATCGGTCGAGTCGGTGTACTGCCACATCGCCTTGAACACGTCCACCGCGCTGTAACCGCTCGCGGCCAGGACGATCGCCGACACCAGGATCGCGAAGAGCACGGCGGCGACGGGAGCCGCGAGTCCGTACAGGATTCGGCGAGTGCGAGTCACACGGCGGTGCCCTCCTCGCGCCGGTCATGTACGACCCCAAGTCGGCCGGGGTCAGGGTCGCCGGGTCGAGCGTGGCGACGATGTGGCCTCGGAGGATGACGAGCAGCGTGTCCGAGAGCCCGATGAGCTCCTCGAGGTCGGCCGAGAGCAGCAGCACGGCCAGGCCCGCCGACCGCGCTTGACGAATCGACTCCCACACCGCGGCCTGCGCGCCGACGTCGATGCCGCGCGTCGGGTGAGAGGCGATGAGGAGCTTTGGCTCGGCGAGCATCTCGCGGCCCACGAGGAACTTCTGCTGATTGCCGCCCGAGAGCGCGTACGCCGCGACGTCGACACTCGGCGTGCGCACATCGAAGTCCTCGACGATCTCCTCCGACTGCGCCCGGGCACCCGCCTTGTCGATCAGCACTCCGCGGGCGAACGGCGGTTGCGTCTGATGTCCGAGCATCGCGTTCTCCCACAAGACCGCGGTGAGCACGAGCCCGTCGTGCTGGCGATCTTCGGGGATGTACCCGATCCCCTGCTCCCGGCGGTGCCGGGTCGAGGCGTGACTGATGTCGACTCCACCGAGGGACACTCGGCCGCTGGACCGCGGGCCGAAGGCCCATGAGCGCTTCGACGGTTCACGCTGGCCGTTGCCGTCGACCCCGGCGATCCCCACGACCTCACCGCTGTGTACGGTCGAACGACACGTGATCGAGGCCCACGCCGCGCACCTCCTCGATCACGGTGAGCCCGTCACGTCGAGCACGACCTTGTCCGTCACGGTCGACTCGCGTGTCGGGTTTCGGCGGCTCGCTGCCGACCATCAGCTCGGCGAGCTCGCCGTCCGCGGTGACCTCGTGCGGGACGACCGAGGCGACCGTGCGACCGGCCCTTACCACGGTGATCACGTCGGCGACCTTGAGCACCTCGTCGAGCTTGTGGCTGATGAAGATGACGGTGACTCCCTCGGCGGTCAGCTCACGCGAGCGATTCGAACAGGTCGTCGACCTCCTGCGGCACGAGCACGGCGGTCGGCTCGTCGAGGATGAGGATACGCGCTCCCCGGTAGAGCACCTTCATGATCTCGACTCGTTGGCGATCGCCGACACCGATTCGGCGACGAACGCGTCGGGCTTGACCGGGAGTCCATAGATCTCGCCGAGCTCGACGATCCTCCTGTCGGCCGCATCGAAGTCGAGCCACGACCGCGCGAGCCCGGCTCCAGCCCCAGCACGACGTTCTCGGTGACCGTGAGATTGTCGGCCAGCATGAAGTGCTGGTGCACCATGCCGATGCCGACGGCGATCGCGTCGCGTCGGCGACTTGAAGTGCTGCTCCTCGCCCCGCACGGAGATCACGCCCTCGTCGGGCCGTTGCTCGCCGTACGAGGATCTTCATCAGCGTCGACTTCCCGGCGCCGTTCTCACCCACCATCGCGTGGATCGTCCCGGGCGCGACCGCCAGGTCGATGCCGTCGTTCGCGACCACCCCGGGGAACCGCTTGACGATGCCGCGCAGCTCGATCGCCGGGGGTCCGGCCACGCCAGGGGCGCCGTCCGACTGTTGCGACGGCGCCCCCTGCGTCCTCGGTCATGGGACCGTTCTTTACTACATCCGAGCCGTTCGGCCCTAGGGAGTCGTCGGGACGGTGATGTCTCCGTCGGCGATCTGCTGCTTCAGATCGTCGAGCTCGCCGACGATGTCCTCGAGGTTGCCGCCGGTCGTCGAGTAGCCGACGCCGTCCACCGAGAGGTCGAAGACTTGCACGGTGCCGCCCGCGAGCTCGCCTGCCAGGTAGGCGCCGATCGTGCCGTAGACCGCGACGTCGACCCGCTTGAGCATCGAGGTCATGACGTAGGGCTCGAGCTCGGCGCCGAGCGTCAGGATCTGGTCGGAGTCGACGCCGATGCCGCAGACGACCGTGTCGTTGGCCTCGGAGTACTCCTGGGCAGCGGCGAACATGCCGTACCCGAACCGCCCGCAGCGGCGTAGACGATGTCGGCGCCGTTCTCGAACATCGACGCGCCGATCTCCTTGCCCTTTCGCGGCGTCGTTGAAGCCGGTGAAGTCCGGAGGCTGGCTGATGTAGGAGACCTCGACCTCGATGTCGGGGTTGACCTGCGTCGCGCCGGCGACGTAGCCGGCCTCGAACTTCTGGATCAGCTCGTTCTCGACACCGCCGATGAAGCCGATCTTGCCGGTCTGGCTCTTCATCGCGGCAGCTGCACCGACGAGGAAGGAGCCCTGCTCCTCGGCGAACACGAGTGACGTCGTGTTCGGGGTGTCGACGACCGAGTCGACGATCGCGAACTGGGTGTCGGGCGCTCGGTGCACCCGCCGTCAGCACGTCGCCCCAGAGGAAGCCGACAGCGAGGACGAGCCCGTTGCCCTCGTCCACGATGAGGTTCAGGCGCTCGGCCCGGTCGGCGTCGCCGGTCGGGGTCGACTCGGACGTCGTGATGCCGTAGTCCTCGACCGCCTTGTCGAGCCCCGCCCGGCGGAGTCGTTGAACGACTGGTCACCACGACCGGTGATGTCGAACATCATGCCGACGTTCTTGTTGACACCTGCGGCCTCGGTGATCTCGACGGTCTCCAGAGTGTTGTCCGCCGGAACCCGGGATGTCGCTGGTGCCACCGCAAGCGGGCAGCGCTTCGCCTCCGCCGCCACCGGTGGTCACGGCGCCGCCCTCGGTCGTGTCGGCGCCGCCTGTCGTTGCACTCGAAGCATCGCTATCGCTGTCGTCCCCGCACGCTGCGGCCACGAAGGTGAACGCGGTGAGGACGGCCAGCAAGCCCACTACTCGGCGCGTTCTGCGCACGGTGAACTACCTCCTGGTCAGGTCAGTGATCTGGCGACGCTATTGGGCGGCGGATGGGGTTCAAGCGGGGTCCGCGACCGCGCGCACATCGTCACCCAACCGTCACGGGTGGCGTCGGCTCGGCCGTTCTCCGGG